>DIYN01000004.1:47696-47927 GCA_002429065.1 Verrucomicrobia bacterium UBA6053 | reverse complement strand
TCCAGAATCCAGATACCCGACTGCCCTTTCCGGTATACAACATCTGTTGAGATGATGATCTTTCGATTCTGCGATGGGAAGAGCAAAGGCAGCCGGTCCCCGGTGTTGACGTCTTTGCCCTTGAGCGAGTTCTTGAGAACCGCCTCCACTTTGATCCAACCCGTGTCCATGAGTTGAGCACCTTCCGGGTCCTCCGGACCTGGGTTCACCTTCACCTCCACAATGGTCCCG
>DIYN01000004.1:46943-47620 GCA_002429065.1 Verrucomicrobia bacterium UBA6053 | reverse complement strand
CACAATGGTCCCGGATACAATCAGTGGATTTTCCTTCACCAGAGTCTCGAGGGGAATGAACCCCCACCGTGCGAAAAGGGGTAAGCCTACCACCATGAAAAGAAAACAGAACAGAAAGGGATGGGGTCGCATGATCAGAGTCCGGAAGTTGAAATGAGAGAGCCGTTTCATCCTAGGGACGAAGTGAGAGCAATCTTTCTTAGAAAAATGCCCTCCACTCTCCATTCGGCATATCCTTGCTCCCTCCACATGGAGCGATCCTGTTCCCAGCCGAATCCGCTTGTCATTCCGGAGACGCCGCTTTATGGACGGTTCCATGATCAACGCAACGCGATGGTGGAAATGCCCTCCGGGAACCGGTCGATGGTGACGCTACACCTCGAACACGGACAGCCCCGGCATGCCTAACGCATTCCGGGTTTTCTTTTTTTCACCTCTCTTTTGTTTTTTCTTATGATCACCCCTTCTTTTTCTGAATTCAAAGACCGCGCCTCACACGGCAATCTGATCCCCGTGGTGCGGGAAGTCCTGGCCGACCAGGACACGCCGGTCTCCGCCTATGAAAAACTCCGCACCGCCCTCCGGACCGAAGATCCGGAGGCCTGCACCTTCCTCCTCGAATCGGTCGAAGGCGGCGAAAACATCGGTCGCTACTCCATGCTGGGTGGAATGCCCCG
>DIYN01000004.1:46240-46884 GCA_002429065.1 Verrucomicrobia bacterium UBA6053 | reverse complement strand
TCCATGCTGGGTGGAATGCCCCGCGGCATTCTCACGGCCAAAGGGCGCACCGCCGAGTATCACGTTGACGGTGAGGTCACCACGTTTGAGGATGTTGACCCTCTGGCAGTTCTCCAGGAGTTGATGTCGGCCTACAAGCCGGTGCCGGATGACACCCTGCCCCGGTTTACAGGAGGCGCGGTTGGCTTCCTCGGCTACGATGCGGTAGCCCAGTTTGACAAGGTCCCTCTGTCTGAGACACCGGGACTCGACTTCCCGGACATGGTGTTTCTCATTGCCGACACCGTGATTCTGTTCGATCAGGTACGCCACACCATGAAACTGGTGGCCAATGCCTTTGTCGAAGAGGATCCGAAAGCAGCCTACGACGATGCCCTGGTCCGGCTGGACAAACTGGCCGTGCTGCTGCAGACCTCCCTGCCCCGCCGGATTCTCGATGCGCATCTGCCGGAGGCCGACCTTCCCTTTACCTCCAACACCAAGCGTGAGTCCTTTGAAGCCGCAGTGGACACCTCCCGCGAGTACATCAAGGCAGGGGACATTATCCAAGTCGTCCTCTCGCAGCGCTTCGAGGTGGAGGGCCGTGACGACCCGCTGCAGGTGTACCGCGCCCTCCGCTCGGTGAATCCCTCCCCCTACATGTT
>DIYN01000004.1:45947-46167 GCA_002429065.1 Verrucomicrobia bacterium UBA6053 | reverse complement strand
ATCCCTCCCCCTACATGTTCTGCCTGGAGCTGGGCGAAGTGGCACTGGCCGGCTCCTCTCCAGAGGTCCATGTCCGCCACGAAGACGGTCAGGTGGACATCCGGCCCATCGCCGGCACCCGGAAACGCGGTGCCACCGAAGCGGAGGATGTGGCATTGGAAGAAGATCTCCTCGCCGACCCGAAAGAACGTGCTGAACACGTGATGCTGGTCGACCTTGC
>DIYN01000004.1:45369-45883 GCA_002429065.1 Verrucomicrobia bacterium UBA6053 | reverse complement strand
CACGTGATGCTGGTCGACCTTGCCCGTAACGACATCGGACGGGTCTGCGACTGGGGCTCGGTGAAGGTCTCGGAGTTCATGGTCATCGAACGCTACAGTCATGTGATGCACATCGTGTCAAACGTGCGGGGAACACTCCGCGGGGACCAGAGCTCCTATGACCTGATGCGGGCGACCTTTCCGGCCGGCACCTTGAGTGGAGCGCCAAAAATCCGGGCCATGGAAATCATCGCGGAACTGGAACCAGACCGACGCGGCCCCTATGGCGGTGCAGTGGGATACTTCGGGTTCGACGGAAACCTCGACTGCTGCATCACCATCCGCACCTGCTTCTTTGCCGGTGACCGGACCTTTGTGCAGGCGGGAGCCGGACTGGTGGCGGACTCCGTTCCTGCCAGCGAATTTGAAGAAACGGTGAACAAAGCCAAAGGCATGATGAGGGCCCTCGCCCTCGCCCGTGGACACTCTCAGGAGGAACGGCCATGATTCTCGTCATCGATAACTACGACAGCTT
>DIYN01000004.1:44800-45285 GCA_002429065.1 Verrucomicrobia bacterium UBA6053 | reverse complement strand
AGCTTCACCTACAATCTGGTGCAGTACCTGGGCGTCCTTGGCGCGGAGGTGCATGTGGAACGGAATGATGAAATCGACATTGCCGGGATTGAGGCCCTGAAGCCGGAACGCATTCTGGTCAGCCCGGGTCCCTGCAGTCCGGCCGAGGCGGGTATCAGTGTCGACGTCATCCAGCATTTCTCCACCCGGATGCCGGTGTTCGGGGTGTGTCTCGGCCATCAATCCATCGGACACGCCTTCGGCGGCAAGGTGGTACGGGCGGACCGGCTGATGCACGGAAAAACCAGTCCGATTCATCATGACAACACCAGTGTGTTCGCCGGTATGCCGGATCCTTTCGATGCCACCCGTTATCACTCTTTGATTGTGGAACGCGAAAGCCTGCCGGACTGCCTCCGTGTAACCGCCTGGACTGAAGAAGGCGAAATCATGGGACTTCAACATACCGAACTCCCGGTGTTTGGTGTCCAGTTCCACCCGGAATC
>DIYN01000004.1:44175-44738 GCA_002429065.1 Verrucomicrobia bacterium UBA6053 | reverse complement strand
GGTGTCCAGTTCCACCCGGAATCGGTCCTCACCGAAGAAGGCATGAAGATGATGCAGAACTTTTTGGATATGCCGGCAAGCTAACCCACATCGGGATCGGTCATGTCATTAGGACACGAAAAACTGGATGTGTACCGGTTGGCAATCGAGTATGTGGCTTGGGTGTTCAGCTATGCCGAAACGTTGAATGGAAGCCATCGTCATGTCCGAGATCAATGGTTACGGGCGAGCCAATCGATTCCGTTGAACATTGCCGAGGGGAATGGGAAAACGACCGATGCAGATCGAAGAAAGTTTTTTGAAATCGCAAGGGGGTCGGCTTTAGAGTGTGCGGCCATTCAGGATGTTTTGGTTGTCGGAAAGGCTCTGGACCCTTCGCAGAGCCGTGAGAAGAAGAATGAGATCGAACGTATCGTGGCGATGTTGACCCGTTTAGGTAAACGAGGATATGTGGTGAAGGAGGATTCTCCTGAATATGGAATCGATCCCGATTACGATACCGATAGCGATTGGGAGGATATTGTTTAAGCAAATCTTCTTTCGGTATCGGTATCGGTATCGGT
>DIYN01000004.1:41494-44101 GCA_002429065.1 Verrucomicrobia bacterium UBA6053 | reverse complement strand
GTATCGGTATCGGTATCGAAAAAATCAGTATTACGAATAAAACCTACAACACCAGTTGGGAATAAAATGATTGCAGTCACCTATGCTATGCCGGAGGAAAAACCGCGCGGGGAGATCCCGGACAATGTCCTCCTGATTCAGACCGGCATTGGCAAAGTGCTGGCGGTCTCACAGGTAGCAGCACATTTGCGCGACACGCCGATTGAAATGATTGTTTCCGTCGGGTTCTGTGGCGGACTGAACGGTACTCCCCAAGGTGCACTGGTGCAGGCGGATACCACCGAGCAATGGGATCTGTATCTCAACGATTTGGATATTCCCCTCGGTCATGGATACGCCATGCATTGTCCGCTGAAGCTGCCGGAAATTCCATTGGCATCCGTTCCTTCTCCGGTTCGGGGTACCCTCATCAGCGGCGACCGGTTTGTGGACAGGACGGTACATGTCAGTCCGCATGCCGTGGCCGTGGATATGGAGACTGCGGCTCTGGCCCTGCTGGCCCGTGAGTTGTCGATCCCTTTCGTGACCGTGAGGGAAGTCTCCGACATCGCCGATGGTCCTCAGGAAAAAACGCACCAGATGTTCCTGGAATACATTCAAGAGAAAGGCCCTGCCTACTCAGATGCCGTACGGGAACTGGCCGCAAGGGGTCCTGAGGGGATCGCATTACCCGAGCAGAGCCCATAACGGAGTGCGGGTGACCTCACCCGCAGAAAACGCTCAACTTGGCACCGGATACAACTGCGGAGATTCCTTGGGAGTATACCCAAAGTACCGCTTAAATTCGCGACTGAATTGGGGAAAGCTTTCGTACCCTACGGCATAGGCGGATTCGGTACTGCTGTTCCCCTCAAATACAATGAGATCCCGGGCGCGGTGCAACCGGATGCGCTTGATGTATTGAAGAGGCGTCTGATCGGTGGCCTGTTTGAACAGAGAATGAAACGAGGAGACACTCATCCCCTCCAATGCAGCCAGAGAAGGGATGTCCAGCTTTCCGGAATACTCTTCGTGGATCACCTGCAGCGAACGCAGAATGCGCACATGCCCCTTCTTTCTGGAGAACAGGTTAAAGAGAACGCCGGCGGATTCGCCCTGCAGGACATGAATGGCAATCTCCTGAATCAGAAGCGGCGGTAGAGCCCGGAGCGCGTTTCCTGTGGACAGGCAGCGGAGCAGACGGAGAAACGCATCGGCCAACTCGGCCGTCACCGGTTCAGTATACAGAGCAAGCGGGTCATCGGGTTCCTGAAGAACCCGGGGCTCAAGCTTCCGGATCAGGTCCGCAAGCAATGTGTGAGAAAGGGGAATCGATACGGCCAGAAACGGTTTGCCGGGAGCCCCGACGGCATCACAGCGAAACGGGACCCAGGCGGGCGTGACCAGCATGTGATCGGGATCGTAGCGGATCTGTTTGTCAGCGATGTACCCCGTTTTGGATCCCTGGGCGACAAAGACCACACATGGGTTGTACATGAACATGGAGTCTTTAATCCTCGTCTCCGTCCGATACAATATCACCTCCTCAACCGGAGTAAGGTTGATTCCCTCTTTAGGGGTCATGCTGTCAAGCAGCGCTATCAGTTCAGGATTCATCATGCGGAGTCTACAGGATCGTATCCGGAAAGAAAATCCTGCTGTAGAAATAGGCAAGGATCATGGAGAAACGTGTATTTCGGGAAACGCGGCCAGGACGTATCCTTTCAGACTGTTTTCCACCTGTAATGAGAAGCTTCCCATGACTGACATTCCGCAAGAAAAACTCGCCGTGATTAAATACCTGGCCGAATTCGCCGTTCGACCCATGTTCCGTACCCCTGTTCATCTGAAACCCGATGAACGGGGCATTCACGATTGGGAGGATGTGACCTTTCCCTCCTCCGATGGAACCCCGCTCGAAGGGTGGTGGCTCAAGGCGGAAGGCTCGAACAAACTGATCATTGCCAATCATCCCATGCCCATGAGCCGGTCCGGCTTTACGGGTCATTGGGGAGAACCCTGGAGCGGAGTGGATGACATTGAAATTGATTTTGTGAAAGCCTATGCACACTTGGTCGATGCCGGATACCATGTCCTCGCGTATGACCTTCGTAACCACGGGAACAGCGGTGCAGCAAACGGAGGGATCTGCGGAATCGGCCGCTACGAATGGCGTGACTGTGTCGGGGCGAAACAGTTAGTGGATTCACATCCGGTTCTGTCCGGCATGACCGTTGGTTTGCTCAGCCGCTGCACCGGCGCCAACGCACAGTTTGAAGCCATTCACCGTCACCCGGAACTCTTCGAACATGTCCGCTGTCTGATGTGCCCGCTGGCGGTGTCCATGACCGCATTGATGACCGAATTCGCAAAACTTCAGGGAGTGGCGGACTACATGGACGTGATTGATCACGAACAGGTGAAGCTGGGCGGGTTCCGGAATGCGGACATGAATCCGCAACTCTTTGCTCCTTCCGTCACCCTGCCCATTTTCATGTCCCAGGTGAAAGAGGATCTGTGGACGGATAATCCACGGGACGGGCAAACCACCTTTGACCTCCTCGGCTCCGAAGAAAAAGAGCTCTTCTGGATCGAAGGCACCACCCGACGCTTTGATGGCTACAACTA
>DIYN01000004.1:38888-41426 GCA_002429065.1 Verrucomicrobia bacterium UBA6053 | reverse complement strand
TTTGATGGCTACAACTATTTCGGAAACCACCCCGAGAAGATGCTGTCCTTTTTTGCAAAGTACATGAATTGAGAGTCCATCAGGCTATGTACAGGAGCGCGGGTGACCTCACCCGCTCTCCGTTGTCATGGTCCCAGAAACGGATTGCGAATCTCCAAGCGATCGACATGTCTCCCGTGCTGAAGATCCTCTGAGAAAAGAATGCATGCCCCGGAGGCGATTGCCGATGCCACGATCAGAGCATCATAAAACGCATACTGGGTGCTTGCGTGAATCTGCAACGCCTGAGACCAGAGACCGCGGGATGGATAGACTGCGCAAATGGGATCCAAAAAACCTGTGACATACTGATCCAGAACAGGAATCGGGATCGCGGGTTGAAATTTATTGCGAGCCACATTGCAGAACTCCTGAATCACCTGCCAGGAAAGAACCGCCTGACCGCTGGATAAAAGGTCCTCCGCACGATTCTGTTTTTCAGGCTGATCATCGTTCCAGCAGTAGACCAGGATGTTGGTATCGACAAAAACCTTATCGCTCATTGAACTCATCCCGGGAATAAGGTCCTCCCACATGATGGCGGCCACTATGCTCGCGAACGAACTTCACATGCTCCTTTGCCTGGGTCTGCCGGTTGTCCAGTCCATCGAGCCAATCACGAAACAACTGATTCAACGATGTGTGCCTCTCCCGGGCAATGTGACGGGCGCGTTCAATTTGAGCCTCCTCAGCACTTAAGGTGATATTTTTCATAAACACACTATATCAGTGTACACTATATTCGTGCAACATAATTCATCTCATGGCGTGTTCGGAAAAGAATCATCGTAAATAAAGGCTTCCAATCCGGTTGCACTTGACAGTTGGACTTCATTTCAGATACATGGTGTCCGATTTGATTTCTGCCTAACCTACACCCCGGAATTCTGCCGTCATGGAACCCTTCAATTACGAGCCCACCCTTCAGTTTGGCGATGACACCACCCAGTACCGGAAACTCGACATTGACGGTGTTTCCACCGCGGAATTTGACGGCAAAACGGTTCTGAAAATTGAGCCCAGGGTTCTCACCGACCTAGCCTATGCGGCGTTCAGTGATGTATCCTTTTACCTGCGTCCGGCTCACCTGGAAATGCTGGCCCGGGAGCTGGGAGACCCAGAGGCCAGTGACAACGACAGGTTTGTCATTTACACTCTGCTGCAGAATGCGGTGGTCGCCAAGGGGGGTGAGCTTCCCTCCTGTCAGGACACCGGCACCGCGATTGTATTCGGCAAGAAAGGACAGCAGGTCTGGACAGGCGGAGGCGATGAGGAAGCGTTGTCCCGGGGAATTTATCAGACCTATCAGGAAAAAAATCTGCGCTACTCTCAGATTGCGCCCCTGTCCATGTTTGAAGAGGCCAACACCAAAACCAATCTCCCAGCCCAGATCGATTTATTGGCAGATGACGGGGAGGCCTATAAATTTCTCTTCATCGCCAAAGGCGGCGGGTCCGCGAACAAGTCCTACCTCTACCAGCAGACCAAAAGCCTCCTGAATGAAGAGTCGCTGACCACATTTGTCACCCAGAAACTGTTGGATCTCGGTACCGCCGCCTGCCCTCCGTATCACATTGCCATGGTCATCGGCGGGACGTCCGCCGAAACCACGATGAAGCTGACCAAACTGGCCTCTTGCGGGTATCTGGATCATCTTCCGACTACCGGAAGTGCGGGGGGACGGGCCTTCCGGGATACGGAATGGGAGAAGAAAATCGGCGACATCGCCGCCAACTCCAAAGTCGGAGCCCAGTTTGGCGGAAAATATTTTGCACACGACGTCCGCGTCATCCGCATGCCGCGTCACGCCGCCTCCTGTCCGGTGGGACTGGGCGTGAGCTGCAGTGCGGACCGCAACATCAAAGCGAAGATTACCGCCGACGGTGTCTTCCTGGAACAGCTCGAGTACAGCCCCGAGAAGTACCTGCCGGAAGAGGCCCCCGACATGGCCCCCCCCATCACCGTGAACCTCGACGAGGGCATGGACAAGGTTCGCGAAGTGCTGACCCGGTTTCCCATCAAAACCCGGTTAAACCTGAACGGTACCCTGATTGTGGCCCGTGACATTGCACACGCCAAAATCAACGAAATGCTGGATGCGGGTGAAGAGATGCCCGAGTACTTCCAGAATCATCCGATCTATTACGCCGGCCCGGCCAAGACCCCGGATGGCATGCCCAGCGGAAGTTTCGGCCCCACGACCGCAAACCGGATGGATCCCTATGTGGACCGCTTCCAGTCCAAAGGAGGCAGCATGGTGATGCTGGCCAAGGGAAACCGCAGCCAGGCGGTCACCGATGCCTGCAACGCCCACGGAGGATTCTATCTCGGCTCCATCGGTGGGCCTGCGGCGATTCTGGCACAGGACAACATCAAAGAGGTCGAAGTCGTGGCCTTTCCCGAGCTGGGCATGGAAGCGGTTCGGAAAATCAAAGTGGAAAATTTCCCCGCCTTCATCGTGGTCGACGACAAAGGAAACGACTTCTTCCAGCAGTTGGA
>DIYN01000004.1:37555-38824 GCA_002429065.1 Verrucomicrobia bacterium UBA6053 | reverse complement strand
AACGACTTCTTCCAGCAGTTGGAGTAAGCAGGCAGAATGACGGTTGCAGACACAGGCAGATGGGTGTATCGGACCCCCACGCAGGGATCCCTGCGTCTTATGCCTGCATTTCCTGCAGCAAGACCCATTTGGTGCTTCTTCAACCTTCCAGGTGTGTCTATCATGGGGTCAACTCAACTTATACAACTCCGGCCGCCTCTCCATGAATAGACCCCGATTCCCTTGCCTCATTCCTGGTGTTCCCACCCTTCTCCTGATTCTCGTCACTACCGGGTGTTATTCGAACCGGTATGCGCAGAATCCCATGGCCATGGGCAGCGGGGCGATGCTGTCGCTTGAAAGCCAGAGGCCACATGTCATCAGTCCAAGTCAGGACGACTTTGCACCGATTGAACACAATCCCTTTCTACGTGTGCAGGATCACCCCTTATCCACGTTCTCCATCGATGTGGACACCGCGTCCTACTCGGTGATGCGAAGGTTTCTGACCCGGGGAGAGCTTCCACCGAAAGATGCCATCCGCATCGAGGAACTGGTGAATTACTTTCAATATGAGTACCCGGTTCATGAGGGAGGTCACCCGTTTGGCACTCACATGGCCCTGGCGACATGTCCCTGGGCTCCGGACCATCACCTGTTGCGAATTGCACTGCAGGGAAAAGACATCCCCATATCTGATCGCCCCCCTTTGAATCTGGTGTTTCTTCTGGATGTGTCCGGCTCGATGGCAATGGAAACGAAATTACCACTGGTGAAACGGGCCATGAAAACGCTGGTGCGGCAGCTGCAGGAACACGACCGGGTGGCGATTGTGGTCTATGCAGGTGCGGCAGGTCTTGTCCTCCCCTCAACCGCTGGCAACGAGAGCAAAGAAATCATGGATGCATTGGACCGCCTTCGGGCTGGAGGCGGCACGGCTGGCGGTGCAGGGATCCAGCTTGCGTATCGCACTGCGGAAGAACATCTGATCGAAGGGGGTGTCAACCGGGTGATCCTCTGCACAGATGGTGATTTTAATGTCGGAATCGTGCAACGGGGTGATTTGGAGACGCTCATTCAGGAAAAAGCAAAAAACGGGGTGCAGCTTTCCGTGTTGGGGTTCGGGATGGGGAACTACAAAGACAGCACCCTCGAAAGCCTGTCCAACAAAGGCAACGGAAATTACGCCTACATCGACACCTATCAGGAGGCTCAGAAAGTTCTGGTGACGGAACTGCTGGGGACCCTCGTGACCATCGCAAAAGATGTGAAAATCCAGGTGGAGTTCAA
>DIYN01000004.1:28952-37485 GCA_002429065.1 Verrucomicrobia bacterium UBA6053 | reverse complement strand
TCCAGGTGGAGTTCAACCCGGCCATGATTTCGGCTTATAAACTCATCGGATACGAAAACCGGCTACTGCGAAAAGAAGACTTCAATAACGACAAGGTGGATGCAGGTGAAATCGGAGCAGGTCATCAGGTAACGGCACTTTACGAACTGATTCCTTCCGGTGGCGAGGTTCCGGATGAAGCTCCGGATGTGGACCCACTCAAATATTCGACGCCACGGGAAGACGTCGGGGATCGTTCCGAATTCCTGACCTTGAAACTGCGGCACAAACAACCGGATGGAGAGGTGTCGGTCAAACAGGAGGTTGTGCTCCACGGGAATGCCTTCGATCCGGATGGTCTGCAAAAAGATCCCGATTTCCAGTTTGCGGCATCCGTGGCTGCATTCGGTCTGTGGCTGAGAGATCCGGATTTCCGGGAGGGGATGACTCTCAAAACCATCGAGGATTCCGTGGCGGCCAGCCGGGGGGAGGACCCTCTTGGATATCGGAATGAGTTTCTTCAGCTCGTCCGAAGTGCCAGTACCGCAGAGCGATAAGGAACCTCTCTTTGCCTTCCCTTCCAGGACATTCGGTTGGAGAAACAAAATATTGGAAAAAACCATAAACTTTTATCCAAAAAATACATAGATTTTCGGCGTCATGACCACATTTTCCTTTTTTAAACGATCTGTTTCGGCAGCCTCCGCGATGCTTGTTCTTGCGTCTCCCTTACGAGCGGTGGTTGTTTCCGCTGCGAATGGAACAGATGAATCTGATTACCGGACCAGTAAGGGTGTATCCGTGAATGGGATTAACCACGACGGCGTCATGGAACTTCTGGTACGGGAATCGGGAGGCGGCACGTTCCGATCAACAGGTGCTCTGTTATGGACAGGTCAGCATATCCTGACAGCCGGTCATAGTGTGGCGGACAACAGCGGTGTCAACAATGTCAGCTCAACCGGAAACAGCCGGGCGATTTTTGAACTGTCGGGAGGAGATATCACCTATAACTTTCGGAATGATGCTGTCACCGTGTTTCCCGATTTCGGGGGAGATCTCATCGGTGGCGGTGATATCGCGATCATTGATCTGGGTGTCGAGGTGGATCCATCCATTCCCCGGTATCGAATTTTTGACGGGGACTATGCTGATATTGTGAACAATGGGGTGTCCTTTACTTTTTTCGGATATGGGCGGTCCGGAACGGGAGATACAGGGGACACCATTAGTTCCGGAAGAAAACGCTGGGGGGAAAATGAATGGGATACCACATTTTCTGCCCAGAACCTGTCATTGGTCTACGACTTTGACAATGGCCTCAGTGCCCAGAACCGCATTGGTGGACTGGGTCTCGGACAGGATGAGGCGAATTCTGCACCCGGAGATTCGGGAGGGCCCAACTTCATCGAGAATCCTGATGCTCCTGGTGAGTACCTCATCGCGGGAGTGACTTCCTGGGGACTGGGTGGAGGTTCCTGGGATGTCACAGCGGGTACAGATGCCAGTTTTGGTGAACTCTCCGGGGCCGCAAATGTCGCAGAACTTGCCGACTGGATTTATGTCACCGTCCCGGAGCCTCATACCCTCCTCATGGTGGTCCTTTCATTCGGGAGCCTTCTTATATGGAAAAGGCCATAAGGTAGTTTAAGGCCTGCTGGACGCACTTGTTTGAGGTGTTGCGTCCGATTCCTGCTCACGCTCTGCCTGCTTTTCGGAACACTCGGGGAGAGGTCCCTTCCTGGGTCCGAAACCAGTTCGTAAAATGCGAGGGGGCACGAAAACCAAGTTCGAAGGCCAGTTCTTTGAAGGGAATCACGGTCTCTCCCACCCCGTGACGGGCGAGTTCGAGTCTTCGCTGTTGATAGAGATCTCGTGGTGATTGTCCTGTTGCGTCCTGAAAGAGACGTCGAAGGTGCCGCACGCTGACCCCGCAGGTCGCAGCCAGGGCCTCTTCGCTCCAGGGGTCCCGCATGAGATGCTGTTCGATCAGATCCATGGCCCGCATCACCCGTTCATCGCGGTCCCGACGTGGCCGCATTTCCTGGCCGACACGCCGCATCACCCGGCAGTACAAAGCAAGCCAACGCAGGAAATCGGCCTCAATGTCGAGATTATCCGCCAATGGAATCCTATCCCGCCCCAGAAGCAAGGAGCCGGACCGCGGCCACATTTCCAGCCGATGAATCAAAGGCCGGACCGCCTCCCCCAACACCTCTGCGTCTTCTCCCTGGACAGAAAGCGGGTGAGGCTGTGGAAAAATCCGCCCTCCCTGCAAGTGAAGGAGACGGAACCGTATGGATGTAATTCGGGTACCGGGTTTAAACTGCAGTTCCGGTCTCCCGGACCCGGGAAAACACCATTGCCCGGGCCCGATGGTTTCCTGTTGTGTTCCTAATCTGTAACGAAGTTCCCCATGCAGGATGCCCAAGCAGGAGGTTTCATTCTGTACCTGAAAGCGGAGATGATAATATGCGGGTTCCACTTCCCGCTCGTTGGCCCAAATAAGCTCCGTCCGTACATGACGGGGATCCAGAATTTCCACCGGATGAAAGGAAGAGGTTACAGACATTTTGTCCTTATTTTGTAATTATTTATGTAATTTATGCAAGCAAACATGCTTCAGAAGGTTGTCGGTCTGGGGTAGACGTTCTGCATGGACACCTTTGACATCCTGATCGTGGGAGGCTCGCTTCCTGGAATCGCAGCCGCATTGGAATTTCGCAAAGCAGGGAAAGAAGTGCTGGTAATGACCCACCGCAGTTACCTTGGGGAAGATCTCTGTGACAGCATGCGCCTTGCCGTTCCTCCCGATGCCGATCTCACCATTCCTCTGGCAAACCGCCTCCTGGGAACCGCCGTGGAATCGGGTCTCGCCCTTCGTCCCATGCATCTCAAGTATGAGCTGGACCAGGTGCTTCGGGAAGCAGACATTCCGGTATTGCTTTGCGCGGCACCGGTTTCCCTCACGATTCAGGACGGAGTGGGGCAACTCGATGTGCAGACCCGTTCCGGAATCCGCTCCCTGCACGCCACACAATTTCTTGATGCCACAGTGCGCGGAGATCTCGTTCGTATGGCAGGCGTTCCTCTGACCCCACCGCTCGAACAGGTCACGGTATCGCGCAGGGTGATTGGAGGAGATCCCGAGGGGGATGCGGAATGGACGCAGGAGGGCGCAGTTGAGTTCACAGCGGACACACAAACCTTCCGCAAACCGCTGTGGGTCACCTTCCGTCAACTGCCGCTGGTGGATGGATCATGGGAGGCATGGATGACTCTGGAGCAGGACATGCGGATGAACGCCTACCGTCCGGGCCAGGATCAGTCTGCCGACGGAGTGTCCGCCTGGACCGGCGAACGGTTGGCTCCGGAGTCTGCAGCCGTAAAAGCGGAAGGCGAGGTGGAGAACATTCCGCTTGAAGCCGCGATAACCCTTGGTGGTCGCCTGGCTGCCACCGGTTCCGTGATAAACGTGGATCCCGGAACCCGCAGTCAGCTTGAACGTCCAGATACAGCACTGAAATGGGGCAGACTGTTGGCAAAGACCTGGATGCAGACCGAGGCCGATCCCATCACCCTCAAGCCGCAACCTTCCCCGGTTCTGGACATGGATGTTCTGGTTGTGGGAGGGGGGACAGGCGGAGCACCGGCTGGAGTGGGAGCGGCACGTACCGGAGCCAAGACCCTGGTGGCGGAAGTGTTGTCCGGTCTGGGTGGAGTCGGAACGCTGGGATTGATCGGACGCTACTGGTTCGGCAACCGGGTTGGCTTTACCGCAGAAGTGGATGCCGGGGCGGATGACCGCACCAGCCGGATCGTGGAAAACGGCTGGGACATTGAAGCGAAGATGCAGTGGTATCACGAGCAAATTACCCATGCGGGCGGATCGATTTGGTACAAAACCTCCCTGGTGGATGTGCTGACGGACGGAAACCGCGTGACCGGTGCGATCCTGTCGTCTCCACAGGGTCCCATCACCATCAACGCCGGATGCGTGGTGGATGCCACCGGAGCCGGAGAGGTCGCGGCCAGAGCCGGGGCGGAGATGGTGGAGACGGGTCAGGGGAAACTGGCGGTGCAGGGAACCGGCCTGCCTGGCCGGAATCCGCGGGAGGATTATCACAATACCGATTACGACTTTATCGATGAAAGCAATGCGGATGACGCCGCCAGTGCTCATGTGACCGCACGGAGAAAATTTAAAACCGCATTTGATGCCGGTCAGCTCATCGACAGCCGGGAGCGTCGACGGATTGTAGGAGAGGTGGAGGTCAGCCCCATGGACATCCGCCTGGGACGAGTGTTTCCGGACACCATTGTCAAAGCCCGAAGTAATTTTGACACCCACGGGTATACCCTGCATCCCCTGTTTATGATTGTCCCGCCCGACCACGATCCCCTGGAAGCCTACATTCCCCTGCGGGCACTGCTTCCAAAAGGCATTGACGGAGTGCTGGTCACCGGATTGGGCATCAGTGCCCACCGGGATGCCATGCCGGTGATCCGCATGCAGGCGGACGTTCAGAATCAAGGGTATGCGGCCGGAGTGATTGCGGCAAAGACTCCCACAGGCAACATTCGGGAGCTCAACCTGGAGGAAATCCAGTCCCATTTAGTGGCATGCGGCATTCTCGATCCCGACGTCAAAGGGGCTGCAGATTCGTTCCCGCTGCCGGAATCGGAGATTGCGGATGCCCTGAAACAGGCTCCGGAAGAACCAGATCGGATTGACCGGTTGTTTACCCTCCCGGATGCAGAACGGGACGCACGCCTGAGCACAGCGTTTGCGGAGGCCGATGACGAGGCCGCCAAACGATTTTACGCCTTTGTCCTCGGCATCCTCGGCAATGCATCCGGTGTCGAATCCCTCAAAGCCGATGTGGCGGCCATGCCCTGGGATCAGGGATGGGATTATACCGGCATGGGACAGTTCGGCGCCAGCATGAGCCCGCTGGATTCACGCATCATCGCCCTGGGACGCTGCGGAGACCAAGAGGCTGCGGAGATGCTTGCTGCAAAAGCGGAAGCGCTACCGGCTCCCCTCACCTTCTCCCATGTTCGGGCCCTTTGTGATGCCTTCACGGAACTGGGGGATGCGGCTGGGACATCCGCACTTGAACATCTTCTGACTCGGGAAGGAGTCACCGGCCATGCCATCACCACACAGGAAGAACGGGATGCAACGGCCACCGACAGTGAAATTGAAACCCGTTTCCGAAACCAGTCTCTGATCGAACTGCATCTCGCCACCGCATTGGTCCGGCTGCAACCCGATCACCCGCCAGGGGTGCGCACACTGGAAACCTATACCCGGGATCTCCGCGGGCTGTATGCACGCCATGCAGGTGGGGTACTTGCAGCACGCAGGGACTGATGTAAACCTGACCTATCTGCGAATCTCTCTGGACATTGCAATACGATTGCGGTCGAGTTCCGCGTGATGAACCTGCACGTATGGCTTCTCACGTTTGCGCTACTCCTGCTGTCGAATCGGGGAATCTGCTCCGAGGTTACGCTTGACGAATGGGAGTCTTTCCGGACGGGAAAGATCTCGTTTTCCTTGTCCAAGCGCACAGAACCTCTGCGGTATTTTATTGTGATTCAGCATCCGAAACAGGGGCTTTCCATGAAATGGCCAGATCCGGAAACAGGGCCCAATGTTACACGGATTCAATCATCCGGAGTGTACGATGCCACCACCATGCAGTTGTTATGGCCGATTCCGGAGGCCGGATTTATTGATGATTTTCATCTCTCAGCGGATTTTTCTACGTGGGCTCTGAAGACTCAACTTCCCCCTGAACGAAACGGATCCTCAGATGTTCCCGCCCTTCGTCTCTATCGAGAAGGAGAGCTTTTTGCCACGTACACTTTTGATGAGCTGTTGCGCAAGCCGCACAGCCGGGAACATTTTGCCTCATGGGGAACGTGGCTGAAGGCTTCCAATTATCTCGAGGATGATCTTCAACTCGTGACACATGACCGCATCATTACCATTTTTGACCGGCAAATCCCTTTGGGAGGTTCAGAGCGGCTGATTTTCGATATGCGTACGGGAGATCTTCGGATCAGGAAGGATTCCCTCTTCTATTCCAACGCCTATCTCGCAGGAATCGGGTTCCTCATTGTCCTCGTCTACGTCTGCGTACGGGCCCTGTGGCACTACCAGAGCCGTCGCAGACAACTGCCAGACATCAGCTTGGAATCAGCACCCGGGGCAACAGGTTCTCACAGGGAGTGAGGTGTTCGGGGTTGTACTCGGGTTCTTGGGCCCATTCCATCTGTTTGGACATCGCGTCCCGAAGCGGAGTCAGAATGGCGGAATCGGCAGACAGGTCCCTGGTCTCATTGGGATCATCGGCCAGGTTAAACACCTGCTCTTCGCCCGTATCCGGGAACCAGATATATTTGAAGTCCCCTTTGACCAAATAATAATTTACGTGCTGCCCATGGCACATCCCGAATAGTTCGTCCCGGGTGTCTGCCTCCCGTCCCAGGGCGGAGTCCAGCAATGATTCACCGTCGGTCGACCCCGGCAGTTTGATCCCGGCCATTTCCGCCACCGTCGGCAGTACATCCTCCCAGCCGCAAAGCCGGTCGGAAACTCCGGGGGTGATCTCCACATTCTGACCGGAAATAAAGAACGGCACATGACTGGACCCTTCATAGGCAAGGCTCTTGCGGAAAAGATGGTGGTCCCCCAGCATTTCACCGTGGTCAGAACTGAACAGAATATACAGTGGTTCCTGTGCCCGGGGATTGCCGTATTCATTCCAGCGTTCCAGGACATGGGCCACACAGTCATCGATCTGGTGAATCAGAGCATAATACGCGGCCTGGGCCGCCTGGATCGTTTCTGCATCAAAGGGTCCCACCGCGCTGTCGGCGGGGATACCGGGACGTTCAAACTCCTCCAGACCCTTTGACCATTCTCCGATGGCCGGGCCGGGCATCTTCTCCGGAAGATAGCGGTCCTGGTAGGCACGGATCGGCACCAACGGGGGATGAGGATGGAAAAAACTGAGGTGTAAAAAGAACGGGGAGCCGGGGTCCCGGTCTTCGGTGAGAAACTGTGCCGCTTCCCGGGCCAGCCAATTGTTTTGATGATACTGGTCTTCCAGCGGCCAGAGGGTGGTCAACCGTCCATTGCCATTGATTCCGTGAAAATGCGGATGTTCTGAGATGCCCTGTTCTCTCAGCCATCGCACATAATCGTTGCGCCCCTGGGTCGGGGAGGTGGGGCGCCAGTTGGAGGTTTCACTGAGCACCATGTGGTCATAGCCGTAACGTTTCCCCATCGGGTGCATATGGAGTTTGCCGACCAGTTGGGTCTGGTATCCGGCCTCACGGAGAACCCCGGGCAAGGTGAAAGGAGGGTCCCATTCAAGACCGTCCTGATACTGTCTGAGGCCATGCGCCACCGGATGCTGACCGCTGAGCAAGGTCCTTCGTGCAGGGATGCAGACCGGACAGGTGATATAACACCGGCTGAAGTTGGTCCCTTTTGCCGCCAGTGCATCCAGATTGGGTGTCCGGAGAACCGGGTTCCCATTGATCCCGAGAGCGTCGAAGCGCTGCTGATCGGTGGTAATGAGAAGAATATGGGGACGTTGAGGTGTGGACATCGTTAATCAGTGGTTTCAGCAAGGAAGCGGATCCCCGCTTTTTTCATGGCCTCACGGTGTGCGGCGGGGGTGGAGGTATCCGTGATCACAAGATCCACATCCGGGAGTTCCGCGAAAAAATACCGGGCGGACGAATTGAGTTTGGAATGGTCGGCAAGCACCACCACCTGATCGGCTCCCCGGATCACAGACCGTTTCAGATTCATATGGCGGACCGACCCATCGCTGAACCCGCGTTTAAAATCCAGTCCTTTACAGCCAAGGAACGCCGTGGTGATATGCAGGGAGGAGAGCATCTGCTCTGCAAGAGGACCGACAAAACATGCGGTCCGGGTATCGAACAGCCCCCCGGTGGAAAGCAGTTCCACATTGGTGCGATGCGTGAGTTCGCGGAACACCGGCTCCGAGTGGGTCAATACGGTGCAGCGGATATCGGGAAACAGGCGGGCAAGGTGATAACAGGTGGTACTTCCATCCAGAAACAGCACATCTTCCTCATGGATTTCCCCGAGAGCGGTGCGGGCAATCTGACGTTTGGCATCCACCTGTTCCAGTTCACGATGCTGATATGGCAGGGCCCCCTGAGCGGAGACGGAAGGAAGAGCCCCCCCGTGCGTACGGGTCAGCCTTCCCTCTTCCTCGAGCCGGACCAGATCGCGGCGTACGGTTTCCTCCGTGACGGCCAGTCTGGAAGCCAGATCCGCAACTTTCACCCCTCCCTGATGGTCGAGAGTCCGGAGGATTTCATCATGTCGCTGCTGGGGGAGCATACCGGCCACCATGGCGGACGACAAAGAGAGATCCAAGGTATTTTCGTCCACCGTTTTACCATTTGCTAAAGAATCAAACCTTGAAAGCCTGAACAACGTCTTCTATACATCCGCTCCACCCAAAGGAGATTCTATGAAAATCTGTTGTATTGGCGC
>DIYN01000004.1:7289-28882 GCA_002429065.1 Verrucomicrobia bacterium UBA6053 | reverse complement strand
AAAATCTGTTGTATTGGCGCCGGATATGTCGGTGGCCCCACCATGGCGATGATTGCACACAAATGCCCTGACATTCAGGTGCATGTTGTGGATATCAATCCTGAGCGGATTGCAGCATGGAACTCTGATGAACTGCCGGTGTTTGAGCCTGGACTACAAGAGGTGGTGGAGGCCAATCGCGGACGAAACCTGTTTTTCTCCACAGAAGTCGATGATCATATCCGTGATGCGGATCTGATTTTTATCAGTGTGAATACTCCCACCAAACAATACGGAGTTGGCAAAGGGCGTGCAGCGGATTTAAAGTATGTGGAGTTATGCGCCCGGAGAATCGCCGAGGTGGCGGAAGGGCATAAAATTATCGTGGAAAAATCCACGCTTCCGGTCCGGACAGCGGAAACCATCAAACGGATTCTGGCACACTCTCCGCATGGCACCACCTTCGATGTGCTTTCCAATCCGGAATTCCTCGCGGAAGGCACTGCGATTGAAGACCTGGAGGCTCCGGACCGGGTCCTGATTGGCGGAGAGTCCGCGGAAGCCATCGAAACCCTGGTCAGCGTTTATGCCAACTGGGTGGACCGTGACAGAATTCTCACCACCAATCTCTGGTCCTCCGAGCTTTCCAAGCTTACGGCCAATGCATTTCTCGCGCAGCGGATCAGCTCGATCAACGCCATCTCCGCGCTGTGTGAAGCGACCCAGGCGGATGTGGACGAAGTCGCCAAGGCGATTGGACAGGACAGCCGGATCGGCCCGAAATTCCTGAAATCCTCAGTTGGATTCGGCGGATCCTGCTTCCAGAAGGACATCCTGAACCTGGTGTATCTCTGCGAGTTCTACGGTCTGACAGAGGTTGCCCGGTACTGGGAATCTGTGGTGACCATGAATGATCATCAGAAAGAACGCTTTGCCCGGAATATGGTCAAGACCATGTTTAACACGGTGTCAGGCAAACGGATCGCGATTCTGGGATTTGCCTTCAAGAAAGATACCAACGACACCCGAGAATCTGCCGCCATTTATGTCTGCCGCGACCTGCTGATTGAGCAGGCGAACATTGCGATTTATGATCCCAAGGTCACACCGGAGCAGATCCGTGCGGATTTGGAATATGTGTTTCGGCAGGAGAACGGTGAGATCAGTGAGCGGGACCAAAAATTGCTCGATGAACATGTGGTGATCTGTGACTCCGCCTTTGAGGCTGCCACACAGGCGCATGGAGTCGCCGTGATGACCGAATGGGATGAGTTCAAAGACATTTCACCGGCCGAGCTCTATGACATTGTCTTTAAACCGGCATTCCTGTTCGACGGACGCAACATCCTCAATCACAAGGCCTACATGGCACAAGGCTTTGACGTATATGCGATTGGGAAAGGGTTGCTGGACGGTTAAGTAGAGTGTATGGAGGGGCATGGATGTCGTGGAAAACTCCCCTCAATACGTAAGTCCCCCCCTGCGGTTCGGGGTTGTCGGCTGCGGGCGCGTCGCCCCGACTCATTTTGATGCGATTCAGGCATTGGGTGAGAAAGGGTCGCTGGTCGCCGTGTGTGACAATGACCCAAACGCTCTTGCGCGGGCGGTGGAAAAAACCGGAGCCACGGGATACGCATCCCTTCGGGAGATGCTGGAGCAGGCGGAACTGGACATTGTCAGTATTTGCACCTTTTCCGGCCTGCATGCGGAACATGGCATCGCAGCCGCGAAAGCAGGCAAGCATGTGGTGGTGGAGAAACCCATGGATGTCAGTCTGAAGGCTGCTCATCGCCTCATCGAGGCGTGCGGGGAGAATGGGGTTCATCTGTTCCCTATCTTTCAGAACCGCTTCAATACGACGGTCCGGCTTGCAAAAGAGGCCATCGAAAAAGGACGCCTGGGCAAAATCTACGCGGTGAACGGGACCATGATCTGGAAACGGACCCAGGAGTATTATGACTCCGCCGACTGGCGTGGCACACAGGCGATGGACGGCGGAGCCTTCATGAACCAGGGAATCCACTTTGTGGATGCCATGCGGTACCTGGGAGGGGAAATCACAGACGTAACCTCCACACTCGGCACTCTGGACCGGGACATCGGGTGTGAAGATATCGGCTCTGCCCTCTTCCGCTTTGCGAACGGGGCTCTCGGCAATATCTTCTGCACGACCTTAGGACGCTATGATCAGGAAGGATCCCTGATGATTCTCGGGGAGAAAGGGCAGATCAAATTAGGTGGCGGGTGTCTGAACAAAATCGACATATGGGATTTTGATGAGTCGGACCCCGCGATGGATGCCAACGCCACCGATGCGGATTACCAAAGCCAGAGTGTGTATGGGCATGGACATCAAGCCTTTTACAACCGGATCGCAAACAACGAGGCGTTTACTTCAGGTCATGATGCACTTGAAACCCTGCGGGTTCTGACAGAGATTTACTCTGGAGACCCGTCAGGCTGACAAACGGGCATGGGCCCACCACAGCCTGAAGCCGAGAAACGAAATGGGAATCATCCGAAAACTCGCTGTTAATACCGATTCTACTTCCCTCGCATCCCGAATGCGCCAGGAGAGGAGTAAACTGTTTTGGGACTGGGCAAAAGGCTTTGGGCCATCGGTACGGATTCTGGATGTGGGAGGGACGGTGTTCTGGTGGAAGAACAATGCGGAGGTTCCCGATTTTGCTCATCACATTACCCTCTTCAATCTTCCTGGGACTCCTGTTCCGGAAGAACTGGAAGAGCGGTTTGATATCGTATTCGGAGATGCACGGGACCTGTCTGAATTTGAAGATCAGTCATTTGATATTGTCTTCTCAAATTCGGTGATAGAACATGTGGGCCGGCTTCAGGAGCAGCAGAAAATGGCTTCGGAACTGAGGCGGGTTGGGAAACATTATTTCATTCAGACCCCCAACCGTTGTTTCCCGATGGAGCCTCATTTTCTGTTTCCATTTTGGCAGTTCCTGCCCCTCAGGGTGAGAGCCTCGGTCTTGCGGTACTTCAATGTAGGCTGGGTAAACAAACAGCGCACATACTTTGATGCAACGGTCAGGGTGGAGGAGATTCGCCTCCTGACCCTGGGAGAACTTCAACACCTCTTCCCTGATGCAGAAGTACTGAGAGAAAAGGTATCTGGGTTCACAAAATCCTACATGTTGCGGAAATAATGTCCCCAGTATGCAATTCGGAACAAGAGAATTGAAAGAAAGGTGCTGTGTGTTTTCCCGTTCAGGCACTCTGTCATGAATGGTTCGCGGATGGTTCGAGTACTGTTTCAGAGCAGCGTGGTCCGAAACTTCGGATGGATTACCTTTCTAAGGCTGACGCAAACGTTCATTACCACCGTGATCAGCATTTACGTTGCACGCACGCTGGGCCCGGAACAATTCGGTAAGCTCAGTTTTGCCTTAGCAGTTGTCCTGATTGGGTGTGCATGCAGCAGACTGGGCATCGAAAACATCCTAAAAAAAGATCTCATTCTTTATCCCCAACACGCACACCGCCTTATGGGGACGGCCTATGTATTGAAGGTAGGGGGTGCGATTGCAGTGTACAGCATCCTCGTCGCCTACGTACTACCGAACGGCCTCACCGACGTGGAACTCATTCTTCTCTTGGTGGGGGGACAGTTGTTGTTCGAGGCCGGCCTTGTTGTGGATTACTGGTTCCAAACCCAGGTAGAAGCGAAGTTTTCCCTTGGCATCATGACCGGCGTGATCATTCTTTCGTCCTGCCTGCGGGGACTCTTTGTTTGGTGGGAAATGGACCTGAAATGGATTGCGGCTTCATACGTATTCCAGGGAATTGTGACCCATCTTCTGCTATTGGGGACCTACGCGGTCAGGGTTCATTCTCCTCTGCGATGGCGGTATGACACCCAGACGGCGAAAAGCCTTCTATCTCGTGGATGGCCCATGATTTTTAACGGTATCAACGCGATCCTGTACTCCAAGGTGGATCAGGTCATGCTGAAGAGTTTCGGCACCTTTGAGGAGGTCGGTGCCTACAGTGCCGCAGCCCGACTCATCGAAATCTGCATGATTCCACCTGTGGCCATCGGTGCGAGCCTGTTGCCCCGAATCGTCAAACATGCAGGCACAGATCCGCAGCAACGGCAAAAAGATATCTGTTGCTTTTTCGGATTGTACACCGCGACGGCTTACATTGTGATTGCGGGATTATTATTATTGAGCGCTCCGCTGATCCTCCTGCTCTTCGGTGACGCATACCGGGCCTCGATCCTTCCACTCCGCATCCTCGCCCTCGGCCTTCTTTTCCGGTACCTGATACAGGCACGGGGACAGGTCTTCGTTTCTGAAGAGCTGCTCAAACTCTCACTGATTTCCTCCACGTTCGGCGTTGCCACAAATTTTATTTTGAATGTATATGCCATTCCCAGATATGGTGCTCCCGGCGCAGCCGCAGCGACACTGGTCTCTTTATGTGCCACGCTCACCTTCATCTTTCTTCCGAAAACGCATTTCCGGTGGATCGGGGGATGTTTAGGGGTGGCTGTTTTCCGCCCGCTGCACTGCATACGCCCACTCCTGAACACCGCACCACGATCATGACACGCCCTATTTGGATTAACAGTATGTTCCGCAGCGGATCCACGTTGCTGATGAGACTTCTCTCGACCGACCCGGAGATTCATACTGTGTATTGTGAACCCTTACACAACAATCTTCGCCGGCAGGTCATTCGATTGGATCATTACAAAAACCAAGGGCAACGCCCACAGGTGCTGGCTCAATGGAGGCGTTCGTTCGCACAAAAAGATCTTCACTTACAAGCGGGGCAGGAGCAACCCGTTCTCAAATCATACCTTTCACATTTCCAGGAAGAGAACACCCTCACGAAATTTGTGCGTCTTCCCTTGAGATCAACGTGGATCACACACACCTTTGAACAACCGTTTATTCTGGCCCAAATCCGGGACCCGCGGGCATTTTGCAACAGCATGTTGAAAGAACGGAATTCGGATATCTTTTCTTCCCGCTGTACCTGGAATGCCTATCAGGCGAAAGACTGGTTTCAACGCCTTTCCCGGCAACCGGAATATCACTCGGCCTGCAGGGAGTTACGCAAGGATCCCCCTTATGTCAAAATTCTGTTTCTGTGGAAACTATGTGCAGAGGAACTTCTTGCCGGACAAAACACTGCTAAGGGAAATCTACTGATACGCTATGAGGATCTTGTCAGTGACCCCCTCCACACTCTCTCCCGGGTCTATTCCGGAATGGGCCGCACTGTACCCGAAGCCGTACAGCATGCCGCCCTCCCCGCGGGTACGGATACCGAGGGGAAGGAGACTCGAAAGTGGGAAAAAGGCATGTCCACCAGCTATAAAGATGAATGGAAAACCCTGGATACAAAACGTTTTGATCTGGCGATCCAAAAGATTAACATGCAGGTCGTGATGAGTAGGCTGGAGTATGAAATCTAAGACCTTAACTGTTGCTGCACTCTCTACGCGCGATACAAATATCGGCGACGATTTCATACGGGTGGGCGTTCTGGATTTACTCCACGAAGCCCTCTCCCCGACAGAAACCGATGTTACGATCTATAACAAACATACTCCATGGGAGTTATACCCATCGTGGCATCCTGCCCGTTGCGCGGCGGTCATGCATGCGGTGTTCGGTGGAAAATGGAGGAAAGGCCACGACCTGCTGAGTCATCTGCCCGGCAATAAGCTTTTGAAATCCGACCTGATTCTCCAATGCGGGACTCCGGTCATATGGAAACAGGCATACGCCTGTGAATGGGCGGTTCCCTTCTGGAAAATGGCGACGAAAAGGCCCTCCAATGTCTCACTTCTGAACCTTGGAGCAGGTTCCTGTTATCCGGACTCGGCTCCACCCGACAGCCTGACGGGACGGGATAAAGAATATGCAATCAGGATGGTGTCCACTTCAACCCTCACGGTTGCCCGTGATACCCTGGCCGCCAGGTTGTTGTCCGAGGCATCCGGGAAAGACATTCCGGTTCTGGACTGCCCAGCCTTTCAGGCAGGAGGTGTGTATGTGAAGTCACCTCCCACTCCGGAAGACAGGTTTCTGCTCAACGTCATGCCGGGAGCCGGACACTTTGATTTCAAGGGAGAAATGCGGGAAGGCTCCTGGGAGGAAACGGTCAACCAGCTCGTACACCAACTCAGGAAAGACTTTCGGGTTCAGTTTATCTGCCACAGTGAACGGGAAGTCACCTACGCCCAAACACATTGGCCGGAGCATGAAATCGTACGCCCGGGAAATCCTGAGGAATATTTTCTCTTTGCCCAGGGTGCGTTTGCGGCTGTGACAAACAGGCTGCATGCGGCCGTGGGTTTGGCAGGAATTGGCATTCCGGCAATCGCAGTCGGCACCGATACGAGGCTGGAAATGACCCGCTTAATCGGTCTGCCCTCCTTATTCGCACCGGATTTGAATGTTGACACCCTTCAGGAGGCCGTTCATTCGCTGGTGAAGGAGAGGGAAATCAGATCTGCGCGATTACAGGCACGCAGGAAAGAGGTACGTTCCCACTACCTGAACCTTTTAAAACCTGTCCTTTCCTCCCTGTAATCCATGCAACGCATACGGGCACTTGCATACGGATTTTTTTTAAGACTGCTTCTTCAGTTCCATCCGAAGCCCCGCAGGAATGCGCCTACTGTCAGGGTGATCTATAAACCAGATGCGATTGGTGACTTCATCCTGTCCACCGGCGTGATCAGACAGTTAGTGAACAGGGAGGGACCGGGGTGGCTGTTGTTATGCTCCCCTTCTGTCAAGCCATTGGCAGAGGCCTGCTTTCCCAACCTGGACATTATTGCGATTCCGGGAACGAATATCAGAACTCCATGTTCATCCCTGCACCGTATCTGTTTGCAGTATAAAATTTGCCGGCAGTTTCACAGGGAGGATGTCATTTGTTTAAAGCACTCCCGAACCGGACTCGAGCAGATTTTCTTGCACTGGCTGAAACAGGAGGGGTGTTATGGTTCGGTCCGGAGTCCTCTTTCCACCACGGAACCAAACGCTCTCCCTGACCCTATTTCCTCCCGGTCAGTCCCATACGTACACGAGCGCGCGTCTCTCCCTCTGGAAGTGGATACGCATCGCAGGGTCGCATCCAGCTATTTGGAAACACCTCTGTCGGATGAGCAGGTTTCCCCCTGGCTTCCTCCCGCACCCAATTCCAGGTCCACGTCATCCACAAAAAAATACCTAACGGTTTTTCCCGTCACCCGGAACCCTCTCCGGAACCTTCCGCTCGCTACCATGGTGAAAGCCCTGGATCGGTTTTTGTACGATCACCCCGAATTGAAACTGATTTTAAGCGGTACAAAAAAAGAGAAAGCCACTCTGAGTGCGCTTCAGCAACACCTCCAACATCATGCAGACATCGAAATCAGATGTCCTTCTTCGCTGCTGGAAGTCAGGGACCTGATCGCGGAGTCACTTCTGATTCTGTCCATGGAATCTGCACCTGCGCATATGTCGATATGCCTCGACCGCCCTGGTGTGTTCGTAATCGGCGGGGGACATTATGAGCATTTTGCCCCATGGGGAACTTCCCGGCATCACATCTGGGTGACCCATCACATGAGGTGTTTTGGATGCAACTGGCACTGTATTCACAAAGAAGCATATTGTGTGAGCCGAGTCACCCACCACCAGATCACTGACAGCTTAGAGATTGCTCTTAGGCAAGGCCTCTCACTGGGATGACATGCCGTTCCGTTTTCGCAGAATCTCATACAGTTCCACGTCCAGCGCATTTCGCTCCCGCAATACTTCCCGTTCGCGGGGATCAACGTGATCTGGTTTCGATTTCGTTACATTTGCCCGCTCTCCCCCTTCGGGAGAAGTCAATCCGCAGTCGTGGCATAGGTCCTGAATAAAGGAATCCAGTTGATCAAGAAAACCAATCCGGTCGAAACGCCCTGTTAACACCTCCGCTGCACGTGACACCGCCTCAGCAGGATGCTTCATCGCCTGAGAATGATCCATACCGGAAAAATGGGTGGTGTACCAATTGTTCAACTCATTGCTGACCTCAATTTTCGCATAATCCAGCAGGGTCAGTTTTTGATGTTGAATCGTCTCATACAGATAATGATAGGGCGTTTCCCGGGCAAAAAAGTAATGGGAGATAAGCCGTTCCACCGGATCCCGCAATACCGTGACTTTCAGGCATGCAGGGTCACAGAGATCGAGCACCTGAAACGCCTGATGCCCCACGACAAGATGGAAGCGGTGCCGCTGTTTCTCTTTCATCGCTTGAAACCGTGCCACTCGATCAAGCGGGTTCCCTCTATTTGTATCAAAGGTATGTTGATAGAGATAGTTGCGCTTGAGAATAGCGATGAAGGACATCCCTCCGCATTTGGGAAGATGATCGTAGACAATCTTACGTGTCGGCCGTTTACCTGCCAACCAGCGGGCCTGTTTCCGGACTTCCGTCACAACGCGTGCAGATACTTTCATTGTGCGGCGTACCGTGAAGACGTGGACCTCAACAGTTCAAGCAGAAACAAAACATAACATATGAGCGAAAATGTCGTGGTAAGATCACCATAGATGACAAAAAATTTCCCAATGATAAGAAAACAATAAATGACCAGAACCACATAAGATGCTGAGAATATTGTGCGGATCGGCTGGGCCATAATGGACCGTATGTGTAAAAATAAAGCGGTCCCCATCATTCCCGTTGCGAAGATCAGCCCCGGGATGCCCGTAATAATCAACAGACTCAGAAAGCCCTGGTGATAATTTGAGGTAAGGACCGCCCACCAGTAGTGATAATCAAAGAGCATCAACGCTTCGTATTCAGAAGCCGAGTAATTCAGGCCTTTGCCCAACACAAGGTAAGTCGGATTGGATTTGATTTCGTTCAACGCTTCCAACCAAAGACTGAACCGCCAGTCGACCGTACTGAGAGCATCAAGCCTGGCTTCGTCGATAATCTGTATTCCCGGCAGAAACGATATCATACGCTGGAAAGGCAACGGTAAATAATGCGCCCCCTGGTAGAGGAAAAACAGCCCGGCCAACCCAAAGAACAGGGACGAAAGAATATACGTCCAACGATGATTCCAAAAACGAATCAATCCGACAACCCAGGTCATGAACACGAAATCAATGAATCCGGAACGGTGTCCAGACATCCCAATCAGGAGTACTCCAGGCAGATACAACAAACCTGCTTTTATGAGATGACGGCGGTGCAGAAAGAGCATCAGAGCAGACAGGATCAGCAGGACGCCAAACCGGTTTGCCGACTGAAACCGGATCAGTTCACGCCCCATGCTCTCGCCCATAATCGAGTGGTAGGTTCCTCCCCTGAATGACACAAAATAATACTGATGATAAATCATGCCACGGGAGACAAGGTAGAGCATCTCGGAGAAAAACGGGATACTGCTGAATATCAGAATTCCGATGAGAATTTTTCTCCATTCCTGTGGAGTGAACGCAACGGAAGGCGGAAAAAACAGGAGGGATACAGGAAGAATTACATCCAGGTAGCGCATACCACCCCATTGATCTCCTCCGGTGATTCTGAGTCCAGAACCGCGAATAAAAACAATCGCCAGTAGATTAATGATAAATGCTAACGCGAACAGGGTACTCGGCGACCGGATGGTTAAGAACGATTTCCGCATGGCCATATTTACGATCCGCAACCCGATGTACGCAGCGGATAAGAGCATGTACATATCGACAGATGCGGGCAGGCCCGGCACTCTCAGCCCGCTGAACATTGTAAATAAAACCAGAATAAGGAGCAGTCTTTGATAGTTGATGAAGAACACGCCTATCGGCACCGCCAAGAGAGACAGCATATAGGTCGGGGCCCCCATTCGAATACATTGAGCCACCAACACACACACGGCGAGTGTCACAAGGGATATGATGGCAAAATTGGTTAATTTCATGTGTATGGATCTACGGTAAAATGCTCCAGCTCACGAAGAGGGCACCTTCAACGCTTCTGGGGGTGATCCTTCGGATTCACTGTCCGGAAGAAAAAGGAAGTTATTCACATACTCGTCGTTGTTTACATATTCCTTGTGTGGGTTTTGGTGCGTTTCGACGGAAAAGGTTTCCAGGGGATTCCTCTCTCTCCCCTGAATAAAATACCCTGTATACCCCAGAGCCCGGATCTGATCAAAGACCTGCTCAATGGGCCGTTCAGAATGTCTCTGCTCAATCTCCACCAAAAGAATCGGGCGATTCACTCTGATCGTCTCCACCGCACCGTCGATCACCCTACGTTCATGTCCCTCCACATCAATTTTGATCAGATCAATCTCCCGGAGATTATACGCATCGAGTCTCTCCGCTGTGACCTCCCGCTGATGACAGATACCGTCCCTGGGCTCGAGAGAGGCGAGTGTCGTCTCGAGCCGGCCCGAGACCTCCGGAATATACAAGGTGAAGACCTGATGCTGATCGGAAAGGGCCACGGTATACACCGTCACATCAGACTGATTCCAGCGGCCCGAGGGCGGAGCTTTTTCAGAAATGGGCTCAAAGGAGTAGATGTTCTGAAATGAATGAGAAAAATAGTAGGTGTACAGCCCCACATTCGCTCCAATGTCCACAAAGCCCCTTCTTGCATCCAGCAGGGAATCGAGAAGAAACAGTTCCGGGTCCAGCTGCCGTCTCAGACGCCTGAACTGATACCTGAGTCTCATGGTCAGCTTCCGGGGAAGCAACTGCTCCAAATAACGAACAAGTGTGTGTTTTACGCTCATGAATAACGAATATGATAGTCAGGATCTTCGGGTATCAGTTTTTTTTTCGCGATACAACTGGTGCAACACCTTACTGATAAAAAGCATGCCGCCGACCACATACCGACGAAAAAAACGGATGGGATGCCGCAACAACCTCCAGAGCCATTCCAATCCGTTCTCGGTCATCCACTTCGGCCCCCGGTAAGCCAGCCCGGAGTAGTAGAGAAAGAGAGCTCCCACACAAACGATGACCCCCTGGGGAAGACACTCCTGCAGCCTGGCCCCCCAGAGCTCCTGCTTGGGCATGCCCATCCCAAGCAGAATCATATCGGGTGCCGCAGCCTTCAGTTCGTCTAACAGTGCGGCCTCCTCCTCCGTTCCCTCCTGAAAAAACCCATGATGGGAACCGCAAATCCGGATCTCCTGTTCCTTCTGTTTCACAGTCTCAATGAATGCCTCAAGCACCGGATCGCGTTCCCCCACGACGAACAACCGGTACCCCCGGCGACTGCACCCTGCGAAAAACGTATCCGCAATCTGGGGGAAGGTGAAGCGCCCCTTTAAAGGGTTTCCCAGCAACCGGGATGCCAGCAGGACTCCTGTCCCATCGCAAAAGGTCACAGTGGACGCCTGAAGCGCTGCTGCAAAATCGGGCGTTGAGGAGGCCACCACGCATGCATGCGGGTTGGCATATGTGACCATAGAGCAGCCTTGTGAGTTGCGAAGGTTCAGAAAATGCTCTGCGGCCTCCTCCCGAGATACATGGTCGACTCCCACTCCGGCGATTGTCACTCTAGACATTCAGAGCCTCCAGTTCACGCACCAGGTCCTGGACGCATGTCTCCACGGTTCGCTCACGAATATAAGTCTGAAAGTCATATGCTCCCGCTTCGGAGGCTGATTTGATCTGCAGAAGGCCTTTCTCCATTTCGTCTGTAGAGGCAAACACCTCTCCCACTTGAACCGGTGAGGAGACCTGATGCCGCAATACAGGAAAGTCAGGAACCAGCACTGGGACGCAACGAGCTGCAGCGTCACTCACAAGACCGGATGCCCGGTTTTCGTATTGTGAGCGACCGTAATTCAGGACAACGGCATCACATGCGCGAATCGCCCGGTCAAATGCTTGAGGTGAGGACGTGTCCACCACCTGTATCCGGGGATCCCTGCATTCAGGTACAGAGCCCGGATTGGGCACTCCAATCACAATGCCAGAGACCTCTTTCATCTCCAGCAAGACTCCCAGCGCACGTTCATGGCCCCTCTCAGGACCCCAGGAACCCATCAGCCCTACGGTAAAGCGGGACGAGGGTTCAGCGGATACCGGTGGTGTGAGGTTGGCCACCGGTAGCGGGATCGCACAGCACCGGTCTGTATTCAGTCCCAAATCCACCATCGCCTGAGTCGGCACCTGCTCCATAAACACAAATGAAATTCCCCGACGGACCAGAAACCGCAGTGCTGCCGCTTCCGTCCGGTTCATGCAGGCCCATTGAAGGTTGTGGTGCATCATCAATGACAAACGGGTAGGGAAACAGTTTTTCATCCACAGTGAGACGGCGAGGGGAACGTTCGAAAATTCCCGCACCACCCGCAGTTCCCGCTCATCCGCTGTCTGCAATGATCCGGCAAAGTTCCAGTGCCGGTGAAAAATGCGTCCGCGGCGAAGGACAGGATGAGCCGCCCCCACATTCAAGAGCCCATCCTCAAACCTGCAGGGGCCCGGCCACACCTCGGCAATATCTTCCAATCCGGTAAGGACATCATGAAAATAACTGGAGGCATCAGCCATGGGAGGAGCCTCCTTGCTTGAGGGGATTCAAGAGCTGTTGGGCGAACTCTTCCGGCGAGGAGGATTCATAGAACTGGAGCGCGCGCTCCGGGTCAAACATACGCTCTCCCCGAATGATCCTGGAGAGAGCCTCCTTAAGATGAGAGGGGGTGATCGGCACGGTCATACCGAGCGCATTTGCCTGAATCAGTCTACCGAGAAGTCCGCCTTCCGGCCCCAGAACCATGCGGAGACGTCCCGCGGCAATGGGCAGGACACCGCTGGAATATTCAGGACGAAGATAGGGCATCAGCACAACGTCACATTCATCAAAGACCCGGATCATATCCCGGTCAGACAAATACTCCATCTGCAGGTCCAGCCGGAGGTCCGGCCTTCGGGCCTGCAGCTGTTTCCATGCCTGTTCAAACTCATCCGGAGTTTCCGGCTTTCCCCGGAAAAGGAAAATGGCCTGATCGGCGAATTCAGCATCCAGCAACTCAAGGGCCTGGAACAGGACCCCCACCCCCTTCCGGGATGAGATCGCGCCAAAAAAGAGGAACCGCAGGTTTGAACGGCCTGAAGCCGGCTCCGGAGGTCCGGCCTCTCTTGTCATCGGGACTGCGGGATCAGGCAGCGGAAGAGCCTGAGTGCGTCCCCGGAAAAGTCGGTTCATATGATCTGCAGCCCGGTTGCCATTCAGATAATAAAGAGTGCGTAGATCCACCCGCCAGGCCAGCATTCGGGTGAAAGTGATCTTAAACTGCCGTTTCCATGCAGTGTGAATTTCAGGGGGCTGCACAAAGGCAATGGCGGAAACCGGGACAGAACATCCGAAAAGAAGCAGATGCCATTCGCAAGGAGTCAGCTCCATCAGGAGAACCTCATCCGGACAGTGGGTGCGGCAGACGGATTGCAGGAGGCGGTAGCAAGCACGGCGTTTCTCCCACCACGGGAGGCGGGATAGCCGGTGGGATTCCTCATCCGGTATCGGGTCGAATTCCAGATTCTCTTCGTTTGCACCCGAAAAAGTACGGGCAGAAACCAGTACAAACCGCACCGTCCCGGTTTCCCTCCTGATCCCCTCAAGGAGCCAATCGAGAAAATTCTTCCGGTGACCCGCCGTAAAGGGTTCGAAAATGAGAACCTTCTTCATCAGCAGAAGGCAGCAGAGGATGGAAAGGCTGATAACCGCCAGTGCCATCTCAGGGGGGGGGAGATCATCAGATCGTAACGATTCATGAGTTGAAAGGCGGTGCACATATTTTTTTCTCGCCCTGTATCAAATCCAGCAATTATATTCCCAGTGAAATTAAGGTCCAAACCCTTCCATCGCATTTTCTTAGCAAGGGAAGACCCTCTCCTCACACTGTCCCGGATACAAGGGGACTCCTTTCGTGCAAGTTTGAAGTATTTACAAGAGGCACAGTGGGTTGTACAGCAGAAACATGATGACGTTCGGCCATAGTAGTGATGGACATATTAACGTTCGACTCTATCTGTTTAGCAGGTGGTTGATTAACGTGGGCTCATTTGTTGCAGGAGATATCCTGGCCCTGGCTTTGGCATTCCGTCTGGCAGGTCTGGTCCGCGAGGCACTGAAGGGCGGACACATGACTCCCGAATGGGCGTGGTATGTATCCGGATCCTGGATCATTTTGAGCATTGGGATGAAGCTCACCCCCGGATGGGGAATGGGAATCACGGAAACGCTTCGCCGCATCTCGTTACTCATGTTTGCTCTCTATGCGGGAACGGCAGCGGCACTGTTCCTGACCAAAACCTCGGACAATGCCAGCCGTCTGACGGTCACACTTGCATTTGCCCTGGGAGGGATTTTCATTCCCCTGATACGGATTGGCGTAAAGCGAATGCTCATACGCACCCACTTGTGGGGGATGTTGGTGGTGATTTATGGGCATGAAAACAAAACCAAACAGCTCATCAGTATGCTACGCGAAAGTTCCGGGATCGGGTATGTCCCCATCGGGATCTTTCTTGCGGATGATGACGGACCGATGTCCCTGGAGGGGATTCCCGTCCTGTCTGAGTCGCAAGAACCCTATCCATATGCACATGCCGCCATCCTGCTTGAGCCCTCGAAACTCCGCGACACCCGTCCCGAATTTTCAGAACAGGTTTCCCTGAATTACCGGCATGCCGTGATCGTGCCGGAACTGCATGAGCACGCCCCCTCCCTCTGGATGCGGCCAAGAGACTTGGGCGGGGTCGCCGGCATGGAGGTGTCCACCAACCTCTTGGATCCCTGGTCCCGGATGCTGAAGCAAATGAGTGAAATACTGATCGTACTCCTCGCCCTGCCGATTGCCCTGCCGCTCATTGCGGTCACAGCCATGTTGATCTTCCTTCGGGACTTTCACCATCCCTTTTTCCGACAGACCCGGATTGGCAGCGGCGGAAAACCCTTTCAAATGTGGAAGTTCCGTACCATGCGGCCGGATGCGGAGGAGCTGCTGCGGCAGAAACTGGAAAACGATCCGGACTTTGAGGAGGAATGGAAACAGGCATTCAAAAGCAAGGATGATCCGCGTATCACCCGACTCGGACGCTTTCTGCGGGCAACTTCACTGGATGAACTCCCTCAGTTTCTCAACATCCTAAGAGGCGAAATGGCTTTGATCGGCCCTCGCCCACTGCCCCTCTACCACGATGAAACCCTCCCTGTCCAAATTCAGAATCTTCGCCGAAGAGTGCGGCCTGGCATGACCGGATTGTGGCAGGTGTCCGGGCGCAGTGAAAGCGGGAACGACGGCATAATCCGCTGGGATGCATATTATGTACGAAACTGGTCCATATGGTTGGATGTTGTCATCCTGGTCAGGACAATTTACTGCGTCATTCAACAAAAAGGGGCGTATTGAAATGAACAGGCGTTTCGATATTTTGAGAATGCCTCTGCTGGTTTGCGGACTGCTGGGAACCGGAACCTTCTCTCAGGAGCCCACTCAGGAGCTGGATCTGGAACAGACTCAAACCGAGTACACGTCCCGCGTACAAAAGATCCGGGACAGCGACTTGAAACAGAAACAGAGCCTCAAAGTGAAGTATCTCGGCGCCTTGCTGAAGGAAGAGGCAATGGCCCGGAGGGAACAGAATCTTGACCTCGTTCTTCTCCTTCGGGCTGAAATTGAACTGGTGGAAGAGCAGGAAGTGCCGGAGCCTTTCAATCAGGAGGCGGAAGAACCGATTCGCAGTTTGCGTAAGATCTATCATGGGCAGCTGAATGCATTGGACTCCAAGCTCCAGCAGGAACTGCGGGTACTGGGGGAGCAGGTCCTGCACTACGGGAAGCGGCGGCAGGGGGCCAATGTCCAGTCCGGAAATGTGGAGAAGGCCGTGGCATGGCGGGACTGGCTCATTGAGGTGGAAGCGTCCTTACCGCAGACGGATCTGAAGCAGGAACGTGATGACGATTCAGATCCCCCCCTTCAAGGCATTCCGCACATCCTCACGGTGTGGAATTGTCATCATGCAGGTCTCGGTGTCCGCGGAAGCAAAACTGCCGATCTGGAGGTGTTTTACAAAGGGAGAAAAGTCTTTCGAAAAAAGGGGATTCAGCTCAATTGGAAAAAGGATGGGGATCCTCCAACCGACATTTCGTTTCAAGTTCCTGCTTTTGATGAAATCCTTCTCACGATACCCGAGTGGTATGAAAGGGGTGTTGGTTTAAGCGAAGTTGAGGTAAAGCGAGGTGGCCGGACGAAAATGGACATCGTCGAAATCTCTGTGAGTGGAAAAACCAAAGCGGAGAATGGAGGTGAAAAACTGATCGATGGCATCAAGACCTCGGAAAAATTTATGGAGGGGTATTGGCTACCTCCCCCCGAGAAAGCGAGTTGGATTCGGGTAAAGGTTCAATGAAGACGAGTCATAAAAAAATTTGGCCGGTCATCTGGATTCTGTTTCAAATCCATCTTCCAGCCCAACTCCCCTCCGAATGCCTGCTGATCATCAATGCCTCTTCTCCCCGGGCGGTGGAGGTGTCGCTGACATACGCACAATTGCGGGGGTTCCCCCTGGAACGCCTCCTGATCCTTCGTCCACCATCCGAGTTCTTTCAGCAGGAAACCTCAAAAACAACGAAGTGGGTGGTCTCTGAATCTGAGGTGCAGCAGGTCCTGCTGAAGCCGATTGAGGAAAAACTGGAGGAACTGAGGGACCCCTTCCCCACCGCCTTGATTTTCAGCCCGGATTGGCCCACCCAGGTGAACCTCCAGGGAAAGCCATCTGTCAGTCTGACGTCCTACATTGGATTCCTGGGTGAAATGCCCAAAGCAGAGATGATCAAGGGAGGGAGAGCGGTGTCTCCTTGGTATCGGCATCCTCCAGACCTCCGAAAGGGCAAAGGCCGCATGCCGAAATATCCCGCCAAGGAACTGAAAGGCAAGAATGTACATCCTGCAGCCATGCTCGGGGTGTTTTACGAACCTCTCTCCGTAAAAAGCCTCAAAGCCTCTCTCGAACGGGCGGTCAAAGCTGACCACACAAAGCCGAAAGGGCATATGGTTCTGATCACCAACCAGGATGTCCGCACCCGCGCCCGGCTGGACCAATTTGAACCCGCCAAAGCCGAGTTGCAGGACCGGGGTCAGACCGTGCTTTTGGGCACAAACAAAGACCCGCTTCCTGAAACTGTTCTGGCGGTGATGACAGGAGCGGCGAAGGTCAATACCTCGCGATTTAAAGGAAAACTGGCCCCAGGATCCTTTGCGGAGCACCTCACCAGTTTTGCAGGAACCTTTCAGAATCCCCACCAGACCAAAATGACAAAGTGGATCGGCGTGGGTGCGGCTGGAACCGTCGGTACCGTGGTGGAACCCTTTGCCATTTGGACCAAGTTTCCACGCGTCGCCGTCCTCGAACGGTATGCCCAGGGTGCTACGCTTCTGGAAGCTCTGTCCACGTCCATCGCCAGCCCGTATCAGGCCCTGATCATTGGAGATCCGCTGTGCCGTCCCTGGGGGGCCCCTCTCCCGGTGGACATCGAGACCGAATGGAACGGGAAAGGGCTTCAGATCAAAGCCCTCGCGGGTCATGACCCGGACCGCACGGACCATCACCTGTTTGTGGATGGAACCCAGGTGAACGGAAACGGCCCGGTGTGGACCGTCCCGATCAATCCCTCCGGACGAAAAGGCCCGGTTGAGGTTATCCTCCATGCACGCTACAATTGGTCTCCACCCGAAACCGGATGGGTTAAAAAAACGGTCACTCTCCCATCACGGGGCAAAGGGCAGAGGAATTGACATCGTAATCTTGTAAATTTCCGATAAGGGATCAGGACAATTCGGGCACTCTCCACTCATCACTCCCCTCCTTCGCTTGTTTCATGACTGCACTTCTCAGACTTACCATGGTGATTGCCCTTTCGATGCTGATCACAAAAATGGCTTCAACGGCTCGGGTCCATACCTTCATGCACGATGATGAAGTCACCGACGAGGTCCTGATGAAACGACTGCGTGAGCCTGCATGATGCGAAGGGTATACAATCGTTTGCGAGACTGTTCATTATGAAAGAAAACATTGCAATAGCCGGAGGAGATACGGCACAGCCGCTCAATACCCAGAAACGGGTTTCGATTGTTGCAGAAAGCAGCCGGGCGTTTGATCAACCTCGATTACTTGACTGCGGGTGTGGCGCCGGAAGTTACCTCCCTTACTTTGAATCAATTGGATGGGATGTCATGGGCATTGAGTTCCTTCCGGAAAAAGTTGAGGAGGCCCGAAACGCCGGACTGGGTGAAGACAAGCTCATCCAGGGTGATTTGCAATCCATGCCATTTGCGTCGTCCAGTTTCGACATCCTTTTTTTTAATGAAGTACTGGAGCATGTCCCTTCTGACCAAGCAGCACTTTCGGAAGCGCACCGGGTACTGAAAGATGACGGCCTGGTGGTGATTTTTTCCCCAAACAGGCTGTACCCCTTTGAGTCTCACGGGGTGTATCTCAAAAAGAAAGAAAAGGTAAAACTCCCGGTCTGGACCCCTTTTATCCCATATATTCCAACCCGACTCGGAACATGTTTCTTTGAGTACTGGGCAAGGAATTACTGGCCGGGGCAATTACGCCGGATGGTGAAAGCAAGTGGGTTTTCCATCGTGGAAACCTCCTTCGTTTGGCAAACATTTGAGGGAATATCCGGAAGCAAAACAGGCTGGCTGAACAAATCACGACCTTTGCTGAGATCGTTTTCCACTCGTCTGGAAAAAACCCCTCTTCTCAATGTGTTTGGCATTTCCCAATATATATGTGCAAAAAAAGAGCCCTCGACCCCCGAGCAGACAACGGCACAAAAGGATCAGTGATTGACAAAAAGGGGAATTCCTCAAACAATGCGGGACGTTACCCCAAGGAGATCTACATGCAATTGTTCACCCGCCCTCTCGCCTTTCTGTCCCTTCTTCTGTTCAGTAGCACTCTTCTGGCAGACTTCCCCATTGTGGATGATGATGCAGAAGGCCGCAATATCCGCCTTGCCTGGAATATTGATATGGACGGCGGAGTCGATGGGGATGAAGCCAGCGGGTTTGAGGTTGGATTCGGTACCGAGGTCTATCCGCTGGATCAGATGATCGTCACCTACACCTATGAGAACCGGGCCAGCGAAGAAAATCACCAGTTCATGATCGGCATTGAGGAATACTATCCCATCACCGAACAAATCAAACCTTACGGCGTTGCCGGGTTTGGATACCGTCGGATCGACCCAAGTGCGACAACAAGAGGAGATGGCTGGTTTGGAAAACTGGGTGCCGGAGTGATCGTGGAAATGACCAGCTCCTTCAGCCTTTATGGTGAGTTGGCCTATCTTGTGGGTGAGGATCAACTCTGGCGGGACGGAGCAGACTACGCATCGCATAATGTGAGCGCCCTGCTGGGTGTTCGCTTTTCGTACTAAGCCTCGTCATCATCATTGGGGGATCCCCCCGTCTCTCCGTGAGCCCGCCACTGGATCTTGCTTCTTTCTTCCGCGGGGCGGTCCCGGATTTTTCCGCCTTTCGGGATCCGGATTATTCCTACCGGACTGAACGGACAACCACTGTTTTTTCCGGCAGACCCGAAGAGTGGCAGAACTATCTCGTTCTGCCCTGGAACGAACGCCGCAATCACTGGCTTGATATTGATATCAAGCTCGAACCCAAAGAGAAGACCTGGCACTTTGTCGCCAGGAATGCTGAATCCACCTTCTGGGCGGAGAGGCTTCAGGAAGGGTTTTTATGGGTTCGGAATCACCTGCAGGTGTCTCCGAGGGCCCTGGAGGTATTCGATGAGTTGCTGTTCGAAAACCGCTTCAACTTTGTCAACGACCTCCACCTCCATGCCACGCTTCCCCTTCCCAGCGAAGCGACGCGGGAGGTCCGGTTTGATGACCGGCAAACTCCCGTCGAAACCGATATCGTGCTGAATGCCAAGGTTCTGGACGAAGTCTTGGAACGATGGGAGTCGCTGGAAAAAAAAGCCGGAGACACGAAACGCCTGGGGGTCATGTGGCCCATCATCCGCAGAGTGATCTCACAACTGGGCTATCCCAGTTATCCCCGGGATCGGTTCAAAGACCGCATCGCCCTCACCTGCAAGGTCAGTTTCCTCTCGATTCAGATCCTGTTTGCAGAAAAAAAGCGGGGAAAGCTCCTCCCGAATGAGGCGGGGAATGAATACATGCTCTACCTCTCACGCCGGGACGGGATTCCCATCGAAAATCTGTTTGAGCGCCACGCATATTTCCGAATGTTTCACGACCTGAGCTTCCTGCGAAAAGAGCGCTATTACGATGATTTCAAAGATGCCATGTACGTGGTGGTGCGTGATTATCTGGATGAACGCTACCTGCGAATCAGTGTCGCGGGTGTCATGCCGGGCATGCTGGAGTGGATGGCTCCCATGAACTACAGCTGGAGAAAACCGGGGAAAATCGAACGCCCCACTCCGGGGAAGGGTCGGTTCGGAATTCTGGATACGGAGGATTACAAGGCCTGGAAAAAAATGGAAGGTCCGCTTCTGGATTCAGGTTTTGCCATGTTACGGCAACTGGGAGTCGGGCAATTCGGACGGGTCTATGAAGCGGTGAATCTGAAGAACAGTAAAATCCCGCAGCATGTGGCGGTGAAAGTGGACAGGATCCGCAAGGGTCATAAGAAGGAAGCGATTCAGGCCGTGGAAACCATTATGGACATCAGCCGTGGTCTTTCCCTTTGTCCTCATGTCATCCGGGTTCATGATGCCGGAAAACTGAAATCTGTCAAAAGCACCTACCACATCCTGCAGTTGGTCAATGGGGATACGCTGGATAATCTCATTGGCGTAACCGGAACCGAGCATGCCAGTGTCTACCGCCCCCCTATTACCCGTACGTCGGTTCAGGATTTAAAGCGGGAATACCTCAAAGCGATCCGGTCAACTGGCGGCGAGGCATGGAGGCGGGATCGTGCCTCCCTGCCCTTCACGCATGACCTGAGTCTCTCACAGGCCCTGGACATCATGACCAGTACGCTCCTGTGGCTGGAAGAGGCGCATGAGGCTGGTTTCGCCATCAATGACCTCAAAAACGGCAACCTCATGCTCAGCCGACGGGGACAGCTCAAGGGAATTGATCTGGATACCTACAGCCCGATTTTCACGCCGCTGGACAAGCTGCCCGATTTTTTCTTTCTGGCTGTCACCCTGCTGATGTTCGTCTTACGTGTCTTCACAGAAGGCCATGACGAGAACATTAAAGCCAGTGGACTGCTCGGGGACATGCATGCACTGGACGAAATGCTGCATACAATCTGGCGCTTTGGTGATCTGTCCGCACAGTCCGAAGGACGGGTGGAGTCAGAGCAAGTGATCCAATGGCTCCTGACCATCATCGACCACTCTCGTAATGGAACCTACGCCAGCGAACCTGAAGCATTCAGTCAAACGATTGATGATCTGATCCAGCTCAAACGGAACCTGACCATCGAAGAGATGGTGTTGGATTGATTCAAGAGGTCAGAAAACAGAATATAGAGGTCAGTCTGCCCTCTTCCATCTGACCTCTTCCCCGCAGAGCCTGCGGGGTTATCCAAACCGGCCGGTGATGTAGTCTTCGGTCTG
>DIYN01000004.1:6923-7224 GCA_002429065.1 Verrucomicrobia bacterium UBA6053 | reverse complement strand
CCGGTGATGTAGTCTTCGGTCTGCTGTTTGCCGGGGTTGCTGAAGAGCGTGGCTGTCTCGTCAAATTCAATGAGTTTGCCGAGGTAGAAAAACGCGGTTTTATCGGACACACGGGTCGCCTGCTGCATGTTATGCGTAACAATCACGATGGTGTAGTCTTTTTTCAACTCGTCGATCAGCTCTTCAATCTGCGCGGTGGCAATCGGGTCCAACGCGGAACAGGGTTCGTCCATGAGAATGATTTCCGGCTCCACGGCGATGGCGCGGGCAATGCAAAGACGCTGCTGCTGACCGCCGGACA
>DIYN01000004.1:1391-6855 GCA_002429065.1 Verrucomicrobia bacterium UBA6053 | reverse complement strand
ACGCTGCTGCTGACCGCCGGACATCCCCAGCGCGCTGTCGTTGAGACGGTCTTTGACCTCGTCCCACAAGGCAGCGCCCCTCAGGCTCTTCTCCACCACCTCATCCAGGACCTTCTTATTGTTGATCCCCCGGATCCGCATGCCGTACGTGATGTTTTCGTAGATACTTTTGGGGAACGGGTTCGATTTCTGGAACACCATGCCCACCCGCTTCCGCAGCTCAATCACATCGACATCCTTGCTATTGATGTCGGTTCCGTGAATTTTAATGGTTCCACCCCCAATGCGGGCGACATCCACGAGATCGTTCATGCGGTTGAAACAACGCAGTAGGGTACTCTTTCCACAACCGGATGGCCCGATGAACGCTGTGACCAGCTTTTCCGGAATCTCAAGGTTGATATCGTATAGCGCCTGCTTTTCTCCGTAAAAGAAATCGAACTCGCTCACATCAATCAGTGTTTTGGCGGTTGCGATATCAGGGCTGGCCGCACCGGTAACCTGTGGAGCGGCAACCGTGGGTTTCTCTGGAGTTGCGTTTGCAGAATCATTCATGATGGAATCTTGGAGGGAGGTTGAAAAGGGGTGAAATCGAGAAAGGGATTACCATTTATATTTTTTCCGCATCCGGATGCGGAGGAGAATGGATGTGAGAGCAATACCGGCGACAATCACCAGGAACACAAACGCCGTACCATACTGCATGCGCTCTGTGTATTCGTTCTGGGGGATTTTCGAACTGACCACATAAATGTGATAGGGCAACGCCATCACGCCCTGGAAAAAGAAATCAAAGGGGTTGCTGAGACCTTCCCAGGGCAGATTGTCCCGCATCGCGTAAGCGGCTGTAAACATAATCGGAGCGGTTTCACCTGCCACACGCGCCACCCCCAGAACCGAGGAGGTCAGGATCCCAGGTAACGCATAGGGAAGCACATTGGTGCGGATGGAGGTCCACTTGGTCGCTCCCAGTGCCAGGGAGCCTTCGCGGAATCCCTGGGGGATGGCCCGGAGAGATTCCTCACTGGCGGTGATGATCACCGGCAGCACCATGAAGGCAAGAGTGAAACATCCCGCCAACAGGGACACATTCCAGTCGAAGAAGAGCACGAACATCCCGAGTCCGAACAGACCAAACACGATCGAGGGAACCCCGGCGAGGTTCAGAATGGAAAGCCGGACACTGTTGAGGAAGGTACCGGGTTTCGCATATTCACTGAGGTAGACCGCAGACAGAATCCCGAGGGTCAGGGCAATGAACATCGAACCGAGAACGAGTAGAACGGTTCCGACAATCGCCGGGAAAATGCCGCCCCCACTGTACGAAAAACTTTTGGGATCAATGCCAACAGCGTCGACCTGACGTTTGTAGACCCCCCGGTACTCCAGATCACCGACTTCAATGGAGCGGGCTTTCTGAATTTTCTCATCCCGTTCTGCTTCCATCCGGGCCAGATTGTCTTTCCGGAGCCCGCGCATTTTGTTCAACCGCTGCCGTTCTTTGATTGCACCCGCCCGGGCCATGGCCATCTGATCCGCTTCCGACATCTCATCACCAGCGTCCCGCTTGACCTGTTCCAATTCACGGGCGTAGCGTTTTTCAAACGCCTCCTCGGCTTCCAGCACTTTCTGGTCGAACTTTTCCGTGGCACGTCCGATGCGTTCCTCATATTTTGCCTCGAGGGCCGCAACGGCATCATCCCGTTTGGTGTAAAAATCTTCCGATGGCCATTCCAAGGAGGCCTCCAGGTTACGGAGTATACTCTCCGATAACTCTTCCAGGGAAGCCGGGAGCGCATCCCGTTGATCCGCGAGTTCCGTATTCAGAGCACTGATTTCCTTGTCCAGGGCGACATGGGTTTCCGCAGCCTGACGAATGTCTTCCTGAAGGCTGGTGATCTTTGCAAACGCATTGGCAATTTCAGGCTGGGCCGCAAGTTCCGTCTTCCAGGTCGACTCAGGGGCTTCCTCTTCCGGAATCAAGGTGAGTTTTTCCGCTTTAACATGCTCATCCACCCCGTTCATGCCCTTGGTCCAGGCTTTGCGATACACCTTGTCAGCCCGCTCCAACTGCTTGTACAACCGGCGTTCTTTTTTCGTCACGTCGGCCAGTTCTTTCTTCTTGGCTTTCAACTGGCTCTCAAGCTCATTCATGCGGGTCCGGGTCGCAGACTCATTCTGTTTGGCATCCGCAATGGCCTGGGCAAATTCCGCTTCCTTTTCCAGCAGCTCGTTTTCAATGCGTTCTTTTTCGGCCGCCAGCGCCTCTTTCTGTTCATCAGTGAAGTTCGGTTCATCCCATTCCCATACATAGAGGGTCTGAGGACTTTCCGAGAGGAAACGCCAGTTCACGAATGACTCCTGCCCCTGGAAGAGCGTGATGCTTCCCTCGTAGGCAACTTTCAGGAACAGGTAACTGGCCGCGGCAATAATCAGGTAGGTGGCAATCCGGAACATCCAGAAGAACACACCCTGAATCAGCTTCGCTTTGGTGAAGCTGGTTTTGAACAGGTTTTGAGAGGGAGGCAAGTCGTTGGACATGAGATACGTTCCGTTCGCGGTGTGAGTCGGGTCAGCCTGCGGAAATCTTGTACTTGCGTACAATGACCTGTGCCACGTAGTTAATAAGCAGGGAGAGGAAGAAGAGGAAGATTCCGACGCAGAACAACGCCCGGTAATGAATGCTCTGCGGCACCACTTCACCCATTTCCTGAGCAATAATTCCCGTCATGGTATGAACGGGCTGGTAGACGGTTCCCACTCCATCACTGAAGTCGGGCACCTTGATCCGGTTCCCGGCACACAACAGCACCACCATGGTCTCACCGATGACCCGGCCAAACCCAAGCAGTACAGCAGAGATGATTCCGGAAAGAGCGGTGGGAATCTGAATTCGCCACACCGTCTGCCACCGGGTGGCACCCATGGCTTCTGACGCTTCCGTAAACGCCTTGGGCACATTGTTCAGCGCGTCTTCTGCAAGGGTGAAGATAGTGGGAACGGCCATCAGCGCCAGAAGGCCACCGGCTGTAAAGGCATTGAGTCGTTCGCTGATCGGGAAAAACGGCGTCCGTTCAGCCACACTGTTCAGGAAATCACACACCACTCCCAGCAAAGGTCCAATCACGGCAATATCCGGCGGCTCGAGACCAGCCTGAGACCAGATACGCAGGAAATGGCCAAAGACGGCAATCCCGAAAAATCCGATCACCACAGAAGGGATGGCCGAAATAAATTCAATGAACGGTTTGATCAGATTCTGCTCACTGGGGCGGGCAATCTGGTTCACGTAGATTGCAGCAAAAATCCCGAGGGGAATGGCAAAGGAAAGCGCGATCACCGTCACCATGAGCGACCCGCTCAGGAGAGGCCAGATGCCGTAGTAGTCCTGCCAGGAACTGTTGGTGATCCAGGCCGTTCCCAAGAAGAACCCGCCAAGGGTCTGCCAAAACGTGTAGGGTTTTTCCGAATCGTAGTTGGTCAGCGTTTTCTCCACATTGGGGATCGCATCCAGAAAGTCTTCCGCCGCCTCCTGAAACAGGGCAATGTCCTCCTCTGTACCGGCCACGCTGACATCCGGCATCTCACTCAAAACGGTCTGAACATTTGTACGGAAGGCTTTATGTGCGGTCACGATTTCCGGCATCAGAGCCATCACCACACCCCTGGATTCCGCGAGGTAGGCCTCCGCCTCTTCCTCCCACATCAGTTTGGACAGATCCGCACCCAGAATCTCCTTGCGGGTGTCCTGTACCACCACTGCCTCCTTCATGGCCTTGGTACTGTCGCGAACGGTCTCGGCAATGTCCTTGAGAGGTCCGGCTGCTTCGCGAACCTTGGTTGTGTATTCCAAAAAGGGTTGGGTCATGGCCCCATAGGCCTCCCATTTCGCTCCCTCGTCGTCCCAGTCTTTGCTTTCGACTTGCTCCAGGACCTTTGTTGCCAGCGTCACCTGAATCTGTTCGAGCTGCTGCTGAAGCAGGGTGTATTGATTGAGTTCCTCCTGCAGAATCCCCACAAGTTCCTGCCCGGATTTCCGGTAAAGGGCCATGTCTTTCCGGTACTGAGGAAAAAACTCCACTCCCTCCCGGAAGAGAAAGAAGGTGATCAGGGCGAGCACCACAATGGCCACGAGAGCGTTGCCGCCGAAGAGCCCTTTAATCAGCGTGGCTTTATCCAGCCCAAGAAAGGTTCCGCCCTTCTTTTTGATGGAGGCTGCGGTGAACGGTGTGCGGTCAAGTTTGTCCGTCATGGGAGTGCCCAGTGGGGAAAGAAGAAAGTCAAACGTTTGGAAAAAGGGCCCGCCTGCCGTTTCGGGATCAGGCGGGCAATTGGACGGGGGTTCCGGGGAACCCCCGCGGTGGAACCGTTCTTACATCTGAGGAACGAAACCTACGGATTTCACAATTTTCTGTCCGGCTTCGGACAGAGAGAAATCCACGAACTCTTTTGCCAGTCCTTTAGGCTCACCGTTGCTCAGGTAGTAGAGCGGACGTGCGAGGGGGTAAGAACCGTCATTCACGGCTTTGATGCTGGGCTCAGCACCGTTCACGAGAACGACTTTCACGCCAGGAGTTTCAACGTATGCCAGACCGACGTATCCAATTCCGTTCAGGTTTCCGGCCACTTCGGAAGCGATCTGCTCGTTACCGGCCATTTTCTGAGTTTTCGGACCATAGTCTTCTTTGTTCATGGCCAGCTTCTGGAACACTTTGTAGGTACCGGAAGAGGTGTTACGGGTGTAGGCAGAGATGTCGCCAGGACGTCCACCCACGGCAACCCAGTTGGTGACTTTGCCGGTGAAGATCTGTCCAACCTGCTCAACCGTCAGTTTGGTAATGGGGTTCTTTTCGTTCACGATCACAGCGATCGCGTCTTTGGCCACGACGATGGTCTTCATGTCCACGCCGTTGGATTTTGCTTCTGCGATTTCTTTTTCGCGAACGTCACGGCTGGACATTCCGATGTTTGCCGTGTCGGTGATGATGGCTTTCACACCGGTGGAAGAACCTTCCGCCGCGATTTCAAACGTCACATTGGGGTTGGCAGCTTTGAAGGCTTCCGCAATCTGAGGAACCATTTTGGCGCCCAGGGTGTCGGATCCTTTGATCACGAGTTTGTCTGCAGCGAATGCGGTGGCACTGAAAGCCATTGCACCGATCAGAGCGGACTTGATGAGGGATTGTTTGGTCATGAGTTACCTTATCAGTTGGATAGGGGTTGGGGTTGTTGCCGGGTCAGCCGGCTGAGTGCCCTCTACTTCCACGATCGGTTGACGGGAGTCAAGTGACGCAACGTTAGGTGTTTGTTACGAAAATGTGCAGGCGTGAACCTTCCCATGATTGACCATTGACGGCATTGGAAGCGACCCGTTACAAGGAGATCATTCTGAAATATACACGAGCACCACGAACCCCCGGTCCATGAAAAAAATCTTCGTTCTCGACACCAACGTCATTCTTCA
>DIYN01000004.1:0-1324 GCA_002429065.1 Verrucomicrobia bacterium UBA6053 | reverse complement strand
ACACCAACGTCATTCTTCACGACAGCGCCAGTATCGATCAGTTTGAAGAACACGACATCGCTCTCCCCATCACCGTTCTGGAAGAACTGGATAATTTTAAAAAAGGGAACGAATCCATCAACTTCCATGCCAGAGAGTTTGTCCGCCGGATGGACAGCCTCAGCGGGGAAGAACTGTTTGAGGACGGGATCTCCATGGGAGAGGGCCGGGGGAATCTGCGCATTGTCATTGAGCAGGCGCCCCACCCCAAACTGGAAGGCGTCCTGCAGCACAACAAGCCGGACCATCAGATTCTGAATGTGGCCCTGCAGCAGCAGGATAAGGCCCCCGATCAATTGGTGATCCTGGTCAGTAAGGACGTGAATCTGCGCATGAAAGCCAAGTCCGTAGGGCTGAAAGCCCAGGATTACCGCAATGACCAGGTCGCGGACATCTCCACCCTCTACACGGGAAAACGGATGATGGAGGACGTTCCGGAGGAACAGGTCGAGGCCATGTACCACGTCCCTTACGAACTGCCGGTGGACGACTTCGAATTCGAGGCCCCACCTGTTGAGAATGAGAACTTTATCCTGAAAAACCACCGTAAGAGTGCACTCGCGACCTTCGATCCCAATACCCAGACCATCAAACGGGTGGATAAGCGGACGATTTTCGGCATTACTCCCCGGAATGCGGAGCAGGTTTTCGCCCTGGCTGCGTTGCTGAACGATGACATCCCTCTGGTGAGTATCTCCGGGAAAGCCGGAACAGGAAAAACGCTCTTAGCCCTGGCTGCGGCCCTGGAAAACCGGAGGCGGTACCGGCAGATCTTCATGGCCCGGCCGGTAGTTCCCCTGAGCAACAAGGATATCGGATATCTTCCGGGGGAGATTAAGGCCAAACTGGATCCCTACATGCAGCCGATGTATGACAATCTGTCGGTAATCCAGAACCAGAACGGCAGTGACAAAAACAGCCAGTCCGAGCAGATCCGGAAAATGCTCGAAGACGAAAAACTGGTCATTTCCGCCCTGAGTTACATCCGCGGACGCAGTCTGAACCGGATTTATTTTATCGTGGACGAAGCCCAGAATCTCACCCCGCACGAAGTGAAAACCATCATTACCCGTGCGGGTGAAGGAACGAAAATCGTCCTCACCGGGGATATCTTCCAAATCGACCATCCCTATCTGGACAGCCAGTCAAACGGTCTCACCTATTTGATCGAGCGCATGAAGGGACAGAACCTGTACGCGCACATCTCTCTGGAACACGGAGAACGCTCTGAGCTCTCCGAAGTGGCCAGCGATTTGTTGTGATGGCTAGCCACGCGGAACGCGTG
>DIYN01000036.1:135427-152625 GCA_002429065.1 Verrucomicrobia bacterium UBA6053 | reverse complement strand
AAGTCGGAACGGCTTCTTCTACGTATCAAACGCCGAATGATACCTCACCCGCCCCTCAGGCTCTTCCTCCTTAAACACCTGAATGAGGAAATTGTCCATCTGCACCGCTTCCACATGCAGCCGTTCGGGATTCCGGAATCCGAATTGCGTGTAAAAAGGCGGATCGGCAATGACCACGCAACCCTTTGCACCCAGGGCCTTCAGTCGGGACAATCCCGTTTCCATCAACTTCCGACCGATTCCCAAACGCTGAAGCCGCGGATCCACCGCAATCGGTCCCAACGCATACCACCCGTCACTTCCATCCTCGATTGTCACCGGAGAAAACGCGATAAACCCTACGATTTCCTCGGTGGTGCTGGATTCGGCCACCAGGGCGACGGAAAGGCTCTCCGCATCCCGCAGAGCACGGACAATCCGGGGTTCATCCAACTGACTCAGTTCATCAAACGCAAAGGCCACAGTAAGCAGTTCATCAAGTGCATCCGCGTCCTCGGGCTTTTCCGGTCGTAAGGAAATCATGCGAAGGTCGTAAAGGCCCCCTCACCTGCTGTCGATGGAAATCCTCTCCGGACTCAGGTTGCAACCCTTCCAGTCTCCGCGTAAGAGAACGGCCATGTCGCCTTCCCCTCCATCGTTGACTTCCGGCCCCATCGGCTCCGCTCTGATGCGGATGACGGGACCGATGACCATCGGGCTTCTGGCGAATATGCTCTTCAACCTGGTGGACACATTTTTCATCAGCATGCTGGGTGAGTCCGAACTGGCGGCCATGGCCTACACCTACCCGCTGGTCTTTTTTGTCACCGGAAGCAGTATGGGTATGAGCATCGGGGTTTCTTCGGTGGTGTCCAGAGCGCTGGGTGCCGGGAAGCCGGAAGAGGTGAGACGACTGACCACCCACAGCCTGCTGCTGGGCATCAGTGTGGTCCTCCTCCTTCTCGCCGTTGGCTATCCGTTGCTGAACCCGGTTCTTCGCGCCATGGGAGCCAGTGAAGAACTGATTCCCCTCACCCGGTCTTACATGATTCCCTGGGGCTTGGGAATTGTCTTCATTGTCACCCCCATGCTGGGGAACTCGGTGATCCGGGCAACAGGGGATACCCGGGTCCCGAGTCTGGTCATGATTCTGGCGGGGGGGCTGAATGCGGTTCTGGATCCGCTCCTTATTTTCGGCTGGGGCCCGTTCCCTTCACTGGGGATCCAGGGGGCCGCGCTGGCAACCGTAGCAGCCTACATCACCGTCTGCTTCACCATGCTGGTGCTGCTGATCTGCAAATACAAACTGCTCCACCTGCACTCCGTCAAACTGACACGGATGCTGGCATCCTGGCGTGAAGTACTGGGCGTGGCACTGCCCGCTATTTTCACTAATCAGATGATTCCCGTCGCCAACGGATTCCTCACCGCAATGATTACGCAACAAGGGAAAGCGGCTGTCGCAGCCTGGGCCGTGAGTATTCGGCTGGAACCGCTGATGATGAGTCCGTTTTTCGCCCTCAGCACGGTCATGGCCCCGTTTGTCGGGCAGAACGACGGGGCCGGGTATGAAGACCGTATTCGGGAGGGGCTCCGGTTCTGCGGCAAGGTCTGTATGGGCGGAGGGATGGCCGTGTGGCTTCTGGGCGTTGCTCTGAGTCCATGGATCGCCCCGATTTTCAGTGATGAGCCTGAAGTACAGGAGCTGATTCGTCTTCACCTGCTGATTGTCCCGTTCGGATACGGTGCGTTCGCCTGGAAGCTTCAGTTCACGTCCGCCTTCAACGCCCGGAAAAAGCCGTTTTATTCCAGCGCGACGTTCCTCGGCAGGTTCTTCCTGCTCATCCTCCCCTTCGCCTGGGCCGGAGAACAACTTGCAGGCCTGACGGGTCTGTATGTGGGGATCAGTCTTGGAAACATTGGCAGCCTCGGGCTGGCAGGAGGTCTTTGGATCCTGATGAAACGGCGTGAACGGACGCTTTCCTGACAGCAGGGCGGGACTCCCCCTTGACAGGGTCTCTCCCCCTTCCCATGATACCCCTATGCTTCAAGCCGCTTCCAGACTTTCCGACATCCTCTCGACAACCGGTTTACTCCAGGAAGAGGATCTCACCCGTATCCTGCAGCACCAACAGCAGGATGGCGGTTCACTGGTTCATCGGTGTCTGGAAGCCACTGACCTCCCGGAGGAGGTGTTTCTTCCGAAACTTGCCGAGGCAATGCGCCTCCCATTTGAGAGGCTGGCCGGGGTCGAACCGCCAACGGAGGTCCTGAGCCTGCTGCCGGCAAAAGCCGTCTACCAGTATCAGGTTCTCCCCCTCTCCGCCGAAAACGGGAGACTGCAGGTTGCCGTCAGGGACCCCTTCCGTCAGGGATTACTGGAAGCGTTACGGCTGGCATCCGGACACCGCATCCGCATGGTGATCTCTCCTCTGGCCGACATTGAAAAAGCCATCAAGCGCCTGTACGGGGTCGGGGGCGAAACCATTGAACAGCTTTTGGAAGAATCCGCCCCCACTGAAGCGGATGATCTGCTGGATGCGGATCTCGAGGAGCTGGACGAGGAAGCCTCCGTGGTGAAATTCGTGAACCAGATCATTTGGGAGGGACACCAGGACGGGGCTACCGATATTCACCTGGAACCGATGGAGAAAGATCTTCGGATCCGGTACCGCATCGACGGTGTTCTGGTCGCCGTTCCCCTTCCCGCCAAACTGAAACAGTTCCAGGCTGCGATCATTTCCCGTCTGAAAGTGATGTCCAACATGGACATTGCGGAAAAACGCCTGCCCCAGGACGGGAGGATCGGACTGCGAATCCGTGGAGAAGAGATCGATATCCGTGTGTCCACCATGCCGACGGTTTACGGAGAAAGCGTCAGCCTCCGTCTGTTGATGCGGCAGTCAACTCTTTTGGGAATGGAGCACCTGGGATTAACAGAGGAGGATGCGGACACGCTGAAAAAGCTGATTCACCGTCCGCACGGCATTCTCATGGTGACCGGCCCTACCGGTTCGGGAAAATCCACCTCCCTGTATACCTACCTGAATACCATCAATTCCGTGGATAAACGGATTCTCACCTGTGAGGACCCCATCGAATACGAGATCCCGGGAATCAATCAGATTCAGATGCGCCCGGAAATCGGGCTCACGTTTGCGGTCGGCCTCCGTCATATTCTCCGACAGGATCCGGATGTGATTATGATCGGTGAAATCCGGGATAAGGAGACGTCCGAAATCGCCATTCAGGCAGCGCTCACCGGTCACCTGGTGTTCAGCACCCTGCATACCAATGACGCCGCCAGCGGGTTCACCCGGCTTCTGGATATGGGTGTGGAACCGTTCCTGGTTTCCTCTTCCATCGAAGCCCTGATTGCCCAGCGTCTGGTGCGAACCCTCTGCCCGGACTGCAAACGGCCCCGGGATCTGGATCCGGCCTTTCTCGAAGAGGCTCAGTTCCCAACCGAACGCCTGTCCGAAGGACAAATCTACGAAGCCGTGGGGTGTGAATCCTGCCGCAATACAGGGTACCGGGGGCGAACCGGCATTTACGAAGTGCTGACGGTGACGGATGAAATCCGTCAGCATATCACGGCCCATGATCCGGCCAGCCGGATTAAGCAAACCGCGATCCGGCAGGGAATGCAGACCTTACGTGATGACGGCTGGGGCAAAGTTCTTCGGGGAATCACCACGATTGAGGAAGTCCTCCGGGTGACAGAAGAGGAGGAATGACAGGGCGCGCATGCCGCGCTTCTTTACGACGCGTTCATCCGAACGTCGGAAGCTGTCATGCCTGTTCGTTCCGACTCCCGGAACACCCTACTCCTTGGGCGGGAGCACCAAAATGGCATCCTTGAGGATTTCCACTCCGCCAACGGATTCTTTGAGTTGCTGCTGTACCTCAGGATCATCAATGGCATCCTGGGCCAGATTTTCACTGGAGAGCTCTTTAAGAAATTGTTCGGGCAGGGAAATGTTTCCCAGTTTCAGGTCCACAATGCGGACATCCAGCCCGTCAGGACCCTCTTTCACAGAAACCCGGGCGGAAAGCTTGAGGCGTCGGCCACCGGGTTCACCCACCCGGAGTTCCGCGTTGATTTCGTCCGGTTCAAAATCAATCCGGACCGAATCGCCAAACTCAGGGTTTTCCTGTGACAGCCAGTAGTTCACTTCCTGTTCACTGAAGGTAAGCCCTTCAGCCGGAATCCAGTTTTCCCCGCTGGCTTCCGCCGCGCTCTGCAACTGCTCCACCTCTTCAAGACGGGCATCCATCTTCTCCATCTCGCTCTCTGCAAGCTGCATCGATTCGAAAGGCTCTACCAGGAATTTGGTTTGAATCTGCCAGTTGATGTAGACCCCGATTCCAACCAAGATGAGGACAAGCACCAGACATCCACCACAGCCAACCGTCCAGCAGGAGGGGCCTTTTTTCTTTTCCGGTTGGACTACAGCACTGGGAGATGGGGGTACGGGGTCAGTCATGCTCTCTTCCTAAAAGGGTTTCCCTGCACATGACCTATGAGACTGAAGGATGCAAGCCGGGAATCCCTTGAGGGATCAGGATGCAGGGAACAAAGAACCCCACATCCGAATCGGAATCGGTTTGATCCCGATTCGGATGTCGATCGCCCCAGCTGCCGTTTGGCGGCCTTACAGCTCTCGCATCCAGATATTGCGGAACCGGACCAGATCCCCGTGGTCTTGAAGCCTGAGAGGTCCTTTGGCCTCATGCGGAGCGTACTGGGCCAGTACCTTATGCTGCGTGGGACCTTCCAGCTCTTTGGCATGATGGAGCACCACGCCGTTCAGCATGACGGTCACTGCGGCAAGGGATACGAGGGTGTCGCCGTCAAAGGCAGGGGCCTTCCAGAGAATGTCATAGCTGTTCCAGACACCCGGCTCCCGGATGCTGTTGACCAGAGGGGGAGTCTGGCCATAAATCGCACCGACAGTTCCATCCGGGTAGGTAGGATTGTCAAAATTATCCAACACTTGGATTTCGTACAGACCCATCAGGAAGACACCGCTGTTTCCACGGCCCTGTCCTTTGCCGACCACGTCCACCGGGCTCATAAATTCAAGGTGAAGCTGGCAATCGCCAAACACGGCTTCGGTCTGCACATCCCCGACACCGGGAACCACGGCCATGTCGCCGTCTTCGATCTTCCATCCGCAGGACTCCCCGTCACGGACATTCTTCCATCCGGCCAGGGTGGACCCGTCAAACAGGATCACGGCATCGGAAGGAGGGGCATCCGCTGGAGCAGACACCACCGGAGGCTGAGGGCGGGTTCCGTCGTGGACAGTATACCCGGAGTTCAGGACGGGAGTGTCACTGTATCCGAGATCTTCATTTTCGGGCTGGCGGGGAATGGTCATATTTTTGAGGGGGTGGGGTTGGGGTTGATGATGAGGTCATGGGTCATGGGTCATGGGTCATGGGTCATGGGTCATGGGTCATGGGTCATGGGTCATGGATGCGTTGATCCTGATACCGATGACGCTTGACAACAGCGGAGGACTAGAGAAGTCCATATGCTTCGGGAAACTCCTCTTTCACGTTGATTTCCGCACCGCGTTCCGCACTGCGGTAAAGGGCCTCGAGGATCACCTGCATGCGCAAACCGTCTTCCAGGCTGGCAGGGAACGGGGTTTCATCGAGGATGGCATCCACCAGGACATCGGTGGACTTGCGTCCGTGTCCATCCGGGATGATGCGTGCGGCAAGCGGGACTCCGTTCACCTCGTGATTGTAGAGATACTCATTCCCTTTTTCACCCGCTGCGGTTTCCAAACCACCCTGGGTGCCAATCAGACGCATGCTTTCCTGGGAATGGCCCTGCTGATACCCCGCCCAGGAAATTTCGAACACCAGTGAGGCGCCGTTATCAAAGCGGATGAAGCCGGAGGCAAAATCCTCCACATCAAATGCCGCCCCCTGCGCTTTCGCCCGGGGAACCCCGCGCTGATAATGAGTGGTCCCGGAAACGGTCACCGGTTTCGGTCCGCCCATCAGCCAGAGAACGATGTCAATCTTATGAACCCCGAGGTCAATCAGAGGACCACCGCCGGACATGGCTTTCTGTCCGAACCAGCCTCCGAATCCGGGCATCCAGTCCCGTCGGGTCCATTCCGTGTAGCCGTGGTAGATCTCACCAAAGGCTCCCGCCTCGTACAGAGCATGAGCCTGCATGTTTTTCTCGGCAAAACGCTGAGAGAGATTCATGAACACAGTTTTTCCGGTCGCGGCAGAGGCATGCTGAATCCGCAAGGCACTCTCCAAAGTATGGGCCAGAGGTTTTTCACACATCACGTGTGCCCCGGATTCCAGAATGGCAACAGAGACCGGTTCGTGCAGGAAATTGGGCAGTGCCACACTCACCACATCCGGGTTCAGCTCCTGGAGCATCTCTTCATACTGAGTGAAAAACCGGGCATCGGGTGCAAACTCCTTGACCCGGTCCGAACGGGCCGGATCCAGATCCACCACGCCGACCAACTCAGCACGCGGATTGTTCACATACCCCCGTGCATGGTTGGCCCCCATTCCTAATCCGATTACCGCACATTTTACTTTTTCTGTCATTGGAAACCTATCGTTCTTGAGATTAAATCAGTAACGACGAATGATATCAGGACTTTTAAAATGGTTGGTTCAGAAAAATCCGATAAAATTAGTACATTTCTGACCTCTTCCACCAGCAATCTCGTCCAGGGATTGCAGGAGGAAGCCGGACTGTATGCACTCCGTCTTTTCCGATCCTGGGCAAATGGAGATCTCGGATTTCCCCCTGTTGTCCGCATCCTGGAAAACGACATGCAGGGGCGCACGCCGCGGTTTAAACTCTTCCTCCCCCTCTGCGGGACACTCCACCTTGACCGGGGATCCGATGCGGTCACCGTCGATAGCGGAGAACTGGGAGTGGTTCTCGACGGAGGTGGACACGGCGAATTCTGGCAGACAAACCAGGAGGGGCACTATCTTCATCTGTTTCTCAGTATTCCCGCCGGTCGGGTCTCGCTCAACGTCGCCGGGTCAGGAGGGCCTTTCGGTCTGCCAGAACAGCGTAAGGCCTTTGCCGGAGCCAGCTTTGCCCATTCCGACAGCCGATTACTGGAAAACCAGTTTTTGTACCTCAGCCGGCATCCCGACAAAGCCCGTATTCACCTTCCGGCACTTGCCGATGTGATGCTGAGCGGGATCAGCCTGCATCAGATTCGCGGAACCTCCCAGTTGGTGAGAAAAGCGATCGACCGGATTCTTCACAACCCCTGCCATCCTGAACTCAGCGTTCAGGAGACTGCTTCCGTGCTGGGATGTCATCCGGACACGCTTTCCCGCCGCTTCCGCGAGGAAACGGGGTCCACCTTTATGGGGGCGGTCCGGGATGTCCGCATGCAAATTGCATCCGACCTGCTTGCGGGAGGCGGGCTTCCCGTCGGTGAAGTGGCCCTTCTCTGCGGGTACCACGATCATTCCTACTTCACCCGGGTCTACCGGCAGCACCACGGCTGTGCACCGTCACAGGCGAAACGGGTCCGGACCTGATTCCAGCCCAGAACAGCGATCTGGATCTCACAGGAGTGAAGCGGCGAAGTACCCTGCAGGGGCCCTGAAGATGTGATCGATGTACACAACTCCTCTTGGACACCCTCCAGTTCTGTGTTGATCTATACGGATAAGATCTTCTAAGAAAAGGTATGCCCGAATTTACCTACAGCGCACGGGATCAGACCGGTGCCCTTCAGAATGGAACCCTGGAATCTGCAGACCGCAGATCTGCTCTCCGCCATCTGCAGACGCAGGGATGGGTGCCGGTCGCTGTAGAGGAACAGTCGGGCAGGAAGCCTCGGAAAAAAGCAGTCAAGGCTGCATCCTCCTCCACAAAACGGGTGGCAGGACGTAAACTCCCCACCACGTCCCTGCTCCAGTTCTCGATCGACCTACGGGACCTGTTGGAAGCCGGTTTGACGGTCGGGTCTGCAGTGCAGAAATTAAGCCGTCAATCCGGCAACCCCTTGCGGGCCCAGGTCCTGAAAACTGTTCACGAGGACATTGTTCAGGGAAAAAGCCTGTCTGAGGCACTCGCATCCCAACCCCAGCATTTTCCGGAATTCTATGTCTCACTCATCAACGCGGGCGAGGCCTCCGGCCAGCTACCGGATGCCCTGGAAAACGGAGTGCGGCATTATGAACGGTCTGCAGAGGCAAAAGAGCAGGTTGTCAACGCCCTGGTCTACCCGGTGATCGTTCTCATCGTCGGTGCAGTGGTCATCCTGTTTTCCATGGTGAAAGTGATTCCGAAATTCACCCAGGTGTTTGCCAATATGGACCGGGTACTCCCTCTCCCCACCCGGATCATGATGGGAATGAGCCGGGGGCTGGTTCTGTACGGACCTCTACTCGCGGTTGTGATCTTTGTCATCGTTCTGTTTTTTGTCCGTTGGAAAAAAACCCCAGCCGGACGCATGGCCTGGCACGGATTCCTGCTTAAGGTACCGGTGGTCAACCCGCTGATCCGGTCCTCTGCCTATGCTAATTTTGCCCGCACCCTCTCCAATCTGCTTCATAACGGCGTGCCTGTGCTCACCGCCTTGGACATTGTCCGGAAAACAACCAACAATGCGGTGCTGGAGAAAGAGATTTCCCAGTTGAAAGACCGGGTTACCGACGGCGCATCTCTCAGCCGTCCACTGGCCGAAAGCGGCGTGTTTCCTGATGTCTTCACCGATATGCTCTCCGTAGGGGAGGAGGCGGGACAGGTCCCCCGTGCGCTCTCACAGATCGCGAAACGCTACGACCACCAACTGAACCGGGATATCAAACGCATGACGTCTGTGGTGGAGCCCATGTTGATGGTGATCATTGCAGCCGCCATCGGGTTTGTCGCCATCAGCATGCTCCTGCCCGTATTCAGCATTACCCAGGGGTTGCAGTAGGCGATGACGTCACGAAAGCGAGACCAATGGATCATTGGGGTTCTAGTCGCTGCTATGTTGATTGTGCTGACTGCGTTGATGCAAATACACTTTCATGGTGGTGGTATAAGCGGGACCACGTATCGAGAGGTGATAGAGCATGAGATCTGGCATTTACAAAACGCGGTGTCGCTCTATTATTTGCATACGAATGAGTACCCTTCTCACTTAGAGGATTTGAGGACAGATCCGGGTATCAGAGGATGGAGAGGGCCTTACACTCATCGGCTTGAGGATCCGTTTGGGGACACTTACCTTTATGAAAACGTAAACGGTGACGTTGTCATCACGTCTCTAGCGGGAGGTACGGAAGGCGGTCCGATTACGTCGAAGGGAATGGAATGATCCTTTTCGGAAGGTCCTGTTCCTTGCTGAATCATCGACCTAATATGAAGGAAAGCCTGATATGGAATCTGAAATAGTGGACTGGGGACAGGAATGTCCCCGGCCGAGATTTATAAAACGACTTCGATATGGTGAGGGTTCTTTATGCGAATGAGACATCCATCCGACAGCAGGAAAGCATGGAAACTGACAGCCCTGAAAATTATCATCCTCCTCTCCATCCCGTTAGGTTTGGCCGCATGGATCGATGCGGAATCTACTCTTGTCACACCCATCGATGATGGAAAACGGCAAGCAACTGAAATTGCGATCGGAAAGATTGTAAGTGCCGTTCAGATATACCGGTTACACACGGGCTCACTGCCCGGACAATTGGAAGCGTTACAAACGGATCCCGGCATTGAGGGATGGCGCGGGCCTTATGTAAGGGATCTTATCGATTTCTATGGAGACCCGTACCAATACACCATCGAAGATGAGCTGTTCATGGTCTCTTCCCATGCAGGTGGTGACGAGGAAGGCCCCATCATCAAGAGGGTTTCCTTGAATGTGTTTGAGGATGCCTCCTCACCTTGAGGCGGACAGGAATGTCCCCGGTCCGCTGGTTGTGACGGTATTCAACGCATCATCCCCACCAGTTCAACTTGACCATCCCGTAAGGATTATCAATAGTATCCCCTCACACTAGGAGACCTTTCACATGTACACCTCTCTTCGTACTCGCCGCTCACGAACATCCGGATTCACACTACTCGAGGTATTGCTCGTGGTCGCAATTCTCGGGATCATTGCCACTTTTGCCATCACCCAGATGAATATCGGTGATACACAAATCGGTGTGAACCGGGATGCAACCAGGGTCCAGGTTCGACAAATCGCCGCCCAGGTGAATATTTACCGGTTACATACCAACCGCCTGCCCACCAGTTTACAGGATTTGAAGGTCAACCCCGGGATCCAGGGCTGGAGAGGGCCGTATCATCAAACCCTGAACGATGCATTTGGCGAACCCTTCATCTACACGGTGTCTGGAACTGATTTTGAAGTCCGTTCCAACGCCGGAGGATCGGAGGGAGGGCCGATTTCAAATAAGGATCCCTGAGCATGATGCACACCCGCCGTCATGCAGGATTTACCTTACTGGAGGTCCTGATTGTGGTGTTGATTGTCGGGATCGCCTCCGCTCTCGTGATTCCGGAAAGCATCAAGGCGGTTAACGGCTCCCGGCTCCGCTCGTCGTTGGAGCAGATGATCAGCCTCAACCGGTTTGCACGATCCAAGGCATTGCTGGAAACCTCTCCCATGGCGGTCCTCTATCACGGAGACATCCATCAGGTGCAGTTGCTCCAGCTTCCTCCGCGGCAGGCCCTCTCCCCAGGGTTGGAGGGCCTCACCCCTCCACCTCGATTCGGAGAGGCGTGGGACCCGGAAGACTCCTCTGCAGAGGAACTGAAAGAACTGCGGGCCTTTCAGTTGCCGGACGGCATTTCCATTCACGAGGTGAAAGGGGCTCAAAGGGAAGACCAAACCTGGTTTATTCTCTACACGGCCGGCGGGATGACAGATCCGCATACCGTTGAAGTTCACGACCAGGACGGGCGCTCCACCTTTCTTTCTGTCGAAGGACTGACGGGTGAGGTGCGCATTTATGAATAAGGCCGGCTTCACCCTCCTGGAAGTGCTTCTGGCGGTGGTGATTCTCGGAACCTCCCTGACGATTTTTTTCACCGCCGCCCATCAGGGTCTGGATGTTGTGATTGATGCCAGAGCCTATCAGCAGGCGCGAACCTTTCTCCAGCAACTCGAACTGGAGGAGCCGCTGGATCTGGAAGACCTTGATGAAGGGGAGGACCGTGGAACGCTGGACGGAGGCGATCAGGGCACCGTGCAGTGGAAACGGATTGTGACCTACGAGGGGGAAGAGGAGGACGAACTCTTTCATATCCGCACCGAGATCGTCTGGGGACAGCAGGGAGAGTACAGCGAATCTGTGGACACGCTCCTGCACAAACCCACCGCGATGCGGGGGGGATGGGTTCAGGAACCGGCGGACTGAAACAGGGACAGAGGATGACACCTTCCGGTGACAAAAGGATTGCATAGCCGGGCCGTGAATGGCTCCAGCCACTCTCTGGATGAGGATTCAGAGCCCATGTCTGGGTGTCGGTGTTCACGCCACGCCTCCAGCCTGGACGATGTTGGTCTTACATGCCCAGGCCAAACCGCTTTCGGTTTGCAATCCTGAGCATGGCCTGCCAGAACCCGCATATGACCGACACCACAATAAAGATTGTCTCCTGGAATGTGAACGGGATCCGTGCCTGTCTGAAAAAAGGCTTCGCCGAATCCGTCGCCGACCTGCAACCGGACATTCTCTGTCTGCAGGAGATCAAAGCCTTCCCGGATCAGGTTCCTTATGAATTTCCGGACATGGAGGTGTTCTGGAACCCCGCCAAAAAGCCAGGATACTCCGGAACCCTGATTGCCACCAAACTGCCGGTACGGTCACATCAACTGGGCCTGGGAATCGAGGAACACGACCAGGAAGGACGTGTGGTCATTCTGGAATTCGAGGCCTTCTGGATGGTCACCGTCTACACGCCCAATTCCCAGAATGAGCTCCGTCGCCTCGACTACCGGACACAGGAGTGGGATGTGGCCTTCCTGTCCAAGATGAAAGAGCTGGAGGAGAGCAAACCGGTGGTGTTCTGCGGAGACCTCAATGTCGCGCACAAAGAGATCGACCTCAAAAATCCCAAAAGCAACCGGCGCAACGCCGGATTTACCGATGAAGAGCGGGAGGGATTTGATAAGATTCTGGAAGCAGGTTTTCTCGACACCTTCCGGGAATTCTATCCGGATGCCGTGGACGAGTACAGTTGGTGGAGTTACCGGGGCGGGGCCCGCTCCCGCAACGTCGGCTGGCGCATCGACTACGTCTGCACCTCCGCCTCTCTGAAACCCAATCTGAAAGATGCGACCATCCATCAGGATATCCTCGGCTCCGACCACTGTCCGGTCGGGCTGGAACTCACGTTGTCCAACTAGGGAACCTTAATCCCACCAATACGACACTTGGATGGATTCAAGAATCCCATCGTCATCAAAGTGAAGCCAGTACCGCCAGTGGTTTTCACTACCGGGCCCGCTATAAACCCAGGTTGGGCTCTCATACGGAGTACCTCCAAACCAAATGTCATCCCTCCCAACTCCTATCTGCTTTGCAACTCTTTCTTTTGTCATCCCAGGATGTAGCGAAAGAAAATCACGTGGATGAAAACCCTCGACATACCGGGTGGAAGGAACTTCCCGATAGAAGATGTGAACAGGGCTCCCCTCCGGAATAAAGAAAGTCATGAAAACCGCAGACAACATCGCGAACACTGAGGTGTACGCGAGGTAGGCAGCCGTTGAGATTCGTTTCCAGAAACAGAGGCTTCCGATGAACAGGACGGTAAAGCCAATGACACCAAATGCAACGGTTCTGAATAGGAGGAAGCTCCTTAGGTCCGTAACCGATTCTTTATTCCAAACCAGGGTGAAGTCTGACCAATACATAAGCGGGCCAATAATTCCCAACCCGAACCAAAACAGAAGCAGGATCAACAGACCCGTGATCAGTCTGAAAGGAATTATGCCCTTAATGCTCATAACACAGAAAAATCGGCAAACAGCAGGTAAATCAGGATCACGAGGAACACCAGGATCCCTCCGGCGATTTTGGCGCCTTTCCAGGGAGTGAGGTCGACGACTCCCGCATCCTCATGAGACCAGGCTTCCTGTCGGGGCCACACCTTGGACGCCAGTAACAGGCCGATGATCAGGATCCAGAACACGGCACCCACAAAGTGATATTCGTTCATCGCCTTGACCATGTCACTGAAGGCAAAATAGCCGAGGCCGATCATGACGATGCCGCCCAGCAGTGCCACATTCGCGGCCTTTCGATCGACCCGGCGGTTCAGCAGCCCGACCAGGACCACCGCGAAGATGGGGATAAAGTACATGGCGTTCATCTTCTGCAGATAGCCGAAAATACTGTCCTGTCCGTCGAGTAGCGGGGCCACCAGCATGGCGACCACCGCGATGGCCCACCCGAAGATTTTTCCGGAACGGACCAGTTGCGCCTCGGTCGGGTCTTTGTTGATGAGTCCCCGGTAGACGCCGAGGCTGAACAGGGTGGTGGTGCTGTTGAGGGCCGAATTAAAACTGGAGAGAATTGCCCCCATCATCGCAGCGGCAAAGAACCCTGTCAGCGAACCGGGCAGAACCGTGTTCACCAGTTTCCCATACGCTTCCACATTGCGGACCTCTTCGCCTTTAAACAGAGCAAAGGCAATGATGCCCGGCAGTACCAGGTACATCGGTCCGAGCAGTTTGAGCGCACCTGTGAGCAGAACCCCCTTCTGTCCCTCCGCCAGGGAACTGGCCCCCAGGGTGCGCTGAATGATCTGCTGGTTGGTGGTCCAATAGAAAAAGTTGATGAACAGCACACCCGTAAAGATGGTGGGAAATGGCACCGCATCTGTGGAACTTCCAATTGAATTCAGGCGCTCCGGGTAGGTCTCAGATATAAACTGAAGACCCTGCAGCGCAGAGCCATCACCCAGAGCCGCCAGTCCAAAGACGGTGATCATCACCCCGCCCACCAACAGACCCATACCATTGAGCGTATCCGAGACCGCCACCGAACGGAGCCCTCCGAACAAGGCGTAGATGCCCCCGACAATTCCGGTGCCCCAGACAATCATCACCAACAGGGTTCCGCGGTCTTCGATGCCGGTGAGGGCCTGGACATCGAGAATCCCCATCATTCCGTTTGCCCCGGTGTAAAGAATGATAGGAAGCAGAATGATCGCATAGGCTGCGAGAAAGACAAAGTTACAGATCCGCTGGGTGCTCTGGCCAAAACGTTGATCGAGAAACTCCGGCACGGTGGTGATGCCGCTTTTCAGGAAGCGGGGAAGAAAAAACAGCGCCATCGCCACCAGGGCCAAAACGGCCACCACTTCCCAGACCATGACATGAAGACCATAGGTGAACGCATCGCCATTGAGTCCCACCATTTGTTCGGTTGACAGGTTGGTGAGGAGCAGGCTCCCGGCAATCAGCGGGAAGGTAAGGCTTCGGCCTCCGAGAAAATATCCATCCTGACTGGCCCGTTCGTCTTTCCGGGTGATGAAATACGTAAGCACGGCAACCAGCGCCGTAAAAAACACAAAAGATGCAAGGACCATAGGCTGTCTCCTGAAAGGTGGGGTACCATTCATCCTACTGGAGACCCGAGATCTGACACAAGGCAGAAACTCTGCGAGAACGGAACGCAGATATGGGAACCCGCTTAGGATTCCTGGAGGAGTTGTGCGGGTGTGAGACCCCTCATCCCACTATGCTGGCGTAGTAGTCCTGATACACGGCGGCGATGGTGGCCATGTCATATTTTTTTCCGGTCGCAATGCCTTGCTCAATAAGCCCTGTACGTAAGTCTGCATCCTCCCGGATGCGCTGGAAGGCCGCGGCGAGAGCCTCGACATCCCGGGTGGGAACCTGGAGCACATTCTGCTCCGCAAGATAGATACCTTGAAAGCAGGGAAGGTCGGTGATCACCAGGGGGACACCTGCTCCGAGGATTTCAATCCCCACGGAACAGAACCCCTCCCCGAAAATCGAAGGCACCGCCCCAATATCGAAGAGATCGATCCAGGATTTTGCATCCTCCTGATAACCGGTAAAGGTGACGCGGTCGGTCATGCCGAGTGCTTCCGCCTCCTGACGCAATGGCTGTGCAAGCGGCCCATCTCCGACCAGGACAAAATGATACGGAACTTCCGGCTGTGCATGGATCAGTTTGGCGGCTGCCCGAAGAAAATAGGTCTGCCCTTTCATTTCCGTAAGACGACCGACCGTACCGATGACAAAGGCGTCTTCGGCAATACCGTTTTCCTTCCGTTTGGATATGGGATCGGTTTTGGCAGAAATCTTCGCAAAAGGGATGCCGTTGCCGATGACCTCAATCTGGTCGCGGGGCATAAACCGGACATCCACCATGAAATCGGTGACGGCATCCGAGACCGCAAGCCCTCCAGCCTGTGCCTTGCGTAAACACCAGTCCGCAATCCGCTGGTAAGGTGGGCACTGCTCATCCACGAAATGTTCCTGGACAACCACCGGAATGCGGTGAAGCTTTCCGGCGATGCGGCCAAAGGAATGGGCGGCGTAGCCGTGAAGGTGAAGCAGATCGGGCTCAAAGTCCCGAATGGCGTTGCGAATATCTCCGAGAGCCCGGAGATCAAATTTACCCCGGTCCAACGACACGACGCCAAGTCCGGCTTCCCGGATCACATCACAGGCAGGATCCTCATTCCGCAGATTGATCAGCCGAACGTCATATTCCCCTTCCTCGTAGAACGGGATGCGATATGCCAACTGGCGAGCGGGTCCATGGATCTTGGATCCATCCACACTCACCTTATCCATGATGTGAAGAAGTTTGATTTTGCTCATGACCTGGGCCGGGATCGGGGGTAGGAACGGTTTGTCTGTACCTCATGAATCCCCCCAACCCCAAGCAAAATCCCCCTGAGGATCTGCCACGCCGCCTCTGCATTGTCATCAGCGGCTTTCATCCCTTCGTGGGCGGGGGGGAACGACATGCTTTCGATCTTGCCCGGGAATGGGTGAGACAGGGTCATGAGGTGACGGTGGTCACCCGTCAAATGAAGAAAGACTGGGCAAAGGAAGAGAACCTGGAAGGGATCCGGGTTCGGCGGCTTCCCCTGGCCGGCCCGAACAGCTGGGGCAAATATGCACTGATTCCCTTTGTCTGCGGATGGCTGACGAAACATCGCGGAGAATTCGATCTCGTTCTGGTGTGCGCCTTTCGGGTGCTGGGCTGGGCGGGTATCTGGGCCAACTGGATGGGGTTCAAGGTATGGCTGCGGGCAGAGGCCCAGGGAGAATGGTCGGGATCTTTTCTGTGGGGCGGTGCGGGCCGGTCCTCCCCCTCCTCCCTTCTGAAAACCCTGTTCGCACCTTATATCTCTCTTCGCAACCTCGGGATGCGAAAGGTGGATGCCGTGGTCTCGATCAGCCGCAGTATCCGCACCGAACTTGAGGCCGGTCCCCTGCCCCCACAACGGATTCTCGATATTCCCAACGGACTGGACCCCTCTCGTTTTTTCGTCCCGGCCCAGGATCAGAAGCTGGAGGTTCGAACAGAGCTGGGACTGCCTGCAGAAGCGATTGTCTGGGTAACGAGCGGCAAACTCATCAAAGGGAAAGGGCTTGAGGACCTTCTTGAGGCTTGGGAAGGTGTCACCCAGGCACATCCTGATGCTCATCTGGTTTTCATCGGGTCCGGTGCCGGGCAACCTCTCGACTGTGAAGAGGAACTCCGATCAACGGTCACAGAAAAAGAATGGGAGGACCGGGTCCACTTTACCGGGTTCGTCTCCGATGTTGCCCGTACGCTTTCGGTAGGGGATGCTTTCGTCTTTCCTTCACATAAAGAATCCTTTGGACTAGCTCCGCTGGAGGCCATGGCCTGTGGACTGCCCATCCTTGCCACCCGCAATGGTGGGGTGGAGGAATTTATCGAAGACGGTGTCAACGGGAGGTTGGTCCAGGTCGGAGATGTGGGTGCCCTCTCGACCATGATGGTGGAGTGGATGCAGAACATGACGCAGACTCACGCTCTGGTGCAGGCTGGCATTCACACCGTGCAATCTCAGTTTTCCATGCCGCGTGTAGCCGAGATGTATCTGGAACAACTCAGAATTGAAGCCGGGGCCTAAACGGCTCCCGCCACCCTTTCGCAACCGATTTCAGTGCGGGAGTGTGGGTGTCAGCGTTTACGCCACGCCAAAATGGACAAAGACAAAGACAAAGACA
>DIYN01000036.1:74907-135343 GCA_002429065.1 Verrucomicrobia bacterium UBA6053 | reverse complement strand
AGACAAAGACAAAGACAAAGATAGAAACATAACCCATCTTGTTGCGAAACCTCTTCCCCCACATGCTTGAATCTTTCTTTTTCTTTCTCCTCTCTCCTTTGCTTTTCCTGTCTCTCTCACCCAAGGAACGTCATTGTATTCAGTCCCTGGTCAGATGGCGTAACGGAGAACGTTCCCATCACGATGAATGGCTGATTGATTCCACCCGTTCGTATCTGCTCATGGCGGTGAAGGAAGACCTGTTTCTCATCCACCGAAAAAAGAAATGGAAGGCAAAGCTGGATGCGAAGGCCGAAGCCCTTTACACAAGGTATGGCCGCCGTGCATTCAGGCGAATGCACCTATATTTAACACGTGTTACTTACCATGAACATTCGACGATTTGAACAGAACCCCATTATTGTCCCGGACATGGATGATCGGATGGGAGACAATATCAATGGAGCCTCCCTGATCAAGGTACCTGACTGGGTTGCCAACCCGCTGGGCCGCTATTATCTCTATTTTGCACACCATAAGGGGACCTATATCCGTCTGGCATACGCGGATCGGCTGGAAGGCCCCTGGAAGATCCATCGGCCGGGTGTTCTGGACCTGAGTGTCTCATATGCCGACAAACACATTGCCTCACCGGATGTGCACATCCTGGAGAACCAGCAGGAAATCCGCATGTATTATCATGGATGCTGCCGACCGACCCCTCCCCACCAGGTCACCCGCCTGGCCACATCCCGGGATGGGCTGCACTTTGATGCAAACCCGGAGATCCTCGGTTCCTCTTACTGGCGGGCCTTTGACTGGGGTGGATACATCTATACCCTGGAAATGCCCGGAGTCTTCCGCCGGTCCCGGAACGGGATCACGGGTTTTGAAGAAGGGCCCACACTGTTTACCGAACACATGCGGCATTGCGCAGTGCTTCTCAGAGGAGATCTGCTGCATATTTTCTACTCCAATGCATATGACAATCCGGAGGTACTGCTGCGAACCACCCTTTCACTGACACCTGACTGGATGGACTGGCAGACCACTCCGCCGGAGCTTCTCCTTGCATCGGAGAAAGACTGGGAAGGCGCGAACTGCCCCGTCGAACCGTCGGCACGGGGTGCTGTTACAGGCCCGGTACATCAGTTACGGGATCCCTGCATCTATGAGGAAGACGAAAAGGTGTACCTGTTATATTCCGTGGCAGGTGAACACGGTATTGCCATTGCAGAAATCACCCTCTGATTCCTTCCGTTTTCCAAGTTCCTTTCGATACCGTACGGTGACCTGAGTACAACGAAACACCCGCTTACTCCTATTTCGCCGGAACCACTTTCCACGCGATCAGACATAGAAACAACGTGGCACTTGAGGCGAGTTGAAGCACATCCAGGATATGATCCGGCGTGGTATGATTCAGTTTGGCCATCGCCAGATACACAGCGGCTCCAGTGATCACCGGCAGGAGGCGGATCAGTTTGCCTCTCGCCAGTTCATAGTGAATCCAGATGTGCAGAGGCGCCAAGGGCATCATCGCCAAAGCGGTTCCTCTCAGCCAGTTGATTTGATCCGGACTGGAATGACCGAACATCAGATTCAGAGCCAAACCGGCTCCGAACCAGCAGGCGATGAATGCAGGCACCACAAGCAGCAGTGTATACCCTACAGCCCGGATCGCCATCTTCCGATGTCCGGAGGTGGTGATCTCCTTGCGTACGACTTTCGGAAACATCGCCTGCGCGATCGGCAGAGGCAGCCAGAGAATCATTCTCCCCAAAGTGGCAGCTTGCGCAAAGCGACCTGACAGATCCGGGGCCCAGATGCGGACCAGTATCACATCGGCCGACATCAGCACAGCAAAGGAGAGCAAGACTGGCAGGGCCACCCACAGGTCGGATGCATCCATGGCAATCGAGGTATCCGGGGAGGGTTCCGCGACCTGATCCGTAGATCGGAGGGCCCAGACACTGAAAGCCAAGGAGGCCATCATCCCGAACAAATGCGCAAGAATGGCCCAACCAGCTGCCCGGAAGCCCAAGGTCAGACATGCTCCCACCAGGAGAGCCCGTACCACGAACAGAATACTGCCCCGCAGAAAGAGCTTTGGAAATGCCTGGATGCCCTGAAGCCCTGCCCCGGTCAGAGTGAGAAACAGATTCAGGGCCGGGATCGCCGCAGCCAGCATCAGCGGGGCCGCCCTTCCCGACAATTCATGATCCTGAAAAAATGGGGCCCAGATTGCCGCACCCCCAAGAATCAGGGCCGCAACCCCTGCCAGTCGGAACGACCATTTCCGCATCCACTCCGAAAGTCCGGTTTGCGCCGAAAGGCGAACCGCACGGGTCAAGGTGACACCAAGTGCGGTCATGGGAATGAGAATCAGGTTGGCCCCGCTAAACAGCGCCATCAGGTAGCCGTACTCAGAATCCGGCATCATCCGTCCACAGATGACGTGGTAGGCATAATTTCCCACGTGCCCGACAAGTGTGGCTGCCATCAGCCAGAGGCTGTGCCGGAGCAGAGGTTCCTGCAAACGGCGCAGCACCATCATTTACCGTTATTCCGGTATATATTCTTCATCCGCTCCAAACGTTTCTGATACAATTTCCGGCCGGGTCCCCTGTCCCAGATATGGACCACCCCCTTAAAAGGAGAATACAGGAGCCTTAAACGGGTAAGTGCCAGAGTCATTTGCAGGGCGGAATGCCCCATTCGGACCTTTGAACCCTCATGATCATCCCAGGCAACCGGGATTTCACGAATGGGGTGACCCATTCGGCGGACGTGAAAAATCAACTCAACATCAAATGCCCATTGGGTGCTGCCAATATAGGGAAGTGCTTCCTCGACTACCGAACGGTGCATCACTTTGGCCCCACATTGGGTGTCATGAATTTTCATTCCGAAGAGCATGCGTACCAACAGGTTAAACACCCTGGAAGCCACTTGCCTCGACCAGGGTTGCGGGACATTGATTCGGGATTCAGGCATCCAGCGGGATCCAATGATCAAGCCTGGGGCGTCACTGAGTTCACGTAACAAACCGAAAAGAGCCTCCGGTGGACTGGACCCGTCTGCGTCCACATATCCAACAAACGTGGTGTCTGCATCCCGAAAGCCCCGCATCAGAGCGCCTCCCTTCCCAATTTGTTCCGGAATAACGGTAAGCTTGATGCAGGAATACCTGTTCAGATATTCCGTTCGAATAATCGATTCCGTGTCGTCCTCTGTTCCGTTCACCACGATGTGAAGGATCGCATCCTGCCGTTGCATTTCCGGTGCATAGGTATCCAGAGTCGCCCGGATGCGGGTGGCCTCATTAAATGCAGGAATGACCAGCGTGAAATCCAATTGAGGTCTACTCCTGCTTAAACGGAACCGGGGTCGCGGTCCCAATGGCCTTCACATACTCCGCTTCGTTCTTCACCACCGGATCATCCCCCCACCCCCATCGACGATTCAGCAGGTAGAGTTTCGCAGGTCCTCCCTTGCCCTGAATGATCGCCGTCGCGGACGCGGAGGAAATGACGGAGGGATACATCTGGTCCGGATTGGGGAGTGTGGCTTCTGCAAGAACAGTCAATCCCGTCTCAGAGCGATCAACCCGGAGAATCTTCAGCACAAACCCGGGATGCGGAGTCTCGACGGACACCGTCACATCGGAGGCGACTTCTGCATGCAGCGGGGAGAACATGGCAAAAAATAAAACAAGCAGGACGGTCTTCATGAAGTTGCTATGACATCCCCCGTCCATTTGGCAACGCGGAAATCCGGGCCGTGCCTTTCTGTATGCAAAACCCGTGTACAGGCAGGAATGCCCGCTTCCCCTTGAATGGTTCAGGCATTCAATTGGAGGAAGTGCCCATGCAAAAATTGCTCCCCACACCTCTTCCCTTCGTCCCCTGTCTTCTCCGGTTTCACTTTTCCACCAGAGTTTTCAGTGGTTTTTCATATTGAACCAATAGGAAATGAGTTATTATCGATCACGATCTACTTGACAAACCCGCTTTCCGATCTTTATTAGTGAAAATCTCAACTTTGAAGGATCAAACTATGAAAGTTTTCATTTCTCTTTTCGTCTTGTTCGCGGCCCTCCATGTGCGCGCAGATCTGTATAAAATCGTCGCCACCACCGGTATGGTGGCGGATGTCGCCCGTCAGGTGGCGGGGGACCGGGCTGAAGTGGTCAACCTCATTGGAGAAGGAATTGACCCTCACTCCTACAAAGCCACCCGGAATGATCTTATCACCCTTCGTGAAGCGGATGTCATTCTTTACAACGGCCTCATGCTGGAAGGGAAAATGGGGGATGTGCTGGTGAGAGTCGCACGCCGCGGAAAACCGGTGTACGCCGTGACCGAAGTCATCCAGGAAAAAGGGGACTACGTGCTCACGGATGAGGAAGACCATTTGGATCCCCATGTGTGGATGGACGTAAAAGGCTGGATCATGGTCGTGGATGTTGTCGAGGAGGCGCTGTCCAAGTTTGACCCCAAAGGAGCTGCAGCATACGCAAAGAATGCGGCCGCGTACAAAGTACAACTGGAGGCACTGGATGCGTATGCCAAAAAAACCATTGCCTCCATCCCCGAATCTCAGCGGGTTCTGGTCACGGCGCATGATGCGTTCGGATATATGGGCCGTGCGTATGATCTGGATGTACGGGGAATCCAGGGGTTGAGCACGGAGTCCGAAGCCGGAGTAAAAGACATCGAGGACCTGGTGGCCTATCTGGTGGAAAACAAAATTCCCTCCGTGTTTGTTGAAAGCTCCGTCGCGGATAAAAACGTTCGTGCTCTGGTTGAGGGAGCAAAAGCCAAGGGGCATGAACTGAAGATTGGTGGAGAACTGTTTTCCGATGCGATGGGCAAGCCCGGAACCTACGAGGGTACTTATGTAGGCATGATCGACCACAATGTAACCGTAATCACGCAGGCATTGGGCGGAACCGCTCCCGAAAAGGGGATGCAGGGAAAATTGTCAAAATGATCCAGACTCCCTCCCGTCCAGACGTCGATTCCTTGCCGACTCCTCCGGAGGTGCCAACGCACTCTCCGGAGATGCCCTTGGCCATCGACGACCTGACGGTGGCGTACCATAACAAACCGGTCTTATGGGACATTGATCTGGACATTCCGGAAGGGAAATTGGTCGGCATTGTCGGGCCAAACGGTGCTGGAAAAAGCACGTTGATGAAAGCCTGCCTGGATCTGGTTCCCAAAGCATCCGGCAGGGTCATGGTCTACGGCAAGCCTTACAAACGGCAGCGATCGCTGGTGGGATATGTTCCGCAGCGTGAAAGTGTGGATTGGGATTATCCCATCAGTGCACTGGATGTGGTCACCATGGGAACCTACGGTCGGATCGGGTTGTTCCGTCCGGTCCGTAAACTGCATCGGGACACGGCGATGAACGCATTGGAGCATGTCGGAATCGGTCATCTGGCAAAACGTCAGATCAGTCAGTTGTCCGGAGGACAGCAGCAACGGGTATTTCTGGCCCGGGCCCTGGCTCAGGATGCACGACTCTACTTTATGGATGAACCGTTCGCAGCCGTGGATGCCTCCACCGAACGGGCGATTATCGATCTGCTACATGAACTGAAGGACCAGGGAAAAACCTGTCTGGTCGTGCATCATGATCTGTCCACCGTGGCTCAGTATTTTGACTGGGTGGTTTTGCTGAACATGCGGGTCGTCAAGGCAGGTCCCACGGAGGACGTATTCACACGTGAAAATCTTCACGCCACCTACGGTGGTCGTTTAGCTCTTTTGGAGGAAGCCGGCCAGGCCCTCCGGGATGCAGGAAGGTGATGGCCATGCGGCCCCTTCTGGCGATCACGGTGTTGGGATTGAGCTCGGTCCTCTCGGCTGCAGAGGGGGGATTCTTTCACTTTCCGGACGCCTCGGAATTGTGGGAGGTGTTGACCCTCCGCAATTACAACACCCGGCTGGTGGTGGGGAGTACGTCCCTGCTGGGATTGGCTTCGGGAGTGATCGGTTCTTTTCTGCTGCTGCGGAAGCGGTCCCTCATGGGCGATACATTGTCCCATGCCTGTCTGCCGGGTATCTGCATCATGTACCTGGTGATGACCGGCCTCGGTGGATCGGGGAAATCCCTGCCTGGTCTCCTGTTCGGGGCGACGGTTACGGGCTTACTCGGCGTCTGGCTGGTGATGCTGATCCGAAACACCACGAGGATGAAAGACGATTCCGCCATGGGGATTATCCTTTCGGTGTTTTACGGATTCGGTGTGGTCCTGCTCTCTGTGATCAAGGGCCTTCCGGACTCCAGTGCGGCTGGACTGGAATCGTATATCTACGGAAAGGTCGGCTCAATGGTGCTGCAGGATTTCTTTCTCATCGCCTCTGTGACCGGGGTCGTTCTCGTGGCGTCATGTTTCCTGCTGAAAGAATTCACCCTGCTTTGTTTTGATGATGCGTATGCCGGGATTCTGGGCTGGAACACCCATGTACTGGACCTCGTTCTCCTGGCCCTGGTCACGGCGGTCACGGTGATCGGACTGCAGGCTGTCGGTCTCATCCTCATCATCGCCTTTCTGATTACCCCTGCGGCGGCGGCCCGGTTCTGGACCGATGACCTCCGGATCATGCTGTTCCTGGCAGGAGCAATTGGCGGATTCAGCGGATGGTTCGGCTCCTCCATCAGTGCTCTGACCCCCAGACTCTCCGCCGGCGCCCTGATTGTGCTGATGGCCGCACTCGTCTTTCTGTTCAGCATGTTCTTCGGGAAGACCCGAGGGGTCGTGGTTCGCCTGCGGTCTCAGCGGCGCCTACACCGGAAAGTGGGACGACAGCACCTTCTCCGCGCCCTTTATGAACTGCTTGAAGAACAGGCAGGAGACCGGTTCGGAGAATTTCCATCCAATGCCCCGGTCCGCATCTCCTCTCTTCAGGCAAAACGTTCCTGGACTCCCGGCCGGCTTCGGCGACTGATCCGACAGGCTCAGAAGGAGGATCACCTTGAGCGGAGCGGCGGGGAAACGGTGCAGCTATCCGAGCCCGGATTCGGTGAAGCGGCGAGAACCACCCGGAACCACCGCCTGTGGGAAACCTACCTGATTACGCACGCAGATGTGGCGCCGCAGCATGTAGACCGCGATGCGGACCGGGTGGAGCATGTACTGGGTCCCGAACTGGTCCGTCAGTTGGAGGAAAAACTTGCCCGCGACGGCAAACCTCTCGTCTCGCTGCCAAGCCCTCACCTCATTACCCCGGGAGGCGCAGGAATATGACCTGGTATGCGGACGATGTCTGGATTGTGATCATCGGGAGTCTCTGTGCCGTCGCCTGTGCCCTTCCCGGATGTTTTCTGGTACTGCGCAAGATGAGCATGATGGGAGACGCCATCAGTCATGCGGTTCTCCCGGGGCTTGCTCTCGGGTTTCTGGTGACGCAGAGCCGGGCCAGTCTTCCCATGTTTATAGGCGCTGCAGTGGTGGGCGTTCTCACCGCGGTGTTCACGCAGTGGGTGGGTCAGTTCGGGAAGGTCGACCGTGGTGCGGCCATGGGCATTGTCTTCACCACCCTGTTTGCACTGGGTCTACTGATGATGGCAGAGGTGAATCACAAAACGAAAGTGGATCTGGATGTGAGCTGTGTTCTCTACGGAGCCATCGAATTTACCCCTTTACATGTGATTCATAGTTTCCAGTGGGGTGAAACCTGGATTGAACTTCCTTTGGCTGCCGTCACCCTGGGGGCTGTGCTGCTCATCAATCTGATCGTGATTCTGGCCCTGTACAAGGAATTCAATCTCAGCTCCTTTGATCCGGCCCTGGCCCGGACGGTGGGGGTCCCTGCCACCCTGATGCACTACCTTCTAATGTCGATGGTCGCGGTGACCACGGTCGCCTCCTTTGAGGCGGTGGGGAGTATCATTGTCATCGCCATGCTGGTAGTGCCGGGTGCGACGGCCTATCTGCTGACCAACCGCCTTTCCGTGATGCTGGGAATCAGTGCCGTTGTGGGGATCGCCTCCGCGGTACTCGGACATTGGGGTGCGGTGACCCTTCCTCCGAAATTCGGCTATGAGAACCCCACCTCCACCTCCGGAGGGATGGCTGTCGCGGCGGGCGTTCTCTTTCTACTGGTGTGGGTGTTCAGCCCCACCCAAGGGCTGCTTCAGGGAGTATGGATGCGGGTGAGGAAAGAACCAAACCCGATTCCGGTCACGGATCCAGACTGTGAATCGTCTCGGGGACCCACTTCCCATCACGCAGCAAAGACACTTCGATCTCGATAGGGTCCTTCTGCTCTTCCGTCGGCTGAAGATACATCACAAATCCGGAGAGATCCTCGCCTTTCAGGAACTGTACTTCCGGGACGAGGTTGCTGTGCGCCTCCGCAAACAGGACATCCCCGGCATCCTCCAGATCGCCATCCCCATTTGCATCCACATAAATCAGCCGCTGATCGGACTCCTGAACGACTTCCACCCGGGTGGGACGGCTGCATCGAATTCGGAAGGGAACCGATTCGGCTTCGCCGGTATCTGCCCGAACCAGGCTTTGATAAATCGGAACCAAATAAAAGGGATTATTCCGGGTACGGCTGGCATTGGTGAGAGCCAGCGCCTTCACCTTGTCGCCCTGGGAAAACACCCAGTTGCTTTTCAACGAGTTGCCGGACCGGGTTTCAGTCCAGGTCAATTCAACTTCACCCTGTTTTCCGGCCTCGGGCAGCAGCGAAATCAGGTAGAGACGGCGTTCTGAAAACGGGTCCATCTTCACCTCCAGTTCTGTCTGTTCCACCTCGTCTCCATGCCAACTGATGAAGAGGTTCTTTGTCTCTTCGTCCACGGTGATCTGACCGGGAGGATTCAGCTTCAGGACACCGCTCTGCGGAATCTGGGAAGGGTTTGAGAGACTGAAGCGGGTTCGAACCAGAGCACCGGGCAAGGTAACGGTGTTCATCGTCCGGGGCTGAAGGTCCGTGGGCTGGATGGCGATTTCCTGCAGCTCAAGGAGCTGTTTCAGATTCAGGCTCTCCTCAATCTGTTTGCGTAACGCGTCAGGAAGCGAGCCGGTATGTTTGGCCAACGCATTCTGAAGTGCCTCCTGCTCCGCCTGCAGTAGATCATTCAAGCCGACAGCATGCAGGTATTGGATGTACTCCGCTCTCGCCTGCAGAGCACGGACCGGGATGCGAAGGGATTCGTAAAAGCGGATGGCCTCCCGCTGGGCATGAAGCGCCTCCTCCCACCGGCCCTCTTCCGCCAACCAGGCGGCGTACAGACGGTATAAGCGGGGCTCCTCAATTTTAAGGCCCTTCTCCCGTTTCGCTTCCAACTGCTCGATCAGGATGGCCTCCAAATCGGGATGCCGGTACTGCCCGGTTTCATAGGCCATCAGGGCAAGAGCCGTGTACCCGCCGGAGTCCCGACCGAGTTTTTCCATCAGGGCAACGGCCTCCTCTTTCCGGCCTTCCTGGAACAGCGTCAGCACCTGCTGGCGAATACTCATCCAGGTGCTCCCTCCGTATTTATTGGCCCGGAGGTGGATCTCTGCCGCTTTCAGCCACCGCATCGTACCCGGTTGAACATGGTCCTGCTTGCGCAGAAATTCCATTTCCAGAATCTGGCTGGAGTGCCAATGGCGATAGGCCGTTACTGGGTACTGCACACAGAGCTGATACAACAGCTCCCGGGACTTCTCTTCATACCCATGCAGGAACAGAATATCGGAAAGGGTGCTGAGAGCAGGTGAAATCATCATCTCTCCGTGAATCACGCTCTGATGAGGCATCCCGTCCAGATCCAGGTCCCAATGCTGTTTGCCGAACTGATACATCCAGTCTGCATATCCCGCGGCCTCTTCCCAGTCCCCCCGGTCGTACGCCACCCGTTTGAGATCCCAATGCAGGTAGAACACATCATACGGGAGAAATGCGGGTCCGCCTCCCCTCGACATTCCCTGATACCGGATCGGGTACTCCCGGCGGGGCATTTCCGGCACGTTGGGAAACAACGGACCCGCAACGGGATAGGTGTGCAATTCCATGTTAAAGCCGTGGAAGGTCGTGATTCGCTTCCCGAATTCTGCGTACTCCCGAGCCTGAGCCACTTTCCCCTGGCCCAGAGACGTCCGTACCAACGAGGTGATCAAGACCATGCCGGAGAAACACATGGTTTTACCCGAGCGGTCCCCACCGGTGGATTTCTCCAGAATGAACCGGTACAGCGACTCCGCCCATTCATCGGATTCTGTGTGAAGCTGAGCCTGCCGCCAGAGATTGTGATACAAGGTGTGCGCACGAAACGAATACCCGGCCTCGTCAGGCCTGGTTTCATTCTGAAAAAATTCTTCCAACGCGGCTGCACCCGCGGAAACCCCCTTCTCTTCGTACACAGACATCACCTGTTCACGGATGCGGATCCGTTGAGGATCCTTCACATTGTCATATGCGCTGAGAGGCAGGATAGACAGGGAAACAAGGAGCAGGGATATCAACGCTTTCATAGAAACGAACAATAGAATTTATCAGGCATTGTATTTGAATTTCAAAATGAGGTCTCTTAGTCAATCCTCATGCGGTCACGTATCTTCATTACCTTCGTATGCCTGGCAGGACTTCTGGTTCAGGCCAAAGCCGGAATTTCAGTTCAGCTTCGTTCTGAAGACTCCATGAGCCTGGAGGGACTTCAGGTCTGGCTTCTGGTCGAATCTGACAAGCCGGATGCGGACTACACCGCCAAGTCTTTCTACCCGAAGATGAAAGCCCGGTACAGCGATGCAAACGGTCAGGTGGTGGCGGAAGAGTTGGACGTCGGGGACAACCAGATTCTGAGAATTGTAATCTATGATCCCCGGGTGGAATGGGTGGACATGACCCTGAAGGAACCGGGCTCCTCACCTATTCCGGTCCAGCTGAAATCCCGTCCCTTGAACGGCTCTTTGGCACTCGACTTCTCGGCAATCCCGGAAGAACACGGCTGGAAAAAACGCTGGGAGAAGTCCCAACCCCATCAATGGCTGATCTCCCTGCGACTCAAGGATCAGGACGGCATCACGTATCAGCACATCGCGCATATCCGAAATGAACGCCTCGAACTCTACGGACTTCCGGATGGGACCTACACCCTGGAGTTGATGAGTTTCAGTAAGTTTCGCGCCGGTGGAGACGGCTTTCTGTATCCGGTTGACGACGGGGCCCAGACCCTGCGGATCGAGAAAGGGAAACTGACCAGCCCCACAAGCTTAAAGCTGCGCATGATGCGGCAGTAACCGGGTTAAGGTGTGATGGCTTCGGCCAAAGGGACTTGGTTCCCCTCCCCGTACATCTGGACACGGGGTTCCGCACCGGGAAACGCATACTGGGTATGTTTCCCATGCAGCTTTCCGTTCTGATAGTGTGACTGAATGGCAACCTGACCATCTGGGAAGTAGGAGGTGCATTCCCCGTGCAGCAGATGATCTTGCAACCGAAGTGTCTCCCGTGGATTCCCGCTGGGATAGAACACATTAAATTCCAGAATCCCGTCCCCTTTAAAGTCGTACTGCATCCCTTTGCGTTTGTAGATACCCGGAGGGGGGTCCTGAATCGCCACCGTTTTGTGACGGGTATCGTTCAAATGATAAATCCGGCCGATTTCTTTTCCATTGTCATAGAACATGGCCAGATTGATGGAATCCAGCATGACCAGACGGTGTGAGGCTGCCTTCCTGGGAAACACTTGAAAACTCAGCCCGTGCGACACCACCCGCACCACCCGTTGTTCCGGATCATCCGGTGACACCTGAAAGCCGAAAAAATCATAATAATAGGTGTCCAGAGCCTCTTCCACCCCGGGGCGGAAAAGCGGGGACCCGCTCTCTTTGAGAAGAGCCGACTCCCGGGCGGACCGGAAGAAATCCTCTTTCCCGAGTTTCTCCTGAATCTGTTTCAGCGAAGGCTGTGTTTGCGCAACCTGAAAGGTTCGTTCCAGATGACCTCGACTTCTGGGATTGGTCGTCAGCTCCTCAATCTGGGAGATCAGGACGGAGGCCGCATTTTTGCCATATGCAGGGTCAAACAACTGTTTATCCAACAGCGCTTTCGCCCCTCTCGAACCAAAACGGTTCATTTGCTTTTTCGCTGGCTGGGGCTCCAGCTTCAGAATCTTTTCGAGGTGATCATGCTTCCACCCCTCATCCGGACGTTCCGCAAACGCGAACCGGAAGTTCACCTTGGAATCCACCATCATGGGCTGCGTTCTTCTGAACCAGATCACATACGAATGTCCTTCCGTGAAATAATCGGCGTCCAGGGTCTGGAAAATACGGGGATGGCTTCTCAACCGAACCCGGTTATCACTTTTGTACAGCTTCACCGGGGGGAAATAGACCTCAAATCCGGGTTTATCCTGTTCATCCAGGGGAAGAATATACCAATGAAACCAATGAGGCGGTATACTGGTAAACCAGATAAAATCTTTTCCTTTCTGACCCTCTGGCACCGTGAACCGGAAGCCGTCAAACACATCTCCCTCCCCGAAATCCAGCGGGGTTTCCCCCAGGAGAATGTCCATCTTGATCAAAGAATCCGAATCCGGAATCTGGACGACTTGAAACGGTTCAGGGTTCTTTTTGATTTCATCCGGAAGCGAAATCATTTGCGGTGTTCCGACCGCCCGGAACAGACATCCGAAAAAAATACACCTGAATATCGAGGTGCATCGAGAGGAGAGAGACCACACAGGTGAAGACTTCATGAAAGGTGTTTTCGGGACCTGCGGTTACAATTCAAGGAAATAGCACGCCAGACCTTTTCTCCAGACCTTTTCTAATGTGAACCGGGCTGAACAGGAACCCGGCTCCAGGCGGTCTCCCGCTGTCCTTTCCAGATGAGGACATCCAGACATACGCCCATCAAACCACCCACCGTGTAGCAGACAAAGTCAGACCCCAGAAAACCTGCACCGAGAACCAGTGCACCGAACAGAGTATCTCGAAGCGCATTCAACCAAGGGGTATCGATGAGCTGACTGAATTCCACGGTGTAGGAGATGAGCAACGAGGTGAGACCTAACAACGCAGGGTGGGCCCGATGGGCCAGAATCGCAAGTGCCAGATAAATCGCGAGCGTCCAGAGGGTGTCACCGGCATAGATTCCGAAGACATCTGGCAGCGCCGATGCAGAATCGGACCGGGAAAACAGGCCGACTGCAATCACCACCAAGAGGATCCCCAACAGCAGAAACCGGTTGCGGGGAGGTGTCCCGTTCAGACGTAAGAGACGGAGAAACGCAGCCATTCAGTCTTCGGAGTAGAGGGTTTTCCGGATTCGCATCACATGAGTCATGGTCATATGTCTGGCGATTCCGTTTCGTCGGAATTCAACCAGACATTCCTGAATCAGTGCGTCATTTGCCCGTTGGGTAAACGGCTGGAACTGCTTGTGCAGGTCCCCCTTCCCCTTCGCGTTCACATCCAGCATCATGGGAACCGCCTTTTCGTCAAAATTCAGGTCCTCAAAACGGATCCATCGTTTGTTCCGGTTTTCGGAGGTTCGGAAGGTGATGGTTTGGTTCGTGAGATCATAAAACACCTGCCACTTGGTGTACGATCCCTGGGCGACCTCATCCAGAACCTGAAAGGTGAAGCTTTTCGCATCCTGATTTTCACGGAATCCATCAAGCAGCCTGGCCGCCCGGGCAAACCGGCCCCGCGATGTCTCACGATCCGCCATGGAAGACTGATACGGCCGGTTTGCAAGCACACGCGTCGGCAGTGTCTCACCGGTATGCAGGACCTGTTTCCCCCCGATCCATTCCAACACAGCCGAGTTGCCCTTCGCATCCGTAAGATAATAATGCAGCCGCACGGCATAAGGCGTAATCCGGACGTTTTTAGCAGACTCCAGAACCTCCTCCACCGTTTGGCAGGTATCGAGGTGGTACTGAATCCACTGCAGTTCGTTGACAGCCGGCCGGTCATCTCGTTCAGGATGCTGTGCGACAGAAACCAGGCACTCGATCACCAGTCCTTTTTCGTTCATTCCTCCGACCGGAATCTCTTTGCTAAACTGATTGAAGGTCACGCTTCCGTATTTGGCTTTCCAGGTCAACGGCTTGTCCGGAGGCAAGACAAAGGCGGATTTTTCCACTCCCCGTAGATTCACCATGACCGCACCGATTCCCACATCCCAGTCAAAGTTCCGTCCATACATGACCCGGTCACCGGATTGAAAGCAGAAGGTCAGACAGGAACGGGCAATGGTTCCCGAGCAGAGGAGAAGGGTCAGCAGAAGTGGAAAAAGGGAACGAGTACGCATGGAAGGACTGTGGGTAGCCCATAAACTCTGTGATGTAAAGTATAACCTGATTCTTTACGCATCCCGCACTTTAGGCTCCGGGGTTCAACCCTTCCGGGTGGGTGTCAGTGCTTACGCCACACCGGACTCTGCCGGGTCGTAAACAGCTCCGGCCGCACCGCATGCTCCGGGAGTCCGTGGTCAGGAGCCCCGAACAGGGACAAGCGGTTTTTTCTATTGCCGAATTGGGAAGCTTGAGCCTACGATGACCCCATGAGTACGATTTTCACAAAGATCATCCACGGCGAAATCCCCTGTGCGAAACTCTATGAGGATGAACGGTATCTGTCATTTCTGGATATCCGTCCCATACGGGCAGGGCATGCACTGATCATCCCCAAGCCGGAAGTGGATTACATCTTTGATCTTCCCGAAGACCTCATGAACGATCTACTGAAGACAGCAAAACCGATTGCCAACGCCATCGAGGCGGAAGTCCCCTGCAAACGGATCGGCTTGATGGTTGCCGGACTCGAAGTTCCCCACTGTCACCTGCACATGGTGCCGATCGACGATGTGGGCGATCTCAATTTCGCGCATGCCTCCCCCGCAGAACCAGATGACCTTCACTCTCTGGCGGCACGAATCCGGAATCATCTGTAAGTGCAGAAGAGACCCTTAATTTTTTAGCACCTGACCCCTATCCCACCCTGCTATGAAACTCACCTTCCTGGGCGCTGCCCGAAATGTCACCGGTTCCTGCACGCTGCTTGAAACCGGATCCCGCCGAATCCTCATTGACTGCGGTTACTTTCAAGAGCGGAAGTTTCAGGATCGCAACTGGCATGAGTTCGCGGTCGACCCTGCGTCGATCGACCTGATCCTCATGACGCATGCCCACCTCGACCACTGCGGGCTGCTGCCAAGATGGGTGGCAAAAGGGTTCAGGGGCAAAATCATGGGGACCAGTGCGACCAATGATATCATTGCCATTATTCTCCGGGACAGTGCCCGTCTGCAGCAGGAGGACTTACGGCAGAAAATGAAACGGCATAAACGGCAGAACCGTAAACCCACCCACAGCTACGATCCCCTTTACACCATTGAAGATGCCGAACACGCGATTGAGAAACTGAGTCCGGTCGAATTCGAACGCCCGGTGGATCTGTTTGAAGGCATTACCGCCACCTGGTACGAGGCCGGACATATTCTGGGTGCCGGCAGCATCCGACTGGAAATTGAGGAAAACGGCGAACACAAATCCATCCTGTTTTCGGGAGACATTGGCCGCAGTGACATGCCGCTTTTGCGCGACCCTGCGGCACCTCCGGGGGCGGACATTGTGGTGCTGGAGTCCACCTACGGTGACCGTGACCACGCCCCCAAAGAGGATATTCCCGGACAACTTGCGGAGATCATTAACGAAACCCACCGTGCAGGCGGCAATCTGGTCATCCCGAGTTTTGCGGTGGAACGTACCCAGGATCTGTTCTACCATTTCACCGGCCTGCTGTCGGAGAAGAAAATTCCTCCCACCATGGTGTTCCTGGACAGCCCGATGGCCGTCCGGGTGACCGAAGTCTTCAAACGCCATCCTGAACTGTTTGACCAGGAAACCCTGGACCTTCTGGACAGCGGTCACCATCCGGTGGACTTCTCCGGTTTACAGATGTCCAGGACCCGCCAGCAGTCAAAAGCCATCAACCGGATTAAAGGCACGGTCTGCATCATCGCCGGAAGCGGAATGTGTACCGGGGGACGAATCAAACATCACCTCCTGGCCAATATTGCCCGACCGGAAAGTACCATCCTGTTCGTGGGATATCAGGCCGAGGGAACCCTGGGCCGTGTCCTGTTGTCCCGACCGGAGGAGGTCCGGATTCTGGGCCGGATGTGCGATGTGAAGGCTCGGATCGAGCAAATTCACGGTTTCAGCGGGCACGCAGACAGAGGGGAGCTTCAGACCTGGCTGTCCTCTCTGGACCGTCCGCCAAACACCCTCCTTCTCAACCATGGAGAGGAAGAGGTGATCACCGGGTTTGCCCAGAACCTCGAACAGGATTTGGGGGTCAAGACCTACGCTCCCACCTATCGGGAAACTCTGGAATTCTGAGCAGAGCATGCAGGGGACGTCCCCTGTTGAACGCCTTTCCCTGCGCGTGAATTGACATTCCGGTGGTGGTTCCGGATACTGGGTTTCCTCAGGAGGCTCTTGTATGTATTCGCGAACCACACTTCTTCTCGTCTTCCTGCTCCACTTAGGCGGTGTGGGGCAGTCACAGCAGACCGGCAATGAGGGGCGTCCGGAGCGGATCCCCAGCTTTGAGGATACGCCCATGACGCTGGGGGACCCCAAGATCACGACGACGGTGTACACACTGGATGGCAAGGCCGTCACCCTGAGGCAGCTACGCAAAGATGCTCCTACGCTGTATGTGACCACCTCCCTGACCTGCCCGGTCTCCCGCGATCACTGCGCCGCTGTCGACCGAATCTACGAAGAGTTTCGAGACCGGGCACATGTTGTGCTTCTCTACACCATCGAAGCCCATCCCATCCGTTCGAAATCTCCTTACAGTGATGAGGAATGGCTGACCCCCCGCAATGTTCAGGAAGAGATTTTTGTCGAGGAACCCAAGACCTTGGATGAACGCATTGCCCGGGCCAAGGCCTACAAAAAACGGATGGGGATTCAGGCCCCCCTGTACGTGGACAATATGGACAACGAGGCCTGGAAACGACTGGGAGGTGGCCCGAATTGCGGCATCTTCACATCCGGTATACGTCAGGGATGGCTCGATCCGTACATCATGAGACTGGAAATGAAGGAGCATTTTCAGGCCGAAGAGGACCGGAAACGGGCTGCGTTGATGAAGGAACAGGACATCCACCCTTGGAACTGGGATGACCTGATGCTCGGTGATTCATTTGACGAGATCCGTCTTCTTCTGGACAAACACCCCGACTGGATTCACCACCGTATCAGTCATGACAGGGGAAACTATCAACGGAAAACACTGCTTCACCTCGCAGTTGAAAACGATAAACCGCAGCATTTGACCTACTTTCTTCGCAGCGGAGTCGAGGTGGATGCCGTGGATTTCGAAGGAGAGTCCGCACTGCATCTCGCGGCGGAGAAGTATCCCTCGCATATGGAGGCCCTGCTGGACGCCGGCGCCTCGATCAATCTCTATTCGAGGGAAGGGTTCAGCCCGCTTCACCTGGCCATTCTGAACAGACAGCATGAGGTGGCGAAACAGCTCTTGGAGAAAGGAGCCTATCTCGATATGCAGGCGGCGGCCGGTATGGGAAATAATCCGGAACTTGCCCGATTCCTCGCCTTGTACAAGACACAGCCCATCCGGATGATGAAACTCGGTAAGAATCTGTTGGTATTCGCGGTGCAATCCGGAGATCCGGAAACCGTGCGCATGGTAATCGAGGCGGGAGTGCCGGTGGATACGTTTGTGAAAGGTGCCCGGGCTCTCGCGTATGCGATTGAAAACGGAGACACCGAAATTGTTCAGCTTCTGATCCAGGGAAAAACCGATTTGTCAGGCAAAGTCCGATACCTCTCCTGGAGCCCTGAGGTGGTACAGTATGCGATCGCAGAGAAACAACATGACATCCTCGATCTGCTGCTCTCAAGTGGAGCTGATGTCAATCAACTGAATGACGATCAGCAAACGCCTCTCCACAAGGCTGCTTATTTTGGGGACGTCGACTCCATCCGGATTCTCCTCAAGCACGGAGCGGAAAAGCACACCCTGTCGGGAAGTCCGGGGCTGGAACCCTGTGGTCCACTGGGGCAAGATTTGAGCCCGGTACTGGAAAATGCGGTTCATCTTGCGGCGGGACAGCATCAGCCCGAGGCGTTGAAACTGCTGATGGAGGAGGGGGTGAAGATCAATCTGAGAAATCGGGATGGGCTCACCCCTCTGGATCTGGCAACCCGCCCCACACTGCAGGTCAACCGGCCGGATCTTGAAAAGAGGAGAGAGGCGTGCATTCAGATCCTGAAAGAGGCCGGGGCAGTCGTGGGGAAACCGGTGAAACGGGAAAACCGGAAGATGTGGTTGGTTCTCCCTCCTTCGACTCCGGGAGAAGGTGAAACCTCTCCCACCCCGGCCGAAACTCCATCTCGGATAAAGTTGGAAAAGGGTCCCTCAGCGGACTAGTAGAGCAGGATGATTGAAAGCCGGACCCAACGAGAAGAGATGGAGGAGGAGACACTGGCTCCCTTCGCCGCCCGAAGTTCCCAGTCCCGGGGGCGGGCTTTTAGGGAGGGGAAATCCTCGCGGCGGGTGGATTTTCAACGCGATTGTGACCGCATTGTCAACAGCCGGTGCTTCCGCAGGCTGGAATACAAAACCCAGGTCTTTATCATTGGGACCGAGGATCATTACCGCACCCGTCTCACGCATACAATGGAGATGACGCAGGTGGCCCGCACCCTGGCCCGGGCCCTGCGGGTGAATGAGGATCTGTCTGCCGCCATTTCTCTCGCACATGACATCGGTCACAGTCCATTCGGGCATGCCGGGGAGGATGAGCTGGACGTGCTCATGAAGGAGCACGGCGGATTTGACCACAACCTGCAGAGTCTGCGTTGGGTGGAGCTGCTGGAAGAAACCTATCCGGAATTTGACGGCCTGAACCTGACCTGGGAAGTCCGCGCCGGGCTTCGCAAACACGTTAGCCGGACACCCGGTGCTGAACTGGAGGGGCACCCTGTCGGCCCCTGGCAGATGGTAGAAGGTCAGATCGCAGATATTGCGGATGACATCGCGTATCAGGCCCATGATGCAGAGGACGGGCTGGATACCGGTCTGATCACATTGGAACAACTTCGAACGCTGGAGCTGTGGCGTCGGGCAGAAGAACGGGTACAGAACCTCTATCCCGGATGCGAAGGCAGCCGGGCGGTTTCCGCCATTATCCGTATGCTGTTCACCCTTCAGGTGGAGGATGTGCTGTCAGTCGCGGATCAACGGCTTCAGGAATGGACACCCACCACGATTGAAGATGTGATGAATGGACCGGACCGATTGGTGACCTTCAGCGATGAATTCAGGGAAATCCTGAAACCATACCGGAGCTTTCTCTTTGATGAAATGTACCATCACCCTCAGGTGAAGACGGCATCCGACACCTCCGTGGCCCTGATGAAAGACCTGTTTGAACACTACCTTGCGAATCCGGGTGATCTGGGAACAAAAGCACAGGTACGTCTCGAAACGGAGGGGCTTCATCGGACTGTTTGTGACTACGTTGCAGGCTGCACCGACCGTTTTGCACTGGAGGAATGTCAGCGGTATGGCCTGACGGATTGACCCTCTCACCGCTTGACCCTTCGATCTTGATTCCCCAAGGAAACACCTATGAAAGAATGTATCCAGTCTGTCGTCGAAGGGAAAGAACTCACGCAGGATGAGGCTTATGCCGCACTTTCCATCATCATGAAAGGCGAGGCCACCGATGCCCAGATCGCGGCCTTTCTCACCGCACTCAGACTTCAGGGTGAGACACCGGATATTGTCGCGGGAGCGGCCAAGGCCATGCGGGAGGCGTTTACACCTGTGGCAACGGTGCAGGCAGATGCCGTGGATACCTGCGGAACCGGAGGGGATGGGCTGCATACCTTTAACATTTCCACCACCGCAGCGTTTGTCACTGCCGGCGCTGGAGTGCCGGTGGCCAAGCACGGCAACCGGGGGGTCTCCAGCCCAAGCGGGAGCGCAGATGTCCTGAAGGAGCTGGGTGTCGACATCACGGTCGCTCCGGAAAAAATGACCGAATGCCTGGATGCGATCGGGATTGCCTTCCTGTTCGCTCCCTCTTTGCACCCGGCCATGAAGTATGCAATTGGGCCAAGACGCGAGATTGGAATTCGCACCCTGTTCAACATACTGGGTCCGCTCAGCAATCCGGCCAGTACCCGTCGTGGGGTGCTGGGTGTCTACAGTCCTGCGATGGTGGACCTGGTTTCCAATGCATTGGCCGAATTGGAAACCGAACACATGTTTGTTGTCCACGGAGACGAGGGACTGGATGAGTTCTCCATCACCGGGCCTACCCATGTCGCCGAGGTGAAGGGAGGTTCCGTTACCCGCTCTACAGTCACCCCGGAGGAATTCGGCCTTTCAAGGGCATCCATCGATGACCTGAAGGGGGGGGATCCCGCAGACAATGCGGTCATTACCCGGGCCATTCTCGACGGAGACACCGGACCGAAACGTGACATTGTCCTGCTCAATGCCGGAGCTGCCATTTGCGCCGGAGGAAAAACGGCTTCGATCCGGGAAGGCCTGGAAGCTGCCAGGACCTCCATCGATTCGGGATCCGCCAAAGCCAAACTGGTGGAGCTGGCTGCCCGGACTCAACGCTGATCATGGATTTTCGACTCTACGGCCGATCCTACCATCCGGTCCTTCGCCATGCGGAGGACCTCCGCAAGCTGTGTGAACTGGATGAAGGACTCTGGGTCGCCACCAGTGCGCCGATTTCCTCCTTCCGGATGGATCCCATGTTTCTCACGCTGCTGGACAGTGACAAAGACAGCCGGGTCAAATGCGGGGAACTGATTGAAGCCATGGGCTGGTTGCTGGATGTGCTGAAACAGCATACCGCCGTCAACGACGCCCGTACATCCCTGGATGTCGCGGAGCTTTCAGACGACCACCCGGATGCAAAGGATATCCGTGATCTGCTTCAGCGGCTTCAACCCGGAGGAGGACAAGTCGGTCTAGACGCCATCCGCAGCACCCGCAAGGCACTGGAAGCCAGGCCGGTGAGTGAATCCGGGGTGGTCCTGCCCGGTGCAGCGGACGAAAAAGAACTGGAGGCCTTTATGACCACTCTGGTCTCCACACTGGGTGGCGTGGAACACCCCTCCGGGGCAAAAGGGGTCGAGAAAGGTACGCTTGACCGATTTTTTTCCTTAAGAACCCAACGGCTGGATTGGCTGGAAAAGATCAACGACCCGGATGAGCTCGGACGGTCCAGGATCCTGCCACTGGGGGATGCAACCCTGACGGCGGCGAAAGCGCTTCAGACCATTCAGACCCAAATGAACCACTATTTTCAGCTCTGCGATGCGGTGGATCTGGATCCGGCATCCGAAGGAGAGATCTGGCCCGGTGTACCGAAAACCACCGCCTGGCAGGAGCCCGAGGCCCTGCATCAGGCCTTGCGGAATGCTCCGCTGGCCAAACCAAATCCCGAACGGGTCTTCCGGTTTGATGAACAGGTCAATCCCTCCTGGGAACGTGAGCTGCATGAGTTCCGACAGGATGTGATGATTCCCCTGCTGGACCGGACAGATGAAGTGCTGACCCGGAAAATGTGGGAAATGCTCTGCAGCCGCCTGAAGCCCTACTCCGACTGGGCGGCATCGGAACCGGCTGTCGAGTTGAAGGCCTTTTCCAAGGAGGAACTGACGGCATGGGAGGAGCACATCTGGCGTCCGAAAGTACAGGCGTTGATGGACCATCACAAGGCAGCCGCTTTGGATTTGGGGCAGATTCGGAAAGCCGAAAAGCTGGCACTGTATCAGGGTCACCTGCTTGAATTTGCCAACAACTTTGCGGCCTTTCCATTCCTCTACGATGCCGAAAAACGGGCCGGATTTGAGATGGGAACTCTCATCATGGATGCCAGGCGGTTCACCTTGTCGATCCAGGTGCCCAACCGGGCGGAATACATCAAGAATATCAAAGACGGCACCATGTTCATCATGATCGTGGAGATTGTGGACACCAACCGGAATTTAAAAATGGACATTGCCGTGCCTGCCACACGCGGGGGGCAGGGAAACCTGAAAATCGGCAAACATGGAATTTTTGAACACGTGGACGGGACACAATGGTTTGCCACTGTGGTGCACATCACCGACAACCCCATCAGCCTGGGGGAAGCGATGCTCGAACCCTTCAAACGGCTGGGGTCCGCTGTAACCCGCAAGGTGGAATCCATCACCAAAGCTGCAGAAAAGAAACTGGATGAAACAGGCAGTAAAGCGGTCGAACAGATCCAGCAAACTCCAACAGCGGCAGCACCCGCCCAGCCGGGGGGCGGAATGCTGGCAGGTGGGGGCATTGCGATTGCGGCAATGGGATCCTCACTCGCGTTCATAACCAAGATTTTCTCCGAACTGCAGTTCGCCGGCATCATGAAAGGCCTGGGCGGAGCCGTGCTTGCGGTCCTCATTCCCAGTACCATCATTGCATGGATGCGGCTTCAGAAACGCGATCTCAGCGTCCTTCTTGAGGGGGCCGACTGGGCGATCAATTCCCGGATGCGGCTCACCACAGGGCAATGCCGCACATTTACCCGCAAACCGCGGTTTCCCAAAGGCAGTATTCTTCGACAGGACCTAGCTTGGTGGTGCTGGCGCGTCGTCATCTTGGTGGGCTTAGGCGCCGCCATTGCCCGCACCTTGCTGAAGGTGCAGGGCTGATCCAGGTTGTGGAGTCCGCAACCCTTTCAGGGTTGAACAGGTGACCCGAAACCGTCCCAGGGTTGTGCCAACCCTGGGCTGAGATCCCAAACCCCGTCGGGGTTTCCTGATAAGGGAAGACGTCTAATCAAGGGACCGCATCCGCAACGTCCGGCAAATCGGATGTTCTCATCAGCCGCTCTACCTTAGAACCCCAAAGGGATTGAAGGATTTCAGCTCAGGGTTGGCCTGCAAAGCGGGACTACCCTGAGTGCGCAATTCCCCTTTTCAAACAACCCTGAAAGGGTTGCGGAAGAACTTACTTTTCCGTCATGGTGTTGATTTCGATGTCCACCTCGTCCCGGCGGGCAATCTTCTGCAACTGACCGTCGCGCATCCAGACGATGCGGTCGGAGATATCAAGCATTTTATGATCGTGGGTCGAGCAGATCACGGTCACGCCCAGCTCCTGGTTCATCTCTTTCATGAGATCGATGATCTCCTCACCGGTATGAAGGTCGAGGTTGGCGGTCGGTTCGTCGGCCAGAATGATCGCCGGCTGGTTGGCGAAGGCACGGGCGATGGCCACGCGCTGCTGCTGTCCGCCGGAAAGTTCCTTGGGGGTATGCAGCAGCCGTTCTCCGAGCCCTACCCGCTTGAGAATGTCCACCGCGCGGTCCTGGGCTTCATCCGGAGGCACTCCGCCGAAGAGCATGGGCAGGGTCACGTTTTCCAGAGCGGTCATGACCTTCACGATGTTGTAGCTTTGGAAAATGTATCCAATCTTCCGGCACCGCAGCCAGGCGAGTTCATTGGCATCCAGTTGCGCCACATCAATTTCATCAATGAAGACGTTTCCGGAGGTGGGTTTCATCAGTCCGCCAATCGCGTTGAAGAGCGTGGTTTTCCCGGATCCGGAAGGTCCCATGATGGAGATGTATTCTCCGGTTCGGATGGTCACGCTGACACCGTCAAGCGCCCGGACCTCACTGTCACCCATGCGGTAAATCTTGACCACATCACGGGTCATCACCGTGTATTCCACGGCGTCATCAATCAAAGTCTCAGTCGTTTCAGCAGGGTCAGTCATGTGGATGTCTACTCAGGTTTTGTACTCCTAAGCGGATTTACGGGGGGATGAAAAGCGGAAACAGCATTGGGTTGAGGAAGCCCCCCCTCTCCCAGTGGGAACAAAAGTGGGGGCGGTTGACAACTCAATCGGGGTGTGGAATAGGGGGAGATGACCGAAAACAGCCGCCGAACGCTGTATGAGCTGGGGTTCCCGCTCCCCTTCCTCCTCCTTCCTGCTCTGGTGGAGATGCTCCCCTTTCCACTGCGGGTAGTGATCGTTCTCACTGCGGGTGCTGCAGGTGCCGTCGGGTGGATCCGGAAATCCTCCTGGGGAGCTTCTTTGATGACCTCCGCGACCGCAACCGGCTGGATTGCGGTTGCCTCGTATCCTGCAGAGCTGAGTCTGTGGCCGCAGATTCCAGTGTACGGCGTCCTGTTGGCCGGCATCTGGGGGCCTCATCTGATTCGCAGGCCGGAGGCCCTGGCGGTTGTGCGCATCATCCCGATGGTGCTGGGACTGTGGGTTCTGTTTACACCAACAGCCCGGCGGTATGATGTGGATGCGCTGCACCCGGAACTCCTTCGGGTGGCAGACCATCTGAGCACTCCGGAAGAGCTGACCCAGTATGTTCACGACCAGATTGAACGCGGGCCGTCTCCTCCTACCGATACCGCACTGGACACGTGGCGAAGAAAACGCGGATATTGCGGCGGCATGAGCAACCTGCTGCACAAACTGATGCTGTACCAACATCTGGATGCCTCCATTCTTCACCTGAAAGGGGAACCCGACCGCCTGCACACCCTCATCTGGTTTCAGGATGAGGGCGAATCCTGGCTGGCAGATCCGCAGCATAATGTTGTCAAGAAACTATCCCCGGACGATCTGCTGACAGATACACCTCCTGAGGACTGGCCAAAGAACTGGAAGGGTCAATCCCGCATGTGGGTGCACAAGGCCGGGAGAGGGTACCTGCCCTATCCTCTTGAGGACGAAGACTAACCGTTGGACCCGACCCGCGGAATCGCCCGGGCCTGATGCAGGTCATATGGAACCAGCCCCAAGGTAATCAGCAGAAGCAGCACGGCGATAGACGACACGAATACGATGGCATCATATGGACCCAGTGGGACCCCGCAGAGGGTCCACGAGTCAGCCAGCAGGTTCATGTCCAGGATGCGGGAAATCAGAAACAAAGACACGGGCGGACCCAGTTGATAACAGGCACTGGTCAGGGACGTCGTCAACGAGCGCTGCCCTCCTTTGTCAGCCAGCCCCATCACCGTGGAGCTCATCGCAATTCCACTCGCAGAGCCCACCAGTCCCGTGAAGAAACTGATCACGGCAAAATGCAGAAAGGCGGGCCAGCCGGGAACCGCATGCAGTGGCGTGAGGGCAAACAGGACGGCATAGAATAGGTGTGCGGAAATAAACACGGACTTGGTGCCGAAGTGATCCACCATCCGCCCTCCGAGAAAGAACCCGACAATGGCTCCCAACGATGCGAGGTTCCCCGCCAGTACGATCCGTCCTTCAGAGAACATCATCACATCCTTCATGAGCAGCGTACTGAGAAACGGGAGAGGAGAGACCACCACCATAAGTAGAAATGCATAACTGCAGAAACTGCGGAGGCGGGAGTCCCGCAATTGATCACGAATCGCTTCCCACATGGACACGCTGCCGGGAGTGGGCGGTTCCACTTCAGGGATCCGGGAAAAGAAGAGAATCCTGACACAGGAAAGCACGAATCCCACGGCAAACACCACCTGGTAAATCCGAATGGACGTGTAGCGGTCCAACAGCCAGGAAACAAACGTGACCAGGATCAATGAACTCACCTGCCAGGAGATGCGCAGTCTGGAGAGAAACCGTCCGCGTTTTTCGGGTTCAATCAAAGGGGTCAACAAGCCAAACCAGATGGACCCTGCCAGACCTCCTCCGAGACCGAACAGGAGAATGTTCAAAAGCAGAACCGCCATCCGAACCTCTTCCCGGAGACCGGGAAGGATACACAATCCGAGCAGTGCGATCTGAACCAGTCCAAAGCCGGCGTAGCCCAGTTTCTTTTTCCCAAAGCGGTCTCCGGCATACGCAAGTGGGGGCTGAATGAGCGTCCGGACCAACGAAAGCAGAGCCAGTACATCCAGCACGCGGGAGCTGCTCAGTCCCAGCCGGGACAGGTAGGTGATCATGAACGGCCCCTGCATCAGCACCAACACCGGAGCCCCCACCACCTGGGCGAGGATAATCCATTTCTGAGCCGTTGCGTGAGAGACCATCCCGCTAACGAAGCAGGAACAGACTCACGGTGCAAGCTCTGTCCATCATGGGTTATGGGTGCCGGGCCGTAAACGGCTCCAGCCACTCTTGACCCGTCTTCTCAAAGCCCCTCGTTCACCTCCATGAGATGGTCTTCCAGGAACGTACAGTCTGCGGGGGGAGCCCCGAAATCAGGGACCTCGATCCGAACCCCGTCCGCAAGAGTGGATTCATGCGCCACCAGCCCAGGGGCATTGTATTTTGCGGCCTCCCAGATGTTCACAATCGGCATCATGTCAAACACACAGGATTTGATAAAATCATCCATCAGGAAATGGTGGGATCCATAATGCCCGTTATGCTGCACCTCCCGAACGGCTTGCGGAAGCCGTTCCACCGGATGAATCTTTGCGTAAGAGGAGAAGAAGTCATCCATGATGCCCTGCCCTCCCTGTTCCTGCCTCAACTCGGCCAGAACCTCGGGTGTAATGGTGGGAGGAATGAACACCTCTTCATTCACATCCTCCAGGTTGTGATCCAGAGTAGTCCAGCAGTGATGATCATCAGCCTGCTGTTCAAAAGCGCCAAGCGTCCCCATCATGCTCAATCGAACGCTGTTTCCGGAGCCGACTCCGATCCGACGGAATTCATTCACCCGGGCCATCCCTCCGTCAGAGCAACGGAACAATGCGGTCTCATTGCTGAAGGGGTTGTCCCAGAGGTTTCCGCCTTCGCGGAAAATCCCGTCCTCATGACGGTCCCGGTATCCGAGGCAGGAGACATCCGTCATTCGGGCTCCCGTCACCGACAGGATCATGCTGACGGAATGTGTCGGATAAAACATCGGAGGAACCCCGGCCACCTGCTTCCAATTCGGGCCGCCGCTGTTCTGAAAGGCATCATAAAATCCATGCAGCATATCATGGAGATACTCCCCTTCTCCGTACACAAAATGCCCCATGTCACCCGAACGGAATTTCTGGCGGCAGAAAATAGCCGCCGGATAATAATAACTGGTTTCCCCCATCATATAGGTTAGGCCGGTCTGCTGCACCAGATCCCGTATCTCAGTCAGCTCCTCGAGCGTACAACCCGCCGGAACCGAACTGTAGACATGTTTGCCCTGTTTCAAAGCGTGAATCGCCATGGGACCGTGTAAATGCCGCTGGGCAAAAATCAGAACCGCATCCACATCGCTGGCGCAGATGGCCTCCATCGAATCAAACGTATGCTTGATTGTATGTTTCTCGGCGACGTGGCGGAGCCGATCGGGTAACACATCCGCAATGTAGAGCTCCTCCACCAACGGATGTGCCTTCAACACATGGATAAAACTGGTGCCAAAGGCTCCAACGCCAATGATTCCAAGCTTGATTTGTTTCATGAGGGGATCTCCTGGTTCGGAGGGATTTCCGAATCGACGGACATCCTAACGCAAAACCACTTGTCACCCGAGACTGAGAAATGTTTCAATACTTGCACAAATGTTACTAAAGCTCCAAGCCCCTCATTACACCAATACTTACAGCAGTCTGGAGAACGATGCAGAATCTGCACCCGTCCCCCCCGAGGTGTATGTTCAGACCTATGGACATACCACCAGTCACGGTGACTTTACCTACCGGCAGTACAACCAAACCGTGGGACTGCATTGGATTCGGAAGGGCGCCTGTACCTTTGAGTCCGCAGATCAGGCCTGGGAGGCTCAAGAGAATCACGTGTATGTACTCTTTCCCGAACAATTCGTCAGATATACGGAAACGGGATCGACTCCCCTGGAGTATGAGTGGGTGATTCTCGGCGGAGACCGGGTATTGGATCTGCTGAACGATTCGGGCCTCACACCTGCACATCCGATGATCGAGGTGGATCCGGGGCAGTTGAGCCCGGTGATGGCGGATCTCAAACTTCGATGTGAACAGGACCGCCTCTCCCTTACCACTGCAGCGACTCTGGGATGGCGGGTTTTTCAGGCGATTTCGACCACCCGCCCTGACGCAGCATCGATCAGCATTGCACAGCGTATCCGGTTCATTCTCGACCACCATTTCACATCCCCGCTGAGCATAGAGGAGATTGCAGACCAGATGAACCTCAGCCGGGTGAGCCTCTACCGTCATTTTCATCGGGAATTCGGAATCTCCCCAAAACAGTACCTGATCCAGCGCCGACTGGAACGGGCCCGGCTTTTGCTGCACCAGCCCGGTCAGACGGTGAGTGAAATTGCCTTCACCTGCGGATTCAACAGTGAGGCCTACTTCAGTCGGCTGTTCCACCAACAGACAGGCAGGAGCCCCACTCGGTTCCGCAATCAGGTGATGAAGGGGACCGGCCCAAGCACACGGGAAGATTTCCGGAATTCCGAGGGCGAAACGCCGACACATTTGCGGAAGACATTGGAAAAATAAGCCTGCTCGGAAAATCCGACCCGGGCCGCCACGTCCACGACCGGCATGGACACATCCAGCAGGTACTGCTTTGCCCGCTGAATGCGGACCTGTTCCAGATAGTTACGGAGGGTCGATCCGGTTTGAGCTTTAAATCGACGGGAAAGATAGAACGGACTCAGCTCGCATTCAGCAGCAATGCGTTCCAGATCCAGAGGTTCACGGTACTGTTCGTGAATGAGACGGATCGCACGTTGAATACGCGGATGAACTTCATCTGAGACCCGCCCGGTCTCTACCTCCTGCTGAATGTGCATGATCAACTGATAGGATTGGGCTGAGAGCGAGAACGGATCCATCATCACATCCCGGCTGACCCTCTGGTACAGTGCGTAAAGAGAGTTCACCACCGGACTGTCGGCAGAAAACCGGTAGTGTATGCCATGCTCCCGGATCATCCGCTTCGCCCAGGTGATCATTCCCTCCCCTAGGAATGTGAACGAGATGAATTCCCAGGCCTCGGACGTTTCCGGAAGAAAGTAGCGGTGGTTGGGTTCTGTCCGGATGAGAAAGGCATCTCCCTCCCTCTGAGGAAGGTCAACATTCTCAAATTGAACCCGACCCAATCCGGAACAGGTATATTGGAAGACCACCACATCCTGATTCCGTTTCCAGGGGGATGAATCGAATCCAGCACGATGATTTGCGTGGAAATGCTGACAGCTCTCCACCTCATATGGAAGCCGTTCCCGTGAGCTGAGCATGGGAAAATACAACCCTTGAAGCAATTTCATAAGAGCAAGATTTTATAAAGATTTGCAGAGAATTCCACCCCGAAACGTGTGTGGTTCCATGATAGCAAGGAACCATGAATACAGCCAAGGTCTCCTCACACCCCACTCTCCCCGCTCTCCAGCACCCATGGAGCCAGTGTATCACGGTCGGTCGTGCATACGAACTGCTTCGTGCAGACCTTCAGGAACATCTGTTGAGACTCAAAAAAGAATTCGGATACCGGTTCATCCGTTTCCACGCGTCTTTTCACGATGATGTTGCCGTAGTGCAGGAACTTCCCGGTGGAGAGATTGTCTACCGATGGACTCAACTGGATCACATCTATGATTTTCTCGTGGAGTCAGGGTTTGATCCGATTGTGGAAATCAACCCCATGCCGAAAGCACTCGCTTCGGGAGACAGTACCTTTTTCTGGTACAAGAAAAACATCACCCCTCCCAGGTCCTATCCGGAATGGGAACGCTTTATGCAGGCCTACATCGAACACACCGTGGAACGCTACGGCATTGCGCGGGTGAGAGACTGGCGGTTTGAAGTCTGGAACGAGCCGAATCTGCGCAACAGTTTCTGGACGGGAACCCAAGACGAATATTTTGAACTCTATGCCTCGTGTGCTCAGATCCTGAAGGGATTTGACTCCCAGTTAAAAGTGGGTGGACCCGCAGGTGCAGGAATGCAATGGAACGGTGATTTCCTCCGGTTCTGCCAATCAGAACGCGTACCCGTCGATTTTGTCAGCTATCATGTCTATCCTGTGGATGAAGCCGACAAGCCGGAGCCGACGGGACTTCACATGGTGGCTGACCTCAAGAAAGCGAAACTGGAAATTGAGGATTCCGGCTATGAGGATCTGGAAATCCTGATCACGGAGTGGAACACCCAGACCCAGGACGGGAACAAGAACGTGAAGTGGGTGGGCAATGAAAGCATCAACCGCCTGATCGCAGGAGCCATGGTCTGTCATTTCCTGCATGAAACGGATGACTGTTCGGACGCAATGGGATGGTGGGTGGCCAGTGATGTGTTTGAAGAAGGAGGACCACAGGTTGAGGTGTATGGAAGCCGACATCAGCACTACGGCATGTTGACCATCGATGGATTGCCCAAGAGCTCCTACCATGCCTTCAGCTTTCTGAACCGAATGCGCGGGGACCGGTATGAGCTGACTCTTCCGGAAGGAGCAGTTCCCACCCAAAACGGCATCATCACTCAGGAAGGATCTGCGACCCGGGCATTATTCTGGAACACCTGGTTCCCGTTTCAGGAGGAGGCAGGTGCCTGGGAGCTATCGTTCGACCTGCCCGTCCCGGCGATCCGGAAAGATGCAGATGACATTCGGCTTACCATTGCCCATGTAAAAAAAGGGCAGGGAAGTGCGTTCGAGGCCTGGCAGGCCATGGGGGCTCCGGCCAACCTCACCGTCATCGAACAGCGCGCCCTGGAGGCCGCCTCCCACCCGCAGTACACCTCAAAAATGGTTCCGATCCAGGATGGGTGTATCTCCGTGACCCTTACCCTGGACGTGAACGAATTTGCCTTTCTGGAGCTGGGTGGAGACGCAGCCGGATCCCTTGCAGAATTGTCAAATGAGCTACACAATATAAACGATTCATTACAACTTGAATAGCTGGACGATTTTCTGGCATGCCTGTGCAAGTACCCTATTGCTCTGCTTCGGCCTCCATAGCCCTGCGTTCAGCTCTTTCAGTCAAATACTGTTTTACACTTATATCCCAGTTTTCGAGATAGGCATGGTATGCCTCTTCATTGGGATAATCTCGTTTGAATTGTTCAATCATGGCCCGGCGTTCTTCATGGTACTTCCAAGGATGCTTGATCACCTGGTTGTATCGAACCTCTAGTGCCCAGCGACTACGGGGATACTTCTTTAAAATGAGTTCATAGAAACCCCGGTAATTCATAGGATCCCCGAGCGTTATGGTTGAACATTGCCAAAGTAGCCATGGAGACGCTGGAGCGTTTGGGTATTTCATCACCAGATCGTACAGGCGGGGAGTCTCCTTCCCCACATCAGGTTCCTCCAATGCCTTGCGCACCAGAATTTCACCTATTGTGGCCCGGACCAGTGCTGCGGAGTCCTTCTTTTCACGTGCAGCATGCTGAATGCGCTGGTACAGACCTTTAGCCAAATCGAAGTTCTCCGCCATAAACTGGAAGTCCGCCCAACTCATGGCTAGCCGGACTTTATCAGAAAGTCTGGCCATATCCTCCTCGCGACCAATGATAACACCGAATTGCAATCCCATCTGAAGCCGGTCGTAAGCGTTGAATGCCCGCATGCCCACCGCTCGCTGAAGTAAATGATCCTGCTCCAAAGCCCGATTAAAGTGTCCAAGAGCCTGCTCTCTCTCGTTCGCCACTGCTGCCAAAAACCCCAATCTCCACTCCGACATGGCCTGAAGCTGTGGCAAATACCAGTCAGCAGTCATGCGGTTCACTAGCGTACCAGGCTCCAGTTGCTTTTTCTCTATCTGCCCATACTGATTGAGGGTACGGGGCTGCTTGGGGGGTTTTGATACCTTGGCCGACTTCTCCGGCACTGCATAAGTGTCCAGTATTCGCTGCCGATCGCCGACCGAGGCGGCCCAAGTCGCAGCCCGTGTATACGCCTCTTTTGCGTTAACTCGGTCCCATTTTCCCACTAAATACAAATCCCCTAATAAGTACAACGATTCGCCACGAAAGAGGCCGTTCGGATCACGCTTATAGAAATCCGTCAGTTCCCGCATCGCACCGCGAATATCCCCTAAATGGGCAAGACAGACTGCGGAGTAAAGATACGAAGCCTCTGTATAAACACCCTCCGGGAACAGCTCCGTGATTTCAAGATACTGCTTGCGGGCCGCTTGAAAATCTGCGCCGGGAATCGAGGGTGAAAGGCGCTCGTTTCTCATTCGAAATGCGGTAGCAATGTCGGTGAAATCAAGAGCCGAAGGGTGGTTTGCCCGCCGTAGGGTCTGGGCCTCCCGGTATAAGACGTAGTCTAATCCATACCGGTCGATATCTACGCGTCTTTCCAGCTCCTCGATCCGCTTTTCGATAATCGGCTTGAGCTTCTCCCAGATCCCCATTCCTTCCTTAGCCGGCTCAAGTCCGGCGGATTCCGAAATGCGCTGTCTCTTGAACCAGGTCCTTCCAGTCTTCAGAGCCTGTTTTTCAAATCTTAGTGCTTTAACAACATCAGGCTGTCCCTCTACGATTTCCGATAAGGCGCGCAAAGACCCGATCCTCCCCAGACCTACAGATTTTTTTGCAGAAATCTCCAGACGCCTCACCGCATCAAACGTTTGTCCTGTCTCAGCAGATAACCGAGCAACTTGAATATATGCTAACACGAAAGGCCAACTCATGTTCTCGGGTATGGGAGCAGTATACTCTTCAACCAAGATCATGGCCTGCTTCGAGTTTTTTCGTTCCTGCCAGACTTCAGAATCTCTCATCCGACCGGCTAGCCGTCTGATAGGGTCATCTGAATTGGCTGAACCGAAAGAACTATGACTAGGTAACGTATCGTACCAGAGTTGCGGAAGGTCTTGTCCGTGAGCGAAGGAGAAAATAATTAGAAGAAGAACTAATTTCATAGCGTTTGCAAACGTTTACCCCTGAACTTCTTCGGGAAGAAGTCCCTGATCAGTATTTAGGGTTGTGTAACTCTAAAGAAACATAATATCTTGTATCCGTCAGACCATGATCAATATAAGACAACTAGTAAATGTTATCACACAAAAGAAGTTTGTTTTCTTAAATACACTTCCAACATAAAACCAGCAATTTTTCTGCAAACAGAAACCATTTTGTTTTGCACAGCACAATATTTATGTTTATTCAGACACAAAGAGCTCCGCTTAAAAAAATATTAATTTTTAATCTTCCCAACGGGGAATAAATACCTGTACGAATAACACCCCGATAATACACTGAGGAAAAAATTATTGATCGTTCAGTAGTGACAAAAAACCTTTGTCCAAAACGGCCTCACGAAATAATGATTTCTCCAAATCCTCTTTGCTTGTGTATCCACCAGATTCAATTAATTTTGAAATCACATATTCATTCTCTAGCAGAGAAATCGCTAAATCTTCAAACGCATCCGAAACCGAATCTTTATTCAGGTAGTTATAATAAGAAATAAATTTCAAGTAACCTTCTTTCGTTTTACATGCTGATTTAACAGAACTCCATTCTTCTTCGGACATGACAGAAGAATACGTTTCACGGTACAACACCTCAGCTGTATCAGGATGATCAAAACATAATTTCGCCAACTCACGAATCCGCTCAATATCTTCATTGTACCGCTGAACGAATTCATCCGTTAGATGATCTACACCATAAGAAGCCTTCATAAGGTCGCTTTTCTTCTTAGACACCTTCTCAGGTGGAATCGTGATGTTATTTTCTGATTTATAATCCTGAATCACAACATTTAGTAACCATTGATGCACTTGGTTCCTATATAGATTTTTTCGCTCATGAACAGGTAGCGTAACCTGAACATCAACTGGGCCACGTACCTCCGAAGTCACCTTTATATCCCGATATGACAGCGAACTGTCTCTAAAGTTAACGACAACTGTATCCTCCGGGATTTTATCAAATTTGTCTTGAGTATTGTTTTCAACTCCACTTGCAAACAGTACGTTGGAAATGTAAAGGAATAGCAAGCTTACGAACCATAGGAATTGTTTTTTCATCAATCTTCAGCCTCCTCAGGTGCGGCCTCAACAGTATTGTCTTGTAAGGGAGAAATGTGAGGAATAGGTAAAATATATCCGTTAAGAGTCCACCAGCCCAGCGTTAATTTTGCCTCTGCATGCCCTGCGTTGTCACTTGAAAACCAAAAATTAGGCTTTAGCTCCCGGTATTTCGAATTAGCACCTATAATAACCGGATCATCTGGCGGCCCCATACCGCTTTCGTGAATAACCTCCCCGTCTTTATCATATATTTTGTGAGTAAGATTTATAATTGCCGAATCAGCTCCTGTACCACCGTCTGGATGAGGGGAGATATTTGAAATCAACAGGGTACTTTTCTGATGAAAAGCATCAAATCCTTCAAAGGGGACCGAATAGTCTACAACATCCAAAACCTCAGTTAAACGCATGGTTGCAACAACGGGTAACGTACCTCCTAAACCTGTATCACCCCAAGTGTAAATCTTATAGTATGTGTCATTACCCAACCACGCTTGAATGTCTCTGGTTACATCAATACTCGATTGCAATTCAAGCCCGTCTACAGTAGTAGCAGTGACAAGCAAAACCCCTTCCTCCAACCATGAGTATCGAACAATGTCCTTTTGGTTAAAAGGAACGGTAAAGTTGCCGAATAATGAAACATCCCAGTTACCTAATTCCACATTACTTGTGCCAAAAAGTAAGCGTAAGGAAATATTTGAAATATTTACGGAAGGCGTATTTGTTAAATGTATTTTCGCCAACCCGTTTCGATTATTGGCGACAATTTTCGTGGGAGCGATTGAGCAAATTTTTAGTACTCCAGTAATGTCTACAGATCCACTGACCGTAGTACATTTTACTGCGTAGTCATTAGCCGTATGGGATTTTACCCATATATATTCTGATTCATATTCATTCAGCTGCTCTTGATTCATGATTGACCCACCTTCGCTGGCAGCGAATTTAAGGTTCACATCCATTTCATGGGACCAATCCACAATCACAGGGATTTCGGTTACTTCAGAATCTCCAGTTCCATACCGAATAGTCCGCAGCTTAACCCAGTGATCCTCATCATCGGTTGAAACCTCTACAGAAGCAGGATTCGGAAGAATGTGAGCTGTTACTTCATCCGTAATCAAAAGCGTAAATGTTTCTGTATCTCCGCCTCCACCCGGCTCACTCGATGACGAAGGATCATCGGCCGTGCCGCTCGTGCATGAAGAAATCTCACCCGTAATCGTGGTCACAAATTGCGTTTCCACATCAATGGTTGGCGAATTTGTGAATCCGATAGCGACTTCAACCGGACAATCCCCGCCACATCTGCTAATTCCAAAACTCCAGCTTCCCGGCTCGCTGTCCATACAGTTTTCATGACCGTCCTCAAGTGACCAACCACTTCCTCCTGGAATTTTCCCTGTTGCACTGTGTTGGTTCTCAACCTTCATTGTGAGTATTCGCACCTCACCATTATCCGGACGACTGAATAATCTCACATGCCTCCGATCCCCTTCACTTAGTACTACCTCTTGGCTATTGGGGTTTGCTCCCCGTAACGTGAGGGAACCCATCAAGACAAACAATAAAAACAACACCGAGTGACGATTTTTCAGACGAAACATCATGTCGTAAACCCTCCTTTGCTTATTTTTTAACCTTTAAGCTGTAGTACTCATTTTATTTTTCGTTATAAAAACGCAAGCGTTATTATGCACTATTTTCATCTTCTCCAAAAAATAAACGTTAAACCGCTAACTTTCATTTTTCTGACCGGTGTGTTACTGTTGCTCGTATCCTGTTCTCCGAACATAGAGAGAACCGAGATAGAACAACTGACTGATCCGAAGTCCACTCCCCAGATGGGTGCATTGATTCCTGACCAGGAAACTCCCGCTCCTGTGAACACCCCACTCATCTCTCCTTTGGACACCATTTGGGAGGAGATACCCATTCCTCCCACGCCAGTCCCTCTGGCCACCCGTGTTGCCCCCCCTGCTGATCCAGATGTCTCCACCCGATATTTTCCCACCGTGATGCAGTCCCCCATTTCAAACGCAATATGGCAAGCGGGCTTGCTCAATGGCTTGCCCACAGATGTGGATGCCCCCTATCCTGAAACCGAGTACGTATCTGAGAGGAACTTTGCGACGTCAGCCCACATCCATGATCCCAATCAACTTCCAGCCTTCCTAGAAATCGGCCAAACGCTCGTAATCCATCTCCCCCCTCTACCACCCGACTTGTATGTCTTGTTTGTTGCCAGCACTGGCGGGTCCAAAGAGGAAGAGGAAGATCCAGGATTTTTTTCCCATGAATCATACAGACGCCGCTTTCTCCGTCTGCGCTTCAATGACCGGATTATCTGGCAGCGCACAGTGCCACCCTTTCACGCGATCACCAAAGCCGTACTTGATCCAAGCCAGTTTCATCAGGAGGGTAACACCGTAGTGCTCGAAAACCTGGGCACCCATCCAATTCCGTTGGATGCCGTCTGGATCGCCCCGCACCGCCCCTCTGACACCCCCATGTTTATTGCGCTGGACCAAGGCGAATGGATGAATAGAGAAGACGCAATATGGGTCCGCACAGTCGTAGTACATGTGGAAGGTTCCTTATCTCCTGCAAATAAAACTGCACCGGAAATAGTTGTTCATCCTACTTCGCATATACCATCAGAAAACATGCAACCTGTGCAGTTGGTTGAGCACCTCCGGACCGCATGGAGGAGGGTTGGAATTCGATTTCGTATTCTCGAAGAACTCGGCCACCCAGGCTTATACACACTGCGGGCATGGGGAACTCCAGTGCGCGAGGCAGTTATGCGGGGCATGTTTCCCGTTCTCCAGATCAATAGTTCTCCATCTCCCGACACCCTTGAAGCTGCTGCATTTGTATTCGGAGAGGTCGTACAAGTATGGATTCTGCCGGGAGACAACAGGTTTGAGGCTAATTCCAAGATCCTCAGAGAACAAATCTCCACAGCCCGAATCCTTTCAACTACACAACCTTCGCCCGAACTTGAAACACGTGGTTTAGAGCAGCGACAATTCTGGCAGGCATTTGTACTGAGTATTTTGGATGGACGAAATCGCATGCAAGTTTTTGCACGATCAAACCATAAGCCCCAACTCCCCCCCACTCGAAATGTTACTCTGTCCGCGCAGTTCTCATGGCTGGAGGCCTTCAAACCTATCTGGATGGGGTCGAGAGCAGGCTGGGCAACAAACTCGGTGGCGGAATGGATCATGCGACGTGAAACACCAGTGATTCTGAGGGGGGGATATCCCGGCGGTCCTTTCTTTCCAGACGGATCAGACCAAGCCAGCGACCTTTGGTGGTGGATGAAGCCTCTGATACGTTTCGGGAGCCCGACTCATCACCCCGGAGTCGCAAACATTGTTGCTTCTGGACCTGATACCAACCCGGTCTTTCTTCATTGGGCGGTAGCCGACAATAGGAATGATTCCGTACAAGTGCTAGTCCATACCCCAGCCGCTGCAGCTTTCGTGAAAGGAACCATGGAACTGCCAGTCCCCTGGTCAGGCCCCACCCGTATGATCCACCACGCGACCACCTTAGACTGGAGCAGCCAGCCGAAAAAAGAACGTAATACCGAAGAGTTGGTTTTAGACACAAAGGAGATTACTGCTCCAGGAGAGAGCGGAATAAAGGGATGGCTACATCATGATTTTGAAATGCGTGGTATGCATCTTTTTGAGCTTTATCCGACTGAGAGAAAAAGCCTGAGAGAAGTCCATGCACCAGAGGAAATAGGTTTCAACCACATCAAGGAAACCCGGAGTCTGTTTCATCCGAGTTTAGAGCCTCCTCCCGCTTGGTGGTCGCGCAAAGAGATGGGGGAAAAGTTCTCCCATCTTTGGCGGGCAACTGGCCCAGTGAACCTGCAGGTAAAAGTAGATGCTACACGAGACGGCGCACCAGGATGGGATGCGTTAACGGGTGATCATACTCTCATTCCAAAAAACTACTCAGGTGTTTCACCTCTTTCGGATACGAGCACTCGATTCCAATTTAGCGAATCTCCCGCAAACGAACCTCAGGCAATGAGAATGTTTTTCAAAGATAAGATTGCTCCGAAAGCAGATGCCGTCGGACTTTGGATCCGTGCACACCGATCAGCTGGATTTGAGAGGGAGGTCGACCCTTTCCACGCCAAGCCTATCGCCCGGTTTTATTTAGGGAAACTTCCTCAAAGACAATTGATCGAGATCGAATACGACCGCTGGTACTTCATTTCAAGCCCCGCCCGTTACTGGTCGGAGTCGTCCACGAACTTTCCCCAGGCACTGATGTTCTGGCCCGCAGAGAAAGAAAGATTCCAGCCCATATTGGAGGTGAACTCTTTCGCGGCCTACCGGTTGAGTCTGGAAGACGGTATCGACACTCCCGGAAAAACACTGGGGTTCGTAAGGGAAAGAGAGGATGGTTCACAGGCTTTGCTGATGATCGGTCTTCCTGATAGGCCAGCGTTTTGGAGTCAGCGGCTGGATAACATCATCGATCCTGCTATGTTTCAGCATGTGGAGGACGCACCTCGTGTGGTGTCTGCCGAATCACCTGACGACCCACCGCCCGAGGAGGTGCGTCATGACTTGGAATGGATCGAGGAATCCCGGCTTCTGGAAGTACATATCCCCCGTATGCCCCCACCCCCCACCCATTGGTACAAGCAAAGGATCTTGGATGACTTTCCTCTGATTGGCTGGATGATGCAAAATTCAAAATTAAGCGCAGTCTTATTCAACGAAGATCGGGAACCCGTCAGGACATCTCCATGAAACGAATCACCCATTTCTTCTTCTTCTTTTTTCATACACTGGGTGCCCAGGACCCGCCAGAGGTTTGGACCCAGCATCTAAAAAAAGTACAGATCTTAACCAATCAAGCCACTCAGCGACTCGACACGATTTCAAAAACGAATATTGTGCAACTCGAACAGATGGCGGAAGAGGGCAAACGGAATTCGAATCCATCCCTCTGGCTGTGGGCGGAGAGGGAACTACGTATCCATAAACATACACCGTTCTGTAATCTAACCCGACCCAAACACCTGAAAGGGTATCCCGAAGAACTGAAAAGGTGGAGCCAGTCGTTAGCGGGGGAACTGAAAACGCTTCTCAACAAGATGAAGCAGGAGAAAAAGAAGTCAGTGGAGGAGGCAAAGGCAGAATTTGATGCCTATGTGCGAAGTCTGGTCCGGGCCGACGATCTGGAAACTGCACGAAAGGAAAGGGATCGATTCGGGACGTTTAGCACCCAAAAACCCGTGAAGCAGTTGGATCGGAAAATCAAGGATCTGGAACACCTGATCTCTGGTAAAGCCCATCGGCATCTATGGCGTCGGCCCAAAAACAATGGAGCGGCAGCACCACCTGATGCACTATTTCTGTTCAGGTCTGATAACCCCGCTTTTCAAGCGTTTCTGAAACGTGTTTCGGCCACATCTAAAGGTTCTCCAGAACGCGGTCCCTCCTATGCTAAAATCGGTAACATAGAGCGGCTATACGGAAAAAGGGGGTTGGGCTTAATGGCCTTGAAGGGCGATGAGATCGTGCTGTCCGAGCATTACGACACCTACGAAAGTAAACAGGAGGGGCTGAGGTTGGTTGAAGATGTGAAGGCATTACACTATGGTACTTTTGTGGTTCTTTTCGCCCATGACGAAGCCACACGGCGTTTTCCTGGCGAGACACAGAGCACGCTTTTCCGGTTAGGAGCAACGAACGGCTTAGTCGAACTGCCTTACCGCAGTGCCTATTTGTTAATCGGAGTTAAGGGAATGACGCCGGGTGAAGCAGCTGAATATTCGGACGAAAAACAAATTATCTACCCTAGAAATTTGGGCAACTGATCGTCTCCTCTTCATACCCATTAAGCATACCGCTGACACGTTGAACCGATCTCATATTCTTCACATCTCGTCACCATGAGCCCTGAAATGGAAGGTTTCTCTGTATGCTGAAGGGGAGATGCCGGTTTCTTTTCGGAAAAGACGGGAGAAATAGAGCGGGTCCTGAATCCCGACGTGTTGTGAAATGAGATGGATGGGGTCCTGTGACTCCACCAACAGCCGCCGTGCCTCCCGGATGCGAATGCGGGTCAGATACTGGCCCGGGGGCATGTGAACATAACGAGACCAGTGGCGGCGAAAGGTGGCGAGGGACATTCCCTCCCGGCTTGCCACCGCCTCCCAGTCGATCTCCTCCTGAATGTGTTGTTGCACCCAGCGGCGGACCTTCTGAACCGTTTTCTCTTCTTCGCTTTGTTCGGGAGGCGCAAGTGCCAACAGGCCGTCTAACAGCAGAGACTGAAGCGCTCTGTCCAGCCAGTCAGCCCCGCCATGTTCCCGACGCAGTGCGAGTTGACTGTTTATTTTCGACAGGCGGTTCTCAATCCATTCAACAGAGTGAATCGGCCAGACCGGCCGCCCGGTGTCCAGCAGCCGCATCTCCTGGAACCCGGTGAAGGTCTTTGCGGAATAGATGACATACAGTTCGTCCCAGGTCCCGCTTTCCTCATCCGGACCATACTCGCAGGGCACCCCCGGGAACTGCATGATCACACAGGGCGCTGACACCTTCCAGCTCCGTTGCTGAGAATGATACTCACCCGTTCCACGCAGGATAAACGAGAAGTTCAGGGTCTGAAACGTATTGTGGACCCAACTCTGCTTTTCCGGGGCAAACCCGATCGACTGAACCGGAAATCGAGAAGGAAACCGACGGGAATGACTGGCCCAATGTTTGATCAAATTGTCCATACGGTTGAGTAAACGGTCTATTTTCAAATGCAAAATACCGTATAAAGTGATCGTATCCTACATATAAAGCCGAAAACTCATTGTGATTTCGGCAAGATCCCACAACCCCAATGGACATTCACTCCATGAAACGCTTCACATCAGCCAAAGAAATCAAAGTCGGTGTCATCGGATACGGCGGTGCCTTCAACATGGGCAAAGTCCACCTGGACGGCATGAAAAAAGCCGGCATGACTCCGGTCGCAGTCACAGAACTGGACGCCGAACGCCTGAAGGTGGCCTCAGCCGATTTCCCGGGGATCGGGACCTACAGCTCCGTCAGTCAAATGCTGAGCCGCAATGATGTGAATCTGGTCACCATCATCACCCCGCACAACACTCACGCGAAACTTGGGAAACAATGCCTGAATGCAGGCCGTCACATCGTGTGTGAGAAACCCCTGGCCATTACCACCAAGGAAGTGGACAGCATGATCGCAGCGGCAGAGAAAAACAATGTCATGCTTTCCACCTACCACAACCGCCACTGGGACGGCTGCATCCTCGAAGCGGTAAAACGCATCCGGACCAAGGGCGAGATCGGGGAGGTCATCGGTATCTCCGCTCAGATGACCGGATACGGACAGCCGGGGAACTGGTGGCGTTCCAGCAAAAGCATCTCCGGCGGAATCCTCTACGACTGGGGTGTTCATCTGCTCGAGTACTCTCTGCAACTCATTGACTCGGAAGTGGTGGAAGTCTCCGGCTTTGCCCATAACGGCTACTGGGCAGCCAAAACCGCCTGGAAAGAGGATACCAATGAGGATGATGCCATGGCCGTCGTCCGCTTCAAGAGTGGTCAGCGCCTGACCCTTCATTTCTCGAGTCTGGATGCCAAACCCGGTGAGGCCTATTTGGAAATTCAGGGAACCAAAGGGGTGTATTCCATCCACAACCAGGGATTCACCCTCACGAAAAAAGCCGGTCAAAAAACCACCACCATCCAGCAACCCAATCCCCCTTCCCTTTGGGATGCCTACTATCAGAATGTGGCGGACTATCTCACAGGCCAAGCTGATCTGATCATCGACGGAGCCTGGTCACGCCGGCCGATCCATATCATCGACCTGGCGGTACAGAGCGCAAAGAAAAACAAAACCCTTGCCGCCAAAGACAGCTACAAGGGCTAACCCGCCCCCCGTCCTTCCCCTGTTCAGATGCGGGGCTTCGGTTTCACCGTTACCCGCAGTTGTTCATTCCAGGATTCGTACAGCAGGTAGGTTCCTTCCTTGGTCATGGGAAAAGATGCCTGGTAGAGAACCGGCAGTTCCTCACGGTCCACCCCTTTCAGGGACACCCGGGTATCTTTGACTGTAAAGTGCAGCACGGTCTGGGATTTCACCGATACCGCAGAGATAGTGACGATCTGATACTGGGGCTTATCCGGTGTACCGACATTCAGGGCAACCGTGGCCTGGAATTCACCCTGTTCGTTTGCACTGGACTGCGATTTCACCCACTGAAGCACGTCCCCTCCAGTGGAAAGTCGGGCCACTTCCAGCTCAACCGGGTTGACGCCCAGGTCGAGTGCTCCTGCATGGACCACACTGAGACCGGTTATAAAGACACACATCCAACACCAACTCACGATCTGTTTCATTCCATTTCTCCTTGGTTTGATGGAAACAAAAATCTTTTGAATTCTACCACAGCAGGTCACATCAGGTCGAGTCCGGGTCCGTCAACGGACCATCAGAGTGCTCCGTCCACGTTCTGCCCCCAGAATCCCGGGTGCTTTGTGACTTCCAGATCTCCCAGTACTCTGCATTGGCATGCAAGGCGCAACCCCCGTTCCATCTGATGAGGTGGAAAGTCCAGACGCCAGTTCTCCACGGATGTCATGGGACTGACCTCCCCCCGGATCTCAACCGCACAGGTGCCGCATGTCCCAAGGCCATGACAGTTGATCTGCCTGGCACCTCCATTGTGGGGGGAACGTCCTGCTCCGAGCAGGACCTTGCGCAGGTTCGCCCCCGGAGAACACTGAATCATGTGATCTTTGAAACGGATCGTGCATTGTGGCTGAACAGATTCCGGCATGCCCACACTCTACGGGATGACGGAGATCCTGCAACCGACTTGATTACCGGGAGGCCAGATAGGAACGCCAGGAACCGAAGGCGGTAATGTCTTCCGCCTCTTCTGCCGCGATGGCCTCGCAGCTAAAGCCTTTCACCCAGCTGCCATCTTCCAGTTGAACCGAGCCTATTCCAAGTGGAGGCGGAATCAGGGCGACGAACGATCCGAAGTGTTCTACCGGCATGTCCCACAGTTCGAGGTCGATCGACGCCCCACCCTCCGGTACCCGGATCATACCGGGTTTCGCAATCTCACCGGGCAGAGCGATAAATCTGTAGCAGGGTGCGCTTTGGGTTCGTTTCCGAAGCACGGAACCGCGTTCGGTCAGTTGTCCGTTTAACGGAAGCCCCTCCAGATGCGCTCCGCAGACCGCCACCGTCACCCAACCAGGCGGAGGACCGGCATCCGGCTTCTTTTCTCCGAGAAACTCTTCTGCCAGGTCCATCAGATACTCATCATGCAGGGCCGGACTCTGCAGGGTGATGCCGAAGGGAAGTCCATTGTCGGTCCATCCTGCCGGGATCGCGACGGCACATAAGTCAAGGAGGTTCATCCAGTTGGTGTACAGACCCAGATGAGAATTGGTGGCCACCGGATCCGCTTCCACCTCTTCCACAGAATAATGGGCGGGTACGGTCGGGGTCAGCAGAACATCGATCCCCTCCCATACCGGTACAACCGCATCCTGCAGTTCACGAAGGCGGTACCAACTCTTAAATGTATCCACAGCCCCCTGTTGAAAACCGCCTTCGATAATTCCCCGCGTCACCGGATGCAGTTCCTCCGGCGTTTTGCGGAGAAAATCCTCAATGGCCGCCGTCCGTTCCGCGACCCAGGGACCACCGTACAGTAGTCTCGCGGTTTCCAGGAAGGGTTCGAGATTCACCTCGACCCGCTTCCAGCCAAGGCCCTCCATCTTCTTTGCCGCCGCCTCAAACAGCGGAGCGTATCCGGGCATTTTACTGAAATCGAGCTGATCGCTGCAGGGGACTCCGAATGTAGGCGGCCCCAGGCGGAATTGTTGGGTGCGATCTTTCCGGCTCCAGGCATCCTGTGAATCCGCTGCATTGATGACCTGAAACACCTTCCGGGCCAACGAAACGCTTTGGGAAAAGATCGAAACGCAGTCCAGACTGCGACAGGCAGGCACAACCCCGTGCGCACTGACCAGCCCTCGACTTGGCTTGACGCCAACCAGATTGTTAAACGCAGCCGGAACACGCCCGGACCCTGCCGTATCGGTTCCGAGTGCAAAGGCCACCTGACCTCTGGCCACGGCTACGGCCGACCCACTGCTGGATCCACCCGGAATCATTTTTGAATGATACGGGTTCTCCGGCACCCCATAAGGGCTCCTCACACCCACCAGTCCAGTGGCAAACTGATCCAGGTTGGTTTTCCCAATCGGCACGGCCCCTTCTGCACACAGCCGGTCCACCACAGTGGAGGAATGTTCCGGTTGATAACGGTAGCCGGGGCACGCGGCTGTGGTCGGCATGCCCTTCACATCAATGTTGTCCTTCACTGCAAAGGGAAGACCCGCCAGAGACCCTTCCCCACCTTCTCCGACCGTGTCTGGAAGATGAATCCATATCGCCGGATCACTGGTTTTCGCCAGTTTAAGGGAATCATCAGGATTCATGTTTTCCTCCCTGCAGGATATGTATGATGTATGTATGATAGTTGCATGAGACTCACACTGAATATTGATGGGGATTTATTGGATCGGGTTGTGAACCATCTTGGCTCGAAAACAAAAACAGATGCGATCCACCATGCGGATAGCATGGGAATTGGACCGGAAGGGTCAGGTCCTGCCGATTCAGGACCTCCATATTGCAGCTTGTGCTTTGGAAGTGTCCGCAGTTGTTCTTTCGTATAATGCGCATTTCCGGGAGATCCCTGGAATCACCGTTACAGACTGTTTGTACTGAGAGCGATGAGGACCTGGTCGGCTTTCACGGGGTCACCCGGCTTGCAGAACAGCGCGGAAATGGATCCGCTTTTTTCCGCAACAACCGGGACCTCCATTTTCATACTTTCCATGATCAGCAGAGTGTCTCCTTCCTTGACGCTGAGACCCGGCTTTACCTGAACCTTCCACACACTTCCGGGAACAGGGGCGGTGACGGCCTCCGATCCTTCCGGAATCACCGGGCCATCTGTATCCACGCGATCCAGATCCTCTTCGACATATTCGGCCTGACCCGCTTCCGCCCAGCGGGTTCGTTCGTCTTCAAAGGACTGCTGCTGGAGCCGCTTGAAATCCTGAATCCCCTGCTGATTCTCCTCAAGAAAGTTGTGGAACTCCTGAAGGTTCAGTTCCGTTTCCTCGATCTTCAACGGCACCAGACCGTGCGGGAAGTCTTCACGAATTTTCATCAGTTCTTCATTGGAAACCGGGTAGAACCGGATCTGGTCAAAGAAGCGGAGGAGCCAGGGTTTGCCCTCTTCAAATGGATTCTTGAGCTCGTACCGGTTCCACATCTGGAGGGTTCGTCCGACGAATTGATATCCACCGGGCCCCTCCATGCCGTACACGCAGAGATACGCCCCGCCGATTCCCACTGAATTTTCCGCGGTCCAGGTACGGGCGGGATTATATTTGGTGGTTACAAGTCTGTGGCGGGGATCCACCGGGGTGGCAACCGGTGCACCCAGATAAACATCCCCAAGGCCCAGAACCAGATAATGCGCGTTAAAGACCACGTCTTTCACCGCCTCAATGTCCTTCAGACCATTGATGCGTCGGATAAATTCGATGTTGCTGGGACACCAGGGAGCATCCGGACGGACCGTGGAGGTATATTTTTCAATTGCCTCATGGGTTGCGGGGTCATCCCAGCTCAGAGGCAGGTGCACGATTCGGGAGGGCACCTTGATCTCATCAAGATCCGGCAGGTTTTCCTGAGTACGGATCAGTCGGACCAGCAACATCGGCAGTGGAATCTCACCCGGATCGTAATGCACCTGCAGTGAGCGGATTCCAGGTGTGAGATCAATGATTCCCGGGAGGTCCTGTGACTCGATGGCCTCCATAAGGACGTGAGCGCGGAAGCGGAGGTTCAGCTCCAGCTTCAACGGACCGAATTCGATCAGCAGGTTCCGGTCCCCCGAACGCCGGATCCGCATCCGTTCCTCTTCATCCGGTGCCTGATTGTCGTAGAGGATCTCTGGACTGTTCTCGCCTTCCCCACTGCAGATCAGCTTGGGGAATTCCCCCAGATCCTTGAGCCAGGTTTCACGGGCCCGGTCCAGATCGGATGCCTCTTCCGGACTGAGCCGCTGAAACCGGATCGTATCACCGGGCTTCAACTGGCCCATTTTCCACAGCTCAGCATGCACAATGGTCGCAGGACAGACAAACCCGCCCAGAGAAGGTCCATCCGGTCCCAGCAGAATCGGCATGTCCCCGGTGAAATCAATAGCTCCAACCGCATACGCGTTGTCGTGAATGTTGGAGGGGTGAAGACCGGCTTCTCCCCCGTCCTCCCGGGCCCATTCCGGTTTCGGCCCCACCAGGCGAACCCCGGTCCGGTCCGAGTTGAAGTGGACTTCGTAATCGGTGTTGAACAGGGTCTCAATGTCGGTAGACGTGAAGAAGTCAGGTGCTCCATGCGGTCCGTACAGAACCCCGATTTCCCAATGGGATCCCATCTCGGGCAGGTCCGCCACCTGAAACGGTTCCATCGAATCCGGGGGTTCCGAGTAGTGAAGCATATCCCCGGTCATCAGGGCACGCCCTCCATGTCCGCCGAATTTGCCCAGCATGAACGTCGCGCGGCTTCCCAATGTTTCGGGAACGTCCCACCCCCCGGCGACGGCCAGATACGCCCGCTGGCCTGCATCCCGGGCCTGACCAAACTGCAGCACTTCTCCGGCAGCGACATGGGTGGGCTGGTTCATGACACAGGGATGCCCCTCAATTTCCGGTTTCATGTCTGCGCCGCAGATACACACCCAGGTGTCCGTGTAAAATTTGAGGGAAGGTCCAACGAGGGTCATTTCCAGCGCTGCCGCATTCTCGGGGTTGCCAAGCAGTCGGTTCGCAAGGCGGAAATGGAGATTATCCATTGGACCGGAGGGAGGCACACCCACTACCCAGTATCCGGTCCGACCGGGAACATCCTGCACATGCGTCTGCATACCGGGTTTGACCACCTCAGCCGCGTGAGGCGTGTATTCATAGTGATCCAGCAGCTTCACATGGACACGACCCGTGGCGAAATCGGTCTGATCGAAAATCCCCCGCAGATATGTGACATTGGTTTCAATCCCGTAGATCCGGGTTGCATCGAGGGCGGATTTCATTCCCTCCAACACCTCTTCCCGAGTATCGGCTTTCACAATCAGTTTTGAGAGCAGCGGATCATAAAACGGAGGTACGGTACAACCGGCCGTAATCCAACTGTCCACCCGAACGTCTTCAGGCAGCTCCAAAGCCGTGATTAATCCCGAAGAGGGGCGGAAGTCACGGGCAGGATCCTCGGCATAGACACGAACCTGCATCGCACATCCTTTCGGCGTAATGCTCATCAGGTCCAGAGGCGGCATATCCCCCGCGGCCAGGAGAAGCATCCAGTCCACCAGATCAATTCCGGTCACCTCTTCCGTGACACCGTGCTCCACCTGCAGCCGGGTATTCACTTCAAGAAAATAGAACGAGGCCTCCTCTTCATCGTAGATATACTCCATCGTCCCAGCGGAACGATACCGCCCCTCTTTGGCCAGATTGACAGACACCCGGAGCAGATCACTTCGGGTGACGTCCGAGATGCCGGGAGCGGGGGTCTCCTCAATGACTTTCTGGTGCCTGCGCTGAGTCGAACAGTCCCGCTCCCCCAATGCAATGGCGTTGCCATGCCCGTCCCCGAACACCTGCACTTCAATGTGCCGACCGACCTGTACATATTTCTCCAAGTAGATTCCCTGGTTCCCAAAATTGTTCCGGCTCAACCGGTCAATCCGTTCAAACGCCTCCGAAAGCTCTTCACGGTCCCAGCACACGGACATCCCGATCCCGCCTCCTCCGGCGGTGCTTTTCAGCATCACCGGATACCCTATTGCTTCGGCCTCATGAATCGCCTCTTCTTTTCCTGCCAGAAGTCCGGTCCCCGGCAGCAGTGGAACGCCGCTTCGTTCTGCCAGTTCACGTGCGCTGTGCTTCAGACCAAATGTCTCCATGTTTTCGGGAGTCGGACCGATAAACGCAATTCCTTTCGCTTCACATGCACGGGCAAAATCCGCATTTTCACTGAGAAACCCGTACCCGGGATGTACGGCCTCCGCTTCGGCCTCCTGGGCCACCTCAAGGATTTTCTCCACATTGAGATAACTTTCGGACGCAGGCCCGGGCCCGATGCAGTAGGCCTCATCCGCCTCAATGCGATGAAGACTGTCCACATCCGCCTCGGAATAGATGGCGACCGATTTGACACCGCGGACACGAAGGCTTCGTTGAATGCGGAGGGCGATTTCTCCCCGGTTGGCGATCAGGACTTTCTTAAACATTGTATTCGGTGAAGTTGGTTCCGGCAGAGCCTGCCGGTTTACGTGTTTCCGTATTCCATCATCCGTGTCACGACCAGATAACGGCCTCCACCGGAGTGGGGTTGTAGGCATTGCAGGGGTTGTTGAGCTGAGGGCAGTTGGAGATCAGCACCACAACATCACACTCGGCCACCATTTCCACGTAAAGACCGGGTGCTGAAATGCCGTCTTCAAATTTTAATCCCCCTTCCGGAGTGACCGGTACGTTCATAAAGAAGTTCACGTTGTTCGCGAGGTCACGTTTGTCCCACTGCCCTTCCGCTTCGGCCATGGCCAGGAGCCAACTGTCCCGGCAGTTATGCATATACACCGTTTCATGTGGGTACCTGACGGAATTACTCTCCGCAGCGCAGGCACCGCCAATGGTGTCATGCCGGCCACAGGTATCCGCAGTGATGGTCATCAGGTGGGTTCCGTTCTGCGTATACAGCTTCGATCCGGTACTCAGATAGAGGGATCCCTGACGACGAATCGTATCCATGGCGGAATAACGGTCTTCAGGGTCATCGGCATTATAAAACAGAGTATCCGCTGCCTGATTGCCTTTCAGATCCACGATCCGGAAGGTTTCGCCTTTCTTCACGGTATGCATCCAGTAATCACCTTCATGCACCACCTTCCGGTAACTGGCAGCTTCGACGTTGAGAGGACTTTCACATAGAGTGCTCATGGGGTCTCCTTACAGGAAGTAACGTTCGGTATTCAAAAAGGCGCGGCCGTTCTGCTCGCAGGAGGTGCGGCAGGGATCATCTTCGGCCGGGGGATCCGTTTCAAACACTTCGAGTTTGATGTCACCCGGTTTGTAGTCCCCTCCCGGATGAAGAGCATGCGGACAGGTGGTCAGCACCACCAGCGTATTCATTTCAGAACGGAGGTCCACCACCGCTCCCGGATGGCTGTTGTCCTCCACAAAGCTGAACACCCCATCCTCATCCGTGGCGACTTTGCTGAAGAAATTCACATTCGCGACCACATCTTTTGGGCCCAGGCCCCACTTTCCAAGTTCCACCAGCATGCGGTCATGGCCATTCCGGTGCCAGTCATTCCGGACATCTGAAAAATAAGCCTGTCCAAACTGTTCTGTGACCTGGGCCCGATCTGCAAGCCCGCCGAGAACATCATGCCAGCCGCAACTATCAGCAGTAACGGACATCAACACCCGGCCGAGGTCGGACATACAGGTGTTGCCGGCTGTAAAATATGAGGTGTGCTGTGCTTTCAGGCTGTCCGGCACATTTAGCCGTTCGGAAGGGAATTCCGCATTGTACATCAGCATCGAGACATTCGCAGTTCCCGCCAGATCTGTAATGCGGAGAGTTGTACCGCGCTTCACCACATGGGACCAGTTCCATCCTCCGGGTACAACTTCGTCAAAACGAAAACGGTCAGGATCAATGGGGGGTATGGATGTCATTCGTCATCTCCTTTGGCATGAATGGGGGGTAAAATGGAGTGAGACAGGTTGAGCCCTCCCGTGGTCACCCCCTTGCAGCTCACCAACTCATTGGCGATTTCCTGAAGCTTCCCGGCAGGCCCCTGCACCACCAGTACCTCCATGGTGTTGGTGTCCTCGAGAAACACGTGCTGAGAGGAAATCACCTCATCGAGATGCGCACGCTGAATTTGTGCCAAACGGTTGCGGAGGTGGGGTTTGGACTCGTCGTAAAAAATGGTGATGGTGCCGGCCATGACCTGACTTCCGGTCTCACGGGCGTACCGCGCCAATTGACCATGGATCATTTCACGAATGGCCTGGCTTCGGTTCCGAAAGCCACGCGCCGCCACCAGACGATCCAAATGGGTCGCCAATTCCCGGGGCAGGGAAATGCTGGTTCGAATGGCAGGGTCGCGCTTCATATTATTACGTTTTACTCAATTCGTAATACTTTGATAGAAAAAAGAAGATCAATATACATCATCTCCCACCGGGGTCATCCGCTGGATGGGGAGACGCTCAATTTCCTCGGTTACAGGAGGATGGATCAAATGCTCAATGTGCTCTTTGGTGGCCAGAAACTCAGGATTCAGGAACTGACCGGGTTCGCGGGGATGCGCCACCGGCACCTCCACCATCTCATCGACCCGCCCGGGGTTGGCCTTCAGCACCAGAATACGGTCAGACAGATACACCGCCTCATCGAGATCGTGAGTGATGAACATAATGGTCACGTCCACGTTTTCCCAAATCTGCATCAGATAAGCCTGCATTTGGGCCCGGGTCTGCGCATCCAATGCACCAAAGGGTTCATCCATCAGCAGAATCCGGGGACGATTCGCAAGTGCACGGGCGATCGCCACACGCTGTTTCATTCCCCCCGAGAGCTGATGCGGGTAGGCATTGGCAAACCGGGAAAGTCCCACCAGCTCAATCCACTGCATGGCATCCTGTTCCGCCTCCACCTCGCCATGACCGGACATTTTCAGCCCGAACATCACATTCTTTTTCACCGTCAGCCAGGGAAACAGGGTGTAACTTTGAAACACCATACCCCGGTCGGGACCGGGACCCGTGATAGGAGTTCCATCCAGGTTGATTTCACCCGACGTCGGTGTTTCCAACCCGGCCACAATACGAATCAAGGTGGATTTTCCACAGCCGGAGGGGCCGATCACCGACATAAATTCACGTCGGTGCACATGAAACGATACATCCTGCAACGCTTGAATAATCTCACCCTGAGGGGAGAGAAACTGCTTTCCGAGATGCTCCACATCCAGCACCACCGGACGCTGTTTCAACTTGGCAAAGCGTTCTGCGACCTGCGGGGACTGCTGCTGGTAAACCGGTTTGTCCATGCTCATGCCTCCTCAAGTTCGTCGTCCGCCTGACCGACACGGAACATACGTCCGATGGCACGAAAGACGGGATTGGCTCTTTCGCCCTTCCACGGGAACATCACTTTCCCCGCCTCCTGGAGTAACCAATCACTGATCAGGCCCAGGATGCCGATCATCATGATGGCGGCGAACACATTGTCGAAAATCCGGTACTTGCCCTGCTGATTGATAAACCAGGTAATTCCGGTGCTGGTACCCACCACCTCGGCTACAATCAGGTAGGTCCAAGCCCAGCCCAGGAGAATCCGTTGGTCGCGATGAAGGTCCGGCAGGATGCCTGGCAGCACCACCCGGGTGAGGAGTTGAAAACGTGTCGCCCCCAGGGTCTGTGCGGCTTCAAGCAAGGAAAGGTCCAGCTTGCGAGTTGTACTCGAGATCACCAGCACCTGTTGGAAAAATGTGCCGATAAACACAATGGCGATCTTCGGGGCCTGATAAATCCCCAGAATGGCAATGGCGAGGGCTCCAAAGCACGGGGCAGGGAGGTAGCGGAAAAATTCGATAAAGGGTTCATGCAGCTTCCGGAAAAAATCAAAGGTACCGCACAGGATGCCCAGAGGCACCCCGAAGATACTGGAGAGCATGAACGCGTAAAAGATGACCTTGATACTCAGCCAAAGACTTTCATGCAGCCACTTTTCGTCTTTCAGACGCGGCTCCGTGGTAAACGCGGTATAAAAAGATATGGCGACCTCATGCGGAGCCGGAAGGTAGACCGGATTGGAAGGTCTGCCGACGGCGGGCTGCTCTTCGTTATCCAGTTTTCGCTGATTCTCCTCAAAGAAATCAACTTTTTTGACGTTGTCCCCTTCTTCGAAATACGTATCCCCCACTTCCAGCACGGTCATATTCGGGTGCCAGAAGATGGGGACATAACTGACCAGGCACCAGAGACCAAAGGGGATGACAAACGAAAGGAAGGTGAGGAGCTTCCCCGTATTAGGGGGAAGCTCCTTGCGTACAGCAAACCAGGAAGATCCAAGTGTTAAAGACATTCGTAGGTTTGCCGTTGGAGATTACAGTTCGTTCAGGAGAGACATGTCGATGTACCGTTTCAGGTTCATCGGCTTCTCATAGACTTCCTGCTCCACCTGGAAGGCATCCACAATCTTGGTGGATCCAATCAGAGAACTGAAATCATCCGTTTTCGCATTGCCGATTTTTTTCGCCTCTTCCAGGGGAAGAATAAAGGTACCTGCGAGGAAGGGTTTGTATTCATCCGCCTTGAGGTTGACCCGGGCGGCCATGATCGCAACCGCTTCATCCTGGGTTTTAGGGTCCTTGATGAAATCCACCGCCATGTACCAGGCTTTGAGCACCTTCACCCAGTCATCACGGCGTTTGGCCAGACTCTGAGGGGAAACTGCCAGAACGTCATAAATCAGACCTTTTGCATCGGCACTGGTGTAGAGAGGCTTGGAACCCGGTACAGCCTTCAGGGCCTGACCGGAATTGGGCTGCCAGGCCACAATGGCGCTGACTTCACCGGAGGCGAGGGTCTGAGGGGTCTGGTCCGTCGGAACATTCACCAGCTCAACATCCTCTTCGGTCAAGCCGGCGGATTTCAGCGCATTGCTCAAAAGCAGGTGACTTACAAAGCCAACTTCGACCCCGATTTTTTTTCCTTTTAAATCTTTGATACTTTCGATCCCGGGAGCCCCGACCACCATGTCGTTTCCGTTACTGTAGTCATTGATCAGAATCATGACCCCGCGTCCGCCGGTTGCTCCGGTCACAAGAGTATCCCCGTTGGTCATACAAACTGCGTCCAACTGCTTGGCAGCAAAGGCGTCCATGGAGGGAACGTACTCAAACCACTTGAGCTCCACCTCCACTCCAGCTTTTTCAAAAAAGCCTTTTTCTTTCGCCACTTCCCAGGCAACCCAACCGGGCCAGTCACTGTATCCGATCGTCAGCGGTTCTTTTTCAGCGTAAGCGGCCGTGAAGCCCAGCCAACCCGCAGCTGCGAGGGTCAGCGTTTTCAGTAGTGTTGATTTCATGTGTGTCTGTTCCTGTGTTCAGGGTTCGTGTTACGAATTCGATAAAGCGTAATACAATTAGCAATCACTATGCCAAATCAGGGTTCGGGTCTGATTATCTCTATTGCACCTATTTTTATTGGTGTTTTTGTCTTTTTTATTTTGCAGATGCTTTTGAAAGCCTTGGAAACACGGTTACATTCACCACATTTTTGTTGTTAAAAAATTTTACCTCACAATTTTGTTTTCCAACGTCATCAGGCTGATGCGTTCACTGTACAGATCAAAGACAACCAACATTCCCCTCGCAGGGCCCAAAAAAAGCCCCGTCCGAAGACGGGGCCTTGTAGCAAACCAATCCCGAGGGATTGGTGCGAATTCGGGTAGACCGAATTACAGAGTGGTTCCGATGGTGAAGTAGAAGTCTTCGTCGACTTCCTGCACTTTGTCATCGGTTTCAACGATGTAGGTAATGCCCACAGCGATGGAGTACTCAGACTCAGGAATCGCGATTTCGGTGCCAGCAGACAGAGTCAGGTGGCTGAAACCGGAATCACCTTCGTCGGGATCCAGGTATCCAAGAGCAGCACTTACATCGAGGCTCAGGTTATCAACAACGGCAATGCTGGTGCCATAACCGAGTTCCATGTACAGGCTGTCTTCGATCGCACCACCAACACCGTAGTAGATGCCGAAGGACGCGTCGCCGAATCCGAAGGAAATGTAGGGCTCGCGGTCCGCTTCGCCACCAACGTTGTACACGTATTCGGTGTATCCGACTTCGATGGAAACCGGGCTGTCCTCACCAGTGGGGATCGGAATGCCGAAGAAGTAGTCGATTTCGTCGAACTCAGAGGTGTCGGTGTTGAAGTTACCCCAAGTGCCAACACTTACGGCTCCACCGAAAGCGGTGGTGTCGAATCCAGGCTGAATGTTGAATTCGTCGTTGATTGTACCACCACGGAACACGTAAGCGGATACAAGGTCAACCGCAACCTGCCCGAAGGCGGAAGCGGACACTGCACAAACAGCAGCGGTCAAAGCAATGAATTTCTTCACTGTCATGGTATTCTCTCTCTCTTGTTTGGGTTTTCTTTCGCGGTCCGACCAGGATGGCCGGTTCCGCTTGTTAGGTTAGGGTTATGAATGTATTGTCGAATTATTAGGAGGGCATTTTCCCGATGTAAAGACTTTTTCCAAGTCCTTATTGGGAGGGAAAATAAGGAGTTATTAACAGGCTAGCCAACCGCGTCCTCCCCGGTTTCACCCGTCCGAATGCGGATGCAATCGGCCAGTTCCAGCACAAAGATTTTTCCATCTCCAATCTTGCCCGTCCGGGCACCGGAGATGATCGCATCAATGGTGGTCTGCAGGTAGGGTTCGGTCACCACGATTTCCACGCGGACCTTTTTCAGCAGGTTCACTTCGATATCTGCACCGCGATAGGTTTCGTGATATCCCATCTGCTGACCACAGCCCAGAGCTGTGGTGACAGACATTTTCACGACCTCTTTTTCAAAGAGGGCCTGTTTGACCGCGTTCAGGCGGTGGGGTTGTATATAGGCAATGATCAATTTCATGGTCGGATTCTCCTTCGTGTGGGATTACTGGGTGAGGAAGATCTGGAAGCCATTATAGGCCTCCATGCCATGTTCACCAATGTCGAGGCCGCCCAGCTCTTCTTCCTCACTCACCCGGATACCGATCGTGAATTTCAGAAGGGCAAAGATTGCCATTGCACTTACGAAGGAGACCGCACCGTAGGCGAAAACGCCCAACAGTTGGGTCATGAAGGTGATTCCGAGTTCTTCTCTGGCCTCTGGAACCGCAAAGATTCCAACTGCCAGCGTTCCCCAGATTCCGCACAACAGGTGAACGGACAGGGCACCAACCGGGTCATCAAGCTTCAACTTATCAAACAACGCCACCCCAAAGACCACGATCACACCGCTGATGAGTCCGATAATGATCGATGACATGACCGTGACCACATCTGCACTGGCCGTCACCCCCACCAATCCGGCAAGAGATCCATTCAGCGCCATGGTCAAATCGGGTTTCCGGGACGTAATCCAGGAAAGGGCAATTGCGGAGACCACTCCAGCCGCAGCCGCCATGGAGGTCGTAACAAACACAAAGGAGACTCCTTCTGCATCCGCACTGAGAACCGATCCACCGTTGAATCCGTACCAGCCGAACCAAAGGAGGAAAACACCGATTGCAGCCAAGGGTACATTATGCCCCATAATCGGTTTCACGGTGCCCCCGACATATTTGCCAATCCGGGGTCCAAGCAGAATCACCCCCGCAAGGGCCGCCCAACCGCCCACAGAGTGAACCAGGGTTGATCCGGCAAAGTCATGGAATCCGCGGTCGTGCAGCCACCCAAGGCCCCACTTCCACGAGCCAAGCCACGGGTAAAAAAAGCCAACAAATACCGCAGAAAAGATCAGAAAACTGGACAGCTTGATCCGTTCAGCCACCGCACCGGATACGATAGTGGCACAGGTGGCCGCGAACATTCCCTGAAACAGGAAATCCGTCCAATACGTGTAGTTGCCATCCGCATAGGTCAGGGGATTGTAATCTTCGGGGGGGCCGATTCCCCATCCGCCAAACCCGAAAATTTCATTTCCGGTTCCATCTGCAAACCCCGGATACATTAAATTGAATCCGCAAATCGCATAGGTCAGAAGACCAATCGCAATGATCGCTGTGTTTTTAAACAGGATGTTAATAGTGTTTTTGGACCGGGTGAGGCCGGATTCGAGCGTGGCGAATCCCAGATGCATGATAAACACCAGAAAGGTGGCCACAAGCATCCAGGTATTATTGGTGCGCAGATTGACCTCTGCAATCTGTTGAGCCAGATCCGGGTCCTGTGCCATGCTGAAGGATGCAACGGAGAGAATCCCCGCGGCGGTGAGGAAATGCTTCATAAGTTATGGTCGTGTTCGAGTTGTGTCTCAAGTGTCGGGAACGTCCCGACAGGGTGGGGTGACATGCAAATAGCAATCTGGATGCCAAGTTTTCCTGAGAATCCCATACCGGCCATAAATTAGCCCATTATGGTGTATAATTGGACCCAAATAAATCCCTAATCAGATTCAAGCAAACACAAGTGTGTATGACGACAAGACGCATGATACATAAATGTCATGCAAGGAGCCGCGCAATCCCCCAAAATCGGGTACGGTGGATTACAAGGCGGGTTTGGGCGGTTCGCTGACCAATGGATCCTTGGAACCGGATAGAAACACACTCTCTTTCAGATAGAGCAATACCCCCATCACTGCCATGAATGCGAGTTCCACAGCGATGTAGCCCACGAACAGGTTCAACATCGTATCGGTGAAACCATAACTGTGAAGTCCCACACTGAGCAGGTTCACCCCCAGCCAGGCCACCATGACCGTGATGCAGCCGGCAACGGCTCCCATCGCCATCCCCTTCTCCTTGATCAGCCCCCCCACCCGGGCGTGATACACAGCTGCGGTCCAGAGCACAATCAGCAGAGCACCATTCTCTTTCGGATCCCAGCCCCAAAATCTGCCCCAGGACTGATCCGCCCACACCCCCCCGAGCATGGTGCCGAGAAACGCGAAGGTTAATCCGAATCCCAGCAGCCCCTCCATAATCAACTGAACCAGCTTCAATGTATCTTTGTCTTTGCCCAGAAGTTTGAAAATCAGCCAGATATGGCCGAACACCCCGGCAATCCATACCCCGGCGTATCCGGTCGTCACCGCCAGCACATGCGTACTGAGCCAGAAATTCGAGGCCAATACGGCCACCACCTTGCCCATGGTATCCCCCGTGGCAATGTAACGTTCTGCCAGGAAAATAAACATCACGGCAATGAGCGAACCGACAAAGAGTCCCAATCCATTCTTCACCAGTACCTCCACCAAAATGGCGAGAAGCACACAGACCAGACTGACAAAGAGGAAGGTGCCGTAAAGATTGGTGACCGGGGGACGGGCGGTGAGATAAATCCTCCAGCCAAGGCCCACCACATGAAGCAGCAGTCCGAATGCAAGCGGCACCCAGGCCATTTTCCGCCAAAGGTCGCTACCGGACACCACACTGCCCAGGGCAAGAAAGAAGGCAAACAGGTAGAACACTTTGGCTCTGCCGAAATAATTTGCCCGATTAAACCGAGCCTCAAATCCGGTAAGGGCGGTTTCCCGCAGATGGTCCATGCGGGCACGGGTAAACGCGGTGATATCTCCGGCGAGTGTTTCCACTTCCTGCCAGTTTCCCGCCCGCCAGGCCTCAAACAGCTCCAACGAACGGCGACCCGCATTGACCAGATCCTGATCCTGCATGGTTTTGGTCAACGCATCATACGGAGCCAGGAAATGATCCGTCCCATGTGGCGCCTCGGGCAGAAGCGGCAGAGGAAGTTCTGCCCAGTGGGATTCAGCTTGGCGAACAAGGCGGGCCACAGCAAAGGCTTCCGTCTGGGCCTCTGTAAGCGATTCAGAATCGGTGGCATCCTCGACAAGATGGATGAGCTGCGGAGTGTGCTCCCGCAGATGGAGGAAACGGATCGGACCACTCTCATCGGTCAATTCCAGGGCTTCCCGGACCTCGGGGGTTTTGATTTCGATTCCCGGAACAGACTGCGTAAAGGCAAAGGTCTGGCGGAACTGATCGTACAGCATGATGTTTTCAAACAGGCGAACGGCTTCCTTTTCCACCAATCCCCTTTGATCTTCCGGGATGTTACGGGCTCTCCCTGCCAACAACTGAAGTTCTCCAAGACCAGGACGCAGGTGATTGTAGGAAAACCGTCGGGTACTGGGCTTCGCTTTCCCTTCCACCTCCTGGGTGATAGGGACATTCATATCAGAGAGCACATCCGGATGTTCCACGAGAAAAATGACATCGTCCAGACCTCGGTCCGGATACATCAACACCTGCATCATCCATTCCAGCGCAGATTCTTCCCCATAACTCCTTCGTCCGGAAATCTGCAGCAGGACCAGCCTCGAAAACGTATCCAGAGGCATCACCCGTCCACCACCATGAAGCACGGGTAACTCCGCCACGGACTTGAGTGCAGAAGCAGGAGGTGGTGTCTCCGGAGACGAGTCGATGGCCGTTTCGGAATCTGGCCCCCGGGAACAACCCACAAAACCTAGGATTAAAATCAAAACACTGAGTGCCGGTTTCATGCAGAGGCCTCCTTTTTCTTCATGCGCTGCAACTGCATCCACTGAACCTGGAGAAAGTGCATGGCCAGGCCGAGAGACGTGATCCCTGTCGCCCAATAGGGAATGAGTCTGCCGAAATTCCGGGTGGCGGCAAATTCCGACATTTCGGTCTCCTGTTCCGCATTGAAGCTGTGCTGAAAGAAGGTCCATCCGTTAAGACGGAGCGGATGGTTCATGTAGATATCAACGGAACGCTGACGGTCCTCTCCAAGTTCCAGCTCCACCCGGCTGCGGAAATCTTTGGGCACCCGGCTTCCAGGATAATAAGTATGCTCAAACTCAAGTAGCCGCATGAACGGGATTTCGTAGCGACGGCGACGGAGTCCAATGTACACCATAGTCCCATCCTCCTGTTCCACCTTGGCCGGAAGAGCATCCCCCCCCCAGAGCAGAAGTTCCTGTACCTCCTTTGCGCCATCCACCTGAAGGCGCACCCCGGGGATATTCTTAAACGGTTCCTTATCCTTCTTAAGCGGCTGCAGCGCTGCAAAACCCGATGGGGACACCAGGCCAGGTACCCTTTGGTCCTGAGCAGGAAGACCCGTGGCATTTTTCTGCAACTCTCTCACGGTCAGCTGGATGCCCGAATCTTCGAACGCAATCCGGTCACGCTTCCCGATTTCATGGACATATGCCGCTTCCACTTCCCGGTACTGGGTCAATTCCGTGACCTGGTAGATCTCCCATTCCGTCAGACTGAAGGCCATGTTGGTCCCCTGTCCTTCCAACAGACGGACCCGGGCTTCAATTCCTGAAATCCGGGTAAAAAATCCACCCAGCAGGAGCATGATCAGACCGATATGGGTCAACATAAGGCCCGGCATCCGCCACCCCGCCTGATAATGCACAAAAAACGAGGTGAGGAGATTCAGGAACAGCAGCCCCAAAACCAGCATTCCGCCCGGCAGGGGAGTAAACTTGAAGAGAAAAAGCGGATTAAAGAAAAAATCCTGCGCTTTGTAGATCCCATGATCCACTTGATAAATGGTGCCCCAAATCACCAACACCGTCAACCAGAGCAGGCAGACCACCGTCAGCTTGATGGAGGAGAGAAAACGGAAAATCATGGGGTGGTTTCCTCTTTAAGTGCAATGGACTGAGCCAGGGCCAGAAATCCGCCCTTGCTTTCAACCAGCAGATCCGTGTCTCCCGTGAACTTCAGGAACAGCGTCCGTCCCGGGATCGAGTAAATCGCTCCCATGGTGGAAGACGGGAGGTTTTTTGATGCCGATTCAGCAACCAAATTGACCAGAACATAAGGCATCGCTCCCTGCATCTGAACATGTTCGTGTGTATGTTCCTCCGGGAGACCGACCTGACGCCGCCAACGGGTGACATTGGCATCCAGGCCTCCTGCCCCAGGCCCCATCGGGATCAGCGTGACCAGCGCACGGTCCCCGGCACCTGCCGGGCGGAACGCAGCCAGTCTCATCCCGCTCCCAGGCTGCTCCTCCCAGCCATCGGGAGTGGTCCAGGTAACATCGGACGCATCCGGAGCAGGAGGGACTTCTGATTCCCGCCCCTGCATGGCAATGCCGGGAAGGCCGACAATATTCGGCTCTCCGCGGGTCGGATGGTCCGGCGGACGGTTCTCCGGAACTGGAGCAACAGACAAAGGCCCTGCAGAAGGAGGAAGCTGGGCCTGAGGACCGGATGGAGGCGCCGAGGGAAACTCCCGGATCTCCGTATAACGGTGAATTTCGGCATCTTTCCCGCATCCAATCAGCAGCAGCGCAAGAGAAGCAGTTGTGAAATTTTTAACGAACATGGGCTGGAAGACTAGCCCGCTTCCCCATTTAATCAAGCCGGAGCCGAAAAATATCGGGGGGTCAGTGGATGGCATACCTGCCCCCCCTTCAGACCCCAATGGAAGGCCACAGCCGGCACCCGATCCCCTTCACGGCCAGCATAAACCCATACTTTTTCAAAAAACCCTCTTGCCAACTGTGTGGAGTCTGTTGTATGTTCACCAGCCCTACGGATATTCCGTAGGAACATTTTCACACTGCGGGGTGGAGCAGCCAGGTAGCTCGTCAGGCTCATAACCTGAAGGTC
>DIYN01000036.1:39292-74801 GCA_002429065.1 Verrucomicrobia bacterium UBA6053 | reverse complement strand
TTAAAAGAACCGGTCATTAGACGGGTTCTTTTTTGTTACGGGGGCAGGAGTTGAACCGGAGAAGCAGGTTCATTACGAGGCCATGGGGAGGGCCGAGGAACGGCTCCGCATGCGGAGCTCCCGAAGGGACAAGGCTCACAGGGAGGGAGCCGAAGCAAATCCTGCCCCCGCTACCACTTAAAAGAACCGGTCATTAGACGGGTTCTTTTTTTGTTACGGGGGTAGGAGTTAAACCGGAGAAGCAGGTTCATTACGAGGCCATGGGGAGGGCCGAGAAACGGCTCCGCATGCGGAGCTCCCGAAAGGACAAGGCTCACAGGGAGGGAGCCGAAGCAAATCCTGCCCCCGCTACCAATTAAAAGAACCGGTCATCAGACGGGTTCTTTAGGAAGTTGAATCGAAGATCCATGTTTCCACTCAACCGGTCTCAAGTCATCCTCTCTCATTCAGAGCCGTTTCCTATTTTTAGTTGGTGATGGAGAGTTGAACAGGTTAGGGGGTGGTGTCATCTCTTTTTCATCCCAATCCACAAGAGGAGTCACATGATCGTCATCAAACATTGGTTTCCCGTTCTGGTTCTGACCTGTTCCTGTTTCTGCAGAGGGGACGACCCCATCACCTTCGACCAGGCGATGCAGAAGCAGCCTGAGAAGTTTCCCCTTCTCGAACTGAAGACGCATCATGAATCAGGGAAGGCCCAGCCCATGAAACTTGCGTTAAACGGAAAGGATTCCTTCATCTTCAATGGAACACGCTATTCCGGCTTCCGGTTTGTCCCGGACCGGAAAGAGGGTCATAAAGAGGATGATTTCCTTTGGTACTGGACTGATCCTGTGGGGACAGGCCTGCAGGCCTGGGGAATTGCAAAAGTCGAAGGCCGGGTGAACGGGTTTGAACGGTTCTGGAGGCTGAACCCCAAGCTGTTTCCGGCATTGAAGGACTGGCCACCAGAACAGAAACGCTGGATTATTCTGCAATCCATCCACGGGAAAAACCTTGTCGACGGCGATGAGTATATCATTTGGTTCCGGTTTTCGGAAACCGATACCCAGCCAGTGGAGTTTACGGCCGCAGCGGGTTTCTTTCCCAAGGCGGACGTAAACCGAGGGTATAATTCCAGAGTATTGTCACTTCTGGGGTTGGAGATGGATGCAAAGGCCGTTTCCGAGAATTTTCACCTGCTTGCTCCATAGTCGATACGTCCCTTTCACCCAATATAGCCGTCTTCTCTCTCCCTTTCTGAAAGAATCTGCATAAGCCCAAACTCGTCGGGTACATGAAAATTCTTTTCCCCACAAGGGGCCCAACTGAGCCAGTGGGGATGGGACGATGCATCCGCGCACTTGTAGAGATTCATCCGCCATGGTCCGCAGGGATGGAAATTCGGGACAAAGGGCCTGAACACCACCCAGGGGAGATACACGGACAATTCCCAGTCTTGTGACCCAGGCCGAGTGGAAGGGGTGCAATTGATTCCGGCAGCGTCCTCCGCAGTCAGCAGCCGGTAGTCTTCAAACCCGCCCTCCGGCTTCCGGGCCGGATTCCGAATCCAGGAGGTATGAAGGTCTCCTCCGGCATTGCATTCGACATTCAGATAAGCCGTTTCTCCAGGGGGGGAGAGGAATACTTCCACACAGCTATCGAGATGGACCGGTCCCTGAAACCCACGGGTCTCAAAATGGAATCCGACCTCCCGCTTTACGGTGAAACGAACTGACAACCCCTCCGTAGATGCCTGGAGCGAGGCAAACACATCCGGCACGGGGAAAACCGATTCCGGCCTGATCTGATCAACAGGTAGCCTCTGAGGTCCTGCTCCCATTTCCACTGTGATGACCCGGGCCTCCATTCTATTTCCTGTGACCGTCAAAAGGTCCGTTCCGGATCAACCTCTCGATTAATTCACGGATCACTTCAGCCTGATGTTCAACCGAAGGTGCTTCCGGCACGTGATCCACATCCGCAATATGCACAAAAAGGCTGCGGGTCCGGGGCAAGCCGAGGGTGCGGTAATAGAGGTAATTGCATAAATAGGTTCCCGCATCCTGTGAGAGATCGAGAATATCCGCGTGTTCCTCCCGAAAGTCCCTCAGCTCCTGAACCGGAATCGCAGTCTCCCGATGTGTGTCCTGCATGTCGATGGGTCCTCCTTTCGGATCCACCCCTTTCACATCTTCTCCATCGGCCCAGTTCCGTCCCCGTCGTTCAAGGCGCATCTTTTCACTCCCGGAAGCCACGCCGAGTAGAAAGGCCCAATCAGGAGGAGACGCGTGTTGCATGAATTCGTCTACAGCCTGGTATGAGACGGGAAGCACCTCCCAGTGCACTCTGAACATCTTCCGGATCTGATGATGCTCCCGCAGTACATCCATGACACGCTGACTGGGATTGTGTTCGAAGTCGCCGAACGATCCGAAACTGGTGATCAGAACGGAGGTGGACATCGCATAACGCCGGGTAGGTTACTCTGTTTCTTCCGCGAAGGACACCACCCGGAGTGGATGCTGATCGAGCAGATTTGAATGCCAGTTTTGCACCCGGGGGTCTTTCAGATACTGTGTGGTTCCAAAATAGAGAGGAATCATCACCTGGTCCTCCAGCAGGAGGGTCTCCGCCTGTTTCAGGGCGTCTTCCCGGGTGAGAGCATCCGGTGCGTCTTTCAACAGCCGGTCATAGTCGGGGTTCGACCATCCGGCCAGATTGTTGCTGGCACCCGTTTCCCACAGTCCCAGGAAGGTGAGTGGGTCCACATAATCCCCTACCCACCCCAAAAAACAGAGATCGAAGTCTCCTTCCCTGCGTTTGGCAAAATAGGAGCGTTTCTCCATATTCACAATGGAGATCCGGATGCCGAGATTCTGCAGCCAAACCTGCTGCAGCACCGCCGCCACTTTTTCGGTTTCCTCCCCGCTGAACAGAATCAACTCCAGTTCCGGGAATCCCTCTCCACCGGGAAATCCGGCTTCCGCCAGCAGACGCTGTGCGAGCTCCACGTCCTCTTTCACGACCTTTGGAGAGGTGTAACTGCCGATCCCCGGGGGAACGTAATGAAAGGCCGGTGTGCCAAGTCCTCCCAGAATTTTATCGGTGAGTGTTGCCCGGTCGAGAGAAAGGCTGAGTGCCTTGCGGACACGAACATCCTTCAAGGGAGCCTTCCGGGTATTGCAGATGTAGGCAATAGACTCAAGATAGGTGTCCAGACGCAGGGTCGCCGCAGTCTGTTGACGGTAATGCTCCACCCGGTTCTGAGGAAGGGTGTAGGTCAGATGGAGCTCACCTGCCCGGAAGGCACGTTCCTCTGCACCGGACTCCAGATGACGGTAGTCCGCCCCCTCAAGCTGAACCGATTCGGCCTGCCAGTAAGATGGATTCCTGCGAATCCGAATCACATCCTCAAGGATCCACTCATGCAGCAGAAACGCACCGTTTCCAACAAAGGTCTCCGGCCGGGCCCATTTGGAGTCACGGTCGGTCACGCTTCCATGAGCCGTGACAACGTGTTCGGGTAATGGAAACGCCGTCCAGTGGGCCAGCAGCGCGAGAAGATGAGGCGAGGGGGATTCCAGTTCCAACTGAAGCGTGCGGTCGTCCACCACAGTCACGCCCAGTTTATCGGATGTCATCCTGCCTTTTGAGACGGCCTCCGCGTTTTTGATCGGATAGAGCATGGAGGCATACGAAGCGGCAAGCTCGGGATTGAGCAATCGTCGAAAGGCAAAGGCAAAGTCCCCGGCCGTGACCGGTTTGCCATCCGACCAAACGGCATCCCGCAAGCGAAAGGTCAGGGTGAGCCCATCCGGTGAGACCTCCCAGCTCTCCGCCATCGCCGGTTCTGGAGCAAGGGTTTCAGGATGGAGGCGGGTTAACCCCTCAAAGAGATTGATCAGAAGTTTCCCAGCACCAACCGATGTGGCTAAATGTGGATCGAGACTTTCGGGTTCGCTGGCTCCATTCCCCCGGATCAACACCCCCTTCTCTGTTGCCTCATCCACCGGACGGGAATGACCGGCTTCGGGGTTGGAGGGGTTAGACCCGCCGCACCCGGCGAAAAGGCCGGCGAACAGAATCAGGGACCAGCGGGACGTCACTCCTCCGTCTCCAAGCGCAGACTCGTGTAGTCATGGCGATCAAGAATATTGGGGTGCCAGCCTTTTACCGAGGGATGCAGGAGATAATTCCGTACGTACCAGTAGACCGGGATCAGGGGCATCTCTTCCAGCAGGATCTTCTCGGCCTGATCATACAGTGCAAATCGTTTTTGGGTGTCAGTGGTGCCTTTAGCGGTTTTGATCAGCTCATCGTAGGTATCACTGGACCAGTTGGTGTGGTTATTGCCGCTGGTGGACAGATGGAGGTCGAGAAAATTATGCGGGTCCGCATAATCTCCTGCCCAGCCAGCCCTTGCCACATCAAAATCCATGTCCCGGCGGGTGACCATATACACCTGCCATTCTTTGTTCACCAATTTGCAGCGGATCCCGAGAGTCTGCCGCCACATCTGCTGCACAACTTCCGCAATGGTTTTGTGAGATTCGCTGGTGTTGTACATCAGCTCAAACTCGGGAAACCCTTTTCCTCCAGGATAGCCGGCTTCCGCGAGCAGGCGCTTGGCTTCCTCCACATTCTCCTCCAGTTTCTGACTGGGTTCAAAGCCCGCCGTTCCCGGAGGCGTGAACCACACCGCCGGCGTCTGCCCTCCTTTCAGGATCCGGTCGGTAATGACCTTCCGGTTGATTGCCAGCGCAAGTGCTTTCCGCACCCGGACATCGTCAAAGGGTTTGCGGTCATTGTTGATCAGATAGTAATAGGTCGTGAGGTACGGATGACTGAGTACATACGGGCTGTTCCCTTTGAGATAATGATCAATCCGGGGAAGTGGAATGGTGGAGGTTTTATGCAGCTCCCCGTCCCGGAATGCCCGTTCCTCGGTCTGCACATCCTCAATGGGGTAAAACACCATTCCGTTCAGCGACACCGCATCCCGGTTCCAGTAGGTCGGGCTTTTCTTTACGTGAATGTGCTGATTCAGGAGCCACTCTTCAAGAGTGAACGGGCCATTGCCGACATAGGTTTCGGGGCGGGCCCAGCGATTGGCCCGGTCTTCCACCCCGCCTCCCGCTTTTACGGTGGCCGGATGAACCGGATAAAAAGAATGATGGTTGAGCATGCTGAGAAAATAAGGGGCGGGCTTTTCCAGCTCAATCACCAGGGTCCTGGCGTCCACCGCTTTGACGCCCAGCTGCTCGGGGTCTTTGATCCGGCCCTCGTGAAATGCCTGGCCGTTTTTAATCACATGCAGCATGTATGCATACTCCGCTGCCAGAGCCGGCGACAGCATCCGCCGGAAACTGAACACAAAATCGTCCGCAGTCACCGGGTCCCCATTGGACCACGTTGCATCTTCACGGAAATGGAAGGTGTAGACGGTTCCTTCTTCGTTCGACTCCCACTTTTCCGCTACCCCCGGACGCGGTTCAAGCGTCTTTCCATCTTCCCGGATGAGTCCTTCCAGTACAGCGCTGATAATCTGATACTCCGGCACACCCGTCGTGAGGTGTGGATCCAGACTTTCCGGTTCGGCGCCATTCCCCAAATGAAGAATTCCCTCCCGGTTTCCCTGCTCCACCCGGGTTTCCGACCATGCGGTCAGACTGACACACACACACAGTGATACGAATAAGGACAGTGGTTTCATTCAGCAGAATCCTCTTTCAGACAGGTTTCACAAATACACACATCGCCCGGCAGATACCGGAACTCGAGATCAGGATTTTCAAGGTCTGTGATCCCGCATTTACTGCACACGTGGAAGGGTTTGGATTGGGAGACATGTGCCTGTTTCCTGAATGCGGAAGAACGTCGGCGGCCCTGAATGTTCATCAGGAGGTCTTTTCCGAAAAAGAGACCATACGGCAGGACCGCTCCTGCCAAAATCAGTAACCGTTCGGAAGGATCCACCAGAATCAGCAGCAGATAGAAGGCCCAGGTGAGATAAGCCAGGTACTTCACCTTCACTGGAATGATAAAAAACAGGAGAAACTGGAAATTCGGATAGAGTTTGGCAAACGCCAGGGTCAGAGACGAATAGATGTAGATATTGGTCACCAGGATACCGGGAGCAAGCAGAGACACCAGCACTGTCCCGGCCCATCCTACAAAGAGAAAAAAACTAAACCGGAATTCCCCCCACTCATTCTGAAGTGCGTTACCAATGAGCCAGGTCACCGAGAGACCAATCAGAAACCAAAGTGGACTGCTGGTCATCGGAGCCACCATAAAGGTCACCAGGCGGTAGAGCTCCTGACCCTGCAGAATAAATCGGCCATCCAGGTACAGATCCAGGATGGTTACCTGGCCGGAAATCTGGAACAAGTATACCAAAACCTGACTGGCCAGCAGAACCGGCAGCAGGTACGGGAAGGTGAATCGACCAAATTTCCGTTCCAGTTGATGTAAAAACGACATAGGGAGCTTGTACTGTCCGTAGACCCGTCCTGCAAGAGGAGGGGTCGGGATTTTTATGAATGCGGTCTCTGTTTCCGTCGCCATTCGGCAGGGGTCATCCCCGTCACCTGACGGAATGCGAGGTAAAATCGGCTTTGAGTCCCGAACCCGCTGCCAAACGCAACATCCAGGATACTGAGGCCGGGATCTCCAAGCAACTGGCAGGCCAGAGCCACCCGCCGTTCCGTGAGATACCGGTTGGGGGTGACGCCGGTTGCCTGGACAAACAGACTGTGGAAACGGGAACTCCGGTAGCCGCATACCTTTGCCAGCGACTCCACCGACCCGGTGTCCGTCGTCAGATAATCCCGGTTATTGAGAAGTTGAAGAGCCGCGGCCACTTTTTCCCTCGCCTCCTTGTTGGGATCCGGTTCATACGGGGTTTCCAGCTCTTCCGCCAGCCGCTGATCTTCGTCGAGTAGCTGAAACATCCGCAACACTCCTCCCTTAAGAGCTCCCCGGTGCATGGTGGATTCGGGACGTCTCCAGGTCTCCACCAACTGACGAAACACCGGGCGAATGGCTTTGCACGTATTCGGTTCCAGGGGCAGTCGCGGCCCGATGCGACGCACCACCTGATCCAGCCTCTGCCGGAAAGCCACGGCATCGCGGTCCCCCTCCGCATGAGGAACCCAGGCACCCGCCCTGATTCTGCAGGTGAGGGTTACCGTCCGGTCACGGTAGCTCTGATCTGCCATCATACCGGAGGGAATCCAGGCCACATCCCCTTCCTCCAGTTGATGCTCCAGGCCCGGGAGACAGATTTCCCAGGTTCCCTTGACCGTGTAAAATGCCATCCAGGCGGAGCGAACCAGTCGGGTCCGCTCCGCATCAGCAGGATACACCTGACGCTCGGCTTCCACTTTCGACCACACTGAAGGAACAGATCCGTCCATGGAATCTGCGTATTGGATCAAAGAGAAATTAAAAGAGAATAAAGGAGGACCTTCCGGACAAAAAAAGGTATGGAAATACCGATAATGCATCCCGCCATCGCTTTTTTCCTCCTTCTCCTGTTCACATCCCCCATTCAGGAAGCCTGGTCTCAACAACGATGGGTTTCCCAGGAGGCCGCCAAAGAAGCGGGTGTCGGAACCCAAAAGGCCCCTCCCAAGGATCCGGCATACGTTCTGACGGAATCCGGAATCCTCATGCGGTCTGGAGATCACGGTGGACCGATCCCGACATCCTCACCGGCACCGAATCGATTCGAGGAGATGGTTCCTGTCGAGCCCGATCATTTGGTTCTACTGCATGACAACACCCTCTATCTTTGGCACCGGATCACCGGAGCCTGGACTCAGGTCCAGGGAACTCCCGAGGTCATCCGGGGGGTCAAACGGGTCGAAGGCTCCATTCTGCAACTGAAAACAGATGACGTGCCGGTTACCGGCCGCATCGAGGCTGAGCGCAAGAAGATTGGTGTTCTCGATTGGGGGATCCTGGTCGGGTATGCGGCCTTGGTGGTGGGTATCGGAATCGCAGCCTCCCGCAGGGAACGCGACGGGGAGGACTTCTTTCTGGGCGGTCGGTCCATTCACTGGAGTCTGGCCGGGCTGTCGATGTACGCGACCGGCATTTCTGCGATTTCCTACATGCTGATCCCGGCGAGGACCTTCAGTACGAACTGGCAGAATATCGGGGAACCGATCGCAGGGCTGTTCGCCTGGCTGCTGGTGGCCTGGCTCGCGGTTCCTCTGCTCCGACAGCTTCCCATCAGCACCGTGTATGAATATCTGGAGCGCCGCTTCGGCCTGAGTATCCGCCTGCTCGGTTCTGCGACCTTTGTCGTGGCACAGATCCTGGGACGCATGGCGACCATTCTGCTCATTCCCGCTCAGGCACTTTCGGTGGTGACCGGCTGGTCGGTCACGCTCTGCATCCTCGGAGTCGGCAGTCTGGCCATTCTCTACACCATGCTGGGTGGGATTAAAGCCGTCGTCTGGACGGATGCCCTGCAGGTTGGCGTGATCATACTGGGTGTCCTTACCTGTATCCTCACCATCCTCTTTCAGGTTCCGGGAGGAATTGAAGGGGTGATGGACATTGCCCGGGAGGGCGAAAAACTCCGGATGGTGGACACCTCGTTCCGGTTTGATCAAGAAACCCTCTGGGTCTTCCTCCTGGTCGGGATCACCGGTGTCTTTGCCAAGTTCGGAGACCAGCACACGATGCAACGGGCCTTCTCCACCCCCAACGTCCGGGACGCCCAGAAATCTGTGACCGTGTTTGCCCTCATTTCACTTCCCGGAGCCGTCCTGTTCTTTTTCTTAGGGACAGCGTTTTATGCCTGGTATGCCACCTATCCCGAAAGCATGACCCCCGGATTGAACTCCGACAGCAGTGTGCTGCCTCAATTCACCCTGCAGGCCCTGCCCACCGGTGGAATGGGCATCGTGATGGCCGGGCTGTTTGCTGCGGCGATGTCCACTCTCGACAGCGCCATGAACGGCGTCTCTCTGGTGTGTACACGTGATTGGGCCCGTATCAAAGGAATCGACGTACAGCAGGTACAGATGGGTCGGTGGATCTCGCTGACCGCTGGGGTGGCGGGCATTCTGGTCTCTCTGCTTCTGAACATGCTGCAGGATCCGGATGAAAGCCTGTGGAAACAGATCATTTCCATTACCGGCCTGGTGGGGGGAGGCTTTGCCGCCGTCTTCGCACTCGGTTTCATGACCCGCCGGGCCAGCACCGTCGGTGCCTGGGCGGGGGTGATCACCGCGTCCATGGTCACCTGGGGCATCAAGTTCCGCGAAGCCCAACTGGATGAAAAGCTCATCGACCCCTGGTTTATCGGTCCCCTTGCCCTGATCATCGCCCTGACCGTGGGATACCTGGTCAGTCTCGCCGTTCCCCACACAGGATCACTGACAGGACTTACCTGGTTTGATGTCAAACAGGACAGGACATGATAAATAGGAGTTGCGGTTCCTTCACGCTCAGAGGGACCATGTTGTCTGACGGCAAACTTTGATCATTCTCTCTCCTCCGTTCCTCAATGTAAAGAAAAGGGAGGGGACATGCTCATGACCGGGACGGAGTTTTCAGATCCAAATACGCCATTTCCTCTTCACTCAGGATGAGGTCGAGAGAGCGGAGGCTGGAACGGGTTTCCCCCAGAGTCCGGGGACCGATCAGGGCGAAGACCGGGAATTTCTGGCAGAGCACCCATGCCAGTGAGATGTTGATGGGATCTACTCCGTGAATTTTTGCCAGTTCAACCGCCCGTTTCTGACGTTCGAAATTCTCTTCTGAATACCAGGACCGGACCAGAGAGATATCTTCCTGTTTGTCGGGATGGGCCCGTTCCGGGATGAAGAATCCCCGGGCCTGACTCGACCAGGGAAGCAAGGTGATCTCATGCTCTTCAAGCCACTGCAGGGAGGCGTCGTCATGCACATGGATGCATCCGGCCCACACCGGTTCCTGCATCACCGCGAGTGACAGGTTGTTGGAGACAATGCTCATGCGCTGGAGACCCTTTTCCGCGGCATAGGCATTGGCCTCTGCGATCCGCTCCAGGCTCCAGTTACTGCCTCCGAATGTTTTGATCCGGCCGGCTCGGACATGCTCATGGAGCACCTCCATGAAATCACTCACCGGAACCTCAGGGTTGTCTCGGTGAAGCATGTAAATATCGGCATAGTCTGTTCCCAGCCAGTCGAGTTGCGTGTGTAACTCCTCCGTCAGCCCTTCCGGAGTGCAATTCGGCGTGTGGGCCCCTTTGGCAATGAGCACAACCTCCTCCCGTACGCCACGTGATCTCACCCATTGTCCCATCAGACGGGATTTGACTTCCCCATACACGAACCCGGTATCGAAGGTATTGCCACCGTGTTCAACATAGTGATCAAACACAGCTTGAACGTGTGGAGAGGTCACCTGATTGTCCACGCCCATGATCAATCGGGACACCGGCTTGTCCAGAAATTCGATCTGACCGGGCTTCATGAGCGATTTCCGGTGCTCCAGCCTGCGTCCGGCATAGGTGACCGAGGGCATGTTCTCCGGTTTCTCACGGTTGTAGACAAGGCCGATTTCTTTCCGCCACGCATCCAGCACCTTGGCATTCTCAATCGAATCCTGCCAGCTCATGGCAGGTGCCTCCGGCCGGGTCCTCCCGGCAAGGATCGCCCGTCCGCATACATCCGCCTCATATGCATAACTGGTCACCGGAGCCTCTACCGGAATCTCCTGCACCTTCTGCGAGGCATTTGTGAAGAGGAAAATATTTCCATGCTTCGCTTCTTGTCGGGAAGCAACATAGGGATCCGGAATCTTGATCCATCCGTTGGAACCGAAGATCTGCACGCAGTTCTCCTGTGACACCGCAATTCCGGTTGAGCATTCTGCGATGACATCATGTTCGAAGGTCAGGAGCGCAGAGGCAAACGCGTCGACACCGGTATCCGGACTGAGGACACCCACACCCTTGACTCCAGTCGGAACGGCGTACGAACGACCCTGCGCCGCGCCTGCCACCATGCAGGCATAGGACGTGGTGTATCCCCCCACATCCAGAATCCCACCACCGGCCAATTCATGTTCCCAAAGCCGACCTTTCGCGTGGAAGGCATTCCCAAACGAGAAGCTTGCTTTGATCACCCGCAGGTCCCCGATGAGGCTCTCCTTCAACAGCGCAAGGACCTTGGCCGTTTGCGGATGACAGCGATACATATAGGCCTCCATAAGAAACACCTGATTCACCTCCGCGGCTTCCACGATGGACATGACTTCGTACTGGTTCATGGCCATCGGCTTCTCGCAGAGAATGTGCTTCCCGGCTTCGGCTGCTTTCATCGCCCATTCGGTATGAAACGGGTGTGGGGTGGAGAGATACACCGCATCCACATCGGGATCCGCAAGCAGGGCCTCATAGGATCCGTAGTGGCTGGGAATGTCGTATTCCGCTGCAAAGGCCTTGGCCTTCTCCAGGTCGCGGGATGCAACCGCAGTCAGAATCCCGGTATCACTTTGTTTGACGCCCGCAGCAAACGCTTTGGCGATTGCACCCGCAGCCAGAAGTCCCCATCGGATTGAATTGGTCATACATGATCTCCAAAATAAATAACACAATCCTGCAACCCTACACTACTTTTTGCCTAAATATCAATTGCACGACCTGCTATATACTTGCACAATCCTGCTACATGAAAGAACCGCTTTTTTATCTCCAGTCCGGTACTGCGGGAGAAGCCCATCATGACATGGATCGGCCGAACAAGGTCTATCGACCCGGTGGAACCACCACCTGGCTCCTGGAATACACCGTTGCTGGCAGAGGCGTTGGCTGGATGGACGGGGCGGAATACCTCCTCCAGCCGGGGTCATTCCTGATCTATGAAGCCGGTACTCCACAGCACTACGAAGTGGACCCGCGGGTGGAGCATTGGCACCACGTCTGGTGCTGTTTCGATCCGAAGCCTCACTGGAAAGAATGGCTCAACACTCCGGAGATTTTCCCCGGAATTCTTCAGCAGCAGGTGCATCGTAAACCGCAGCGGGATCAGGTCTATGCCGCGCTGCAGGAGGCCGTAGCCTTCGCCTGGAGTGTCCGGCCCCACCGACGGAATCTGGTCCTCAACATGATGGAACGGGCCCTGCTGTATTGTGACGAATGGAATCCTGCGGGGAATGCCGCCAGCCGGGATGAACGGATTCAAGCGGTACTGGACTACATCAACGAGCATGCCTTCGAAAAGCTGAATCTCGATCTCCTGGCGAGGGTCTGTGCCCTGTCCCCGTCCCGTTTTTCACATCTCTTTCAGGAGCAAATGGGACAGGCTCCCATGAAATACATCGAAGAACGGCGACTGGACCGGGCCCGGGAACTGCTCATGATCAGCAGCCGCCCCATCTCCATGATTGCAGAGGAATGCGGATTCAGCAGCGCTTACTATTTTTCCCGTCTGTTCAAAAGCCGAACCGGGATGTCCCCCAGGGCCGCCCGGGAGACCTACAAAGACAACGGGATCACCTGAAGGCGGAACTCACGTTTGGCGCCATCCAGACTCGGGCTCCGGCCATTTTCCGGAATTATCCCTTTCGCGGAAAATAGAGCCGGGTCTGCTGTTCGTCCTCGGGGGTTTCACGCGGATCCGTCAGATAGACTTCAAAGGGGTCACAGCGTTTGTCCGCCGGGAAGAGTTTTTTCCGGGAGTAGGTCATGCCAAGTGCCCAGGCATCGCCGAGATGACGGTATGGGCCGCTATGGTCAATCGCAAAGCAGTCACCGCCGGGAATGGTCACCGTTTCGTACTCCTCTGCGAGCCCTTCCGGGATCTCCGCCACCGGAATTCCAACCGTATAGGCACATTGACCTTTGCCCATTTTTTTGGGGTTGTAGATCGCAAAGGGGGGGGAGGTCGGTTGGAGGTCTTTTTCTTCCATCAGTTGATGCAGTTTCCCGAAATCTTCCTGCATTCTGGGTCCCACCTGATCCATCGCACAGAGGGTCTTCAGTCCAATTCCTGTCACACCCTCAAAGGTCACAGACTCGGTGATGACAGATTGGGACGGCACCGTCCCTTTTTCACACAGATCTTTCAGCCGCATCAGGCCCCGCTGATAATCCATCCCGATCATGCATTCCATCATTGTCTTCATCCAGAACATGGGCAGCGGAAGCGAACTGTCCATGGTCCATTTCACCCGGGTGCCCCCTTCTTCTTCGCTGAAATACATCGCGACGGATGAGGTGGATTTCCAAGGTTTCAACATGCGGAGCTCGTACTGCATCTCCTCCGGTTTCTTCTCATGCACCCGATGGATGGATCCCACTCCGATTTTCTCTCCCTCCCAACTGTAGGAATCCCCATCCGGGGCAAAGGTCAGTTTGCAGTCCGGCTCCACCACCAGCCAGGGAGACCAGTCCGGCCATTTTTGAAAGGCATGTACGGTTTCATATACCTCTGTTTGCGGCTTTTCGATGATCAGGTCTCTTTCCACATAGGTCTTTGGCATGGTGGTCTCCGGGTTGAAGGGCCATACTGCAAACCCGCCGGATGAATTCAAGCGGGAAGAGTCCTCCGCTTGCGATTGAACTCCTTTCTCATACATTATGAGATGAAAATATGGATCCTCTGCTGCCTGATGCTGACTCCTTTCCTGAGAGGAGAAGACCCCCTTTCTCTCCTCAGGCAGCCCGGGCACATCGCCATTGCCCGTCATGCGCTTGCGCCCGGGACCGGTGACCCGGCTCCGTTTGATCTGTCTGACTGCAGCACCCAGCGAACCTTATCAGAAACAGGACGGAAGCAGGCCGGAGAAATGGGCGAACGCTTCAGAAAAGCAGGCATCAGGGAGGCTTCCGTGTTCACCAGTCAGTGGTGTCGATGCCGGGACACTGCCAGGTTGATGAATCTGGGAAAGGTCACGGACCTGCCGGCCCTCAATTCCTTTTTCGGACGCCCGCAGCAGAAAGGACCCCAGATGGAGTCATTGCGAACATGGCTCCAGAATGCACCGAAAGGAACACCGGTGATCCTGATCACCCATCAGGTCGTGGTCACCGCACTCACAGATGTCTTCCCCGCCTCCGGTGAAATCCTGATCCAGCGTTAGACAGAGGAAGGAGACTGGGAGGTGGCGGGCAGGCCCACGTGCAATGCCAACAAGCGAGGCCGGTCCAAACGGACCGGCCTCTATTTTGGTTTCCAAGAGAGAGAATCCTAGAAACTTCCAATCAGAGCGAGGGTGGCATTGATCGGATTCCCCACGGTGGCCTGGTGGTCCGCGTGTGCATGCGGGTAGTACAGCTCATCCGTGAGGTTTTCGATGTTCATCTGCACCCTCAGGTTTTCATGGATGGTGTAGTAGAGGGCGGCATCTACGCGAACGTAGCTGGGCAGCTTGGTGTCGTTGCCATTATCGATGAACACGTCATCGTAGTAGACAAGTCCCAGGCCCACACCCAATGCTTCCGTCACCTGATAGTTGTTCCAGACAGAGAACATGTGCTCGGGCAGTTCCCGCGGACGGTTACCGTCGTCCTCCTCATCGCTTTCCACTTCCCCATCCAGGTAACTGTAGCCTGCGGACAGGTACCATTTGTCGGTCACAAACCCGATCAACTGGGCTTCAAAACCGGTCACAGAGGATTTCACAACCTCCAGAGCCGCCGCATCGTCTTTTCCGGTTTCAGGTGAACTTTTTTCCAATTCAAAGACGGAGGTTGAGAGACTGAGACCGGGGGTCAGATCCCATTTCAGACCCGCTTCTGTATTGGTGAACTCATCTGGGTCCAGTGCCGCGGTTTCGTCTGTGATGGTGGCAAACTGCTCGCCACTGCGGGGGAGGAAGGTTTCGCTGTAACTTACATACACGGACATGTCGGGCTGAGGCTTGTAAATCAGGCCCACGCGAGGAGAGAATTCCTCATCCGTACGGGTCCGGAGGGTGCCGCTCTTGTTATCAAGGGCTTCAATTTCAAAGCTGTCGAACCGACCGCCGAGGATCAGGTTGAGCTGTTCCGTCACTCCAATTTCGTCATGGAAATAGAAGGAGCCGGTAGTGACATCTGCCGATGTATCGTCGTTCAGGTCGGCGGTGAAGTCATTCACAGTGGGGCCGTTCACGCTAAGGCCCCGGCCATTGCGCAGGACCTGATTGCCGATCAGGAAGGTTTCCGTGTCACGGTCAGCCGGGTTGGTATCGAAGAAGGAATTGTACCGGTCGTTATCATTTTCGGTATCAATATATTCCACCCCGGTGACAAAACGGTGCGTGATTTCACCGGTTTCAAACTCACCAATCAGGTCTGCAGACAGGGTCAGGCTTTCCCGCTGGGTCGTGTCCACATATCCGTCGAGAGTCACCCGGTCCGGAGTATTCACCGCATCATACTTCGAGGCATAGAAGTTCTGATACAGTTTGTCATAATCACTGTAGGCAAGGTTGAAGCGGCCCTTGAGATTGTCGGAGAACCCCTGTTCGAGAGTTGCACGGAACAAATGGGCTTCCAGGTCATTGACGTTCAATTCGGAATCACCGAAAAACAGGTCCTTGAATCCGTCAACCGGTTCACCGTTTGCTCCCGTGGGAATTCCCCGGTCGATGTGACGCTCGTGATCCACATACTCATACGAGAGATCCACCTGTGTGTCTTCGGTCAGCATAATCCGGAACGTCGGGTTAATGCCGATTCGCTCTCCATCATAAAAAGGACGGTCATTATCGAGGCTCTCAAACGCGGCGTTGATCCGGAATGCGGAGTTCTCAGACACCGCAACGTTCGAGTCAAGTTGACCGCTGTAGGCCCCGAAGGTATCCACCGTGATTTTGTAATCGTTGAACGTGGCCCCGAGCATTCCTTTTTTCATGACTCGGTTGATAATCCCGCCCGTTCCTCCACGGCCGAAGGTGATGGCATTGGGGCCGCGGAGAATTTCCACCTGCTCAACGTTATAGAACGAGCGGTAGTACTGTACGTCATCGCGGATTCCATCAATGAAAAAGTCTGCAGTGGAACGGGTGCCGCGGAACACAATCGCATCCCGGTGCCCTTCCCCCTGTGAGGTGGTCAATCCGGGGGTGTAATCCACAATATCCCGCATGCTGGTAAATCCCTGACGCTCAATCTGTTCAGCCGTGACAATGGAGAGGCTCTGCGGAACATCCAGTACGGGAGTCGGACTTGTCAGGGCATTGACCTGATCTGAATACAGCACCCGTCCCGTCACTTCAAAATCCTCCATCACCGCCACGGGTTCAGCGGCAGGGGGCTCATTTTTTTTCACCGGGGCGGGTGTTTGTTGCGCGGTTGCAGACAGAGCGAAAACATGTAGGGTCAGACCCATGAGAACAGCCCTAAAGGCTCTGGAACGCGTTTGCGTTATGTTAGGTATCATCATTTGTGTTCCTGTTGGTGATAGGTGGGGGTTCAAATGTCTCCTGCCGGATTCTGGCTTCCCGTTTTCACCCTCTATAAAAGGGGTGTTTTTTTTCTCAGAACCGGCGGGACACGGTTGCTAACAAAAACATAACATTTTGCAACCTATCAATTGATTTATATGCCATACACAAATTCTATAATTAATATGTTTCTCATTTTGAAGTATTTACAACGAATTTTTGCATGTAGTTCACGTCCAATAACAAAAGATGTATAGACAAAAAATCATGCTTCGGTTCGGAATCTATCCATGAAGCGGGCTGATGTTTCGATAGGGGGATGTCAGCCGTCCGTCAGAGGGGTATAGCTGATCTCGTCTGAGGCTTTTACAGCAGCTGACGGCCGAGGAGGACCACGCCACTGATGATCAACAGGCCCGAGATCAATCTCTGAAACCATTGCCGATTCATTCTCCCGGCGATCCGGTTGGCGCTGAAGGACACGGCGAGAACGACCGCACAGGCGACACCGGTCCGGCTCCACAGCTCCGAATCGGCGTTGGTCCGGAAAAACAGGGCCACCACAAATCCGGCATTCAGCAGTGTCCAGAACATCGCGAGGGTGGCCCGGAACCGGTCCCGGTCGGGAATCAACTGCTGTACATAAGCCACCAGGACGGTCCCCCCTGAAGCAAAGGCCCCATGGATGATCCCGGACACGACCGCCACAGCCGCCGTCAAGGCTGCCGGTAGCCTGCGTTCTCCACCGGGATGGAAAAAGGGAATGACACCCGCAATGAGCGTCAGGGCCCCCAGCAACAGCATGATCCCCTGTTCAGGCAGGGAATCCACCACCCGCATGCCCACCGGAATCCCGCAGGCAGCCCCGACGAGGAGAATCGCACATGACCGCACATCCGTGTTCTGCCAGTTTTTGATCACCAGAAACGTGGACTGCAGCAGACCGGCCACCACAATGACAAACAAAACCGGTCCAAGTTCCGATGCCCCATACAGCAGCAGCAGAAAGGGGACGGCAAGCAGACTCGACCCGAACGCGGCAATGCCCCCCACGAAGTGGGTCACCGCCAGAATGATCAGCGCGGTTACATCCTCTGGATTCATGACAGTCCTGCTTCGGACCATCCCAAGCGAATCTGTTCCAGGCCTTCCGACGCGGTCAGCGCAAAGGGCCTTACATTTTCCGGCGTGTCGTCGAATCTCAATTGCTCCAGAGACACATCCCCAGTGTATCCAATCTCACGCAACCGGCGGAAAACATGCCGGTAATCAATATCCCCCTCCAGACGGAAGGTATCCTGCAGTTCGTTGCCGGCACTCTGTCTCAGATGCAGGTGCACAATCTGCGGACCGTAGTCCTCGAGAAACTTGTTCACGGCCTCCATGGAAAACCCGGATCCCTGATGAATCCACTGCACATCCATGCAGAACCCCATGCCGGGGTTGATCGCAACCATGGCCTTGATCTCTTTCCAGTCCTCAAACAGCTCGGGATCGTGCATGTGAAAACACACCTGGAGGCCGGCAGATTCCAACTCCTGAATCAATTGCTTGTAGGCTTCCCCCTGGAGGGTGAGTTCCTCGTCCGTCTTCACCAGCGCGACCTTGCCGGTTTCATCCGTCTTCCGGTCGAGGCACATGTTCACCATTGGAGTTCCCAGCCGATCGTGGAAGGCTTCCGCGGTTGTGATCACCTTCTCCACCCCGGCTTCCCATCCGGCCTGAAACAGATTGGCGCCAAGGACACAGACCTTGGATTCCATGCGGAACTGCTCATACAGGCGGGCAACCTCCTCCACCTGATCCGGCGCCCCCACTCCCATCTCCAGAGTGTCCCCGCCCGAGGCTTTGACGAGGAGAAATTTGGACATCAGGTCTGACTGCAGTCCGTAGTGACGCATGTACATTCCCAGCGGAAAGGCATTCATGGATATCGTGGGCATGGCGGGTTCTCCTCAGAGGGCTAGGGTGACAGGAGACTTCGAGTCGGCACAGTCATAGATGGCCATCATGATCGCATGGTTGCGCAGAATGTCTTTCCCGGTCAGAGCATGGGGACTGGCTTCACCGGCAATATGTGCGGCGAAATTGAGCAGAGGCTCCTGGCAGTGCCAGGCCTCGTAAGGGGGATCGGCTGTAATCACCTCCTCCCTGATTTCTCCCAGAGGACCGCTGGACCGGATCTTCATTTCCGGGGTGCCGTGCCCATAGCTGTTCCAGGTCATGTAGGCATCAAGGCCATAGACACCGTCATGATGGTATTCAGGACCATGCGTGGCTGAGGTACGCTCGTACTCGAGATGAAAGGTGTTCCCATCCGGCTGGGTAAAGGTCAACGTGGCCGAAAGGTGAGTCTCCACATCTGGCACCAGGCCTTGCGGAAGGTCCGCACCAATGTGAACCTCTTCCGCCAGAGCATTCGAGACCGTGACAGAAGTGGGCTGAAACAGATCGACCCAGATCGACACATCATACGGGCCGAAATCCATCAGACGTCCTCCCCCGGCTTTGGCTTTCTCCAGAGACCACCAGATACCGCGGCTGCGACCGTCAATTCCCCGACGCATCCTGGAATCCCGGTGAATCCAGTCCACCCGGTAGATGCGGCCCAGTACACCGTCCGCCACCATCTGACAGGCCTTCTGATGTAGTTCCCAAGTCGCATGCCGCTTACTGCAGCATCCAATCTGAACACCCTGTTCCTCCGCCAGGGCCACCATCTCTTCGGCCTGTTCCATGTTCAGGGCAAAGGGCTTTTCACACAGCACATGCCGACCTCTCCGCAAGGCGTTCAGGGTTTCCGGATGATGCAGCCAGGGCGGGGTGCAGTTGATCACGATGTCCTGGGGCCCGGCGGGAGTGGCACACATCTCCTCGGAGGAGGAATGCGGAATGGCCTCCGGGTATTTTTCGCAGAAGGTTTTCAGGGCTTCGGGGTTTGGATCTGCCACATGCAGTTCCACCTCGCCCGGAAGACGATGAACCCCTCCCGCATGACAATCCGCAATAATTCCCGCACCGATCAGTTCAATTCGTTGGGTCATGATCCCACCTCTTCTCTATGGGTTGACCGGATGGACGAACGGATAAACTGGTTGGAACGGATGTGGAACATCCGCTTTTCCCAGAGACTGAACAGGGGCTCCGCCATGTTCGACAGGCTGAGACCGGCGAAGGGATACTGGGCAAAAATCCGGGCCGCATCCTCATTGTACTCAATGTATCCCGTCCAATCAGCTTCCGGATGATCCGGAAAGTTACAGGGGCCGAATGTCTCGGTGAGAATCACCGGCAGTTCGCGTCCGGAGGGAAAGGTGTTATGTCGGAAGCAGCCACTGGCCACCGCATGACACAGCTCGTACATCCGTTCCACATTATGCCGCCATGCACGGTTCCAGGCTGCAGAGTACAACGCGATGTCATAGGTCTCCAGTTTATGAAACTGCGAAAATCCGGAGGCACCGGATCCGGCTTTTTCCAGAGCCTCGGTGTCTTCGGGTCTTTGCCGCATGTCCGGCATAAAATGCACGTCAATCAGGTCATAGAATTCTGGAATGCGGGCAACAAAGTTATCCGCCCACTGCGTACTGTAACAGAGAGGAATACCGTCCGGTTCAATGTCCTGTTTGATCCCCTCCCCGATCCAGGTGGTCAGGAGTTTGATCTGGGCATCCAACACCGGAAAAGACCAATCGGTTTTCGACACCGGATCGCTGTTTACCTGATAACTTTCCTCTTTGATGAAATCGAACCTCCGGGCGAACGACAGGGGGACTTCATTCATCGGGCTGAGATATGCCCCTCGCTCCAGCACCCCGTCATCCCGCATGGCTGGAATGGCTTTTCTCCATACCTCACCGAACTCACGGCAGCGTTCCTCTTCCTCTCCTTCCGGAATGTGCATGGGAAGAATCCCTTCTGACTTCCAGGTATCCAGACTCCCCCAGATCCAGGCATCGAGCCCCAGCGTGATCCCATGGCGTCGGCAGGCATCCGCCAACTGAATCACTTTCTTTCGCACATCTACAGTGTAGCCGCCGGGAAGCCGCACATCTCCATAGCGATAAAACAGCTTCAGTTCATGGTTATGGTGAAAGGTGTAGTCCCCTTTCAGATACAGATGCGGAAAGACATCCACCCGCAAACAATTGTAGCCGCGTTCTGCAGCTTCCGCGACCCGGCGGTCCAGATCTGCAAAGGGTGCATTCGCATGCCCACAGGTCAGCCAGGACAGGTCCCACATGCAAATGGTTAACGGATTCGGTTTATCAAAGTATGCAATCATGTAGACAGTGTATCCTGCATCCAACGTCATCGTCTATTGACGGAACGAACCCAACATTGCACGATACGAACTTATGAACTATTTTTCGGGCCTCAAGGTATTCCGCTTCAATCACTGTCCGGACTTTCATCAGTCCGTGGACTGCACCCTGGAGACTTATGCCCTGAATTACATCCGACAGGGCCGATGCACTTTTGCATCCAATGGAAATAAGCCCATACAGCTTCACGCCCCTGCCGTGTTCTGGACCTGGCCCGGACCCAGATGGCAGTACGGAGCTGTTCCTGGACACCTCTGGGACCATTCGTTTGTCTCCTGGAAAGGTGACCGGACACGTACATTTCTCAAAACGAACCTCTTTCCAAACACAGACCCCGCATCCGCTTATTTGAGGTTGACCGATCCGATTGGATTTGAACGGGCGTTTTTCGGGTTGCTTCAATTGTTGCAAACCTATGAACCGGACCATCCGATGATCGTCAACCGGTTGGAAGGGGCTCTGCTGCTGCTGCATCATCAACCCGCAACCTCCACCGCACTCACCGGGATCGCAGTACAGATCTCCGACCTGATTGACCGGGTTCGCGTACAGCCTACCTCGCCTTGGGATTTTCTCACCGAGTCCCGACAGCTGGGGTGTACCCCGGCTTACCTGCGGCGGGTCTGGAAAGCACAGACCGGCTTAACCCCAATCGGTTTTCTGCAAAAACACCGTATGAACCAAGCCGCCGTGCTGCTGCGGCAAAATCAACGAAGCGTCGACCAAATCATGCGGGAAGTCGGATACGATCATCCCGGTTACTTTTACCGGCTCTTCCGTGCCCAATACGGCATGGCCCCCGGCGAATACGCGCAGGCGTTTCAGTCGGCGGGGTAAGGTTGCTGGCGGGACGCCAGCGCTTGCCACGCGATACGCGTGGGTCCATGTTGTCTCGTACTTTCTGAGTGTGGGCCCATACCGCTTGCTTGTTACAGTTCCTCGACAAGATAGGAAAAGCTGGATCCTGATGCCGGAATCGGGATGTCACGGGAAGCCTTGGTTTCCAGCCAGGTCCCGATCCCAATCAGGGGGGTTGCGGTGTCTACCAGCACTTTGGTGTTGGCTGGATCCGATAAATCAAACCGATAGAGTCCATATGTCCTTCCCGCACGGGCGAGCCACCGCACACGGAAGGTTCCGTTTTCGATACGGGACAGATCAAATTTTAATGACCGGCTCGCATCGAGAGGGTTGAAACCTCCAGCCGCCTCTTCTGCATCAGTGGCCCCATCTCCGTCGGTATCGGCCAGGTTCAGGTTCGTCACGGTCGGCGGACTGAAGGAAGATCCATTGTTTTCATCAACGTCTGAGAGTGTGTCACCATCGTTGTCACCATCCAATTCATCCGACAGTCCATCCCCATCGGTATCCAAATCGGGATTCATCAGCACAAACCCCAGAAACCCTCCCTGCTGTACAAAAGACGATCCCTGCTGAATCGGAGTGGAAACGGACTGCCCGATGCTTTGGATCACCACCATGCCGCCTTCTTTCATGCCTCCTCCACCCGAGGCCACTACCTTGGCCTCCTCTTCCACTGCCGCCATGAGACTGCCGGCAATACCGATACAGAGCACGAGACGTTTCATCGTCCGGTCACCATGAAGGTGAAATCGTTATTGATCGGACTCCCGGTCCCGGTCTGAATAAATACCTGAAACACGGTTGAGGTGTCCTGATTGACACTGATCACCCGCATGGCGGAGGCCACGCCGGGTTTATTATCGATCTCCGCTACTGCCATCGGGACCAGCGTACCCGCTGTTACAGCGGTGGTATCCAGAGTGATGGTGTATTCACCAACCGAGTTATTCACCACGGCATTCACCCCGAAGTGATGGGTTCCTAAACCGGCTGACGCTGTGACCCGGGCCCAGGCCGTAATCCCATTATCCCGATAACGCGCACCAACCGTAGGTGCATTGACCGACCCCAGGTTTCCTTTGACTTCGACCTCCTGCCCAATGTCGACATTGTTGGACAGCACTTGAAACTCAGGAGCTGCGACTTGCACATCCTTGGCACCGGTGATGGACAACAACTCGGAATTAGGGGTGCTCTCCATACGGATCGTGTTCGCCCCGTCCCCCACCAGACTGGTGTCCTCATTCGACGGCAAGGCAAGGGGTGGGATCTGATCCGCGTTAAACACCCGGCCGATCACGAGAGGACGGTCCGGATCTCCCTCAATGAACGCAACACTAACCTCCGAACCGACGGGGGGAAAGATCATCGAACCCTGCATGCCTATTTGCTGAACAGGTACCAAGACTTGTGTCCCATCCCTGTCCCAGGGAAAGACAATCTTGACCCGGCCGGAGTTATCAACGTCTACTTCACCTTCAGTCTCTCCCACCACGGTAGCAGAATACAGGCCCTTCATCCGTTTCGGGTTCTTTGGCGCAGGGGGTCGGTATTTCACTTTGTCCGGAATAGCGGTAAATACATTGCCATACCGGCGGATATAGTCCTCTCCATCAAATTGAACGGTTGCACTCTGACGGACACTGAGAACATGATACGTCCCTCCCAGATTGGCACCGCTTGGATCCGTTACCGTGATGGTGGTGCCAGGACGAAGCCCGGGAACCGAGCTTGTTCCAGTGATTACAGAGCGCTCCGAATCCAGACGTTCTTTGTGATGGTTCGCTGCCGTCTGGGCTGCGGACTGATCCAAATGCCGCCCCTCATAACTGTAAAAAAGTCCAATGCTGCCGATGGGATTTGCGGTGGCTTCAAACGGGGTGGTGTTGACCTGACCGTTTCGGCTCCGGACGATCACTGACCCCGAGTCAATCCGTTGGCCTTTCTGAATCCGTCGGATGTATTGCGTCCCGACAGGTTGTTCGGTCTGATCTCCGAGAAAAGACGTCGAAACACCCGTTCCGAATGCCGAGACACTGTCAATGACATTCACGGTGGCGGAACTGGCTCCGTGTTCAAAGATAAAGTAAAACCCTTCCCTGTACAGAGACCGGACCAGGAACTCGTAGTTCGTCTCATTATACTGGGTCAAAAGAGGATTCGTGATGGGGGAGGCATTTAAACTAAAGAGAAGGCTCACACCGGAATCAGTCGCAACCGTATCCAGGGCATCCTGAACATCGGTTTCGGGAAACACGCGGGAGTTTTTCCGGAATGTCAGCTTCGACAACTCCGGTACCAACCGGATCACATAGGTGTATACGCCGCCGTCAAGAGAGGTCAGCCCCACACTGTCGATCATCCCGTGAATCGCGACCGGGGAACCTGCACTGGTGCTGTTGAATTGCGCATCCGTACCCAGCAGTGTACCAATGGAGAGTGCAGAGGAGAATTCCACTTCCAGGCAATAGGTGAAAAGTTCATTCACCGCCTCATACCCGGTAAAGCCACGGACATTGCCGGTCCCGGAATCCGTGATCAAGGTTCCAACCGCTGTGTAAGAGGCGGTTCTGCTCATCGGCAGCAGAAACGATTCCGGGACCTGGTGGGGAGCGCCCAGAGGTTTCAGCCGGGTCATCAGAGTCTCATACGTGTCCGCATGCCCCTCTCCCAGCAGATCAGGTGAAATGCTTCCTGGTTCGATGTCCTCTCCTTTGATGGACCCGTCTTCAATTGCGCCTGTGCCCACCGCTCCGGCGTCGATCTTGGCAGCGGTAATCGCTCCGTCGGGAACGGAATAGGAGACCAGGGAAAAGGGAGCCGCATGCAGTCGTTGACGAGGAGCCAGCTTCGTACCGTCAATTTCTGTTTCCAGCCAATAGTCTGTTTCCGACTGTAGGACCGCACTCATGGCGGCGGATGTGGAGTTTTGGCCCAATTGATATTGATAGATGCCGTCGACAACCTGAACGGTAGCGGATTCGGAATAAAGCAGTTTTCCCCCGGTCGGTGCGTTGTAAATACGAAACACCATCGGCCCGGTGCCATTCACCACCTTATTGTTTTCCACCAGCTTCCCCTGTATGTGGATGCTCTCAGGGAAGGCCTGAAGCGCGTTCCAGGGGATGGACAGAATCCATAGGACAAAAACAGCAGAAAGAATATTTTTCATAGGCAACTCTCAGGTTGAAGGAGCTATCCATGGAAAAAGAGGCGAGAGAAAGGAAAATGTGCAGAGTTTTTCATGAGAGTTCCCGTTTTCACTAACTCACTGCAACAAAAGCAGTTCCGACCGTGCAGGAAGGACAAAAAATACAAGAATTCGGAAGCGTCCAGACATGTACGTCACCTGGGACTACACGCACCCTGCGGTCACCACCTCGACCGGCAGTCGTCTACTGGGAGCCGTGACGAGTCCTCAAGGACGTGACACTGGAGAAGAATACAGGATTGGAATCTCTCAGGACGGTTGATAGCTCGAAAGGATGAGGCGACTGCTTCGAGGATTCCTTCTCATATGTCTCGGCGGCGTGTTCCACCAGGCACATGCCTACTTGCGAGCACCACCTGAACCGTTTTCCAAACTCTCAGAATCTGGAGAGCGAGTATTTGTTATGATTCCGTCGCCCATGGATCCGGCATGGGAAGCACGCCTTCGCGATCCGAACAACCCACCGGGTAAGGAGGTACTGGACCGTTACCCTCGATCCGGCGTGTATGATGCAAAGACGGATGAACTTCTCTGGGAAATCCAGGAGGAAGGGTATGAAAAGAACTTTCTCTTCTCATCCGAATTTGAATCCTGGGTCTGGATTCAACCCTATGCACCCTGGTCGAAGCTGGACCTGACTCTTCCTGCACTCAGGTTTTACCATCAGGACCACCTGCAACGCGAATGGGCGTTTTCTGATATACTCCGCTCCCCGGCCACCTCGTATTTTTATCCATGGGAGGGGTACTGGCTCAAATCCGCCAGCATCAACGGGTCCCAACTTCATCTGACCACCTATGCGCGTGAAATGCGGTTTGACGGAAATCGGTTTCCATTGGGTGGAGGAGAGTCGCATCGTTTTGATCTCAACACCGGGCGGCTGCTTCATTCGGAAACAGAAAATTCCCTGGTCTGGGTCTATCCCGTCAGTCTCGGTTTGTTTGTGCTGATGTGTATCGGGTCCTGGCGGCTTCTCCGCTCCCGGAAGTCCTGACCTCCCAGGTAAAAGACATGCTGGTGGGACTCTCTCAGGTCACGAAAAAACCCGCCTGCGGACAGGCGGGTTTTGGGATCTGAAAACCGTGGAGGTTACAGATTCGGATTCACGGTGCTCCACTGGTCGAGTGGCGGCAGGATGCCCATCTCAATCACTTCATCACGCAGTTTGGTGAGGTGGGAGTAGGACGCCTTGAGGGCTTCGATTTCCTCGGGCAGGCCTTCGGGCATGGCAAGGCTGACTCCGTCGTTGGTCAGTTCGGTTTCCATGGCCATCATGATCTTCTCAAAGCCGAAATCATTCACGTAGCAGCCGACCGGCCACTCGTAGCCCTTTCCTTCGATCACGCCTTTGACCATCAGGACAGACTGATGTGCGGGGCTCTGGAAAGAACTGCGGCCGCGGAGCTGGATGATTTTCTTCCCGCCCTGGGAAACGTGCCCGCGGATCTCGTCCCATTTGTCTGCCGGCAGCTTGTCGGTGCCGATCAGGTCAGTGAGAGGTGTACCCTGCACCTTCGCAGTGGAGGCGAACACCGCCATCATTTCCCCGTGTCCGCCATAGGTCCGGCATCCGGTCACGTCGCTCTGCGGGACAGAGAAGTGCTGAGACAGTGCGGTCTGCAGACGGGTGGAGTCCAGAGCAGCCAGGGTCCCGACTTTGCTGGGAGCCAGTCCGGAATGAACCAGTGCCACCAGACCGGTGATATCGGCGGGGTTGAAAATCACCACCAGGAACTTGAGATCCGGGCAGTACGCTTTGATGTCTTTACCCAGTTGTTCCGCAATCTCAGCATTGCCCTTGAGGAGATCTTCGCGGGTCATGCCTTCTTTGCGGGGAGCGCCACCGGAGGAAATGATGTATTTCGCGCCGGTGAGGGCTTCTTCAATACTGGAGGTCCAGGTCAGGTTGGCACCGGGGAAGGCGCAGTGATACATTTCTTCGGCCGCGCCTTGAACACCGGGTTCATAGGGATCGTATCCGCAGACATTGGGACTGAGGCCCAGAGAGAGCACTGCCTGCATCATGTTGGATCCAATTGCGCCGCCGGCGCCGAGGATCACCACTTTGTCTTCCGTCAAATATGCCATGTGTTTTCCTGTGAGGGGTGAGGGATTTCAGAACAACGCGCAGACCCTAGTCCCAAACCTTTCGGTTTTGCAATCACGGAATGTGAAAATGGGTCAGAACCCTGCCATGATAGGACCTGAACAAACTTTGAACGGGTTTACCATAGACGGATGTCTCTGGATTTGGCAGTCCCGTCCGCGCATGGAAATTCCAACGCCCATACTGGTGGAACATCCAGAGTCCTCTCCCCCGTCCACTCCTCCTCCCCCAAGGAAAACCTTCCGGTATGCGCTGGCAGGCGTGTGTGCGGTCCTGCTGCTGGGCGTCGGAATAGGGATACGCCGTAATCCTGCTGAGAACGATTTCATCGAGTTTTCCTCTCTGGAGCCTCCAGAGGTCCTACAATTGCCGACTCCCACTCCGCAACCGGCTGGCCGGCTGTTCTCCGGCCCGACCCCGCAAACCCGTTGGCAGGATCTCCAGGATCCCACCGTCTACATGCCCACCGCATCCGGCCGCGTCGCCTCTGCCCATTATGGATCGACACGAACGGGGTCCAACGGGTTGCCTCGCTTTCATGAAGGGGTCGATGTCTCTCCAATCGAACGGGACCCCCGGCAGCGCCCCCTGGACCCCATCCTGGCGATCGCAGACGGGACCGTGGCCTATGTCAGCCGAAGAGGAGGGAATTCGACCTACGGGATTTACATTGTCCTGACCCATGAAGACGAAGTGGGAACCGTGTATTCGCTATATTCTCATTTGGCCTCTGTCGAATCGGGGATCCAACAGGGTGCGGAGGTATCACGAGGTCAGAAGCTGGGCGTGATGGGGTGGAGTTCCAGTATCGGGATCCCGGTCTCACGCAGTCATCTACATTTGGAAATGGGTCTGAAACTCAATGGACATTATTCCCGCCTCAGCCGCGCACAGAAGCTGTCCAATCCCCACGGGAACTATCACGGGTTTAATCTGGCCGGGTTTAACCCCAGTCTGCTGCTGCAGAACCTTCAGAACCAGGATCCGGTTCGCTTCTCCTACCAGGATGCCATCCGCTCGGTTCCCCCGGCATGGCGGCTGTTGATCCGCGGAACCCGCAGACCGGAATTCTTTGACCGGTATCCGAGCCTGTGGACGGACACCCCCAGGTCCGGATCGGCATTCTGGATTGACGTATCCGATGGAGGGGTTCCGCTGGCAGGTGGATTTGCGACCCAGGATGACGCGCGCCTGCTGCAGGGTGGACATCACCGGGTGCTTGAGGTTGACCGGGAGGTCTTAGGCCGAAATGGTCGTCGACATGTGGTCACACGCAATGGCAAATGGGTGCTGGGCCGGAATGGGGAAAAATGGAAAGAGATTCTTCTGTATCGACCATGAACCGTCCTGCTTCTTTACGCTCCCTCTCCTCTGATGTGGTCCCCGCCCTCATCGCGGTCGGCCTGCAACTGGCCATCGGCACTGTGGAGAACGTCCCGGTGCCTCTTTCCGTTCTGATCGTGACCGCGCTGGGTGCTTTCTGCGTGTACACCGCAGATCATGCCAGCGGCACCTCACGCGAAGACGGACGTCCGTGGCGTCCCGCCTACACCCGGGTGGCGGTCGCCACCGTGATCCTGATCCTCTCTGTCGTGTTTCTTCCGGGTGTCCGTTCCCTCACCGCCGTCCTGTACATCGGGTTTTCCATTCTGTATGTCGTTCCAGTGAGCCGCTCCCTGCCAAGACTGCAGGACCTTCCCCTGATCCGAAGTGTCGCCATCGTGATCGGCTGGTCACTCATCCCTTTTCTGAACCGGGACATCACCGGAAGCGCAGGTGAGGCGGTCTGGATGTCCGGCATGGCCTTGATGCTGGCGGCAGCTCACCTCCTGAGTGACTGGAAGGATGCCGCCGCGGACCATGTCCATCAGCGCCCGACCGTGGCATCCCGTCTCTCCTATCCCACCCTGAAGTGGTCCTGCTGGGGACTGCTGGGAGCTGCGTCCCTGCTGTTCTGCCTTCACCCGGCCACCCGGGTTATGACTCCGGGAGCTCTTCTGTTTTTCTGTCACAGTACCTTGCGCGGTCTGTGGCAAACGGCCAGAGTCGGTGATCTGTTTCTGCTCTGGGGATGGGTGGCCTGGGCCATCTCCCAGTTGGCCCCCGGCTTATAAGCGTCCGGGGGCATGAGGTTCAAACAGGGGAACCTGCAGGGATTTGATCCTCGCCGGCAGATCCTGGTCGGGGGTCATGAAAACGCGCGTCCCCACCACCACCAGGAGGAAGAGAAACAAGCCTCCTGCCAAACAAGCCAGGCCCTGAAGGTAGGAGGTATTCCAGAGGGCCTGAAGTATGGGAACCGCCACCACGAACAGGCCGAAGAGAGAAGAGAACAACCACAATCCGGTGGGGGTGAATGAGGACGCGAGATCGGGCAGAAAGTACCGCAGGCCGGCAGATACCATCAGTGTGAGCACCAAGGCCCCTCCCAGAGCCACCAGACAGGCCACCAGTTTAGGATCACGTACTTTGCAGAACGCGGCAAAGAAACAGATCATTCCGGCCGCCATGAGAAAAAACACCACAGCCACCCCGACTGATCCGAGGCTGTTGAGCCCCCAGGTCTGGGCGAAAAAGGTCAAGATGGGTGACGAATCCTGCATACGATACAAACGGCATGGTTTGAAAAAGCAGATGCCGGACCAACACAGAGTCAGATAGGCAAAAACAGTATCTACATCTAAAATTACCCTCAATCTTTCAATAGGTTTAGCCCGAACACGTGGAGGACGCCTCCAATTTTCCAATTTTTGAGAACTTAATGCAGGTCATCCCGCAAAAGGATACCTATAAAGGTTAACTTTATCTGGAGGTACAGGAAGGGCGGTTCATGACGATGTGAACCATTTCCGGCAGTCCCCCCTTCTCCATCGGATCGTGAGAAGGGCCATCCCTCCTGTGATCAGGGGTCTAGACGAACACTAGGTCCTCAAGGGACGTGTGGATCTCATAGATCCGACGCTTCGCAGGAACGGAAGGCCCCCGGGCCACGAGGCGTATCCTGGTCAACTCCCAGGCAAGCCACCCCTCTTCCCAAACCGAACAGGACGCATCTGCATCCTCTTTTTTCCATTCCCGAACACCGGAGACATCCACCACGGCGACCACGATTCCATTCGGGTCGACCGGAGTCTCACGTGTCAGCCGCCGCTGATTCTGCACAATGGCAAGATCGTGAATCGGGCAGGTCCCGGGATGCCACTTTCGAATTTCCAGTGTCTTTTTCCCGGAGCTGATCAACTGTCCAGCGTGGGTGACAACAGAAAGAGCCCTCATCCTGTGCGGTTCCTCTTCCAGCGGCGGATGTTCGCGCGTGCGGACCGGTAGGGGGCAATGGTGTTGACCTGGATCCACTTGACCATGGCCCATTTTTCCCCGGTCCATTGACGCTGATGCGGAACAAAGAGCTCCTGCTCTGAGAGAGAGTCAATCCAGCAGCCCAGGGCCTGAACGAGATCCGCAAAGTCGTGTCGCAATTGATCCAGGCTTTTTCCGGATTGCTGGTGGTAAAATGAACGTGCCAGCGGGCCGAGTTGATTCCATTTGAATTTCGGTGAGGGCATCACCGGCATACGTCCCTCCGCCTCCTCGGTTTCCCAGCCCATCAGCAGGGTCCCCCAACCAATCTGGTAGGCAATGAGATCACAACAGGAGATCCCGCCTTCCAGGCCCTCTTCACGTTCATGCGAGGGATCGACCGTCTCGAACTCCGCATCCAGCGCTTCATACGCATGACGGAGATGATGTAGCAGCTCTGCTTTGGTGGTCGGTAATGGCATCTGATCCTATGGGTCGGAATCCATCCGAAAAGGTGCCTTCACCGCCCCGTTTCCATTTCTGGTGCCTCTGAGTCCTGCTTGCGGAGAATGTCGAGTAAGACCCCGTGTCGGAAGACAAAACGGTGTGTATCCGTTTCCAGCTCCAGAGCCCCCAATTCAGCTCCTGTTCTCCCCTCGGCCCGAAACGCCTCCGGAACACGTTCGGTGACCTCATCGGGCGTCATGCCAACGCGAAGCGGATGCAAGTTGTATTGTGAAACCCTGAACCTCTGTTCACTTGCCAGTGACCGTGCCCGCAGGTCATTCAGCTCGTGTTGAAACTGAAGGCGGGCCAGTTCCTGGCGGAGTACATCTGATAAGGGGAAGGTATAGAATTCTTTATCTGGATCCACGACCTTAGAATGTGTCCAAATCGTGACCGCCACCTGATCACCGGTTTGCTCCAATCGGAACAGACGGTGCTTATCCACACTGAGAATTGCCTTGGTGATCGGATCGCGTCGTGACACCCGCGCGAGGAGGTCCTCGAAGGTCACGTCTTCACTCCTCAGGGAGATCGATGCCGAAACCGCGAAAAGGGAGATCAAAAAGAGCTTCATGTTTTCTTCTTCCAGATAAAGACATTCCGGACGCTTCTGAGGGAACCGCCAGACTAAAACTCCACTTCCCGTACAAGGAATGCGCAAGACCTGGAGTGGTCAATGAAGGTATTCTCATCCGCCATCAGCTTCGGCCCCAGTTCCATCATATCCTCTGACCCCATGGCCTCCATCAGATCTGCTTCTGAATCAAACCAGACTTCCGCCACGCCATCAAATTCTTCCGTCATCCCCCTCGATTCACGCATGCCGGTATTCAACGGACTGGTCAAGGTCTGGGACTGAACATAGCGCTTCGCTCTCATCACGGCGGCATTTTCCATGAAAAAGGGACCGTGGCTGTTCTGCCAGTAGTCCATAAACGCCTCCCGGCTCAACCCTTCACGACGGTGCAGACACATAATCAATTTTATCATCACAAGTTCCTTTAAGGTTTACAGACATGATCAGCGGTTCGCATTCCACACATTCCGGAACCGCTGGTGCAATGCCTCTGGGATTCCGTAGAATGTTAACCGGTCTCCCCGCCCCTGTACCTGCTTCACATGGATCGATCCACATTCAATCTGTTCCGCTTCCGCCAGAAGAGTCAGTTCTGAGATCAATGCAGAACGAACCTTCCCCCTCTTCACCCTTGCCGTTCCCTTCATGAGAAGAATGGTCGTTCCTGCAACAGGAAGAGAGGCCATGAGGTGGATCCAGGCTTTCTTCATGAAGGCAACCCGTGATCCAATGCGGACCTCTTCATCCGCGAAGCTGGAAGGAGGCCTCCTTTCACCGTACCAGCCTCTTTCGAACCTCTTCCGCCCGTTCCGGATCCCAGGTCGAGAGCAGGGGATCGATGGTATACCCTCCATGCATCCGGTCCCCCCGGTTGTAGACCCAGTCGGTTATTTCATCCTTCGCCACGCTCCAGGCCTGTCCGTAGGTCACCGTGGTGATCATACCCGGGTCATTGCTGATCAACCCCTTAAAGACGCCATCCTCGAACGTGACATCTTTAATCCAGAAGTGCTCGGTATTGTCCCCCTCCGTAATCGGAGCTTTTACCAGAAATGAATCCGCGTCTCCGGTCTGCAACACTTCAAGAAAGTGATCCACTTCACTTCTGGCTCTTGCAACCGCCGCTTCCATTTCCACGGGATCATACCCGCCTGTGATCAGGGTATCCGGTTTCTCGTCTGCTTCGGAAGAGGAGGAGGCCACCGGAGTGGCCGATGCCGCAGACTCAACCGGTTTTTCCGAACATCCCACCAGGGTGAGAAACGTCAGACACAGGAGGGGGAGGATGGGGTATGTGTGTTTCATCAGAAGGGTCAAAATGTTCTCCCGGGTGGACATGGTGTGTCCAGTCTACGGGATGACCATGTCATGAGGAAAGCACGAAGTCGTGTCACAACGGTTCGATTTCACCTGAAGATGTCGGGACCTATTCTTTCATGATGGCAGGGACTGTTCTTTGCCATGGAACATCTCTACCAGCATACGCTTTTGCTTTCTCGCTTCCGGCCAAAACCCGATGTGCATGAGTCCGAACAGAAAAGCCACCATGCCGAAGGGAATCAGATAGATCATACCCGGGATCTCCTCCTCACGTTCTCCAAATAAAATGGCCGTACTGAACATCCACATGACAGCGCAGCCCCAAAAAAGCCCAAATCCCTTCACCCATGAGGACAATGACATCCGAATATGCAGCTGGATCCCCTTCCCCCTTGCGGGAAGAAATGTTCCTGTGACCACGGGCAAAAAGGAGTTTCGGTAGTGAATAATCCGTGTGATGGTAAATCCATCCACTCTGACATCTCCCTGAAAGGTGGCGTGGGAGTGCGTGAGCCTCATCCATTTGGTGGGTTCCACGTGTTCCTTCAGCACCTCCACAACCTCATGCGGAGTGAGGTCTGTCTCCATCACAAATGTGTCATGGGGCCAGAAGATCATCTCATCACCAACTCTCAGATCAGGACCGGTCAGGAAGCTGTTTGACCTCGTCCCAGATCCGGTCCAGAGACTCGAGGGTTTCGTTCTCCATCCTGGAGCCGGAATCGTTCACCTGTTGTTCCACCGCCTTAAATCGGCGGGTGAATTTCGCATTCGCATCCTGCAGCACCTGTTCCGCATCGGTACCGAGATGCCGGCCGATGTTGGCCAGGACAAATAACAGATCCCCCAGCTCTTCCCGGGCGTGCTCCAGGTTTCCGGAGTCAATGGCCTCTTCAAGTTCCTCCGTTTCCTCGCGGACCTTCGCCAGGACCGGGGTAATGTCCGGCCAGTCAAACCCGACCTTTGCCGCCTGTTTCTGGAGATCATGTGCTTTCAGCAAGGCGGGCAGGTGCACCGGCACCTTGTCCAGGATGGAGGACTCCTGAACCGGCTGTTTTTCCGTGGCCTTGATGGCTTCCCAGTTCTGTAGCACCTCCTCCGATCCGGCCACCTCGATGTCGCCAAACACATGGGGATGACGGCGGATGAGCTTGTCATTGATGGACCGGGCCACATCCTCAAAGGTGAAAGCCCCCTCTTCGCTGCGGAGCTGAGACTGGAACACTACCTGCAGCAGCAAATCCCCGAGCTCCTCGCAGTGATCCTCCACATCCTGGCGGTCAATGGCATCCAGAACTTCGTACACCTCCTCCACCGCATACCGTCGAAGACTTTCCAGGGTCTGTTCCCGATCCCAGGGACAGCCATTCTCGGACCGAAGCGTGGCCATGATCCCGATCAGCCGTTCCATCTCGTTCATGATCCGCTCCGGACACTCAGATAGAGGTAGAGAACCGGCAGCGCAAAAATCAAACTGTCGAGGACATCCAGAATCCCCCCCATGCCTTTGAGCCAATGCCCACTGTCTTTAATCTCCGCGCCCCGTTTCATCATCGATTCCACCAGGTCCCCGAGAATTCCGGACACGGCCAGAATCACGCCCAGAAAAACCCCTTCGAACAGGTGCAGGGGCTGTCCACTGATCCGAAACCCATACGCCCAGATCAGCAGGCAACTGACGCAAACGGCCGCCCCCACCCCACCCAGAACCCCTTCCCAGGTTTTTGCCGGACTGATTTTTGGAATCAGTTTGTGTTTTCCGATGGCCCGACCGGTGAAATACGCCCCCATATCCGTGCTCTTGATCACCAGAATGCCGTAGAGAAGCAGGCTGCGCCCATCCGGATGCTGTTCACCTTTGAAACTTAAAAGCAAAAGAAGAATGAACTGCATCAACCCGGGTACATAGGCAATGGCAAAAAAGGACCCCACCAGTTTGTCCAAACTACGGCTTTGATCACTGCGGAACAGGCATCCAAGAAACACGGCCCACACAGAAATTGCGGGCAGCATCCACTTCAGTCGGGTGCTTTCCTCTGGATCCACCACCGCGATCCATGCTCCCAGCATCCAGAGAAGCGACACGCCCAGGCTGGTCCATCTCAGGGCGGGATACCCAGCATGGGTCAAGAGCCCTACAGTTTCCAGAACCGCGATGGAGGTCAAGGCAAGGAGAAAGATTCCGACGGCCCAGGTGGGGGCAAACGCATACAGGGCTGCCACCAGCAACAGGAAGCTGCCGCCGGTCAGGATCCGGTACTTCAGCATGGATTCACCCCTCCGTAACGGCGATCACGCTGTTCGTACTGTTGCAATGCCCTGACGAAAGCCTCTTCGCGGAAATCGGGCCAGTATTCCGGCACAAACACGAATTCCGCATAGGAAAGCTGCCATAACAGAAAGTTACTCAGCCGCTGTTCCCCGCTGGTCCGGATCATCACATCCGGATCCGGCAGATCGGGCGCGTACAACGCCCCGGCCAAAGCCTCCTCATCAATGCTCTCCGGATCCAATTCCCCGGCCTGAACCTGCCGGGCCAGACGCTGTGCGGCATCCGCCAACTCCGTCCGGGAGCCGTAATTCAATGCCAGAACCAAATGGCGGTCCGTGTAGGATTCGGTGGCCGCCATCACTCGGTCCAGCTCTTTGCGGGCATGATCGGGCAGACCCTCAATCCGGCCAATCGCCCGGAGACGGGTGCCGTTGTCATGCAGAATGTTCTCATGCTTGGACAGCATACGCGGCAGCAGCGCCATCAGCCCTCTGACCTCTTCTTCCGGGCGTTTCCAGTTTTCAGAACTGAAGGCATAGAAGGTGAGGATATCAATACCGAGTTTCAACCCTGCCTGCATAATGGCACGGATAGACTGCCCTCCCTCTTCATGCCCTTTCCGACGGGGAAGCCCCCGCTCTTTCGCCCAGCGCCCGTTGCCGTCCATGAT
>DIYN01000036.1:38759-39223 GCA_002429065.1 Verrucomicrobia bacterium UBA6053 | reverse complement strand
CAGCGCCCGTTGCCGTCCATGATCAGGGCGACATGTCGGGGAATCCGCTGGAGGTCATGCTTCACGGAACCGCAACCTCCAGATCCGCAGGCGCGGAGGCAGTGGGAATGGTTTCATCCCGCCGGGGACCGACCGATACGAAGCCAGCCGGAGCACCGGTCAGTTCCTCCAGCCTCCGGATATAGGCCTGGCAGTTCGCCGGGAGCTCTTCCCAGGTTCGGATGTGCGAGGTGGCCGTCTGCCAGCCTGGCATCTCTTCGTACACAGGTGTGCAGTCTGCGAAGGTGTTGATGTTTCCGGGAAGATGGTCCATCCGCTCCCCGTTGCGCTCATAGGCCACACAAATCTTAATGGTTTCAAATCCATCCAGAACGTCCAGTTTGGTGACGGCCCACCAATTAATACCGTTCACCATGACCGCGTAACGGGCGACAACGGCATCAAACCAGCCACAACGGCGGGGC
>DIYN01000036.1:37488-38706 GCA_002429065.1 Verrucomicrobia bacterium UBA6053 | reverse complement strand
CGGCGGGGCCGGCCGGTGGTGGCACCGAATTCATCGCCCACTCGTGCCATCTCTTCGCCATTCTCATCAAACAGCTCGGTGGGAAACGGACCTTCCCCCACCCGGGTGGTGTAGGCTTTCACCACGCCGACCACATCCTCGATTTTGTTGGGGGGAACACCGGTTCCGGTCGCCGCACCACCAGAGGTGGTGTTGCTGGAGGTGACAAAAGGATAACTGCCGTGATCAATGTCCAGCATCGTGCCCTGAGCGCCTTCGAACAGAACCGAATCACCCGCATTCACCGCCTGATTCATCAGCACCGTGGTGTCGACAATCATGGGCTTCATGCGCTCCGTTGCAGCAGCGACGGAAGCCACCGTCGCCTCCACATCCAGCGTGTCCTGGCCATAGAGTTTCAGAAGTTCGTTGTGCTCGACCACATTCGCTTTGAGGCGTTCGAGAAAATCAGGCTCCAGGATCTCTCCCGCCCGGAGGCCGGTGCGGTGCATTTTGTCCACATATGCCGGACCAATGCCGCGTTTGGTGGTGCCGATTTTCACCGCCGACTCGTTGTCGCGGCTCTCACGGGCACCATCAAGAGCCTTGTGATGGGGCAGCGCAAGCTGGGCCCGGTCGGAAATCCACAACCGGTCGGTGGGATCGACTCCGCCTTCCCGTACTTCGTCCAGTTCAACCAGGAAACCTTCGGGGTCAATCACGCAGCCGTTGCCGAGGATGCAGGTTTTCCCCTCACGCAGGATCCCGCTGGGAATAAGATGCAGGACGTATTTGCGGTCGCCCACTTTCACCGTGTGACCGGCGTTGTTGCCCCCCTGAAAACGTGCAATCCAGTCTGCACGCTCCGTGAGCACGTCTACAATTTTTCCTTTCCCTTCATCTCCCCATTGTCCGCCAATCAACACTCGGGTTGCCATCGATTCTGCCTTGTCTGTCGGTCTGCAATCAAAAGGGCCGGTTCCACATGGAGGCCGACCCAGACGAAAACGCTGATGTACTCAAAACCCCGCCTACGGTCAATGGTCAATTGGTGGGGAGTTTCTGCAAGAAAAACCCGGCTTGAGCCCGTCGATATCGACGGAGCCTTCCTCAACGCCTCATATCCTTCCCCTCTTCTCCCCTTTGTCCTTGTCTTGATCTTTGTCTCCTGCCTGCTCCAGGAATGAGAGGAGGGATTTTTGGAATGGGGGAAGACCAAAGACAAAGACAAAGACAAAG
>DIYN01000036.1:19649-37397 GCA_002429065.1 Verrucomicrobia bacterium UBA6053 | reverse complement strand
GACAAAGACAAAGACAAAGAATGGGGTAGCGGACCTATTTTGGCCTGCCGATCCTGCACCCACTTGTTTTCGCCCACATTTTGATGACTTAGCATTGCAATTCCCGGTCAGAGGAATAGCGGCGCGCGGATGATTCCGAGACGCAGCACCCGTCATAATCTCCGCTTCTCTTCTCTGGAGGGAACCCTGGCCATGCCGTGGCTGATGATGACCATGCCTGGAAGCTTTCTGATGGCCGCGCTGTTGAACGGATTCTTCGACGTGGGCCCCTTCTGGTTCGGACTGCTCTGCTCACTGCCGGCCCTCGCCAATGCCCTGCATATTGTCCTGCTCCCCGTCCTGGGCCGCACCATGACCGTTCGGGAGGTCACTCTTGGGCAGGGCTGGCTGAACTTCGGCCTCTGGATGGGTGGATTGCTGGCCATTGCGTACCTCCCGGTGGACGCGCCGACCCGGGGCATTTTCTTCACCGTGCTGTTTGCCGTAAACTGCATGAGCTTCTCTCTGATCTCGGTCGGCTGGACAGCCTGGATGGGTGATTTTGTTCCTTCCAGAATCCGGGGCCGGTATATGGCCGTCCGGAACCGCACCACCAGTTTCGGCACTCTGCTCTTCATGCTCTTCTGCATGCTGCTGCTGCAGATGATGGGGGAAACCCGGACCACGTATCTGATTCTGATGTCGGCGGCGATGATTCTGCGCTCGGTCTCCCTGATCTGCCTGCATGACATTCACGGTCCGGACCCGAGTGGAGGTGACATTCCCAGCAAAGGCTTTCTCCAGGATCTCAAAGCGCTTTCCAAACAAAAAACCCTGATTCGGTTTATCGTTTTCGGATCCGTCATGGGCTTCTGCATGGCGTTTATGGGGGCCGTGGCTCCTGTATACGCCTTCCGGCACCTGGGCGCCAGCAGCACACAGTTTACTCTGTTCAATATTCTGTCCACGCTGACAGCGATGGTTCTGGTCAAAGTCTGGGGCCGGGTGGTGGATCATCATGGGGCCGTCCCGGTGCTGATCCTCGCCATGCTGGCCTGGCGACTGGGGGACATCGGATGGCTGTTCATCACTCAGGATACCGTGCTCTGGCTGGGCGTAGTCTGGCTGTGGGGTGGCGCCACCGCGATGGGCGTCATGCTGGCGGCCTTCAATTTGCTCCTGAAGCTCATCCCACCCAAACTGAGAGCACCCGGGGTGAGTCTCAACCTGACCCTGACCTCGATCGCGGCCACCTTCGGCTCCCTTCTCGGAGGAACCCTGATCGCGCAGGGGGAACAACTGAATCTGAATATGGCCGTGGTCTACCGGGCTCTGCTGGGCGGTGCCATTCTCATTCAACTGGTCGCGCTTTTCCTGCTTAAAGGAATGAAGGAACCCGATATCCAGATTTACCGCAATACCATTCATGGCGCCATGCGGACCCTGCGCATTCTCACCGTTTCGGAAGGACTTGGCTTCCTCAGTGAAATGCGGTTCATCGTGAAGTCTCCGAAAAAACGGCGGCAGGAAAAAGCGGCCGCCTCCTCTTCACGCAGAGACTAACCCGTTTTCACGCGAAGGGCAAAGCGGCTCAGCCCCACATGGGCATTGTCCACACTGAACGAAGCCGCACCTGCAAAGCAACGCTCGGGCATGGGGAACGGTACCTCGGTTAACCGCTCCCATTCTCCGCTCTTCCTAAAGAAAAACTCAAACCGCCCCTGCCGGTAGGTCACCCTAAGCGAGACGGGAAAGGCCACACCCTCCGCCACCCGGTCATCCATTTCCGCATCTCCGCCTCCGAATTTCGCCCAGGGACTGGCTCCCATCACGGTTTTCATCATTGCCCGGTTTTCCTCCCGGACCGCAACCATCAGCTCGCCTTCCGTGTCCACCCGGAAATGTACACAGCGGCTTTCCGGGGTGTCCTCTGCACGGATCAGGAGGCCATTCTGAGCAAATCGGTGGGTCGACTCAATGCTGTGCACGGTGATCTCAGCCTCCAAACCCTCGCTTTCCACCTCCTGCTTCAGGAAGGTGGCGTCATCCTCTTTCCACCAGACGTTGCCGGCGGTGGTGTAGAGTTCGAACAGTCCGTCCCACCCCTGCAGAGCCTTCCCCTCCTCTGGGCCGTATTGACTGATCGTATATCCTTCCGGTGCGGGAAGATCTTCCAGGGCCCGTACATACATCACACGTTGCACTCCCTGATACCAGAAGGTCAGTTTCTGCTCTCCAACCCGATTCAATGTGAGCCTCCCCTCTTCATAGGTCAGATCCTCCCCTTCGATGGTCTCGCATTCCACCTCCAGCACCCGACCGCTCTTTTGTTTCGCCATCACCCTTACCGGCTGAGGGACGCCGACTCTGGCGATTTTGCACGTCTTCGGAGTCACGTCCAGTACCAGATCGGCACAAACCTCGGTCATGAGTTCTTTTTTAATCCCGGCATACGATACATGCACACTCCGGACACCGGGAGACAGGAAATACAGCTGATCCGCAATCACCTCCGTCCCTTCTCCGCAGTGTATCTCCGCCCCTTCCACCAGAAAGGAACGTCCGTAGCCCGTGGTTGCCAGAACCGATATGGGATGCCGCTCTCCCTGCACCACGCGGTCCGGCACCAACGCCCATGACAGATCGATGACCTCTTCATCCACCAGAAGGTCAATCCTGCACTGAGCGTCATCAAGGTGCCCCAGCACGGTATACACTCCGGGCTTGAGGACCTTTACTGCTCCTTCCAAAATCTCCACTCCCCCGGCCTCACCTTCCAGCAGGCAAACATCAGGTTTCAGCCCTTCCTTGAGAAACAGCCCCCGGGTTCGGCCCAGCCAGTCAACCTCAAGTACATCTCCACAGCTCACGCTGACCCAGGAACGCCCCCGGGAAATTTCTTTTCCCTGAAGGCGGATCGTGGGAAACAGCCGAAGCAGGGGTTCCCGCACTGCAAGATCATCCTCCATGCGGTATTCACAGGTGAGTCCGATGGCGCCGTACTCGATTTCTTTGATCCCCAAGGTCGATGCGGGGGAATCATACCGGAGACGGAAATCATCGCGGTCCTCATCCACAAAGCGCGGATCACCGGTGAGACTGTGAGGATCGAGCCCTGCCCGCTGCCATTCGTAAAGAGGGATATCCCCCTCCATTCCCAGCCCCCCGCGGATATAGTACGGAACCCTGGATTCGGAGAAGAGGTTGCAGTCCGCCTCTTTGAAACGTCCTTCCTGCCAGTCGGTATTGTTGTACAGTCCCGCTCCGTTTTCATGCAGGATGTTTCGGCGCACTGTAAGATTGTAATTCTCCTTAGGACCCATGCTGAAGGTACTGATCGCTCCACAAGTTTCGATGTTGTTACGGATAAACCGGTTGTTCTCCGCCACATTGCCGATGCCCTTGAAGGTGAGCACATTCATCATCCGTCCTTCCCCGTGATGGTTCAGGTTGTAGGCCAGATTGTTTTTCACCGTCCATCCGTCACAGCAGTCATCCAGATAAATGGCGTTGCCGAAGCTGAACGGAATTTCAGAGTCTCGGACAATATTATCGGAGATGACATTCCCCTCCCCTGACCGGAACCCATGAATCAGTCCCGTGTCCTGACTGTCCAGGTTGCAGGCATAGACCTCATTCCGGTACACCAGGTTATCCCGCACGTAGGTGTACCACTTTGCTTTAAAAGATGGCACTTCTTCATCATGCGGAAAAAAGGCCGGCTTGACAAAGGTCCTTGTGTTGGGTGCCAGCAGACTGATCGCATAGCGGGAGCTGTGGTGGATCAGGTTATTGGCAATCGTGTTCTCTCCGCTCTGCAGCATCTGCACTCCTGCACACTGTCCCACCCGGGCTCCCATGTGATGGATGTGGTTGTTGCGGATAAGATGACCGCGGTTCATATACTCTTCACTCACCCAGTCCCCGTATGCCCGCACCCCGGTATGACCAAGATCGTGAAGATGACAGTTCTCCACGGTCACCCGCTGAGCATGCCGGTACATGCAGACTCCGTTCAGACCGGTGTTGGAAATCTCACACCCCCGGACGGTGATGTTCCCGCTGTTTTCCGTAATGAAGACCGCAGCCCCATCCTGATCAAAAATCTCCCCGTCGTAAAACTCCTCCCGGTCGGTGCAGTGAAGATGAAGTCCCTCGATCACAATTCCGGAGCAGTCCCGGATCTCAAACAGGTTCTGTATCTGAGACAGCACCACCTGCTGCCCCTCTGGAGTGCCGCCCACCGGACGATAGAAAAGCTTGAGCTGATCCCGGTCGATGTGGAATTCCCCCTCCGCAGTCAGCAGTGAGGGATGATTAAAAAGATAAAACCGTGTGCCTCTTCCCAACTCGTACCAGGTATCGCGGTCAAGATCGATGCGGTTCCCGGTTTTGGTGCAGGGAAGGATCACCGAGTGCCAGTTGTATTCCCCCTGAGGGCCGGAAGGCCAGAGAAAGGCGGACAGGGTCACGCCATCCTCCAACTCCGGCATGGCATCAGGATCCAGGAGAAAGGACCGTTTTCGCACCTCAGCAGGAGTGGTTCCAACGGAACGGGCATAGGCGTTGGTCTCAGAACCCGGGCACTGTTTCGGCCACCGGGCAGGTTCCTGCCGGATACCGTCAGCATACACTTCACAGCCCCACGCGGGTATATCCGCCACCCAAAGACCTGCGTCCACCTGCTGCCAGTCCGTTACCCGGATGCCACCATAGAGATTCACGACAGCACCCTCTTCCGGTTTGAATGTGAGGTTGCGCTTCCCGGTGATGCAGAGGGGTTTCGTCAGGTAATAGTCCCCAGATCCAAATTCGAATACATCTCCATCGGATGCGGTTTGAATCAGAGAAAGGAGGTCGGTCGACTCAGGTGTGATGATATGGTTCATGAATGGTTCTCCGCCGGCAGTTCACGGGAGTGGACGAGTGTGAAACAGTGAGACCTCTCTTGTTCCGGAACATATCTCGGTGCATGGGTAAGGCAGGGGGATAAAATAACGGAGAAGGGAATGTGCGTATACCCCAGGGGATCATCTGGGAAACGTTACCGTAATAGTGTTTTGTCATCCGGCATCAGAGCAGGGCCTCGACGTTTCCGGTCAGACTGCGGATCTCGGTTTCGATTTCCTCCGGCTCCACCCGTTGCCAGTCTTCATGGGAAAACATCAGGGCCACGGCATGCCGCACCTGACCATCCCGGGAATGAAGGGGGGCCGCCACAGAATACAGTCCTTCTTCCGCCTCCTGACGGTTCCAGGCCACCCCGGTGGCTGCAACCTCACGGAGTTCGGCAACATAGGCGGCCTCCTCCATCCGACTCTGGGCGGTGGGGACCCGATCCCCTTCATGCGGAGCAAAAAACGGCCAGTCCTCCTCCGGAAGACAGGATACAATCGCCTTCCCGGCCGAAGTCGTGTAGACCGGACCGCGACTGCCGATCACCACGGTGCCGGTGTGGGAGGTGTGGGGGGATATCTGGAAATCGGCGGCGGTGAGTTCAATGCACAGAAAACCGGCCTGACCAAAACGGCGGGATCGGTCTATGAAACCGGGTATCTGATTCTGATCGGAACCCCCGCATCTGATATCAATGACTACCGTGCAGAATTTGTACGCAGCACCGGATCCAATTTCGCGGGAGGCGGTGATTCAGCACACGCCTACCTTCGCAGTGACAGTGGCGTTTCCACCTACACGATCGAGCTCTTCGGCAGTTCCAGTCCCACGGGCGATGAAACCGCACCGTTCAGTCTGACCGCGAACACTTGGTACGAGTTACGGGTACAGATGACCCTGAATACCGATACCAATGTGGATCTGACCGCCGGACTCTACAACCGCGGAGCTGACGGCACCTCACCCGCCATGCTTGTCTCCGGTTCCGCTGTTTCGACCCTCTCCTCGATTTCCCTCACCAACAGCGGATTCAATGGAAGTGACGTGTTTTCCGGATTCACCACCCGGAACAATACCGGAATTGTGGGGCAGGCCATGGACAACTATGATTTCACCATCATCCCCGAACCCGGCTCCCTGGCATTGGTCGGTCTGACCCTGGGGACGTTGCTGATCATCCGCAAACATTTTTAATACCTGTCATTTTTTCAACGCCGGGGACTCGACAGCATGACGTCTGAACAGGATTCACAAGGCGCGGGCAAGGTCACCCGCTTTCTGATTCACATCCCTTTCACTTTGCCGCGGATGACGTCCACCACCTCATCGAGCGTGAGATGTGTCGTATCCACCACCTGGGCACCCTCTGCGACCTGAAGCGGGGCTGTTTTGCGGGTGCTGTCCAAATGATCCCGTTTCGCCAGACTTTCCTGCACCGCTTCCACGGAGGTGCCGCTTTCGGTGGCGAGCAGTTCCGCATTCCGGCGTCGGGCCCGTTCCACAGGGTCCGCATCAAGATAAAATTTGTCCGGGGAATCCGGAAACACAACACTCCCGATATCTCTCCCCTCCACCACCAGGGGACCAAGAGCCCTCATGCTGCGGATGGAATTCACGATAAAACTACGGACTTCCGGTATCCGGGCCACGTAACTCACGGTCTCCCGCACCGCCTCGCCCCGGATCTCCTCTCCGGGATCATCGCCGTCAATGGTGAAGCGCACGGCCTGACCGACCACAGGGAACTCCCAGTTTGACGCGGCCATGACCTCTTTCACCGCTTCCTCATCCTGCGGATCCACTCCTTTGCGGAGCACCTGCCAGGTCATCCCGCGGTACAACGCCCCCGAGTCGACATACAGCGCCTGGAGTTTGGCGGCCAACTTCTTCGCCACTGTGGATTTGCCCGAGGCCGAAGGGCCGTCAATCGCGGTCACGGGGTGGTCGGGTTGTGACGTAGAGGCCTCGCAGCAATTCGGGCTGCCACACAACAGTTCACGGGCATCCGCAGCCCCGGCCAGCAGTGCTTCAATCTGATTGAGGTTCATGGCGTCGACCGCATCGGCAAACTTGCCGATCTCCTTCTGCAACTGCCGCAATCCGGCCGCGACCGGCTTCGGATTGGTCCCGACAATATCACGCCACAGCTCAGGGGATCCCGCCGCCACGCGGGTGGTGTCCCGGAACCCGGGTCCAACCAAATCCTTCATCTGATCCGGATCGTGAAACGTGGCCAGGACCAGGGCGCTGGCAGCCAGATGAGGGACATGGCTCGAACGCGCGGCAATGCGGTCGTGTTCGTCCGCCGGCATCTCCACCACCCTGCATCCCAACCGGGTCCAGAACCGGCTGACATGGACAACATGTTCCCGGGTCCCGGCATCGGCACAGACCACACAGACCGCATCCCGGTAGAGTTCCGGGTCCGCCGCGCCGATCCCGGTTTTTTCACTGCCGCACATGGGGTGGCTGCCGACAAACACGGCTCCGGTTCCAGTGAGCATACGCGTACATTCCTGTTCGAGCCAGAGCTTGGTGCTGCCGACGTCAGTGACCACAGCACCCGGTTTCAACCCTTTCGCCGCCGCATGAATGATCTGGGGAATCGTACAGACCGGGACACAGGCGATCACCAGGTCCGCATTCGCCACTGCCGCAGAGGGTGTGGAATACGTGGCATCCGCAATGCCCTGTTCCAACAGACGTTTGCGGGTTTCCTCCCGTCGTGCATACGCTTGAATCCGGAGGTCAACCCCGCGTGCTTTCAACGCGAGGCCGATGCTGGCTCCCATCAGACCGGTTCCCAACAGGGCAATCGTATTCATTGCAACACCTCCTTGATCGCCTGTACGCAGCGTCGATTTTCCTCTGGGGTGCCAACCGTGATCCGGAGCCAGTCGGCAAGACCGTAGCCGTCCATCGCCCGGGCAATCACCCCTTTCGCCTGCAGTTCCTGAAACCGGCGCCGACCCTCTCCAACCTTCACCAGAAGGAAATTCGCAGAAGACGGAACCGTTTCCAGTCCCATTTCCGCGAAGGCTGCGGCAAAAAATTCCAGGCCCTCACGCACCCACACTCTGGAGCGATCAAGAAACTCCTGATCCTCCACCGCGGCCAGAGCTGCAGCCTGTGCCATGGCATTTGCATTAAAGGGCTGACGGAATTTGCCCAGCCACCGAATCAGCTCCGGATGCGCAATGGCGTATCCCAGCCTCAATCCCGCAAGTCCATACGCTTTGGAGAAGGTGCGGAGCAGGACCAGCGGCCGGTTCCCTTTCACCCACTCCAGGGTGGCGGGGCGGTCTTCCGGTTCCAGCATTTCAATATAGGCCTCATCCACCACCGGCAGAACGTGCGCAGGCAGTTTATCGAGGAATGCCTTCAGATCCTCCTTGCGGACCCGGGTTCCCGTGGGATTGTTCGGGTTGGCCACAAACACCAGCCGGGTGTTCTCATCCACCAATGCGGCCATGGCATCCAGGTCATGTCGGAAGGCCTGCATAGGAGCCTGACGCGTTTCCGCTCCGAAGAGATCCCCGATGAGTTTGTAGACAATAAAGGCCTGTGCGCTCATCACCAGATTGGTGCCGGGCTGCAGAAACAGGTGACCGAGAAACTCGATCAGTTCGTTGCTGCCGTTTCCGAAGAGCAGCATATCCGGAGTAACCCCCAGCTGCTTGGAAAGGGCTTCCCGAAGATAAAAGGCACCACCATCCGGATAGAGGTGCATGCGGGACGCTTCCCGCTGCATGGCCTCTACGGCCGCGGGACTGGGTCCCAGATTGTTTTCATTGGAAGCCAGTTTGACCAGCTCTTCCGGATTCAATCCCTGTTCCCGGGCCACTTCCTCCAAAGGGCGGCCGGTCTCATACACTGTCAGGTTGTCCAGGCCGCCCCGCGGTTGTAATGCCGTTAATGCGTCCATGCTTAGCTCCTGAAGGCTGCGGGATAGGATCCGAGAACGGTGAATTCCAGACACTCATCCGCCAATTCGTCGAGGGCGGCTTTGACCTGAGGGTCATCGGCATGCCCTTCGAGGTCGACAAAGAACGTGTATTCCCAGGCCCGCTGTTTGCTGGGACGTGATTCGATTTTGGTCAGATTCAAGCCGGAACGGTGCAGAGGTTCCAAGGTTTGGAACAAGGCACCGGTCTTGTGGCGGACCCCGAAGAAAATGGAAGTCTTGTCAGAACCGGATGGAGGGCCGTACTCCCGTCCAAGCACCAGGAAGCGGGTGGTATTGCCGGAAATATCCTGAATATTTTCGGCGAGGATTTCCAATCCGAAGGCCTCCGCTGCCAGACGCGAGGCAATGGCGGCGGCGCCGGGATCCTCCTTCACCCGTTCCGAGGCACCGGACGTGCTGCGGGTGGGGAGCAATTCCGCATCCGGGAAATGACGCAACAGCCAGTTCCGGCACTGTCCGAGTGCCTGGGGGTTGCTGTAGATTTTTTCCGGCTGCTCCATCCCGGGCTGCACGATCAAGCAGTGATGGATGGGCAGATAGAGTTCGGCGGTGATTTTCAGCGGGGTCTGGGTCAGCCGGTCCTGCGTAGGAGTCACCCCGCCTTCGATGCTGTTTTCAATCGGCACCACCCCGTACTGGGCACGCCCTTTCTCCACTTCCTCAAACACCTGCTCCATGGTTTCGCAGGCCAGGTAGTGCAGGCTGTGGCCGAACTTGGAAAGGGCGGCCTGATGGGTAAAGGTGGTTTCCGGTCCGAGAAAGGCAATCGAGGATTCCAGCTCCATGGAAATGGCCGCAGACATGATTTCCCGGTAGACGGCACGCACATGCGCGTCCGAAAGCGGGCCTTCATTCAGACCCATCACTTTTTCAAACACCTGCTTCTCCCGGGCGGGAACATACACCGGCGCATTGGTCTCCTGTTTGAGCCGCCCGATGCCCATGGCCGCGCGCGTGCGCTCGTTCAGCAGGCGAACGATCTCTTTATCCAGGGAATCAATTTCCCGCCGGTATTCTTCAAAGGACGACATGGGGCGCACCCTAGTAGGGAAGCCCCGCGCTGGCAAGGGGGAAGGTGGATGGAGTTGGAGGGGTGGGAGGGGCTCAGAACCTCATTTTCAATTTTTTGAACATCCAACATTGAACACTCAACATCCAACCTCCAGCGTATCTACATCCACCACTTGGATATTGGACGTTGAGTGTTGGCTGTTGAATGTTCTCTACAAGCATGCTCATCGAAATATGAGGAAACGCCAAGTGAACTTGTATTTCCGCAAAAGCTGATGACAGTAGGAGTATGAATTTCATCTACACCAAGTTTGCCCTTCTCGGGCTGATGTTCAGTTTCCAAGCTGTTGGAAGCGAGCTGCAAGTCTTCCGGAATGTGACCTATGTTCCGGAAACCTGGGCCGACGGAGACAGTTTCCGGGTCCGGTTTGCGGACGGTGAGCTCTACACGGTGCGTCTGTATGGCGTGGACTGCATGGAATGGAAGATCCATGACAATTCCGACGCCAGACGGCTGCGGGCCCAGCGTCGGTATTTCGGGATCTCCAATCACGGTGGATCACCATCGTCCTCCATCGAACTTGGGAAAAAAGTAGGCGAAGCCGCGGCGAAGCGGGTGAGGACTCTGCTGTCGAAACCGTTCACCGTGCATACGGCCTTTGCAGATGGAAGGGGTGACGCCCGGTATAAACGCATCTACGGCTTCGTGACGACCGCAGAGGGCAAAGATCTCGGACAGGTCCTGGTGGCGGAGGGCCTGGCCCGGGCGTATGGCGTCTACCGTCGTACGCCGGACGGGCGGACACGTGAAGAGTACCGGGAAGAGCTGCGGGACACAGAATTAATTGCGGCCCGGACATCCGCCGGTGTCTGGCAGTTTACCGACTGGAGCCGGCTACCGGAAGAACGGCGGGAACAGCGTATGGAAGAGCGGGAGGACCGCCTCGCCATGGAAACCGCACAACCCTCCGGGACGGTGGATATTAACCAGGCTTCTCGGGATGAGCTGATGCAGATCCCCGGCATCGGCGATGTCACCGCTACTGCGATCATTGAAGAACGTCCTTTCAAAACCGTGGAAGACCTCACCAGAGTCCGGGGGATCGGCCCCAAGACACTTGAGAAAATAAAACCCTGGGTCACCGTCCTCCCCTGACCAACAAGACCCCTTCCCGCTATATCAAGGCAGTTCTAAGGTCGCAGGTATTCACGGCCCTGTCTCCCGAAGAGCTCAGGGATAGAGGCTTCTCTATTCGTTTTCCAGTGCCCCTGCATGTCCAGGTGTTTACCTGCAAGGGGGACCGTAAACCTTCAGTTCCTCTGCTTCCCGTCACCAGTCATGTTTTTCAGCACCTTGAGGTCTTCTTCCGATAATTGATACACGTCTGTGACCTGTTTTGTCAGCACAGCAAACGTGCCCGATTCCATATCAACCAACCATCGGTCCGAAAAATCAACTGTGTGGGTGGGGCTGATGATCCGTTTCTTTGTTGTTCCGATTTTTTTTGCCTGTCGAAACATCCGCTGCACGACTGCAATCTCTTCCGGACTTGATAACGTTCTCACGACGTCAAATGCATGGTTTCGAATGCTGACCCCAGCGGCGTTTTCGTGAACAGATACGTTCGGGCCTCCGAAACAGATTCCGGTACATACAACTGACAGCAGGAGGAATAGGGATTTCATGAGAACAAAAATAATGGCCGAACCGACGTCAGCCGGTGCGGGCAGGATGTGTGGTTATGACCGGAATGATTCATCAGGGTCCTCGCAAAAACCGAAGGCACCTTCCAACGGCTCCAGAATCCTGGCTTGGTGTTCTTCGAGCGTAATGCCATCACATACTGCAACATAAATTCGCTTTGCGAGTTCATGACTGACCCCTTCTGATTCCATAAGTGCTTTGACAACATGAACCGCGGATTCCTTCCGGTTGTGGGCAGTGACAGCCTTTTGCCATATGTCCGGGTATCTGGATTTCAGCTCACAGGGTTGCATCATCATGACAATAGGGCCAGGGATAGCAGGTTCGGGTGGGTGGTGGGGTCAGGGCGTGGCGGTTATAATCAATAAGGGAAAAAGGCCTATCTCCCCTCGGACCTGGGGAAGCTGTTGCTCTGCGGCTTTCAACTTATGCATGGCGCCTTTATCATAGCCAAGCTTTAGCATAAACTCATCAAACGATGTCGTTTCGGGTGGCGACTCGGCTGAAGGAAGAGATTCGGTTGAGAAATGAACCAAATTCACGCTATCGACTTTCACATCCGTTGCCCCCACTTCCAATAGGAGGCTGGGCAGTTTTAATGCGATCCCCATATCAATTCCTTCCGAGAATTTTTGGGTCACATCAAACTGGTGAAGCTTATCCCGAAGGTTCTTTTTTACCGCCCCAACCGCAGGCACATACCCGAGCATTCCTGATCCAGGGATTACAGGCTCAATAAAGAGAAGTGTTCCATTCGGTTTTGTGACACGACGCATCTCGTTCAGGGCTTTCTGCGGGGAGGCAAGGTGTATAAACAAGGTTTGGCAGGCAGTAAGATCATACGTGTCATCCTCTACATTCACCTCATAGACATTCCCTTCAGAGAAGGTGATCCCGCTTGCCTCATTCGTGGAGTTGGCCATCGCAATCAACTCAGGAGAAGCATCCAGCCCCACTCCAACTGCATCTGGATAGATCTTATGCAGCAACCGGGTGAGAAACCCCACTCCACACCCTACGTCCAAAAAGCTTGAGACATTGCTGCCGTTCAGTGCCTCAGAAACAGCTTGGCTTAGTTTTTGATCCAGTGGGCGCCTACTAGTGTTTAGGTAGGCAGCCGCACCGCCAAACATTTTAATATTCAACTCTTCTAGGTTCATAAATTGCTCCTGAGGATAACGATGTACGTGATCGCTCACCCTTGATCCACCCTAATCCGTCGGATCCTGAAACAGGATTCCGTTAGGTTGCTCTCCATCCAATCAAGGGGTTTACTTCAAAAAAAGTGGATCTGTAACGCTGAACATACATGAAATTGACGGATGCCATTCCCCCTCAGCCCCTCTGAAGTAGAGGTCCTGCGACAAGAGACACCCCCCATCTGTTTCGCAACTTCCGACGGTTGAGGCATTGATCCGACCCCCAGCCTGGAGTAGTCTTTTCTGTAACCATCCACTGGAGAAGAGAGATGTCTGAGAAACCGACCATTGCCGCGAAACAGCCGATTGAGGTGACCCTCACTGCCGGAAACGAAATCTGGTTCTGCACCTGCGGGAAGTCCGCCACCCAGCCTTTTTGCGACGGTGCCCATAAAGGCAGCGACTTCAGCCCGATGGGCTACACGCCTGAGTCTTCCGGTCCCGCATGGCTCTGCCAGTGCAAGCAGACCCAGACGCCGCCATTCTGTGACGGTTCACATAACGCATTGTAATCCTCTTTCTTCCCAAGGCCCTGAGCGAAGTCGAAGGGTGGTCATTGCTTGCCACGCGGATCGCCTGGGTCATTGGTCATTGGTCATTGGTCATTGGTCATTGGTCATTGGTCATTGGTCATTGGTCATTGGTCATTGGTCATTGGTCATTGAAATCCGAATACGCTGGTGTCAAAGATCAACTGACTACTGACTACTGACTACCTCTGACCTCTGCACTCTGCACTCTGACCTCCAATTATATGGCCCTCTTTCATTCACATTTCTTTTCGGACGCACTCGGAATGCAGTGTTCCGCCGAAGTCCTGATTCCCCAGTCCGCCACCAGCCGTGAGATTGGAGTGAGCGTCCATGCCGACCGGGAGGAATGGCCCTGCCTGTGGCTGCTGCATGGACTGTCTGACGATCACACCATCTGGCTGCGCCGGACCTCCATTGAGCGTTATGCACAGGATCGGGGAATTGCCGTGGTGATGCCGAACGGTCACCGCAGCTTCTATTGCGATATGTTCAGGGGAGGGGCTTATCAGACCTTTCTCCAGGAGGAGTTGCCCGGACTGATGCGTTCGTTTTTTCCATTGTCCACGGAAAGAGAGCAGAATGCGGTCGCGGGTTTGTCCATGGGGGGATACGGTGCCGCGAAATGGCTGCTGCAAAAACCGCAGGAGTTTATTGCCGGAGTCGCACTTTCCGGAGTCATGGACATTGTCGAACGGTATGAGCGTGCCATGGAAAACCCGGATGAACCTCTTCGTCGGGAGGCGCTACAGCTTGCCTACGGCGACCAGTCTCCGAAAGGGACGGAAACGGATCTGTTTCACCTGGTGGAGGAACAGATGAAGGGGGGGAATCCATCCCCCCTGCTCCAGATCTGCGGCACCGAGGATTTTCTCTACCAAGACAACCTCGCATTCCGGGATCACAGTCTCACCGCCGGCTATCCCCTCACCTATCGGGAAGGTCCTGGTGATCACAATTGGGCGTATTGGGATCAGGAAATCCTGACCGGGCTGGATTGGCTGCAGACACAGGGGTTTGGGAAACAATAGATGGTTCATATTCCCTCATTTGATCTGCTCAATCATCCTACCTGGCAGATTTACCTCGGCATGGTGTTTTTCACGTTATGCGCCGCTCTCTTTCTCGTGCACTCTTTGGCCATAGGGTTCAAGATGGGAGCCCAAACCAAAGAACCCGCACCGATCACTCTTCGGGAGTCTGATTTGGAACAGGTATCTGAAGCCAGGCTCCAGCTCTATGAGATCCAAACGCAAAAACATGAGCGGGAGAAAACTCCGGACCCTATTACCGGGATCAGCTCATTTTTCGGAGCAATCGCGTTCTTATGGACCGGTACCCGCCCCTGTATTCTGGAGATGATTCGGAGGCGGAGAAAGGGGGCACTGGAAAGACGCTGAGGGTCTTCTTTTCTTGATCCCGATTTCGATTTCGTGGACGGCAATACGATCCTGCATATCCTGAATATCCTTGTTTCTATTTGTACGCCCCTAAGACATTTCGCGGACTGTCGCCATAGACGCCTTTAAACACCCGATAGAACTGTGGATAGCTTCCGAATCCGGCTTCGTGCATGCATTCCAGCATGGTGCTGCGGCCGGGCCGTCCCCAGGCACGCATAAAGCGGGACAGCCGGATGGAGTTTCGGTAGCTGGCGAGAGGGAGGTCCATTTCCCTCCGGAACAGGCGGCTGAGGGTGGAGGGGCTGACTCCGCATTCGAAGGCCAGTTCCTGCAGATCGGGTAAGGGCTTTTTGTGATTGAGCAGATCCAACGCTTGACGCACTGCCGGGTGCAGCGGCATGCGTCGATCCACTTCCATGTCCCCGCGGTACTGACGCCAGGCGGAGAGAAGCAAATGCCGCAGTCCCGCATTGAGTCCATCCGGGTCGCCGTGCTTGTATTCAAATCCGGGAGTCAGCCCAAACCCTGCCTCCCGGTTCAGCAGATCAGGGTCCTGTCCCCGGAGGGTCAACTCCTCAAGCATGCGGACCAGCGTCCGCAGGGCATCCTCGGGCAGCGCATGATGCAGCACCCCGGGTTTTGGAGGAGCGGTTTTCCGCAGGGGGGCATATGACCGAGTCCGACAGCAATGCCGGATCATGCGGGGGCGGAACACCGCGACAAAATACGCCGCATCCGCCGTGCGTTCCACCAGTTGGTGCATCTGATCGGGAAACAGCCACAACACCGTTCCCTTGGGAAAGGTGTAGGCCCGGTCATCCACGACATACCGGACGGTCCCCTCCTTCACCACATTCAGCTCCAGTTCGACGTGTTGATGGGGATGAAGAACCGGCGGATTCCGCGCGGATTCGGCCAAAAACAGAAATCCGTCACATTCGGACGCAATGTGCAGTTTCTCCAACATCAGACAAAATATGAAATGTTTTTGTCAAATTTCGAGAAGAAACCTGGATATTCCTACCGTATATTCATATTTTGTGAATCACTTCACAAGGCATCCATTCACATTCCCTGTCTCACCTGGTACACGGTTTGTGCTTTTGCTTTGGAGGATGGTCTGACCCCCACAGCGATCATCCTTTTCCGTAGATGACATCTTTTACCAAGAAACAGGAGACCCCCCTATGGCCGACTTGATGGAACACGAAAGTACTGCAGTGATGCGTCCCCCGGACAAGCTCGATTACAGTCTGGTAGGGGAAAATGCATCCCGGGCCATTGAATTGGGTCTCGCAGAAGCGGAATGGTACCAGTGTCCGGTCCCCCGCAACGTGATGCGCAAACTGCTGGAACGACGTGACGGCCCTGCGATCCGTGACACCTTCATCTGGTTTGCCCTGCTTTTCGGTTTTGCGGCAGCCACGGTCGCTCTCTGGGGCAGTTGGTGGGCTGTCGTTCCTTATCTGTGCTATGCCGTGATTTACGGATCCACCTCCGACTCCCGCTGGCATGAATCCAGCCACGGCACCGCCTTCAAAACCGACTGGATGAACAACACCCTCTATGAAATCGCCTCCTTTATGGTGATGCGGGAATCCACCATCTGGCGATGGAGTCATACCCGTCACCACAGTGATACAATCATTGTGGGACGTGATCCTGAAATTGCAGTGCCTCGTCCACCGGACCTGAAAACACTGGTGCTGGCCTTCTTCGATATCCCCGTCTACATCGCCTATGTAAAAACCGTGCTCAAGCACTGCATGGGTGTCATGACTCCGGAGGAGAAAACCTTTGTCCCGGAAACCGAGTTTCACAAGGTGTTCTTCCGGGCACGGATTTACATCGCTATCTACGTTACGGTGATTGCCACCGCGATCATCACCCAAAGCTGGCTTCCCGTTCTCTTTATCGGCCTTCCCAATCTGTTTGGCTCTTGGCTGATGGTGGTCTACGGTCTGACCCAGCATGCAGGCCTCGCAGAAAACGTACTCGATCACCGCCTGAACTGCCGCACGGTATACATGAACCCGATTCATCGGTACCTGTACTGGAACATGAATTACCACGTGGAGCATCACATGTTCCCGCTGGTGCCGTATCACCGTCTTCCAGAACTGCATGCAGCTATCAAAGAGGATACCCCCACTCCTTATCCCAGCCTGCTGAATGCATGGAAGGAAATCCTTCCCGCTGTCCTCAAACAGGTCAAGGATCCTGCGTATCACGTGAAACGCAAACTCCCTCCCCCCAAGCAGAAACTGGAGGAAGACTGGGTGAAATCCGAAGCGAAACCGGATGCGGATGGCTGGCTGGAGATCTGCGCGACCGCAGATCTGGGCGACCTCGATGTTATCCGGTTCGACCACGGCCGGAAAACCTACGCGCTGTACCGGGGTGCAGATGGAAACCTTTATGCCACGGATGGCATCTGTACCCACGGAAACACCCACCTGGCCGACGGTCTCGTGGTCGGCTGCATGATTGAATGTCCGAAACACAATGGACGCTTCAACCTGGAAGACGGGTCCCCCGCCCGTGCTCCAATCTGCCGCGGTTTGGTGACCTACCCTATCGAGGACCGCAGCGGACGCATCTGGCTGAACGTGGAAAAAGGCGGAGGCGACGGTGCACGTGAAGAAAAAGTCTACAACCTGAAAGTGGTCAGCAACCGCAATGTCTCCACTTTCATCAAAGAGCTGGTACTGGAGCCGGTGGATGCGGCGGAAAAAATCGACTTCCAGCCCGGTGACTACATGCAGCTTGATATCCCAGCCTATGAGAAGATCAACTTCAGAGACTTTGAGATTCCCTCCCCCTATTCCGAGGTTTGGGAACGCCGGCATGTCTACGACCTGTCGGTATCCAACCCCGAAGGTGGAGGTCGGAACAACTATTCTCTGGCCGGAAATGCCGTCACAGAGCGTCAACTGACCTTCAATGTCCGTATTGCCACCCCGCCTCCCGGGCAGGATTGTCCTCCCGGAATCGGGTCCAGTTATGTGTTCAACCTGAAACCGGGCGACACCGTCACCGCCATCGGCTCCTTCGGGGA
>DIYN01000036.1:19092-19592 GCA_002429065.1 Verrucomicrobia bacterium UBA6053 | reverse complement strand
ACCGCCATCGGCTCCTTCGGGGACTTTCACATCAAGCCGACCCAGAAAGAAATGGTCTACATTGGCGGTGGAGCCGGGATGGCCCCGCTTCGGGCTCATCTCCGTCACCTCTTCGAAAACGAGAAGACCAGCCGGAAAGTGAGTTACTGGTACGGTGCCCGTTCCCGTCAGGAAATCTACTATGAGGATGAATTCCAGAAGATGGCGGAGGAACACCATAACTTCCGCTTCGAGCTGGCACTGTCTGACCCTCTTCCGGAAGACAACTGGGGCGGACTGTCAGGATTCATCCACAATGTGGTGGAAGATGAGTATCTGAAGTCACATGACGACCTCTCTTCGGTCGAATTCTACCTCTGCGGCCCCCCGCAGATGATCCAGGCCTGCACCCGGATGCTCACAGAGCACGGTGTGAAGGAATCCCAGATTGCGTTCGACGAGTTCTGATTCGAGACGAATGCAATGCGAAACGCGGGTGGCAGCACCCGCGTTTTTTTTTT
>DIYN01000036.1:0-19029 GCA_002429065.1 Verrucomicrobia bacterium UBA6053 | reverse complement strand
CTTTTTTTTTTGCCCTCTGGATTGAGGGTGATGCACGACACAAGTCCACGCGACCGACACGGACCCATGCAGATCAGAATGTGGGAATCCCCTACGAATGAGGGGTCTTATTGCATATGGAATCCACGCCGTCCGTTGTGGTTCCGTTTGAAGAATCACCCCTTTTCTCCCTTTGCCGGAATATGAGTGTAAAAAACGGCGCGATATAGGTGTGATTTATCATTTTCCGAGTGAAACACTTTACAACCCGCAAGTTTTTGTGAAGGCTGGCTTCGCCAACATATACCGATTATGAACAAAGAATATAGAATTGGTTCCTCAGAATACATCCATCTCGACATTCATGAAGGCCGCTGGAGCTTCATCAATGCTGACGGTGAACCCTTCATTTACAAGGGCGTTACCAGTATCAACCGCGCAGGCGGAATCGGTGGGCGCCGCTCCAAACCTACCGACTATCTCGACACCTGCAACAAGCTGTACGGCACCGACAGCGATGAACCCTTTGTGCAGTCCGTTTTGGAAAAAATGGAGGCCTGCAGGTTCAACGCCATGGGTGCATGGACGACAGACGAGTTTTTTGACCGCGGTTACTACTACACCGAAACCTGTGAATCCGTACATGACACCGATCTGGACCCGGATGCATTCCGAATCAAGGGCGCCGGTATCAATCTCCCGGACATGTTTGCTCCCGAGTGGGAGGCCGCTTACGAACGGGCCATTGCCAAACTGGCACCCGCACGGGTGGATAAAAAAGAGTTTGTCGGCTGGTTCACTGACAATGAACCGGGATGGGGACAGGCGAATGCCGACCATATCTGGGGCGGTGGAGATCTATTGAACACCAAAGGCCCTCTGCTGCTGCAGTTCGTTCTCCATCTCGACCAGGAACGCCCGATTCAGCAGGCAGCCGTAGCCTTCCTTGAGGAAAAACACGGCACCATTGGAAATGCCATCAGCAACTGGCATATTCCCGGGTGCGCCTCACTGGAGGAACTTCGGAAAAAAACCGATCTGGGCGAAATTTTTCAGACCGAGGGCTATGCGGCAGACCATGAAGCCTTTACCTATCATGCCGCCCGCCAGTACCACGACACCGTCGGAAAAATCATCCGCAAACATGATCCGAATCACCTGGTACTGGGCTGTCGATTCGGAGGCCCGCCCGGACCCTCCATCGGACAAGCATGTTACGACAGTCCTTACCTGGATGTGATCACCGTGAACAACTACCAGCACATCTTTTACGAACGGGTGGATGAAGTCTATCAGACCTGCCCCATGCCGATCCTGAACGGCGAAATTAGCTGGAACTCCGATTATTACGGCTGGCGTCAAAAAACGCATGACCTGCCAACGGACAAACTCGAAAAGCTCGAGCGCACCCCTTACAAAGCCAAAGAGGCTCTTGAGCGTGCATTTGTTCACCCGGCACTGGTGGGTTACACCTTCTACCGGTGGGTCCACAACTTCACCGACCCGGAAGGGGCAGCCTATGGGATTACCAATCGCTCTGGAGATCAGTTGAACCTGTACAACCAGCGGTTGCTCTCGGAAATCAATCCAAGACTGGAGGATGTGGCCTACGGAAAAATCCCTCATGCCACCCTTCCGTTGCTGGAGACATTGGGCCTGTAGTTGCTTTGCTCTTTTTGGAGTGGTGTTGCAGCGGAGATATGTGGGAGTAGGCCTTCAGGCCACGCCACAACCTGCCGGGCCGGAAACACTCCTCTGGCACTGGGTTTTTGTATTCACCATTGTGAAATGACAGGATCCGTGTTTCACTGATTGCCATGACCCGTCTGATTCCATTCTGCCTTCTCGCCGTTTTTGTCTCTGCCACTGAGGTCCGTCAGGACTTTAAAAAGGACGATGCCCTGTGGGTGAACGCAGAGGATCCCGTTCCCACGAAGATCACACAGACCGGAAAAGTGAAACGCTACTCCGAGCAGATGGTGGGGGACGGTGTTCATTTTCAGACCGGTGGGGTGGTCGATCTCAAAGGGGACATCATCGGCCGGCAGGTGCACAACGGAGGGTTGGTCGGTGTGCACGGTCAGGGAACAGAAGTGAGGTTTTCCGGCCATTGGAAAGGAGATGAAGGAGGTGCCTATCCCATGCTGGTTCTGCGGGACGGCGGAAAGATGGTTTGGACGAAGGATGCCACTGTTGATTTTGTCATGGCGGGAACCTTTTACACCCGTCAACTCTGGGTCTGGGGGGATGGAACCGGGATTCTGGAGCTCGAAGAAGACTTCCGATCCGACCTCACGGAAGGGGCCACCGTCCCGAATGCAATGGGCACGATTCGCCTCAACGGAGCCACCCTGATTACCCATCACAGTTTGAGTCTGCCGTACAACTCCCGCCCGGATGGACGGGGTGGAGTGTACCACAATGGTCACGTGGTGTTTGAAGGAGAAGGTCCTTCCACCTGGTCCGTTCGCTCCACCCCGCACCGCTATTCCGCGCAAATTGATTTTGCTTCAGACGGCACTCTTGACCTTCAGGCGCCCTTGACCCACTGCGGGACTTTTCAGGTGAACCTTGATGTGGGAGGAAGCGGAAACTTCACCTCCACCGGAGCCTTCCGGACCACCCGGCCCGGTGCCACCATCACGAAGACAGGTCCGGCCATGCTTTCCCTCGAAGGACAGCAGGGATGGCAGGAAAACAGCACTCTGGTGGTGGAGGAAGGCCTTCTCCGCATTCATACCGATCCGGCGGAAAGTGAACGCCTGGGTGAGAAGTATGGCAACCACCTGAATCTGGTGGTGAAAAGGGGAGGCAAGGTTGTCTTCTCCGCTCCGCGCATCCGGCTCGGATCCCTCACGATCGAACCCGGTGCCACCGTCTGGCACTTGGACGGGGTGACGCTGGAAGTTGACGGCAAGGTCGTGAAGAAATAACTTCAGGTCCTGCCAATGTTTATCCGGTTTCGGTGGCTGAATCTGGATGTAGGCATTTACGGTACATCAGATCTTGCCGGGCCCTGAAGGGCTCCTGCCACACAGGATTCTCCGAATCAGACGTGTTTCACAACCGGTACAGGAGAGTGGATGTTCCACTGTCCTTCCCTGTCCCGGGAAATCTGGAGTTCACCGACGGGCAACTCCATCCGAAGAGAAACCTCAACCCCCTCTGCGACCGCGGGATGGAAACCAATTTTTTTCCACCCCGGTTCCAGCGGGTACAGTCCGAACAAACTGTGCACCAGTTCTACCTCCGGCACACAGCCCCATCCATGGCAGTCGGATCGGGCCATCTCCCGGTCATTTTCCGGCCAGGTGGTGACGCCTTTTGTCAGAAAGGCAAACCAGACATCCAACACCTCGACCGACTCAGCCTGACGGCCTGTGCTACGCAGTGCTTCCATCAGGTGTGCACGGTAATAAAGGGTTTGTACCTGAATGGCCTCCTCTGACGTCATCGCACGGACGATCCGATCGCCGGCCTCCTGAGCGGATCCGAATCCTGCAAGCGCAGCCTGTACCTGTGCATGCACACTGATGCCTCCTTGCGGTGTATCCCGGACCAGCCCGGTTTCAGCATCCTCACAGAGGGACAAGGCGTCCCGAAGTTGTGTCTGTTTCTCTCGCCAGCGGGGAGAACACTCCGGCCAGCCGCAGAGCTCTTCGAGTTCCGCCATCCATCCGCAGGCTTCCGACACCATGGCCGTAAGGATCGAGGAGCCTCCGTCCTCCTGCTGTTCCGGACACCCAGCCGGGAACGCCCAGTCGATAAACGGTGCTTCATCCACCCGCCCCATCAGACCATCCAGCCGGACCCGTTGCAGAAACCACTCCAGAATCCCCCGGGCAGTGGGCAGATAACCAGCCAGTTCCTGCCCTTTCCCCCGATACCACTGGTAATCAATGAGCATGCCCATCCATTGCAGGGAGTAGGTGGAAATGACCTGCTCAAAACGTGAGGGCCAATGACTGCGGAGTAAACCGGAAGGGGTGATACTGGCGGCAAAATCGTCGATGGCCTTCCGGGCCAGCCGGTCCTCATTATAGACCAGATAATGATGCCGGGACTGGATGCGGGTGTCACCGGGGAACTGGGCCTGTTCCCAGCAGGGGCAGTCAAAAAAGGTTTCGTGAGAACAGGCCCGGTTGGTCAACCGGTTCACGTTTACGAGCTGGCTCCATGGCTTTCCATCCTCCACAACGGTTTCCAAGCGGTCCTCGAAAGGGAACCCTCTGCGGAAGAGCTGAAGCGACTCCAGCTCCAGCGTGTCGTCGCCCACTTCCAGATCCACGATCAGGAACCGTGCGGCACGGAACCATTCCGGGGACCATTCGCCGGGACTCCCAACAGGCTCAATCCGGTCCTGTTGTCCCGGAAACGCGCCCTGGGGCCAAGAGTCATCTCTGATTTTTGAAATCGGCTCCCGGTTCAGGGACACTTCTGCATAGGTCAAGGTGATCCGACTGCCTGCTCCGCCCTTCCAGCGAAGCACGGGGTCAAACAGATGCACGCCTCCCAGATCCGCGATCCACCGGGTCGAGGAACCTGGAGGAAGAGACTGCCGGTCTCCATCCGGTTTGCCCACCCAATACTCGGGCTGGATCGGAACCCGTTCCATTTCCGGTAGAAACGATCGAATCAGATGAACACCAAACGGCCGGTTGCCCCATGGGTTGCCGTGGGTTTCAGAAATGGGCTGTGGAGGCGTCCACCCTGTTGACTCCCCTGCTCCGGTTTGCCACCCAAGAAGATCCACCGTCGGGTGAATCCGTTGTCCATGCCCAATGGCTTTGTGGCCACCCCGCTGAACGGCATCCTCCAGGGAAAGGTCTCCCCTCCAGAATTCCCGGTTGGGATCGAGACGGCACCGCCAGGAATCTGATCCGGAGTTCCATGCCTTCAACGCCGGATGCTCTACCGCCGATACCCAAAACGGAGGGCCGCCAATTTGCCCTTTGCCACCGTGGTGACCGTACCAGGTCACTTCCGCGGCCAGGACATGCGGACCGGGCTCCAGTTGGGGCAGAAGGACGTCCACATACGGCCACCGCTCCCGGTCAGAGCGGGGGGGACCTTCGGAGATCAAGGTTCCGTCCAGCCATACCCGTACCCGTTGACTTCCGCTCCACCACAAACGGGAAGCTGGGACCGAGGTCTCCAACTGGATGGAGGACCGGAACAGCCTCCAGCCCGGCTGATCCGGAGGTACATCCGGCACCCGCACCCCCGGCACCCGGGCCAGGGGATGCAGCATGGGAAGGTCCTGCCCCGGAGCTATCGACCAGTCTGAAACGGATGGCATTGGCATATTTACAGAATCATATCCGGAGCAACCTGCGGCTGGAGCGGTTCACGGCCCGGCAAGCTCAGGCGTGGCGAAAACACCTACACCTGTTCAAAGGCCCATGGCGCGAAGGTTTTTCACCGCCAGTTCCAGGGCGACAAAGGGGTCATGCGGCCCGGAGTCGCGCTCAACCAGAATCCATTCAACCCCGGCGTCGGCGCAGGCGGTGTTAATGGCAGGCCAGTTCAGGTTTCCTTCCCCCACAGGCATCATCACATGCTCACGGTCTCCGTTGACCACACCGTCCTTGTAATGGATGCAGGGGATCCGTTTTTCACCGCTCGCAGCAACCGTGTTGATCCATTCTGCAGGATCGGCCAGTCCGTGTGCCACCCAGTACACATCGAGCTCCAGCCATACATGGGGCTCGAAGTTCTCCAGCATGATGGCCATAGGAGTGCGGCCGTCATCCAGGATCTGGTATTCATGAGAGTGATTGTGGTACCCGGCCCGGATGCCGGCGCGATTCAGTTCAGCGGTGATGCCGTTAAACTCTTTGCAGAACGCCTCCCAATCGGCCGCCGTGGAACCATTGCCCCAAAGCGTCCCCCCAATCGCGGTGTAGCTGCAGCCCAGAATCTGATGCTTGGTGATCGTGGCCTCGGTATGGTCCCGCATGTTTTCCAGCGATTCATGCGTGGCACCACACACCAGGCCGTTGTCATCCAGTGCCTGCTTGATCTGTGTAAGTTCGGTCTCGTCCAGGGTGTTGAATCCGGCAGAGGAGGCCTGAATGCCGTCATATCCCATGACTTTTACTTTTTCGAGGGAACGGGCAATCTCGTCAGGGGTTCCGCACGAATCGCGGAGTGTGTACATCTGGGCACCAATCTGTGTCATCATCTTTCCAGGGAAGGGTTAAAACAATCCACGAGTCCTACGCAACTCTCCGGGTATTTGCAAAGCGGAAATCCTCTCTGATCACCTTTGCAATTGGTCGTGGAGATGAAACAGAGTCGTTTCTCCTCTTTTTTACATGGTTTTGACAACTGGTTATTCGCTATGGTCTATGTTTCTGACTCATTGACCCAGGAGACCCATGAAACGCTCACTCCCTTTGTTTGCCGTTGTATGTTCATTCATTGCCTTCGCGGATCCAATCGATTCCTCCATTTCCGAGGTCACGGTCTTTGCAGACCGGGCCCGTGTCACCCGGACAGCAGAACTTGCCCTGGCCGATGAACTGGCCACGGTGGATCTGACGCCCCTCCCTGCATGGGTGGATCCGGCTTCGCTCCGGGCCAAACTCACCGGGGGAGAGGTGCTGGACGTCCGTACCCGCCGGGAATTCCTCGCCCAGACACCGGATGCGGACATCCTGGCTGCGGAGAAAGCGGTTCAGGAAATTGAGGATAAACTGGCGGGAATTCAGGATCAGAGCCTGGCCCTGAACCAGAAACGCGACCAGATCCTGCAAACGAAAACCTACGCCACGCAGGTGCTCCCGCCCGAGATCAGCCGCCGGGACATTCCGGTCGAGTATTTTGAAAAAATGGCGGAGTATGTGTTCAAAGGCACACTTGAAATCGATACCGAGCGTCGGCGGTTACAACGGGAAGTCCGTGACCTTCAACCGGAACTGCAGGCCCGCAGAGCCACCCTTGCCGAGTTGCGTCAGGGAAATAATCTTGAACAGCTCATTGTCACCCTGGTTCTGCGTGCCGAGACCGGACATCAGGGAAAGAACATCCTGTCGGTGAGTTATGAACTCCCCGGGGCCACCTGGGAACCGGTACATGACGTGCGTGTCACCGAAACCAGTCAGGTCCGCATCACCTCCTTTGCTCAGGTCCGCCAGACAACCGGTGAGAGCTGGGAAAACGCCACCCTCAATTTCTCGACCCGGAATTTAAGTCAGTCCACCAATCTACCGCAGTTGGAAGCGATGCTGCTGGGTGGGCGGCGTTCTGTAAACGTCCTTCCACAGGTCCAGACGACCTCGGGCAACTGGAGTGATGTGAACGATTACTATCTGGGCAATATGGTCACCTACAACCTTCAGCAGCAAAAAGGCAAAATGGGCCGCCTGCAGGACAACTTCGAGAAACAGCAGGAGGTTCAGGTGCGTTCCGCCCAAGTGTTCCGTAAACTGGAGGGGCGTGGGACCACCGCCTTGTATGAAGCACCCGGCATGCAGACGGTGAGAACAGACGGCAATTCGGTTCGGATCCCATTGTCTTCCATAGAAAAAAAAGGGGAATTACTCGTCATGGCCGCACCCGAAGTCTCTGTAAATGCGGCCAGGGGAATTGAGCTGGTGTACGAGCACACCGTTCCCCTGCTTCCCGGGGAGGCCGGTCTGTTTCTGGATGGGGCCTACATCGGGAATACGCAGTTGGCGTTCACCGGACCGGGAGAAACCTTTATGCTTTTTGCCGGATCTGAGGACAGCCTGAGCATCACCCGCAGAATGAACCATGAAAAGAGTGAACTCCGCAGAGGGCGGAAAACCAATCGCATGCGGGTTCAATATGAAATCACGGTGGAAAACACGGGAACCGAAGCCCTGCCGCTCAAGCTTGCAGACCGGGTGCCGGTCTCAAACGAACGGGACATCAGTGTGGATCTGATACGGGTGGAGCCTGCGGTCACTCCTGACGAGGATGGCCTGCTGGCCTGGAATGTCACCATTCCGGCGGGAAGCAAAAACGAGTTTGTCCTCCGTTATGAGGTTACCTATCCGGCAAACCTGAAGATTCAGCCGCGGCGGAATCAGGAGGTGATGAATGACTTCCTGCAGCATGACGGCGCCCCGATGTTGGATGCGAGTGGAGCTCCCGGGGTAGAAGACATGATTCTCGATCTGGAGCGGAAGTTTTAAACTTCGCACGCCAATAACCGGCGGTATCGGTCTGCATCTTCGTCTGAAAAACAGCAGAAACTGACCTCCAGCCGACCCGGGAAAGGGGTTAAGGTTTCGTTGACAGTCCGGATGGCGAGTTCCGCGGCCTGATCTTTGGGGTAGCGGTAAACCCCGGTACTGATCGAAGGAAATGCGACGGTGCGGATGGCGTTGTTTTCCAGTGCGAGGTTCAGGCAATTCCGGTAGCAGGAAGCCAACAGATCCGGTTCTCCTTGCTGTCCCCCGTGCCAGACCGGCCCCACGGTGTGAATGACAAAGGCTGCAGGAAGTCGATACCCGGGCGTGATTTTTGCTTTTCCGGTCTTACAGCCTGCAAGGGTTGCACATTTGGCCAGCAGTTTCGGACCGGCTGCACGGTGAATGGCGCCGTCCACCCCTCCCCCTCCCAACAGGGTCTTGTTGGCGGCATTGACAATGGCATCGACCTGCAGCGTCGTAATGTCTCCCTTCACCACCTTCAGAACAGGTCCTTCCATGGCTGGAACAGGTTCAAACTCATGACCACAGCAGGAATTCATCTCAAAGTAACAGGTCTCGCAAAGAGTGCGTTCACCCAGTTGGACGGCATCCGGAGTTCCACAGCGCTCACATCTTGGTTCTGTCATTTTTCATCCTCATCAGAGAGTTGAGATCTTACATTCCGGTGGACAGGTCCCAGGTCCGCATCAGATACTCCTGTCCGCCAGACATCAGAAGCTGACCCGTGGAATCGAACCGCAGCTCCCAGACATAATCCTGATGCTGGAAACCGGGAACCGTATGATCTTTTTCTTCATCGTCTGTATGAGGATCCCATCCACGATTCCGGTAGCAGGTTCGAGCGAGAGAAGGGTTAGCCCAAGAGACGAAAGTCTTCGGCTTTCATCCGATCCGGGTCGGGCGGGTTGGCGTAGTCGATCTCCACGGCATCCCCATCCGCTTTCAGAGTCGAGGCAAAATCGAGGACCACGGTTGATTTCCGTCCCTCCTCCCCGCTGCAGGCAATGGGGGCGGTTCCCTGAAGATGATGACCGAAATTTTCAATCAGGCCCCAATGGGTCCAGGGCAACGGAGCAAACGTCTCCTTCACTCCGTTGCAAAACAGGTGACCTCCTTTGAGATCTTCAATCCACAGTTCTCCTTCGGTTCCTGTGAGGCGAACCTGTTCCGGGGGGCCGGATTCATGCCATCCGATATTCATGGAGAAAGTACCGGTATTCCGGAAAGACCCAAGAAGTCTCTCACCCTTCTTTGCATGACTATGAGGGGGTAACTCTCGGGTTTCCGAACGAATGGAGGCGATGTCTCCGCCAAAGAAATGCATGAGATCCAGGCGGTGGCTGGGAGGAAACTGGTCATTCATATCCACATGGGTCATGTCACCGATCCTTCCCTGAGCCAGTAATTCTTTGGCTCTGAGAATGGAGGGGTAACAGCGACGATAATAGGCCACCGCCAGGACCACACCCGCCTCACGGCATGCGGAAATCATCTGATCACACTCTGCGGTGTTCGCGGCCATGGGTTTTTCCACCAGTACATGTTTCCCAGCCTTGGCAGCGGCGAGAGTCTGTTCCAGGTGCACGGCGTGCGGTGTCGCAACATACACGGCATTGGCCTCAGGCATCGTCAGCATGTCCTCAAGATTACCGATATACCGGCAATTATGCTTTTCTGCGAACGCTTCCCCTGCCTTCACCTGCCTCCTGGAGACTGCGAGCAGGTTATGGCCCGGTACCTTGTAGAGTGGGGGCCCGGATTTCCGTTCACACACATCTCCGGCCCCGGTGACGACCCATCGGATTGCTGCGCTCATTTTCCCCCACCATCCATCCGCCCAAATGCACGGGACAGGTACCGATGAAAAGGCCGCATTCCTTCAAAGGTCCTGAGAAGCTCCTCCTCAAAATTGTCCGACGTCACTTCGTCATCCTCAAATCTGCGGATCACGGTGAAACTTTTTTTTCTCAGGTAGGTGATGCCCGGATGATCTTTGGGAAATCCGCGGGGCGCGGTTTTGACCTCATATTCTGTTTTTAAGCCATCAGGAAAGAGTTCCTGGAAGTCCGGATCCTGCGTGATCGCCTCCAACTCTTCCCAGGTATCGGCAATTTCCTCGCGAATCGCCGCAAGCAAGCGGGAAGAGGGCAGATAGATCCCCCCACCGGCCATACTTTCGCCCGGACCGACCTGGACATAATAAAACGGACCCTCCGGTCCACCGGAGACATATCCGCTGACATTCGTTTTTAAGGGAATGGGATGTTTGTGAAAACGGGTATCGCGGTAGATACGGAAAATTTTCACCGCCCCAGGCTGATCGAGATACCGCTCTACCCGGTCATCAAAGGCGGCGATATCGGAGGACATCTCCTCCAGGGCATCGGCGAACATCTGGCGCATTTCCTTATACTGTTCTTTGCGGGGATTAAACCAGTCCTTGGAGTTGTGTTTGGCCAGCTTGCGGAAAAAGGGGAATAAGTCGGGATGGATCATGAGGGGATGGGTTCGTGATACTGAGACATATGGAGTGTGGCCACCTTCCGGCATTCCTGGAGAAAGGTGGTAATCAGGGGGCGCGATTCATCACGGCTGACCACGGCGGTAAAGTCAATGTCGCAGACAGGTTCGGAAATGGGCACCAGCTTCACCTGCTCTGGAAATCGGGGGGCCAGATCCGCCGGCACCAGGGTAATCCCTCTTCCGCTTCCGATCAGAGCTGCCAGACTGTTCAGGGTGTCGGCTTCCTCACCCGGCTTCGGTTTGAACCCTGCTCGGGCACAGGCATCCTCCACCGCACGCTGTTGACTGGCAAAGGTGTCACTTCTTAACCGGATAAACGGCTCATCTTTGCAATCCGCCAGTTTGACCCTCTCATGATCGGCAAGGGGGTGACGGCGGGAGACGGCCAGGCGCAAGGGGATCCGGCAGATGGAAAACAGATCAAAGCGGGATTCCACTTCCGTACAGACGCTTCCAACCAATCCAATATCGAGTTTTTTCTTTTCCATGAGCCGCATCTGTGCCTCCGGGGTCTGGTCATGCAGACTCAGCAAGAGATGCGGCAGCCGACTGCAGGCGGAATCCATGACTTCCTGCAGGAAGGTGTCCAGTGCCGGAGGAATGTAGCCGATATCGAGATGGGGCGTGCTCCCGCTCATCTGCCGAATTTCTCGCTTGGTGTCCTCGACCTTCTCCAGAATTTCCATGGCCAGTCCTTCCAGCCGCTCACCTTCCGGTGTGAGCCGAACCTGGGTTGTCTCCCGGATCAGCAACGGGGCTCCCAGTTCCTCCTCCAACGATTGAACCGCCCGGCTCAGAGCAGGCTGACTGGTATTCAGCCGCCGGCTGGCCCGGGAAAAACTCTGTTCCTCCGCTACGGCTAAAAAGATCTCAAGCTGCCTCAGTTTCATCTACTCCCCTTTATCGGTCACGGGAATCTATCCGTCAAACGGAAGCTATGCATAAAATGCATAGACCCATTCAGAACCGGTATTTGGGTTTCTCCTGAATGCATGGAGAATGGATTCAGAACCTAAACCAAGGAACACCACATGGACAAACTGCAAGGCATACATCATATCACCGCCGTGGCCGGAGATCCGGTACGCAACTGGTCGTTTTACACCCAGACACTGGGAGAACGGCTGGTGAAAAAAACCGTCAACTTCGACGACCCCGGCACCTACCACTTCTACTATGGCGACCGTCAGGGAAGTCCGGGTACCATCCTGACCTTCTTCCCCTGGACCAACATGCGCCAGGTCCCCACCGGAAACCGCCAGGTCACGGCAACCAGTTACGCGGTCGATCAGAACAGTCTCGATTTCTGGGCCGCGCGGCTCAAGGAGGAGGGCGTGTCTGTGACGCCGTTTACCCGGTTAAACCAACCCGGTCTGACCTTTGCCGATCCGGACGGCATGCCGGTTGAGGTCGTAGGCATGGAACAGGCTCCCGGTCTTCCCTACTGGGAACAGAGTCCGGTGCCTCAGGAACACCGTCTGCGCGGGTTCCACTCTGCCACGGTGACCGTACCCGGCTCCACCAGGGACAACAGTGTGGCCTTGTTGACGGATGTCTTCGGCATGACCATCGTCGGAGAAGAAGGCAACCGCACCCGTTTCGCCTTCCAGGGGGATACCCCGGACACCGGAGGCCTCTTCGATATGGTGGTGGACGATCACCTGCGCGATAACGGTCTGGGTGCCGGCATTGTGCACCATATCGCCTTCCGGGCGAAAGACATCGATCACGAAGCGCAAATCCGTGATGCGGTTCGTGCCTTCGGGCTGCAGACCACGGACCACGTCGACCGCGACTACTTCATGTCGGTCTACTTCCGTGAACCTTCGGGCATTCTCTATGAGATCGCCACCGATCCTCCCGGATTCACCCGGGATGAAGAGGCGGACTCTCTGGGCATGGCGCTGAAACTACCTGCACAGCACGAGCATCTGCGGACCCGTCTGGAGAAACACCTCACCCCCATTCCCCCGGAGGACTGAAGTGAAGGTCACCCGCATCTATACCCGTGAAGACGGAATATCGGCCTTTTCCGAGGTCGAGGTTCCGCTCCATGACCAGGGCGCCATCGGCCGGATTTCCGACCCGGTTGCGGTGACCAGCCTGATGTTCCGGGAAACCCCGGCGGATCATCATCACGACTGGCATCAGGCCCCCCGACGGCAGTACATCGTGCTGCTGGACGGGGAAATTGAAATCACGGTGGGGACCGGCGAATCCCGCCGGTTTTCAGGAGGTGAGATTCTGCTGGTGGAAGACACCACCGGCAACGGCCACCTTACCCGTCATATTCAAAACCAGGTACGAAAAAGCCTGTTTCTCCCACTACCCGAGGAATCGTCATGAATCATGAACATCACGCATCCCATACCGTCATCACCGGCACCCCACTTGCCTCTGCAAAAGGCGCCATGGTGCTCCTGCACGGTCGTGGCGGATCTCCACAGGATCTGATTTCCCTCGCAGGACATCTTGATACCGATGGTGTTGCACTGGTGGCACCCTCCGCTACCGCACGGACCTGGTATCCGCAGAGCTTTCTCGCACCTGAGGCACAGAATCAACCCGGTCTCGACTCCGCACTGGCTCTGGTTCATCAGACGCTGGAAGAACTGGAACAGTCCCTCGGCGGGTCTGAAACCATCTACCTGATGGGTTTTTCACAGGGAGCCTGTCTGACCCTGGAAGCTGCCGCCCGTCGTCCAAAACGCTATGGGGGAGTTTTTGCCCTGAGCGGAGGACTGATCGGCCTTGGCGTCAACCATCGCACCTACAGCGGTTCGCTGGACAACACCCCGGTCTTCCTCGGCTGCAGTGATATTGATCCGCATATCCCTCTGGACCGGGTGCAGGAATCCACGCAGGTGCTCGAGCAACTTGGCGGATACGTGAAAGAAGTCATCTATCCTGGGTTCGGTCATACCGTCAACCAGGACGAACTGGACCACATCCAGCGAATGATGGCTTGATCAAGAACCACTGATGGACACCGATGCTCACTGATTTATTGAATGTACCCAATTCACTATCTGTGAAAATCGGTGTCCATCAGTGGTTCACTTCATCGAGACTCTCCGACGCTCAACTTGGCGTGGTGACTTTCAGGTTCCGGTATTCGGCAATCAGAGGCGCCATCTGCCGGAACCCGATATATCCCTCCCCCAGAACGGGCCCCGTTTCCCCCTCTTCATCCTCCCAGTCATAACAGCAGAGATCATTCACAAAGAAGGAGATCCGGTTCGCCGCTTTCCGCACCCGGATCTGGTACCAGAGTTCATTCTGGTCTGCATCTGGCAGCGGATCTCCGCCGGAGGCCACGAGATGAAAGCCTTTGCTCTTGCGCAGGTTGCAGGTGTGGAAGTTCCGCTCCTCCTCCTGCTTCCGGCGGAAGTAACTCGCATGATAGGCATTCATGTCGCTGTCAAAATACTGCCGGTACTGCCCTTCCCGCTTCTTCAAGGAAGGATCGAAAAGGTCTTTGCCTTCCCGCCCATTGGCACAAAACCAGAACATCGCCAGCCCAGGCTCCCGGATCGGACGGAAGTCCCAGGTCACCTCCAGATCGGCGGGAAAGACTTCGGGACACCAGATCACATAATTCGCCGCCTGCCCCGCATCGGCATCCATTCCGTTTTCCAAACGCCACACCCCCTGAGGAAAACTAAAAACCGGGGACCCCTCACAGCGGAATTCGTTCAGATCTGATTCCGAGGCCAGAGGATTTTCATAGAGAACGGTGGTCGACATGGTGGGCTCCAATGATTGAGGGGTTCGCGAGGGTCACATCATCCCGCAGGCCCTGCGGGAAAGCGGATTTTTCCGGCAGAGCCTACCGGATGACGATCAAAAGCCTCACTTCTATCACATTTTTCATCGAAAAATGCAAATCCAGATTCATCGTAGTATCATGGAGTTTTAGAGGAGAATGGAGGTAGAGGTCATGCATCAAACCGGATAAGCTTTCTGCAAAACCCGGAGATTTCCATGCAATTCACCACCGATCCTCAGAACATTCTTCGTACCGTCGACATCGTATTTCAAGTGTTTGAAAACAACATCGACCGTTACGATGGCCTCTTTCCCGCTGTCGCGGAACGGTCGTTTGGCACCCTGCTGATGGATTGGCCACTTCCCCCTCCGATTCCCGGTCAACGAAATTCGGACCGCTCTCCCCGAGGCTGTAATCTGTCTCATGATGTCGCCCTTCTCTGCACGCTCGACGGGCTGAATCAACGCGCATTCTCCCATCGGTACCATTCACTGCTTGAGGGGTACCTGGAAACCTTTGCCACCCTCTGTGCTCCGGCATCCCCCACCGGCCTGCTGCCCTGGGGAGAACATGCATTCTGGCGGTTGACGGATCATTCAATCGGGAACAGCTATCACCTGCAGTATTATGAACGGGCCATCGATGCAGGGGCCCCCACCCATCATCAGATCTGCACGCTTCCGCTGTGGATCTGGAAGAAACTGCATGCGCACAACTCCGAATTGATCCCCCGCTTCGTGAACGGCCTCGATTGGCATTGGATGGACGAGGAACGGACCTTCTTTAACCGCCATGCACCAATCACGCAGTTCATCCGGGGGTATCCGGTCAAACGACATGATCGGATGACCGGCAAGCTCACGCCCAAAACATCCGGTTCTGATTTCCCCAGTGCCTCCGGAACCTTCATCCATGATTATGCCGCAGCAATGGCACTGGTTGAACAGCCGGACCCTGCATGGCAGACGGCTTTGGAACGCTTCAGTCACAACTGGTGGAACCGGCGGCTGGACAGCGGTCTGCTTCCCCGGAGCGGAGGCCAGCATGAAGGCCCGTCTCCCGCAATGACCCTTGCCCTGGGTATCAAGTGCCTCCAGGCCGGAGCGATGCTGAACAACGGGGTTCTGCTCGAACGCGGCACTTCCTATGTGAAGGCCGTTCTCGACGTCGAGCAGCCGGATGCGGAAAAAGGATGGATCTGGATGCAGTTTTCTCCGGAAAACAAACCCAGTAAACACAGCCAGCCCTGGGCGGGGAACCGCGGAAGCTCTGTGACGGCCCAGGCCCTTCTTTCTTTTCTCTGGGCCGGAGAGACCATTGGCGACGCAAGAGGATTGGACCTCGCAGTCCGTGCAGCCGGGGTGTACAAATCGGACCGGATGGCCCGTGACCTGATTGTCCGGGCCGGAGATCCCGGACTGGTGATCGGGCTCTGCACCGAACTCTATCGTCTAACAGAGGAGCGGGAGTGGCTGGATGCAGCCCTGATGCATGCCACGGATGCGATGGAGCTGTACTTTGATCTTCCTCTTCCCCGCATGTCCACCGGCCGTTCCCATTACGAACCTCAGCAGGGATCCAGCGTCCTGATTCACGCCCTTGCACGTCTGGCGTTGATTGCAGAGGGAGAGGAACTCAAGGGCGGACTGAAAGAAGCCTATCGCTAACCTCACGCAACTCATAACAGGGATGCCACCGGGGCATCCTGACTGAATACTCCGGGACCATTGGCGACAAGTCAAACCACGACTGTCGTCCCGGTGATCGGGGGGACCGTTAGGAAAATGGTGCTCGGAGTGGGAGTCGAACCCACACGCCCTTGCGGGCACCAGCCCCTCAAGTTAGTTACTTATGCTTATTTTATTGAATATAACCGTATAATGGTAGATTTATGGTAGACTTTTGGCAGGCAAACAGCTACTGTTCCCGCATCTAAACGAAGGCATCCTTTCTTGCGAGAGATACTGAGCGACGCATCCCCTAAGAAGCAAGGCTGTGTTACTCCAGAGCTTGCGGATATGTATGAAACACGAGGCCCGCACAGCGTCAGCAAGCGGATCCAAACGTTTTTCAAAAAGATTGGATTTCAGACAACATCAAGCGGGAAAGGAACGCTGAATCACGTTGAAGTAGGCTTTCATTCACTTCGGCATTCGACTGTTTCGTTACTGCGAAATGCAGGAGCGGCCCAGTCTACCTCGCAAGCGTTGGTTGGGCACTCTTCTGCTGACGTGCATAACCTGTACACACATGTAGATGAGAGTGCCTTGCAAACGGCTATTAATGCGATTCCTTCGCCTACGATTTCGCAGGATTCTGAAGTTCAAATTTCAGACTTAGTTGATTTGTTGATGGGTGATCGTAGATCGATATCAAAGAAATCGTTAGCTAGGTCCTTAGCTGAAAACCTGGAATCAATACGGTCCCAGCTTACCTCTTTCTGAGCTGAAGGTTTCTGTCAACCCGCCTTTCAAGTAACCCCAAATTAAAAGCTACTGTCAGGCTTTAATAATGTTGGAATGTATGGGCCGACCCGTTGACCCTTATCTTAGTGCCATTCGGGACAGGCTCTACCTACCTTTTACTGTGAGACAGCAAGTGTGCTACCGTCAGGAATAATCTTATTCATATCAATCTCAGCTACACATCGTCCCTCATCAATTCTAATAAAAAATCCTGTCTCTTTAATTTTATCACCAATAGGATTATAAATTGTAATAAAAAAACTTTTTTCTACACTTAAGTTATGTCGAGATTCCAATTCTTTGCAAACATCCAAAACCGTAATAAAACCATTCCTTTTAAGGATATAATCTTCATATCTTCCATATACTTTAACTTCACTGAATACTTTTTTGTCTTCATCGAGATTCAAACATGAAGCTAATATAGGAACAACTAAGAAAAATAAAATCTTAATCCCACTCATCGATAAACCTCTGAATAGCTCTTCTATAAAGGGCATGGAATGGTGGAAGATACCTATCATTCATATACTCTTCAATGTTAATAAGTCTAAATTCCTCACTGTTAACATCTCTATAATGCGTTCTCTGAGGATGTAAGAGTCCCGTCAAGCGGACAGATCAAAAGTAGAGGTGTCAGGGGTTGGGTTTATGTTGAGTTGCCGCTTAAACACGGCAGGGGGTAAGTGGTTCAGGGCCGCATGTGGTCGTTCTTCGTTGTAGGCGATCATCCATTCGTGGGTGATCTCGCGGACCTCTTCAAGGCTGCCAAACGCGTGGGCATTGAGCACTTCCCTCCGGTAGCTGCGGTTGAAGCGTTCGATGTACGCGTTCTGGGTCGGTTTTCCGGGTTCGATATGATGTAAGTGGATGTGGTGCATCTCACACCAGGCTACCAACTTGGCGGAGACGAGTTCAGGGCCATTATCGACCCGGATCTGTTGCGGGAGTGCATGACTTTCTTTGAGCTGCTCAAGCACACGAATGACACGCTCTGCAGGTAATGAGCTATCGACTTCGATGGCCAATACCTCCCGGACGCCCTCGTCGAAAACATTGAGGGTGCGGAACCGTTTCCCATAGTGCAGAGTGTCATGCATGAAGACCATCGACCAACTTAAGCCCGGGCGCAATGGCACTTCCAAGGGCTGCTTTACTCGGGCTGGAAGCCGCTTCTTTCCGCGTCGAGGTAAGTTGAGTCCCATGTCACGGTACACTCGGCGTACGCGCTTATGGTTCCAGGTCGCTCCTTTCTGGCGCATCCAGTGATAACACTTCCAAAAGCCCCAGCGACCATGGCGGGTGGTGACCTCTTCGAGCATCTTCCGCAGTTCCTCGTCCTTCATGGGATCCACGGTACGCGGTCGGTACCAGCCGGATCGGCTCATCCCGACTCCTTCACAAGCCCGTTTTACTGACAGACCTTTCTCATGGCGCAACCAGTCGACCGCTTCACGCTTCTCGACCGGCATCAGAGCTTTTTTTCGATCAACTCCTTCAGCGCATCGTTCTCCATGGCCAGATCTGCGTACATCCGCTTGAGTTTGCTGTGCTCCGCTTCCAACTCTTTGATGCGTTTGAGCTCGGAAACACTGAGGCCTCCGTACTTGCTCTTCCAGTTGTAGTAGGTCGGTTGGCTGATGCCGTGCTTCCTGCATACATCTGCGACTTTCATGCCGCTATCGACTTCTTTGAGAATCGCTACGATCTGGCTTTCACTGTATCGGCTTTTCTTCATCAGGATCTCCTTGTGGATCACTCTGATTCTCTAACTCCCAGATGTCCACTTTTAAGGGACTCTTACAGTCATGCGGGAACTGCTCATGATGTTCATTGGATATAATGCGGTTCGTTATCTGATCCAACAAGCGGCATGGAAGGAGGATGTGGACTTGGAGCGCATCAGTTTTAAGAGCTCACTTCAGGTCATCCGGGTCTGGGAGAAACGGTTCCGGGATCCAGCAGAGTCTCTCCACATCTTACGAAAACATATGCTCGCGCAGATCGCTTCTGTCCGGGTACCCTACCGACCGAATCGCGCGGAGCCTCGAGCAAGAAAACGACGGTTTAAAAAGACCCGGCTGATGAGCGAACCCCGGGCAAACCTGAG
>DIYN01000007.1:2489-4515 GCA_002429065.1 Verrucomicrobia bacterium UBA6053 | reverse complement strand
GCCCGCAGGCCCTGCGGGAAATCCCTACCTTCCTTCCCTGAACTGACTCGGTGGCACACCTTTCCACCGCTTGAAAACTCTGGAGAAATGATAGGGGTCCTCGTACCCCACTTCGGCGGCCGCCTGCTTCACGGACATCTGCTGATAACGAAGCAATCCGGCTGCATATTCCACTTTCCGCTGCACGAGCACCCGAAAGGGTGAATCCTCTCCATATTGCTGAAACAGCCGGCTGAGGTAAGCCCGGTCCACATGACAGGCGTTGCACACAGTATGTACATCATGTATCTCACGGAAATGATCATGAATATACATGAGGCAGCGCTGAAAGGTCTGGTACCGTTCTGGACGGTTTTCCTGGGACTGACAGGTGTCGAGACGGATACGGTCCATCAACAGCCTGCTGAGATCACAGGCCAGGGCCTGTCCGTCCTGCTCCGGAAGAGATCCACAGTGAATCAGTTGCTCGAACACATCATGCACCCATCGTGCCGGCAGCAGGGTTCCTGGGACTGCAAATGATAATCCGCTTTTTCGTATCAGGGATGCTGCCGGTCTCCCTCCAACATCCACAAAGTATTTGATCAGAGGTTCACCTGGTAAGGCCTCTAACCGAAAATGATCCTCCGGTGCATAGGTAAATACGCTCCCCGGATTGAGGGTCCTGGTGGTCCCTCCACTGGAAAACAGGAGCTGTCCGCTATGGATGTACTCAATGGCGTGATATCGGAACGCTGTACGTGTCAGGACATACTCCGGGGTACACTCTTCTCTCCCGGCGCAGGCCACCGTCAGAGTGGAGGAGGGGGAGGGATCAAGCTGGCCAAAGTAATACTGGCGTCTTGAAACCAATGTACTGAGAAAGCCGGGTGGGGATGATTCGGGTGGCATGTCACAAATATCCAGTAAAACATCACGCGGGTCCATGTTGAAATCGAAGAGAATCCATTAAGGACTTTTCTTTCACCTCACCCATGGACTGATCATGCTGAAAGGAATTTCTCCCTACCTGTCTCCTGAACTGCTGGCCACTCTTTGCCGGATGGGTCACGGAGATGAACTCATCCTGGCAGACGCTCATTACCCCGGGCACAGCATTCATTCCAATGTGCTGCGTGCTGACGGAATTGGAATTGCCCCCTTGCTTGATGGAATCCTTCCGTTGTTTGAGCTGGATGCCTATGTGCCGGATCCGTTGGTGATGATGGCTGCAGTGGAGGGGGACGAACTCGATCCTCTTGTAGAAGAACGGTACTGTGATGCCATGAGGCCACACGTGCCGGAGTTGCCGGCGATCAGACGGATAGATCGGTTTGAGTTTTACGACCGTAGCCGGACTGCGTTTGCGGTGGTGATGACCGGAGAGACGGCCAAGTACGGAAACATCCTGCTTAAAAAAGGCGTGACCCCGGTCTGAAATGAACCTGGACCTTCCTCCGATTATTTTCGGCTCCAGTGCTCTGGGGAATCTGTACGAGGTGGTGCCGGATGACACCAAGCGCGAGATTGTCCGCAACTGGCTCGATTCCGTTCCCCATCCGGTTCTGGACTCCGCAGGAAAATACGGTGCAGGACTGGCGCTTGAGAGCATGGGGCGGTTCCTGGCAGAAGCGGAAGTGGATCCGGATTCCATTCTCATTAGCAACAAACTCGGCTGGAAACGGACACCATTGACCACCCCGGAACCCACCTTTGAACCCGGAGCCTGGTATGGCCTTGAGCATGATGCAGAGCAATCAATGGGCAGGGAGGGAATTCTGGAGGCCTATCATCAGGGAAATCAGCTTCTGGGAGACTACTCGGCTCAACTGGTGTCCGTACATGATCCGGATGAGTATTTGCTGGGGGCCGCTTCTGACGATGAGGTTGCCTCGCGTTTTGAGGAGATCTGCGAGGCGTACACTGCGTTGCATCAACTCAAACAGAACGGAGAGGTTCTGGGTGTCGGGATTGGCAGCAAGGACTGGCGGGTGATCAGACGACTGTTTGAACATGGCGTACAGTTTGACTGGGTGATGCTGGCCAA
>DIYN01000007.1:0-2415 GCA_002429065.1 Verrucomicrobia bacterium UBA6053 | reverse complement strand
TGGGTGATGCTGGCCAACAGTTTCACCCTGTACACGCACCCGTCGGAGGTCCTCTCCTTCATGGAGCAGTTACACCGGGCTGGGATCCCGATGATTAATTCTGCAGTCTTCAACGCAGGTTTCCTCATTGGCGGACCCTACTTTGATTACCAACGGGTTTCCGAAGCGACGCATCCGGAGGTGTTTGACTGGCGCTTGCGTTTCCACACCGTCTGTGACCGGCACGGGATTCAGCCTGCACACGCCTGCTGTCAATTCAGCCTGTCTCCCCCCGGAGTGGCCGCACTGGCACTGAATACCAGCAAGCCGGTCCATATCTCCCGGAATGTTGAATACGTGACCTGTTCGCTTCCGGATGCATTCTGGAACGACTTGAAAACCGAAGGCCTGCTGACGCCTGACTACCCGCATGTCTAAATGAGGATCATTGACGCACATCACCATTTCTGGCGGTTTGACCCGGATGAGTACGACTGGATCGATGATTCCATGTCGGTCCTCCGAAGGGACTTCCTTCCCGAAGATCTGGCCGAGGCCTGTTCCGCCGCCAAGGTGGACGGGGTGGTGTCGGTTCAGGCACGGCAGACCCTTGAGGAAACGGACTGGCTGCTGTCTTTCGCGGAGACACACCCGTTTATCAAAGGGGTTGTGGGATGGGTCCCACTCTGTGAATCGGATGTGGGAGACGTATTGGATCACTATGCTCCGTATCGCGCGCTCAAAGGAGTCCGTCATGTGGTGCAGGGGGAGGCCCCGGGGTTTATGGATCAGACGGACCTCAACCTGGGGATTCGGGAGCTCACCCGGCGGAAGCTTGTCTATGACCTCCTGATCTTCGAACATCAATTGGAGGAAACCATCCGGTTTGTTGACCGTCACCCAGGGCAGTCGTTTGTCCTTGATCATATTGCCAAACCCCGGATCCGGGATGGTTCAATCAAGGTTTGGAGTCAACAGATCCGTCAACTTGCCGCCCGTGAGCACGTCACATGCAAGCTGTCCGGCATGGTCACGGAGGCTGATCCGGGCATCTGGACGGAGGCACAGCTCCTGCCGTACCTGGAAGTCGTCCTGGATGCCTTTGGACCCGAGCGGCTGATGTTGGGAACGGATTGGCCGGTGTGTCTCCTTGGGGCCTCTTACCTGCAATGGGTATTGTTGATTCGTGGGTTTGCCTCTGCCCTGTCCGCCTCTGAGCAGGCGGCTGTACTTGGAGAGACGGCCTGGAGTGTTTATCAACTCACAACGCCGGAGGCTGTTGCATGAAAGCCATTCGTATACCTGCCCCCTTTCGTTGTGAACATGTGGATGTGGCGGATTGCGGTTCTCCCGGTCCCGGTGAGGTTCGGTTACGGGTATGCCAGGTCGGACTTTGCGGCTCGGACCTGACCACGTTCCGTGGCCTGAACCCCATGGTGAGTTATCCCCGCATTCCCGGTCACGAAATCGGGGCTGTGATTGAATCCGTGGGGGAGGGGGTTCCTGCCCGGTGGAGGACTGGAACCCGGGTGTTGGTGTCGCCATACAGCGAATGCGGGAAGTGTTCTGCCTGCCGGGTTGGTCGACCGAATGCCTGCCGGGATAACCAGACTCTTGGGGTACAGCGGGACGGCGCGTTCACGGAGTTCGTTGTGATCCCGCATGAACGGCTGTTTACCTCCAGGATCCTGACCCTGGAGGAAATGGCCTTGGTGGAACCTTTGACGGTTGGATTTCATGCGGTAGACCGTGGAGCCGTTCAGGTGGGAGAATGGGTCGCCGTTCTGGGCTGCGGTGCGATCGGCCTGGGCGCCATTGCCGGAGCGGCAACCAGAGGGGCGAAGGTCATTGCGGTGGATGTGGCGGAGGAAAAGCTGGAACTGGCAAGGGCCTGCGGAGCGGTGCAGACCGTTCAGGTGCCCCGGCAGGATCTGCATACCTGTCTGCAGGACTTCACCGCCGGGGAGGGGCCTGCGGTGATGATTGAGGCAGCGGGTCAGCCGGCGACATTCAGAGCCTGTGTTGAGGAAACCGCATTTGCGGGTCGTGTGGTCTACATCGGATACGCGAAAGCCCCAGTGGAGTATGAGACGAAATACATGGTGATGAAAGAGCTGGATATCCGAGGGTCCCGCAATGCACTTCCTGCAGATTTCGAGGCGGTGATCCGATTTTTGGAACAGCGGGCCTTTCCCGTAAACCGTGTGGTGACCCGAACGGTTTCCATGGAAAACGCACCCGAAGCTCTCCTCGCCTGGCATGAGAACCCGGGTGCCGTAACCAAAATCCATGTGAAGATGTAAGCCCGCAGGCTCTGCGGGAAACCCGAGGTTGTTCCCGACGGGGGTCCGTCGGTTTACGTAGACCCGCAGGCCCTGCGGGAGACCTGAGGTTATTCCCGACGGGCCCGCCGGTTTCGTAAGCCCGCAGGCCCTG
>DIYN01000047.1 GCA_002429065.1 Verrucomicrobia bacterium UBA6053 | reverse complement strand
TGTACATACAGCTGACTTCCATCCGCGTTGCGAAAGGTTCTGGATGCGCCTCCCTCCACTTTGAAGTGATTGTACAGCAACATCCAGGCTTCATTGGATCCTCCCAGAAACACCCCACTGTCCGGCGAGACGAATTGATTGTTGTACATCACATTCCGGGGCCCCCCACCGGGTCCGTGAATTTGAAATTCCGGCATCTGCACAAACAGTCCGTATCCGTAGGATCCACTTCCCTTCGCCGCATCCACAATGCAGTTCTCAAACAGATTCTCCACTGCCCAGCCCATGTGAAACTGAGCATCCGACTGTTCAAACACAGAGTTCCGGAACACATTCCCCTGAGCTCCCCACTGAGCATTGGGAGCATGGCGCAAGCGCCGGGTGTGAATGTTCTCAATGAGACAGTCATAGGCATCTGTAAAGGACACATATCCAGTGCCGCCGCCACCCAGATACCAGGCGTCATTAAACTCGGAATCCCGGACCTCGCATTGCTTGGATCCCTCCAACCCCATTGGGTTTCGCCCGGCTTTGTTCACCCGTACCCCCCGCATCCAGCAGCGGAAGCCACGGTCGATGACAATGCCGTGCGTCCAGTGTTTGTGAATCTGTTCCAGGGTCAGGTCCTCAATTCCGGAATTCCGGATGGGATAGGCGTTGACCGCCCGTGCCCCCTGGTTTGCAGGGTAGTCAATCCGGGCGGGCTGATTGAAGGTCACCCGGGTGCCGTCGATCTCCTCGACAATGAAAATTGTACGGCGGGGCTGGTCCTTGCGTCCACTGCCGACACGCTCGATAAAGTCAGGATGTGGAGGTACATTCAGAATCACTAAGTCACCTGCCTCGAAGGTCGGCGTTTTCTTGAACACGGCGGTGCGATCGCCCCGCTTCATGTCTTCGGCCAGTTCCCAGCGCTGCCAGCGGCGGGTAATCCGGTCCCCGGAAAAGGTAATCACCGCAGGGCTTCGCAGTTGAATGGCCTCCCCGGGAGGCTGGCGGAGATCCGGAGCGAGAGTTAGCGGCACGCGAAGATCTGCGCTGGATCCATCCGCCCAGGTGGCCTTGGCCTCCAGCACCGTGGGGCCTGCTTCCAGATCCTTGAACTTGTTCAATGCGTGGTACAGCAGATGACGGACCCAGTACTGCCCCGGTTTGTGCGGCCCCTTTTTAAACTCTGCCACTTTATGTCCGCCCAGTTTCATTTCCACAGACAGGAGGTCGTTCGGATCGGCATGCAGTTCCAGGGTGTCGTGATACCCCACCTTCCCTTCCGGCTCATGCGAAACCAGTTTCAGAGAGCGGGGTTCGATCTCATAGGTGTACTTTAAGGTCGTGGCCTCCATGCCCGAACCCCGCAGCACAATGTCGTCATCGACGATCAGTAGAGGTTCCCCAAGCAGGTAGGTGCCGGCTTCCAGCTTCACCGCTCCTCCCCCGGCCTCGACAGCCGCGTTGATGGCGAGACGGATGCCTTCATGGTCTTCCTGTTCATCATCCGGAATGGCGCCATGATCCCGGGCGTGGACCACGATCGGAATATCCGGAATACCACCGGGAATCCCTGCATACCGCCAGTCCGGATAGACCAGCCCATCCGGCCCGATCACATCCGCCTCGGTCAGCTCATCCTGGGGTGTGAGGAAAAACTGTCCTTCCCAGGGCTGCTCAGGCTGCGCTTCGTCACGGCCATCGACCCACTGCTGATCAAGAGGCAGAACATAGTTCCCTGCCTGAATCTGACTGACGGCCTCTTCAATGGAAACCTGAGTAATCTTCAGGGCATCCATGTCGAGGACACAGGGTTCATTCAACCGGATGCCGAAGCGCAAGGCGTCCGGCACAACCGCATCGGGCATGACAAAGCGATGAAGCGTCCACTCATCGGAAAGGGCAACCCGCCGGGACCAGTGGGACATCCATCGTTCTCCACGGACCGGATCACTCGTATTGCTCATCACCAGCAGCGCATAAGTACCCGGCGTGCCCCTGAGGGCCACCTCGACCTGAAAATACGTTCCCGGAGCGGCCGGCAGCCCGTATTTCAGTATCTCAAGGTTCTGTCCTTCGACCAGCGTGACACGCTGAAACTGCTCACCGGTAAACGCTCCTTCGTGAACAATCTCGTACTCAATGGTGGAGGTGGACCATCCTGAGTTATCTTTGAAGTCTGTACTGGCCTGAATTCCAGTGATCCCCTTGTTGGCAATGGGAGTACCTTCTGATTCAAAGTCTTCCCGGAACTGAAATCCCATGGGGTGTATGTCCGCAGGTGGGTCCTCCAACAGTGGACGGTTCATACAGGCAGTCAGCAAGCAGCAAACGGGCAGGAGATAGAGTAATTTCATATGGCAGGATTCTCAAACACGTGAGCACACCCTAACATCCCATGAAACCAGAAAACCAGCCAAGGGTGCTTTGCTTTTCGTTTTACGGCAGTGCAGGAGTATGCACCAATGTCAGATTGGCCAGTCGATGGGTGGCGGGTTGAATGCCCTCTGCGGCTTCCGAGCGGATCACGACCCGGGAGATTTCGGTGTAGGGTGCCACCTTGTCTTCCGCCTGGAGATCCAGAATCACCTGTCCTGCCTGAGAAACCTGGAGGTGAAGTTGAACCGTCTCCGCATCCACCCGACGTAACGCATAACGAAACTGAAAGGGGTTTGTCCCCAGATTCAGACTCACATTTTCTGCTTTAGATAGGGTCTTATCTCCCCTGTTTGCATTTGATGACTGGCTTTCCTTTCCTTTGGAAATCAGGGCAAGGGCATTCTCAGCATTCCCGCCTCCGGCATTAAAGCGAACCGAGTAATGATTCCCTTTGAACGGTGCGGGATTCGAGTGATCAAGAAAGGCCACCCCCATTCGGCGAATGCCGTCTCTCGGGTTCTGATCCAGCTTCCAATCACCCGTCAACACCAGTTCCTCACCCACTTCCAGTGCCACCTTGCCGGTCATCACTCCCTGAAGATACACATCATCTCCATTGGGATCGCGGATGACGTACATCCGTTTATCCTCGTTTCCTCCTCTTTCCATCGTCACACCCGGCCCAATGGCGTTCCAGCCGGTGTCTCTGATCAACGGAGCCTGCTCCCCCTGGGCACAGAGATGAACGAAGGGAAAGAACAAGCAGAGGAGATAGGAAGGTGTGGATCTGTTCATGGGGTCACCAAAAAAAACTCCCGCCATTGGGCAGGAGTTTGTAGAGATACAGCAGGATTACTTACGCCGGCGGAACACCGCAACGGCTCCAAGGGCAATTGCGATCAGGGCCAGGCTGGAGGGTTCCGGAATCGCCACAAGATCCGAGCTGAAGGAATCGACGGTGATTCCCACAGATGTAGACGTCCCTCCATTGCTGAATCGGGGAACGTCCAGTACCCAGCCGACGGCGGTGATGTTCTGGAAGGTGGAGCCCAAGGTGCTGTATCCACTATCAGGAATCCGCATATCGGCTGCAGTGGGCGCATACACTGCCCAGCTGTCAGCCGACGCCTGCGTACCGGTTGATTCAAAAAGGGTGTTCGTGGCCGGTGTAAAGGAATCTTCCGACACATAAAACGTGCTTCCGTCACGAATCAGCCAACGAATACTACCGGCGGTCTGTGTCGCAAAGCCTGCAGTGTCGAGTGAGAAGGCCACTTCGGTTGTGCCGAATCCCGCCTGCTCTGAACTGAGATTGCTCCAATCATCCTGAATAAAGTAGGTGGCATTGGCATACTGATAATCACCGTTTGAACTATTCAACACGTAGTTCACGCGAAACTGATCCGAATTCTGAATCTGGCTGACGGGACTGAAACCGGTATTAAGAGTGTTCGCATCATAACGAATCGCCTGCTGCCCCCCAAAGGCACGTGGCCCTGCGACGGTTCCATTTCCAGTACCCAGGTACTCTGTCAGTCCGGAGGTATATTCGGTTCCGAAGGCGATGACCGAAATCGAGTCATTGTTCCCAATTCCATCAAGATCGGCAGACCCGGTATTGCCTGGGAGTAGCCCCCCGTTGAGCGTCGTGCTCACGGTGACATAATTGCCGCTGTACGTAATCACGTTTTCAGCAAATAGGCTCAGACCGCTGCAAAGCAGTGCTGGAAGAAGAAATGTCGGAATACGTTTTGTCACAAGGGCCTCCAATTCGGGTTTACAAGTGGACATGGTGTACTTCACATCGTTTCCCAAGTCCATCGAGGGAAAATAAAACATTTTGACTGTTTCTTTATTGTGCTCAAGTCCTCCTCTTGTAGAACTCGTTCATGCGCAACGATGGGAAACGAAAGGCCCATAAGGCCGATATGCCCTCCCGCCGAGGGAGGCGGCCCCTTTCTGACGAGTACCGGAAGGAAATCATACGCCGTTTCCGGGAGGCGGAACCCCCTCCTACTGTGCGTGCAATTGCAAAAGAACTGGGCGTCTCTCCTTCAACCGTATCAAGGGTCCTGAAAGATGAACGGTGTTCACCCGGCCGATCCAAAGGCCGGGTTCCGGAGTCCCGCGGGATTGAACCTGGTCAGGCAGTCTTACGGGATGTCGCCGCCAGGGCAGGTGTGACGGTCAGCACAGCCTCCCTGGCACTGAGGGACAGTGGGAACGTCAGCGCCGCCACTACCCAACGAGTCAAGCAGGCGGCGAAGGACCTGAAATATCAGGTTCATCCCCATGTGGCGTCGCTGATGTCCGCTCAACGCAGAGGACGAACGGCCAAACACAGTGAAACCATCGTCTATCTTCATCGGGCAGAAGAACACCCCAAGGTCATGCACGAGAAAGACGTCATGAACATCCCCTGGGGACCGCGACGCAAGTTCCAGGCTGCGAAAGCGGCCTTACAACGCAGAGGATTTGGTTTGGAATATGTTCCGTATCATGCAGGGGATGTGTCGCCGAAACGGCTTTCCAGTATCCTCTATCACCGCGGCATTCAGGGGATTTTGCTGGATATGCCTCCTTCTATTCAGGCGAATGATCCCTTTCCGCATGAGCATTTCTATCTGGTCAGCTTTGAAGAACAGACGGAGGTTCGCAGTCATCTTTTCGCCCATAACACCTTCCACAACAGCCTGCTGATGACCTGCATGCTCTGGCAGCAGGGATACCGGCGAATTACCCGGGTTCAAAGCGATGCAAGCGGTATCGGGAATCTGTACCGGGAAGATGCCGGCCATCACCATGCGCTCAGATACCTTTCACCGGAGCCCGTGGTGACCCCCACATTCTATCAGGAAAGCTACACCATGCATCTCGCCCATTGGCTGGAACATGGAGAATGGTTCCGTGACCGCAACCGGGCCACAGAAAAACACTGGCTGAAACGGCAGGATCTGAAGATGCTCAAAAGAGAGCTTTACCCGCACCGACAGGAAACACATATCCTTCGTCAGGCCCTGCTTGAATTGTGGCTTGAGGAATATGAGCCGGATGTTGTGATCGCCCATCATTTCGCAACACGTGACTGGTTGCAAACTGCAGGCTTTAAGACCCCGCAGAATATGGGCCTGGCGCATTATAACCTCAATGAGGATGTGGAGGGATGGTCCGGTATCCGCCGGGCGGATGAGGAGGTGGCCGTTGCGGCAGCAGAGCATTTGGTGGACCGCATCAGCCTGGGCCGGCTGAACCAGCCCGACACTCCAATCCGCCACCTTTTCACCGGGAACTGGGTAGAGGGCCATACCACCCTCCCCCAGACCCATCCCGTGCCGGACGTGAATCTTCAGGCGGATCGATTCATCAGACGTGTTCTGAATGAGCCTTTGGACCTTTGACTGTTTCCATAAGGAAACGGTGTTCCCCAGACGGGCTCAGTGAAGAACAGGTCGGTGTTGTACCCGAAAGATGCGTATTGAGGAAGTTCTGGTTCGCCCCGTCAATAGACAGTCCACGTGAAATCAGGATAACATTCCGCTATGAAACCGACTCTCCCTCCCCTCACTCACGTCTGGAAAGAATGCATCACGGTTGGAGCCGCTTATGAATTGCTGCGGGAAGATCTGCAGCAGCAACTGCGGTTCCTGCAAAAAACCATTGGGTATCGGTACATCCGGTTTCATGCCACGTTCCATGACAATCTCGGGATCGTCATGGAGAACGAGGACGGATCCGTTCGATATTGCTGGGCGTTGTTTGACAAGGTGTATGACTTCCTCCTGGAGGTCGGCTTGCGACCGATTGTGGAACTCAATCCGATGCCGAAGGCGTTGGCGAGTGGTGACACCACCAAATTCTATTTCGAAATGAATGTGACTCCGCCAAAATCCATGCAGGCCTGGGAGGACTTGTGTGCAGCCTGTGTGGAACACTGCCTGGAGCGGTATGGTCAGAATGAAGTGCTGCAGTGGCATTTTGAAGTGTGGAATGAGCCGAACCTCAAGCCCTTCTGGATTGGGACCATGGAGGAGTACTTTGAGTTGTACGCCGCCTCGGCCAGAGGGGTGAAACGCGTGGATCCCCGCTTGTCCATTGGAGGTCCGGCCCTGGCGGGAGGCATCAACCCGGATCTGAACCCCACCTGGATGCTCGCATTCCTGGAATACTGCAAAGAGAACACTGTCCCGGTTGATTTTATCTCGTATCACAACTACGCGCAGGGGGAGTACTGCTTTTTCCCCAGCCGCATCGGATCCCCTCATGAGCCTGGCATGTGCTTCGTCAACGAATTCCGAGACACAAAGAGGTACCTGGAGGAGGCCGGGTATGGGGATATTCCCATTTACATCACCGAGTGGAATGCCCAGCACTGCGGGGACGACGGCCGGGCTCAGTGGATTGGGAACAATGACAGCAGCCGCCTCCTCGGCGGAGCCACGGTCTTGTTCTTCACCACCGAATCTGAACCGTACGTGGATATGTTCGGCTACTGGACGGCCAGTGATATTCGATTCGAGCCGGGCATCACCAATCAACCCTACGGCGGACGCCATCAACATACAGGCCTCCTTACCATAAATGGAGTCCCGAAACCTCTCTACCATGCGTTCAAATGGCTGTCCCGTATGCAGGGCCCCCGCTATGAACTGACATTCAAGGCAAAGCCGACTCTGGCCCGTGCCCTGGTGACGGATGAGATCATCGGCACCCACTTACTGGCCTGGAACATGCACGTCCCGGATCTGCCCGAGAATCCGTACCCAACGGAAGTGTGGCAGGAAACGGTTTCCCTTCCATTGCCGGACCGTTTTGAAGAAGGGGATCCCGTCGAATTGGTGATCAGCACGCTGAAGGAACGAGAGGGCAGTGCGTATGAATCCTGGCAGGATATGGAGGAACCGTATTCCCTCACCCGGATGCAGCACGAATTCATGGAGTCGTCCGCTCAACCCGGATTTGAACGACGGCTCGTTCAGGTCAGGAACGGCGCCGTCAGGGTTGAACTCCATCTTGACCGTGACGAGGTGATGTTTGTCCAGGCACTACGTGGGCCAACGAAAACGGTTGCGGTCAGTGATGCCTTCAGCGCAAACGTGAACAAGGCCCTCGATTACTCCGACCAGAATCGCCAATAGTCTGCATCCCGGTATAGCCGGAAAACCCTTGATTGTTCCGGCACAAGATCCTCATGGTTTCTTCTTTTTCCTCCAGAAAGATTCTTTAGGATATAAGGAGATGCAAAAACGTGTGACCATTAAAGAAATCGCGAAGTTGAGCCGCAGCTCTCCTGCTGCGGTCAGTCGGGTTCTCTCGGGCAAACCGCATCGCTACAGCGAGAACACCGTGACCAAGATCAGACAGGTCGCCGACAAATACGGGTATCGACCCAACCCTTATGCAAAATCGCTGCGAAGTGGGCGGTTTCATGCGGTCACAGTCCTTCTGGGGCGTCGGGGGGAAAACTCGTTTTTTCCCAATCATCTGAGACGGGGAATCGCCGACCGATTTCAGTTGGAGGATACCCAATGCCAAATGGTCTATCTCAATGAAGATCGCATTGATGAAAAACCGGAGCGGCTGGATGACATGGCCCGAACCTGGATCACCGACGGGTTTCTGGTCAATTTTCAGACCAAAATTCCGGAGTGGATGGAAAATTTCATTGCACGCCAGCACCTGCCCCATGTGTACCTCAATCGCAGGCAGGAACATAATGCAGTCTATTTGGATGACGAGGCAAACGGATACAACATCACCCGTCATCTGCTTGAGGCCGGTCACCGCCGCATTCTCTATTTATGTACTCCTGCAAACCGAAGTAACCACTACAGTCGGGAAGCACGGCGAAAGGGGCACACCCGTGCCCTGAAGGAAGCAGGACTGACACCCACCTGGAAAGAAATGCAGCTCGGTCGTGCCAGAGAATCCGTCGAGGACATGATGGCATTGTTACGTCAACCTGATCGTCCCACCGCGCTGCTATCAGGGGGGCAGGAATTCATTGCCTGGGGGATGGTCGCGGCCTACCGCCTGGGCTTGGACCTGCCACGGGATTTGTCCGTGGCCTGCATGGATGTCCTGATCAAAGACCATCTGGGTCTGGTACCCGATCATGTGGCCCTGAATTTCGAAGAAATGGGAAAACAGGCCGCCACCATGCTTCTGGAGCAACTGGAAAGCGGTTCCTACACCTGTGACAGCAGAATGATTTCCTCACAGGTGGTCAAGAAGTACACGGTTGCCCCTCCTCCCCCGTAAACCCCAGTCTGTGGCTGGAGCTGTTTACGACCCGGCTGGTTGCGGCGTGGCCTGAAGACCTACCCCCACTCTCTCAGCGTGAAAACGTACAGCATGGTCCCATACCAGATTAGTTCTTGATCAGACGGAGCTGGGTGAGTTCAAGGCGTGGGTTTTCGTTGGCTTCACCATTGTATTCCGCCTTCTCCACATAAATCCCCACTCCCTCAAGACGACCGAGAACCTTCCCCTCTCTCTTCTCACCGTTCTGGGGAATGAGCCGCATTGATCTTCCTTTTTCCGCCTGCTTGTATTCAATCCATACCGCTTTCGATACACTGGGAATCTTGAGAGCCTCCCCTTTGGACACGATCTCGGATACGTAAAACACCCCATTGGCTTTCACCATCGCATGCCAGCTGAATTCCCCCTCGTTCCCACAGGCGGCTTCAAGGGTCAGATCATGTCCGCCGTCGACCCTGTCCAGGTTAAAACTCTCGCTGGAAAACAGCAGCCAACCCGCGTATCCCATCCTGGGGTACAACGGTGTTTTTTCACGTCTGGCTTCCATGCGGAAACTCTGACGGGTCACGCCATGACTTCCCACATACGGAGGTTCACTTCCTTCCGGGGCATTGATACCTGCCGCCATGGCCCGCATGGAGAAAACAGGCCCTTTTTCGGTAAAGTTCATCGGGGTCCGGTATTCCTCGGATTCCGGTGATCCGAATGTCGCCCCCCGAACGGCATCATTCACCTTTCCATCCTGATCAAACTCACCGGTTCCATTGCCCAGCCCCCCGTAAACGGGATGCGTCCATTTGGTGGCATATGGAAAAATGAGTTCAAAAACAGTTTCCGCGCCAACAGCAGTTGTCGACAGAACAAGGAACGGGATTGCGAAGAAGGTTGATTTCATGCCCTCAGTGTAAAAATATTTTTGCTTTCCAGTCAATCCCGGTTTTGTTACTTTTCCCGCTATGCGAAATGTTGCCATACCTGCCCTTTTTCTTCCCATGTTGTTTTGTCTCAACGGCTGCGTGAACGACACCCGCACCTCTGACGGAACCTCTTCGGACCTCAACGGGATGATTCCTGCCGCCGCCTCCCTCTTGGAGCTGCAAACCGATGCGTATCCTCTCACCCTTGGGTTCCGACCCCATGATGAATCGTCGGCCAAGGTAAATCCGCCCCGATTCTCCTGGAAGTACCACCCAGAAATGAAACTCCCGGAGAGTGAGAAGGCCACGGAGCCTCTCCGCAGGTTCCGGTTCCAGGTTTCAACGTCCGATCAGTTTGCCGATCCCGCAGTTGACGTGGATACAGACATCAATTTTTACAATGCATTACAACCTCTCCCTGCCGGGACTTGGTATTGGCGAGTCGGATATCACCACGAACAGGGAGAGGCGGCATCAGAAGCAGGAGAATCCGCAGTTCAGGAGTTGACCTGGTCAGGGACCCGCAGCTTCACTGTCACAGAGGATACTCCAAAATGGGACCGCTCCGGCATCACCGGACTTGCAGACAAACTGGGTACCCTCCCCCACCCCCGACTGGGACCCACCGCCGGAGACTGGCAGCAGATCACGCTCATGGCCCAGGAAGACCCCTTGCTCCGGAAGCTGGCCTTCCTCACGGTACAGGAAGCACAACACGCAACCGAACAGGACTGGTGGAAACAGGGGCTCCCGGACACGGATCAACTTGGGAACCCCTGGAAGCTGACCCGGACAGACCGTCTCCAATTCAACACCATGGCGAAGGGAATTGCCAACGCGGCCTTCGCCTGGAAACTGACCGGAAACGAACAGTTCGCGAAAGCAAAAGACCTGCTGATTGACTTCACCCAATACAAACCAGGCGGGCTCTCCTCTCCGGAATGGCATGGGAACCCTCACAAGTTCGGCACCGAAACCATCAAGTTCCTCGCCTTTGCGTATGACTGGCTGTATCACGATCTGAGCGAGGAAGAGCGGTCGCAGGTCCGGACTGCGGTGGAGTGGCGGCTGGAGAAAGTGTTCTACCAGGGAAAGAGCTGGGCCAGTGACGGAAAAATTGAACCGCTGGGCATGGCGATGAAAAACGGAAGTCATCCCTACCAAAATGCCATGTGGTCTGTCCCGGCACTGCTCATTCTGGCCGGGGAAAGTGACATGGTGGACCGAACCCTTCCAATGGTGGTCAACTACATGCTGGGTGTGGGGGCAAGTCAGGGTCCCGAAGAAGCCTACAATGAAGGAGCGGGATACGGGGATGAGAAAGGGGGAGTGCTGCTCGATGCCATGGTGGCGCTCGACATGTTGGCCCCGGAACTGGAACTGGAAAAAAACCCTCAACTGATCGGTCTGGGGGACTGGTTTCTCCAGTTGTTTCCGATTGGGTTTGAGAGACTGTCCTGGGGGGACTCCTGGTCAAACCCCATCCGCCAGCAGGTCCTCCAGGTCTATAATCATTACAAACTCGCCTGGCTGACGCAGGAAGGCCGGTACCGTCACCGTGCGGAGGAACTTCAGGCCTGGAGATTTCATGGAAGCCGGATCCCTGTGATTCACGATCCATGGTTTAAGCTGCTCGCGTTCCATCGACTTGAACTCCCGGATGTGGATGCAGGATCCGAAAAAACGGCACAGATTTTCCCGACATCCGGCTGGATGTTTGCCGGAAGTCACGCTCCCAGTGACTGGCGGAACCGTGAACAAGCCATTCAGCTTCAAATGCAGGCCAGGCCCATGGGCCGCAGCTCACATTCGTATCATGCGGAGGGATCGTTCGTGTGGCACGCCTACGGGAAGACCCTGTCCGCAGGCGGGGACACATTAAAATTCATGAATCCCTACTGCAAAGAAACGGAGGCCCACAGTGGGCTGCTGGTGAACGGCAAAGGAATTCAGTATCAATACGGACAGATCTACTATGAATCGGATCAGCCCGCCTGGACCGCCCGCCCGGTTGCGTGGGAGACAGGTGAGGACTATGTCTATTGGGCGGTGGACCTTACCCCGGGGTATTACAAACAAGCGGGAGTCACCCGGGTGATCCGCCATGTGGCCATGCTGAAGGAACGGGTCTTTGTCCTCTATGATGAACTCAAGGTCCAACCCGGAGATACGGTCAGTTGGCTCATGAAGCTGCCACAGCGGGTTCCGGTTGAGGTCTCGGCCCAGGAATTCCGGTTTACGGTGGATGAGGTACACGCACAGGTGTTTCATACCGGTGCGGAGGGATTGGAGCTGCTCAATCTTGCCGGACGTGAAGGGTACCTGAATCCCGTGACGAATTTCGACTGGGGTCCGGACGTGAACAAAGGCATGCAGCGGATGGCCCGCACCACCCTCAAAGGTCAGGCCGACCCGGATGCGGATTATCTGGAGAACATTGAGGTCTGGAACAATTTCTGGGCCAACCGGACGGCCGGCCCGGACGGATCGGTCCGTTTCCTTTCCGCACTGGTGGCATGGAAAGGAGAAGCCGCCCCAACGGTCACAGAACTGTCCCCTCAGGCCATGAAATTTGCATGGCCGGAGGGCGAATCCATTTCGGTGTCTTTTGATCCTGCACAGCAGGCAGACATCACCATCGATCCCGCAAAGATACCATGAAACCCATCCTTCTGTTCCTCTTTCTCATGAGCACTGCCATGGCTGACACCATGAATCTTCCCCCGAAAGGCACCCTTTCCTTCACATTCAAGCTGGAGGAGACTCTGTACCCCTCAGAGCTCCCGGGACGTCCTCCCCGGGAACGACGGGTTGAGTTGGTCTCGACGCCCCTGTTTAATGTTCGGTTGGATGCGAAATCACGTGTGGTGTTGATGGATATCGAACTGCAACGGGTACCCGAAAAAGGTCCGCTTGGGCGGGGGCTCACCCGCACCATGCTGAATCATGTCAAAGGCGGTCAGTGGTATCACGTCGCCTACAGCTGGGATATTGCAGAGAACCGATTTGATGTCTACCTCAACGGAACGCTACAGGAACACATCACCAACATCGACGTCCCCTACTGGGAAGACGGGCAGCCCCCATTGACAGGCGGGGTAACGCTGTTCCCGGCCGATGGAATCGAGTTCGGATCCATATCCGTTCTCCCAGAGGTCGGCGAGGGCGAAGAGCTTCCAGATCAAGTAGCCACGGAAGCCTCAAAGGTTCCTCCCATGTCCGGAGAATCACGTACCCTCTACAAAGGGGGCCTCCCTCTTGAGGGCTTCAAAAAGGAGCTCCTGTTTGAGGCGGCCTTCGATCATCCGGAGAACATCGAAACCGAGGAGGCCTTGTTCGAAGGAGACCAACGGGTGCGGCAGCCCTCGAAAGACTGGTTGGTGGAAGCCATGGGAACGGCCCGCATTCAGGATGAATCTCTGATCCTCGAATCCGAAAACAACCCCGAACTTCAGCGCTGGGAAAATGGAGCCCCGATTTGGGAACCCGGAAAACATCAGAAACACGTGGTGGTCTGGCTGACCAAACGCATGCCGGACAACATTCTGGTGGAATATACCATGGAACCGGTCGACTCCCAGCAAGGGCTTCATATTCTGTTCTTTGCCGCACGGGGGCCGGAGGGCGTCTCCATTTTTCAGGAGGGACTGAAGGCCCGGGAAGGGGATTTCCGGAATTATATCCTCAATCCTGACGAATTTCAGAGCTACCATATTTCCTGGTGGAGTTCCCCCCAAACGGCCGACCGCCGTTCCAGTAATTTGCGGAAGAACAACAACTTTTATCTCTTGAGTTCAGGTGATGACCGCATCAACCGCAAAGGGGAAAAACCCTACCGTATCCGCCTGCTGAAACAGGGCGGGCGCATTCAGGGAGAAGTGGACGGTGTGAAAGTGATTGATTATCTGGATAAGGGGGACGTTTTCGGCCCTGTGTTCACCGACGGATATCTCGGGCTGCGCATGATGGGGCAATCCAAAAAAATCAGCATCCGTGATTTCAAGGTGTGGAAAGTAGAGGAATAGGGGGCAGGAATCCGAATCGATTTCTCAGGAAATCATTCTGGGATCGCATGCGGGGAAAAACAGGCTAAGGGATCCACATGGATGCCCCGAAGCCCGGACAACGATGGAATTCAACTTCAGAGCCTGAACTCGGATTAGGCCTGGTCATTGAAGCGGATTCCTCTTTTGTCCGCCTTCTGTTTCCGGCGACGGGTGAGATGAGGAACTACGCCTGGGGGGCGGCCCCTCTCTCACGGTTTGTCTTGTCTGTCGGGGAAACCGTCACGGATCAGGAAGGCCATCAGTGGGTGGTGGAACACATCCGGGAACAGGAGGGGATCCGGGTGTACTACGGGGCGGGGAACGAACTTCCAGAGTCCTCACTGGATGACCGTATGGCCTCCCAGTCCCCCCTGGACCGGTTCGCCCGTGGAGAATATGATTCCGCCGAATCATTTGAACGGCGCCTTCAGCTCTGGACAAAACGACAGGAGATCGATTCCAATTCGGCAAAAGGGTTTTTCGGTGGGCGTATCGAATTGCTCCCCCATCAGCTTCGCCTGGTGGAGGAGGTAAGTGGGCGTCTGCGTCCGCGGGTGCTGCTGGCAGACGAGGTGGGATTGGGCAAAACCATCGAAGCCTGTATGCTGCTTCATCATGGCATCCGGACGGGGAGGTTGCAGCGGATCCTCATTCTGGTACCAGATGCGTTGCTGCATCAGTGGTTTGTTGAACTTCTCCGACGGTTTCTCCTCTCCTTTTCCATCGTGGACCGGGACAGACTGGACCGGGCGGAGGAGAACCCCTTCTTCGAGCAGCAGTGGTGCCTGTCCAGTCTGGAGGTTCTCGCCGGGCATCCGGAAGGGGCCGCATGGGCTTTACCGGCAGAATGGGACATGGTGGTGGTGGATGAAGCTCACCATCTCAAATGGCATCCGGATCAGGAGCCTCCCGCCTTCAGGCTGATGAAAGGACTTGCACAGGCTGCAGACGGTCTGTTGCTGTTATCGGCAACTCCTGCCCAGCTTGGAGAGGAATCCTACTTTGCGCAACTCCACCTACTGGACCCCGACCGATACAATTCGTTCCCGGAGTTTGTCCAGGAACAAGACACCTATAAAGAGGTGGCAGACAGAGCGGAACGGCTGAAGTCACAGGGGCATCAGGAGGAATTTGCACAACTTCTCCTCTGTCACGGGCCGGGCCGTATTCTCTTCCGCAACACTCGGGATCATGTTCAGGGGTTTCCGTCACGCTGTGTCCATCCATACCTGATTAAAGGAGAAAAAGCGGAATGGCTTCGGGAGTTTCTCCACCATGAACCGGAGAAAAAAGTCCTCGTCATTACCCGTTCCCCTGAAGAGGTCAAACAGTTGGCAACCTTGGTGCAAACCTACCTGGAACCCGCACCGGTTCTCTTTCATGAGGAACAGGACATCCTGGTGCGGGACCGCCAGGCCGCCTGGTTCGCAGATCCGGCTGGCTCCCGGGTGATGATCGCATCAGACATCGGGGGGGAAGGACGTAACTTCCAGTTTGTCCAGCATCTGGTCTTTTTCGATATCCCACGCAACACCGAGCGGATTGAACAGCGGATTGGTCGTCTGGACCGAATTGGACAGCAGCAGGACATCCACCTTCACCTGCCGGTCGTGCAGGAAAGTGAGGAAGCCTCCTGGATGCGCTGGGTTCATGAGGGTCTGGGGGCATTTGAGCACCCCCGCACCTGCGGTCCTGCCTGTGTGAGGATCTTCCAGGACAGACTCGGTCACATTGACGAACCGCTTTTGCAGGAAACCCGTGAGACGGTGGCGAAACTGGAGCAGGAGTACCGACAGGGCGCGCAGCGGCTGATCACCTGGAAGCATGAACTGGAGCAGCCCGAATCGGAAATGTTCCGGCGTCTCCGGCTGTCAGACGATGATCCCTCTCTGCTTCCGTTTGCAGAGGATCTTTGGCAGTCGCTTGGTCTCGAACTTGACCCACTGCAGACACAGGAATACCTGCTCAAACCGGGAATGTTTTTTCAGGGGGAACTTCCGGTGCCGGATGAAGGCATCCGTTTCACCTCCGACCGCAGGACGGCTCTGGCCCGGGAGGAACTCGAGTTCCTCACCTGGGATCACCCCCTGCTGTTGGAAGCATGGGAGGCATCACTCCGCTCCTCCAGCGGCAGCATGTCTCTGGCCCACTCCGGGGACATCAACCTCCCATGCATAGAGGTCCTGTTCCTTCTCGAGCCGGTTGCACCAGCCGAGCTGCATCTTTCGCGGTTCCTTCCCCCCACACCGTTACGCGTGTGTGTGGATGCACAGGGAGCCGAAACGGATCTCCCGGGCACGCTTTCCGAGGCGACAGGGCTCCCGGACATCCTTCAGCATCCCCGCTTCCTGAAAGAATGGATTCCGGAGCGGCTCTCCGATGCAAACGCGAGGGTAAAAAAACGTGCGGCGGCAAACGTTGCGGCGGCAAGACAGGAGGCTGAAGAGAAACTGGGCAAAGAGATTCAACGGCTGAAGGAGCTTCACCGGATCAACGATCATGTACGGACGGAAGAGCTCCTTCATCTGCAGCAACAGCGTAGCCGGATTCTTGAGGCCATCGATCTCACCGAAGTCCGACTGGATTCGGTCAGAGTGATTGTGCCCTGACGATGGGGGAACGACACTCCTTCCGCCTGCGGTTCCCTAGGGACAGGAGTGCATCCGCACCGGAGTTTCGTCAACCTCCTGAACCCGGTCTGGATGCATCAAGCGGAACGTGACCATGATCTTCCCGCCAAAGGGAGGGAGAGGAACCGGTTTTGCGGTGAAACCAGGAACTGAATGAGCTTCGGGACTGAAACCCGCAATCCTTGGCCGCAAGGCCGACCGACGCTCCCCCTAAAAGGCTGTTCTGGGCACGGATGAGGCGAATCCGGTCTAAGACATCTCCGGATGACATCCCTAATTCCGCCTGAAAACACTGATGAAGTTTCGTGCGGGACATCCCGGCCATTTCCGCCCAGATGCGGGTGGTAAACCGCTGTTCCAACTGCCGTTCCGCAATCCGGATCAGACCCCGGACTTCCTCCGATGCTTCCGGGAACACCTCCTCCCTCTCACGCTCCTCGGGATCATAACAACGAAGAAACTCCAGCAGCCAGTTGTAAAGTCTGCAGTGAGCTCGGAGCAGAGACTGCCCTCCCCTCCACCATAACCCATTCACTTCCCGGCAAAGGTGCAAACTGCTCTGATAAAGAGTCATTTCCAGAATCAACGGAGCCTCCACCCCGAATAGGTCCATCATGACAGGCTGCGGATGCCGCTGTACATACCGCCATCCATGCCGGTCTTCCTCCCGGTGCACCCGTTCCTCCGACGTCAGCCCAAAGTCCACCCAGCAATACTCACTCAGCGGAGGCAGATCGATTTGCCAGCGGGAACAGGGTTCCAACAGGATGGCACAGGCTTCCTTTCTTGTGTGTGTATGCCCCTGATGATCCCGGAGAACCAATGAACCGGACTCCAGGACCAGCAAGGTATACCAGGGCACCTCTTCATCAGCACCCTGATGCTGGAGCCGTCGTCTTCCCCGGTTCATCTTTCCCACCGCACCTGAAATGACGTGGGGGGAAAGGTTCCAGGGATAGTTTTTCATTTGGGCATCAGCATGTCTGAGTGCATGAAACGGTGCAAGGTGAATTCACCTCTCCCCGCAGACCATGCGGGGAACGAAACCGATTCCCGACAGAAGCCTGTCGGTTTTCAGATCTTCAGCCCCCGTTCATCACCAGGGTCTGTGGTCTTTTGGGGTAGATTTTGATCAATGCCCCGGGGGTGAGCACCTCCGCAGCCTTCACGGGTTGTCCAAGGTGAAAAAACTCCGCATCCGGGTCCAGTGGAATCCGATGCACCCCACTCTGGGGTACGCCCTCAATCTCGGGCGTTTTCACCACCACCTCCTGACCGGTGACCTCCTGTATCTCTCCCCATGCCAAAGGGGACTCACTGGAGATTGCAAACCTGTCCGGTGTAATTCGGGCGCGTCGTTGAAAGCACACCATGATCCGTCCCGGCTTAACAAACCCTTGCTCCCAATGTGAGATGTAGGTGGTGTAAAAACCATCCACAATCACGGACTGGCCTTTGGAGTAGATGGGGGTCCACATCTTCCGTTCCTCCTGACCGTTCCAGGCACCGGCCAAACGGTAACTGTCGAAGCCTGTGGCCTGCTTGAGTTTTTCCCCACCCTGCTCTGCAGGACGGGTATTCACCTGCTTCTGTGTGAGCCCTTCTCCGGTAGCCACTGCAAGATACTGATGACGGATTTCACGCCCGCCCCATGCATGTCCTCCGGTATCCAAATCTGTTACCAGAGTGTGCCAGTCTCCCCACCCCGGAGGAATCAGTTCAATTCTCATATGGGGCCGTGCGGCCTGCACCATGAACGAGTTGCGTTTTCCGGCTGATCCCTGATCGGCCTGCAGCCCCGCCTCTTTCCAGGGAATCATTTCCCCATTCTGCTGTACCACTGCATCCGGAGACAGTTCGAGCTCTGTCTCCCGGTTCGGATAGGTTTCCGTGTTGAAGACGATCTCCCCCTTCCCCGTGCTGTCCTTGCCCCCTGAATGCCTTCCATCAGTCATCTTGTGGACCCCTCCGTCCTTCGACCAGCCTTTCTGTTCCCGGTCGAGAACGATCCGGTTTCCTTCGATGGACTTCAGGTGACCGAATGCATTTCCCATCCCCCGGGCAGATACATAGAGAAAATACTCACGCTTTCGGTTTTCCATCATGCATACCTGCATTCCCGGTTTCAGAAAGGCCTTCATCTGTTCCATGGTGACCGGAATTTCGTCGATATAGTAGGTGAAATAGTCCGGAAGGTTTTCCCAGCGAAGCTGATAGGTCCCATCCTTATGGGTCATCATCTTACTGGCCACGGAGATGGAGGAATAGGGGGTGTGTGATAGGCGGATCGCAATTCTGTCCGGTGTGATTTTTTCCAGGGTCCCGTCAATAATGGTGGAACTGGCCTGAAGTCTGGAGGCACTCAGACACAGAAGAGAGACGTACGCAACGAAACGTAAACAATGAGAAGGCATGTAAAAACTCCGGGGTGATAGAAATAGGAAACGGAACTAGTGGATGTAGTTTAGCGAAAAGCCTCCTCTAGGTAAATGTATCCATATGTTACATACGTCTTTATTTGTTCATTTTCCACAAAGAGACTCACAGTAGAACACCCCGTTTGCGCATCCGCTCAAGGAAGAAAAGCCTTTCGTTTGACGTTTGCTCAGCCTCCAGGATGCCATATGAAGGACTACATCCACTCTCCCGGTTTACCCGGTAATTCTCAGAGAGAACCTCGAACATGAATGACTCCACCGCAGATCCGATTGAACGCTTTTTTCCCCCACACCCCTCCTTTTTGTATGAACGGATTCCCGTGGATCTGCTCTGTCCGAATGTCGAAACAGACACTCTCCTCCATCTGAAACTGGAAACAAAGACCGCACCCGAAGTGTTCTCAGCCAATGGGGAGGTAGAGGCGGAATTCGAAGATGGACATCTGAGCCTGCAGATCAGGACGGACACCCCGGTTGCGGTGAAACCGGAGGGAAAACCGTTCCTGCTCATCAAACCGCAAAAACCAGGTGGGTCGCGACCTCCATCCGGTGCAGAGATATTCACGCCGGTCGCATCCGAGGACGGTCTTCAATCTGAGGCGATCACACAGGCCATGCGCACCCTTTCCTCCCGGGGCGGAGGTGTTCTCTCAGTCCCTCCCGGGGTATACCCCGTTTCAACGATCGAGATGCAGAGTCATGTCACCCTGCATCTCCAGAAAGGGGCTGTCCTGGAAGCAACACTCGACCCGGATGCATATCCGGTGGATCCGGAAGGCACCCTGTTTGAAGACCTTCCAAACAGTTTAATTCCCGGCCCGCGAAGGCGGGTCATCTACTGGTACAACTGCGAATATGCCGCTCTGACCGGATGCGGCATGATCACAGGTCAGGGCTCAGAATACCGTCGAAGAACCGTAGGAACCCCGGAAGGGCGTCCGCTCATCAATCTGATGAAGTTTGTGAAGGCCAGACAGTGCAGAGTCGAAGGCGTCATCCTGGCGGACAGTGAATTCTGGAACACTCACGTGTGCCTCTCACAGGACATCATCTTCGACAGTGTCGCCGTGATCAATGAACGCCCTCCCCGCGAATGGGCGGCTTATCTGGGAGATCATGCAAAGAGCTGGTTCTGGAACAACACCGACGGAATCAACCCGGATTCCAGTCAGCGGATCGTAATCCGTAACTGCCTTCTGCATACCGGAGATGACTGCGTGGCCGTGAAGAACACGGGGACATTCCGAAATGAACTGCGTGACATCGAGGAAATTGAGGTGCACCACAACCTCATGATCTGCAACACCACCCCCATGAAAATCGGGACGGAGACCCGTGGAGGAACGGTTGCCTCGGTTCACTTCCATCACAACATGATCCCCTTCTGTTCCCGCATGTTTGCAGCGGAACTGAAGGATGGCATCACCCTGAAGAATTTACGGGTGGAGAATATTACCGTTGCAGACTGCAACCGTCCTTTTGATTTGGAAATCATTCCCCGGCAGGATGAAATCGATCAGAAGCTGTTTTCGCATGTAAACGGCGTAACCCTCCGTAACATCGACATTCGCCGCTATCGGAATGAGGGTCAGTACTGGCAAAGCCATATCCGCGGCCTCGACCCTGCACACACCATCAAGAACGTGATCCTCAGCCGGATCCGTCTGGGTGCCAAGGATCTGAATCATCTGGAGGATCCCGATCTGGTGATCAATGAATTTACAGACGGCGTGGAGCTTTCATAAAAAAACCCTCCAGTCACGCTGGAGGGTTTTTCACGAGCAAGGGAGGGTGTTACCGCCTCTTCCGCAGACCGAGAAGCAGGGCCGCTCCTGCCAGCCCCAGCAGGGCAAAGGTGCCAGGCTCGGGAATCACGGATGCATAGGTGGTCCCCACCCGAATGTTGCCCACTAAAGTCACATCTCCGTTTGTCCGAATCGCGAGCTGATTCAGGGAGGTGCTCGTGATGTCAAAGGTATTGGTGATATCCCAGGTGGGAACAGAAGAGACATCGGTACCGGTGGGGACAACGGTAAAACTGATACTGTCATCTGAACCGGAGTTAAAATCCATCATACCGATAAACAGGTAGTCATTTCCGGCTGTCATTCCAGCCGCTCCGGAAGGGGATGCGGTTGTGTTCGTGTTTGAGATGCTCCATCCCGCAACCCGCTGTACAGCATTTGCACGATATGAGAACAGGGCCGTGTTGGCATCCTGGGCGGTCAGGCTGCCCGTGGAACTGTTGCGAATGGAGAAATTCGAAAAGTTATTCGCGGAATCGTCTCCACCGTTGATGGTGAAACTGATGTAGAGCGTCTGATCGGAGTCTGCGTTAATGGGACTGGAAAGGTTCCGGAAAGCCGAATCAATCTGCCCGGCCCCTCCGGCCTGATAAGCCCGGTTTGTGCTCAACGGAGCGTAACCGGTCCACGCTCCCCAGTTGTGAGCGACAACCTGCACGTTGTTCGCACCGGTCCAGTTATTGGAAAACCCTGTACCGCCGCTACCGCCGGGAAGGTTGCCAACGCTGTAATCGAATCCATCTTCAAAAAGGATGGCCGCACTTGCAGAAACCGTCAAACAGGCACCTGCTAACATCATCATGGTTTTGTTCATCATCAGTCTCCTCGGATCAAATCTACCTCACAAGTATTACCGGGGAGCCTGTGCAAGGGGCAGGAAAAAGAAATCCAGATAACCTAGACAGTCTAGTTTATCGAAAACATCAGTGATCACCTGACCAGTTTCCCCTGGTCATAATGGAGCGTGGATGTTCCGGCCTCCCCTGTTCCCCCCGGATAAACTGAGCGGAAAGGATATCAACGGCCGCCTCTCCGATCCGGTCTCTCCCCTGATCAATTCCCCACCACCCTTTCACATCCTCCGCAAGATTGATATGCACGGGACGGAGAGTGGGGGGGATCCAGTCCCGTACCCGGTGATCACTCACCAGCACAGCATCCGTTTGTTCCCGTTCGAGCCAGGTTCGGAATACCTCCACTCCCCCCGCCTCATATTCAAGAGGCACCGGAGCCACCCCCAGCTCCGCATGCCGGGCCCACCAGGTCAAATACCCTGCGAGAAACATATCATCGCTGCGTTCCTCATGCACAGACATAATGGCAAGACCGGGGCGTTTGATTCCCCGAGCGCACAACTGGTCGAGAGCCAGTTGGACGTTATACATATAATCAGGACACGCGGTATGGAAGCGGCTTTTCCAGGGATGGGTTCCCACCCGAACGACCGCAAAGGGTTCGAACCCGTCAATCAGATCCTTCACGGTGTCAAAGCTACCGTCCAGAATCAGCCCTCTGATTCCACGTGCCCGGAGAATCGCCGGGAGATCCTTTCCTTGATGCCAGTAGGTAACGGCATTGTACACCTCTACCGAGAACCCCAATTGTCTGCACCTTCTCTGGACACCTTCCCATAGCCGAACATTCCAGGGCGCCCGCTCCCAGGCGTCGTCCCGCTCCACACACACCAGCATAGCCAGGGGAATGCGGTCCCCCTTCGCCCTTCCCCTCCGGAGGTGTTTCATCAGGCGCTGCAGTTCCGGATCCAGGAAGTACCCCATCTCCTCCGCGGTCTCCTGGATCAGGGCCCGGGTCGTTTCGGCAATATCCGAACGCCCCTGCAAGGCAGCACTGACTGTGGAACGGGAATATCCCGTTGCGGCAGCAATATCCCGTATCGTGACCGACCCGCTCATAGAACCTCCCGTTTCAGCAAATGATGTGTATCGTACGGCAGGGGAACATGAGATCCCCCTGACACAGAGAGCATAGATTGTCTAAACCTAAGCGGAACGCTTATGGGTCCGGAACCCAGATCCGGATCCGGTACACCGCATAATCCGGGGGCGATGGGTCTGTCACCTGATGCGAAGATCCATCCCCGGTGACTTCGCCCCCAACCGGGGACCAAACGGGTGGATCCGCCGTGAGATCCGTACAACGTTCGACGGCATACTGGCGGTTCGAGACGGTCTGGACGTCCACCTGGAAGCCTGACACGGTCCTGTCAGCCTGCACACTCAGAACGGCACTGGAATCCGTGGGGTCCAGACCCCATGTATATGCCGTGACAATATCGACTTGTTTCCCATTTTTTGTCACCGTTGCCGGGGTATCCTGATTGGGGAAGTGCACGGTTTCCCAGTCATCCGGAATTTGATTGTGCCGGACATATCCCTCTTCAACGGTGATGGTCACCTCGTCATACAAGGTGACATCGCCATCTGTGACGGTGAGGCGAAGCAGGTAGACACCCGTTGTGGAGAACCCGACCGTGCTGGCGGGATCCGAGCTGTCTCCAAAGGTAACCTCGCCCGGTCCACTCACCTTACTCCAACTGCTTGAAAGGGTTCCCGGGTTCGAATCCGGATCCGACACCAGGCCTGCAAGAGAGGGGGTCCCGGTACGTTGAACCGTGGCCTCCTCACCGGCAGTCAGTTCCGGCGCAATGTTTCCCCCGAAGGATGCATACTGCTGATACAGGGCTGAGATTTCAGATGCCGTGAGCGCGCGGCTGTATATCTGCACATCATCCAGCGCACCCTCCCAACTGGTGTTGGTTTCATCCCGGAACTGACGTCCGAGGACCAGCATGTCAGGAAGGGACACGGTCCCGTTTGATATCGCACCCTGGGTAAAACTTCCGTTCACAGCTTTCCCATTGATGGTGGGACTGTCTTCCTCACCGTCAAGATAGACCTTCGGAAGACTGCCGGATTCCCAGACAAACACAAGGTGATGCCACTGGCCACTGTCCATCGTTCCTTCTGCAGTGTAATACTGTACGGTCCCATCGCTGGTGGCCAGTCCAATGGTCAGGTGGTTCTCGGATGAATTTGCCGGGGTACTGAACCAGCCTTTGTCATCAAAGCGTATAGTGAAGACACCTGAATTATTATTACTTGACCCTCCGGGATTTGTGCTTTCCAGAATTCCCCCATCTGTATTCACCATACTTGCTTCCGCATAATACCAAACAGACGCGGTCAATGCGGTGAGCCCCCCCAGGGCCTGACCGGCATTCACACTCCGTATATCTCCTCCACCGCCGCCGAACGCCGCCGCGGTTCCTGTAGGCCCGGATGCGCCAAAACTGACATCTCCGCTCCGTGCGGCATCCGCATTCGCCTCTGACCCACTGTTTGCAGCCGTATTTCCCGAACCTTCATCCAGCGCATAATGAATCAAAGGGTCTGCAGGCGGGGTGACTGTCCCAACCGATATGGAGACCTCGGCATATTCGGAGTAGGTATCATCGGAAGCCGTCAGTCGAAGAAGATACGTGCCCGGCTGTGAGAACCTCACCTGTGCATCCTCGGCATCGGCATTCAGAAAACTGGTCCCGCCCGCAGGGCCCTCCTCCTGTGTCCAGGAATAGGTCAGCGGCTCATCATCGGTGGCAGTCGCCTCCAGTTCCAGCCAAACTCCCGTCTGATTAACTTTTACTGGCGATGCACCCGGACTGTCGATTGTGACCACAGGAGGAAGGTTTCCGCCGGAGGTAACGAGTACCTGATCAAAGGAGCCTCTGGCGTAATTCCCATCACTCCGGGCGGTGACACAAAGACCGGCGACCACCGAAGGATCCATGACAATCGTCTGGGACCCAATTTCAGTCCAGTCGGTGCCGTTTTCGGAATAAAAAGCGGTAAACACATTTCCGGTTCGTGTAATCCGGGCCCAGATCGGCAGGGGACTGTAATTGTGTCCGTCATCATTCCGGGTTGAATTGGCCCCCGCTGAGGTTCTCCGGGCAAACTCAATATCCCCGCCATCACGATTCCGGATATTCACCATGGCAAACGGTGCATTTGCATCCGTACTCCCCCGGATCATGATACCGACTTTGGCCCGGTTGCTGGAGTAATCATAGGCCGTGATTCGTGCGAGGATCTCCCCATCTCCAGAGAATGGCTGATGCAGGAAATGGAATTCATCACTGGCATCTTTGATGTTCGCGCCCGAGCCACGCAGGTAATACGCATCCATCGAGGAATCATAGGAGGAATTCCCCACGGCCTGCACGTTTCCAATATCCTCAGCTGTCCAGACACCGGGAAGGGTTCCCAGGGTGCTGCTGATCGACACCGGAGCGGAATCCTGAACTGCATCCACCTGATCCACCAGCCTAGCCACGAGTTGGGAACTGTCATCCCATGCCTGGCTCCAGGTGTACATGTAAGGGGCAGAGGTATCCTCTCCCAGTTTCGAGCCGTCTTTCCAGAATTCGACGCGTTTCACCCCCTGGGGATCGGAAGCATCCGCGGTCAGAGTCAGGGTTTTCCCCCGAACAAAATTCAGCCCTTCGGCAGGAGCCGTCAGCGTAACTGTACCTGGGGGGTTCACTTCATTATCCGTGATCGTGACAGTGGTGACGGAGAGCGTCCCCACTTCCACTGGACCTGAAGGTCCCGAGAGCGTGACGCGGAAGTTTTCCGAGGGCTCCACCAGATTATCATCCGTGATGGGAACGGTCACCGTACGGGTGGAAACGTCTCCGGCAGGCCAGGTCAGGGTCTGACTGACCGACGTATAATCACTGCCTGCAGTGGCTCCGTTATTGGAGGTGGCAACCTGGACACTCACTTCTCCCAGAGCACTGACAGAGCGGGAGACGGTGAGCTCAATGATGCCCGCTCCCTCCGAAACAGAGCGTGTAGCCGATGCCAGGGAGACCTGGGCTTTCGGTGCGACCTGCAGATCCAGATTCTGTGAAATGGAGTCCACACCATCATACACCGTGAACGACATCGTATGGGTCACCTCATGGTACACAGAAGGCTCTCCGGTTAACGTGGCTGTGCCGTCACCATGATCCACGAAGCCGAGCCAACTCGGAAGTCCATCCACGGAAATCTTCAGACGGTGTCCATCCGCATCTGACGCGACAAGTGTAAAACTGTAAGGTTCTTCGAGGATCGCGGGATCCAGTGACGTGGTGGTAAAGGCCGGTGGCGTGTTGCCTCCGGCAGGTACTACCGTAAGCGAAAAGCTGTAGCTGCGGATTCCGCTGCCATCGTTTGCCTCCAGGGTGACGGTCTGTGTCCCCACATCACCGGCAGAAGGTGTCCCACTGAAGCTTCCGCTTCGGTCGCCGTTGTCGGTGAAGGTCAGCCAGGCTGGCTTGGAAACCACGCTCAGGGTGAGGGCGTCGTTTTCCGGGTCGGTGAAGGTCAGGGTTTCACCATAGGCCTGTCCGACAGTGGCCACAGAGGCGGGTGTGGTGGACACCTGCGGCAATTCATTGTCAGCCTTGACTCTCAGGTTGACGTCGTCCAACCACCACCCCTCCTCCGCAATGGCGTTATCGGTCCCCATCCGCCAGCGAAACCGAATATTTTTCTCCCCGTAGATCGAACCGTCGAGGGAGACGGTGGTACGGATAAATCCGTCTGTATGATCGGTCCATGCGGAGGATTGATATCCCATCGCATTGGTGGAATGTAGATTGTCCACATAGTCGCCGGCATGAAACTGAACCCCCTGTAATCCGTCCGTGTCCACCCAGCTGCCGCCGTTCACCTGAATCTCCAGCAGACCCCCATCCTGTCCATTGTGCCCGGAGGACAAACGGATTTGGAATGCATAGCGGTGGAGGAACGTGAGCACGATGTCATCCGATGTGGCGGGCACAGGAATCGTGGGCGTGATCAGATGGGAATCTGTTTCAGTGGTTGTGCCCGGGACAAACGCACTGTGACTCCCGGACACCGCATCCGAGGTTGTCACCGACCATTCACTGATCCCCTGGTCAGCCCCCGTGCTCCACCCGGCCCCCGAGAACGTGAATCCATCCTCAAAATCCTCGTCCAACACATCCTGATAGTGTGGAACCGTGAAGTCCGTGGCCGATGTACCGCTCTGGCCATCCGGATTGATCACCACGACGCTGTATTGCCCCGCCTCCTGGAGATCCAGAGGCATCCGGACTTCAATTTTGTCCGGAGTCACCATCTCGGATTGTCCTTCAATCACCGGCAAACCCGGAGCATGAAATTCCACATTTGCCCCCAGCAGGAAATTCTGTCCGGTCACCGTCACCAGCGTATGATGATGATACCCTTGGTCAGGGGTGAAGGAGGTGATCGTGGGTGCAGGCGCGGCAACGGCCTGACTCATACCGGATACCATCAACGAATAGCGTTGGCCGTCTACGGAATCTCCGCTGCTCGTGATCAGATTCCCTTTGTGTGAAATCGTCACCGTGTAGACCCCTGCTTCTGTGGGAGTATTGATGAATACCTGCTCCACGTTATCCGTGGTGTTGTCCGCCCGGGTCGCCGGGGCGTCATAGTCACTGCTTTGAAACCCATTCAGGACATATGGCATGGCCCAGGGCAGGTGTACCGTGGCAGAGGGAGCACTCACCCGTACATCCAGGTCATTCAGCAAATCCGGAGTGCGATCCTCATTACTGGATGTGTAGAAGGTGGGCGGCGCATCTTCCCAGGACAGGGTGACTTTAATCGGACTGGTACCATCCCATTGATAGGTGAAGGTATGTGTACCCCCATCCTCCAGAATGGCTTCCATCATCTGCAGATTTCCGGGGTTGTCCGCATAATCCCGAATCAATTCCGCTGCACGCAGGGTATTCATATACCCCCATCCAAACGTGTAATCCGGGCCCGTGTTCCCGGCCTCATCCGCCGTGTGCAGGATGAGGTTTTTCAGGGTATTGGCCCGCATCAGGTGACCGGGGAACCGTTTGGAAAAGTAATCCTGCAGCAGAATCGAGGAACCTGCCGTATTGGGGGAGGACATGCTGGTACCGGTAAAGGTTTTGGTGGACGTCCCGGTGCCGACGGTGGAGGTGAGTTGGTATCCATTTCCGGTGATGTCCGGCTTGATCCGGCCGTCATCGGTGGGCCCCCGGGAACTGCTGCCCCAAATCTGTATGGTTTGGGTCGGATTGCCGTTTGCATCTCGGTTGAGGTCCCTCGCATTGGCAACGGTCATGATATTTTTCGCCTCTTTGGAACTGGAGGTAATGGTATCAAATCCGCCGTTGCCGCTGTTCCCCGCCGAATAGAAATGCAGATAGTAAGGAGTGGCCAACACGGCATTGTCAAAGTTGCGGTCCGAGCTGCTGTAGATGCCTCCGCCTCCTTCACTCACATTCGGCCCACCCAGGGAGGTGTTCCCACCGATGGATTTCCGGGGTTCGTGAGGGTAGGTCATCCCCAAATGATAAATATCGGAGGTTGACTGCTGATTCATGGCGTAGATCCTGACCGCAGGTGCCATTCCTTTGATATCAGGATTGTAGCCGTGAGCCCCGATGGTCCCGGCGACATGATCGGGGTGATCATCGGCATTTGGAGCCTCCCGTTCAATCAGCCGGCTCCCGCCACCATTGGGCAACTGAAACTCCGCATGCTGCCTGACCACACCGAAGTCGTTTACATTGAAATAGAAACCGGATCCATCGATATCCCCTCCAAACTGCGAACTGAATGCGCTGTTTTGACGGACATAACTGGCGGCGGAGGACACGGCGGCATCCTCATTCTCGGTTTGCATGTAAAGAGGCTTTCCCTGATGAAAGGCGACCAGTTGGAAAGAGGCACCACTCGGGCGGGTTCCTGACACGTCCAAGCCCAGTACCTCAGCACGGGCCAGGGTTTGCTTCATCGCGGACGCTTCAATGACCTCAATGGCGTTCACAAGTGTGCGGCGTTCTTTGGGCGTGACACCTGCCAGAATCTGCTCCCCAAGCTCCGCCAGGTAGTGTTGGGTGACCTCCTGTTCCGAGAGGTCCGCAGACAGAATATCCTCCAGTTGAGGGAATTCTGTGAGATGTGCCGGCAACTCAATCTGTGTTGGATCCGGAACCCGGTCCTTCCAAGCAGACGGTTCCGGGGAACCGGAGCGATTGAGGGATGAGCCCGTCAGAGAAGGGGGATGGGTGGCTTCGCTCTGGGCCTCCTGAGAGACGAGGCGTGGAGAATCGGATCCGGCCATTCCTGCAGCCGTTGGGTTCGAGCCTGCCTGATCCGAACCGCTCCGAACCGTCTGTCTCTCCTCGGGACCCAGGGTGGAGGGCCCTACAGGCCTCCCCTCGTTCTCAGAGACACTCTCTGAGCTTCTAAAGCGTTCTATATCAACTTCTTCTATCACAGAAGATTGATCAGAAGATTCTCTCTCCTGAATCACCCAAACCCATGTGCAAGCCCCGAAGACGCAACACACAACACCCAGAAATGTTTTTGTAGATCTTACATTCACATCGACCCAGGTTACACCCATGCAAAATAGGTTGTTTAGGTTTATTTTTTATGGGTTTTAAATCGAAGTCGGCAGAAGACAATGTTGAAGTCCTAGGGCGCCGCAAGGCCCATGCCCTCCTCAATTCGGGCAGTTCTCTCCACCCAAAACGGGTTCCGCTTCACGAAGAGGGGAGCTTTATTTTACGACATCTTCGAGCCGTCGGCCCATTCGGAGCTCATCGATCCGGCTGTTCTGAGACTGGCCGTTGTAATTGAGGAAGAAATCGCGGATGCCCATGGCAACCCCGGGGACCGGCATGACCGCATCCGGCGGGAGGTCTTCCAGATTCGAAAGATCCTCCGGATTTATCCACACCTCCCAGGTGCCCTCTTCGGTTCCAATTCCCCGAACTCTTCCCACGATCAACATCATTTTGTTGTTCCCGGTGTGTGTTGTCCATTCCACATCCGTTTCGTGCGTCTTCTTCCGGTCGTACATCAAGGTGATCTTTCCGCCAGGACCATCGTTGTTCAGCATGTAGACCCATTTTTCTTTGGGGGAGCGGAAGCCGATGGCATAACTGCCCTTTCCGTTCCCCTTGTGGAGAAAGGAATAGGTAAAGCTGCCTTTCTCAACCGGTGTTTCCAGAGAGCGAAACGCATATCCTCCTCCTGTCATGCCTTTGACCACCAGATGACCGGCTTCAGGATTTGCCTGAGCTCGCTTGAACGCCTGCCCCTTTTGGTCTGTATATGTTTTGCGTTCATGCGGGTCGATTTGCAGAGAAATCGACGGTTCCCCCCCACTCTCCCACTTCCCACCCCACCCCTTTCCGGAACTGCGGGGGTCCTGGTTGATCACATTGCCCTGTCGATATCCGGATCCGTCCTCCTTGATTTCAAAGCTGTCGGAGACAATGCGTTCTGCAGGAAGTATCGCGGAATAGACCAGCACCTGCAGGGCGAACATCCGTGTACGGGAATGGGTCATGTTACTCTCCATGGTTTATGAGTTCCAGGGTTTGCTCCAACCAGAGGGATTCGCCTGGCGGAACAGATGTGAGGGGTCCGACATGTTCGATTTCTGCAAATCCCCGGCCGGAGTGGTACACGGTCATGCTCATATTCCCCTCCGGGTAGGTTGCATCCGGGCGTTCCGGGACGATGGATCGCAGCGTGACATCCGCGCGGTGGTACAGGATCGTTCCCTGTGGACTCCGGGTACCCAGCTTGAGGTACTTCTCCGGAATGACGGATAGATCAATGGATACGCCCGCCTTCACTGTTGAAATGCCCCCATATCCAGGATCCACCTTGGGCCAGTACTGCAACACATTATAGGTCGTGCGGTTCATCTCCCATGGAATGTCCACCCTCCCGGCATCCGGAAGCATGACCAACGGCCAGAGGGCGATCTCACGCGTACGGTCAGAAACGTTCAACAGTCCGTGCCGCACCTTCAGCGTGGGAGAATCTTCGAGCAGAGTGATTTCGGTCTTCAACTGAAGTTCAGTCTCCGGGTCCTGTTCCGATTCAAGCCGCAGCGAATGATCCTCCCGGTTGACGGATTGGACCTGTCGGTTTGCTGGTCGGCGACTGGCAGAAGTGTATTCAGGCTCCATGTACCAGGTTCTGACTCCCTGAAGCCCTTTTTCATGGCTGGAAAAAAGGAGGTTCGGCTTTCCGGGCTGATAGAAGGTCAGGATACGGGGCTCCGGGTAAATCTGTACATCCACCCGGGCATGTTTGCTCCGAAGAGTTTCAACGGATCCCACCGTCCCAATCCCTTTCAGCGTATACTGCCCCGCATAGTCCTGGAGAATCAGATCACCACTGTGAGGAGAGATTCTCAGCTCATCCACACACAGATACTCCGGGATCTCTCCGGGGAACTGATACAGATTGCGGCTCCAAGTGCGTCCCCCGTCCTCGGATCGATACAACTGTCGGTAAAACAGGTCCCCTCGCCCCCGACCCGCCGCCGTTTTGACAGGGTAGAGGTACGCGATATGGTGATGTCCGGGGCGCGGATCAAACGACACTCCCCCCAGCCACTTCCCTTTACCGAGAGTTTCCACCACCGGATCTTCCGCCCACACCTGTCCTTGATTTAATGGCTGCCACTCTCCTCCGGAAATCAGATCAGGGTCCTGGGCGACATATTCCCAGGCCCCATTCAGTCCGCCCACCACAATTCGAATCGGCTTCCCTTTCGCTGGGTTATGTTCGGGAGAAGGATCGAACTCCCCCCATTTTCTCGTGTTGCCATCAATGGAAGCCGTCGTGTCATACGGATTGCCTGGCGGGCGGGGCAGTTTGACAAAGGTATTGCCCCGGTCTTTAGACACAAACCAGTTCCAGTGATGTTCCTTTGACAGAATCAGGTCCCCATTCGACGGACTCATGGCGGAAATCGGGTGGTCGATCTTAAATGGAAACGTGTTCCCACCGTCCTCACTCCTGACATCTCCGGCATAGACCACATCCGGATTCTGCCCATGCCAGAAGACAAACTGGCCGTTAAATCTGAATCGTTCTTTCTCGAAAGTTCCCGCGACTTTCCAACTTTCCCCGAAATCCTCGCTTCGGAAAATTTTCGTGGGCGTACGGCCAAAGGTACCAATGACGACTTGGTCATTTTCGGGATGAAACCCGATTCCCCATGCGCTTCTGCTGCTGTAATACTCCTGGTTATCTCCCTTCGGTGGAGCCACGGCCTCTGCGATCTCATGTGCGTTGTACAGGCTGATCCCTTTCCAGCTCCTCCCTCCATCTGCCGTTAACCGAAACCCATACTCTGTGATGGCATGTCCCTGCACGTTGTCAGAGGAACCAAACGCAATCTGACTGACCCGCTTGAAACTACCCCCATGAGCGAAGGGGGTGAAATGTTCCCCGTAATCATCACTTCGCATCGGGGCTTTGAGAAAATTCAGTCCCCAGAATACGACGCTGTCAGGATCACCCGGCAGGAAATCCGCTAACAGACGGGACTGCACCGTCATGAAGTCGCCATTGGGGATTTCATACCGCGGTGATCGGGTATTGATAGGAGAGTAATCCACCAGATTTGGGACGGTTTCCCCCTGCGTATTCCAGTGATTCCAGGTATTCCCGCCATCGGTTGACCAGCGGAAGGTGTTGTCTTTCAACCGGCCCCTTCCCGCCGCGATCCAGTGCTGCGGATTGGCGGGATTGATTTTCACATAACTCAGTCCCGGCATCTCCAGCCGAACGTCCCCTTTCTGTTTCCCATATTCCGAAAACGAAAGAGCCTGATCCCCGATCACCAGGACGACCTCATCCCCGTTTTCGGGATGGGGTGTGACTCCGAACACCGGGTCCTCCAGTACCTGTTCCGGGACAGATTCCCCCTCCAGCGGGATCCGGTACAGTGTTCCCCCTTTGACGACACGATGATAGCGCCAGGGGGGAATGTATTCCTGTTTGCCGGTCACCGCGTACAGCATCCGACCATCCGACGATACCTGCAACGTGAAAATACTTTCGCCCTCCAACGCCAGAGGGCTCCAGGTTTCGCCATTGTCATTCGAAACGATAACTCCGTTTCTAGGGGTTCCGATATAGAGCTGCGTCTGTTTCCCCGGATCCGGATTCACCACCAACAGACTTCGTAATCCTCTGGAAAAGGTCCGGCGGTCCCGGTGCACTTTCCGTTTTTCTGGGTCAAACACAAGCACGGCCTCACCCACGTACTTGAAATGCTCCCAGGTGTCCCCTTCATCCGTTGTGCGCCACCACCCCTCAAAACCGGGAGCATTGTCCGTTAGCATCAGTGCATAACCGGTTTTCGGTTCATGAGGGTGAAAGGCAACCGTGGCTCCGTGGGTCAACGGGATCTCTGCCGGAACAAACTCCACTCCGCCCCGTCGCGTATTCGTGTACACCAGTCGGCCTAAATCTGCCGACTGCAACATAAACTTCGGGTTGGAGGGATGGACGCCAAAGGCCGAAAGCCACTCGGCTCTGTCAAATCCCTGAAAGTCCCCCCAGGGTCCCTCATGTTCCAGATGTCCCCTGCCCGGAAAGGTGTTTCGCTGCCAATACGGTCCGATTGGAGTCCCCGCTGTATCCTTCTGTACCGAATGAGTGGATGTACATCCGGCCAGCAGTGAGCACCCCAAAAGAACAAGCAGTCCACATGGTACAGAATCATACCTTCGAAGGAACACGTTTTTCATACCCCCTTACCATCTCAGATCTTGCGGCCGAAAGACAATCGTTTCCTTTCCTGACAGTCAGATGATCTCATCCACGGGACACCTGAGTTGATTTTACAACATCCATGAAGGATACGCAGTTCGGAATTCAAACGAGTGTGGACCGGGTCTATCTCTGATCCAGAGAGCGTGGAACCGGGTCTACCGTCTCCAGGGACCAGGTGAACAGCTTTCCCCGGAGATCATGCAGAATGGACGCGCAATCAGGATCCTGAATGCGGTTGTGTGATTCATGTGGATCCTGATCCAGGTCATAGAGCTCATCCTCTTCCCCTGACCGATACACGTATTTCCACCTGCTGGTCCGGCACATCACAGCATAGTTGTGATAGAAGGGTGACTCGGAAATCTGTATCCCCACCCGCGGCCAGTACATTCCATTGGGATCATGGGCATCCTGTTCAGAGGATTCTGAAGCCTGAACCTCCCCTTTTCTCCGTCCTCCTTCACAGAAGACAGCCGGCCGGTGGTCCTGCTGATCCGACGTGAAAGCCGGGATGAGGCTCTTGCCAAAATGATCGTAATCAGGTTCCACTCCCGCCAGTTCGTAGACCGTTGCAGGAAGGTCCACCAGTTCCACCAAGGTCGCATCACGAACACCGGGACATACCTCGATCCCGGCAGGAGGTTTCACAATCAACGGAACCCGGGTCAGGCAGTCCTCGAAGGTGTTCTGGTTCTTTTCCACCAGATCATAGTCGCCTGTGAAATCGCCATGGTCGCTGAACAGAAAGAGTGCGGTTTCGTCGTAAGCCCCAGTGGATTTCAAGGCATCCATCAACAGACCAAGCTGATGGTCCAGCCTCATGCAACTGCCATAATAGGTGGCACGGAGTTCCTCCCAGTGCGGTTCACCCCATTGCCCAAGACCCTGACGTTCATGGATCGTTTGCAGGATCTCCGGCTTCCCCTTCCAGTGCTCTGGCGGATGAATCCTTTCCGGCAGGGCCTCACGGTCAATGGCGCTGAAGTAGGGTTCCTCCACCGCGTAGGGAGGATGAGGATACGAGAGGCTGAGAAACAGACAGAACGGCTGTTCGCTTTCATATTCACGAATAAACTCGCACGCCTTCAGCACCGATCCCCAGTCACTGTCCAGAAACCGTTCGCCCGCGCGCGGTTCGAGTTTTCCGTGAAACATGGAATAAAAACCTTCCGATCCCGGAGCATTCCGCCACGACTGATCCACATGTGAGTTGGGATAGGGCCGCCCTCCCCACCGTCGGTAATCGTCTTCGGTGGCCCAGGCCCGCACATCCACTTCTGTCGACCCATTTTCAGAAAGAGTGCGGTCGAAAAGGTCATTCTTACCTGCCCACCAGGTCATGTAACCGTTTTTCCGAAGTTGCTGCAACAGGTGCTGCTCCCCCCGTTCCGGATGCAGCATGTGGTACATGGTCCGGTGCCCACGGTTATGCGGGTAAAGGCCGGTCATAAAACTGCACCGGGAAGGCACGCACACAGGGTTCTGACAGAAAGTCCGGGTAAAACTCACCGCTTCTGTTTCCACCAGTTGATCCAGAACCGGTGTTTGTGCCGCTGGGTTTCCGACATGACCCAGTACATCTCCCCGCCATTGGTCTGGATTAAACAGGACGAGATTAGGACGCGGTTTACCCATGGTCTGCCTTTTCCAGTGGTTTTCCGGAACGTCGGTGAGTGAAGGAGGAGAAATGGGCGGGTGTTGTCGATTCGACCCCATTCCCCGTGGCGTAAATTCCGGCAACGACACCTGTCCATCCACCCGCGACTTCTGTACATAACAGTCGCCGATCCGTTTCTGCCACTGGAATCCAGTTCACACCTTGCGGGCTGTACGACAGCATAAAAGTCTCCCAGTCACCTCGTATCTGTAACCATACGGACTCCTCCTGATGAGCACGTTCGTACAGGATCCCTTTCAGATGGCCCGCCCGCTGTCTGACGAGTAGAACAGGTGCACTCCCACGAAGGGTCTGTGCGATTTCAAGATGAAATTCTTCCGAGAGAAACAAGCAGAGACCCGCTTCTTCACCTTCAGACTGAGGAGTGAATTCCAGAAAGACGGATATCTCAAAAAAGGGTTGATCCAGTCGTTGTCCCGCAAACGTCATCGGCGTCTCATCATCCAATGTGGCCGCCTGCCCGATGAGATGCCTCCCCGATGTCCCTTCGCTTCGGATATACGGCCCGGGATCGGACCTTCGATACACCCAATCCCTTCCTTCAGCAGATTCCTCTTCGTACGGTTTGTCCCATCCAGCCGGAAAAACAGGATGTCCGCCATTCACCACCGGCCACCCGTTCTCCCATGTCACCGGTGCAAGAAACGTCTCCCGGCCCAAATGATGGTGATTCCCACCATGGTTCGGTTTATGGCGCGTACCGAGAAACACGAGATACCACTCACCACAAGGCCCCTCAATCAAATCCCCGTGGCCCGTGTAACGGAGAGGATGCGTCGTGAGGTGCCGGTGAGACAGAATGGGATTTGCCGGACAGGATTCGAAAGGCCCCCAGGGGGTTCTGCACCGTCCGATGCTGACGGCATGCCCCGGGCCGGTCCCTCCCTCCGCCACCATCAGATAATACCACTCCCCGATATGATACAGGTGGGGCCCCTCCACATCATCGCTGGTAAACAGATCATGAATCTTCCGCAGAGGCGTGAGGAGCTCACCGGTATCGGGATTGAGTGCCGCCTGAACAATGTGCTTCTGATGCCGGCGGGTGTAATAGACGGTTCCATCGTCGTCGAAAAGGAGGGAGGGATCAAACCAGGTGAACCCCTCCCCTTCCTGGACCGGAATGGGGTCTGACCAGGGGCCTTCCGGACGTTCCGCTTTCAGAAGAAAATTTCCAATGCCGCCCACATCCGTCGTGATGAGATAAAAGATGCCCCTGGCATAACGAAGCGTAGGGGCAAATATGCCTTCGGAAGAACGATGTCCCTGCATATCGAGTTGCGCGGCCCTCTCGAACGCATGCCCGATTTTTGTCCACGTCTCCAGATCCCGACTGTGAAAAATCGGAAGGCCGGGAAAATACTCAAACGAACTTGTGGTCAGATAGTAATCCTGACCCACCCGGCAGATGCTGGGATCGGGGTAAAATCCGGGAATAATCGGATTGCGTCGGATCATCATACACGTGGCTGAATGAACGAATAAAACCCTGCCCACCGTTGTGAGCAGGGCTGAGGGATCTTCCCAGGAGTTCCAGGGTGCGATTATCCCCGGCGAACACGTCGCATCGCAAGCACAAGGCCAAATCCACACAGGACCATGATCACGGAGGAAGGTTCCGGGATTTGTGTGACACCGGTTACGTCGAAAAACGAATCGCCCACACGGATCTCATCCAGTTGATCTCCCACATCAGCACCGAAATACCGGTAATAGAAGTGGTTTGCCCCCAGGGACGTTCCGGAAATGATGATGCTGCCATCCGCCGCTTCGTTGGCAAGATCATTGAGCTGGGAGGGATTCACCCACACCTCGAATGTGCTTGTGGTGGTGTCAGCCGTCCCAAGATTGGTAATGCGGCCAACAAAGAAGCTGGCTGTGGCCGAACTCACTCCGGTGTCAAAGGTTTGAGCGTTATTGTTGTATCGCAAGACAACGGTATCATCCGTAGCATCACGCCCAATCATGTATGCCGAATTGAACGCAGAATCCGCATCGGAACCGAGGCCGTATGATGTGTTCTCATTTCCAAATCCTCCTCCGCTGTACAGAAACGAAAAATAAAGATCGCCAGAGGTTTGCTGCGTGAACGCGCGGCGTGACGCCGCATTTCCGGAGGCACCCGAAATCACGGTGCTCCCGGCGGTTCCTCCGGTCTGGGCCCGCGTAATGGTATCGGTGCCGTCAGAGTAGAGAGCCAGATCTCCTGCTTGAGCTTCGACAAACCGGGTTCCTGCGGTTACAGGTCCCCACGTGGATGTCCATCCAGTGCCTCCAGCACTTGGATTCTGATTGTTCAGCGCGCCAGCCGTGTACTCATCCGTGCCACCGGTAAAGAAAGATTCTGAAACGAGTGGGGCTGCGTGAATGTGAATGACACACAGCAGGGAGGATGCGATCCAACAGATTGTTTTCATCATAAGTCCGGGAATGAGGATGTGGAAGAATTCAGAGATCACATATAAATGGATCGACATTCACTCGGCAACTGCTACGAAATCTGACAGTCAGATTTCAGTCCTATGCCCCCATCACCCACCATTCGTGACATCGCCCTGAAAGCAGGCGTATCCAGAACCACTGTGTCAGATGCACTCCGGGGACGTGCAAGTGTCGCCCCCGATACGAAGGCCAAAATCCTGCAGATTGCGGCAGAGATGGGGTATCAGCGGGACGCGAGAGTGGGTGAGCTCATGACGTACCTTCGGCACCACAAAACCCGGCAGGACCGCATCCCCCTCGCCTGGGTTCATGCTCAATCCAGGGATCGCTTCACTCACATGGCCGTATGGCGGGAAATGTTTCAGGGTGCCGAATCCAGAGCCACGGAACTCGGATATTCGCTTGAAGCCTTCAGTTTGGATGACCGGGACATTCATGCCTCCCGGTTGTCCAGCATCCTCTATTCCCGCGGAATTTCCGGTATCGTCATGAGTCCGCCGTTTGATGCTCCTGAATGGCTGGAAGCCGATTGGAGCCCGTTTACCTGCATCCAGGTTTCAGTGGATCCACTCGACCATACCTACCCCTCTGTGGCGCCCGATCGACGGTTTGCCATTCAGGAAATCTGGAATCGACTTTCCGCGTTGGGGTACGAGCGCATTTCCCTGGTCCTCAAAACCTCCGCCGATCACAGAGTGGATGATGCCTTCGCCTCTCAGTACATGTGGGAATCCTCTCCCTATTCCAGGGACGCGCACATCCCGATTCTCTGCCTGACGAAAACGGAAGCCTTGAACCCGGAATGCCCCCGCCTTCGCTCCTGGCTTTCGGACCATCACCCGGATGTGATTATCACGAATTTCGGTTCTCTCTCTCTGACTCTGGATCAGATGGGCATGTCGGTTCCAGACCACATCGGGCTGGCCCTGACCAATATCGAAGAAGGAAATGACTATTATTCCGGGGTCACCCAACTGAACCGAGTCATCGGTGCGAATGCCATCGACCTGCTCACCATGCAGTTGAACTACCGCAAAGGCGAGCACACTCAGTTTCTCTCCAGTGTCCGCATCAAGGGCATGTGGAGACCGGGCAAGACCACCGTCAATCTGGCCGCCGACAAGGAGTGACCCTCTGCCGAGTGGGGTCCAAGCCGAGGTTCGCAACTACCGGGCCCCGACATGACTGGAATGAAAATTTCTGACTGTCAGATTTTCAAAGACAGCTTCCGCATACCGTTCTGAAAGGGTGTTTCGTATCATAGGAGACATGAAAACACCTGCCCCACAGAACGCGGTCTCCTCCGAAACTTCTGCCAGACATGAGGGTGCATGCGGAGGATTTACACTGATCGAGATGCTGGTGGTGATTGCCATTCTGGCGTTACTGGCCTCTCTGCTGATTCCGTCTCTCACAGGAGCCATGGCCCGAGCAAAAGCCGCTCAATGCAAGAGCAACCTACGGTCGATCGGCCAGATGCTGATCGCGTACAGCACAGAGCAGGGGCACCTCCCTCCTGCAGGCGTGTTTAAGGGCGGGTATCAGGACAGCTACACCGGCAGACTGGCTGACCACAACTGGCCCGAAGCGTTTCGTGACATCGACTCAGAAGAAAAGGCCATCGCATTCTACGACCGTGGACCGGGTTCCGTGTTCCGCTGTCCATCCGATATCTCCTGGTCCTCCTCTCACACCAAATCTTACCTTCCCGCCTTTTACAACCTGGGTTCCACCACGGAGGAAAACCCGAAACTGCCGGAGGACTCGGACTGGAGGTCTCATTATGCAGGCCCCATGAAATCCAAATTCCTGGATCAGCTCAGCTCCTCGAGTATTCTCCTCATTGAATCCTGGATGAGCTTCAGCACCTCCTGCGGAGGAGACGCGAAGATCTGGAGCTCCTCCTGTGATGGGAAAGGATGGCCAGGCTGGCACAGCCTGAATTTCCCTGCCCACGGGACCGGATCCATCAACCGCCAGCTTGGCGAATACGATCCGTACGGACACAACTTCACCTTCCACATTCTGCACGGCGACGGACATGTAAACGGATATCGCCAGGAACCGGGCAGTGCCAGCCGTGGGGACAGATACTGGGGAATTCCCGACTGATCCAAGCAGGAACACGGTGCAGCGGTTCAGCCGTCTTTCTTATTTCCACACCAAATATCGCTGAATGTCCTGAAAACGTGTTGCGACCACGAGGTCCCGAATGCGAAACCGTGACTGTCCATTGTTCCGGATGGAGAGTTTCCGCAGCTCGTTTCCTTCCCATGTAAACCTCTGCAATGAAAGCAGGGGGGCGCCAAGAGCGGATTCGTTTGTGACGTTCTCAGGATCCAGCCAGGCATCCAGGCGGTTCCCGTTTTTGGGATCCAGTGTCAGCCGCCATACCCACCGGGTAGGTTCACGTGCATTGCGGTTCACAACCACAGCCGGATCCCGCCTGCGGGAGGTTCGAACGGCCCAGAGGGTATCCGACACCGGATTGTCCACGTTTGTCTGTCCGGATGCAATACCGAGAATCGAGACACTTTCTTTCAGGTCATCAGGCCCCAGGAGAAGCTGGCTGATCGAGGTTTTGTCTGACGAACGCGTTTTCACTTCAAACACCATCGACCCCCACAAGGTGACGGGCTTAGCCGCATCCATTGATACTGGCCGGGAAAATGGCCGTTCGGTGTCGTCATTGCCTTCTTTTCCGAACGGGCCAAAGTATCCCCCCCACCCTTCCTGAATTTGGAACACGCTTTCGGTCCAGGGACCTTTCCAACCCGGACCTGAAGTCCCCTCCCCCCAGGCCACTCCCTGTTGTTGACGCTGAAAGGAATCCACACCCAGCACCTCTGCCTGTAGCGAGAGGGAGATCAAACCCATTGTGAGAAGAGAGCAAACCGTTGATTTCATGGCCACAAAAATACAGTTGTACCAACCGGATACACGAGAGTAGGATCAGTAGACAGTCCACTATGAAGTCATCTCCCACCATCCGAGATCTTGCAAGAGCCAGCGGATTGTCGCGAAGCACCATTTCCGCCGCGTTAAACAATCAGGCCAACATTTCGGCGGCAACCAAAGCAAAAGTTTTCAAGTTGGCGGAGGAAATGGGCTATCGGAAAGATGCGAAAGTGTCTGAACTGATGGGATACCTCCGCCAACCCAGAGACAGCAAAGATCTCCTCCCGCTGGGCTGGCTCTACTGCAATGAGGATCCACTGGAATGGCAGCGGCATGTCTGGAGAGCCCCTTTGTTTACTGGGGCTCGGGATCACGCAGAAAAACTCGGTTACCGGATTGAGGAATTTTGGTTATCGGCTCCCGGAATGACACCAAAACGAATGCGGAGCATCCTGCAGACCAGATCCGTCCGGGGACTCATCCTGGCTCCTCCCTTTGATGCAAAGGCTTTCTCCGAATTTGATTACACCGGATTCAGTTGCGCGGAGGTCCAGAATGATCCGGAACACATGAATTTTCATGCCGCACTTCCTGACTTCACCTACAACTTCGATCTGGCCTGGGAAGAGGCGGTACGCAGGGGATACAAACGCCCAGGATTTGCCTCCATTCAAGAGGTGGCATCCTACCAGAATGAGAAACGGGAATCGCGTTACTTTTGGAGACAACAATCCCTTGCCCCTGAGGATCGGCTGCCAATATTTCCCTACACCCAGCAGGACCCCGGATTGGAACAGTCGCTGTGTTCATGGGTTCAGGAGATGAAGCCCGATGTGCTGTTCATCAACAACATGAGAATTTACAACATTCTCAAACGGGCAGGGTTCTCTTTCCCAACCGACATAGGGCTGATTTCTCTGAACTGTATTCGGGAGTACTCCTCTCACTGCAGTGGGATCGATCAACGTTCAGAAGAACAGGGTGAGGCGGCGGTCGATATCCTTCTCGGGCAAATCAGACGCGGCGAAACGGGGGTTCCTGACATCACGCGGTCACTCCAAATCAAAGGAAGATGGGTCGACTTCGGGACGGCGTAATCCACAGATCCACTCTACTAGTAGACTGTCCACTCATCTCGGAGTTGCTAGAGAAATTTCATGGGTGCTACTGTGAACTCCTTTTGAAACCCCAAAGGAGAAATGAGAATGAAGAGGATCGTCACACTGAGTCTCTGGATGATCACGGCCCTGCCCCATCTGACACATGCTGCCCTCATTACGTACGAAGGATTTGACTATCCAGCCTCGGGCATCCTGCTGGATGCGACCCACAGCGGTTTCGGGTGGACAGGGTCATGGAGCCGTGACACCGAAGGAAATGACCTGAGCGTTATCGCAGCAGCCAGTAACCCCACTCCGGGTCTAACTCTCACGGGAAACCGGGTTGGGAAAAGCGGAACCGGACCGGATACCGGCACGGTGTATTCACGGGGAATGACAGCCACCTCATTTTCCAATGGCGACACCCTCTGGTTCAGCTTTAACATGGATGGTGCTGCAGATTCCGGAACCACCTTTGCCCTTTCTCTTTTGGACGGAACAGATGAAAAACTCCGGATCGGCAATGATCCCACGAAAACTTCGCCCAACCGAAGCCAGTTCAGTGTGGTGGACGACGATGGCACCCGGTCCCAACAGGGGGCTGTGTCGATCAGCGGATCATTCAATTTTCCTCAGGTAGTGATTGGAAAAATCAGTTTTGCAGCCGGGAATGAAAGCCTGAATCTGTGGTATGAAAACAGCCTGGCAGGAGACAACTCAGAAGCAGATTTGGATACGTCGGTCTTCACAGCTCTGGCCATCGATGATATCTCACAGATCGACGGGGTCCGGATTCAGGTGGGCAATAGTGCCACAGGTCAGTTTGACGAGATTCGCCTCGGAACAGAATTCTCGGACGTAATCACGGCGATTCCGGAACCCAGCAGTTTCATGTTGATGATCGCAGGCATCCTTCTTGGATTCATGGTTATGCGCAGGAGATCATGACTCTCCACACTGTCATTCTCAGAAACAGGAGAACTCCCTGCAACGGTGGGGGTTCTCTTTTTCGTTTTTCATATTTGCTTCTCAGCGGCTGCATAACCCTCTGCAGTGTTCTTCTCCTTAATGGCTGCACCTCGGGTCGTAAACAGCCCTTATCTTATCCCAGTGGGCATCTCGAATGGGACACCCGTTGGGAAAACGCTTCCGTATTGAATCATCGTCCTGCGGACAAGCGGGCCGTCTCCATCAACCCGCCACGGTTTTCGTGGGCCTATCTGGCTGAAGGCAGACCCGCAGGACCCCGTTGGGCCAACCCCAAAACGAATTTACCGAACGCCAGCCTGCAGCGATCCCCTAATCCCCCCCTCACACAGTTCCGGTTTCAAATCGCCTCAAACTCTGCTTTCCATGACCCAATTGTGGATGTGGTGACAGAGATTAATTTTTACAATGCGCTTTCTCCGCTTTCATCCGGCACCTGGCATTGGCGTGTGGGCAGACTCTCCCGCGATGCAGAGTGGAGATGGGAGGCCTCGCGCTCCTTCTACATCACATCCACGACACCGACATGGGACCGGTCGGTCATCACCGCGGCTGCCGAACAGATTGCCCGCCTTCCCTACCCTCGGATTGGCCCCCATGACCGCAATTGGCGGGGGCTGGCCGAGCAGTTGAAGAAACGTGACCCCGGGGTCCGTTGGCTGAAAGGGGTTGAAGTAGAAGCCAACCTTGCGCTGGAGTCCGACTGGTGGTCAGAGGGGCTCCCAGAACATGACACCCCCCAGGCAGGGATGTCTCGCCAGGAACAATTGTTTTTTGCCCAGGTTGCACGGGGCATTGCCGCCACGGCCTGGATGGGAAAACTCACAGGCCACACAGCCTACCTTCCCGCCAAAGAACATCTTCTCGCATTCTGTCGGTATGAGAAAGGGGGACGTTCGTCTCCCGAGTTCCATGGCAGCCGGATTAAGTTCACGACCGAGATCATCAAACATCTCGCAATGGCCTACGATGCGCTGCATGACGATCTGAAACCGGAAGAACGTCAGCAGGTTCTTCAGGCACTTGAATGGAGGGTTCATGCCGTTTGGTTTGAGTCGATGACCTGGTCAGACGACAACGCGGGCACCCTCCACGCGGACGGTATCGGAATTCAGGGAAACAGCCATCCGTTTCAAAACCTCTGTTGGACTCTTCCCGGTTTGATCATCCTGGCCGGTCAGTCAGACCATGCGGACAGAGCCCTTGGCATCGCCCTGAATTTCCTGGCCGGAGTGGGTTCGGTTGAAGGTCCGGATGAAGGCTACAACGCCGGGCCCGGTTATGGAAACGAGAAAGGCTGGGCCATGCTGGAAGCCATGGGATATGTCGACCGGGTGCTGCCGGAACTCGAACTGGGGCGAAGCCCGCAGGTGCGTCGACTTGGCGACTGGTACCGTCACCTCTTCCGTCCGGGACTCCAGCTGTGGCCGTTTGGGGATCAGCATGGTGATGCCCACCATCTTCAGCGAACGCAGATGATCAACTTCCTGAAACTCGGTGTGCTGACAGAACGGCCTGAAGACTTCGCCCGGTTTCGGGCACTCAACTCCTATCGCTACAGTCGCATGCACCCCAACCGTGCCCTGTACGAAGATCTCGTTCCACTGTCCCGTATCCGGATTCCGGAACACCTCGAGTATCCAAATGAAGAGAACAGTCTCCTGTTCCCCATCGCGGGCTGGGTGATGGTGTCCAACGTCCCCCCCTCAGACTGGAAACAGTTTCGGGACGCCACCGGGATGATTTTTACCAGTCGGCCCAAGGGAATCAGCACGCACAGCTACCGGGCAGAAAATTCCTTCATGTGGTACTCCCACGGAGAAGTATTGAGTGGAGGAGGTGGCATCCGGAAGTACAGTTCCAACTACAGCCGAAGCACAGAAGCCCACAATACCATCCTCATTGACGGCGAAGGACAGGACTACGAACCTCTCACATTGCCACCTCCAGGCTGGGCAGGCAGGATTAGCTCCTACCGGGAAACCGATGAGTTCATCCACTGGGTGGGGGACGCCTCCCCTGCCTATCATACACACGGAGAAGGAATCCGTGTCCTCCGGCATGTTGTATTTTTAAAATCCGCTTCCTCCTTCATCCTTTACGACGACCTTCACCGCACTCTTCCTGCCACCTGGACCTGGGCGATAACCCTGCGGAAAGCGTCTGGGCTGCAACGAATCCCAAACGGATACCAATATCAGGTGGGCGAGGTGACGGCACAGATCTTGTTTGCCTCCTCGCCCTCCCTGGACCTGCACGATGAGGGCCCTGTGGAGACCGAATCTCACCGTCTGAGAGTGCGTAATCGGGTGCCAGCATCCCACCACAGCTTTCTCAGTGTGCTTCAGGCCTGGAGGGAACAGCCGGTTGACACGGCTGTTCTGCATGAAAAGGGAGTGCGTATTCATCGTCCCGGCAGTGTGCCGGTCACAGTGTCCTTTGATCCGGACACACCCGGTGATATCACCATCCATCCTGAATTGTTTCGACCATGAGACCACCATGGCATTTCTTACCCTTTTTCTGGACGCTGCTCATGGCTGACATCCCGCCCACACCTGTAACCTTTTCTCCCCAGGGGGCAATCGCCTTCTCATTCCGCAGCAGTCACACGCTTCGGTCCCAGGCGGCTGAGAGTGACCTCAAAGGCCCTTGGACTCTTCCAATTCTTTCATCGCCGGTCGCCGATCTGTCCCTCCAGAACCACCGCCAATGGGTCCAGCTTGACGTCGCACTCCATCAGGAGCCGGGTACAGATCCTGTTGTGGGGAACATTCTTCTCAGCAGAATTGAAAAAGAAAAACTGTACGATGTGGTTCTGACCTGGGATGTGAACGCGCGGACGGTCCAACTTTATCTGAACGGCATTCCCCAAGCTCCTCTGTTTATTATTGAGCAGCGGTTTTGGGAGCAGACTCCACGATTAAAGGGAACACTCTTCTTGCACCAGGGTGAGGAGACAGGCGGAAACCTTCCACGTCTTCACATTGAACATCTACGACGTTATGACCACCTCCCCACGGCGGAAACGATTTCAAAGCGGGCACGTGAGTTGAACATTCCAAAACTTGAGGGAGAGGGACGAACGATTTATGACCGCCCTCTGGACCTGGACCATCTGATACTGGAACCTTTGTATGAGGCCGATTTTGAGCAGCCGTTGAAGGTCATTCATGAAGAAGAGCTGTTTGAGGGAGAAAAAAGAGTGAAAACGCCAGAGGGCTTTGACTGGGTGCTCGAGGGAAGCGGACGGGCAACCGCACGGGAGGGATGGCTCACCCTGGAGGCGGAACGGGATCCGAACGACAAGAGCGTCTGGCTGGAGAAAGGCCATGTAGTTCTCTGGATCAATCGCCCTTTCCCCGAAGACATCCTGATTGAGTACGAGCTGTCCCCTCGACATTCAGAGAAAGGTCTGAACATTCTCTTTTTCAACTGCCGACCCAGGGCGGAAGGGGTGGATTCCATTTTCGATCTCTCCATGAAGAAGCGGGGAGGGAATTTCGGAAGCTACCTCTGGCATGACCTCGACAACTACCATATCTCGGTGTGGGCCTGTCCCAAAGTCATACGACGCACCACCAATATGCGTAAAAACAAAGGGTTCCAGCTAACGGCTGTCGGGAATGACCCTATCGCCGGAGCAGGTCCCGGCCCCCATAAAATCCGGATCCTCAGACATGGTTCCCTGATTCAGGCGGAAACCATGGGAGTTCTCAGTCTGGAATACCGTGATGACGGGTTCACCCATGGTCCTCTGCTTAAGGATGGGTACATCGGGATCCGGATGATGGCACAGACCCACTCCATGCGCATTCGGAACCTGAAGGTATGGCAGGTGAAGCAAGACATGCGCAACCCAGAGTGATTGAGTATATTTATCAGTTCCTCCCACTCCCTTCCGTTGCCCTCCTGAACCGAATACCGATCTGTGGAACCTGCGGGGACTGCCAAATCATTCCGCCGGTTGTGATGTATGATCAGGCCCTTGAAAGGCTTTCATGACAATCCCCGCCACGGCCCCTGTCCAGAAATGATCCGGCATCCCATTTTTTGTCAGTGCCCCAATGCGCAGAGGTGCACTGGAATTATGAAGGTGCTTCATAGACGGGTTGTACACCCACTCTTCAACCTTCCACTCTTTTCCAGACTCTCGCCAGGACCACCGAACAGCGGTGCCCATTGCAGGGTGGATTCTCACGTCAACGACAGATGTGGATACGGCGTTCCCTCGCAACTCAGCCAGGATATCAAGAAATACACGGGTTTCACCCCGCTGCAGTATCGTTCGCAATGGCGGGAACGATAAGGCGCATCGTCCTCTTTGGCAGGAGGGGAAGCAGATGAACAGATGGGCGTTCCCGTTGCATTGGAAGCACAGGGGGCGGCAGATCTTAACCGCGATCGCTTGGGTAGGTGCCCCTCCATGACGAGGAAAGGAGTACGGTCACTCATAAGGAAGTGAAAATATTTTTGCCTTTTCCGAAATCGCGTATCAAAGGAGAACGTCGATCTCACATTCCCACATCCCCGAGGTTCCTCATGATGCATCTGTATGTCGCTCCCTTTGGTCAACGCAGTTGGAACGGGCTCCAGCCGGACATGGCACCCGATGGAAAAGACGGCCCACTACCCTCCATCCCGCAGGCACTGGTGCAGGCACGAAATCTGCGGGAACAGAACCTACACTGCGGCCCCATTACCATCCATGTGCGCGGAGGCAGGTATGAACTGCTGAAGCCCATTTTCATCGGTCCGGAATATGATGACATCCGGATTCAGGCCTATGAAAACGAAGTGCCGGTTATCGACGGATCCTTCCTCATGGAGGATGTCCGGGTTCAGGAGATCAACGGCCGTGAGGTCTGGGTGGCAGATTTGGGCCGTCTCTCCGACGTCCTGACCTCTCCACGCTCATTGACGGTAAATGACGAACCCCGTCCTCGCAGCCGGTATCCGAAAGAGGGCTGGCTGGTGATGGAGGATGTCCCGGATTTGGGGGAGGAGTTTGAGCTGTTCGACGGCAGCCGTCGCTTTGTCACCGCCGAGGGCGATTTCGATCCCTCCTGGCGAAATCCGAACAAGATTGATGCGGTGGTCAACCATCTTTGGGTGGAGGAACGCATGCCGATTCAGAGTTTTGATCCGGAAACCCGTCTGGCCACCAGCTCCCATACCAGTATTTTCACCCTGAAAAACAAAGGCTGGATGGGAAGCACTCCCTGTGCCCGCTACTATCTGGAAAATGTCTTCGAGGCCATGAGTGAACCCGGAGAATGGTACATCGATGCCGAAGAGGCACGGCTGTACTACCTGCCGAAAGCAGGGGAAACGCCAGACACCTGTGCGATCCGTGTTCCACACCTGACCCAGCTTCTTCGGGTTCATGGCCGGGACGGGCAGGATGTCCGCAATGTCCACATCTCCGGACTCCGATTCGTGAACACCGATTTCAGCCCCGCCGAAGGCTGGGGAAAGTGGTGGGATCCAGGCACCGATCCGGAGAACTGGCGGCCCAAATCCTCCTTCCGACATTTTCATGACACAGTACATGAGTGGTTCCGTCAGACTCCGTGGCCCCGAAATGTCAAACTGGCGGCCGTTCCCCAGATCGCACATGACCTGCCCGGTGCGCTCAGTTTCCAGCAGGCCCGGGACTGCTCCCTGTCCGGCTGCCAACTGGATGCACTCGGCTTCTACGGAATCGACATCCGCTTCGGCTGTTCCCGTCTTCGCTTCCAGGACAACCTCATTCAACGCATGGGTGCGGGCGGATTCAAAGTCGACGGAGCGGATACCTTTGGCAACGTAGCGGAACAGACCCATCACATTGCCATTGCCGACAACCGGATTCTGAAATGCGGGCGGCTGTATTCAAGCGCTGCCGGCATCGGGGTGCTGCACAGCGGCCGCAACCGGATCGAACACAATGAAATCGCGGAGCAGCCCTATTCCGGCATCTCTGTGGGCTGGCAGTGGGACTATTATGAAAATGTGGCCAGGGAAAATCTCATCCTGAACAACCACATCCATGACATCGGCCTTGGCATCATGTCCGATCTGGGCGGCATCTATACCCTGGGCTGCCTCCCGGGCACCGTGATCAAAGGCAATGTGATTCACGATGTGAAGAGCAGTCACTATGGGGGCAACGGCATCTACCTGGATGAAGGCAGCGCCTGCATCCGGGTGGAACAGAATGTGGTCGTCCGCGTCAATGGAAACGCCCTGTTTGAACACTGGGGCCGTCAGAACATTTACCAGAACAATCTCTTTGCCTTGGGGGCACGCGAACTGCTGGAACTCAGCCGGGAGGAAAGTCACGGCATCATTGCCCAGCCCCTCCGCGGAGCCATGTTCCAGAAAAACGTGGTCATCGGCAAAGAGAAGCCGCTCTGGCAGGATCAAATGACCTATTTGGAAGCCGGAGTGCTGGAATCAGACCTGAACCTGTACTGGGACGTGGAAAAGAAAGAAGGCGTCGAGGTCTGGCACCAGAACCCGTGGCCGGATCTGGGCGCAGAAGAGGACATGCTCGGGCTGGAGGATCTTCGCAAACATGGGCTCGAACTCCACAGTCAGGTGGCCGACCCCGGGTTCGCCGATCTGGAGGCCCTCGACCTGACGATTCCGGAGAATTCCCCGGTTCACTCCCTGGGCATCCGGCTTCCGGACATCGGAAACGCGGGACCGCGCGCTTCCGAAAACCGGAACCTTGATGTGCGCACGACCTTCCGCACCACCGCGGAAACCACCTTCGGCGACGGCTAAGATGAGCATCTCCCTGAAGCTTCTGGAGGTCACCCAGGAACCCCTGATCGGCCGTAACACCCCCGGCACCGAGGATAACCGCTGGGGCATGGAAGGCGGTCTGGTTCTCAAGGAGGGCGATACGGTTCACCTCTTCACCACTGAAGTGTTTGCCCCCCCGAAATTCGACAACACCCGTCTGGCGCACTGGAAGAGTGCGGACGGTGTCCAGTTTGAACGGGTGGGAACGGTCATTGACCGCAATACGCCGTCCGCAGAGGAACTGCATTCGGACCTGCCCTGGACGCCCTACCCCATCTTCAATGAAGAGGAAGACCGCTGGAATCTGTTCTACACGGGGTATCAGGGGAGACATCAGGAGGAAACCCGCAAGAAGACAAAACCGCGAGACTGGGGAACACCGATTATACGCGCCTTCTCGACGACACCGGGACGGGAGGGAATCGGAGGTCCTTATGCGATTGAGGACTGTGCCTTTCACGGCGGCTCTGCATCGGATGAATGGGAGGGAAACGGGTCCGCGGTTTCCTTTTTCCCATTCAAGGCGGGGGACAAGTGGCTGGCCTTTTTCGGCTGCAACCAGTTCGACACCCGTCAGAACGTCACCTTCATTCCGGGTCTGGCGGGAAGTGACGTGCTTTCAGGTCCCTGGACCCGACTCACCCACCGGAATCCAGTCTGCATGGACGACCGTTTCGTGGAAAACCCTGTGGTCCACGCTCTGGGAGACGATGACTTTATTACCTTCTATGACGGAGAAACCGTACACGGAATCGCGTATGCCACCTCCAAAGGCGGAGAAATCTGGTCCAAGGAGCAGGTGCTCTGGCTGGAAAGCCCGCCCACCCCCTGGGCGTGGTGGCTTCGAACCCCTCTGGGGATGATTCCCCGTGAGCAAGGGGGATACTGGCTGTATTATACGGCATTCGATTACGCAGATTTCGACCCGGAGGACCCTACAGAGAAACCGTTTTACCATCGAGGATTCGGAACGGTCGGACGGATTGGCATTGAGATTGAGAAAACGGATGGGTGAGGCACTGCACAGGTGTGGAGGCCGGCCTCCAGGCCACACGTCCGTTTAGGTTACAGTAAAGAAACGTTGCACCATGAAGAGGTTGGTTTTCCACCTCCACCTGCGAAAAATCACTTATGAAACAAACATGCCTGAACGGTTGGTGGGACATCGCTCCCGTGTCATCCCCGGAAACCTTTCCCACAGAACAGGAGTGGCAGTCGGGCGCATATCTGGTGCCCTCCCCCTACACGCTCTCCCCTCACGCGGTGCGTGCGGAAGGAGAAGAGTATTACCACAACCGTTCCCGGGATCCCGATGCGGAGGTATATGTCCCCGGGAATGAATTTCTCTTCGATACCCATGGCTACCCACCCGAATGGGGGGCTGCACCCGCAGCCTTTGCGCGCCGCACACTGGAGCTGACCCGACCCGAATCCGGAAAACGGCTGTTCCTGAAATTCGAGGCCATTGCCGCCTCCTCTGCGGTGTGGTTCAACGGAAAAGAGCTCGCACGGCATCTGGATGCCTTTCTGCCGGTGGAAATCGAAATTACCGATGAAATCCAGGACGGTGAAAATGAAGTGCTGGTGGGGATGTTCGACTATCCCCGGGACCCCGAAAATCCGGACAAATCCCTCCTGCCCTGCGGCAACATGTTCACCATGCATGTCCGGGGGATCTGGCAGGACTGCTGGCTGGTGGAACGGGGGGAAACCTTTGTGTCCTCCGCATGGATTCGCACCTCGGTCCGCAATCAGGAGCTGACGGCGGATCTGAACCTCGACGGTCCTGTGGACGGGGTCGAACTGAGAGTGGACGTCGCCGATTGGCAGGGAGAGGTGCTGCGGACCGTCTACGAGGGTCCGGCTCACTCGTCCCTCTCCTTCACCCAGTCATGGGCGGATGCCATTCTGTGGGAACCGGAACATCCGCACCTGTACGAACTCCGCTTTACCGTGTTGCGCAATGGAGAGGAGATCGACACCTCCCGTGAGCGGTTTGGATTCCGTGAAGTCTGGTGGGAAGGGCCGGACATGATGCTCAACGGTCACCCCGTCCACATGTTCTCGGATTGGGGGCACAAAGTCACCTGTTACCACCATACAGAGGAATGGAACCGTCAGTGGTATTCCTGGATGAAGGAAAACAACCTCAACCACACCCGGTTCCATACCCACCCCCACCCGCGCATCGTGATGGATCTGGCGGATGAGTACGGGATCCTGGTCACCGGTGAAACCGGTATTCATGGGTCCGATGGACGCCAGGCCGCCGACTGCGATGCGTACTGGGAACATGCCCGTGAGCATGTCCGCCAATACATTGAACGCGACCGGAACCATCCGAGCCTGGTCTTGTGGAGCGTAGAAAACGAAATGCGCTGGAATCAGGACCGAACCGACAAAACCCGGGAGGAATTGCCCAAACTCTACGACTGGTTCCGGGAACTGGACCCCACCCGTGAAGCCTATCACGAAGGGGACAGTTCCATGTGGGATGAAACCGGTGTCGCCATCATCAGCCGTCACTACGGAAAGGATTGTGCCGGGATCGGGTGGTGGAAACAGGACAAACCCCTCCATTCCGGGGAGATGGCCAGCTACCACTACATGTGTCCCACCACGAACTTTCATACCGGAAACGGCGATGCCCTGTGGGAGGATTATGCGGAAATTGTCCGGGGGGGAGCCATCGAAAGCTCGCTCACCATCGAGGCGGGCCGGACCACCGGAGTGTGCTGCTTCGGGCCCTGGAATTTATCCTGTCTGGTCAACCTCCGCTTCCCGGAATCGGACCTCACACTGGATCCCGGAGACGTGACCGCTCCCGGAATCAAACCGCTCAAGGTCCCGGCCTACACCTCGGAATTTGCCTTTTGGGAGCCGGGACATGCTCCGAGACCGTTTGTGGCGAACGACTATCAAAAAGATGCATTCCGACCCTTTGCGGTGATCGACCTGAGTCATCGCCGGGCCTATTTTTCCGGTCAACAGGTGGAGCGCAGCGTATGGCTGATCAATGACACCGCCACGGCACAGGAGGGGGAATTCACCTTCACTCTCCGGCAGCAGGAGGAGACTCTTGCCGAGATACGAGTACCCTTCCAGTTGAAACGGGGAGAGAAAACCGAGGTCCCGGTGAACATTGCGGTTCCGAACACGAATGGAGCCGTTGATGCTGAACTCACCGCAGTCTCCTCCTCAGGTGAAACTCTCGATCAGAGAACCCAACACTGGAACATCAGCTCACGGCAGGAAGCACCGGACCTGGGGTCCGCAACCATTCTGCTCATCGGGGAAGGCGCTTCCACGGAGTGGCTGTCCCGGACGGATGCGCAGATCGAATCCCTTCCTGAGTTCTCCTCGCCTCTCAACGGCTCCTGGGATCTGGTGGTGCTGGAAGAGAACACCGTTCGTCCCGGCAGCCAACAGAACGAATGGGTCCGAAGCTACATGGAACAGGGGGGGCGGGTGCTGGTGTTGGAACAGCAGATCTCACTGTTTGATGGCGCACCGCTGGGGAACAAAAACTGCCTGAACGGCTTTATCCGCAGTCCTGATCATGCGGCCATGCACGGACTGAAACATGAGGATGTAGCATACTGGGGTGAGGAAGCCTTTGCAGACATGAACAGTGATGCCGCAGTGGTCATTCGTCCCTACCTCAAAGATGACACCCTCGATCTCAAACCACTGGCAGACTGCGGGGAAGGTGGATTCGGATTAAACCTGATGGCCTACACAATGGTCGGGGAACTGACACACGGTACAGGACGGTTAATCGCCAGCCAGTTAAGGTTGAACGAGAAAGGGGACACCATCCCGGAATGCCGCCGCATATTCTTCAACCTGGTGCAGCATTTGATCGAAAGCCCCTCCACAAACAGGAAAACCGCTCAGGAGCCATGCCAAGCAGACTCCGCCTCTCTTGAGGCCGCACGGGCAGGGGCACAGGTACTGCTTCATGTTTCAACCCCGGATGAGGTACAGGCCCTGGCGGATGCAACAGGTATTGTCCTCGAACTGGAAGAAGCAGAGCATTATCAGGGGATCGTCCGTCCCACAGCAGAAACCGAAGGCCTTTCCAACGATGATGCCTGCGGTGTGAATTCCTTTACCTACTGTTTCGGGGAAACGGCCTGGCCGGTAGCAACGGTTCATCTCAAACCGAACCCATCACTCGAACCCCTGATCGAAACACCCTGCAAAAGCCTGATCAAAGAATTCTTTGTGGACGGGCAACGCACCGAAGCCGTCCGTACCTACAATGTAAGCAAACTTTATGATGCGGATGCGGTAGCAGAAGGCCTGCTTCTGGCCAGACTCCCTCTTGGCAACGGATCGCTCATTCTGAGCACCCTCTCCAATGCGGAGGAAGGTAATCCACGTGTGAAACGGGTGCTCAATCGTGTCCGGTCCAACCTGGGACTGCGGGATCCGGAAGCGTTGACCTCCTCCAGGGTCCCGTTCCCGGAAACGCAGGGGACCGGAACCGCTCCGTTGTGGCTGAGTACGGAGGTCGCACCCTCCTTGGAGTTGGACGGTGTCGACCTGACCACACCCACCGGAGAACGCCTGGCTCCAACCGGGATCTTCCGTCTGGCCGACTGGGATCTTGTTTCTCCGGAAGAGGTCATCGCACCCGAAAGCAGCTCACAGGTCTATTACACCTGTTTCCTCTCCCCAAGGGCACGGCGGATCGAACTGAAGGATTCCGGAATTCCGGATCCTAAATCGTTGACCTTCCTCGATCTGGCAGGCCCCTCAGGCTCGGTACAGGTGTTCCTTAATGGAGAAGACCTTGGTTCACAGCCTCTAAAAGCCGATGGTGTCAGTTTTGCCGACTTGGAACTCGAGGCCGGTTACAATCAGTTGATGGTCATCTGGAGCGGTCTGGATGCCCCCGGAGCCCTTTCCCACCGTTTCCGGAACATCATGAAAGAGCCGGAGACAGAATTGCGCTTTCTCGATCCGCAAAAGAAAACCGGAATCATCCGCTGGCTCAATGTCGATTGACAGATGAGAAAACTCATTTTTCACCTTGATTCGCCTTTCCATTTGGGTACGAATCCTCACCTCATTCCAGCGTAGCTCAATGGTAGAGCGGGTGACTGTTAATCACTAGGTTACAGGTTCGAGTCCTGTCGCTGGAGCCATTTTCAAGCCCTTGAGTCCTCTCAGGGGCTTTTTTGGGTAATCGTTCATGACAACAACGGACCACGCGGACGGCCCGGCCCCATGCAGATTCGATCCAATTGCATGGTCTTTCTTTTCGGAAAGGACATCAAGGGATTGGAGGTTCGACCCGATCATGAACCGGGACCACAAATCAATCTAGTAGGTCCGTGTGGTCCGCGTCGTCCGTTGTTGTTTTTTTTTCAATTCGCTTCCGGTCCAGTCTTAGCTGGTAGGAGAGATGGTTGCCAAAACGGGGCATGACGAAGAACCTTATAGAGTCATCTGGCGCAATTGGGGTCAAAACCCGGAGCGGTGACATTCTCTTCGCCATCACCTGTGGGGACCGAATCCCCGCTCCGTTTTATCAGCGCTCAAACAGCTTCTGTCTTCCTTCCAGGGCACGTTTGAGGGTTTCCGGGTCACTGTAGGCCAGCCCGCTGCCTGCGGGGAGGCCGAAGGCGAGACGGCTCACCCGCACACCGAGAGGCTGAATCAGATCTGCCAGCATGCTGGCCGTGGCATCACTTTCAACATCGGTATTCAAGGCGAGAACCACTTCTTTCACCTCTTCGGCCTGAATGCGCTCCAGAAGGAGCTTCAGGACACTGCGGGTGACGGTTTCATCCTGCATGGGGGAAATCTTTCCCCTCAGGCAGTAATACAGGCCCCGGAATGAATGGGCCTGTTCCAGAATCTGAATATCCGGGGCCCCCTCCACTACGCACAGGACCTGTGCGTCACGGGCGGGGTCCTGACAGATGGAGCAGGTCTCCCGGCCCTTCTCCATCAGATTGCCGCAACGCGGACAGAGCACGAGCCCTTCCTCTGCCCGGATCAGCGCATGACGGAGTTCCGCCATCAGCCCCCTCTTATCGGTAAGAAGGCGGTACGCCATGCGCTCCGCAGACCGGCGCCCAATCCCCGGGAGCCGCGACAGCGTACGAATCAACTGCTGGAGAACCTCCGGCATGTTACATCAGACCCGGGATATTCATCCCCTTTGTAATCGCGCCCATTTCTTCCGCCATGGTGTCTTTGCCCTTGTTGATCGCACCCTGCACGGCCGCGAGAACGAGGTCTTCAAGCATCTCCACGTCATCGGGATCCACCACCTTGGGGTCAATGGTCACCTTTTTCACGGAACCGTCACAGGTCGCCACAGCGGATACCATTCCACCTCCGGCGGTAAAGTCCACTTCACGTTCTGCAAGCTCATCCTGCAGTTTCTGCATCTTGGCCTGCATGGCCTGGGCCTGCTTCATCATTTTCATCATATTGGCCATAGCATTCTCCTATTTCGGGGTTTCTTGAGAGGTTAATCGGGGTTGTACGTCTAAAATGTCACCATTAAATACTTCCAGCACTTGGCGGACTTTCGGATGCCGCTGCCACTGACGCGCATCATTGCCTGCACGTTCCGCATCGAAATCCCCCTCCGCCTCCTCGGCACGCTCCTCCCCTTTCTCCTGATGGACATGTGACCACGACACCGGACGAAGAAGGCGGGAGTACCCCACCCGGATGGACCGTCCAAGCACTTCCGAGAACATACGATGCAACGCACCATGGTCCAGTAACTTGACCTCCTCCACTTCGTTGGCAAATTCGGGATCAAAGCCAACGGTCAGTTCCACCTCGGAGATGCCGACCGGCCAGGAATCACGCAAGAGGGTCCGTAAGGCCGGTTGAAGCAGTTCGCATCTCGCCACGAGTTCCGGCCATGCCTCCTGCAGAGCGGCCAATTCATCGGTGACAGATCCGGACCGGAAGGCTTCTGGAATCCAGGAGGGCGCCATCGGGTCTGACGGAGGAGACGCCTGTGTCGGGTGGCGGGGGGAATCGGAGGAGGGCCCGGAAGAGGTCCTCTCTTCCGGATGCGGTTCAGAGGGTCCGACTAAGGTTTCTTCAGGTGCTGGTGCTACTTTTTTTTTTCTGAAGCGGCCCCCGAACCTTCCTTCAGAACCTCAAGCTGCTTCCAGACTTCATCCAGCGTGGCAAAATGGGCGGTCCGGGCTGCAGAAATCAGGCTGCTTTCCAGCAGCGTTCGCTTGGAGAGGGAGAATTTAAGCCGCTCTGAGGCTTCAATCAGAGCATCCAGCAGGTCAGAAACCCGAGAGGCATCCACCAATCGGGCCTGTTCCCGAATGACATCCGCCTGACTGTCCGGGAGGTCCTCCAGCAGTCCACCATCAGGACTGTAGGCCTGCACCATGACATGGCGAAGATGGGTGACCAGATCGAGCAGCACCCGCTCCAGATCTTTTCCGGTCTCATCAAACTCAGCGATGGCGTCCAGCAATCCGGGAATGTCATGTTGCAAAACAGAACGGGCCAATTCTTCGAGCCGACGCTGAGACACCAGACCAAAAACAGCCAGCACATCCTCTTCCGCCAGCGTTTTTCCCCGGAACGCAATCAACTGATCCAGAGAGGACTGGGCATCGCGCATGCCTCCCCGGGACCCGCGGGCAATGGCCAGAAGTGCCTCTTCATCCGCCTGAACCCCTTCTGATTCACAAATAATCTGCAACCGTCCGGCAATGTCCCGTGACCGGATTCGGCGGAGATCAAACCGCTGACAACGCGAAAGAATCGTATCAGGAATCTTCTGGGGTTCCGTGGTTGCAAAGAGAAATTTCACATGCGGAGGAGGCTCCTCCAGGGTCTTTAACAACGCGTTGAACGCACCGGCTGACAGCATGTGCACCTCGTCAATGAGGTAGATTTTGTAGGTGGAATTATTGGTGCCGAATTTCGCGTTTTCCCGGATTTCCCGGACATGCTCCACCTTGTTGTTACTCGCTCCATCAATCTCCAGCACATCCATGGAACGACCTGCGGTGATCTCCCGGCAGCGGTCACAGTCATTACAGGGGGTGGCGGTCGGACCGGTTTCACAGTTCAGGCATTTGGCAAAAATTCTCGCCATCGTGGTTTTCCCGGTTCCTCGGGGACCGACAAAGAGATACGCATGTCCTACCCGGTCCTGCTCAATCGCTCTCGCCAATGTATCGGTAATATGGGATTGCCCCACAACCTCCTCAAAGGATTGGGGTCGATATTTCCGGGCTAAAACTTCGTAGGCCATTTAGGGATCAGAATGACTGTGGTCTGAGGGGGATGAATACTCGAAATCGGGATCGAAATCGAAATCGAAATCGTCTTCTTTTTCCAAATAGTCTGCCTGGGACTCTTTTTCAATGTAATCACTTTTGCCTAAACGGCTTAACTTGATAACAACTCGATCGAGTTCCTGGGTCTTTGGAGCGCTTTCCTTCTCTTCGAGAACATTGCAGTCCACAAGAACGTCCTGCACCGCTGCGCACACGGATGCTGAGCCTCTGGCAAGTTCAAAAAACCGCCGTCGATCCGCGGCTGAAGATTTTCCATGTTCTTCTGCGATATTCAACGGAATTGACTGACCTGCCCGAAGCCATTGATCACGGGAAACACGGTTTGCCCCTTGAAGCTGGGTCGACCTCTGAAACCCCCACCCCACGTATCGTAATGAAAGACGATACACATCCAGTTTCTCGTTTCCTAGTCCCATGCGTCGATTTTGATTTCGATAGCGATTTCGATTGATCCGTCTGGATGCCGAGTTCCAGTGGTGCGGCTCCCGCCAGGCGGTCTACGGCGCACAGGCAACTGGTCTTAGTGCTGCTGCCTTCCGGCCCTGACACGGTTCGTCCGTGCCTGTCGCATAGGGCCCGGCGTTCAACACCGCACCACCGGAATTCGGCATCCAGCGGAACCTGCTAGGTACCCCACTGCCGTTGGGATGGCAAGACAGGTTTCCGACTTTTCAAAGACCTGATGGACCCGCAGGAACATCCGCCGCGCCCTGAAGGCCTAGGGCCACACGTTTCGTGCGAAATCAACGGTGTGGAAGCAGCCCTTCAGGACCCTGCGTTTCATTCGTACCTCCCCTTTTCCACTCAGCGCTTCCTGAGAACATGCAGCGTGATCTCCCCGGGACAATTCCACCGGCAATCAACGGAGGAGATTCCTACGCCGCGGGACGTATATCCCTTCATGTCCTTCCATGTCCAGGGGCCGGCGGCCATCTTCCGGGGGGTGTCATGCAGGTGCACCACCGGGGCCCATCCTCCGGGCAGACAGATCTGCCCCCCATGTGTGTGTCCAGACAGCATAAAATCCGCCCCCGCATCCGCAGCGATTTTATAGGCCTCCGGACTGTGGGACAGAAACAGAGTAAACGCGGCCTCCCGTATTCTGTCCTGAATCGGCTCCACATCATGCGTCTGATACATGTGTGCATCATCCACACCCGCAATGAGAATAGACGCATCCCCCCGCTGAATCTCCACCGCCTCATTCAGAAGTCCCGTGATGCCCATTTCCGGAAACTTCAGGAGAAGTTCGATGTTATCGTGATTTCCAAGCACCGCGAATACCTCCTCCCCTAACTGAGACCGGGTACGTTTCAGGTGGCGGAGAGACTCCTGATAGGGTCCGGTCACCTCCCCCCGGTAATCCCCGGTCAGGACACAGAGGTCAAACACCCGTCCCTCGAGTATCCGGTGAAGGATCTCGGGCATTTCCGGAATGTAATCAAAATGAAAATCCGTGAGATGCAGGATCCGGTATCCGTCAAACGCCTCGGGGAGATGGGGAAACCATTCCTCTCTCTCCACCCAAAGGGGGTTGCGGGCATTCCGGCGTGCACGGTCGTACTGACCCATGACCCAGAGTCCGGCACGGATTCCTTTCCGGTACAGGGGCCAGAGCCATTTCAGCGGAAACCGGTTCCGGAAGGTATGGGCACGGTCGTAGGCCTTCATCTGACCCCGAAGTCTCTCCTCAAGAAGGTCATGACCAACCCGTTCGGCCAACTGGGAATAGTCGTTCTCCCGATAGTGTGCATGTGACAGCACCTTGGCCAGAAGCTCTGAATCCAGCTCGCTCAAGAGTTCAGGTCCTTTCAAAAGAGACGGGGAGCTGTACCCCCACCTTCCAGTTGTGACCGTGTAAGAAGGCGGAACCTTCCATCGATTTTTTTCCGGGCGGTTGTACATGGAGAAGCTGAAGCCCACCCACACCGCAGGCAATCACCGGTCCGTCCTGGTCCATCGACACCACAGTGCCGGGAACTCCGGTCTCGTCTCGGACGACTGCACTCTGCACTTTGATGACCCGGCCTGTTTCATCCTGAAAAGAGGCTCCGGGCCAGGGTTGATACGCCCGGATACGGTTGAAAAGGGTTTGGGCGGGAAGAGACCAGTCCATATCCCCGTCCTCTTTGCGCAGCCGCCCGCATTCGGTGGCAAGATTCTCATCCTGAGGCGTCCAGAGTACGAGGTCTTCACGGAAGTGGCGAAGCAGGTCCGGCACCCACTCCCCTGCCATCCGGGCAAATCGTTCTGAAAGCGTTTCGGCGGTATCCTCAGAGGTAACCGATATCCGCTCCTGTTTCATCAGATCCCCTGCATCCATTCGCTTGCCAACCCGAATCACACTGAGACCGGTTTCTGTGTGTCCATCGGCCAGAGCACTTTGAATCGGGCTGGCCCCGCGGTACAACGGCAGAAGCGAGGGATGAAAATTTATCGACCCACATGCAGGGAGGTCAAAAATCCGGGGGGGTAAATACTGGCCGTAGGCAAAGACGATGGCAAGGTCAGGCTTCAGACGAGCCAGTTGTTCTTCAGCATCCCCAATACGTTCCACATCCACGATCGGGAGCCCAAGCTCCAATGCAGAGGATTTTACCGGTGAGGGAGAGAGCACCCGTTTTCGGCCTTTGGGCCGGTCGGGCTGGGTACACACCGCCACCACCTCACTTCCGCAGTCGGCATGTAAAGCCTGGAGAGCAGGGACTGCGATCGGAGCGGTGCCAAAAAAGAGAACTCGTTCAATCTTCATCATGTTCAGAATAGTGCACGTCCCACAAAAACAGTCCCTGGGGCGGTGCGGTCAGGATCGTAGACTGTTTCGATGGCGTGCACAAGGCTTGTAGAACCTCATCGCACGACAGTCGACCCTGCCCTGCTTCAATCAGGGCTCCTGTGAGTCGCCGAACCATTTTGTACAGGAATCCGTTGGCACTGATGCGAAACATCAGGCCTTCCGCCTGTTCGAGGACCTCCGAGGTGAACACTGTGCGAATGGGATCCTCCTCCCCGTCCCCTCTTCTCGCGGAAAACGAGGTGAAATCATGCGTACCCACCCAGTGAGAGGCCACCGTCTGCATGGCAGACAGATCGAGATCACTCCGAACATGCAGCCGGTAGGCACGGAGATCCGGAGGCAGCACGCGACCTGCGAACAAAAAATAGCGGTACTCTTTGCGGAGGGCATCAAAACGGGCATGAAAGGTCTCGGGAACGGTTCGGACATTCAGGATCCGGATGGAAGCGGGAAGCAGCCCGTTCAAGGACTCTCTCCATTTATCAGGTTCGTAGCCAGACCGTGCAGGGTTGGCATGGAACACCTGTCCGCGGGCATGAACACCGGTATCGGTCCGACCACTGGCATGAATCCGGGGCCTCTCTCCTCCACACAGCACCGCAAACGCCTCCTCAATGGTTTCCTGTACCGTTGGCACCCCATCCGGTTGAACCTGCCATCCCTGAAAGTCAGACCCATCATAGGCCACCGTGAAGGCAAGTCTGGAACCCGGAGAACTCATTCCGGACCCGTCACAAAATCATACTCGGCCAGCAGTTCGAGATACCGCGTCTGCTGGGTGATCAACAGCACCCGGGCATTTTCGAGATCATTCTGGGAACGGACATATTCAAGGATATTGATTTCCCCGTTCTCCCAGCGGTTCTGGTACAGGAGAAACTGCCGTTCCAACAGCCGCACCCTGTCCTCCTGTAGCCGAACGGCCCGTTTGGCATCCTCCACCCGCAACGCCACAGACCGCACATCCTTGTGAACGGCCTGGCGGGCTTCGTATTCTTCGAGTTTTCGGGTGGTCACCGTCCGCTCCGCCTCCCGGGCCGCCGCACGGTCTTCCCGATCGCCCAGGGGCCATTCGAGGGTAATTTCTCCGGTCACGTTCTGATCCCGCTCATCGGCTTCATCCTCCACAACCGAAACCCCCACACTCAATTCAGGCCATCCTCTCGCCTTGGCAACATCCCGCTCCCGCTCAGCCAATTGAGTGGATAAACGCGCATTCAACACCCGTTCGTGGGTATCAAGTGCCCGCTGGACGTCCGCCTCCACATTCACATTTCGGACGTCATACACCAGTTGAGTCTGAACCGCCATCAGATTGGCAATCGGCTTCCCGATGGTTTCCTTCAAATCAAGCAGGCCCTCCTGAATCGCCCGTTCTGCACGAAGCACATCCAGCTCGCTTTCCGGAACCCGCAATTCGGCGGTGGCAATGTCGAGGGGGTCTTCTTTCACCCTGGCGTGCTCCAAATTGGTTTTCGCCCTGTCCAATTGCAGCAGCCGGAGCTGGAGTGTCAACTTATTGCGCACCACTGCATAATACTGCTGTGTGACCCGCAGCATCAACTCCCGCTGCTCCAGACTCAGCGTATTCGCCTGACGGGCTTCCTGAATCAGCGCTCTTCGAATCGGCAACATGCTTTCTGCATAACTTCCCCCTCCCAGTAGGGTTTTGGAGAGGTCGAGTGCATAACGGCTGAACCCCGCACCGTCCTCCTCTTCGTACCGGGCTGAGAGGGTTGCCCGGATATCCGCGGGAAGGGTCTGTTGGATTTGGGCGCTACCCCGACCGGGATCATCCTCATCCCTCCATTCCCGGCTGACCCGGAACACGGGGTCAAAAACAGATCGGGCCCGGACCACCGCATCCACACGATTGGAAAGCGTCAGGCGCTGTTGTTCCAACCCCGGGGCATTCTGCATGGCATAGCGGATGCTGTCAGACAGACTCAGCGTCTCCGGTTCTTCATCTGCACAAAGGGGGAGGAAAAAAACGGAGGTACAGATGGAAACCACACATCTGATCCTCATCGTCCCCTCCCGGCCACAGGTGCGCGTTCGTGAGGCCCGGATCGACCCGGAGGTGGACCGGATGGTTCAGACTCAGGTATTGTTGGGACAGGAGAAGGTGTGGGCGTGGGACGCGGCATAGGGGTGGGTGTCGGAGGTGGTACCGGCGTGGGCAGAGGAGGTAATTCACCCAGAGTCAGTTCCCGAACATAGCGCAGTTTGAGGGCCACGTCCACCCGGTGAGACGGTAAAGGTACCTCACGGAGTGTGGGTCCAATCGGCACCTCCTGCTGCAGGAAGCGTTTCCCCGTAAAGGTGTTCCAGGCTTCGAGTTGATAGAGTCCGTCTCGCATCCGCTTGGGCACCGCGAGCCACCCTTTTCCCGAGATGGGAAACTCCGGATCATTAAATCCTCTCGCCACTTGAGACTTGTTGGCATGGGAAATCTCCGGGGGATAGACATAGACAAATGCCTCATTGCGGGTGGATTTGCCAACGGCCAGACGCCGGGTTCGACCACGTTCACGGGGAAACAGGACGGCCCACCGCTCAGTGACAAATTTTTTCTCCCGCAGATCCTCTCCCTCCATGAAGGCCGAGATGGCCCGGTAGGTGGAAAACAGATCGCGGTATTCCACAAGGTTAAACCACCAATACCCGGAAACACCTGCCAGACTGGTCATGACCGCGGCCCAACTGCCGGTGTGAAACTCAGCCTCCAGATGGGAATCAAGATTCCGGGTCGGCCTCCCCCCCCATTCCCCCACCAGAATGATTTTCTCTCCTTTGGCATGGCGTCGAAAATGGGATTCGTATCCCAGCATCTCTCTGACGATACCGTCCCAGGGGTCCCGGTCGCCAGAGAAGGAGGGATACGTTCGCCGCACCTCCTGAGGATCCGGTTTCAGAACCGACGGACGGTAGCCCCGAAAAAATCCGCTGTATGCATTGTTGTACAACACCCGAAGACTGTCGAGTTGCCAGAAATCGAGTCCATTGCCCGGATTGGAGAAATGAGTGCTGACCAGTACGGGATGCGCATTTTCATCACGGAGCTGGATCGCAGTCCGATCCGTCCAGTCTTTGAAAGGCTGGCGGAAGGATTTGTTGCCAAACGGTTGAGGGTGCCAGGGTTTGATCCGGTTGCGACCGGGGCTGCCCCGGAAGGACCGGAAGTAGGCCTCGGACCATTCGGATTCGGTTAAGACTCCCCAGAGGGCAATAGACGGGCTATGCCCTGCACGCGCAATCAGATAGCGCATTTTGTGTTCGTGCCATCGAAGAGCCTCTTTGTTCGTGAAAAACTCACTCGCATATCGGACGGGGCCCTCATCCACTGAATAGTGACTCCACGGGTTCTCGTCCCATTCACCGTCCACCGTGGAACTGAAGGTTCCATGGTTGGTGGTTTCAACATTCATGTACACCCCATGCGTCTCCGCCAGTTCGATCACCCGATCCAAACGGGCCGCATTGGTTTGATTAAAATACTTCCGGCCATGGTATCCCGTATGTCTGGAATTCCACTCCAGCCCCAGCCACCAATTGCTGATCCAGATCCGGGCAAAATTCCCACCGGTTTCCTCCATTCTCCGGAACCAGACCGCATAGGTCTCGGTGCCCATTGCATCTTTTTTATCCAGTGTATCCATCAGGGACTGATCATAGATACCCGGTCGCCGGTCGGTAGGACTCCGCATGGTATGCCCAACCGGATAGAAAAATTCCCCATTCGGGAATTCAAAGAAACGGGGATCCTTAGCTGCCTGGCGAAGAAACCCCCGGACGGACGGATTGGGCTGCACCTCCAAGTCCCCCTTCCGGATGATCTCGATGGAGGTCCCGTCTCCTTCTTTGGCACGAATCACCACTTTCCATTGATGCGTGCCTTCCATCCATGGACGGAACCGCACCCGCCAATCAATGCGGGGCAGCAGCTCCCAGTTCTCGCCCTCTTCTGTCAGTGTGCGACGGGTGTGCTGATAAAAAAATCCGGGATGTGTCCGTTCTGTGCCATCAGGCAACACCACATGCAAATCCACGGCAATTTCGTCCGGGTCGTAGGGGTTCCGGAAAAATCGGCTCAGGGAAAACACCCATTCCGCGAGTTCCATCCGGGTTCCGGATTCCGGTTCGTGCCAATCCGTAACCGAGAGAGGGGTGAGCGCACCGGCCGGGGCGATGACGGGATGACTGACCAGCCGGGCATCATGCAGTCGAAACGCGGCTCCCGGATCGTCTCGTTCCGTATACACCCGCACCAATAACTCGCGCACATTCATCCTCTCCAGCGGAGACCAGGGCTGATCCGGTTTTCCGATACAGGTCCAGACGGCTGGGTCATCCAGCGGGATGTACAAACGATTAATCTCCCCGTTATGCAGGGAATACACCGGACTGGCAAACAAACGGTCCGGGGTGGTACGGGCCTGCAGTTGAAACTGCGGAAAGTCATTCACTTCAAACCGTGGTTCCACATCCAACTGCAGAACCTGGGCATTGCTCCAGTGCTGCATCGCACCCAAAGACACATCAAACCCTGACTCGGAGGGTCCCAGAAGCGTGACTTCGAGTTCCCCTTCTTTGGTAATCAACCTCTCCGCTCCCGCCATGCCATCCGGCTGGTCCCATCCTTCCCGATTCAATTCCAGCGTTCCCAGGTCCTGACGAGTCGGAAGACCTGGACTTGGGCTGAAAATGGGCACCCCGGGTAAGACCTGCTCCAGTTCCTTGCGAAGTTCCTCCAGCCAATACACATGAAACTGGGAGGCTCGCTCCACATCAAGATACAGACCCGTTACCTGCGGATACGCTCCATACCGGGACCAGAGGTACACCGCTCGCCGCAGAATCAGGTCCTTCCAATCGCGACGGGTCCACAAATCCATTGGACGAAGCAGGTCTCCACCGTTTTGGGCGTTCCACGGGTGGTCTTTCCAGTTGAACCGGGTACGGTCATCCAGAATATGCTCTGAAACCAGTTGCAACGGAGCCTTTCGAGAGGATGCCTTCAACTGATCCTCAAACTCGGCCGATCTCGCCTGACTGAATTCACCCAGACCCGCATACATGGTCCAGGCTGAGGTCCAGTCAAGCCCCGGGGTCCATACCTCCGCCACCTGTTCCGGGAGCCACTCTTGTTGTTCCGGGTCCCACCGCCACACCCGTGAAGAACCGGATGTCCCCAGGAAATCCGGATTCAGCATCTGCTGTTCCGCAGATACAGGCAACTCTGTTGCAGGTTCAACCGTGACCGAACCGAGAGACATCTCCTGCTTGCCCCATTTCAGCCCCACGGTGTACGTACCTGCCTTTCCCGGTTTCCATAAAGAACGGTATACAGGCTCCCGCCAGGGCAATGATTCTGCGGTCATCCGACCCGGAAACCGCCGCCTGCGGTATTCCTGCACCCAGGCGGCTTTGAGAAAAGATACGTTGTCATCCGGATCCTTTACCCAGATTTCCGGAACAGATGCTGGATCAAACGGATCGGGAAGCATGGGCTCAATTCCCACAGAAATCGTATTGAGCAGGCCGGCCTTCAACACACGATCCGCATCCCGGAGTTCAAAGACCGGGTTCAACTCCACGCTGCGTACCGGAAAGGTTTTCAGAGAACCCACAGAGAGGGTACCCTCCCAGAGTTCCGGACTGTACACCCGGATCCCCCAGCGCTTCACACTCCGGAGAAGATCCCGCCCAAACAGACGGTCCCCTTTTGTGATTCTCCAGTCCAGACTGCCGGATTCCAGGGACAGATTAAACCGCTGTGGACTCCCATCCAGGGTGAGATCCTGCCGGCTTTCAATCCATACTCCATCCCGGGTTTCCAGAAATAGGGAAAGGAGCAGAGGAAACGAGGGAGCGCCCCCCTTAAGCTGTACATCCAGAGAAAGGCGTTCGAACTCTGAAAGCCCCTGTGGGATCTCCCGGATTCGGAAATCCGTGGGAGGGGCACGAAAATGCCAATCATCTGCATGCACAGCGGTGCAGACAACCATTAGAAAGATCCATAGGGCCTTTCGCAGACCGGATCCACTCCGGATCCAACTCCATTCAGAACGTCTCATCATCTTCTATTCAGAAAATCCCAATTCCTAGGGACCGGAACAGGAAAAGCAAGTTCGATAAGAGACACTGGAGTTCCGGATCGATTTCCCTCCTCTGGATGTACGCGATGTTCCTCCAAACCTCATTCCCAGTTCCGCGTGTACGCGGATTCCTCCGAGTGCGGGTTTCCGCACGTGTTTCAGAGAATCACATTCCGGATTCGAAAAGCCTAAGAATGCGTGGACCTTTTCATCAAAGCCGGAACTCAGAACACTGAAACCCAGGCGCTCAAGCGCCTTGTGAGGAAACCGCGTACACGCGGGACTCCGAATCTCCTCCTCAAAAACTTCCGAGTCCATTCCGGACCCGTTTCGGAAGCAGAATCCGATGTAGGAGACCTGAGACAGGCCCGCATCTTATCACCGGAAAGAGATGATAAAAGGGTGCGAACCAAACCGAACGGCGTATTTCCAGTGGGGCGATGACTGATTCCGGGACAAACCAAGCCATGAACTGTTTCAGCAACGTGTACCGGAAAGCCCCCAAATCTTTGCGGTAGGCGTCGAACAAGGGTCCTGTACAGTCATTCGGCTTTAACTGTTCCTCTATTTGTTGTCTGCGTTGAACAACAAACCCCTCATAATCCTCAGCCAGATCCTCCACGCCCATTGCCTCAAAAAAGGCCTTCTGATCCTGATAATAGGCATCTTTTTCCTCAGCAGTCGGCTCCCTGCGTTCGAGATATGCATTTGCCAGCAGTGCATACTCGATCAGCATGAATCCAACCGCCTGGAAGGCGTCATTGGAAATCTTCTGAATCCCACCTTCCTGTTCAATCCTCTGGGCCTCCACATGGTCATGAAACCCGCGGATGGTTTCACCAAGTGCCGCAACTTTTTCTTTCGGACTGAGGACCAACCGACGGTTCCAGGCAAATGTGCTGGTAAACCGGTCCCACGGAGCAGAAGGCAACTTGTTCGTAAAGAAAAGCCAGTGATTCTCCTCCACCAAGGCAAACTCTGTGGCAGACCCCACATAGATCAGCAGAATGTGATCTAGATCCTTCCACATCCGGCGGGTAAACTCACACCCAAACGCTTCTTCGCTCATCTTTCCCTCCTGCAACGTGGAAAAAAGAAAACCCCGCGGAATCCGCGGGGTTCTTCACAGAGTATGGTCAATCTCACTTCCGGAAGCGGCGACGCATGGCAAACAACACCGTTCCACCCGCAATCAACACAGACATAAATGTGCTGGGTTCGGGGATCACAGCTAACGTAGTGCTGAAGGAGCCAAAGTTAGTCGTTCCGGGTGTAGTATCAATTGTTAGAATAGCAGAGTCACCGTAGTGGGTAGCAGTTGCAAAAGGAATAGTTCCAGTAGCAAAGTCAGGAGAAGCTGCATTCCAAACACGCATGAAAACTTTATCGTTTACATTTAACTCAAAATTCGAACCAGAGTCATAAGTTTCATTGACTGCAACATCACCATCAGGCCCATTAAAAATCGTGCTGCCATTTCCAATGAATGTCCAATCAACTACTGTATTCGTACCTGTAACGCCATCGGTCGAATTCGTTATGGGGTTGATCTGATCATCAGCTCCAACAAAAATCAGTTGAACAAAAAAACCAATACTGGAATCGGCGAAGTCACCAGTAAGTTCAGTGGATTCATCAGAATTTCTTAGCATACTACCACCCCATTGCAGATCAACAGCAGAGTAGGCAAGGTAAGGACTGATAGAAAGAAGAATGGCAACTAGAAGGTATTTCATTGTGGTAAGCATTTAGAGTCTTGATTGCTTTTAAATAAAAGTTAAATCGATAATCACGGCCATGCGTATGGCTTAGACGGCTCCCAAGATGTCGCCCCAGCTCCTTTGCGTTGGAACCAAAAGCCTTGCCCAGGATTGATTGTAATATCCGCCCGAGTTGGTGTTGGCTGCCCGTCGTCGTAATGCCAAAACCCATCAAATGCGGCAAAACCGGTATTATCAACTAACCAAACAGCAGTGTAAGTTTTGTTATCTGCATCCCAGATAATCAAGCGATCAGCGGTAAGGGGGGAATCAGTTCCGTTAGCAATCTGGGTAATACCAAACTCGGGGTCATTGATTCCGAGAGCCACTGGGTAAGGGAATCCTACTTGGTTGAGTCCTGATTGAACAGGAACTATCTCTTGAGAGTCAGGAACCTCACCGGATAATACTAAATCCTGAGCCTCCTCTTGCTTGTTTTGTATCCAAAAACCTGATCCAGGTTCTAATTGGATTGCAGCAGGGGTTGGGGTAGGCTCACCATCATCCAAATACCACTTTCCGTCAAAGCTAGTCCCAGTACCATCAACTTTCCAAAAGGACTCGTACGTTTGTGAATCAGCATTCCAAACGATCACTTGGTCAGAAGTCAAAGGTGAATTAGAACCGGTAAGTTGGTCACCAATAACATCATCAAGTCCAGATGAATCGGAGTTGAAAGCTAAAGAAACGAAAAGGAGATTTTCTGCAGGAACAGAAACTTTCACCATCCCAACCGCATTTACAGAGGTAACCTGAGCGTGTGCAAAACTGAGAGTCAGCATGCCCAGTGAGAGGTAAGCAACAAATCGATTCATATAATACTCCGTTGAAGGTTTCTTTCATAGTACGCGTGGTCCTGGTTTCTGTAAAGAAATAAAAACGGGAGTCTCTGCCTAAGGTTATACGATTTTCAGAGCGATAAACCTCTTATCATGAAGGAATTACAAAACAAGCTCCCGCTCCTTCCCTCCGGATGGCAGAAAAAAAATCTACCCGGCAAACTTCGGGGGCTGTCATCCGATATCAGCAAGCGAACTCTCCGCTGTTGGGGCTTCTTGACGAACCCCATCTCCATGCATAATGGTCAGGCATGAACACTTGGTTCCTCCTTCTCTTCTCTGCCTACCTCCTGGGATCGATCCCGTTTGGCCTCCTGATCAGTAAGGCGAAGGGGGTGGATATCCGGTCGAAGGGCAGTGGCAACATCGGGGCGACCAATGTATTCCGTATGGTGGGAAAACCCTGGGGGCTACTCTGTTTTGCCTTGGACTTTGGGAAAGGACTGGGTTCTACCCTGGCGTTACCTCCCGCTTTGGCGGATTCCCTGCTGGACACTCCGAATCTTGCGCTTTGGACCGGGACTGCCGCTATTCTGGGCCATAATTTCCCGATATGGCTGAAATTCAAGGGAGGGAAAGGCATTGCCACCAGCGGCGGGGTGTTGGCAGGAGCAGCTCCGTGGGCCCTTCTGGCAGGACTTGGCTCCTGGATTCTGGTGATGTTGGTGTCCCGGACAGTTTCCTTGTCCTCCATCATCGCGGCCCTTGCCGTGGCGATCGCAGGGTGGATCGCTTATCCGGAAAATCCAGTCCTTGCCGGAATCCTGACCGCTCTGGGTCTGATTGCCATTTGGAGGCACCGCTCGAACATACAGCGCCTTTTGAAAGGTGAAGAGCATCGGTTTAAGTGAGTTTCCCGCCGTCTCTGGCATCGCAGGCGTCATTTACCGTCCCGTCTCCCCTCCCGGATTCCATCCATTCGTTTCCCGGCCCTTGAAGAAGTCCCGTGCCCATGGATTTCTCATGAAATTTCCACAGGCAGAATGAACAAGTTGCGCTATGGTTTCGTCAGATCCTATGATGTTTGGCCCGAAATTTATTGCTGGCCTGGTGACAATCCTGCTGTGCCGACTCTCCGCCTCTCCCTCAACAGATGAGGCTCTCCCTACTGTCTGGATTCAGCAGGAGGGCCACCGAGCCCCTCTTCCGTTGGACGAGTTGCAATGGAATGGGAAAATCTTCACCGGTAGCGTAAATGGCGATCTCCCCACCCTTCTGCCCACCAAAGTGGTTCACCACCTCTGGTTTCCTCCATCAGATCAGGACTCCCTTGGACACCGCCCGGCGATCACGCTCAAACTGAGAGAACCCATCCGCATCCCGTACCGTTCTTTGCCGGATGCGATGGAAATCCGCTTTCGCCTCCCTTCGGAACCCGGCCTCTATCTCCTGCCGCTTGTCGATCAGGACGGTGTTCCATTGCGAAACACCTTTCAGCTCTGGATTGGAGAAAAAAGCGTGACCGCAAAAGGAAAAGGATTTGGCAGAAACGAGGTGACGGCGATGGCCCCCTGGACACGGAAAATTCCGGAATCCGACAACGGAGAAGTCCTGGTTCAGCTACTTATTGATCGGAAGGAAGAGCTTTGCTTCTTACGGTTGAACCATGTTTTGGTGCAAAGCTGGAAGATCCCCACCTCTTACCTGGCAAAGGCCGAAGGAAATGTTTTCCTTGAATTACGTTCAGGTATTGATCCCCAAAAGATTCTCGATTTGCATCTGTCCCGCTGGCCCTCCGGCCGACCCGGAAATGTGAACCTTCACCCTGAAAAGGGTCAGGACCGCATTTGGCTGCGCAACGGCGACCTTCTTCCCGGGGAAGCTCTGCGCATTGAGGACCGGAATGTTTGGGTCCGACTTGAAGACGGCCTCACCCTGCCGATCCCTTTTGCCCGCATCCGGGAAATACACTTCGCCAAGTAACCTCGCCGGCAAATGAAATGCCTTCTGGCGGTCAGCGTTTTCACCACGCCAAATCCTGCCGGGTCGTCAACGGCTCCAGTCACATCCCACCATCCGGGTTTCGACTCGTGAATGTGGGTGTCGACGTTTACACCACGCCGGATCCTGCAGTGCGCAAACCGTTCCAGCCAGACCCGGCGGCCTCATCCAGAATCTCGCCCCTCACCTGGTGCCATCTGATCCTTGCCTTTCCCGTTTTGTCCCGCTAGAGACGGGAAACCGGTCAATCTTCAACTTTTTCTGAAAAAAAAGAAGGCGCATCGGTTGCACATCGAAAACCCCTGTGCATATTGAAGAAGAATGTCCGATCCACAGACCGAACCCACAACGACCCAGGATCCTCAGCCCCATCTTGATGCGGTGATGGAATTGATCATGGAAACCCTGCGGGAAACCGCCCTTCGCGACCTCGTCGATGAATGCGCTTCGCTGGTTGGGGTGGGAGGTAAGATGCTCCGATCCCGGCTTGCATGGAGGATTGGAAGGGAAACCGGGGTCGATCCGAAACTTCTTGTCTACGGTTCGGCAGCCGTGGAAATGATCCACACAGCGAGCCTGCTGCATGATGACGTCATTGACGGAGGCGTGCTGCGCCGGGGCATGCCCACCTTCTGGGTGGAGAAAGGGAGTGCCGGGGCCATACTTCTGGGGGATCTGCTGCTGTTTAAAGCAATTGACCTGATCTGCCGGGTGGCAGGGGGACGATATACACATGATCTCGTGATTTTGACCGGTGAGGTCTGTGAAGCGGAATCCGAACAGGAACTCCTCCTGGACGGGGAGGATTCCCGACTGGATCTCTGTCAGAGCATTGCCCGGCGGAAAACCGGAGCCTTGTTTGCCTTCACCTCCATGATTGGCGGAAACGGGGACACAAACCGGGAGGCTTCCCTGAAAGAGGCCGGCTATCTTCTTGGGACCGTCTACCAACTGGCGGACGACATTCTGGACACCCGCCCCTCCAAGGATTCCGGAAAAACTCTCGGCACGGATGCTGCCAGAGGCATCGTAAGCGCCGCCAACCTGGACGAAAACAAACTGCGCAAGCACCTTGACCGTCTGTTGGAGCAGGCGGTGGATACGCTGGACGGTGACGAAACCGCCCAGAAAGGAATCCGCACCTACATTGAACAGGACCTCCATCCGGCCCTGACAAAATTACTAGGGTAGTTCGCGGTTACGCGCATGCGCGAGACGCCCGTCCGGTTCAACCCGGACAATAGAGATCCCCACATGAACCTGGCACCCGGAACCTTTTCCCTCCCGTGCTTGCCATGCCTTGTTCCTTGAGTAAGGGACTGCCATGATCCACCCCCACAAGGACCGTTTACATCCTGCCCCTTTTCTGAAGGTCATCCGCAATTATCAAGCCTCCTGGTTCCGGGGGGACCTCCTGGCGGGTCTGACCGTCGCGATTTTCGCCATTCCCCAGGCGATTGCCTACGGTATTCTTGCGGAAGTTCCCCCGATTCACGGTTTATACGCGGCCATGGTGGCCTCAATTATTGCGGCCATGTGGGGCAGTGCTCCGTTTGTAAACACCGGCCCCACGAATTCGGCGTCCCTGCTCACCGCAGCCGCCATGATGTCTTACATGGGCGGGGACAACCATCTGCAGGTGGTGTTTCTTTTCACGCTGATGGTAGGGGTGATCCGTTTGGTGATGGGCCTTCTGCGTCTGGGAGCTCTGATTCATTTTGTTCCGGAGTCCGCGTTCCTCGGGTTCACTCTGGGAGTGGGCTCGATGATCGCGCTTGGACGGCTTCATTATCTTCTGGGAATTGAAAACAGCGACGTGCGCTGGTTTCCGGCCACAGTCGTGGACAAGATTTCCCGCATAGGCGACGCCCACCTTCATACGGTTGTGATCAGCATTCTCACACTGGGTATCATGTTCGGCCTGAATAAATTCAGCAAGCGCTTCCCCGTGGCATTGATTGCCATGCTGGTGGGTGTGGGCTATGCGCGGTACATTGCTCCTGCAGATTCTGTAGATCTGGTGAAAGACATTGAACCGGTTCCCACGGGATTGCCCGGATTTGTCTCCCCGTTTTTCGAAGGATGGCTGGAGCATGTACCTGATCTGGCTCCCGGTGCTCTGGCGGTGGCCGTGGTCGGGCTGATTGAAGCGGTATCCATTGGCCAGACTCTCGCCGTCCGCCACCGGATGCATCTGAATTTCAACCAGGAATTCTTCGGTCAGGGCTTCAGCATGATCGTCAGCTCCTTTTTCCAGGGGATTCCGGGCTCGGGAAGTTTCAGCCGCTCCACACTCATCGAGGAGTGTGGAGGCCTCACCTTCATTGCCAACGTGGTGTTCGGTCTCGCCACCATGCTGGCCCTGTTTGTTCTGCCGGGTCTCATCAACCTGATCCCTGCCGCCTCTCTTGCCGGGCTCCTGCTGTTTATCGGAGTCCGCCTGATTGATCCCAAGCGAATCAAACGGTTATGGCGAACCTCCACTCTGGATGTCGGGGTCATGATCGGGACCCTGCTGGTGACCGTGCTGTTGAAAATCGAGTACGGAATCTTCACGGGGATTGTCCTGGCCGCGATGCTGCAGTTACAGAAAGCCCGGACCCTCCATTTGGAGGAGGTCCTGCCTTCGCCGGATGGAACCTTTGACGAACGCCCTTATCTCCCTGGCTCTCCGCATGAGCCCAGTGCTGTGGTGGCTCTGACCACCCACGGGGACCTTGGATATGGCGTTGCCCATGAACTGCTCGAACAGCTCAATGAAGTCGTCCAGCATCAGGATCCTGAGATCATTGTCCTCCGGCTCCGGCGGGTATTCAGCATCGATTTTTCCTGCTGGAATGCGATTATTGATTTCGCGGAGAGTTTTTCTCACAACGGAGGCAAACTCTTCCTCTCCGGGATCGACCACAAGACCGCCAAAACCATCCATGACGCACGGGCGCATCACTGGCTCCCGGATGAACACCTCTTCACCGCCACCGAGAACATTATGGAGAGCACCCGGAGTGCTCTGCGTTCCGCAGCGGAATCGGTGACCACGAAAGACCGAATCCTTCCGGCCTGGCAGGATTGGTTCGAAAACCCCGAAGTCATTTCCAAAGAGGATATTCGGGATATTCAGAAATTCCTCAGCGGCGAATCGGTCTGATTGACTTTTCCACCCAAACCTCCACAGTACTCCTCCCATGAGTGAAAAAACCATCCTGGTCGGCATCAGCGGCGGTGTAGCCGCGTACAAAGCCCTCGACGTCGTGTCGGCTCTGCGCAAGCAGGGGCACCGTGTCCATGTTGTGATGACAGACGCTGCGACCCAGTTTGTCACCCCCACCACCTTTGCGGCGGTCAGTGGGCATCCCGTGGCTCATTCCATGTGGCCGGATCCCTCTGCTCCCACTCTGGAGGGACAGTACCCTCACCTCTATCCGGCAACCGAAGCGGATCTGTTCCTGCTTCTACCCGCCACCGCGAACACGATTTCCAAACTGGCCCACGGGGAGGGATCCGATCTGTTGAGCACCTGCGCCCTTTCCCTCCCGCCGCACTGTCACAAGATTTTCTGCCCCTCCATGAATGTGGAGATGTGGAACAATGTGTTTGTGCAGGAGAATGTTCATCGCCTCGAACACGAGGGCTGGCTGCGGCTGGGACCGGAGTCCGGACATCTGGCCTGCGGCATGACCGGTGCGGGAAGACTGAAAGAGCCTGCCGAGATCCTCGCGGAAATCCAGGGGCTGCTGGACCGTCCTCTTCCCCTTTCCGGCCAGCAGGTACTGATTCTCTCCGGCCCTACCCGGGAACATCTGGACCCAATCCGTTTTATCGGAAACCCCAGCAGCGGTCTGATGGGCAAAGCTCTTGCAGAGCATGCCGCCCACCTTGGGGCCATGGTCCAGTTTGTCACCGGCCCGGTTCCGGATGACCATCTGCCGGAGCATCCCTCCTGCTCCATCCACCGGGTGCTGGGGGCCTTGGAGATGCTGGACACCGCCCGCGCCCATCTTGCGGCCTCCAAAGCGGTTCTCTATGTTGCCGCAGTGGCAGATTACCGGCCCACCTCAACCTCCGATCAAAAACTTCCGAAATCGGAAACATCCCTGACCCTCGAACTCATTCCCAATCCGGATTTGTCCGCAACCCTGAATGCGGAGAAACCGGACAACACCTTTGCCATCGGCTTTGCTCTCCAGACCCATGACGGAGAAGGGCATGCCCGCAAGAAACTCGAGAAAAAAGGACTGGATGGCATCGTGTTGAATTACCCGGATTCACTGGGGGCGGCCGAGGGGACGTTCAGCTACCTTGCAAAAGGAGAGGCGTCCTTTATAGAGTGGGGTGCCATCGGTAAACGAGAGGTTGCACGCCGCATCCTCGCCCAACTCCCGACCCCGGATCCCGCCCATGGATGATCTCAGTCTGCTTTCCGCCAGCCAAACCCCTGTTCCAACCAGTCCGGATGAGGCCCAGCTCGAAACCTTCGACAACACCCATCCAGGCCGGGACTACGTCATCACCTTCGATTGTCCGGAATTCACCTCCCTGTGCCCGATTACAGGACAGCCGGACTTCGGTCATATCACCTTGGAGTACATCGCCGACCAGAAGTGCGTGGAGAGTAAATCCCTGAAAATTTACCTCTTCAGCTACCGGAATCATGGCAGCTTCCATGAAGAGGTCACCAACCTGATCCTGGAGGATGTCGTGAAGGTCTGTGCCCCCCGCTGGGCCCGGGTGACGGGAGATTTTATGCCTCGTGGAGGCATCGCAATCAAAGTAACCGCAGAACACGGATCACGTTCATGAAACTTCTTCTCCCCCTGTTCAGTCTTTTCGCCCTGATTCTCAGTTCCTGTTCCCAAGCCCCTGCCGATATCCAAACCGTGACCGTGGATGTGAAAGGCATGACCTGTGAAAATTGCGTCAACGGGATCACCACGGCGATGAATGACTTGCCGGGAATGCAGACCTGCTCCATCAGCCTCGAAGACGAACGGGCGACGATCACCCTCGATGCCAACACCTTGACTCCGGATCAGGCCGTCAGCCGGATCAACCAACTCGGATTTACCGCGACTCTTGCCGCCGGGAGTGAGTAAAGCGACTCTGCTCGATTTCATCACCCTGGAGAGATGACACCCCTGTCACCTGAAACACCGGAGGCAGAAATGCCGCCGCTTCTCCAAGAATCATCTTCGCCTCTATCCCTATGCTCCCCCGCACTCTTCTCTCTGTTCCGCCGGCTGTAACCGAGGTCTATCATGAGATAACAGGGGCAACCCCCGACGAGGTGTTCGTTACCCATGATCCTCCCGGAGGAAAACTGGGCTCCGGGGGGGGGACCGCCCATCTGTTGACCGATGCCTGGAAGGCCTCCTCCTCAGGCCCGCTTGAGACCTGGATGTCGGATCACAAACGGATCCTGCTCCATGCGGGAGGACAAAGCCGACGTCTGCCGGCCTATGCCGCCACCGGGAAGGCTCTCTTACCTGTGCCCGTTTTCCGCTGGAGTACCGGACAACGGCTGAATCAGACGCTGATGGACCTTCAGCTCCCCCTGCTGCAGGAACTTCTCCGCAAAGCACCGGACTCCATGCATACCCTGGTAGCCAGCGGTGATGTCCTGGTCTGGAATGAGGAGGAACTCCCGACGCTGCCGGAGGTGGATGTCCTTTGTGTGGGCCTGTGGGGAAGTCCGGAATCGGCATCTCACCACGGCGTCTTTTTCACCCCCCGCTCCCATCCGGAGCAATTTGAATTTATGCTTCAGAAACCGTCTCCGGAACGGATTCAGGAGCACGCCGCACATCACCTGTTCCTGCTTGATGCCGGTATCTGGATGTTCAGTTCCCGGGCTCTCAACGTGCTGCTGAAAAAATGCGGATGGCAAGAGGATGCGGAATCCTATGCGAACGGGCTTCCGGATGAATTTGACCTCTACTCCGCTTTCGGTCAGGCTCTGGGACGAACCCCTACCGAAGCAGACCCTGAGATTTCCGCCCTGAGCTGCGCGGTTCTTCCGCTTGGGGATGCAGAATTTTATCATTTCGGCACGAGTCAGGATCTGGTGTCCTCGGCATTGGCCCTGCAGAACCGGGTACATGATCAGCGGCGAATCCGGACACCGCTGGTGAAGCCCCACCCGGCGATTTTTGTTCAGAATGCATATACTCCGTGTCCCATGGACCACGAGAACCGGAATCTCTGGATCGAAAATGCCTGCCTGGGGCCCCGCTGGACTCTTCACGAAAATCATGTCCTCACCGGCATCCCGGACAATGACTGGGAGGTGATCTTGCCGGACGGGATCTGCCTGGACATCGTCCCGGTGGGGGAGACCCAGTTTGCGGTCCGTCCCTATGGATTTCAGGACGCCTTCCGGGGCAGGGTTTCCGAGGCATCCACCACGTGGATGCATCGACCTGCCGCCTCCTGGTTTCAAGACCGGGGGCTTCCGGTTCCTGACTCGGAGGACCTTCAGCGGACCCCCCTGTTCCCGGTGCTGGAGACAGACGAATTGGACGGCACCTGGATCTCCTGGATGATTGACACCCCTGAAGCCAAAGGGTGCAAGGACCGCTATCTGACGGCAGAGCGGTTGTCTGCGGAAACACTCTCCACAAGAGCCAATTTAAGAAGGCTGGCCCATCAGCGAAGGGAAAAACTGGCGCATGCCTCTTTACCCGCTCTCGCACGACACGCACACCGGAGTGTTTTCTATCAGGTGGATCTGGATACCACCGCCCGTATCTACCACCTTCACAAGGACCTGCCTGTTCCTTCACAGCCAGACCCGGTGTCCGACCTCTTCCCCTACATTCACGACCGGATGTTCCATTCCCGTCTCAAGCAGTTGCAAGGAGAGGGAGGAGAACCTGAATCCGAGCAGGCTTTCCGCGCTCTCCGACAGGCCATCATTGACCCCTATCTCGGCGAACGGTCCACTCCGGAAAATACCCTGCTGTCCGATCAGGTGGTGTGGGCACGTGCCCCGGTCCGCCTCGATCTTGCCGGGGGATGGACAGATACTCCGCCATACTGTTTCCTGCATGGCGGGCATGTGGTGAACCTGGCAGTGGAACTGAACGGTCAGCCTCCAATCCAGGTTTTTGCCCGGGTCAGCAACACACCGCGAATTACCCTGCGCTCCATCGATCTGGGCATCACCCAGCATGTGGAAACCTATGAGGAACTCGGCCGGTATGCGGAATTAGGTTCCGGGTTTTCCATCCCAAAGGCGGCACTCTCGTTGGCCGGATTCCATCCGGATTTCCAAACAAGCCCCCTCTCCAGCCTCCGGGAACAGTTGGAGGACTTCGGCGGTGGAATTGAACTGTCCCTGCTCTGCGCAGTACCGAAAGGATCCGGACTGGGCACCAGCAGCAATCTGGCGGCGACCGTACTGGGAGCGCTGTCTGAACTGTGCGGACTTGGCTGGGATCTGACCGATATCGGAAACCGCACTCTGGCTCTTGAGCAAATGCTCACCTCGGGAGGTGGTTGGCAGGATCAGTACGGGGGGATCACCCACGGGCTGAAACTGCTGCAGACCAAAGCGGGACTGGATCAGACACCGGACATCCGCTGGCTGCCGGATCACCTGTTTACGGACCCGCTGTACAAAGAGCGTTTCCTGCTGTACTACACCGGAATCACCCGGGTTGCGAAAGGAATACTCGGAGAGATCGTGCAGGGCATGTTCCTCAACCGGAAAGAACATCTGGCATGTCTGCAGGCCCTCAACCGGCATGCGCTGGACACCTATGAAAGTCTTCAACGGGGCCAGTTGGACGAGATTGGTCGCCAGATCAACCGGACCTGGGAACTGAATCAGGCCCTGGATCCCGGTACCAACCCACCAGAAGTGCAGGCGTTGCTGGCACCTCTGTCTTCTCATCTTCTGGGCTGTAAGCTGCTTGGAGCCGGAGGGGGAGGATATCTCCTGATGGTGACGCCGGATGCCGCCTCATCGGCCGCGATCCGTGAGTACCTTAGAGAGAACCCTCCCAACAAACGGGCCCGGTTTGTGGACTTCAATCTGTCCACCAAAGGGCTTCAGGTTACACGGAGTTAGGGAATCCCTCTCTGATCCCGAAAAGAACCGCCGGGAGGAGACAGGGAGATATGCTCCTCAAACCGAAAGAGTGACCGACTACTGTGGGTCCCCTTCCCCCAACCCCGCCTGCAAGAGAGCCTCCATCCGGGTCTCTACCACGGGAACCCCTGCGGTTTTCAGTTTTTCCAGAGGCTGGTTTCCTCCATTCACAAGCACACACTGCAAGCCCAACTCGGTAGCCACATCGGCGTCGTGTACCGTATCCCCGATCAGAACCGTGTGGGCTGGGTCCAATTTCAGCCGTTCCAGCGCCTCCCTGCCCTGCGGGGTTTTCCCCACCGGGTAAATGTGCTCGTGACCACTGACATCATGAAAGAAGGGCGTCAACGCGTGAGCCTCCACCAGAGTGACAAGGGTTTCATGGCGGTAGGCGGAAAGAATGCTCTGGCCCAGCCCTAAAGACTCCACATATTCCAAACTGGAGCGGGTATCCGCATACAGGGAGGCCTCCATTCGTCGGAGCTCATATCCGTCAATAAACTCCTGACCCAGTTCCAGGAAGGATTCCCGTTCAAAATCAAACCCAATCCGTTGATAATATCCCTCGATCGGGAAATCGAAAATCTCCCGGTATCTCTCGGCGGACAAGGAGTCCATCCCCCGGGCTTCCAGCATCCGGTTCATGACATCCTGGCAGAGCCAGGCGTCATTCAGCAGGGTCCCATTCCAATCCCAAAACACATGTTGAATACTGGACATGTACTGATTTCTACCCTGCAAATGAAGGGTGACAAGCCCTCAACTGGCATTTTCACATTTATTTCTTTACAGACTTAAACATGGGTGTAATTTTAACTTAAAGAAAATTATGAGCTTTGATTTCTCCATTGTACGTGACTTACGCAAACGCGAGGGGCTGACCCTTGCAGACGTTTCAGAGCGCTCCGGAATCTCGCCTTCCGTGATCTCCAAACTGGAACGGAACCAGACGGCTGCAGAATTGGATACCCTCTTCCGCATCAGCCGGGTGTTTCATTTGAACACCACCGATTTGATTGCCCTGGCCGAGTCCAGAACCGCACAGAGAACGGCCTCTTCAAGCTACAGTTCGGGTGACTTCTTTTTTCACCGGATCCAATTCGCCAACCTTCAGGCCTTTCACGGAACCGCCCCCGCAGGAGCGGCTGTGACCCGACCGGACATCCACGCGGACAACTATGAGGTCTGCTGGGTCCTGAAAGGCAGGTTGCTCATTCAACTGCCGAAAGAACGTCACGAACTGACCGCAGGACATTCCCTCCAGTTCGACGGGGCATTGGACCACACCTATGAATCCCTTGAGGACAGCGAATTTTTCATCATTCATCTCAAGAAAGGGAAACGGTTTTAGGAGAGGTCAGAAAAAAGAGGTCAGAAGGCGGATGCTCAAGACCTCTTCAACCTCCCCACCGAAACCTGACCTCTGAACTCTGACCCCTGACCTCTATACTATGAAGATCAATCACACCCTCACCCCCAGCGACCTCCTCCCGAAAATCACCAAACTTTGGGAGGTGTCTGCCGCCAAGATTCACACGCTCCAGAAGGAATACGACCATTCCAAAGGATCTCCCGTTTTCACCTGGGAGGGAAAGTACACCACCCGCGGCTGGACCGAGTGGACACAGGGATTTGAATTCGGCTCCGAAATTCTCCAGTTTGATGCCACCGGCGACGAATCCTTCCTGAAGGCGGGCAAAGAGAACACTGTCAAGTACATGGCACCCCATGTGTCCCACTTCGGGGTTCACGACCACGGGTTCAACAACGTCAGCACCTACGGCAACCTGTTGCGTCTGATGAACGAAGGGCGTATCCCGGAAAACGAGTGGGAGCGTAACTTTTACGAACTGGCGCTCAAACTGTCCGGAGCGTCGCAGGCACGCCGTTGGACGAAGATCTTCGACGGCGAAGGCTATATTTACTCCTTCAATGGACCGCAGTCGCTGTTTGCCGACACCATCCGCTCTCTCCGCGCCCTGGCGGTGGGGTATCAGCTCGGACATCCTCTGATGGAGGAAGGGGACAAAGCCATCTCCCTCCTCGACCGTCTGGTTCAGCACGCCCGGACCACCTCGCGTTTCACGATTTTTTATGGCGAAGGTCGTGATGCCTTTGACGTACGGGGCCGCACCGCACACGAAAGTCTGTTCAACCTCAACGACGGAAACTTCCGCGCACCGAATTCTCAGCAGGGGTTCTCCCCCTTCACCACCTGGACACGCGGTCTGGCCTGGTGTATCGCAGGGTATCCCGAAGAACTGGAATTCCTAAAGACTCTCTCCGACGAGGAACTCGCCCCCTACGGTGGGCGGGAAGACATCGAGGGTTTCATGCTCAAATCCGCGAAAGCCGTGTGTGACTTTTACATCGAGAACACCTCTCTCGACGGCATTCCCTACTGGGATACCGGAGCACCCAACCTGCACAAACTGGGCGACTACACCCAGTTCAACGCGGATCCCCACAACGACATCGAATCTGTGGACAGCTCCGCCGCGGCCATTGCCGCACAGGGCCTGATCCGGCTGGGCATCTACCTCGGCGACGAAGGCAAGGACTACTACCAGGCAGGACTCACGGTGCTGAACACCCTGTTCGACGAACCCTACCTCAGTACCGATCCCTCCCACCACGGTCTGATCCTGCACAGCAACTATCACCTGCCCAACGGCTGGGACCGCGTTCCGGAAGGACGCAAGATTGCCTGTGACGAAAGCTGCATGTGGGGAGACTACCACGCCCGTGAAGTGGCCCTCTACGTTCAGCGCCTCGCCAACAACGACCCCTACTACAAATTCTACATCTAAGGAGCCTCGCACAGAGCACACAGAGGCACGGAGATGACAGAGAATGAGATTGGAGACCGAATTGTTACAGAATCGATTCGTCTCCATCGAGAAATCGGTCCCGGCCTTCTTGAATCTGTGTACCGCATCACACTATCACATCGTCTGCGATCTTTAGGTCTGAACACAGAAGAGGAAGTATCAATCCCGATTCAAATTGATGGCATCACATTGGAGCAGGGTTTCAGAGCCGACATCATTGTGAACGATAAAGTTCTCATCGAATTGAAATCTCAAGAAAATGTCCTTCCGGTCCATAAGAAACAGGTCCTGACCTATCTCAAACTCTCCAACCTAAAATTAGGATACTTAATCAACTTCGGAGACGAACTCTTAAAAAACGGCTTAACCCGATTCATTAACGGAACTCTCTAACATAACCTCTGTGCCTCCGTGCACTCCGTGCGAGTCCCCCTCCCACAACCCAAGGAACCACATCATGGAAATCAAAAAAATCCGCATCATTATGAACGGCGTCACTGGACGCATGGGCACCAACCAGCATCTGGAACGCTCCATCACTGCCATTATCGAACAGGGTGGGATCAAAATTTCCAACGACCTCATCCTCATGCCGGAAGTCCTGCTGACCGGACGGAATGAGCATAAACTGAAAGTACTGGCCGACAAATACGGTCCCGGTGCCATCGGCAAACCCTACGAATACACCACAGATCTCGACGGCGCGCTGGAAGGAAAATACGGTAAGTTCGACATCTTTTTTGACGCATCTGGGACCCTGCAGCGTGCAGGATTCATCGAACGTGCAGTGAAAGCCGGCCTCGCCATCTACTGTGAAAAACCCACTGCGGTGGAAACGGCCGAAGCCGTGCGTCTGGCCAAACTCGTGGACGACGCCGGCCTGAAAAACGGAGTGGTGCAGGACAAACTGTGGCTGCCCGGCTTCCGCAAAATCAAAATGCTGAAAGAACTCGGCTTCTTCGGCAAAGTCCTCTCCGTTCGCGGTGACTTCGGATACTGGGTGTTCACCGGGGTTGATTACGATCAGCCCGCACAGCGCCCCTCCTGGAACTACCGTGCGGAAGACGGCGGCGGCATGATGATCGATATGTTCTGCCACTGGCGCTACGTCATCGACAATGTCTTCGGACCGGTGAAAAGCCTCGTCTCCTGGGGTGCCACCGATATCGACAAACGCCGCAATGAAGAAGGCGAAGTGTTCGACGCCACGGCTGACGACTCCGCTTACGCTATGTTCCTGCTCGAAGACGGCACCATGGTTCAGTTCAACTCCTCCTGGTGCACCCGGGTTCGCCGTGATGACCTGCTGACCGTTCAGGTGGATGGTGTCAAAGGATCTGCTGTGGCCGGTCTGCGTGAAGTCAAAGTACAAAGCGCGGCCGAAACACCGAAGCCGGTCTGGAACCCCGATATCCCGCAGCCGATCGATTTCTACGCCGGCTGGACTGATGTTCCCAACAACATCGAGTACGACAATGCCTTCAAAATCCAGTGGGAGATGTTCCTGCGCCACGTGGCCCTGGACGAAGAATGGAACTACAGTCTCATGGAAGGGGCCAAGGGCGTGCAGCTCGCCGAACTCGGTATGCAGTCCTGGAAAGAAAAACGCTGGGTCGATGTTCCCGAACTGGACTGAGCACACGGGATCAGACAGGTCCGACATGTCTCACGTGTCGGACGCGTCCGATCCCACAACGTGAGAAACACTATGAGTAAAAAAGTTGCCATCGTCACCGGCGGTTCCCGCGGAATCGGCCTGGGGATTGTGAAATGCCTACTGGCGGAGGACTACTCCGTCATGCTGAACGGGGTGCGCCCCGAGGAATCTGTGTCCGAGCTGATGCAGGAACTGCGGGACGCAGGCGGAGATGTCGCCTACTGTGCCGGAGATGTCTCCGACAAAAACGCCCGGGAGAACCTGATCCAGGCCACCAGGGATGCCTTTGGTGCCCTGCATGTGCTGGTCAACAACGCCGGTGTGGCTCCAAAAGTCCGGGCGGACATTCTGGAAGCGGAAGAGGACAGCTACGACTGGGTGATGGATATCAACCTGAAAGGCCCCTACTTCCTGACCCAGTTGGCGGCCAACTGGATGATTGAGCAGAAAAACGCAGATGAGAGCTTCGAAGGAAGTATCATCAACGTGAATTCGATCAGCGCGACCGTGGTGTCCGTAAACCGGGGGGAATACTGCATCTCCAAAGCCGGCCTGGCCATGGCCACCGGCCTCTGGGCTGCCCGCCTGGGAGAATTCGGCATTCCCGTATACGAAGTGCGTCCCGGTGTAACCGCCACAGATATGACCTCCGGGGTGAAAGAGAAATACGACAAGCTGATCGCCGAAGGTCTGACCGTCACTCCCCGCTGGGGATACCCGGAAGACGTCGGCAAAGCCGTGGCCGGACTGGCCCGGGGAGACTTCCTCTACTCCACCGGTCAGGTCATCATGGTCGACGGAGGGCTCACTCTGCCACGTTTGTAATTGTAATGCGCGCGAGGTCTGACATGTCGGACCCGTCGGACACGTCCGATCCAAGGGCGATGTACCCATCTCCCCTTTGACCCGCCCAGGGCGGGCAAGCCTCTACCCTCTGACTTCTCTATGAACCTCTACATCCCCAAAGAAACAGAGTCCGGTGAAACCCGGATTCCCGTCCTCCCCGAGGCGGTGAAAAAACTCGCCGGGCTGGGTGCCACCGTGCAGGTGGAACCCGGAATCGGCGACGCGCTTCAGATTCCTGACAGCGCCTTCTCCGACGCAGGTGCAGAGGTGGTAACCGATCCGGCTGCCGCCCTTGGTGCCGCGGACATTGTCCTCCGCCTGAACAAACCCTCCGGCCCTGAAGGCCTGAAGGAAGGTGCGATTCACATCAGCTACCTCGATCCGTTCAACGATCTGGAAACGGTGAAGAAATTTGCCGAGGCCAAGGTCAGTGCCATCTGCATGGAAATGATTCCGCGTACCACCATTGCCCAGAAAATGGATGCGCTGAGTTCCCAGGCCAGTCTGGCGGGGTATGCGGCCGTGCTGCAGGCAGCCGCAAAGCTTCCGCGCAGCCTCCCTATGATGATGACCCCGGCGGGAACCCTGTCTCCCTGCAAAGTTTTCATCATCGGCGCCGGTGTGGCCGGACTTCAGGCCATCGCGACCGCGAAACGTCTAGGTGCCCGGGTGGAAGCCTTTGATACCCGGCCGGTGGTGAAGGAACAGGTCGAATCCCTCGGGGCCAAGTTTCTCCAGATCGATTTGGGTGAAATGGGCGAAACCACCGGGGGATATGCGAAAGAGCTGACCGCGGAACAGATTGCCAAACAGAAAGAAGCCCAGGGCAAAGCCATTGCCAAAGCGGATATTGTCATCACCACCGCCAAGCTCTTTGGCCGTCCGGCTCCCCGGCTGATCGATGATGCCCAGGTGGCCGCCATGACACCCGGATCTGTGATCGTGGATATGGCCGCCGGATCCGGCGGAAACGTCGAAGGGTCCGAGCCCGACAAAGACGTCGTTCTCCACGGAGTGACCGTGATCGGCGACACCAATCTGGAAGGCCGGGTCCCCTATGACGCCTCTCAGATGTACGGCAGCAACATGGTGAACCTCGTCCAGCACTTCTGGGACGACGAGGCCAAATCCTTCAACCTCGATCTCGAGGATGAAATCGTTCAGGGCGCCCTTCTCACCCACGGTGGGGAGGTCATTCACAACATGATTAAAGAAAGGATTTCCGCATGAACAATTCTGATCTTCTCATCAGTATGCAGGAAAAAATCGACGCAATGCAGGATGCATTGGTCGGCATGGAGGCCCGGATTGCGGGCCTCATGGAAGAGGCGGCGGCAACGGAACAGGTTGCCGAAACGGCCTCCAGTGGCAACATGGGCCTGACCCTGTTTGTCTTTGCACTCGCGATCTTCCTCGGCGTGGAACTGATTACCAAAGTTCCCTCCCAGCTTCACACCCCGCTCATGTCCGGTTCCAATGCGATTTCCGGCATCACCATTGTGGGTGCTCTGGTTGCTCTGCAAAATGTGCCGGCAGACAGTCCGATGGTCATCATCCTCGGAACGCTGGCGGTGATCACCGCCTCGGTCAACGTGGTGGGGGGGTATCTCGTCACCGACCGCATGCTCGGCATGTTCAAATCCAAAAAGGAGGGCTAACCGATGCAGTCCTTCGCATACATCATCGCTTCGATCCTGTTCATCATCGGTCTGAAGCAACTGGGTTCCGCCGCCACTGCGCGCCGGGGCAATATGATCTCCGCAGTCGGCATGCTGCTGGCGGTGATCGCCACTCTGGCCGGTTCCGGGTTCTCCTGGACCTGGATCATTGCCGGCATGCTGATTGGCGGCGCCATCGGCGCCATCGCCGCGAAGAAAGTGGAAATGACCGGCATGCCGGAAATGGTCGCGCTCTTCAACGGATCAGGCGGTATCGCCTCTCTGTTTGTCGGCTGGGCTTCCCAGCAGAACCCCGGACCGGGCGGACTCACCACTGCGAGTGAGATTCCCCTCTTCCTCGCCGTTCTCATTGGGGGTGTCACCTTCACCGGCTCTCTGGTCGCGTGGGCAAAACTCTCCGAGAAAATTGACGGGAAACCCATCCAGTTTAAAGGTCAGCAGATTGTGAATATCGCCGTACTGGCGGCCATCCTGATCTGCGGCGTTCTTTTCGTGATGAACTCCGGCGGAACCTGGAATCCCTGGCTTCTGCTCATCGTACTCCTGAGTTTTGTGTTCGGGATCATGGTGGTGATTCCCATCGGCGGTGCCGACATGCCGGTGGTGATTGCGTTGCTGAACTCCTACTCCGGTCTGGCCGCCTGTGCCGCCGGGTTCATTATCAGCAACACGGTTCTGATTGTCTCCGGTTCTCTGGTGGGTGCTTCCGGCATCATCCTCACCGGAATCATGTGTAAAGCCATGAACCGCAGTCTGGGCAACGTCCTCTTCAGCGGATTCGGCAGCGCCTCCAGTTCCGGCGGAACCGCCGTGGAAGGTGAAGCCAAACCGATCAGTGCGGACGACACCTACTACATTCTCGAGGCGGCGTCCTCTGTGGTCTTCGTGCCCGGATACGGCATGGCGGTGGCTCAGGCTCAGCACGCGGTGAAAGAACTCGCCGCTCAGCTCGAAGAGAACGGAACCGAGGTCTCCTTTGCCATTCACCCGGTGGCGGGCCGGATGCCCGGTCACATGAACGTGCTCCTCGCAGAGGCGGATGTCCCCTACGAGCAGTTGGTGGAACCCGAAGACGTGAACCCCAACATGCCCGCGACCGATGTCGCCGTGGTGATCGGGGCGAACGACGTGGTGAACCCTGCCGCCCGGACCGACGAAGCCAGCCCCCTCTACGGAATGCCGGTGATCAACGTCGATCAGGCCAAAACCTGTATTGTCCTGAAGCGGTCTCTCCGTCCGGGATATGCAGGGGTGGAAAACCCGCTCTTCTTCTGCGAGAACACCCGCATGCTGCTTGGTGATGCCAAAGCCAGCGTGCAGGCTCTGGTCTCTCAGTTCAAAGAAGACTAGGGATCCCACATTCCCCATGAAAAGCCGGGCCTCACCGCCCGGCTTTTTTTGTCCCGTGAGCTGGGGGTGACAGGGTGAGAAAACAATGAGCCTCCCTGCTTACACTTGACGCGGTCTCTTCCTCTCCAGAACGTCATGTCATGGTTGCGAGATTCACCGCTGTTGTGTCATTCCTGTTCCTGAGTTGCGTTCTTCAGGCCCAGGACATCCTCATTGCAGGCAGTGACACCTTGGGAGCAAAACTGATTCCCCAGTTGGCGGAGGCGTACAGGAAGAAACATCCGGATGTGAATTTTCAGATTCAGGCCGAGGGCACCTCCACCGGTTTTCTCGCCTTACTGGAAGGAGACTGTGAAATAGGGATGGCTTCCAGACCTGCAACACCTGAGGAGGTGAAACGCTTTGAAAAAAAGAACCTGCAGGTAAGCCGGTTTCTCATAGCCCATGACATGATCGCCGTCATCGTTCATGAAAACAACCCGGTGAAGAATCTCAGCAGCGGGCACCTGAAAGATATCTTTACCGGAAAAGCTGACTCCTGGGACGGCTACGGAGGCAAAGGGCCACTCAAGGCGATGACACGGAATACATCGTCCGGAACGTACAAAATCTTTCAGCACCTTGCCTTGAACGGAGAGGCCTATGGACAACACATCCTGAAAATGGCCGGCAGTCTTCAGGTTCACCAGGAGGTGGCACTGGACCCACAGTTGATCAGTTACGTGGGCATTGCGTATGCGAATGCTCCCGGTCTGAAACCTGTAGCCCTGGATGGCATTCCACCCACCCCGGCAAACGCCCATCGGTACCCCCTGACCCGGGATCTGTTTCTGTACACCACTCAGAGGATCACCCCAGAGGCACAGTCCTTTCTGGAATGGGTTCTGTACTCTCCACAGGCCCGGAAGGTGGTCTCCGATTCCGCATTTATCCCCCGGCAGCCAAAACCGGCTTCCACCGGAAAATCCCCAGAACAGAACGCCCCCTAACCGGTGGGATTCCCCCCTTCCACCCGAGTTATCAGTCACTCACGGAATCATGCGGATCTGCATGTATCTGACCCCGTAGGGATATTGCCTTGAACCTGTTCTCACTCCGGCTACACACCTCATATGCCCTCACGTCACGTTTCGTTCATTCAAGTTTCACCTGGATGCATGCGACCCTTTGTCGGATGCTTGATCTGGTGTGTGACCTCCCTCCTCTTTGGGCAGAACATCAACTCGGGTGACCTCCAGGAATGGGCCCGGGAGTTGGAGAAACATGAACTGGTTGTGGATGCATGGCGGAATCTGGAAGGAGATCAGATAAAAAACCTAAGGGACCATGAAAACTTCCCCAAAAAACCCGATCGTACCTACCTGCTGAATGAGGAAGAAGAGCGGTTCAAAATCCCAAACGGGAAAGGCACAGACATGGGGTACCGGATCCGCGGTGCCTTTACCGCTCCCGTGTCGGGCACCTACAGATTCAGACTGACGGCAAAAGATCAGGCCGAATCCTGGATAGAGATCCAAGGTAAGAAAACAAAACTCGTCCAGATCCGCAAACCAACCCCGGAACTGGGGTGGAATGCCACCAAGAACCAACGGTCGAAACCGGTGAAACTGAAACAGGGGCACTCCTACCCAATAGAAATATTAATGAAACATTCCGGAGGAGAAGGTCATCTGGCGATGGGGGTCGAATTTCCGGACGGAAGGCAGGAGTTTCCGGTTCGGTCAAGACGGTTTGTCAAACCGGAGCAGACCTACAGTTTCACCCAAGACCGGGACGAAGACGGTCTAAGCGAGTATGAGGAATGGGTGGTGGGATCCGATCCGGACAACGCCTCAACTGCAGGCGACGGCATTCCGGACTCTATCAAACTGACACTGAACCTGGATCTCAGCAAACCGTTTGAGGGAGAGCTTCCCTTACCCATCGAATGGGCCTTTCAGCATAACCTGGAGCTCAAACCTCAGGTACGTTGGCAGGATCCGGATCGAGACGGATTGCAAAACTGGGAGGAACATCTTGCAGGGGGGGACCCCCACAACGCTGACACTTCCGGCGATGGGACCTCAGACTTTGCCGCATACCATCTGTTTGGTACTTCCGCGCAAACAGTCATTGATCCGGAACAGGGGACTCTGGCGGTTAAGATCGATGGGAATGCATACAAGGAGAAGAAAGGTATCTGGCAACTCGCTGAAGGTGACAGTGCCATTGTAAACTACTCCTCGAATGGATCGGTCACCTTTGCCGTCCCGACGCGAAGGACTGGCCCACAATTGGTAGAACTCGACCTGGAGGTCCTCGAACGCATCCCCTCTCCCGATACCATCTGGGTGCAAATGGCCACCAAGGGAGTTCCGGTTTCACGGCAGCCCTTTTTCTTTAAGCAACATCCCAAACAAACTCTTCGTTTCCTTCTGCCGGCTTCAGGAAAAGGGTGGGAAGATGTGACCTTTTCCCTTGAGAACGTGAACACCTTCCGGGAAATCACTCTGCATCAACTTCGGGTCGTGTCCTTTCCGGATTCACCGGAAACGTGGCAGCAGGACTGGTACACAAATACCCTGGTGCTGAATGAGCCCCTGACGTCCCGGGTATCACCTGCATGTATTGAGGGGACCAGTCTTTATCCTGATGAGGTCACCGCTGTATATTCGACTGAGGGGAGGGATCAATCCCTACCCGTACATCGACTTCCTTATCGGGGGTGGTTTCTAGATCTTCCGCTTGCTGAATCGGGGAAACCTACGTCATTGACGGTACAGCAGCCTATGTCGGGCATCACGCTCTCGCAAGAGGTCGAATGGACATCCACCAATGTCCTGACAGAAGAGCTTCCGGTCATCCGGACAGGAGATTCCTTGCGGTTGGTCAGCCATCCTGAGCAGTCGAAAAAGGGTGAGATGAGTTTCCGCATTGGGGACAAGCATTATGGCAAACGGCCGGTGTCCACTCCTCTCATTCATCGGTTTCAGAATCCTGGAGTGATTGAAATCAAAACAGTTTGGGAATCGGAGGGGGAGACCCGGGAACAAACCCGGAGCCTCACGGTTCTTGCCCCCCCGAATCACCCGCCTCTGTTCCGGAAGTTCATCCATGTGGATCATTTTAACGAAAAAGACGGTCCTTGGGAGGCAACGGTTCGCGATGAGAAGGGAAGGTATCTGGAAACAGATCCATTGGTGAAGGCCGTCGAGAAAACCACAAATCACCTTCAGTTACACACATCCAGACCTGGTCAGTATTTCATGGCCACACGGGTACATGAGTCCGGACCCGTACTGTCGGTGAGACGAGTTGAAATCGCAGAGGTCCATTTCCCAAGACAGTTCCACATTGCGTTAAGGGACCGGACCGGGGTTGGACTGGCATTTGTCGGATTTACCCTGAGCCGGATCCCTGAGGGACTGATCATGCCCATTAAAATGCTGAACAATGAACGGACTCTCCTGAATGGAGAGACACATGGACGGTTGGATACGGGAGATGTTGATGATACCGGGAAGGTCATCATTCCTGCCTCAGCCAGCCGAAGCAGGGACGGGAGAGGCATCAACTACGATGTGAAATTTAAATTGACCGAGGTACCGAAATGAACCCCATTCCACGGATCCTGATCAGAGGACTATTTTGGGTCGGCCTTTCCACCTCCTTGCATGCCTTTCAGAGTACAAATCCTCTCACGGATTCAGCAAATCCCCAGGAGGTCTTCCCCATTGCCTATACAGATTTCGTCTGGTTTCATCCTTCACTTGTTACCCCGATCCGGGTCCAGGTGGCAGAGGCATGGATTGCCCCGATTGGCTTTAAGAAAAAAGCAAAACAGGATGTGATTCACGACGTCGATTTCTACTTCAGCATGCCGGGTTATTGGCACCGGCACATTCCCATTCAAAGAGTTTTTTCAAAACAGCCTCAGGAAACCAGAAAACGGCAGGGGATCATACACACGTTTTCACTCCTCAACGCAGACGGAAAGGTGGACCGAAAAAATGCGGTCTTTATTGAGATCGAATCCGAAAGACTTGGACGGGCCCGGTTTCATGCGGACATCAAAAAACCGGACATGTTCGGACGACTGGTGAAGTGGGAAATGCTTAACGGCAGAACCATCACTCCGGAGACCTATTCGTATGAACGGATTTTGGATGAAAAGGGATACCTGAGACAGTACAAAAACAACCGCTTTCTCCTCGATATCACCCAACCGGACGACGGGGGGGTCGATATCAATCTTTACAGACTCCAGGATGCATATCGGGAAGGAGACAAAGGACTTTACTCCATCCGGGAGGGAGCTGAACCGTATAACACGGAATTATTTCGGCATCCTGATCCGGGACAACATTCCTACCTCAGATTGATTCACAGGGTCCGGGGAAGAACCAAAGACATCTACGACATCAGGATCGATCATCATGAACAGTTGTTTACCGCATTGGAGCGGTATCCGGCCTACATGTTTCCCATTCTGGACCCTGAGGGTGTCGCGGAACAGGAAGAAGGGAAAGATCCATTGGGCTGGCGGAAAAAAGGAGAAGGACTCCCTGAAGTGGGAAAACGATATGAGGACCAGACCCAGGAACCCTACTTCACACATCTCTACGAAAGAGCACAGGGCAAAGACACCTACACCGCTGCGATCCAGCAGTTTTATGACGACCCTGGGGATCCGGGATCTTATCAGAAAGAATCCCTTCGGGTTTCCGATGGGGTGTTCCGTCACTGGCGTATACTTCGGTACGATGCAAAAGGCAGGATTGAAGAAGTTCTGAACGAGATGGAAGGAAAGCCGTTTTCCCCTCCTCCCACAGAACCCGAACCGCTTCAAAAGGCTTCAGACCGATTGACCATCACGTACTACGATCTGGAGGGAGAGACAAAAGACAAGATTTCGGGCATCACACATTGGGTGGGCGGACAGTTTGTCTCACGTACCTGGCTGCGCTACGGGAAAGATCCGGACGGCGCTGAAATCGTGCAACTAGAACGCACAGAGGATCCTTCTGCCAAGCAGGGCAACCCCCGCAACACCCGGGAAACCCACTATCCGAATGAGTTTCCCGGCTTTGAGCTTTGGGAATAATCCCGCCGGTACATTCGGAAGGCATTCGCATGAGGCGCATCCCCTGAACCGGAGGAGGGGGAGCCCGGCGTAACTGCGAAACTGAAAATTCCTCCTCATTCTCCCCTTGCAAGCGGATGACAAAGGACGCAATGTGCGTCTCATGTCTACTCGCATTCTTCCATTTCTCGCACTGCTCCTCGTCTCCAGTGGGGCCCTGGCTCAGGATCAGGCAGCTTTGGCGGCTGATCTAGAAAAAAAGCTCATCGAGACCCGTCCCGACGGACTTCGCCGGATTCGTCCTCCTGTCGTCCCGGCCGAACACAACAATCCCTGGCCGGAGGAGGAGGAAGAAGCGCTGATCAAGCAGATCAACCGGTACTTTGAAAAGAGCAGGCAGTCACGGATCCGCGGGGGAAACACCTTCTTTGAGAATGAAAAAGCCTGGTATGGACAGTCCATGTTCCAATTCCTCGCCAACGGGGATCCGGGGATGCTGAAACAGATCCAGATACGGGATCATCAAAGTGGGGAATGGCACCGGGAAACCGAGGGCATCGATTTCTACGCCTGCTTCACCATCAAACATCAGATGCGGAAGTACTTTCAATTCGGATCCGGCCTTGATCCCGAGTATCTGGCCAAAATGAAACGGGGTGCCACAAAATGGACTGAGAAGGATCCCCTTCGCCGACCGCATTATGCCCATCAGAAAGGGAAACAGGGGTGGGGGCCGGACGCCAAAAACAGCTGGGTGGATGTTCGCACCACAGACAACCTGACCTGGATGCGGATCAGTTCGGTCTATCTTATGGCAGAGGAGACCGGAAACACAGAGACGGCGGAGATCTACAAAGACCGCATCCGGAAATTCGTGGTGGCCCTGTACCGGGTCGGTACCGGGGAATGGGACAGCCACAATTACCTCTCCCATACGGTGGCTCCAATTCACAATCTCTACGACTTCGCCAAAGATCCTGACGTACGCCTTCTCGCCAAGGCGGCACTGGATCATTACTACACAGCTGCCGCGGTAAAATACCGCAATGGCAACTGGAACGGCCCGAACAAACGGGATTACAATGCCATCCGCCCCATGACAGCGTCTCCCGGCGTCTTCAGCCTGTTTTTCGGACAAAACCCCGTTCTGCACAAGGCGGATTATGACATCGTACATTTGGCTGCCTCCGCCTACCGCCCGCCATTGGCCGTCCTGGCGTTAGCCCGAAAAGAAGGGCTGACCGGTACAGAGCTGAGCATCACCCATGCCCCCTACTCCTCTCCGATGCAGGGAAAGTATCAGGTGAACCCCGCGTACTACGAAACCCAGTACTTTGGGGAGACCTATCAACTGGGGACCCTCGCCCGCGGAACGCAGGAATCAGATGCCAACGGATTCAAGATTGTGGCGGATGACCCGGAGACAGGTGCGGAAATGCTCCAACTGGTCCCGGGTCCGGACCCGAATTTCCCCGGTTCTCCTCAATACCAGAAAGGGAAACTGGTCGGACGGGGCCGCGTGGCTCAAAACCGGAATCTGGCGGTTTATCTCGTGCGTGGGAAAGAAACGCCCTGGACCTGGGTCCTTCCGAATCACACCCAGGTGGAGAAAAAGGGCGAAATTCTCTTCCTCCGTCATGCCGCGACCTGGGTCGCGTTCCACCCCATCGGGACAGCCATCCAGGGATATGACGAGGAAAAGAGTGACACACTCCGTTACCGCTACCGGAGAGCAAAACTGAAGAAGGAGCAAATCGAGAATCCTCCTGACTGGGTGGTGCCGGGAACGGTTAAGAAAGATGAAAAAGGCCGCGTCTGGGCTCAGCGCAAGCAGGAACGCTATAAGAACTATCAGGCGCTGACCGCAAAAGCGGAAGGAACAGGATGGGCCGGATATGCCATCGAAATTGGCGACCCCTCCACGCATTCAGATTTTGCCGCGTTTCAAAAAGCCGTTTTGGCCAACAAGTCTCTGGATGCCTCTCAGGTGGCCGAAGGGATCGTGTCGTTCACCGGAAGCCGTGCAAAGCATACCGTGGAAGTACGTGCTCAGGAACCCCTCGGCGGTTCCCCGGTCCTGGCAGATGGAGAGGTTCGGAACTGGCAAACACCGTTTATGAAATATACCGCGTTTGATTCCTCGACCCCCTCTCCTGTCGAGCAGTCCTGGACGGGAGATACCCTCACCGTCCGTGCCGGTGGACATGTCTTTACCTGCAGGGTGAAGGAAGACGGCACAGTGACGTTTGAGAATAAGTGATCGGGATTCGCAGTCCCGCGTTTGCACGGTGTTCTTCAAAACGCGGTTCGCCGATTGGGCTTCGTCTGACAAGAGTGGGTGTAGGCCTTCAGGCCACGCCTCCAGCCACTTTCTGCGCACCTTACCAGATACGACTTCCACCTCATCAGGAACTCATTTCTCCGGAACCCGTGCGATTAACCGCACTCAGGTGAATACCGCCTGAAGCCGGGACTCAGAAACGTTTCGCAACCCTCTCCGCAAACACAGGGAGTTCGGGATCCCGAGCCCCCATGACAAGAAGCACGTCCTCCGGTGACAGGTCAATGCGTGAGGGATAGGACTCCAACGCGGCCGCGTATGCGCCTCTCGCCCGAATCGCCTCTACCAGATCCGCATGTCCCTTCCCCCCTGTAGGAGCGGTGCCACCGGCATAGAAAACCGGAAGAATCCAGGCCTCATCTTCAGATCGAAGCACCTGGGCAAACGCATCTGCGAAGGCCTCGAAATTATGCTGGAGAGGCGCAAAGCCGTGCGGACGCCATAAGGCAACCAGCTTTCCATTCGCAGGCTGGACCGCCTCAAGCGCCGCGGCAATTTTCTCCGGGTTGTGGGCATAGTCATCAAAGACCTGGAGACCGGCCCCGGGGATTGTTTTTCGTTCCAGCCTTCTTTCCACTCCGGGATACGTGCGAATCGCAAGCAGAGCCTCCTCTGGATCGCAGCCGCAGGCCACCGCCAGTTTCAGCACGGCAGCCGCATTTCTGCCGTTGTGCCTCCCGGGTAATGGGACCTCCAGTTCTTCACCTGCATCTTCGAGGGAAACCGGTACGTCTCCAAGCAGATCCCGAACCCCGATACCGCAGACAACGCAGTCCGAAACCTGCCCGGCGAAGGTACGGAAAAGCTCCACCGTCTCCGCCATCGAATGGTGGTCCTCGGTCAGGGTATTGATCAGTGCGACCTTCGGATGGAAACGGAGGAGCGAGCGGTCACTTTCATCCACTTCGATCACCCAGGGATGATCCGGGTGAGTGAGTCGGACATTTCCAGGTTGTCCCTCAGTCCGCCATGCCGGGACTGCAGCGCCGTTGACCATGTTGGGCTGTTTCCCGCATGCCGTCAGTACCCAGGCCAGCCACCCGGTACAGGTGGTTTTCCCGCTGGTACCGGCAATGGCCACCACCGGGCCCGGTCCTGCCAACGCGGCGAGTACTTCAGCCCGGTGCCACTCACGTATCGCCAATGTTTTCGCGCTGACCCGCTCAGGATTATCCGCTTCAACTGCGGTGCTGATGACCAGGGCACGAGTCGCAGCAGTCAGGGCGGAACCATCCTGGGGGACGAGTTCCACCCCGGCCCGTTCCAGGACCTCCAGAACCGGCAGACGGGTTCCCTGATCGAGAAACCGGTCTGATCCCGTCACCCGACATCCAGCGGACACTAACAGCTGGGCAACGGCATTCATCCCAACCCCGCCCACCCCGCTGACGTGTACATGATCCCCTTTCCGAAAGTCGGAACTCATGAGGGGGATCCTTTCCCATCTTCGGAAGGACGGTTGGGGTCCGTTTTCTTCTTATTCACCGGGGCCTTTTTTGCCCTGGAACTCTTCTTGTTCACAGGTGCCTTTTTCTTAGGCGCCGCCTTTTTGTTCACCGGGGCTTTCTTCGCGGAAGGAGCTTTCTTGGCCGCAGAGGCTTTTATGGCGGGTGCAGCCTTTTTGGTGGTTCCAGGTTGGGCACGGGCAGGGGGTGGAGGTTCCCGCAACTTGGAGGTCTTGGAGGGCGGAGGTCTCCTCTGCGGTTTGGGAGGTTCGGGTTTGTATGCCGGATTTACATCCAACTGGGCCCGCAGTCCTCCCCCCTCTTCCACCTGCAATCCTGCGGCGCGAAGCTGTCCGGAAAAATCCCCGTCCGCGTGGATGGTCAGGGTTCCAGTCAGAATGGCGTTCCCGGAAAATTTCCCGTGCAGGATCAGATTCCGACCCTCCACCGGTTTACCGGGTGTAAGATTGACACCATATCCAAGTTCGAGATCCAGAGACTTCAGCCGGACCCAATCCGGTTTTGCATGGGATCCAATGGTCATGAGTCGGGTTGCCCGTACTTCACAGCCTTCCATTTTTCCCTGCAGGATCACATCATTCGCGGTGATGGACCCGCCTTTCAGAACCGCACCGGTGGGTACGATGACGGTGCCCCCGACTTCGAGATCCTCCTCCCACTCTCCCTCCGGGATTTTGACATCCTCGAGTTTCATGCGGTGCCGGCAGGTGTTGCAGACAAAGAGCTGCACCATCCCCGTCACTTCCGAGGGGGCTCCGCATGCGGGACAGATCACCTCCCGCTTACTTGGCATCACCGAGCGGCCTATCCGGCTCCCCGCCTTTGCGGTCGGTGGGGAGGTGTCCGCAGCCACGTCTTCCTTGGCATCAGGGCGCACAGGATCCCCCCGTCCATGCCGTGCGGCCTCCTGGGCGGCACGGATGGCGGTGAACCCATCCACAATCTGTGTTTTACGCGATGCCACGCCGACTCAGGCGCGAGGGATTACTTGCGGTTCTGACCCTGGTTTCCACCCTGCGGTGGCTTTTCGCCCTGCGGAGCTGCGGGTGCGGCAGGTTCATCAATCTTGATCGGCTGACCGGTGGGGTTCACTTCAGATTTACCCACGAAGGTGACACCGTCTTCCACCGCCAGGCGTTTTGCTTTGATGTCGCCGAGTAAACGTGCAGTGGACTTGAGCACAATGCGGTCTTTGGCCTCGATGTTTCCCTGAATGGTACCCGCGACGGAGACGGAGTTGACGTGCAAATTCCCTTTCACACTGCCGGATTTTCCGAGGAACACGTCCCCTTCCGATAGAATTTCACCTTCAACCCGGCCTTCAATCTGAATGGAGCCGGAGGTTTTGACAGTACCGATAATCTCCACTTCGGAGGAGATGACGGAGCGGGATTCGTTATTGGAGTCACTCATGAGGATGATCCTGGGGTGTAGGGTTAAAAAAACAGAGAACAGACCTATTCTGAAAGGAATGGAAAGAAAAGCAGAAGCGCAGGGAAGTTGAGGAAGATGGCACCGTATGAGGTCCTATACCTCCTCCGGGTTCAGACCTTCCCGGGATCCCTGGTGACACCATGCAACTTAGAGGGAATATCGCTGCGGGACAGCACTTCGCCCTCCAGGCACATCGAACAGGAAGACTCAGCCTGGTACGGTCGACGGGTCTTACTGTTTCCCTGCAACTTTCCAACGGTCCGACTCTTTCCGCAGAACCACCCGTTCGTAGTTTGTTTTCCCGTCTAACCGGATTTCAAGATTCACATATGCCCTGTCCCCTTCAATGAGATCGCAGGATACGGAGATCAGGTTCATCCGGCTGAGGTCCAGGGGTTCCTGGCCTAAGCGTTTCAGCAGGGCGTTTGCCTGTTGAAGCTGTGTATGCATCTGTTGATACTGGGCAAACATCTCTGCGGTAGTGAGTGTCTTTACCGCGTCCAGGTTCTGATCCGCAGAGGCACGCGTGTAGGCCCGGACCACCTCTTCGATCTCCTGTTTCTCACGGTTCCCGCTGCATCCAAGAACCATCAGCAATGCGACACTCACAATAAGATGGAGACCTGATTGTATCATAGCGTGGAGTTGATCTGTTTCAGGAGCGCAGGAGCGGGGATCCTGCCCTGGAGATGACTCTCCGGGGCAGGCCCTTTCCCAGAATTAACCCAGTTCTTTTTCTGCCAGCTCCAGGAACTTCTCGTATTCCCGATCTTCAATGCCGACGGTGATCCCCGGTTCTGTGAAGTTCTTGTTCACCACATCTTCATGAAATTCTTTGAAGGCGGCAATACGCTCCGTCTGCAGGCGGTCGTACTCGGCTTTGAAATCACGGTAAACCCGGGCGTGACGCGGAATTTTGCCATCGGTATACCCTAGAATATCATTCGCGAACAGATACTGGCCATCACACCCGGCTCCGCTTCCCATCGACATGGTGATGATGTCGACATTCTTCGTAATAAACTCCGCCACCTTGGTGGGGACGACTTCCATCTCCACGCCGATCACACCCGCTTCCTGCAGTTCGAGCGTGTGGCGGAGCACTCCGGCCGCTTCTTCCGCAGTTTTCCCGATAGCGCGGAACCCGCCAATCCAGGTGGCCTTTGCCGGGATCAGTCCGACATGGCTGTTGATGGGAACATTTGCAGCCCGAAGTTCACGGATCCAGTCATAGCTCCAGGTTCCCCCGTAGACACAGTCCGCCCCGAATTCCAGATAGCTGTTACACAGCTTCAGGGCTTCTGATACCGAGGAACAGGGGTAGGCCGAACCGGATTGCATAAAACAACTGGGGGCAGCCGCCCGGATACGCTTCAAGTCCTCAAAGGTGGTATAGATGCCGAATTGCGGCGCATCGTGCCCGGTACAGATCATATCAATCCCTGCTTCCTCGGCCGCACGCGCCTCCTCCACATTGTGCACAAACATAATACTCAATTGGCGTTTGCCTTTGCTTTGCAGGTAATCGTAGACGGTCAGTTTCTTTCGGCTCATGATAAGGAGTGGGTTGGAGTCAGTTGTTGCAGATTTTCGCAACGGGGAAGAAATCAGGGGGAATGGGCCTGCATAGTGTAAGGGATCGAAGAGGTTTCAAGCAGAACCTTGCATTCGTCTGCAGGGAAAAGGATCAGGGTGGCCTCAGGAAGCATCGGAAAAAGCGGCCGCGGCCTGGTTCTGCTTCCTGGGGATGTGGTTTGCGTCAAGGGTGGAAATCAACTCATCAAACTCATCGGAGGACTCATGCAGTGTGTGTTTCGGAACCACCGCCCATAAGGAGTTTTCCATTTCAATAAAGGCGGTCTCGTTGAAGAGGTAATATCCGAGGATACTGGACCATGGACAGAAACTTTCAATCCCCTTGATCGTTTCCGTCATCCCCTTCTCGCAAACGTCCAGCCTGATCGCATTCTCCTGCGATGGCTGACAGATGCGCATGACTTCAAGATCATATTTGCGTTTGAAGGGAAACAGACTCCACGCATACCAACCCACTGCGGAGATGAGAAGGCAACTGAAATACAAGGACGTATTCCAGGCAAACCCCACAGCAGCGGCCCCGAACATCACAGGGTAAAACAGGGAATTCAAATACTGATCCCGCCATTTTCTGAATCCTTCAGGGTGTAAAAGCCGATGATGGTTCAGGCAGTCTTCCAATTCGTAACGGTAGATGTATTTCATCTTTCTGCAAAAGGTTTACAACGACGGGAAGGCGGATGGCAAGCACGGGGCGTGACGTGTCTGTGCGGATTTCCGCTTCCCCCCCTCCGGTTATGGAATGGCGAAACAGCTCTCAAACGGCTGTAACCGGGAATGGGATCAGACGTCGCTGACAAGGGAGCACGTCCCCTCTTTCCTCGTTCTGACGGCTTCAGATTCTTCATCCTTTGCAACGGTGGATGACTGACGGCATGGACACATAGCCTCTATGTGGCTGGAGCCGTTCACGGCCCTGCACCCAGGCCGGGGCAGAACCATCGACCCGTGATCTCCTGACCGGGAACGTTCGCGGTCCCCATTTTCCTTTCCAAGCTGAGGTCTCTGACATAGAGACTCCGCATGCCCCGGAAACTGGAAGAACGCCTGGAAACCTACCTCATGGAGGTGGTGGACGGTACACGGACCCGTCCGCGGGATGTGTTGCTGCGTCTGTTTCTGGGTGCCCTCTCCTACCTGTTTACCGGCCTGGTGCAGCTTCGGCTATGGATGTACCGTCAGGGACTGCTGAAGCATCATACCCTCGGCTGTCAGGTGCTCAGTGTGGGCAATCTCACTGTAGGCGGCACGGGAAAAACGCCGGTGGTGGAGATGCTGGCACGTTCCCTCGAACGCAACGGCCGCACCGTGGCGATTCTCAGCCGGGGATATAAAAAGAAGAAACGGAAACGCTCGTTTCGAGACAAAGTCCATGACCTGATGCACGGGCGGGTGGATGTGGAACTGCCACTGGTGGTCTCAGACGGCAGCCGCCTGATGGCGTCCGCGATGTACAGCGGAGACGAACCCTACATGCTGGCCAAAAATTTGCCTGGCGTTTCAGTCATCGTGGGAAAAAACCGTGTCCTCAGCGGTCAGTATGCCATCCGCAAACTCAAGTGCGACACCTTGATTCTCGATGACGGCTTTCAGCATCTGGCCCTGAAGCACCGTCTTGATATTGTGCTCGTCGACCGGACCAATCCCTTTGACAATGAACGCACCCTCCCCAGAGGACTCCTCCGCGAACCAATCCGCAACATCAAGCGGGCGGGATTCATCTTCATCACTAAGAGCAACGGAGACGGGGCCGAAGAGCTCAGTACCCGCCTCCGGGAATTGAATCCCACGGCGGAGATTTCGGAATGCCGCCATTGTCCGCGTTACTTGAAACATCTGTTCATGGACCAGCAGGAGGATCTCCACTGGCTCAAAGGGAAAAAAGTCGTCGCGCTTTCCGGGATTGCGGTTCCGGGAGGATTTGAGCGCGAATTGGTCAAATTCGGGGCCCGGGTCCTGGACCATATCGTTTTTGTAGACCACCACCGATACTCGCTTCAGGAGATTCTCGACGTGGTGAACGCTGCTGTTGAACGGGGCGCGGATGCCATCGTTACCACAGAAAAGGATGCCGTCCGGATCCCTCCTCTGGATCGGAAGGACATTCCCTTCCTCTATTTACGGGTGGAAATTGAAATGTTTACCGGACAGGAGGAGTACCATGAGTGGGTACGACGCATCTGTCTTGAATAGCGCGGACACGCGTCTCCTGGTGGTCACACCGAACTGGCTGGGCGACGGCATTATGGCCATGCCGGCCCTTCAGGTCCTCCGGCAACACCTCAATCCGGAGGCGGTCCTGGATGTCCTCGCCCGACCGGGTCAGGCGGGTCTATGGCGGTTTCATCAGGCTCCGGGTGAGGTCCTGGCTCTCAGCTCCAGGACCCGAGAACTGTTCACAGAATCCAGAGACATCAAGCAGCGGGCGTACACCCATTGCATCCTGATCCCGAATTCATTCCGCAGTGCCCTTCTCCCCTCCCTCGCGGGAATCCCGCACCGGAGGGGGACCACCAGCCAATGGAGGCGGATCCTGATACGGGATGCGGTGGATCTTCAGGCCGAAGAGCAGATGCACCAGCAATGGGAAAACGCCCGGCTACTCCTTCCCGATGTTCCGGCAGACCTTCCTCCTCCCAGGTTAACCCCTCCCGTGGCGGCCAGGGCCAAGGCCCAGGAATGGATTCAGAACCTTCCGCGGCCTCTCCTGGCGGCAATACCGGGGGCTGCACGGGGTCCCTCCAAGCAATGGCCCGCCGACCGGTTTGCCCAGGTTGCTCAGCTCTGGCAGGAGGAAACAAAAGGCAGTGTGCTGTGGCTGGGCACTCCATCCGATGAAGCCCTTTGCCGGTCCCTCGCAGAAAAGGGAGGCCCTGACGCGCGATCCCTGGCCGGAAAGAGCTCCCTCGGCGAATTCACGGCCCTGTTGGAAACAGTGGATACCGTCGTGGCCAATGACAGCGGCGGCATGCACCTGGCAACGGCCGTGGACACCCCTGTGGTGGCAGTTTTCGGGAAAACGGATCCTCGGAAAACCGGTCCATTGCACCCGGATGCGGTCGTGGTCAAGGCCTCTGCGGAGGGAGACCGTCGGATCGCCCGCACGGATGCGGAGGCGGTTCAGGCATTGGAATCCGTCTCGGTCGAAATGGTTTCTGAACCCGTTCTTGCCATTGCCTCCCGCCATGGATAAGTAACCGCTCATGTCCAGACCCCTTATTTCAGCGTGTGTCATGACCTTTAACGAGGAGCACAATATGCGTCGCTGCCTCGAAAGCCTGACCTTTTGCGACGAAATCATTGTGCTGGACAGTTTCAGTAAAGACAGAACGGTGGAGATCTGCAGGGAGTACACCGATAAAGTCTTTCAGGAGGAATGGCGGGGATACATTGCACAACGCAACCGTCTCCGCGAACTCGCGACACACGACTGGGTTTTGTTTCTCGATGCGGATGAAGAGGTCTCCCCCACTCTCAGAGATCAGATCCTGTACCACTTTCGGACTGGGGTCGGACGGTTTGTCGCCTATGAATTCCCCCGCCAAGTGTTTTATCTGGGGAAATGGATCCGTCACGGTGAATGGAATCCGGACATCAAGCTCCGTCTCTTTCTCAAGCACAAGGGACACAGCGGGGGTCAGGAACCTCATGATATGGTGATTATCGATGGACCGGTAAAAACCCTGACCGGGAAGCTCTGGCATTATACCTATTCCAATTTGAATCACCATCTGCAGGTGGTGAACCGGTTCTCCAGCATCAGTGCCCGTGAAATGTATGCTTCCGGCCGCCGCTTCCGGTTGTGGGACCTGATCCTCAGACCTCAGATTCGCTTTATCAAGGGATACTGGGTCAAGGGCGGATTTCGGGACGGACTTCGAGGGTTTATCATTGCAAATATTGTCGCATACGGGGTCGCGATGAAATACGCAAAACTCTGGGAATGCGAATGGGAGGCGATCATGGATAAGGAGTACCGTCCCCACGATGAGGACTGAGTTCCGGATTTTCCGCAGCGCAGGACTGGTCAGTCTGGGTACCCTTACCTCGAGGTTGCTGGGACTGGTGCGGGAAATTCTCATGGCCGGAACGTTCGGCACCTCGCAAGTGGGTTCCGCGTTCTTCATCGCCTTCACCCTGCCCAATCTCCTCCGACGTCTTTTTGGTGAAGGAGCCCTCTCCGCCGCCTTTATCCCGGCCTACATCAAAACGCGTGAGGAGAACGGACTGAACGCCGCATGGTCGCTCACCCGGAACCTGTGCTCCTTTCTCGTACTCGTCCTGGGCCTCCTGTCGATTCTCGGCATGGGAACTGCCGGGCTGATGCTTCAGATGGGTCACGTGGGGGAGAAGACCTTTCTTGTCCTGCTCGCCGGCCGGATCATGCTGCCCTACATGATCGGAATCTGCCTGGCAGCGGTCATGATGGGGGTGTTGAATTCCCACCGTAAATTCGCCCTGCCCGCTTTCGCTCCCGCGTTGCTCAATGTCATCTGGATCCTGGCTCTGCTGGGGGTACAGATGAAGCCTGACTGGAGCCTCGAGGAAAAAATGGTGGCGGTCTGCTGGGCGATTCTTTTCGCGGGGGCAGGTCAGTTTCTCATTCAGGTCCCGGCCGTGAGAACGCTGGGGATGAAACGGGAACGTCCCGTAACGCCCCTTGGGCCCGGCGTGAAGCAGGTCCTCCTTCGGATGGGTCCTGCCGCATTAGGGGCCGCAGTCACCCAGGTGAACGTGGTCATTGACCGCCTGCTCGCCTTCTGGGTGGCCGATTACGGTCCGGCGGCCCTCTCCTACTCTGAACGGCTGATCTACCTCCCTTTGGGCCTGTTTGCCACGGCACTGGGGTCGATTCTGCTGCCGGAGTTTTCAGGTCTGGTTCAGGGGGGGCGGAAACAGGAAATGACGGACACCCTTGACCGGAGCATCCGGGGACTGATGTGGGTGATGATTCCTGCGGCCGTGGGTCTCGGAATTCTCACGGTTCCGATTGTGCACACGGTCTTTGAGCGGGGCGAGTTCGGGTCAGATTCCACCCTGATGACCTCCCGGGCCCTGATGTGTTATGCCCCCGGACTGGTGGTCTTCAGTGCCACCAAGGTCCTGATTCCACTGTTTTACGCTCATGGCGACACCCGGACCCCGGTAAAAATCGGGATGATCGCTGTATCGGCCAACCTCGGGCTGAACCTGCTGTTCATTTTCCTGCTCCCCGACGGATGGAAACATGCCGGACTCGCTCTCGGCACCATCGCCTCCTCCTGTCTGCAGGTGGGCATCCTGCTTTTTCTTGTCCAGAAACGCTACGTACCCCTTCAGGGAAAACGGATCTTGAAGTCTGTGCTTCGCCATGCCCTGGCCTGCGTGCCCATGGCGTATGCTGCACGGGCACTCATCACGCTGGAGGTGTTTCCGATGCCGATCACGCTTGGAGCGGCTGTCGGGACCGCAGTGGTCCTGTATGCGGCAGCCACCTGGATTCTGAGGTGTCCGGAACTGAGAGAATTCCGGAGACATTAAGCCGTTTGACCCGCTTCGGCGGGCTGAGTGGCAAGCCGCCCCCTTTCCAGACAGCCCCCTCCATATGAGAACGCCTAGGGCGACTTGGACCGCGAGGGAGGAACGTCAGGTAGCGGTTCAATTTTCTGAAATGTCCCGGCCTTCACATCCAATACGTAGTGGTAGCCCATCAGGAGTTTTAGCTGGTCAGAGGTAAGACCCTCACGCAATGGATCGGTCGGCTCGTACATGTGAGCCCGATTGGAGAAATAGAACTGATCTCCCTGAAATCTACCGGTCATGAACCATGGAAATGAGGATCCGGTTCTGGGGATCAGACGTTGGTCTTCAGTCAAAAGCATCTCCGTAATCGGCCAGAATTTCTGCTTCGTTCCGCGATCGGTCATCACCCTTAAGCCGACCTTTCCGTATTCCGTGTATACAAAGGCAAGCCGTTCTCCCGAATGATCGGGCACAATCACCTCCGGAAGCTGCTTTCTCGCCACCTCAAACTGGTAGAGTTTTTTGTAACTCCGCGAGTCGGAGTCAAATCGGTGAACCGTCACGATTGGCGTTTCCATGACATCCCCAGCCACTACCGCCACCGGCTCAAGGTGGGGAAATTTCGGATCGGAATGGTGGAGGAATTCCTGTTCATGCCGATGAACTCTCACGATCACATTCCCAACCGGTTGGGAAAAGGATCCGACATTTGAGATGGCGACAGAGGCGGAATCGGGTGGCCGTCCCTCTGAATGAGCGATCGTCGTCACCGTGAATGCCAGGGTCATCCATCGGAACGTTCCCCAAACACTGCGACCGACCTGTGCCCAACTTTGCATGCCCGATGATATCAGAATGATGGCGGGGATGCCAAACAAGACCCACACATTTCACTCCTGATCCGGGGTCAGCACTTGACAGAGGGCACTTGGTCTTGGATGGATAAGAAAACCCCTTTTCCCGGAGACATCATGCAAACATTCAACAGCGACGACGCCCCGAAGGCGGTTGGGCCGTATTCACATGGCGTCCATGTCGGCAACCTGCTTTTTCTCAGCGGTCAGATTCCCCTGGTACCCGAAACCATGCAGATTGTGGAAGGCGGAATCCGCGAACAAACTGAACAGGTTCTGGCAAACATCCGCACCGTGCTCGACAGTCAGGATGCGCAGTTGAATCAGGTGGTAAAAACCACGATTTTCATGACCGATCTCGCTGATTTTTCGATTGTGAACGGAATCTATGCCCAGGCATTCGGTGATCACAAACCCGCCCGTTCGACGGTGCAGGTGGCCGCACTGCCTCTGGGGGCTCTGGTGGAAATCGAAGTGATTGCAGAAGTGCACTGATTCTCTCCATGTATGGGACCACCATAACCATTCTGACCCTCGTCGTCATCGGGTTCACCACCTGGCAGGGTTTGAACAAACCCTGGGTGATGCAGAAGTACATTCTGAGCACAGAGGCCATCTCTCTTCGCCGGGAGCGCTACCGGTATCTCTCGCCAGCCTTCCTTCACGCCGATTGGGGGCATTACGGGTTTAATGCGATCAGCATTTTTCTGTTTGGGGGAATGATCGAAGACAACCTTGGCCCCGGTTATTTCATCATGTACTTCCTCCTTTCGGTGATGGGAGGGTCTTTGATGAGCGTCTGGCTCAACCGCGGCACAGAATACCGGGCCCTTGGTGCATCTGGCGGTGCGTTGGGACTGGTGTTTGCCGCCATTTTTATTTTTCCCGGAATGAAGGTCGGCATGCTGCTGCTGCCCTTCTATATCCCCGGGTGGCTGTTCGCCGCCCTGTACCTGCTCTATACACTGTATGGCACCAAAGTCCGATTGCACAACATTAGCCATGAAGGCCACCTTGGCGGGCTTTTGACGGGGATGATTCTCGCGGCCATCCGCTTTCCCGGGACGGTCTGGCAGCAGGCGCCACTGTTCTTCTTTGTCATCGCCGTCACCTCCATTGCCCTGTGGTATTTCCATCGGAATCCGGCCAGAGTTCCCGGATTTTTCCGCATGCAGCTCGACGCCTGGCTCGGACGGAGAAAGCACGAATCCGTTCAGAAGGAGAGCACCCTGGTGGATGATCTCCTGGAAAAAGTGTCCCGAGAAGGCATCAGCAGTCTGAGTGGACGGGAGCGGAAACTGCTGGAGAAGGCCTCGAAAAACCGGAGGAACCGGGCATGAGCGACCGGAGCTCGTTTTTTCCTCTCGTCCGCCTCACCTGCGTGGAGATTCCAAGACAACCGGCCGTGCTTCTTCTCACCACCACCCTGATCGTTTTCATTGGTGCCCTTCCCTTCCTGATTACTCATAATCTCGGCGAACCGGGGAAACTGGTTCGGGACAGCTCGCTCGCCATGATGTTCCTCGGCAGTCTGCTGTTAGCCGTTCCCTCCGCCTGCAATGCCGTCAGCAGCGAAATCCGACGGGGTACGGCTGGAGCCATTCTGAGTAAACCCATCAGCCGCATGAGATTCCTCATCGCCAAATATCTTGGTGTTTCCGCAATTATGCTGGTGTTCAGTGGGATGGCCACGCTCACGATTCTGATCAGCGACCGCGCAGCGGCGAGGGCCTTCCACCCCGGATGGAACTTCCTCATTCCTCTGTTCCTCGGCGTGGGCCTCTCCTATGTACTCGCGGCCCTGATCAATTTCGCCACCGGACGCCCCTTTGCCTCCACCGCTTTCTGGTGTCTCGCTGCGGTGCTGATCCTGGTGTTCCTCTGGACGCTTGCATTTCCGGGAGGCAAGGAAGTCCGGCACGAGCAGCACGGCGATCATACCCATGAGGTGGAGTACGCCGGTCAGGTGGTCCCGGTGAGATGGGAGATCATTCCGGCCTGTGCGGCCCTGACCTGTGCCGCTTTTATGATTCAGGCGCTGGCACTGCTATTTGCTCTCAGACTCGGTGTGGTTCCGACCCTGTCGGCCTGTACAGGTTTTTTTCTGCTCGGACTGATGTCGGATTATCTGCTGGCCCGGAGAGCGGCGGACCTGATCTGGGCCCGGGTACTGTATCATGTTATGCCCAACTGGCAGCATTTCTGGCTGGCAGATGCCCTGACCGCAGGGGGATCAGTCCCCTGGGCGTATGTGGGGCATGCCGCCGGATATGCGTTGTTCTGGACCCTGGGGATCCTGTTGTTGGCCATGGGCCTGTTTGACCGAATGGAGGTACGATGATGTCCGAAGAACCGATCGTCTACACACAAGGCCTTCAGAAAATCTTTAAGGATTTCTGGCGCCGCCCCCGCGCACGCGCGGTGGACGGGATTGATCTGTCCCTCAAACCGGGTGAGGTGTATGGCCTGCTCGGGCCAAACGGATCCGGGAAAAGCACGACCATCAAAGTCCTGCTTGGACTTCTTCATCCCGACGGGGGGGAGGTGCGCGTCCTGGGCCGCCCCCCACGGGATGTTCAGGTGAAAAGCCGCGTGGGGTATCTTCCGGAGGAATCCTATCTGTATCCGTACCTGGATGCGAGAGAGACGCTCCGGTTTTATGCGGCATTGTTCGGACTGAAAGGAGAGCTGCGCGAACAGCGGATTGACCAGTTACTGGACATGGTGGGCCTGGCCCATACCGGACGCCGGCGGGTTGGCGAATTCTCAAAAGGCATGGCCAGGCGCATCGGCCTGGCCCAGGCTCTGATCAATGATCCCGACCTGGTCATTCTGGATGAACCGACCTCCGGCCTGGACCCGCTTGGCACCCGTCAGGTGAAGGACATCGTCAGCGCTCTGGCGAAGCGGGGCAAAACCATTCTCCTCAGTTCCCATCTTCTGGCGGATGTGGAGGATGTCTGCGACCGGGTCACAATTCTCTACGGAGGAAAAGTCCGGGCATCCGGGCCCATCCGGGAACTGCTCCAAATGGCCAACAATCTGCAAATCAAACTGGGGGATCTTCCCGACGAGAAACGCGAGGAACTGCTCACCGCACTGGAGGGTGTTCTCGGAACCCGCCCGGATATTGAACCCACCCGGCGGGATCTGGAAACGCTGTTCCTTGAGGTCGTCGCACAGGCCCGGCGGGAAACCGGTGAAGGATCCGGCACGAGGGAAGAGGGAGAATTGGCCGGCTTTCTTCAATAATCCACCTTCCCCTTCCCCAACACCCACTCCCCATCTCCTTTCTCCAATCTTCTCCCCTTCATGTCCCGCATCCTCCCCATCACCCTCCTCACCCTCCGCTCCATCCTGCGGGAGAAGGTGGCACTGTGCATGCTGGCATTGCTTGCCGGTGTGTTGTTCCTGCTTCCATCCGGCCTGGAAGGAGACGGGACCCTGTCCGGGGATGTACGGATGTACATCCGCTATACGCTGGGTTTCTCGGCCCTGCTGATGGCGGGAATGACGCTTTGGGTATCCTGTGCATCCATTGCCACGGATTTAACCAACCGTCGGCTGCATATGGTGCTCACAAAACCGGTATCCCGTTGGCAGCTCTGGTGGGGCAAGTGGCTGGCCGTGACCATTCTGATTTCCATTCTCATGACCCTCAGCGGGATGGTGACGCTGTGGAGGGTCCATCAACGGGTTGGCGAAGAATCCCTGTCGGAACACGATGCCGCCGTGATCCAACAGACACTGATTACCGCCCGAACGCCAGTGGATGTACCTGAAAAAGATTTCAGAGAAGAAGCCGTTCAGGAAGTGAAATCACGGCTGGAGTCCGGCTGGCTTCCTCCGGGACAAATGACGGAGGAAGAAGTCATTTTACAGGCGGTTCTCTATCTGAGAACCTTGGAGTTTTCCGCACGGGCAGGAGAGGAGGCCTCCTGGACCTTTGCGCTTGCTCAGCCTGTCGGGGAAGGAGAGCTTCTGCAGCTTGGGCTGGCGTTTGACGGCACGTCCATGGGGATGACCTCGCTGCAGGGAACCTGGGTGCTGGGCACCCCGGATGCCCCGGACTTAGCGGTGATCCCTATTACCGGGTCTCCTTCAGGTACCGAGGTGTTTCCGTTCAATGAACAGGGTGAATTCGACGGTGCCACCTCCATCACCGCCCGTTTCACCCTTGACGGAGAAGAGGGCCGCATGGTGTTTTTCAAACCTGCCACCGGGGTCAGACTGTATCGACCGGGTGGGAGGTTCGCACCCAACCTTTTCCGGGCGGTCATTCTCTACACCGGACTCCTGGCACTGTTAGCGGCACTTGGGGTTGCAACAAGCGGGATGTTCTCTCTTCCGGTAGCCTGTTATGTCACAGCCGTTTTTCTTTTCATGCAGGCCTTCTCCGGTGTGGTCTCAGAGGTGATCGAGCTGGAATCCGCAGCGTTGACCCGGGAGGACATCCCGGCAATGGAACGGGTTCTCCGCGAGACAAGGGTCGCGGCCTTCAAAGGAATTCAGCTCGCCCTCCGTCCCCTGAGGTTGGGTCAGCCCCTTGAACGGGTGGCCAGTGGAGAACGCATTGCCCCCGGGGAAGTTGCCGGGACCCTTGGTCTCCGGTTTCTCCCTCTGTTGAGTGTGACGGCACTGGTGGGCGGAGGATTGTTTTTACGGCGGGAGATCGGAGGAGCCGTATGAAGGCCCGGGGTGTGAAGGCCATGCTGGCGGGTCTGATCTGTTTCATCGCCGCCGGGCAATGGCACGGCTCTCTGATTGACATGCGGAGTGAATTCCAGCTCCAGCACATTCCTCCGGAGGATACCACGCCACTGGTGGCCTTAACCACCGTGGCCTTTGGCGGGTTCCGGGGGCTGGTGGCGGACCTTCTCTGGATCCGGGCCAGCAAACTGCAGGAGGAAGGACAGTTTTTCGAATTGGTACAGCTTTCGAAGTGGATTTCCCAACTGGAACCCCGTGTTCCGGAGGTCTGGTCCTATCAATCCTGGAACCTGGCCTATAATGTCAGCGTCCTGTTTCCGGAACATGGAGACCGCTGGCGATGGGTCAACCACGGAGTCGACCTGCTTCGGAAAGAGGGTCTGACCCACAATCCGGTGTCAGACACGCTTCACTGGGACCTTGGCTGGATGTTTCAGCACAAAATCGGCATGCGGTTTGATGAAGCCCACCCCCGCTACAAGCAGGAACTTGCCGCTCAGGTCTCCTCCATTCTTCCCGGTGGATTTCTCCCGGACACCGGAACCAAGGAGCAGAAAGAGGCACTGTATGCCACGTTCACCATGGACATGGCCCGCATGCAAGAACTCAACACCCTTTACGGTCCGATTGACTGGAGGGTGCCGGAAGCACACAGCCTCTACTGGGCCCATATGGGGGAACCGTATGCCCGCAACACGTTTCAACGCCGCTCTCTTTTGCGGATGCGCTACGGAAGCCTCCGGGCCTTGATGACACGGGGAACTCTCCTGGGAGACCCCACCACCGGCAAAGTGATCTCGCTCCCCCGCCCCGACCTCATCCCAGTCCTCATCGAAGAGGTGGCCTTTATGCTGGAGGAGGACCCGGGATCTCCGCTGGTCCGGACCTACGCCGCCCTGCTCGAGGACTGTGTGCTTCTGCTGACAGAAAACGGTCAACTGGAAGAAGCGGGCAGGTTGTATGAGGATCTGAAGGCTCTGCCGCAATTTGCCAGCAATCCCTTACCGGAATACGCGGAATGGCTTCGCAACCACATGAACCGGCCCGTGGACACTCTCCCGTCAGAATTGGCCATGATGAGGGTGGTAGCCATGCTGCGGATTGCAGACCGGATGCCTCCTGAAGCCCTTCGCCGGGCCATGGCCACCCGGCGGCAGGCCCAGTTGTTTCATGACGCCTTCCAACGCTCCCGTCAGGGAGAAGAACATCGTGCCCGCACGGGCCTTCCTCCCTGGGAAACCATGGTCGAGTTGGTGGCCGATGCGCCGCCTTTCTGAAAAAATTTTTAAGGTACCCCCACTTTCAAACGTCTTGGGAATGAACACACCCCAAAAAGATCTGGAATCTCTAATGACGACCCATGCACCTGCGTTGCTCCGTTATGCGGAACGACTGGTCCGTGACCCTCACACGGCACAGGACGTGGTGCAGCATGCCTTCATCAAATATGCCGGCCTGGAAGACATCCGCCGTCCGGGGGGCTCTGCAGTGCGCTCCTGGCTGTATCGGGTGGTGCACAACCGCGCCGTGGACCATATCCGTTCCGATCAACGCCGGAAAGAGCTGCATGAGACCCATGCCGAACTGGAGGAAGGCAGACGGGACTCGGCTGCATCCCGGAACCAGAAACAGGCGGTACTGGATTCGGTACATGTGTTGAATGAAAAAGAAAAAACGGTCCTGCTCCTCCGCCTGGAGGAGGGACTCAGTTATCAGGAAATTGAAGACGTGACCGGGATCAAACAGGGACATGTCGGGTATCTTCTTCACCATGCGATCCGAACCCTGTCCGTCCACCTCAAACAGGGGGATCCCGCATGAAGCCCCACATTGAGGATCCAGTATGGACCGCGTATATTCTGGGAGAGTTATCCCCGCAGGATCATGCCCGTGCGGAGTCTCTGCTGTGCGAACATCCGCAACTTGCCGCAGATGTTCGGGAGATGGAGGCGACACTGAACACCCTCCAGGCGGCGTTTGCCGTTGAGGAGCCGGACAGAGAGCTGGAACCATTGCGGCGTGAGCGGGTTCTCAGGGAGGGCCGACCGGACGTCCTGGAGTCCGACACATCCGTGAAGCCCTGGCTTCCCACGGCCATTGCCGCCTCCCTTGCTCTTGGATTTGGTCTGCTCACCTGGGTAGCACCCGGACCCGAGCTTCAGGAAAGTATGCTCTCAGAAGATGCCATTCCTTTGGAGGAGAATTTTACCGAGGCTCTGCGTCAACGACAACCGCTTGATTCCTTTCACCTGCAAATGGAAACCTCAACTGCTCCCGGAAATGCGATCAACCAAGAGAGCGATGACGGTAGAGCAGAGTCGCCCCCTCTCCAATCCATGGGGACAGAAATGGCGAATGATGGGTTGAATTTCCTGGAGGAACCAGAGGAGGAAAACCGGAGGTTGATACGTCGGGCATCCCCTGCGGACCCTGCGATGCCCCCCCGGCGACGAGCAGAATTCGGGGGCGCTGCAGGAGGTGCGATGGATCTTCATTTTTCCGGCTTGAAGGATGACTCCGTTCCAGCCCCTGATACTGGGCCCGCTGAACCGAGGATGCCCGGCACTATCGCGAGCGAAATCAAGACCCCTTCTCCAGAAACCCGCTCCGTATTGTCGAAACCGAAGGAGGGAAAACTGAACGAGGCTCAAGCGGATTCCCCCTCCGCAGGCAAAAGTATCCTGCCCGCTTCCATGCCCATCATCACTACCTCCGAAGACATGGACACTCAGATAGAAGTGCCAAAAACGGAAAAGGCGGAACCGGAACTTCTTGATCGGGAAAAAGAGTCCGCTCTACCCGAAAACATGCCGGAACCGGTTCCCACGCCGACACCGACGCCTACTCCGACTCCCATACCAATTCCACCCCCTGTTACCGAGTAACAGGGTCGGAAAGAGCAAGGTGAAGGGGACGGATTTACAGTTGACTCCTGGATCGAAGTGCCCCGCTATTCCTGGACGTCGATCTGGAGGGCCTCCGTCCCCTTTTCCAGGCGGAACTCAAAGCGGTGTACGTTGCCCTGCGGGTCTGTCCACTCCCCTTCATACCCCCCGAAAAACCCTCTGAACGCAAACCCATCGGCCGTGAGCGGTCCGTGCGTGGTGGTTTTCCATTCCTTCTCCAACAACTCCAGCAACCGTTCTCCTGCCGGGAGCAGGTTGAAGTCCTTGTCCACCAGCGCAGCCTGTTTCCCCAGCCAGTGGGCTCTGGACCAGAAGCCCCAGAGAAGAATGGCCTCTACCTTCTCATGGGCAAAGGAGATGCGGAAAAACTTCTCCAATGCATCCGCTCGCTTCTCATCATCCTGAGTGCGGAAACTGATTTCGGTAAGATGGATGGGAAGATCCGTCTCTCCGGACAGCACATCAAACGTTTTCCAAACCCCTTCGGGTGTCAGCGGTACCGCTCCCTGACGCTCGGGTGTATTCCGGTCAGAGGGAACAGACAGCACCCGTTCCGCCGCATGTTCCTGAATGCCAATCCCGGTGACATCCGCACCTTTTGATTGAAGGTCTTTGATGAGTTCCAGGTACTGTTGCACCCGGTCCGGTTCATTGAGAATGGAATATTCATTCACAAACAGAGGAACCTCAGGATCATAGGTGCGGGCCCACTGAAAGATTTGAGGCCGGATCCCTTCCCCCACCCGTTCCTGAAAGAAACGGGCGTTCAGCATTTCATTGTTCACATCCCAGGCGACAAGTTTCCCCCGGTACCGGGACACAATTTCCTTCACATGATTCCGCATGGACTCCCGAAGAGGCTCTCCTTCCATCTCCCTCATCCAGTCCGCTTTGAATTTGATTTTGGTCCAGAACAGGGTGTGCCCCCTGATGGCCAGATCATGTTCCGCCGCAAAGGCGGCCATCTCGTCGGCCTTCTCGAAGGTATGAGTCCCCTTCTCCGGCTCCGTATAGGGCCACTTCATGGCATTCTCCGCCACCACCGCGCTGAAATGGTCGGAAATAAACCGGCGGTACTTGTCCCCGAGTTCATCGTCCCTGCCCAGCCAGTAGTGATTCACACAGGTTCCAAACCAGAAGCCATGTGTCACCTGACGAACCGATACCGTTCCTCCCGTGACCGGGGTTCCATTTCGGCGGAGGGACAGAGTCAGATTCCCTTTGCGGTGAGCATCAATTTTTCGGTCTGCCTCCATTCTCCAGGCGTCGGTTGTTTGGGCACTCAAGGTCATAGGCAGTACAAGCAGTATCAGGGCACGAACATTCATTTAGGGGGTCTCCGGGGGTCCAAGAATCACAACAAATTCGCCTTTGGAACTTCGCTGCTCCAGAAATTCCGCACATTCCCGCGCCGTTCCGGTGAACAATGTTTCAAATTTTTTCGTGAGTTCCCGGGCAAAAAAGACCGGGCGGTCTTCCAGAATGTCTTCGATATCCCGCAGACATTTCAGGATGCGGTGAGTGGATTCATACAGGATGACAGGGCGGAGCTCCTCACGGAATGACTCCAGCATGCGCCTCCGCCCGGCACGTTTATTTGGAGGAAAGCCTGCAAAGACAAAGCCATCCTCCCCCCATCCGCTCAGTGCGAGGGCGGTGGTCACCGCTGTCGGTCCCGGAATCGCCGTCACCAGAAACCCCGCGTCCCTCACGGCACGCACGAGGCGGGACCCCGGATCGGAGATCAGCGGCATGCCGGCATCACTGACCAGGGCGAGGCTCTTCCCTTCGGAGAGATCAGACAGAACCCGGTCGACGCGGGACTGTTCGTTGAACTTATGGCAGGACACCATGGAGGACTGGATGTCAAAATGTTTGAGCAGGATACCCGTTTTCCTGGTATCCTCCGCCAAAATAACATCCACTTCCGTGAGAATCCGGACGGCACGGAAGGTCATATCCTCCAGATTGCCAATAGGGGTTCCCACGAGATAGAGTCCGCATTCCATGACATCACTGTTATCGATTGCGAACGAACTTGCAACCCTTGGTTGGTTGACAAGCCCGTATTCCAACCGACTCTTGCGGATGGATGTATTTGAGGCTATTCGAGAACGGCGTTCAACCAAAACGTTTGATCCGAACCATACCATGTCGGAAGAGGAAACGAGGAAACTGTTACATGCAGCCCGTCTGTCCCCGACTGCATTTAACCTCCAGCACTGGCGGTTCCTGATCGTAGAGGACCCCGAGCTCCGCAAACAAATCCGTGCACTGTCCTGGGGGCAGTCGCAGGTGACAGATGCATCGCTGCTGATCATCCTCTGTGCAGACATGCATGTCTGGGCCAAGGATTTCACCCAGCTCTGGCAGAATGCACCGGAAAAGGTACAGGCCTCCATGCTCAGAACCATTCCAGGATTCTACGAGGGAAACCCTCAACTGATCCGGGATGAGGCGATGCGCTCCTGTGGCATTGCAGCCCAGACACTGATGCTGGCGGCCAAGGGCATGGGATATGACAGCTGCCCCATGGACGGATTCCAGTTCGAAGAGGTGGCCAAACTGATCCGACTGCCGGAGGATCACCTCATCAGTATGTTTGTCACCGTGGGCAAATCTCTTGAACCCCACCTCCCCCGGCCGGGGAGGGTATCCGATGAGGTGGCGATCCTCCGGGACCGCTTTCCGGATCAGCAGGACTGATCCTTTCCCCGCTTAGGTCACGGCAAAGGCATTATGCACCTCATACGGTCGATGAGGGATCAGGTTCTCGCCATCGGAAAACCCTTCCGGCCTTCCCTCGAGTTTTTGAATCAATCTCTGCCGCCATTGACGCAGATCCGCCTGAAAAACATCCTTCCCGGATAGATCCTGCATCTCGGAAGGATCCGTCTCGAGATCAAAGAGCTGTTCCGACCCATCATTAAACCAAATGTATTTCTGACAGCCATCTGTGAGGTAATGCATCCCGGGATGCTGATCCTCCATGGGGGAGTGTTCTCCATGGATCCATGGTCGTACCGGTTCATCCGTCTGTCCTTTCACCAGCGGCAGAAGACTCTTGCCGGTCACATGGTCCGGAACCGGAAGATCCGCCATCTCACAGCAGGTCGGCAGAATATCCTGAAACCCAATCGGGCAGTCCCATACCTGACCGGGGGCAATTCCGGGCCCGCTGAGTAGAAACGGCACCCGGGCAGACCCTTCATACGGAAGTGCCTTCCTCCAGAAGTAATGATCGCCCAGCATTTCGCCGTGATCACTGAGAAAGAAGAGATAGGTGTTTTCCCGAAGGCCCAGTGAGGCCAGTCGGGCCAGAAAGATCCGCATCTGATCGTCCACATGATTGATCAGCCCGTAATATCCTGACTTGGTTTGCCGGAGCCGGGCTCCGGTCAACAGTTGTTTGCCATGTCCTGGTGGTGCTCCCTTCCCTCCATTTTCAGGAGGTTCGGCCCACTCTCCCCAGCACGGTTCGTCGATCTCCCCATGGAAATACCGGTCGTAATACACCTGAGGAGGTACCAGCGGCGGGTGCGGTGCGGTGATCCCCACGGAGAGTAAAAACGGCCGCTCCTTGTCCCGGGAATTCAGAAACTCAATTCCTTTGTTGAACGACCAGTTGGTTTCATGAAACTCCTCCGGGTACGGCCAGGGGCGTGCATCCATATCATTCGGCCCAATCCCATGTGTCATGTAATGAGGGTGCCCATACGCGCCGTCGATCCCTTTGCGGTGTAGCCCCCCCAATTCCGGAAGTTGATGGATGCGGGAATAATGTTCATTGCGCGAATCCTGCTGCCGTATTTCGAAGCCGTAATGGGCATGACCCGGATGCTGATGCCACCCCCGTCCCATATGAACCGTTTGATAACCCGACCGTTTTAACAATTCGGGAAGGGTGGACTCCGGGCGGGCAATTTTCGCGGTCGTAGAAAAGCCGACCACCCCGCTGGCCTGCGGCTCCATCCCGGTGAGAATGGTATGGCGGGCCGGGATGCAGGTGGGACACTCGCTGTAGGCTCTGCGGAACCGGGCACCGCTGGCGGCAAGATAATCCATATTGGGAGTCTGCAGAACAGGATGCCCCTCGATCCCGAGGCAGTCCCCCCTTTGCTGGTCGGTGTGAATCAGTACAATGTTGGGTCGGCGGGTCATATGTCTTCCGGGTTCTGAATCGTTTCAGTTTGAAAGGAGATCCAGCACAGTGCAAGAACAGAGATCAGGACGCAATTGTTCGGTAGCTTTACAGTAATGTCCCCGTTGACATGGATGGAAGCATAGCCCGCCCTGCAGGCATCCGCTCCTCGACTCTGGCCGCGCAAAAAATCCAGGCCCCTTATTTCGCGTCCTTACACGGGAGGATAGGCCTCCGGCCTGTCACCTACATCCGCCACCCTGATCTCAGGCCGGAGGCCTAAGCTCCATTTTTCATCCCGACATCAGACCCAAGGCCTATGTTCGATTCAGGGGTTGCGTTCAAGCTCACAACACGTTTCCACATGGGGCGTCTGCGGAAACAAATCAAAGGCTTCCACATGAACCAAGCGGTATAAACCCTTTGCAGTCAGACGTTTGATGTCACGTGCAAGCGTTGCCGGGTTGCAACTGATATACAGGAGACGGTTCGGTTGAACCTGATCACGCAGTTGGCGGATCAGACGTTGTTCCATTCCGGACCTGGGTGGATCGGTGATCACCGTATGCCAACGGGTGTGAAGGACCTTGGGAGGAATCCCCTTTCGAAGATCCGCTTTTAAAAAGGGCCCCTTCCCCGGACGGCTGTCCAGTCCCAGAACACGGTCAGCACTTTCCGCCGCAGGCAATGTGAAGGCACCGGTTCCACAAAACAGATCCAGGACGCTGCCCACATGTCCGGCCTTCAACCGCCGGATCACCGACCGAACCAGCGTATCCGCCAACACATCATTGACCTGGAAAAACGCATCGGCCTCCACATCATGATGCTGACCGGCCAATTCAAACGGGATACGGAGGTTCCCGGCAATCACCTGCCAGGGACGGGTCCAGTCCTGCTGGACCCCTACTCCGCTCAGGCCGGATGTCCCAAGCTGTTCCGCCCAGTAGGTACGGTGGGTATCTGAGAGGCTCCCCCGGAACATGACCCAGACCCCAGACCGGGCAGAATCGGTACGCAGCAGACACCGGTGCAGACCATGATCCGGTTCTGCCTGAATCCAATTGCGGATACGTGGAATCCACTCCCTCAGTCGGGAATCCCCCAGCATACAATCCTCAATTTCGACGATGCCACCATCATGTCCCCGATATCCGAGCCGGTCATGCGCGAGGGTCAGATCAAGTTTATTCCGGGTGCCAAAGGCCTGATCAGACCCGGTTATTCCGCCGAAGGGAACCTTCTCCACTCCGCCCATCCTGCGTAGACTTTCTACCACTCTGGAGGACTTCAGTTCCAATTGCTGTGTATACGGGAGGGGCTGAAGCGCACATCCGGGACAGGACTCAAACCAGGGACACGGAGGGTCCAAGCGTCCCTCCGCCGGCAGGAGAATGCGGGTGACGCACCCACCCTTCCCTTCTGGCTGAAACGAGACCACATCCCCCGGAACCACTGCCCCCTCCAGCCAGATGCGGCGACCGTCCTCGCACACCCCCAGCATGCGGTCATCCCCCATATCCACAATTCGGGCAGTCTGTGCAGCATGTTCAGAGGAATCGGCATCTACCATGACCACCTCTTCTATGAATGGAGAGCAAAATAGCAATGTGTCATGCTGACGGACGCAACCTGAACTCAACCAGTTCGGTAGATGGGGATGGAAATTGACATCCCCTCACGACCGGTTCAAACGTCGGGGCTCTCACCCAAGGATCCCTCCACATGTATGACCGTCCCACGTCCCTTCTGCAGCTGACTCTTCCACGCGCGTCCCGGACCCTCAAAGACCTGAGGGCTCTGATCTGGGAGGATCCTCTTCCCGTGCAGGTGTCGTATGCCGGCCCTCTCTCCGAGCCCATTCAGGTGGAAGACGCCCAGAGGTTGGACTACACCCCGGTGGAACTCCCCTTTCACTGGGGACGACTGTTTCAAACCGGCTGGTTCAAGCTGGAGCTTCCCGAGTATTCCGGATCCCGCTGGCTCCATTGGCAGGATCAAGGGGAAGGCACTCTGATCATCGGAGGCGAGCATTGGTACGGATTCGATGTGGCCCACCATCATGCCCCTCTGCCGGAGGGAGTCAAAGAGGCTCTGATGGAAGGACTCTGTCTGCAAAGCGGTATTTGGCACCACGAAGCCAAAGGTCTGGATGCGGAAGGATCCCGTCTCGATACCGCGAGCCTGGTCCGTCGAAACGACGACGCATGGCATGCGGTCATCGATCTGGAGGTGTTGATCGATCTGGTGAAGCTGGAGGCCGGACAGGACCCGCATTTTGGAGGCACCGTACATGAGGGAGGCGTGGGGTTCCACCCATCCCTGAGCGTGGTCACGCCCCTGACCCGTACCCTTCTTCGTATCCTGGAGAATGCCGTCAATGCCTTTGCAACCGGAGGTCTCGCCGCCATCCGGAACAGCCTGGAAGAAGGGCGTGCCTCCCTGGCAGGTGCAAAAAGTCTCTGCAGCAATGCGCTGACCGGGCACGCCCATATCGACCTGGTGTGGCTTTGGAATGAAGCCTCCGGGGACTACAAAGCCCGTCACACGTTTTCCACCATGAACCGGTTGATGGATGACTACCCAGAGTTCCGGTTCGCCTATTCACAATCCGCGTCCTATGATGCGGTGGAGCACATGGCACCGCGGCTGATGGATCACGTCCGGGAACGGGTCAAGGAAGGCAAATGGGAGCATGTCGGGGCCACCTACGTGGAATCAGACACCCTGATCGCCTGCGGAGAGGCGTTGGCAAGATCCTTCCTTGTGGGGCAGGACCGGTTCCGGCACCATTTTGGCAACAGCTCGAGACTGCTCTGGCTCCCGGATGTGTTCGGGTACTGCGGGTGTCTCCCTCAACTGATGCGGGAGTGCGATGTCGACCGGTTCTTCACCACCAAACTGACCTGGTCCAATGTGAACCTGTTTCCATACAGCGCATTCATCTGGAAAGGAACCGACGGGTCCGAAATCCTCACCTACGTGTCCCAGGGACACGGATACAATCAGGTCTGCACTCCCACGGAAGCCCGGATTGCAACCAACCAGCAGCGGCAATCCGACCTGTTCCCGGCCGCGCTTCAACCCACCGGCTACGGAGATGGGGGTGGCGGCGTCACCCCCGAGATGTGTGAGCGGGCCCGACGGATGAACGATCTGGCTGGCGTCCCCAATACCTCCTGGAGCCGTCTGGAGGATTTTTACGATGAATTGGACACCAAAGCGGATCAACTCCCGGTGTACCAGGGGGAACTCTATCTGGAATACCACCATGGCACACTGACCAGTCATGGAAATCTGAAGCGGGACTTCCGGGGACTGGAACGAGCCCTTCAACTGCAGGAGGCGGCGGCCGCATTGCGCGGTACGGGACCGGTGGATCCTCACGCCTGGCAGCGGCTGGTGTTTGCCCAGTTCCACGATTATATTCCGGGCAGTTCCGTGTATGAAGTGTACGAAGAGGCACTGCCGGAATTGCAGAATCTTGCCGCCGGGGCGATGTCCGAAGCCAAGGCCCTCCTGGGTGACGGAGAGGGACTGGCCAACCTGTTACCGCTTGAACGCAACATGACGATCCATGGAAAGGTTCTTACCCTGCCGCCAGCGGGCGTCTTCCGATCCTCGGACGTGGAGGTCCGGGACGCTTCCGGTCTTCGGAAAGAGGATCTTTTCCTCTCAAGCGACCGGGTGTCGGCACGTTTCACCGAAACGGGAGAAGTGGAGGAGCTGACGGTTGACGGAGAGCGGCTTGAGACCTCGGGCACTCTGAATCGGCTCTGCCTGTACGATGACCTGCCGCATGCGTTTGATGCCTGGGATGTTGACCGGAGCACCTTGCATCTGGGCCGGGAGGTGGACAGCCCCGTGGAGCAGGTGGACTGGCAGCCGGAGGAAGGAGTGGGGCTTGCCTTCAAACGGACCCTCGGCAAACAAAGCATGGTGGAAATCCGTTACTGGATCGACCCGGCGTATCCGGTTCTTCAGGTGGAGCTTCTGCTGGATTGGCATGAACAGCAAACGCTGCTGAAAGCCTGTTTCGATACCGAGTACATGGGACGCGATGCTCGGTATGGGTCCCCCTACAACTCCATCCTCCGTCCTCAACTCCCTGGTCCGACCCACGCCGAAGCCATGTTCGAAAATGCCGGGAGCCGCTGGGCATCCGTGCTGGATGACGCGCGAGCGGAAGGTCTCTTTGTGGTGACCCGGGACAAGTTTGCCTTCACCTGCCGGGAAGGGACACTGGGACTGAGTCTCGTGCGCAGCCCTCAGGTGACGGGTGAGGATCCGGGACATGCGAATGTCATCGTAAAGACTCTGCGTGACGGGCCGGAACGTAACCCGTTTACCGATCAGGGAGAGCACCGCATCTTCTACGCACTTGGCAGAAGCCGCTATAATCAGGCACGGGCAGAACATCCAGCGGCTCTCGCGGATCTGCTCTATACGCCCATGCTTGAGGGATCCCCAGTTCAGAGCCCGTACCTGGGACTGACAGGAGGTGAAAGCCTGATCCCGTCATGGATTCAACCTCTGGAAAACGGCGAGTTTGTGATCCGACTGCATGAAGTGGAGGGGAAATCCGGAACCGCACACCTTCAGCTTGCGGAAGGGGCTCGTTCCACGCTTCAACGGATTGACGGGACACCGGTCGAAGGGAATGCCACTCTCCTCTCTTTCCGGCCCTACCAGATCCTCAGCGTCAGAATTACCCCCTGACCTCGTCCGCATACACCCATGGCTGAAGCGTTCCGCCTTCACACTTCGTGCTACGCGGGAAAACCTCACCGACTGGTCGTGTCCCCCCATTTCGAACGGTGACAGCAAGACCCGCAGCCACGCACAGGATCCACTGAACAACTTTATGCAGAATTCCGCTGAATAAACCGACCCAAACGTGCGTCTCCCTTTTATGAGGTGCACCATGACATTCCCAAACCCGCTGATCCTGTTACTGCCTGCTGTATGTTTCCTTTCCGGCTGCGAACTTTATGTCTCCGATGACGGAGAAGTTTCCTCCGTCTATATCCGGGTAGCGGAGGGGGGAACCGGTGACCTGCATACCCTGTATGGATCCATCGAGATTGTGGATGAGGCCGGATTTGGCATTTCCGGAAGTCGGGTGCAGGTGGAAGTGGTCGGGGACGGCCGGGTGCAGGACTCCTTTGCCGTGGTCACAGGACCGGAAGGACTTGTCCGTTTTGAAATTTCCGTGATCGACGTATTCCGTCCATATGAGGACATGTTTTTCCGCGTACGGAACCCGGATTTTCCCGGACTGGAAGACCGTATTCCCATTGACCTGACCTCGCAGATACCCGATGGAGCTGGCGGGAGCATCTTTCTCTACGAGGCGGACGCCGTGGTGGTGCTTCCGTTTATCTGACGAAACCGGCCGATCTTTTTGCTATCCATGCTGAGACCGGCGTGGTTGGAAACGGCCATGACCTCTCCCCGAGTATCCGTTCGCGCCGTTGTGATCCGCGAAGACCACCTCCTGTTGTCCCAATACAAGGATGACCGCGGGTACTGGTATGTCACTCCAGGCGGAGGCGTGGAATCCGGTGAAACGCTTGAGGAGGCCTTTGCGAGGGAAACCTATGAAGAGCTCGGGAGGCCGCTCCCTTTCGGAGAGATCCTCTTTGTCCGTGAAATCATTGCGGACCGGCATGTGGATTCCGCACTCCCCGCAGGATTTCATCAGATTGAGCTTTATATCGAGAGTAAGGCGTCGAAAGGGCCCGACTATCACCCGATCGTCCCCGACCCGGCTCAGATTGCCGTGGTGTGGCATCCCTTGCAGGAACTGGACCAGATTCTCTTTTTTCCAAAGGGAATGGTGGAGGAGTTTCAAAACCAGTCATGGCCGAAACGGTACTATGGAGACATGCGTTAATGTCCTTCTCGATCCGATTTGCAGAACCGGATGAATGGAAAACGGTGCTTTCGATTCTCCGGGAAGCCGCTGATTATTTGGCCCGGATCGGTCAGCCGCTTTGGGTCCGGGATGAACTGAAGGAAGAGCCCGTCCGGCGTGACGTTTCTCAGGGCCTGTATGTCCTCGCCCACCAAAACGAGCAGGCTGTGGGCACATTGATGTTTCAACTGGAGGATCCGGAGTTCTGGCCGGAAATCGAACCGGGAAGCTCTGCGTATGTCCATCGGTTTGCCGTTTGCAGGAGTGTCGCGGGTACGGAAATCTCCACCCGGATGTTGCAATGGGCAAAATCATACACCCGGGAACTTGGCCGTGAAACCCTTCGTCTCGACTGTGTACCGAGGCCTCGGTTATGTCAGATCTACGAAGCGCATGGGTTTACCAGACACAGTGAAAAACAGGTGGGGCCCTACAAGGTGGTACGATATGCATGCCGCTTAAACACGCGATGAAGACCATTGCCTACATTGCCGCCAGTCTGGATGGATACATTGCGGATCCCGAAGGAAGCGTCGACTGGCTGAACGCCATTCCGAATCCGGAGCAGAGCGATTACGGATTTGCCGACTTTCTGTCCGGAATCGACGCGGTCCTCATGGGCCGGAAAACGTTTGAGGTCGTTCAGTCATTCGGAGAGTGGCCCTACTCGAAACCCGTGTATGTGATCAGCACCCAGCTTACAGACATTCCCCAAGGATATGAAGGCCGTGTTCAGCTTGTCTCCGGACCTCTTCAGCAGATCCTGGAGAGAATCGAAAAGGAGACGGGCCCCTCCATCTATGTGGACGGAGGAACCCTCATCCGGAGTTGTCTCGCAAAGAAGTGTTTATCCACCCTGATTCTCACCACCGTCCCGATTCTGCTTGGGCAGGGGATTCCCCTCTTCGCATCCAGTGACCAACGGATCTCTCTGACCCATCGCGAGACAGAAGTACTCGGAGCGGGGCTCGTAAAATCAACCTATACCGTTTTTCCATCCTCCACTCCGGAAATGCCATGATTCTCTATCGTCCCTATGATGACTCTCTTTCCTCGGAGAATCTCTCAGGCTTCTTTGTAGGGTGGCCGGATCCCCCATCCCCGGAAACCCTCCTCCAAATCCTTCAGGGAAGTACCTTTGCCGAACTGGCTGTTGACGACACCACAGGAAGCGTTGTGGGGTTTGTCACCGCTGTCAGTGACAGAATCCTCTCTGCATACATTCCTCTGCTGGAGGTCCAGCCCGACTTTCAGGGGCAGGGAATTGGCAGCACCCTGCTTCGGCGGATCCTGAAACGCTGCGAGGGACTCTACATGGTGGATGCGATGTGCGATCCTGACCTGCAGTCTTTTTATTCTTCCGCCTGTGGAATGCAACCCTCCACGGGTGTCATGCTGAGACGCAGGGAGTATCAGTCCGGAAACACCTGACAGCGGGCTGCGGGGACTGCTAGATCCACTGTTTGGAATCGGGCACCGACTGAGTCCTCCGATCCTCCTCGGGATCCCCGTAGGCCACCCGAATAAGAATCCCGATCATCGCCCCCATGATCACAAGGTTGGAGCCCCCATGGCTGATAAACGGAAGGGGGAGGCCTTTGGTCGGCATGCTGCCGGTCACCACGCCAACATTAATTGCAGCTTGAAGGCTGATCAGCAGGGTGATTCCAAATGCAACCAGGCGGGCAAACGGATCCCGGCTCCGCCAGGCGATGGTCATGCCCCCAAGAAAAAAGGCAACAAACAGGGCCATCACACTCAAGGTTCCCAGGGCACCCAGCTCTTCGGCGAGAATGGCCAGGATAAAGTCCGTATGGGCTTCCGGCAGATACGCATTTTTCTGCAGACTCTGACCAATCCCCAATCCGGTGAGGTCCCCTTCCATAAAGGCATAGAGTGAGTTCATCAATTGATAGGAATCACCAGACGCATGCTTTTCAGGATTCAGAAATGACGTAATCCGGCTCAACCGCTCTTCATCATGCCAGATCAGTCCGCCAATCACAGTCGCTCCGGACACCATGGTGCCAAGTAAATAGACAGGGCGTGTTCCACCGATATACATCAGCAACAGCCCGGCCCCCCCAATCAGAACCGTCGTTCCAAAGTCAGGTCCCCATAACACGAGCACGCAGATAAATCCCAATCCTCCGACGGGAAGCAGAAACCCCCGAAGAAATTCGTTGGCCCGCCGTCGATAGGTGCTTAACCACCGTGCCACCCAGAGAATGGCAACCAGTTTTCCAATCTCAGACGGCTGAAAGCTGATAGGCCCGAAAACAAGCCATCGATTCGCGCCATTGATTTCCGGACCTACCAGCCTCGCACCGATCAGGAGAAACGCCGCCGCTGCGTACATGAAGGGCAGCAGGTATCTCCACCACGATGTGGGGATCCGGGATGTGAACAAGGCTGCGCACACCGCAAACATCGCAAAAATGAGCTGTCGGATCGGATAATGAAGCGGTCTGGATTGCCCAATCCCGATACTGAACAACATCAGGAGACCAAGACCAAGCAGGATCAATACACAAACAGACACCACCTGGGCTGCACCAGGTGATGTCTGAGTTTCATCCGTTGGGGGCTGACGCCGACGGGACACCGGTTTCCCCCTTTCCAGATTAATAGATGGTCGCGGGCATCATCAGTTTCTGCCCGGGTGTGACTTCCTCGCCTTCCTTGAGATTGTTCAACTCACGGATTTTCGCTTCGGTCACAATGTAGTTTTCCGCAATGCTCTGAAGGGTATCCCCCTCCTGAACAATGATCGGATAGGGTTTGTCGATGATGTTCAGGGCTCCTTCGTCTTCCCCCTCCCCTTCATCTCCTCCATCTGGAGGAGGAGGAACGATGTCCGCGTCCGGTGAAGGAGTGGGGGGAGGCGGGATCGGCCGGGTGGCCACCGGGGTCGGTTGCGGAGACAGTGTGGAGGAACCACCCCCACTCGGAGGACTGGTAAGTTCTGACCCCTGGGGAAGTTTCAGAATCTGCCCCACCAACAACCGGTCACTGGTGAGATTATTCGCGGATTTCAGATTCCGGACGGTGGTGCCGTAGCGTTGTGCAATGACACTCAAACTGTCGCCGGACTGAACCACATAGGTTCCATCCCCAACGACCACCTGGGGCGGCGCCGGACGGGAAATGACGGGACGGGACGAGGATCCACCAGCGGATGCGGCATGACCAGGGGGAATCAGAATCACCTGGCCCGCATATACCCGGTTGGGATTCTGGATCAGATTATACTCGGCAAGCCGTTTCCAGCCAATGCGATGTTTCGCGGCAACTGCAGACAGGCTTTCTCCTTTTTTAATCGTGTAAGGAGTTCCGGATTTCGGCTGTACTTTGGGGGGAGACACGCGGGGGGACACAGAAGGTCGCACAGGGGGAAGAGGTTGCGCCACAATGACTTCCTCTTTCAAGGTGGGATCCTCAAACGGCGGGGGCATCGGGCTCGTGGGGCCAGCAGGCTGGATGTAGGGGTCGACAGGCACCGGTTGCCCTCTCCCGGAACGGGGGGGACGGTTGGTGGCACAGCCTGCGAGTACAAGCGCCGCCAACGATAGCGGGAGTACGCGGATTGTGAGTGAATTCTTCATGGTGAGTTCCTTCTGGCGGTTCTTCAAACGGGATTGGTTTGTGCCTGGAGCCTTACCAGGCGCTGAAATTCTTCTCCACGATGGGAATAATGTTGAAACTGATCGAAACTTGCACATCCAGGTGAAAATAACAAGGGCTCACCTTGCTCTCTTCGGGCCCAGATCTCCTCGATCGCACGCTCCAAGGTAATCGAGCATTTGCAGGTTGTGACAAGCCCGTTCCAGGCATCTGCCATATCCCGGGCCGTCTCTCCGATGAGATAAAGCGAAACCTCCCGCTCTGCAAAACTTTTCTCCAAAATCGACAGGGATTCCCCCTTTCCTCTCCCCCCCACAATCAAATGAACATGACCCGGAGTCGCCGCCAGCGCTCCCCGGGTTGCGCTGAGACAGGTACTCTTGCTGTCATCCACAATCAATCCAGCCCCGGGCAACCCGATCCGTTGCATGCGGTGGGGAGGGAAGATAAAATCACGGACCACGTTCTCCCATACAGATGAATCCGGAAGTCCCAGTTCCTCCAGTCCCGCCATCAGGACCGAGAGGTTCTCCCGCAGGGGTCCTTGTTCCCAAACCGTCCCCGTCAAATGAGGAAGCCTGGCTGCCTCCGGGCTCTTTCTCCGGGCCGGGGTTCTCACCTCCACAGGATACGGCTCCGGCCACACCGCAACATCATCGGCAGTCTGGTGGACAAACAACCGGGCCTTGGCTTCTGCATACGCTTCAAGCGTGATGTGGCGGTCCAGATGGTTCGGCATCAAATTCAGACAGATGCCCACATCCGGGCGAAACGCACGGGAGGCCTCGAGTTGAAAGGAGCTGAGTTCCATCACATGCACGTCCGCAACCGGCTCTGTTCTGGCCACCTCACACACCGGGATCCCGATATTTCCGGAGAGGGTGACCTTCTGGCCCGCTTTTCGCAATAGTTCCGCGGCCAGCATGACCATGCTGGTTTTTCCGAGTGATCCGGTCACGGCCAGGATCTTTCCTTCCACATAGCGGCTTCCGAATTCGAATTCCGGCAGAATGTCCGCTCCTGCCTCACGGTACTGAGTCAACCAGGGATGATCCACCGGAAACCCGGGGCTTGTGATGACTGTGGTGGCTTCAACCGGCTCCTGACACCATGGAATCCCAAGAGAATGAAGCTCTTCGATCCGGTCCTCATCCGGGCGGGTTTGCGAAACCAGCACCCCTTTACGCCCCTGCATGGCGAGGAGCCGGGCGGCGGCGATCCCGCTTTGTCCGGCCCCCAAAATGCAGAGATCCTGTTCCATGGCTATCTGATTTTGAGAGTGGCAATTCCGAGGATGGCACAGATGATCGCCAACACCCAGAACCGGATGGTGACCAGGGTTTCAACCACTTCCACGTCACGTCCCTCATTCCGGGCGGCGTCCTTGGCCTGGAGCTCAAAATGGTGATGGATTGGTGCACAGCGGAAAACACGTTTGCCCGTCAATTTAAAGGAGGCCACCTGAATCACAACACTGAGGGCTTCCATCACAAAGACACCACCGACAAAAATCAGAGTGATCTCCTGTTTAATCATAATGGCCGCAGTGGCAATTGCGCCTCCCAGCGCCAGGCTTCCTGTATCGCCCATAAAGACCCGGGCGGGGTGAGCATTAAACCAGAGAAAGCCAAGCCCGCTTCCGAGCAGGCAGCCAAAAAAGACGGCCAATTCCTCCGAGCCCCGGATGTAGGGAACCTGGAGGTACTCGGCAAAGATGATATGTCCGGCACAGTAGCTCATCACCAGGTAGGAGACCGCCACCGCATTGCTGCATCCGATGGCAAGTCCATCCAGCCCGTCTGTGAGATTGACGGCATTGCTGGCCCCCACGATCACGATAATGACAAACGCAAGGGCGATGATCCAGGGCATCCCTTGCCAGACCGGTTCCTTCAGAAACGGAATCATGAGGTCCCGGCTGTGCCCGGAGGTCAGAGTCATCCGGTCCAGAAAGTAAAACAGGACAAAAGCCCAAAGACACTGTCCCACCATTTTCCATCGGCCTGCCAATCCACCGGAATGTTTCCGCCGCACCTTCAGGAAATCATCAGCGAACCCGATTCCGCCCATCCAAATGGCCGAGGCCATGGCCAGAGTGGAAAAGGGATTTCCAGGCCGGCACCACAGCACGACGGCGATCAGCAGGGTAAACAGTATCAGCAGCCCTCCCATGGTGGGAGTTCCTGCTTTCTTCCGCTGCATTTTCAGGACCTCATCATCGCGTACAGGTTGTCCGATTTTCAGCTCAAGCAGCCACCGGATCACACGGGGTCCCAGAATCAGACTGAGCAGGAACGAGGTGGCGGCTCCCGCCATGGTGCGGAAGGTGACATACTGCAGAATCCGGAGAGGACTCAGCGTTTCCTGTAATGCGGGATCTTCAAGACTCGCCCACCATTCATACACGGCATACATCATGATCTGCTTACTCCGGCTACGGGGTCTCCCAGTTCTGCAACCACCTGCTCCAGCCGTTCGGACCGGGATCCTTTGATTAAGACTCCCGATCCCGGACCGGCATGGTCACGCAGCAGCTTCCCCGCATCTGTGGGCGTCTCCACGAGGTGACAGGAATTCCGCTCCGCCCCTTCCGCGATCCATGCCGCCCTCGCTCCGACACACACCACACCTGCGAAAGCAAACCGGTCGACAAAATGACCCAGCTCCTCGTGCAGAGACCGTTCCGCCTCACCCAGTTCTGACATCGCCCCCAGCACCAGCCATTTCTCCACGGGCTGAGACTGTTCGGCAAAAGTCCGAATCGCGGAACGCATGCTTAACGGATTTGCATTGTAGGCATCATTGATCACCCGATAGGATCCCACCTGTATCACCTGCCAGCGCATTGGAGCCGGCGCGAATGCTTTCAGTCCACTTCGAATTTCCTCCGGTCCAAGACCCAGTTCCAGGGCAAGTGTCACACTCTGGAGCACATTCCGCCTCATGTGTTCACCGGGAAGAGGCAGCGGAACCTGAAGGGTCTGATTTCGTATCCGGTCCTTGATCCACATCGCCCGTTCCTCTCCCCCCGGTTGACCCTGAACATCCGCCTGCTGTGCCAGAGAACAGGAAACGGTCCTGCACCGACAGTCCCTGCGGAAGCCCGCCACCCAGGGAGAATCGAGATCCAGTACCGCCAGCCCCTCTTCCGGAAGAGAACGGAGCAAGGCCGCTTTTTCATATGCAATGGCTTCAACAGACCCCAGTTTCTCCAGATGCGCTTCCCCAATGGAGGTGATGAGTCCGGCAACCGGATTCAGAATATCCGCCAGGGCCCCGATTTCTCCGGGGGCATTCATCCCCAGTTCAAACACACCAAAGTCATCTTCGGGTTTCATCGAAAGAATACTCAGCGGCAAACCGATAAAGTTGTTCCAGTTCCCCCGGGTTGAACAGGTGGCCCCCCGTTCTGCCAACATGGAGGCCAGCATATCTTTGACCGTGGTTTTGCCCGCACTGCCCGTGACACCCAGCATCAGGCCACCGATTGAGTGGCGGTACCCATGGGCGAGTTTTTGCAGGGCCATGGCCGGGTGATCCACCTCCAGACAGGGAATGCCCGGCAGCCCTCTCCCGGTTTCACACATCACCCCTGCGGCACCGAGGTCCATCGCAGTGCTGAGAAACGCATGGCCATCCACCCGCTCCCCCGGAAGGGCCACATACAACATCCCCGGCTCCAGCAGCCGGGTATCCTGCATGACACCCTTCAGGGAACCCTCCGGGGGCTGGGTCCAGCGACCTCCCGACCAGTTTGCGGCCTCCTGCGCAGAGAGTCCCATCAGTTCAACACTCCGGATTCGTAGAGTTCACGCTGGCGGAGCCATCGTTCCGCCACCACCCGATCATCAAACGGAATCTGATTCGCTCCAATTTCCTGGACCGTTTCATGACCCTTTCCGGCAATGAGCACCACGTCCTCACTTTCCATCTCCTCAATGGCCTGGCCAATGGCTTTGGCCCGGTCCGGCTCCATCACCGGTGTGACTCCGTCCGGACACCCCTGCACCATGTCACGCAGGATCTGCCCCGGATCCTCGGTCCTGGGATTGTCGGATGTGAAAATCATTTTGTCTGCCAGGGGGGCAACCGCCTGCACCATCAGGGGGCGTTTGGTACGGTCACGGTCCCCTCCGCAGCCAAAGACCACCAGTAATCGGCCCTCCGTCAAAGGACGGAGGGTTTGCAGAACATTCGCCAAGGCATCCGGAGTGTGGGCATAATCCACCAACACATCCCCCCGGACGGAGGGAATCCGCTGCAGGCGGCCTTGAGGGGCCTTCAGATGTTCCACCCCTTCCCACACCTGATCCGTCAACATGCCCCTGGCCCCGAATACGGAAAGAGCCTGGAGGAGATTGCGGACATTATGCCGGCCTGGCATGGGAAGCAGAACGTCCCGGGTCCCCCAGGGACTCGTCACCTGGATCCGGCTGCCACGGAGATCCTCCTGCAGCATTTCGGCACGAACAGTGCAGTCCTCGCCGAACCCGCAGGAAATCACCTTCCCATTCCACCTCTCCGCCAGGAGTGCGCTCCACCGGTCTTCTCCAACGATACGGTGCTGAACCCCCTTCATCTCAAACAGCCTGGCCTTCACGTCGAAATACGCCTCCATGGAGGGATGGTAGTCCAAATGATCCTGACTGAGATTTGTGAAGACAGCCGTCTCAAACTCCAGTCCAACCACCCGGTCCTGATTGAGTGCATGCGACGACACCTCCATCACGCACTCTGTGCACCCTGCATTCACCATATCGCGAAGATATTCCTGAAGCTCCGGTGGGCCGGGTGTCGTACGGCGGGCAGGGATCCACCGCTCGCCGAAGCGGTACGCAACCGTTCCAAGCAGACCTGCAGCGATTCCAGCATGCTCCATCAACTGATGCACAAATCCTGCAACCGATGTTTTCCCGTTGGTGCCCGTAATCCCGGTCATGCCCAGTTCCCGATCCGGGGTTCCGGCCAATGTACGGGCAAGCAGTGCCAGAACCCGTCGGGAGTTTTCCACCTTTGCCACCGGAACCGACGCATGTACCGGCTGATCCGTCACCACCGCGACGGCACCACGGCGAACCGCATCCTCCACAAACCGGTTTCCATCTGCCGTATGTCCTTTTATGGCCACAAAGACCATTCCCGGTCGAATGCGACGGGAATCAGGGTGACATCCACGAATCTGCTTCGGCCATTGAGCCGGTACAGGCACACCGAGGAGTTCCGCCCATACTTCCGGGTCCAGCACCACATCCTGATCGGTCACTCAATACCCCTCCGGAGGAATGCCCAAGTATCCGGCCGCATTCCGGGCAATTTCTGCAAAAACGGGTGCAGCCACGGTACCGCCTGTCCGGCGGTCACCCTTGGGTTCGTCCACCGTGACCACGATAGTCAGGGCCGGGTTATGGGCAGGAAAAAAGCCGGCAAAACTTGCCCGGTTCCGTGTTTTGGAATACCCGCCGCCCGGCTCCACTTTTTCGGCAGTACCGGTTTTTCCGGCCACCACATACCCCTCAAACCGTGCCCGCCGCCCGGTTCCTCCGGTTTCGGTGATCCGGGCCATCAGATGGCGCATCCTTCTGGCGGTCACCGGGGAAATCACCTCCACCCCTTCATCCGGCTGGCGGAGGAAAAGCAGTTCACCGCTTTTTGTCCGTGCCTCCTTCACCAAAAACGGTTCCACCCGATACCCATCATTGGCAATGACGTTGATCGCAACGGCCATCTGCAGACAGGTCACGGTAACCGCATGCCCAATGGCCATCCGACTATGGGTCAGAGAATCCCACCGCCGGGGTGCATGAAGAATCCCCCGTTCTTCGCCGGGAAGGTCAATCCCGGTGGGAGTGCCGAAGCCGAAGGACTGGAGGTAGTCGTACATTTTCTGCTCCGACATGCGGAGTGCAATCTTCGCGGTCCCGATGTTACTGGATTTTTTCAGAACATCCGCAGCAGACAGTTTGTCGTAGGGATGATAATCCTCCAGGGAGCGACGGCGGTGCATCCAGCGACCCCATTCGCAGTCAATCACTTCCGTCGGATTGACCAGCCCTTCATTGAGTGCGGCTGCGAAAATGATCGGCTTGATAATCGATCCCGGCTCGTACACCGTACCCAGCGTCTGATTCCTGCGGGATTCAGGATCTGCCCGGTAAAATGAATTCAGGTCGTAATCCGGCTTGCTGGCCATGGCCAGAACGGCCCCGGTACGTACATCCATGACGACGGCCCATGCGCCCTTGGCCTGATAGGTTTCCACGGCCTTCTCCAACGCCTGTTCCACATCGAACTGGAGATAGCGGTCCACCGTAAGGGTCACATCCGCCCCGTCCTGAGGATCAATCTGAATCTGTCTGCGTGAAACCATTTCACGGCGACGTCCGTCTTTCTGGCCGACCCGCAGCCCCCCCTTTCCTTTCAGATAGCGGTTCATCTGCAGTTCCACACCGGCAGATCCCACCCCGTCCCGGTTTTCAAATCCCACGACATGTGACAGCAGGTTTCCAAGGGGATACGTCCGGGTCTGCACCTCTTCGAACACCACCCCTTTGTCAAGTTCCTCTTCCTTCAGCAGGCGGGTCAGAGCCTCCACTCTTTGTTCCTCGACGTATTTTTCGAGATAATGAAACCGTCGTTCCGTATCGGCAATGCGGGTACCGATCAGAGCGGGTTCCACATGGAGAAACCGGGTCAGTGCCGCCTGCACACGCTGCGGACGGTTAAAACGTGCGATAAATTCCGGATCCACTGCCACATTGTGCCGGGTTTCATCCTGTGCCAGCACCTTTCCTTTCCGGTCGAGTATGCGCCCCCGGGACCCTTCCAGCGTCTTCTTAAACACGACATTCTGCTTATAGGTCTCCCGGAGGTCAGAATGGTCTCCGAGCTGCAGATACACCACACGCACAGCCAGTCCCAGGAACAATCCCAGGATGAGAACGCCGGTTATTGATGCCCGTAGCCAGAGTCCGCGTGGTTTCATGGTACGTTCAACCGCTCCCGGTCCCGATCAACACGGGTGAAGACATCGAGACTCGAACTGTTACTTTCCCACAACGCCATATCCCGGATCTGGACAATCTGGTCGGCTCGGGGCCAGTTCATCTCCAAATCGTGTTTCTCCAGCGCGGCCTGCAGGCGGCGGGGTCCCGTCATTTCACTCCACCGGGCAGCCGCACTCGCCACCTGCTGACGGAGAACCTTCAACTCCTGCTCCTCTTCTTTAATCTGCTGCGCAAGCGCTTCGGTTTTGCTTCCGACCCAGATGTAGAATCCCCCGACCATAAACGACATCACCAGGACAAGCGACAAGGTGGCCGGCATCCGGAATCCTTCTGTTTTCAGTTTCCGATTGCGGCGTCGAGGAGTTCTCCGGGTAGTGGATCTCTTTTTCGTTCGCTTTTTCATGTGGTCTCCAGTCGTTGCACCGTTCGTAATTTCGCCGAACGGGCTCTGGGATTGTCGTCCCGTTCACGTTCTTCTGCCATCCGCGGTTTGCGGTGCATGGTCCTCACCCGCGGCTCGTCCCCTTCCCAACGGCTCCCGCCTTCATAGAGGGAAACCTCCCGGCCTTCATGCCGCCGAAACACCTGTTTCACCTCCCGGTCTTCCAGGGAATGAAAGGAAATCACCGCGACCCGACCCCCAGGTTTCACCAGGTGCAGAGCACCTTCCAGACCGGAGCTCAGCACATCCATCTCCTGATTGACCGCCATACGGAGTGACTGAAAGGTCTTGGTGGCCGGATGAATCCGTGCCCCTTTCCGTCCGCCAACCGCCTGTTCCACCACCTGAGCCAATGCTTCGGTTCCCGTGAGAATCCCTGCATCACGGGCCTCAAGAATGGCACGGGCAATCCGGCGGGACTGACGTTCCTCGCCCCATTTCCAGAGAACCTGTGCCAAAGCGGATTCCTCCACCTCCGCCAGCCAGTCCGACAGGGCCACCCCGGCGTCAGGATTCATCCGCATATCCAATGGACCGTCAAAGCGGAAGCTGAACCCCCGCTCCGGGGTGTCCAGTTGATCTGAACTGACACCGAGATCAAGCAGCACCCCGTCCGGCTGATCAAACCCGGCCTCTCTCGCCAGTTCCAAAAGGTTTCCGAAATTGCCGTGTACAGACTGAAAACGGTCTCCGAAGGGCTTCAGGAATTCCCGGGTCCGCTCCAAAGCTTCCGGATCCTGATCAATCCCCAGCACACGCCCATCTGGTGCGGACGCCTCCAGCAGGGCCCGGGTATGGCCTCCGCCTCCGAGCGTCCCGTCGACATACACCGCACCAGGCTGCACGGACAAATCGTCCAGCACCTCCTCCAGAAGCACAGATGTGTGAACCGTAGTCATCCCCATCCCTCCGTTTACATCCTGAGGGCACGGGCAGCAGCCGCGAGTCCGGCCGTTCCCTCGCTGCGGGCGGCAAACTGATTCGGTTCCCAGAGTTCGATCCGGTTGATCGCACCGGCCAACACCACCTCTCCTTCGAGGCCGGCATAGGCCAGATGCTCGTCCTTGATCCGGATACGACCCTGGGCGTCGAACGCTAAGTGGTCCGACTCTGACGCAACTGTCAGCATCAAATCCATTTCCTCTGGATTTGAAAGCATCAACCCCTGCATGCGGGACATCAGCTCCGACATCACGGGCTGAGGCATGAGTGTCAAACAGGCCCGTTCGATTCCCGGCATCACATAAACGCCTCCCTCCCCCATCACCTCGCGCCATGCCGACGGAATCGTCAACCGTTTTTTCGGATCCAGCTTGTGGGCGTGTTTGCCCATAAACGGTGCTTGCGCACCGCTGGACCCGACCAACCGCTGAGTGATTTCTGACGACATATGCTGACACCTTGCCCCACCTTATGACACCAGCCCCCACCTTCGCAACCCCGAAACCTAAAAAAATCAGTGAAATCGCGGCTCTTTTTCACCCAAACACCCTGTGAAGCTTTCGTCGTCCGCCAAAAACCCGGCTGGCATCCACGATCTTTTTCACTGTACCACCTCAGCATCCTTCGATAGGGGCACAGGTTTGGTGAGGAGATGAACAGGATGAATGAAGCTAAACTGATTCGTGAAGCCCGGGAGGAAATCTCCAGAGGTCATTACGAATCAGCAGGGACTATTCTCTCCCATGTGATCAAAGCGAACCCTCAGAACGAAGAGGCGTGGCTGGTAGCAGCATCTGCAGCAGATACAGATCAGGAGATCGAATACCTACAACGGGCCCTCAGTCTGAACCCCGGAAACCAAGTCACCAGGGCACGGTTAGCTGAATTGGGCCACGAAGCCCCCCTTGTCACATCCGAAGAAAAGGGTCACCCAAGGCCGAAAAACGTTGTACAATTCCCCACTCCACCCTTCTCTGGACAGGTAAAGATGATCCTTGTCACCAACACCTTCCTAATCTTGTTTTTCTCCCTCACTTTTTTCATATTGGTTCAACAAAGTCATAACCTCCAGTCCAGACTTGATGCTCTCCTGAACGAATCGGACATTCCGAAACAAGCCAGGACCACGGACACATCCCACTCCACTTCTTTTTCGGGACAGCCAATAGATCAAGAGGTCTCCACGAGTACCCGACCTCTTCCCTCCACCCCGACACCCGCCCCCTTTCGCGTGACTCCATCCCCCACACCGTTCCAGGAGGTGGATTTTGATCTTTCACAGTTTTTACCGGTCAGGATTTCTCCTCCTTCCGCCCCCACCCCGATCCCTCTCTGGTCGGAAATGGAGCTGCCTTTTCCCATTCGGAATGTCGTTCCCGCAATGGGAGGAAAATATCTGATCATCCGGTTGGATGGATTACCTACGCTCTTAGTCTATGAACCCGTTGAGCATCAGATCATTTCCATACTTCGTCTCCAGAGTGAACAGTTTCTCTACACCGCTGGCGGGAATCTTGTCCTTGTCTATTTAGAAGAGGAGAATCAGCTTCAGACCTGGTCACTGGAGACGTTCACCCGTATCCGGGCCAGGCCCAACCCTATGGGGAATTATCTGATAGAAATGGTCATGGGACACAGTAACAGCACCAGAGCGTTTATCCGGTATGCGGTCGGAACCGACAGAAACGATCCAGCAGGCAACTACCTCCTGGATACCCGAAGTCTTACAAAAATCCCCTATCCTGAACGAGACGAAGACCCCAATAACAGGCATGGACACTCCCAAAAGCATCTTGAGAAAGTGAACTGGCGGTCGAATGCAACCATGACCCGTATAACGGAGCAACCCCAAACCAGTTTTCCTCATGGAATTGGGCTGTATACTTTCGGGAATGAGTCTTGGAACTATCGTCTTAATTATAAAATCAACGGCACAGCCTCTCCGGGAGAAAACCGTTTTATCTACACAAGTGAGGGGAAGATTTGTGATGTATCCCTGGAGGAATATGCCGAAATACCCGGAACGGCTCTTCTCACCTCGCATGAAGGGGCTCTCGTTCTTGGAGTCGATCAAGAGGGTAAGATCCACCTGTATCCCCCCGGATCTCCATCCCCCCTGTTTGCATTGGGAACCTTCCCAAAATTCCAGACCCGGTCGGGGAGCTTGCCCGACGGAAAGTTCCATTCTCGGTTTACCCAGGACCAGCGTATACACCTTTCCGCACAAGACGGTTATGTGATTTATACACCTCCCGGGCAGCGGTACTTATACCGCAAGACATTTGATCTGGAACAAAAACTCACACAAACGGGCACTCCATATCTTCTTGTTCTCTCTATGCCACCTCCCTTTGCAAAAGCAGGACATCCGTGGTCCTATCAAATCAAAACCCTCTCGAGTCATGGGCCCATGACCTACTCTCTGGACGTGTCCCCAGATGGCATGAGCGTCTCTCCAACAGGGAGGCTCACATGGATTCCACATATATCCCGAACAGAAGGAAAGGAAGAGATCAAGGTCTTCATTCAGGATCAAGCCGGAAACAGGACTCACCATCACATCGAATTGACCATCACTCCCTTTTAATCACCTCTCTTTCCGAACACTCCTAATACCAGAAACAGAACCTATGACGTTGAACGCGATTCAGGGTGAGTTGGACGACAAGACCTCAACACATACTCCAACATGATGATACGTAGCGCAACCATGCCGTATATCCTACTGATCGGGCTGCTTTTTTCGGATGCTTCAGGACAGAACCCGAAGTCCAGTCCTGAGAAACTTTCAACACAGGAGTGGAGTACCGCAGTTCAACGATTGCAGAAGACAAAATCGAGATCCTTTCGCGAGGAGCATTTCAAGTTGGCCCTTCAACTGATACGGGAACCGGCGTTACCTCATGAATATCAGGTCCAAGCATTTAGGGTCCTGGCCCGAGCTCCGGATCCCATCCGGGAGGAAGTTCATACCCTTGCCGAAACCTGGGATCCCTTCTCATTTTCTAAGATTGCATGGTTGCTTGTTGAACATGATCGTGACTCCTTTCCTTATCACTCGTTTGACCTGTACGTGTTCTCCAATCCTCCGCGGGAAGAGTTAAGACTCCTACAGAAACTTTATTCCGGTCGCCCTCAAGCCGGACAACTCAAACTGTTTCTGCTTTGGAGCGCACTCTTAGAGGAATTGTCGAGAAGTTACTATACGCCCGTAAGGGTTTCAGCAGGATTGCACGAAGCAGGATATCTACGCCAAGCGGCTGAGGCCTGGGTACGTTACCCCAGGCAGTTGTATGCACGTTTACACCGATTCGGAATACATCCTGAGTATGAAAAACTGCGATATCAAATTCTGAAAGATCTGCATGGAGATCGCGGGAAATTTATTCCGAAAGAAAAAAGACTTCAACTCGCAGGTCTCCTGCTCAGTCTTCCTACAAATGACCTCGGTCATCGATTGATCCAGGAGGAGCCCTCATCCGGCACAGGCGGATTCAAAATCGAGAGAGGTCAGCGCATTATCTATTGGGCTGATTACCAGCGATATGCAGGGTATTATTTCGCACAGAAACAGGACCCCCTCGGTTTCGGCTTAAGACTCGAGCACACATTTCGCCGCATTACGACGATCCCCAACCAAATCAACCCAGAGGTCTCCCTGCTTCCTGATGATCTCATTCTGCACACCCTGAATGAGCAAACATTGGAGACGTTGACTGTCCCCGCCTTGCAAGCATTGCAATTCGGATTGAAGGAATCTCCAAAAGATGTCCGTTTAATTCTGGGACTTTCCAGAGTGTATGCTGTCCAACAGGATCTCGAAGCTGTACTCAAACTTGCACCGCATATTTTCCGGAGCCCGATGGTTACAGTCGAAATACTGACACGATATCTGGAACAGCTTGAACATGTTCAATCCACTCAAGAGGATACCCGGAAAATTGAAGAGACATTGCGCCCTTTGTCTTCTCATGCGCTCTCTCAGGAAATCAGTCCTCGTATGTTGGCATTCTGTATTGAAATCGGAGCAGAGGGCTTACTGAAGGAAGAGATCGAAAAAGCGTACCGATTCGAAATCGAAAATGCCGATTATATGGCCAGGATTGAGCCAATGAAACTCGCACTACGGCAGGCACAATGGGAAAAGGTGAACCGGGAAATCATCTGGATGGTGGAAACCGAGGTCAAAAATAAATCATGGGTGGGTCAAGAAACCGGAAACCCACTCCGTGACGCTTACCTTATCCTTTTTCAGGCATGGATTGCCCAACATGATCTTGAGAGTGTATACGAGAAAGCTCTGATCCTTCAGCAGAACATCCCCGATTTGCATGAAAACCACGTTCTGGTTCAATACACCACAGAACTGAAAACCATCCTCGACAATCCAGTAAAGAATCCACAGGTCTTTCTGAACAAACTCCAACGGGAGCTGGAGAATCGGACCCAACTGTCTCAGTCGGAGTTGAGAGCATTGCTGAACGAACATGAAGCTCTTTTCTCCAATGATGCATCCTCAACCCATCCCGGGTGGACATCCCGAGTAAAATACCTCTCGGAAATGACTCGTCTAACACCCGATGAAATCACCAGGGAAGAAGAACTCTTTCAACAGGCTGGTGAGTTAACCCAACACCCCGCTCTTCAACAGGAATGGATCAGGATCATCCAGAAACAGAAAAGGTTGTGGATCTCGGACTACCACGAGTGGCCTGACTGGTACCCATTACCTACGTCATATATTCTTCAAAAGTAATACCGGCTACTCTTTCAAAGGAGAGCGATTGGAATTCAGTTTGTTCTATTATACAGAACAAAATACTTGAACTGTATTTGTTCTATATACTAGAACGATAATCATGAATTCGACCTTGATGAACGGACTGACATTGCTGCAGGTCCTGGCAGATGCTCCTCATCCCCACAGCGTCAGTGAATTGTCCCGCAACTCGGGACTCCCGAAAAGTCACATTCACCGTCTGCTTCAGACGCTGGTGGAACATGCATACGTCGAGAAAACCAAAGACCGGAAGTACCGCATTGGAGTGGGGGCCTTCCGAATGGGGCATGCTCTGCTACGGAACATTCCGGCCCGCAACCGGTTTCTCCCATCGATGCTCGAGGCAGTCGAAACCATCCAGCTCCCCCTCACCCTGGCACTTCCTTTTCAGTCCCAGGCCATCTCGGTGGCCCATGTATTTCGGGACGGGCGGATTCGAACCACCAGTGAAACACTTGGAACCGTGCTCCCCGCGACCAGCTCCGCTCTCGGAAAACTGTTTCTGGCTTTTGAAGAGGAGTCGGTCGTGGAGGCCCTTCTCCCCTCCCTCTCCTACCATGCCTCCGGCCCAAAGGCACACCGCACCCCGGATTCTCTGCGGAAAGAACTGAAGCTCATCCGGCTGCAGGGCTATAGCCTGAATGACGAACAAAGCGGGTTGGGCAAAGCCAGTGTGGCTATTCCCATTCGCGATGCAGACGGAAGCCTCACAGCGGGGCTGGGTGCCTCAGGAAACAAAGACGAACTGCTCCCCACTCTTCCCGAACGACTTCAGCAGCTTCAGGACCTTGTCACTCTCTCCTCTTCCCAACCGGAGTCTCCATGATGAACCCAACCACCCACAACACCGAAGTCCCCGCAGTCGCCAGCACCGCACAGCCTCACAACCCCATGACTCCCGAGCATGTGGATCAGTACTGGCGGGATGGATATACCGTCATCAAGAATGTATTTGCCCCACAGGAAATTGAACAGATGAAGACCGCCTGTGACCGCTGGAGATTCACCGGTGAGCTGCTGGGAAGAACCTGGCGGAAACAGAACACGATCATCTGGGTCAATGAGGGAGAAAAGAGCGGTCCCACCGTTCGGGGCATGCAGTGGCCCTCCTATCATGATCCGGTGATGGACCACTACCGCACCGACCCCCGCCTGCTCATGATTCTCGAACCTCTCATCGGCCTCAACATCAAACAGGTCATCAACCAGGTTCACTGGAAAAAACCGGGATCCAGGGTCACCTGGCCGTTACATCGGGATGTGCGGTCACGGCAGCCCGTGGAGGATTTCCGGGATCTCTTTCCCTCCTGGGTGCAGACCGGAATCGCCATTGACCCTCACCGGGCGGAGAACGGCGCCATGAAAGTCGTTCCCGGTTCCCATATGGACTATGAACATGACCCGCACAACCGCGACCTGTACAACGTTCCGGAATATGAAAAGGATGACCGCATCAACGACATGGTTCTCAATCCCGGAGATGTTGCCCTGTGGAGTGCCTACACCGTGCACGGCGGGGGATACAACACCACCGAATTCATGGACCGCCGACTCTACATCAACGGGTTTGTGAAGGCTGAAAACTGCGACCGGGGAGAATGGGCCTGGCGGGAGGGGCGCACCTGCCACCTTCACGGCCGGCAGGCTCTGATTCAGTTCAATGAAGTCGACACCATTGCCGAGGCCTTTTACGCACAGGACCACAACCGGGTCGAACGGGTCTCAGACTGAGTCGACAGGTGAAGGCTCAAGATCTTTTATTCGTTGAGCCAGCCGGTTCGCGATGGAGATCCAGCCTTCCCGGTCATGGTTCTGGTCCGGAAAAGTCACAGGTTCGGAGACCGTCACCGCAAGCGGCGAACGTTTCGGCCACTTCGCACCGGGAGGAAGCGACCGGAAAGTTCCCTCAATATGGCAGGGTACAACCGGTACCGTCGAACCAGCCACCAGCATTCCGACCCCGGGTTTGAACGCCCCCATTTCTCCGTCACGGGAACGGGTGCCTTCCGGAAACAGGATGAACACCACGTTCCTTTTTTCCAGGCGATTGCGCAGGTCCCCCAATGAATGCCGTGCAGAACGTTTTCTCCAAACCGGAAGCGCATTGAGAAACAAGGCACCGAACCAGGCTCCCCTGGTGGTGGAAAAAAAAGCATCGCCAGCCGCAAGCGGGTAAGCGACAGGCCTTAACTTTCGTGGAAGAGAGGAGATCACAGCAGGTGCATCCAGATGACTGCAGTGATTCGCCACGACCACAAACGGTCCAGCCTGCGGAAAAAAGCCGGAGTCTCTCACGGTCAGGCGGTGGTACGTTTTGAAATACACCTGACACACCGTCAGCCAGATGGTGTGAAAAAGGCTAGAAATCAGACCGGGCTCCCTCCAGGTGCTCTTCAGGGCGTCATGCGGGCTGAGACCATGGTCTTTCGCCGGGGTGTACTCCCATTCTTTCACAAAGATCCACCGGTAAATACCCGGACCGGCTGATCCAGTCCGATGCCCTGAAAATATCCCACGAAGTGAAACACCACAGGGCCGACAAAAATCAGGCTGTCAAACCGGTCCAGAAACCCGCCATGCCCCGGGAGCACCGTGGCAAAATCCTTTGTCCCGAGATCGCGTTTGATACTCGACATCACCAAGTCCCCGCACTGTCCGGTCAGCGAGAGAAGAACCCCAAGGCCCAGCCTTGCCGCAGAACCGGACATAGGCGGCTGGTCAAAAAGGGAAGCGGACATCCCGTAAAACAGCAGGGTCGTCAGGATCACGGCCCCCACCGCCCCTTCAATGGTTTTCCCGGGACTCGTGCCGGGGCACAGGGGATGCCGTCCAAAGCGTTTGCCACAGCAGAAGGCAAAAATGTCATTACTTTCCACACACACCAGCACCACCAGCATCAGAACCTGGTACTTCCGGTCATTGGCCAGATACGCGAAATGCCCAAGACAGACCCCGAAGAGCAGCCCCCCCAGAGCTGCGAGACCAATCCGCTGAATATATCCCTCCGGCCGGTCGGAGAGGAGCGCGATCATGACCAGAAACGTGAGGCTCAAGGACGGCAAGGCGACAAAGAACCCATACCAATGATCGGCAACCGAGGCGAAGATCAACAGGATGGACAGAACAACTGTACCACTCAGAGCCCGTTCACGGAAGAAACCCGTTACCCGTGCGAACTCCCGATAGCATGCCAGGGAAATGACCACATACACCGCCACGGTCCATATCCGGCCCACCAGGATGGGGACCACGAGGATGGGAACAAGAATCACCCAGGTGAGGTGGCGCTGATACAGCTCCCGGATGAAGTCCGGAGAGGCATTTCCGAATCGTCGCAGGCATTCGTATACAACAGGGCCGGCAAGAAGGCCCCCACCCAACACAAACAGAAGCGTGCGCACGAATGGCTCATCCCAGGCCTGTTGAAGGGAATCGATGACGGATTCGATCATGACCGCTCCACCTTCACACTCAGGAGGAAACCTGTCCGGGCCCTCTGCCGCCATGTGGAAATACCCGGTGTGATCCGCCATTCCGCACAGCGTGCACTGACACGAACGTTCCGGCCCGCAATCGGACGCCAACTCGATGAAATCTCCTCTGAATGGGGCATGACTGTTTGTCGCATCGCAGTCCGAAGAAGCAAGCCAAAGGAGACACAACCCCGTTTCTCCTCCGGCGGGAAGGGCCTGTCCTCTTCTCCACTCGCGTAATGCGGATTATGACGTAAAGAATGGAATGGACCGCAAGCCGATACACGTCACCTGTCCCGCCTGCTGGCAGGACTGCGAACTGGACATTGACCCCACCCTCGGTGATCAGCAATTCATCGAGGATTGCTGGGTCTGCTGCCGTCCGATGAACATTACCGTGACCCTATGGGACGGGGAGGTCCAGGTGGAGGTCTCAGATGGAAATGATTAGTGAATGGAAGAGATTGAATCCTCAGCCCTGTCCGATATGTGTCATCCCTCACATCCATCACAGGGCAGGGCATTGTGAACGAAGAAGAATTCATCCAAGAGGCACAAATTGCCATCCGCAGAGAAGATTATGCGCTGGCGGGTGACCTGCTGACAAAGGTTCTGAAGCAGAACCCCATGAATCTTCAGGCATGGATTATCGCGGCGGATGCAGCGGAAAGCCCGGAAAAAGAAGCGGAATATCTTCAACATGCACTGGGGATTCAACCTGATCTTCCAGAAATCCGTGAGCGTTTAGCCACCTTGGTCAAAGACACACCTCCGGGAGATCCGTTTGAAGAGGACGCTACAGGGCCGGAGGCAGAGGACCCTTTCACTCAGGGTTCTCCTGCGAAGGCTCCCGGGAGCTTCCGGTTGCTCATCGGATTCAACGTGATCCTGCTGCTTGCATTCGCAGCAGGTCTCGCCTGGCTGGTCAAGCAGACCCTGGATCTGGATCACAGGGTCCGTACCCTTACAGATCAGGGGATCCCCGCCGGAACACCGACACCGGGTTCACCGGAACTCACGGCATTGGAACACACAGAAGAACACGCGGCCCTGGAAGCCGCGACTCCGACTCCGGAGCCGATCCCACCACCCCCAACGCCCCTTCCTCCGGAACCGACTGCGGACCAGAGCGAATCGATTGCACAGGAGGCCACCCCGACTCCCACGATTGACCCGATGCTGCTCCTCCCCGAAGAAAACCAGCTTCTCGCAAATCCAGTTCCCGTCTGGAGCAAAGTGGAAACCCCCTTTCCCGTTCAAAATGCCATCCCGGCCTTTGGAGGGAAATATCTGATCCTTCAACTGGAAGAATTTCCCGCGCTGCTGGTCTATGATACAAAGGAGAACCGGATCATCTCTACTCTCAGGGTGGGGACGGACAGCTTTCTGTATACAGCAGGGGGAGCAGCGGTCCTGGTGTATGTTCCTGAAACCAATATGCTTCAGACCTGGTCTCTGAAGACTTTCCGGAAAATCGCCACCAAACCCAATCCAAAAGGAGCGATCATCACGAACCTGACTATGGGGCACAGCACCAGTGAACGTGCTCTGGTGAGATATGCGGAGGGGACCCAGCCATTGGATTGGGCAGGAACATATCTTCTGGACACGGTACGGCTTCTGGAAATCCCGTTACACGAAAAGCAGCACAATTCCGCTCTCTCACGACATTATCGAGATCCGATTCATCGCAGAGCGGATGCGCGGTTGCATCACATTACGGAGTGGAGCTCCCGCCAGTACCCCCCAGGCGCTGGTCTCTACACGATAACGGGGAACGATCTCACTTTTCAGCATCAATCCACCTCCAAAGGGCAACTTCGTGTGGGGGAAGATGAGTTGATTTACACTTCAACCGGAGAAATCCTGAGCACCAACCTGACCTCGGTTTCAGAGATAAAAGGCCGAAACCTCATTCCTTCCCTGGATAGCGGACTCTTAATGGGAATCAGCGACAATGGGCAGATTCAGCTTTATACCTCCGGAAATTCGTTCCCCTTAACAGGATTAGGAACCCTGCCTTCTTTTCCAAAAAAGAAAAACCCTTATCACTCGCAGTATACCACGCTACCTTTCACACTGGACCGCCGGGTCGTTTTCTCGTTAAAGGGCGAGTACTTCGTGTATTTTCCACATGGCGAACAAGCCTTGTATCATCGGACGTTTCGACTGAAAGAAATCCTGAAAGAAACAGATGCAGAGTACCTGGTCGTTCTCTCAAGTCCTGAACGCAGGGTCCTGCCGGGTGCACAATGGGAGTATCCCATCCAAACAGTCAGTCATGCAGCACCTGTGAGCTATACTCTGGAGTTTGGCCCTCCAGGTATGCACATTTCCCAACAAGGTATGCTGAGCTGGACCGCCCCTAAAACACGGGAACTCCAACAGGAAAAAGTGGTGGTCCTCTTAGAAGATCAGAAAGGAAACAGAACCTATCACAAGTTTGAACTGACGATCGCCCCTCTATCACCCTGAATCCATGGTAAACGTATGAAGCAGGAGGTCACACTGAAAGCCGCGCGAAAAGCGATTCGCAAGGGGCGTCTGGAGGAAGCGGGAGCTTTGCTCACGGCCCTGATCCGGGAATCTCCAGACTGCCTGGAAGCCTGGATCCTCGCGTCCCAGGCTGTGGAAGAACCTGACAGAAAAATAGAGTATTTACGTGAGGCACTGCGGTTCAATCCGGGAAACAGCCTGCTCCACTCCCACTTGGATATGCTGGAATCTCCAGTGTCGATTCACTTCTCCAACCCGTCATCCGCCGCAGAAACTGCAACGCGTTCACACGCCCCACACCCACTTGAGGTCAGAGTGCTGAAGCTGCAACTCGTGCTTTTTCTGATCCTCGGAATCGGCGCGGCCTGGGTGGCAATGAAACACATCGAATTACGAAGAGAGGTAAACGCGCTGGCCTCCTACCGCACGTCCCCTGATGTGGACAAAGCCCCTTCTTTCCTACGCCACTGATGCGCTGCACTCTGCTTATTCTTTTCGGCATTTATTCGGTCACACTCACGGGGCAGTCTCCGTCCGCCGCCCCCTCACGATTGCCTCGGAACCAATGGAAGCCCGCGGCCAACTCCTTATCGAAGGTTCGGCATTTTCAATACCAGGAACAGCACTTCGAGCTTGCGCTGCGTCTCATTCGGGAACCCGATCTGCCAGTGCCGTACCAGGTCGAAGCCCTGAAGGCGCTTGCCCGTTCCAAGAAAGCCATCACATCACAAGTGCATGCATTGGCGAAAGAGTGGAAGGCCGATTCCTTTCCACGGATTGCCTGGACCGTCGCAGCACATCACCCACATCGATTTCCCACCTATTCTGTAAACAGGTTTATCTTGGGGACCCCTTCTTTGGAACAGCTTCAGGGCCTGGCAGCATTAAACCGTGCCAGAACCAGTGGACAGGAGAACCTCTATCTTCTCCGGGCAGCGTTCATGGGGAGCCCTTCCCCCACATCTCCCCACTCTGCAGGTTCCCACGAATCAACCATTCAGGGATTACTGGATGCAGACTTTCTTCGTCAGGCCGCAGAGGCCTGGATCGACTATGCCCCGGGACAGATCAGTTATTGGAACACCCATGGAAACAGCTTGAAGGCAGAATCGTTACGTTTCCGGATTCTCCAGGAGCTCCATGGAGATCGGGGAAAGACGATTCCCCGGGAGGCCCGCATCGCATTGGCAGGTCAATTGTTGTACAGCCCCTCCCCTTCTCTGGATGACCCGCGGATGAAATCCCGTTTGTTCGGATCATCCCCTGTCATCGCGAAACGTAAGGCTGAACGGGTGAAGTACTGGGCCGAATACCAGCGGTATGCGGCAACATATTACGCCCTGAAGAAGGATGTATTGTCGTATGGGATGCGCGTCGAACACACCCTGACCCGGGTCGCCACCGCCCCGCTCTCCGAAACATCCTTTGTGACACTTCCAGATGACCTCATTCTGGGATCACTGAACAAGGAGAATCAAGCCGAGTTGAGCGAGCCGGCATTGGCGGGATTCAAACTGGCGCTGAACGCGTCCCCATATGATGTTCGAATGCTGGTGGGTGTTTCCCGCATTTATCACCTGAAAGAGGACCTGCCCAACCTGCTGTCTTGCGCCAGGCTGATCCTGCTCCAGCAACCACTTCCATCCGACCTCCTCGGCAGGTACCTGGCCCAGCTCGAAACATTCGGGGATTCTCCCGGAGACCGCAAAAAGATCGAAGAGGCCCTGCTCGCCATCAACTCTCAGCGATTGGATGAGGAAAAGACGCTTCAACTCATCGACTTCTCCGTGCAAATGAGAGCAAAGGATCTCCTGACTCAGCAACTGAAACGAGCGATGAGTCTGCAGATCCCGGAAGCGCCAATCTGGGCCGGAACCAAGCCCATGGATCTGGCATTTCTTGATCAGAACTGGACCAAGGTAGAGCGCTTTCTGCCCTGGATGCTTGCCATGGAGCAACAGCATCAAACGTGGCCTAAGCAAGGATACCGCCACCCCTTCAGGATCTCGTACCGGCAATGGATGGTGGCCATGATTCATCTGTATGGAAGAGAAGAAACCCTGAAACAGATGCGTGAACTTGTGACGAAGCTGGAGTCGTTCGAGAATACGAAACACCCCCTGCCCGGCCTGGTCACACTGTTGGAAAAAAGCATCCAGGATCCTGAGGGTCAACGTGAGGAGTTACTAAAACGGATCCAGCCAGGTACGAAAACGACACCTGCGTATACAGATGAGGAGCTACGGAACCATCTAAAGGACAATAGGGCCGAATTGGAAAAAGACCTGACGGCTACCAATCCCGCCTGGAAGAGGCGCCTCTATTTTTTCAGACAGCTTCACGACATTACACAGGAAGATCTTGACCAGGAATTCGAACTCTTTCACAGGACAACTGGATTCAACAAGCAGCACAAACTGCGTCAGAAATGGACCGGCCTGCTGCAGACAAGACAGTTGAGACTGCTTTCCGACCATCATGCCTGGCCGGAGTGGAAGCCACCTGCTGCTGAGGAACGCGGGTCCACCCATCGATAGCCTTCCCCCTCGCTGGATGAGATGAGAAGCCCCTAACTCTTTCCCACTTGACCTGAAGATCCTAACTCCCATTGTACCCCCCATGAAATCACTGATCACCGTCGTACTTCTCAGCCTGCTCCTGACGGGATGCGGCTCTGACAAAACCTTTGTCTCCATCGGGACCGGTTCCCCGACCGGCGTCTATTTCCCGGCCGGGAATGCCATTAAGAAAAGCGTGGAGGCCGCCGAAGGCAATACCCTCCGCATCTCTGTAGCCAACACAGGCGGCTCGGTTGAAAACATTAACAACATTATGAATCAATCGATGACGTTCGGCTTCGCCCAGGCAGACCGTCAGTATCAGGCCTTCAATGGGGAGGCCAACTGGGAAGGAGAGCCTCAGGAAAGTCTGCGGTTCGTCTTCAGTCTCCATCCGGAGGTCGTCACCCTGATTGCCGCAAGCGATGCAGGCATCACATCTGTGGCGGATCTCACCGGAAAACGGGTCAATATCGGCAGCCCCGGATCCGGACAGCGGGGAAATGCAGAGGCCATTTTGAACACCGCCGGCATTCCATTGGACGACATTCAGGCAGAGTCGATGAGCGCAGGAGAATGCGCCTCAAAACTACAGGACGGCTTGCTGGATGCCTATTTTTATACCGTGGGGCATCCGAACGGTTCCATCACGGAGGTCACGACCGGCCGTCGGGCCGTTCAGTTCATTCCGATTACCGGAATGGAAACCCTCATCGCCTCTGCTCCGTATTACACCGCAACCACCGTTCCGATTGATCTCTATGACCGGGTGAAACAGGAAGGGCCTGTCCCCACCATCGGTATGCTGACCACCGTTGTGACGCATCTGGATACCCCGGAGGAAACGGTGTACCAACTGGTCAAAGAAGTGTTCGAGAACCTGGATGCACTCCGGGCTCAACACCCCGCCCTGCAAAAACTCACCCCGGAAGGCATGCTGAAAGGCGGACATGCCCCCCTTCATCCCGGGGCGCTGAAGTACTATCTGGAAGCAGGGCTTGTAGACCCCGCCCCCTCGGGACCTTAATCCCGGACCAGATCTCATATCGAATTCGATCGAATCTCCCCCTAACCTGCAACCCACATTCCCCGAGACACCTTATGGCACGACCTGTAACACTTTTCACTGGCCAGTGGGCCGATATGCCCATCGAAGAACTCTGTGCAAAAGCCAAAACATTTGGCTATGACGGCCTCGAACTCGCATGTTGGGGCGATCATTTTGACGTGCGGCAGGCACTGGAGGATGACAGCTACGTCGACGAGAAGCGGGCACAGCTCGAACGCCACGGTCTTCAGTTCTTCTCCATTTCGGCTCACCTGGTCGGTCAGGCTGTCTGTGACCGGATTGACGAACGTCACAAGGCGATTCTTCCGGAGTATGTCTGGGGTGACGGAGACCCTGAAGGAGTCCGCCAACGGGCCGCCCAGGAAATCATCGACACCGGCAAGGCCGCGAAAAAATTCGGTGTCGATGTCGTGAACGGTTTCACCGGCAGCTCCATCTGGCACATGCTGTACAGCTTCCCGCCCGCCTCCCCGGAGATGATTGAGGCCGGATTTCAGGATTTCGCGGCCCGATGGACCCCTATCTTTGACGCCTTCCAGGAACTGGATGTCCGTTTCGCTCTGGAGGTGCACCCCACCGAAATTGCATTTGATATCGCCAGCAGCGCACGGGCACTGGAGGCGGTGAATCATCATCCGGCTTTCGGGTTCAACTATGATCCAAGCCACCTTGCCTATCAGGGTGTGGATTACGTGAAATTCATCCGGGAGTTCTCGGACCGCATCTATCACGTCCACATGAAAGACTGCTGGTGGGGGCATGGAGACGGGACCGTTGGCGTATTTGGCGGACATACCGAGTTTGCGGATCCCCGCCGGTACTGGGACTTCCGCTCACTTGGACATGGAGACATTCTGTTTGAGGACATCATCGTCGCACTGAATGATATTGGGCACGAAGGCCCCCTTTCCGTGGAGTGGGAAGACTCCCGTATGGACCGCGAACACGGGGCCACCGAAGCGGCTGCGTTTGTGAAACGGGTCGATTTCAAGCCCAGTAATGTCGCATTCGACGCGGCATTCGGTGATGAGCGGGGGGAGTGAACCCACACGGGGCCCAGCCCCCTGCCAGGAAAAAAAACTGCAGCTCGTTGGCTGCAGTTTTTTTTTAATTTTCAGGATCCGGAAGTTTGCGGTAGAGGGTGGCCAGACTGACCTTCAGACTTTTCGCAGCACTCTCCTTGTCACCACCGTGATCCTGAATGGTCTTGATGATGTACGATTTCTCCACTTCACGCAGAAACCCTTTGAGAGACATGCCGCTTAATCCTCCCGTATCCGGCACCGCACCCCCAGGGATTGAAACGGCGCCACGTTTTGCACGGGTGACAATCCGGGCCGGAAGGTCGTCTGGCTGAATCACCCCCCCATCTGCAAACGTGCAGGCATGGCGCAGGGCGTTTTCCAATTCCCGGACGTTTCCAGGCCAGGTGTAAGACTCCAACAGCATCTGAGCTTCTGAAGAGACCTCCGGCAGTTCCACACCCGCTTTCGTGGAAATATCCCGGACAAAGTGGTAGGCCAGAGGGAGCACATCTTCAGACCGCTCCCGCAGCGGAGCGATCACCAACGGAATCACGCTCAACCGGTAATACAAATCTTCCCGGAACTTGCCTTCGGAAATGAGCTGCTCCAGATCCTCATGCGAAGCGGCGATTACCCGGGGGTTCACCTGAATCTGCCGGGTACCTCCCACCCGCCGGATCTCATTCTCCTGCAATACACGCAGCAGTTTGCTCTGAAGACCCAGACTCATCGAACCGATTTCATCCAGAAAAAGAGTTCCTCCATTGGCCACCTCAAACAGACCCTCTTTGTCCGAGGCCGCTCCGGTAAAGGCTCCCTTCACGTGACCGAACAGTTCCGATTCCAGCAACGGCTCCGGCAGTGCGGCACAGTTAATGGGAACAAACTCTCGCTCGCGTCGCACACTGTTTGCATGGATGGCCTTGGCGATCACCTCTTTGCCGACACCGCTTTCCCCGCCAATCAGTACGGTCTGATCCGTGGGCGCCACCCGCTGGATCATGGAGCAGATTTTCCGCATGGCATCACTTTCTGCAATGATGTTTTCCAGACCGTAACGGGACTCAAGCTGTGCTTTGAGACGCTCATTCTCATGCAGGGCCCGCCGGTACTCCAGTGCCCGCTGCACCGTAATAACAAGCTCATCCACTTTGAAGGGCTTGGTGACATAATCGAAGGCACCCAGCTTCATTGCTTCGACGGCGGTCTCCACAGATCCATAGGCGGTCACGACCATAACCGCCATATCCGGATGAGTGGATTTGGCATAATTCAGAAGCTCCAAGCCATCCACGGGCTCCATGCGGATGTCGGTAATCATCAGATCCACAGACTCTTCCTGGAGGAATGTCTTTGCCTTGCCTCCCCCCAGTGCAGGCACGACATCAAACCCCTGACCTTTCAGGAGTGTGGAAAGAACCGATAAAATACTCGGTTCATCGTCTACCAGTAGAATTCGAGGCATTGGGATAATGTGGTGAATACTCAGATAATCATATTTCAGAAATTGAGTCAAATTCTCATTTTAGCAATATCATTAAACTAATAAAACTATTACCTCTTGCCCTGAGGAGCTGCTTTAGACATAACGCTCACCGGATGCGCTCCTTACCCCCATCGCTGATCCGTTTACTGTCTGGCATTGCATTCGGTGCGATGATGTTGGTCCATACAGGCTGCGTTCTGCTGCAGAACGGATCCTCCAAACCAGAACTGCAGAGATGGCCCGGAGGGGTAGTCACCCAAGTAGAGGCGGAGGAATCCTTCCTGATTTTTGAAGGAAGTCACAATTTTCCGGTCGGTCAGGAACTCCGGGTCATGAGGAATGGCAAACCGGTCGGAGTCGTCCGGGTCAGACAGGAACGGCAGAAGCGGTTTCACAGTGCTGACATTCTGCAGGGAGATGCTGCACCCGGAGATGTGGTAGAAGCCCCCTTACCGCTCCCCCGGCCGGAGGAGGCGGAAGACAGGTAGTGCCGCCGTTCCCGTCTGGGTTCGTGCAGACCGTAAGAACCCGGACAGAGGTTTTGATGCTTTTCATCCAGACGACCTCTCTTCCCACTCTCATGCCCAGCATGAACCTGAAGGTATCCGTGAGGTCCGCACAGCCTGCAGTACAAGATGCTGTCAGCCAAGACGGAGCAGGGTAATGAGCGCGAGAGCGGCCGTTTCCGCCCTGAGAATGTTCCGCCCGAGAGAGATGGATTCTGCGTCGAAGTTCGTACAGATCCAGTCCATTTCCTCTTGAGTGAAATCGCCCTCAGGTCCCACCCAGGCCACAAGTGGCTGGGTCACCTTCCCCGGTTTCCAGTCTCGGAACGGTATAGGAGTCCCCGAAAGGGAGGCAAGAAGGTGCCGTCCATCCTGTGGAAGGGCCGTCTGCAGCTCCGCCTGAGTGTCTGCCCAGCATAATTCGGGCAGCCACGGATTCGCAGACTGCTTTGACGCCTGAATCAACCGTTCCCGCCAACGGCGCTGTTTGGCCGTCCGTTTGTCCTGTGCGATATCTGATACCGCATGCCTGGACTGCCAGCGGATGAGCCTGGAGACCCCCAGTTCCACCAGATGAGGCAGAAGTTCATCCCAGGCCGACTGTTTGAGCGCCCCCATCACCAGCGTAACTTCGGGCAAGGATTGCGGAACCTGCCTTACATCTTCCACCTCCAGAACCGCGTGATGACGGTCCACGGAAACGATGCGCGCATCCGCCTCTCCACCGACCCCGTTCAGTACCCGCACCCGATCCCCTGCACCTAAGCGCCGCACACGGGTCAGATGACGCGACTCCTCTTCCGGCAGGATGCATTCTCCGGGAACCAGATCTCCCTCCAGGAAACAACGGCAGGATGGAAGATCCGTCATCCCCGGGTCCTCAAGTAGCGGTACTCAGTTTTTCGAGCTCTTCCCGACGGTGAGTGAATTCTTTCACTTGTTTCTGGAACTTCTCATTCACAGGGAAATTTGCAGCATCCATCACCTCTTCCAGTTGACGAAGTGCTTTCTTCTGCTTTCCGGAGAGGTGGGTCGGCGTTTCGATCTGAACCCGGACATGAAGATCGCCGTGTCCATAGCCGCGTGGGTCTTTCACCCCTTTATTCCGGATCCGCATCATCTTGCCGCTCTGTGTACCTGCAGGAATCTTGATCCGGGAAAAGCCTTCCAGCGTCGGCACCTGAACGTCCCCGCCCAGGACTGCGGTCTGCAGGGGAACCGGAACCTCCACCAGGAGATCCAAATCATGCCGTTCAAAAATTTCATGATCTTTGACATGCAGAATCACATACAGGTCGCCAGGCTCTCCACCCTGAACCCCGCCTTCCCCTTTCCCCTGAACACGGAGCCGTGAACCGGTCTCCACACCCTGAGGAATACGGACGGTGATCGTGCGTTTTCCTTTCTTTTGGCCGGTACCGCGACAATCCGGACAAGGGCTTCCGATCACGTAACCCGTCCCACCGCAGTCCGGACAGGTTTGCCGCATGTGAAACAGCCCATTGCTACTGATGACCTGACCCGTACCCTTACAGGTCGCACATTGTTTTTTCTGACTGCCGGGTGCCGCTCCTGATCCGTTACAGGTATCACACTCCACATTCACGTTGTAGCTCAGATCACGGCGTGAACCGAACACCGCCTCTTCGAAATCAATTTCGAGATCAAAGCGAAGGTCCGATCCCCGGTTGTTATTGCGACCACCGCCACCACCTCCGAAGAAATTATCAAAAATGGATCCTCCGCCTCCACCACCGCCAAAGGCACCCATGAAGGTCCGGAGAGCCTCTTCAAGATCCACACCGCCAAACCCGCCGGCTCCGGCCGCTCCCCGGCCCGGACCAAATGCGGCATGACCGAATTGGTCGTACTGCTGACGCTTGCCCTCATCGCTGAGAACTTCGTATGCTTCGGTGGCTTCCTTAAACTTTTCTTCCGCCACCGTATCCCCCGGGTTTTTGTCCGGGTGATACTGCATGGCCAGTTTTCGGTAGGCCTTCTTGATTTCATCCTGGGATGCAGAGGAGGAAACCCCCAGAATTTCGTAAAAATCGCGTTTGTCCGCCATCAGCCCTCTCCCCCAGTTCCGGAGGACACCACCACCTGTGCAGGCCGGAGAAGACGGTTCCCAAGGCGGTACCCCTTACGGGTCATGGCCACAACCGCACCCTCAGGCACCTCAGGAGAAGGCAGGTGTGTGATCGCCTCATGTTCGTTCGGGTCAAAGGCATCCTTTTCCTGCACCTCCAGAACACTCAGTCCGTATTTCCCCAGAGTGGTGCCGAGTTGCCCGCGGACCATTTCAAATCCTTTCAGCATTTCCTCATGCGCTTCCTGCCCTTTACAGTTGTCGATCCCGAGATCAAAATGATCCAGAACCGTGAGCAGGTCTGTACAGAGGTTTTCAAGGCAACGCTGCGTCCACTCCTCTTTTTCACGGCGGGTGCGTTTACGGAAATTGTCGAAGTCCGCCCTCAACCGAAGGAGTTGGACCGTGGCCGCCTCTTCCTGAGGATCAGGTTTCACAACCTCAGGCTCCTCCAGCACGTCCGGGTCCTCCGCTTGTGCAGTCTCAACAGATTCGGAGACGTCGTCCAGGTCAACCGCCTCCTCGACAGACGTCTCGACCCCCTCTGTCGTGCTTTCGAACGCTTCCTCTTCGGTCAGATTCTCTTTTTCTTCTGCTTCTTTCATGAAATCGGCTCACAATACGTGGTTGGGACTGGAGAAATCGCCAGTCCAGAGAGCCGGGAAAGATAGCGGATCTTTGCAAAATGGCAAGACGGGAAAGGCAGGGATGAATAACACGACTGGAACGCAAATGCCTTCGTCGACGACAGCCTTTACGGCATCTCCTGAACCACGTCCTCCTTCAGAACCTGGTGCAGCCGGGAGGCAATCCACTCCAGCCCGGGCTGATGCTTGGGCTTGCGGACATGCTCCGTGGCATACGAATCAAAATGAACCCCATCATCGGCAAAAAAATGGTCAAACTCCGGTCCGGACAATTCTGCCGCCACATCAAGAAGCGGTGCATCCAGCTCCTCAGCGACCTCCCGGACAATTTCATTGTAGGCATCGTGACGTTCGGTAACTGCTTCCAGAGAAACGGCATGTCCCTCTGACAGCAGCCCGGGACTCAACTCACGGCGGGCAGCCGTCATGAGAATGCATTCCGCTCCGATTTCCCTGGCTTCGAGCACGAACTGACGAAGCACATGCCGGTAATCCTCCGGCGGTACCCGCAGGACCTTGTCGCCCATGCCTTCCCGCTTGTCCACTTTCGCCATGGCAATATCAGTAGCGGTTCCAATGATGAGCTGGCCAATTCGTTTTTCCCGGAAATTCCGGGAAAAGTGGGCTCCAAGACCCGACTGAACCTTCGCCATGCGCTGCTTATCCGTCACCGTGTAGAGGTTCCGGTCGTTCGGGCCAAAGTACACGGTGATGACATCCGGCTTGAGAGCCTTGCCCTGCTCACGAAACACCGCCAGGCCCTGACGGGAGCTGTATCCGTAGACCCCCATATTGAAGGCTTCCCAGGGAGTGTCATCCGGAGGATCCTCCTGCAGGAGAGCATGAAGAATTCCTGAATAATTTGGACGGCCCTGGGCGGTAATGCTGTCCCCGAAGCAGATCACCCGCTTTGTGCCGGGCGCCTTGACCGGATCCACTTCCCGTTCGCGGTACCCCAAGGAATTGATCGGGACCCGGTTGTAGGTAGACCCCGGTTTAAAGGTGAAGAGAAAAACCGGGTGTGCAAGGGCATTGCGGTTCAACTCCTTCCCTTCCCCGATTTCAGGTGTCTCAAAAATGACCGGGGCCAGCTCCCGCTGATATCCCTTCAGTTTCAACAGTCCTTCTGCAGCCCAAAACAGGAAAAATGGCACAAAAACCGCAAGGGTCATGTTCGAAACAAACCGCTCAAACCGTCCGGGATCTCCTACGTCCCGACCTTCTTCTTTTGCTTTATCCCGGAGGATAAAACGGGCCGCTCCGGCTCCAAGAGGAAGGATCAGCCAGGCCGGATGCCAGGTGAGATGCACGATGTCCTTGGAATCCGGGAGACGGTGAAAAAACCAGAGAAACGGCAGCAGCAGAACGAAGAGAATCTGAACCCAGGCCAATGGAAGACAGGCCCGGGGAGAAGGGGCGGTTGAACTCATGCCCTTCCCTTACCTTGGCGGCCTGGAATGTAAAGTCGATCTCCCCTGAGGCAGGGGGATCGATGACGAGGAGAGAAACGGATGGGGGTGCGGACATGGATTCCCATGCAGAACCATTCCACGCGTCATCATGCATACCTTCTTTGTCTCTGCTCTTGACGGAAGTGGATAGGTGGGACAGAGACGCACAACATGTTTGATCCCAAAAACCTGCACCTTCCACTCTGCCTGCTTCTGGTGTGCCTGATCAGCGCTTGCCAGACTCCGATGACGGCTCCTCCCATGCCACCGTCCCCGGATGACGTGGAAACCACAGAGACCGTGACTGAAGAACCGGCGGCTCTGGATTATGTTCTCAAAGCAGGCAACCATGAGACCAGTCTCGAGGAATTGCGGGCAGGAGACATCAACACCAAGTGGGTGATCACAGTGATCACAGATCCGGCTTCTGTGGAATACAGCCGCACGCTCGAACTGCTGGATGAGATCAGCCGTCTGGGATATCAGGTCCGTTATCAACCTGCGGCCTCCACCCCATAACCACCTTTTTCAGATCATGAGCGAAGCGTCCTCTCCCCAAACCCCTTCCCACCTGGAAGTGAAAGATGCCCAGGTCATCTTCCGCACCGTCTGGGAGGACCTGCAGGAAGAATACGGCCTCTCCAACCTGCGTTTTCCAAAAGAACTGATCCTGCTGGGCGGAGCACCCGGTGCGGGAAAAGGCACCCAGACCGAACACATCCGGCAACTGCGGGATCTGACCTGCCCCGCCATTGTGGTCAGCAGCCTCCTGAACAGTCCCATGGCCAAAAAAATCAAAGCCCATGGCGGTCTGGTGGGCGACAGTGAAGTGGTCGGCCTGGTGCTCCGGGAACTTCTCAAACCGGAGTACCGGGATGGCGCGATTCTGGACGGATTTCCCCGGACCACTGAACAGGTGGAATGTGTCAAACTGCTGATCGGCAAAATGAACGAGTTATGGCGACAGCACCATGAGACACCGCTGGCCCTGCAGTTCCGCAAACCGACCATTCATGTCGTGATCCTGTATGTGGATGAAAAAACGAGTATTGAACGGCAGTTGAAGCGGGGGGCCGAGTTGCTCCGGCACAACCGGGAAGTGGAAACGACCGGGATCGGGACTCTTGCGGATGTCCGGGATACCGATTTAAAAGAGGACAGTGCCCGTCGACGGTATAAAGTGTTCAAAGAGCAGACCTGGGATGCTCTGACCTCTTTGAAAGAGCACTTCTTCTATCACTTCATCAATGCGCAGGGCCGCGTGGAAGAGGTGGAAACCAATATTGAGCGGGAACTGCAGTATCAGAGTTCTCTGGAGCTGGATCCAACCACTTTTGACCTCATGCGGAGAGTACCGCTGGCACAGGAAATTGTGGTCCATGCCCGCCAGGAGCTGGTCAACCGTCTGGACTCCTATGCGGTGGACCAGCGGGAGAAGTTTCAGCAGGTGATTGGCTTTGCCGAAGAAAAGCTCCTCCCCATTATCCAGCGTCATGCCATTACCGGCATGGCCTTTATCAACACGGAAAACGAATTGCTGGATGACCCGACCGCCATGGCCATGCTGATTGACCTGTTTTCGGAGCGGGGATTCCGGGCGGTCATTGATCTTCACCGCATCGAAATCCCAGAGAAATTTGATGTGCAGACGGGAGAGATCCAGTGCCGGATCAAGAAAGTGTACCGGATCCAGATCCGCTTCCAGGGATCGGAAATCCGCCGGGGATAATCCCTCTTTCTAAGATGTGGCTTTGTCCTTCTGCACGCCCCCGCCCATATCGAGCGTGGAGCGAATTCTCCTCGCCAGCGTTTCGCGGTCGTACGGTTTCCGAATCAGATTCTGTTCCGATCCGTCTGCACCATGCTCTTTGAGCTTATCCATGGTAAACCCGGAGACGTAGAGGTGAGGAATATACCCCATGGTGAGACGGAGGCGGTCAATCATTTCCGGTCCGCTCAGGTTCGGCATCACCACATCCGTGATGATCAAATCAATATGACCGGGATGACTCTGGGCAACCTCGACTCCTTTTTCTCCGTCCTCTGCGGTTAACAGGGCATATCCGAGAGACTGAATCATTTTCGAAGCCATCCTCCTCACCCCTTCCTCGTCTTCTACCAGAAGAATCGTTTCAGTTCCTGTCGGCAGAGGGGATAACTCAGAGTGTTGGGGAAGGTTGAGCATCATCTGTTCACTGTGTCCCACCTTGGGCAGGAAGATTTGAAATTCCGTCCCTTCACCCGATTCACTGTGTACCCGGATCACCCCCTGGTACTGCTTGATAATCGCATACACGGTTGAGAGCCCCAGCCCGGTACCCTGACCGGATTCTTTAGTGGTGTAGAAGGGCTCAAACGCATGCTCCAATACATCCTCCTCCATCCCGTAGCCGGTATCCCGCACCGTGAGATGCACATATTCGCCCGGCTCAAGACCTTCGTCATACGCATGGCGTTTGGAAATCAGAAGATGACGCGTGGAAATATACAGGCGGCCGCTCCTGGGCATGGCATCGCGGGCATTCACGGCGAGATTGATGATCACCTGTTCCATCGAGGTGGGATCCACCTGAATGATGGCAGGTTCCTCATCCAGATCCACCACCAGTTCAAGATTTTCGTGCAGGGTCACCCGGATCAGATTGTCCATGCCCTTCAACAGCTGGTTCAGATCAATCGGTTGACTGTCCGGAACGTCTTTCCGGGACAGAGCCAGGAGTTTCTGCGTGAGGTTCTGAGCCCGGTTCGCAGCCTGCACCACCTCTTCGAGATCCTCCACCACCTCCTCCCCTTCCGGAATCTGTTCCATGGCCATATTGGTGAATCCGAGGATCGAGGTAAGGAGATTATTGAAATCATGCGCAATTCCACCCGCCAGGCGTCCGATCGCCTCCATTTTCTGACTCTGCTGGAACTGATTAAACGTTTCCTGCAGGGCCTCTTCGGCACGGATACGTTCGGTAATGTCGTGACCCTCCAGAATCAGCAGATCAATGTTTCCATTCTTAAGGACCGGCTTCAGGCTCATCACCAGAATATGCGGACCGGACTCTTCACTTGGCACTTCGATCTGAAACTGCACCGTCTCACCCGTGACGGCCCGGGCCAGGGGCTCCCCGAAGACGTCCTGCCCGCCCAAAAGCGAAAGTTCGGTAAGGGATTTCCCCCTTAACTGTCCAATCTCTTCCCGTAAAAGCCAGACCGCGGAGGCATTCAGATCCAGGATGACTCCTTCCACGTCCAGGAACCCGGCCGGATGATTCAATTGATGAAACACCTCCCACAACCGGCGGGCCTGCTCCTTGGCATCATTTTCGGCCTGCCGACTCTCCTGCATGAGAAGCTCAATCCGCTGCATGCGGAGCTGCGCGGCGTTCAGTTCAAGCTGACTTGGAACCACACCGGCTGATTCCGGATCCGCCTCTTCGCCAGGCCGTTTTGTCGGCTGATCCTGAACATCGGCGTCCCGCACCGGCGGTGGAGGCCGGACCGGAGCTGCCGTTCTGCGGGGCCAGGCTGTGGCCACGGCGAGCAGCAGAGACACCGGCAGTAACGCCCAGCGTTTCGAATCGGGGACAGGCCCCACCGCGAGCATCAATGCTAAAAAAAACCACACCCCCCACGCGGCGGGCATTAACAGGCGGGGCGGAACACCCCTTCGTTTGATCGTGGTATTAACGGGTTCCATGCTGATGGACTGCGTCCAAAGTATCCACCATCCAAGCGGTGGTGTCGACTTTTTCCTCCAGCAGAATCCGACGCTTTTCCCGGCCTTGCTCGCGGGGATGTGACGACGCCCATTCCTCTACGGCATGCAAGGCCTCCTCCGCCTGCGTGGCCTTGAAGTTCCGAACCAGACCATATCTCGCCTCTTCCTCGTCGGTGTACCCCCTGCCCGTTTCGCTGATGAAGACCGCCGGAACGCCGAGCACCGCACTTTCGGAGGCCATGGTCGCACTTTCCCCCACCAGCAGAGACGCAAACGCCATCACGTGATGAATGACATGCGGGGAAGCGCGGAACCTGTAGGACTCGAGATCCTCCGGAAGCGGTCCTTCACTTGAAATCAACACCCGGCCCTTCCCGGCCAGCCTCTGAACCAGCTCCCGCTTCCGTTCCAGAGTCAGGCCTACCTCCCCAATGTCATGAGAAGCCTGCCAGGAGACGAAGCGCACCAGGTAAAAAACGCCTTCAGGATCAATACCCAATCCCCGAACCACCTCCGCATCCGGCGTGAAATGCGCTGGATGCAGGTAAGCCAGTTCATGATATCCGGGATAAGTGACGTGGGTTCCGTTCACCTCACCCTGATAACAGTCCGGAGTACAGACCGTATGCGCAAGAGGATAGACAAACCGGTTGGTGATGCCCGCATTTTCCGTGTCGTAAAACACCACGGCCGGACGGCGGAACACTTTGCCAAGAGGGGCAATGGTCACCCCCATGACGCCAACCAGCAGGTCCGGTTTAAAGACCCGGGCCAGCTTCCACATTCGCCACAGTCGAACCCCCATTTCCAGGAACAGCGCTCCCTTCCTCTGTCCGATTTTACTGATGGAGGTGTAGGGAATGCCATATGCCTCCAGCAGCTCGTTGGCACATTCTTTCTCCCGGCTCACCACCAGCACCCGGTCCCCACGGTCGAGCCAGATCCGGATCGCATTCCGAAACACATGCACGTGAGCAGGATGGAGAATTTCCACGAGGATGTTCATGGCGTGGCCTATGGCATTTCAGACTTGTGAAGTCACTCGAAAAACATAGGTTGGGCCCTGTCCTCCTGAATGATCTTATGTGCGGTATCTGCGGTCTTCTTCCCTCCTTCCCCCTTCCTCTCGGCCGAGAACTGGCCGCGATGAGTGCCGCACAACGTCACCGGGGGCCGGACGGAGAAGGCCTCTATCTGGAGGCGGAACCGGAGGTCCTGGCCTTCAACTCCCCTCTCCCCCGGGATCCTGCCACAGCCTGCGCACTTGCTCATCAGCGGCTGGCGATTCTCGACCCCACGCCTGCGGGCCGTCAGCCGATGGGCTCTCCCGAGGGAGACGTCATTGTCGTCTACAATGGGGAGATCTATAATTTCCGCGAACTCCGCTCCCAACTGGCTGCAAAAGGGGCCTCTTTCCGGACGGATACCGACACCGAAATCCTGCTGCATCTCTATCGGGAAAACCCGGATCATCCGGAGGAGTGGCTGGGTGAGCTGAACGGCATTTTCGCATTTGCCATCCGGGACCGGGCCCGAAACCGGGTCCTGCTGGCAAGGGACCCGTATGGCGTGAAACCGTTGCACACCTGCCCGTACCGGGGTGGCGTCGCCTTTGCCTCGGAAGTGAAAGCTCTGCTGGCAGCCGGTCATCCTGCACGACTGAACCGCAGGGCCCTGCACTGTTTTCTGAATATCCGGTTTGTGCCCAACCAGCAGACGCTCTTCGAAGACGTCACCCGCGTCCCTCCGGGTCACTATCAATGGATTGAAGGATCTACCCTCACCGAGGCGGTCCGCTATCACTCCCTCCCCTGGGCCGACAGCTCTGCAGCAAAACCGGAACGCTGGGCAGAAGAGATCCGATGCAGCTTTGATCAGGCGGTGACACGCCAACTCCTGAGTGATGTCCCTGTCGGCATGGCCCTATCCGGCGGTTTGGATTCCAGCATGATTGTCGCCACCTCCGCCCAGCGACTGAGCGACCGTTCTCAGTTGAGGGTCGCCGACCGCATCTGCCGCACCTTCACATTGGGCTTCCATGAACCCACCGATGAAAATGACGACGCCCGTCTCATCGCGGAGCATTTCGGCACCTCCCATACAGACCGCAAACTGGAACTGAACCCTCTGGCGAAATCCAAAGAGGTGATCCGGGCGGTGGAAGAGCCCAAAGTCAACATTCTCCAGGGATATGAACTGGCGAGAATGGCCCGGGAACAGGTCAAAGTGCTGTTTGGTGGACTGGGAGGAGATGAGCTCTTTGCCGGATACGATATTCACCGGTTCTGCAATATCCTGTCCCCGCTTCATGCCCTGTCCCCCGACAGGTTGAGATCGGTGCTCCACCGTCCCCTGTCCGGCCTGCTTTGGCGGATGCAGCACGCCTCTCATTACCTACCCACTGAACACTACAGGATCGGAGCTCAAATCCTGCTGTCCTCCGGAAACCGTGCTCAGTTCTACACCCGGTTACGAAATGCCTGGGATGAGGACCCCGGAATGTATGCAAGGCTGTATGCACGGCCGGATGATTTCCGGGACCTGCCCAAGGTCGCCACTGAGTTTGAGCAGGCCTTCGATACGGGAAAACCGTTTTTGGAAGAAGTCCTGCACTGCGAATTTCAAAACAAGATGGTCAACGACTTCCTCATCAACGAGGACCGGAATACCAGCGCGCATGGCGTGGAGGGACGGGTGCCGTTTCTTGACCGGGACCTGGTCAACCTGGCCTTCCGCATCCCTGCCTCCGACAAAATGAATGGCCGGGAAACCAAGCATCTGTGGAAAGCGGCTGTGGGCACAGATCTCCCCGCCGCCATACGGAACAAGAAGAAACAGGGGTTCACCTTCAGCAGTGCCCACCAGTGGAAAAAAGATCTTCGGGATACTGTCGCCTCTCAACTGACACCCGAGTGGTGTTCTGAAACCGGTCTGTTCCGTCATGATTTCATACAAACCCTTCTGGACTGCCGTCCTCACCCCAACCTCCGGTGGCACTATTTCACTGCGTGGATCATGCTGGGTGTAAAGGACTGGTTGGAGGTCTTCGATGTCGAAACATGATATACCCACCGTCTTGACGGACACCCTGAACTGGTCCCGGGACCACGCCTATGCCGGGCACTCCAAACACGATGCGCTGAACAGCCCGCTGCTGCAGTTCTTCACCTTCAACCAGCGCATCCTCCGACTGGTGATGATCCAGGGCTGTATGCGGATGCCGTTCAACCCCAGGGGGCTTCTCGGGGTTCCGCGGCTCCGGAACCCCAAAGGGGTCGCTCTGTTTGCCCATACCTGGCTGAATCTGGCGGATCAGCCCGAGCTTCTTGCGCAAACACCCTGGACCCGTGAAACCTGTCTGAACGAAGCCTCAGACTTGCTGGCATGGCTGATCGAACACGCGTCTCCCTGGGCCTCCCCAAGCCCCGGACTTGCCAGTGCTTTCGACGTCTCTCCCGCGTATGCACCGGAACCATCGGGCTTGAACGGGTTAGGGTGGGGATACCACTATCCCTGGCAGGATGTGGGGTTTTTTCAGGAACGTCACTTCCCCAACCGTGTGGTTTCGAGCTGGATTGCCATGGCCTTTCTCCGGGCCTATGAAGTAACCCGAGAGGACCGCTACCGGGATGCGGTGCGGGAAACGGTTACATTCCTGCTTCAGAACCCCAACCGGCTGCACGAAACGGAAGACGAATTGTGCCTGAGTTATGTGCCCCTGAAGACCGTCGACTGGGCCGTAATGGACGTCAGTGTGCTGGTGTCAGCCGTCTGCGCCAGACTTCACGCCGTGGACCCGCAGAACGAGGAGGTCCGTGACACCACCCGCAAGCTATTGAAATTTGTTGTTACCAAACAGACCGACTACGGGGGATGGTTCTACACCCATCCGGCAGGCGACAGCCATATCACCCATGACAACTACCACACCGCCATCGTCCTCGATATGATCGCTGACACGCAGCATTACGGGGGTGAATTCCCTTATGTGGAGGAGTACCGAAAAGGGCTGAGGTATTATCGGGAAGCCCTGTTCACTCCGGAAGGAGCACCCAAATGGATGAATAATAAAACCTGGCCCTTTGACATCCACGGGGCGGGCTCTGCCATTCTCAGCTTCCGAAGGGCCGCACGCTTTCTCGGACATCAGATTCCGACCCCTGACCCGGAAGCGGCGAAAGCGGCCGCGGAAATGGCAGACCGCATCACAGCCTGGACACTGGACCATCTGTACCCCTCCACGGGGTGGTTTGCCTACCAGAAGACCCGATGGTATACGAAACGTTTTCCGTTAATGCGCTGGGGCAACGGCTGGATGTGCCGGGCCCTGACGGAACCGATCTCCTAGAATCACGTTCAGAAGGTGTAACGCTCGCCAGGCGGCAGATCCTCAGGGCCGGGCCCTGAAGGGCTCCAGCCACACGGATGGCTCCGCACAACTGAGACAGGACTCAGATGCGGCTGTCTCCTTTCAGGCGACAGGTCCGTAAAAAACGGGACCTGAGGATCTCGGGTCATACCTCTCCTGTTGACCCGCAGGGACTGCGGGTCCTACGGATCCTCCGTAACGGTGAACAGGATCTGAGTGGCTGTCTGCCTTCAGGCGACAGGTCCGTATAGACGGGCCCTGAAGATCTCGGGTCACACTTCTCCTGTTGACCCGCAGGGACTGCGGGTCCTACTGACCCTCCGTAACGGCGAACAGGATCTGAGTGGCTGTCTGCCTTCAGGCTACAGGTCCGTAAAGACGGGCCCTGAGGATCACGGGTCATACCTCTGCTGTTGACCCGCAGGGACTGCGGGTCCTACTGATCCTCCGTAACGGTGAACAGGATCTGCTCGGGTACATCCGGATCCGTATCCGCGTCGACCCTCTGCCCTTCCTGGACGGTTCCTTCCAGAAGCTCTTCCGCCAGCCGGTCCACCACCAACCGCTGGATCGCACGCTTCAGAGGACGTGCTCCGAAGGCGGGGTCATACCCAGATGTGGCTAACAGTTTTTTCGCGGATGGAGTTAAGCTGAGGCGGATCCGCTTTTCGAGGAGAAGGTCTTCGACCCGTTTGACCTGCAGATCGACGATTTCCTCAATCTGTTCAAGTCGGAGGCTGTGAAAGACGATGGTCTCATCCACCCGGTTCAGAAACTCTGGGCGGAAATTCCGTCGCAACTCATCAAACACCTCATTCTCCAGTTGAGTGAACCCGGCGGCATCATCCGAATCCAACCTTTGCAGCCGGTCATGGATCAATGTCCCGCCAATGTTGGAGGTCATGATCAGGATGGTATTGGTAAAGTCCACCGTCCGCCCCTGTCCGTCGGTCAATCGGCCGTCATCCAGGACCTGCAGCAGAATGTTGAACACATCCGGATGTGCTTTTTCGATTTCGTCAAACAGGAGGACACTGTAGGGCTTGCGCCGAACAGCTTCCGTCAGGGCACCACCCTCCTCATATCCCACGTATCCGGGAGGTGCACCCACTAAGCGACTGACGGCGTGACGCTCCATGTATTCGGACATGTCGATCCGGATCATATTCTGTTCATCATCAAACAGGAACTCTGCCAGACCACGCGCCAACTCTGTTTTCCCGACCCCGGTGGGACCGAGGAAGATGAACGAACCAATTGGCCGGTTCGGATCCTGCAATCCGGAACGTGAGCGTTTCACCGCGGCGGACACCGCGTCCACAGCCCGGTCCTGACCGATCACCCGCATGCGGAGACGGTTGTCGATTTGACGGAGTTTATCCCGCTCACCCTGCAAGAGCTTACTCACGGGGACATGGGTCCACATGGAGACAATCTGGGCAATGTCCTCCGCATCCACTTCCTGCTTGAGCATGCTTTTTTCCTGCTGGAACTCCTCCAGGGCCTGTTTCGCTTCTTCCAACTGTTTCTCAGTGGACGGCACCTGGCCATACAGGATCTCCGCTGCTTTCTGCAGGTTGTTTTCCCGTTTCGCCTGCTCCTCCTGAGCCCGCAGCAAATCCAACGCTTCGGTAAGACTGGAGATATCCGCAATGAGCGATTTCTCTTTTTCCCAATGTGCCTTCATCCCCGCACTTCGTTCCTGCAGTTCTGCCAGTTCTTTTTCCAGGGCCTGCAGCCGTTCACGGGAGGGAGCATCCTTCTCTTTACGCAACCCTTCCCGCTCGATCTCGAGCTGGAGAATCCGCCGTTCCACTTCATCAATTTCAGTGGGGCGGCTGTCAATTTCCATCCGGATTCGGGAGGCGGCTTCGTCCACAAGGTCAATGGCCTTGTCCGGCAGAAACCGGTCACCAATGTAGCGGTTTGACAGAGTGGCCGCAGCCACCAATGCCGCATCCTGAATACGGACCCCATGATGAACCTCATATCGTTCCCGCAGTCCTCGCAGAATCGCGATGGAATCCTCCACGGTCGGTTCATTCACCATCACCTGCTGAAAGCGGCGCTCCAACGCCGGGTCCTTTTCGATGTACTTCCGGTATTCGTCCAGAGTGGTGGCTCCGATACACCGTAGTTCTCCACGGGCGAGAGGAGGTTTGATCATGTTGGAGGCATCGACCGCTCCTTCTGCCCCGCCGGCTCCGACGATGGTGTGGAGCTCATCGATAAACAGCACGATTTCTCCGTCGGCCTCCATGACTTCCTTAATGAAAGCCTTAAAACGGTCTTCGAATTCACCGCGGTATTTCGCACCCGCCAGCATGGATCCGATATCCAAGGTAATGACCCGCTTCTCCTTCAAGCCCTCGGGGACGTCTCCGGCAACAATTCGAAGAGCAAGTCCTTCTGCGATTGCCGTTTTCCCCACCCCGGGCTCTCCAATGAGGACCGGGTTGTTTTTTGTCCGACGAGACAGCACCTGGATCACCCGACGGATTTCCGCATCGCGGCCAATCACAGGGTCCAGTTTCTGATCTCGGGCGACCTGAGTCAGGTCGCGTCCGTACTTCTCAAGTACGTTGTATTTGTCTTCCGCATTCTGATCATTCACGGTTTGTCTCCCTCTGTAGGATTTACATTCTTCTTCCAGTCTACCTGCTTGAATCCCCTGCTCTGACAACACATCGGGAAGGAGGCCGGATGGCCGTTCCGCCATCGCCAACAGCAGATGCTCGGTGCTGAGAAACGCATCCCCCAGCCGTTTGGACGCGACTTCGGCCTGCTGCAGTACTTCCTGTAACTCTCGGGCCACCCCGCGCTGCACCCCTTCTCCCTGAACTGATGGAATACGGCCCAGTTCCTGAGCGACCCGATTCTGAAGCTGAGAAGCCGAAACCCCCAGACGGGAAAGAATCGGAATCGCCACACCATCCGGTTGTGACAACAGAGCCTCCAGGACATGAGCGACCGCCAGTTCGGCATGGTGCCGCTCCTGCATGGTCGACTGCGCTGCCGCCAGAGCCTGCTGAGTTTTTATGGTCATTTTATCAGGATTCATCATCTATACCTCCAAAGAGGATAAAATCATAACCAATTGAATAAAAACAAGATGCAAATACATTACACCCCATTATTGAGTCATTATGACTCAAAATCCCCCATAAATTCCGGATAAACACTTGCCCTCCATAATATGAGTAAATATGACCCATTTTGGGTTTGTCTCACCGATTTTCGGCAACATGAACGTCCAGTATACGAATGAACAAAGCCCCCACCGTTGAGGAAAATGAAGCGTGGAGACATGCAACAAGCCTGTTGGTTTCTCGACCAACAGACGTTAACGCATCGGTTTCAGATGTGTATGATGCCCCCAACCTTCAGAGGAGAGTTATGAAGCAACTGATTCGTTTACTGTTCAAAATTGGCATCCCGGTGGCCATCATCTACGCGGCCCATGCCAGTAATCCCAGCCCCGCCGCTCACCGAAAAGCCATCGATGCAAAAAACCAGAGCCTACAGGATGCCGATGTACTGGGAAAAATGGACCGCATGATGTATTCCGGCACGGAAGAATCCCCGGAAATGACCTACAACTATCACAATTATTTTGTCTGCTCCAAGGTCACAGGTCCAGGCGGGGCCACCGCATCTTACGGCTTTTTCAAGCGGGTCTTTGTAACCAAGTCCGAGCTGTAAAGATGTGCTAGAAAACCGCTGGTTCCGTCATCCTGAACAGAATGTAACCAGGGCGCTTACATCGGGATCGGGATCCTAGAATGAGGGTACATTCGATCCCGATATCGACAACGATACCGAGCTTCGATTCCCCACCGCCTCAAACACCCACCCGGACAGTGACCTCATCCCCTGCCCGAAGCACGGGAAGAGTATTGACATCAATGACCTCCCCTCCGAGTGAGATGCCTTTGTTTCCTCCGCGCTCAATGCGGATGCGGTAGCGGGCTCCCCGGAAATCGCGGACAATTTCGGCGGTATTCCAGTCTTCAGGGAGGCGGGGATCAATGTGCAGCCCCCCGTATTCCGCGCGGATTCCAAGAATCCACTCCACCGAAGTGGTGTACAGCCAGGAGGCGGAGCCGGTCCGCCATCCACTGAGATAAAGACTCCGCTGCATACGACGTTCCACCACCGGGCCGATATACATGTTGGGGATCACGAAGGGTTCGCTGTCTCCATTGGGTTTGTTGTCCGTATCCGGCAGTACGGTTCGGATCGCCTCCCAGGCCTCTCCTCCCCGTCCGTCCATCGCCAGTGCCGCCGACCAGAAACAATTCCCGTGAGTGTACACACTCCCGTTCTCGTAAAAACCGGGCGTCATGATCGACATCTGACCAATACGGGGCTTGAGGAACGTGGACTGCGGATAACTCAGCACCATGCCATATCCGGTGTCGCAGTTGTCCCGCACCGCCTGCACGGCGGAAGCTCCCCGTTCGGGCCCGGCAATGCCACTGATGAGAGCCCAACTCTGCGGATTCAGGAAAATCCGGCATTCCCCCCCGTCCGATTCCGGTCCATTTGAGGACCCGATGGGAAGACCTTCATCATCGAAAGCCCGGATGTAGTATCCACCCTCTGCATCCCAGGAAGAGGTTTCAATGGCCTGCATAAGCTCTTCCGACGCCTTCCGCATTTCCACCGCCAGCTCAGGCTGATCCACCTGATCCGCCAACTCCGCAAGAAGGTCACAGCCCCATTTCACCTGCATGGACAGCATGACGCTAACCCCTTCCCCGGCACGTCCGACTCCGTTCATGGTGTCACACCAGTCGCCGTAATAAATCTTACTCAGACCGTGCTGTCCACGGTGCTCCAGCAGGTGATGCTGCGCGAGAACCACATGTTCCCAAACCGAACCGGACTGGGTGGAGGGGGCATAAGGGTCCTCAGGGTTGAGGTAGGACACTTCCTCTTCCAAGAGGGCGAAATCACCGGTTTCTTTGAGATACTGGGTTAAAGCCATAATCATCCAGCTTGGAGAATCCGCATAATGCTGGAGATCCAACTGGGCATTGGGCAGGCGCCAGGCCCGGATGCAGCGTCCGTCGGGGAACTGCTTGGCAAAGACCTCTTTGATGCAGTCGCGGGCTTTGGCCGGATCGGTGATCCGATGCCCAAAACTATCCTGCAGCACATCGCGGTATCCGCGTCCGATCACCCGTCCCCACCGGGCGACAACGGAAAGCTGATGCGGCAGCCAGACATTGATCCACCGGTCAAACTGGGCATCAGGTGTTGAAACCTGATTCCGCTCCACCATAGCCGTTTTCTGATGTTCCAGGTCTGCGAACAGCCGTTCCACCTCACCTTCTGCCAGCACCCTGGCAATGGTTTCCCGCCCCTCTTCCTCAGTGGCCATCACGCCCAGCGTACAGTTGACGGAGGATGCCTGCCCTGGATCCAGCCGGAACTCATGGCGGAGACTTGCGCCAATCCATTCTGTACCTGCCTGGACATTGCACACATCCCCTTTCTCCACCGCGAGGGGATTGGCATAGGTGCGGTAATGCCCCAAAAAAGCATCCCGGCTGACCGTCATGCCTGTAACCTCACCGTCACTGGCCAAGAATGCTTTAAAGTCATCCGGGAACTTCACACAGGAATTGATGCCGAACACCGCATTGCTTTCCTCGTCAAAACGTCCGCCCAGAACGGCGACAAAATCCATCAGCGTACTGCCTCCGGTCAGATTCATCTCCACATACGGAATCACACTGATGTTCCGGGGACGATCCGAGAGGTTTTTCACACTGACTGTCCAGAGTTCCGCCCGATCCTGGGTCTGAGGGACAAACACACGCCAGGTGGCTTCAATGCCATGCAGAACCGAGCGGTTGATCTGATATCCCAACCCGATGCGGCATTCCCACTCCTCATACCCGACTCCGGTATGCGGCGCCCCGGTCAGGGACCAGTATTCCCCGGTGTCATTGTCACGCAGATACACCAGACGTGGACCGCCTCCGCCATCCCCGTCCTCCGTAACATTTACTCTCAGCCCCTCTCCAAGCGGTTGCCAAAAGCTCAGCCCGGTCCCGTGCTGGGTGATGTTGGCAAAGTAGGTGTCATTCACCAGGTAATTATGCCAGGGGCGGGGAGTGCAGGGATCCGTAATGATGTATTCACGGCCGTCTTCCGAAAAGGAACCATAAGAATCAGACATGGGGGTGTATCCGGGGTTAGTTGATCAGGCCCTGTCTCCTGACCGGGCAACCTCAACCTGTCAATCTCGGGTGACCCCCAAAGCCCGTCCGCTCTTGAGAAAATATTTTTACATTTACAGAACCGGCATCCTGTGGTTGTCTCATCAGGACCGAATTCGGGAATAACGAGTAAACTCATCCGCACAGAAAACCAATCCTTCCACCCTTTACCTCTGAAACGAAAGCCCCTATGTTTTTAGGTACAGACTCATCAGAAAAAGGAAAATCCCTTATGCAGCCTCTCACTCATGTTTCCGCACCACGCGATTCCCGATCACGGGGGGGAAGACACTCGAAATCAGCCTTCACGCTGATTGAGATGCTGGTGGTGGTCGCCATCATCGCGCTGCTGGCCTCTCTCATTATTCCCGGACTCTCAGGCGCCATCGCAAAAGCGGAACAAAAGGCCTGCCAGAACAATCTCCGCAGTATCGGTCAGCTTATCACCGATTATGCCATGCAGAACAAGCGGCTGCCTGCCAGCCGAACGTTTCAGGGAGGATACCGCGACGGATTCGCCGCCCGACTTTCGGACTTTGCCTGGCATGAAGCCTTTGAGGACGTCGATACAGAAGACGAGGCCCTTCAGTGGTACGGCGAAGGGCCTGGGAAGGTTTTCCGGTGCCCCTCAGACCGGACATGGGGCACCGTGAACGCCAAAACCTACGTGGGAGTGTTTTACAACATGGGTGTCGCTCTGGTCGAAGATCCGGATCCTGCGGACCCCAGCCACTGGGACCAACACTGGAGCTACCCTCCTGCCATCTCGAAGTCTCTGGACCAGGTCACGGCTCAGTCCTTCCTCGTGGTGGAGACATGGCTGGCTCACAGCAATTCCTGCGGGGGGCAAAACCGTATCTGGAGTCAGGGCTGTGACACCAAAGGATGGCCCGCCTGGCACAGCCTGAATTTCCCGGCACATGGTGTCGGAAACATCAATCGGGATCAGGGGGAGTATGACTCCTGGGGGCATAATTTCACCCACAATGTCCTGCATGGAGATGGGCATGTCGCTGCGTACCGGGCGGAACCGGGAAGTGCCGCACGTGGCGATATTTACTGGGGCATCCCCGAATAAGTTCATCTCCATCCAGGGGAGTTTCCATTTATGACCGCACTCTTACTGCTTCTTGCTCTTGCAGGCATTGGCCTGTTCTTCCTTCAACCCACGGCCCCCTACCGCAAGATCGCGGGTGGTGTCGGGATTGCCAGCTCTGTCTTGCTTCTCGCGGTGCGACTGTTTGGAGGAGGCCCGGAATCCATCGCCTATCTCGAGCGGTTTGATGCCGCAGTCGGGCATCAGATGGCCGTTGCACTGAAAGAGCAGCTTCCGGATGGGGGGAAGGTCATCGTGCTCCCGCTGAATCCGGAAAATGAATCCCAGCGTGAACGGAATGACACCCTGATTTCCTCCTTCCTTGACGAACTGAACGGCAGCAACTGGACGCCGGTGGTCAGCCAGCATGAGAGTCTGCCCACACAGATGGCACCGTTTGGATCCGCGCCGAATGTGTTCGCGGCCGAAATGGCCAAACATCAGGATGCGGCCGCGCTGGTCAGCTTTATCGGCCTCCCGATCATGAATCCGGAGCAGTGGCCAAGTCTGCCCCTCCTGGCCCAGGATTTCCGTATGGACCGCCGGGTCAAGAACTGGAGAAACCAGCCTGCAGCCCGGGCCCTCATTACCATGCAGGATGACATCGATCCGGGTGCGCGTCCAAAGGGAAGAGATCTGAAGGCCATTTTCGATCTGCGCTATCAGCTCTTTACGCAATAAATCCCTTCGATTCTCACCGTCCTGCTACGAGGACAATGTAGATTTCTCGGGATCGAGCGTTCCCTTCCACTACCGGTATCTGTCGAGCATCTCTGATTCCGTCAAACGTTCACCCTCCAGAATATACGCTCGCGTGCCATCTGGATATTCAATATCGACCCGGTCAAGAGAGGGATTCCGGGTATAGAGAATTGAACCGGGAGGGATATCAAATTGGCGACTGACTTCAGTCAAATCCGTCAACAGGTTGGAGTCCACAACATCAGGATGTTTCGCCCTGTTGAGCTCCATGATACCAAAGGGGTACTGGTAACAAAACTGCCAGATGGGAAGAATGTTTTTCCATACCTCAGACGGCATTCTGTACATGATCCGCTGCCCTGCAGGGGAAGCGTCCTGCCAGACACCATGCGTGTAGGACGGATTTCCTACTTCATAGAAAATTTCGGCCGTGGTCATCGGCTTGGTGATCATCAGCAGTCGAAAACTGATCCCTAAGATCAGGTAGATCACCATGGGGAGACAACTGATGAAAAGAATTTTCTGTTTCATGCAGGTGATGTTTCCGGTTCCAAAGATCACACCCCTTTAGGGATCAGGGTGAGTCTTGGAATAGGTGGCCAGGAAGTTCCGGCGGTATTCGGTGAAACGGTTTTCTTGGATGGCCTGACGTGCTTCGGCCATCACCGTACCCATCACGTGCAGGTTATGGATACTCAGGAGACGGTAGCCCAACATTTCGCCGCAGTTGATCAAATGCCGGATGTAGGCACGGCTGTAGTTCCGACAGCATTCGCATGTACAACCCTCCTCCACCGGACGGGGATCTTCTTTCCAACGGGCATTGCGGACCGAATAGCGGCCTTTCCTCGTCACAGCGGAGCCGTTCCGGGCAATGCGGGTGGGCAGCACACAATCAAACATGTCCACCCCCCTTGCAACAGCCTCCAACATCTGGTCCAGCATGCCCACGCCCATGAGATACCGGGGCTGATTCTCTGGAAGGTGCGAAACAGACGCTTCCACGCCCGGCAGGATGAGCTCATCGGGTTCTCCCACACTCACACCGCCGATGGCATACCCCTCAAACCCGATGTCCACCAATGATTTGGCGCACCGCTCCCGGAGATCACCGAATTCTCCACCCTGCACGATGGCAAACTGAAGCTGACCTTCCGCCCGGGGCTGCTCCTTGCAGACCTCCGCCCAGCGCAGGGTGCGGTCCACCGCGTTCTCGGCATACTCCCGCTCCGCAGGATACGGAATGCATTCATCAAACAGCATGGCGATGTCGGATCCCAACTCCTTCTGAATCCGCATGGATTCAACCGGTCCCATGAACTGTTTGCTCCCGTCGAGATGGCTTTTGAAGGTGACCCCCTCTTCGGTAATTTGATTCAGTTCCGCGAGGGACCAGACCTGAAACCCTCCACTGTCGGTGAGAATCGCCCCGTCCCAGTGCATAAACCGGTGCAGACCGCCCATCCGCTCAATCAGATCAGATCCCGGGCGTTCGTTCAAATGGTAGGTATTGCCCAGGATGATGGGATATCCCAATCCGGACACATCTTCGGGGGTCAGCGATTTCACCGTGGCCTGGGTTCCAACCGGCATAAACACGGGAGTTTCCACGGGTCCGTGAGCCGTATGCAGCGTGGCCACGCGTGCGTGGCTGTCCGGGTCTCGATGGTGAACCTCAAAGGTGCCAGGTTGGGTCATGGCCACGCTCTGCCGGGTTTCACGGCCTGTGGCAACTCATTTAAACATGCAAACGGAGAAAGGGCATTCCTGCCCCAGTCTCTCCAAAGGGGGTGGAGCCCCCCTGCCCCATCACCCTGCATCGCTCAACCTTCCCCGCAGTCTTCCGGCTTCCCCGATAGGGGACCAACACCTCTCACACCCATTTTCAGAAAGAATCGCCCGGTTCCTTGACAGGACACAGCGTCAGGGTGTAGGTTAAATTCAAACGTTTTAATTTTTATGCAGACTCCTTCCCGACTCCTCTTGGCTGCCGTGCTATCCACGGGCAGTTTCACCCTCTGGGCAAACCCGGTTCTGACTGTGAACGGGGTGAATACCGACTATTCCAAATCAAACTTCTACATCGATGAAGTCCGGGACAGCACCTTCCCCTCTCTCTCTCTGGTGATGACGCCGAATGCCGCCAATGTGGTGGATGTAGAGGTGTTCACGAACCTGAACAACCGTGATCGGGCTACGGCAGACACCAACAGTGACGGGATCGAAGACGGGATCCTCCCTCCGGACGGCTCCGCCATTACCACAGCGGACACCGACACCTATTTTCAGGCCTATGACATGGCTGACCAGGGAAACGGTACCTGGACTCTGACCTTACCCGTGAACAAAACAGGCGCGTATCGGATCACCGGAAGGTACAGGGTTTCGGGGAATCCAAACTGGATTTGGCTGGGAAATTTCGGCATCCGGGATCACGCCGTGGTGGTAGCCCCGAAACAGGCGCGGGACATGAACGTATACGAACTGCATGTCACCAATGTGAATGCCACCGCTCCCACCTTTGCCGCCCGGGGGACATTCGAGGATCTGCATGATCCAGCCGCCCGGGTCAACATGTCCTGGCTTCGCGACATGGGTGTCAACTGGATCTGGTTTCAACCCTTCCATCCCCAGGGAATTGATGGCCGTCAGAATGACCCGGCCACCGGGTCGGCCTATGACCCCGGCAGCCCCTATTCCATCCGGAATTTCTGGGAAATCAACCCCCTCTATACCAGCGCGTACAACGGGGCACTGACCAACCCGGTGGAGCATCCGGACAACTACGCCGCTGCCATGACCGCCTTCCAGAATTTTGTCGTGAATGCAGATACGTCCGGGGTCCAGCTCATGCTCGATTTCCCGTTCAATCACACAGCACCCGACGTTGTCCTGGGTCAGAAAGGAGTGGACATCTTCGGCCCCCAGGGAAACGATTGGCAGCCCAATGACCGTTTCCGGGACCGGGTTCCTGGATTCTTTTCCACCGCTGGAGGAAACGGAGCCGCCTATTCAGCCCCTGCCGCGAACAGCGGGGATATTGCCGTAGCGCCTGACCGGAATGATTTTGGAAAATGGAATGATGTCCGTGATGTCTTTTTCGGCACCTATTCCACCCTGGTCACTGGATATCCGGACGCTTCCACAAGCCAGAACACGGTGCGGAATGAGTCCGACACCATGAACTATGGCTCCTTGGGCACGGACACCATCAACGTCTGGCGGTACTTCGGCGAAGTACTCCCCTACTGGATTGTCCAGTCCGGACACAGGGGATCCAACACCTACGATACCGGATGGACGGAGGCCGAGAGTCTGGAAGCGGATTTGAAAGGAATCGATGGGCTGCGGAAAGATTTCGGACAGGGTCTTCCTCCCCAATGCATGGAGTACATTATCAACCGCACCCACAGCGTGAAATGGAACTTTGTCTTCATGTCAGAAAGTCTCGACGGCGGAGAGGTCACATACCGTTCCAGTCGGCACTTCGCGGTGCTGAACGAGAACATTGTCTTTCCACTCGCAAGTGCGACCACAGCCAGCGGATACCGCGGCGTGTTTGAAGACCGCCGCAATGCCTACAATCAGAGTCTGGTCCTGCTGAACAACACCTCCCATGACGAGTTGCCCTACGCGGATCCCTGGGAGGCGTTAATCCGGTTCGCGACTGTGAGCACCAATGACGGTGCGCCCATGATCATGTACGGACAGGAAATCGGCGCTGCCCGGAAGTCTCAGGAAACCCTCCCCCAGGGTTCCTGGGACTGGTATGAACTGAACTTCGGGAAAAACATTCCTCATTTCAAGAAATGGAACTCCATGCAGCCCCAGTGGACGGCCTGGGACAACAATGACCTCGGGGTGCAGTTTCTCCGTCCGGTATATGCCGGGATTGCCCAGGCCCGGGAATTCAGTGACGCCCTGCGTTCGACCAACCGCTGGTTCATAAACCGGAAAGCGGACGGCAACCCCAAGAATGAAATTTTCTCGGTAGTGAAATACACAGACGGTAGTACACCGCTTGCGTTTCAGGACGTGGTGATGGCCTTCACCAACCTGGACCGGAACAATGTCCAGGCGGATACCTTTGAAATCCCCTCCACTCTGGCAGACCTTATGGGACTTGCGGATGGCCGTGAGTACAACGTAAAGAATATTGCCGCATATGAAGGGCGAAACGGAGAACATGTCGGCCGCCGGGACATTTGGCTCTGGCCTTCCAACGTCTCACGGGGGGATCTCCTTACCAATGGTGCTTTTGTCTCCATGAACCCCGTACCGGCTGCAGACGCCACCTGGACGACCGCCCCATATGAGGCTCAGTTTCTCAAAGTCTATGATGTCACGCCTCCCCCGGCCCCGGCCACCGCCCCTGTCACCACGAATGGGAACGGCTGGTCCGGGAGCGGAACGCTGCATCTGACCGTGAACACCTCCAATTATGGCACACATGACAACGTCACCTCTTATCAGGTGGTGATTCGGAATGCTGCGGATCAGGTGGTGTACACCGGAACCTGGACCGGCAAGGATCAGATTTCCTGGCAGGTTGACCCAGGTTTGTATGGTCAAACGGTGAATGTTGTTGTGACGCCCGTGAGTGCAGCGGGGATCGCGGCCGCGGCCGCCGCACCGGAAAGTGCCGACATCCTGCTGCTGGATCCCACTCAGGATGAAGATGGCGATGGCATGACCAACGGTGATGAGGAGGAGGCCGGGACAGATGCGACCTTGGGCAGTGATGTCCTCGAAATTGAGACCTTTACCCTTTCCACGGACCGACGGATCACCATTCCCACGGAGACCAACCGTCGATACCGCCTGCTGTACAGCGAGGATTTTCTCCAGGGAGCTTCCACCCCGACGTGGGTCCCCGCCGGCAGTTGGCAGAATGCACCTGCCTCAGGTCCCTTGGAACTGATTGACAATGAAGCGGACCCGTCCGACCGGGTCTACGCGGTTGAAGTTGAAGCCCTGTAACCCGAAGGAACCGCCCATGAAACGCCGCCCCCCCCACGGAGGACGTCTGTGCCTGCATCCTGCCGCCGTCCTGGTGATGGCAGCCCTGTTTGGAGTGTTTGCGCTTGCCGCCTGGCTGCTGCTGCGGACAACAGAACCCGACCCGGTGCCCTCCTCGCCTGAGCCACAGGAACCAGCGACCACTGCGGAAACCCGACCCGGCCCTGGTCCACTACCCGAAATCCCGAGCCCATCGGAACACGATGTGGTCCTCGCACCCGACAACCGGGACATTCCAGGTACCACCGCAACCCGATGGCTCTACTATCGTCACCCCGGTGCCAACCAGGTCCTGCTAGCGGGTGCCTGGAACGGCTGGGACCCTAAAGTGGAAATGCAGGCGGTCTCTCCCGGAGTATGGGCCTACCCTCTCGGTGATCAGAAAACCTCGTTCGGAAGCTACGAGTTCAAGTTTATCCCGGACGGTGAATGGGAGCCGGGTGAAAACCGGATCGTTCACTTTAATGAAAACGGGGACATCGAGCGCCCGCCGCGCGTTATTTCCCAGACCCTGATGGAAGATCCGCATCATCTCCGTCTCGTTTTGTACCAGGAACCGGAGCGTCGGGAGGACGTCGAGGTGGAACTGACACCGGGGGGTGGCGAGCTGCGCGTGGAATGGCGGCTACCCCGTCTGGACCCGGACACAAGCGGATTCAGGATGCAGGGTGCAGAAATTGAATTCCTGTTTAACCCCTTTGCCTATGACATGGCCGTTCGGGAAATCGAGCGTGTTCAGGTCGCAGGGACCTTTAACGGATGGAACCCGGAAGATCCGACCTTCCGGCTGGCCCGAACGGAAAACGGCACCTGGAGTGTCCGTGCTCCCTTCGGATTTGTGGACGGGAAATCGACGGGGTCCCATCTGATGTTCAAGTTCATCGTCAATGGTGAATGGAAAAGCCCTCCCGAGAACGCGGTCAATGCCATGCTGGAGCCCGGCACTCCTCACCGGAATCTGTCTGTCCCCCGCGGCGGAGGGGCACAACCGGAACTCTGGATCTCGACCACCGAGCCGATGGCCCTGTCTGAACCGCCGGCCCTGACCGTCCGGGGGCTGCATGAACGCACCTTGAGGGTACGCCCCTCCCCGGGAAAAATCCTGGACCGGCTGGGATCCTCCAAACCCATGGGCGCCACGCTTGACCGTGAACGCAACCAAACCCACTACCGACTGTTTGCGCCCCGCGCTCGTTCCGTCACTCTGGGTCTGTTTGACGGCCCGTATCACACGTCACCAGAAGGTGAGCGGATCGAACCTGCGGAACGTATTCACATGGTCAAAGACCGGGACGGGGTGTGGGAACACAGCCGGGAAGGCGTGAACCTCGGGCAGTATTACGCCTATCAGGTGGACGGACCGAAAGGGACCGGTGAAGGCTTTACCCCCCAGGCCTGGCTGGGGGATCCCTGGGCCAAAGCAGTGTCTCTCGCTGAGGGCAACAGCCTCGTGATGGATGTGACCCAGACCAAGGCGAATCCGGAACCCCGGTCCAGGGTCGCCTGGGAGGACATGGTCATCTATGAAACCCATATCCGCCATCTGACCCAGCACCCCTCCTCGGGAGTGCCTGAGCCCCTTCGCGGCAAGTACCTGGGCCTGCTGGAAACCAACGGAACCGGAACCGGCCTCGACCACCTGAAAGCCCTCGGGGTGAATGTGATTCAGTTTCTCCCCATTCACGAATTCAACAACGGCTTTGGAGACCGCCACGACTGGGGATATGCCACCTGTTTCTTTTTCGCGCCGGAGTCCTCATATGCCCTTGATCCTCACGGGGGTTCTCAGGTGGAGGAGTTCAAGCAACTGGTGGAGGAACTCCACCGTCAGGGGTTCGCCGTATTTATGGATGTCGTCTACAACCACATTGGGGGGGTGAATGTCTTCAACGCGATCGACCGGAAATACTATTTCCGCCTCAATCCGGACCTCACCAAACAGAACTTCAGTGGATGCGGGAACGACACCGCCAGTGAACGTCCCATGTTCAGGCGGCTCATCAAAGAGAGTGTGCTCTACTGGGTGGAGGAATATGGAATCGACGGATTCCGGTTCGACCTCTGCGAGCTGATCGACAACCAGACCCTGTCCGAAATCGAAGCGGACATCCGCCAGAAACATCCCCACGTGGTTCTGCATGCGGAGCCCTGGAGTTTCCGGGGAAGCAACAAACCCTTCCTGGGGGGAACCACCTGGGGAGCCTGGAATGATAAGTTCCGCGAACCCGCGAAACGTTTTGTGGTGGGTCACGGGGACAAGCAGGCCGTGAAGCAGGCGATCCGGGGAAGTGTGGAGACCTGGACCCGGCATCCTCTTCAGAGTGTGAATTACATGGAAAGCCATGATGATTTCAGCCTCACGGATGAACTCAGCAGCAACCCCGGCCGTGACGGACGGACTCTGAGTGCACGGGATGAGAAGATTCATAAACTGGCCGCCACTCTGATTTTCTCATCTCTGGGCACACCGATGATCACGGAGGGTCAGGCATTTCTCCGGAGTAAACACGGGGTACGGAACACCTACAATCAGGGAGACAAGCTGAACTCCCTCCGATGGGAGGAGCGGAACCGCCCACATGCACGTGAGGTGCTGAGCTATTACCACGATATGATTGCGTTCCGTCTGAGTCCGGCCGGCAGTGCGCTCCGGATTCCCAAAGGTCCTCCGCCCAGCCTGGAATATGTTCACTACATTGAGGACGGCTCCCAGGATGCCCTGGGCTGGATCGTGAATGCGAACAATGAACGGCCTGGGATTCCCATGGTGATGGTTCTCATGAACGCCTCTGAAGAGGAGAAGGCGTTTGAGGTCTCCCTGCCTCCCGGACTCTGGAGACGCATCGGGGATGGCGAACGCGTCGCCCCAAATGGAATTCCCGGCACCCGTGCCGTCACCGGCGGGCAGGAGCTGGCCCTGAACGTTCCCGCCCGTACGGCCTGGATTTTCCGAAACGGATTTTAAACAGAGACCCGGGTTGACGGAGGGGGAAGCGGGGCGAGTGTGGTACATGAAGCCGCGTCCCCTCTCCGTCCTCTCCGTTCTTCTTCTGCCGCTCTTCACCGGATGTGTGCACTCAGCATCCGGCACCTCCGATCTGTCTCCGGATTCGGAGGCTGAGGTCCGCAGGACCCTGCATGCCTATGTGGACGGACGGCAGGCACGGGATCTGGAGGCGGTGGAGGCGGTGCTGTCACCCGATATGGATCAGCTCACCTCACGGGGAGAATGGAGGCGGGGAAGAGACGCCGCCACTGCGGGTATGAAGAGGAGCAGCACCCGGAACCCCGGAGACCGGACGCTCGAAATTGAAACCGTTCGGTTTCTGCGGAACGATGTCGCTCTGGCTGATGCGCGGTATGTGATCGCCGGAACAGATGGACCGGACCGGATACTCTGGAGCAGTTTCACCCTGGTCCGTGATCATGCCGGCTCCTGGCGTATCACGTCGATCCGCAATCAGAAACCCGCAGAGTGACTCCAGCGGCTGCGGCCCTCGATCCATTACCGTAACGGGGAAAGTACGCGGTTCGCTCTTCACCTGAGAGGATACATGGCGTAAGGTCCCGGCATGAAAACCTGTTTCCGATTGAGTTTGCTGGTAAGTTGTCTCGTTGGTGTGGTCGGGGAGGCACAGGAGCCCGCCCGCTCACTCACAGCACGGAGAGGGCTGCCGAACACGGCGTGGAAACTTGAGCAGAAACAGCCGGTCACCCTCGCCTTTCTGGGAGGGTCCATTACGTTTCTTGGTGGGAAAAACGGCTATGTACATCAGGTGGGGGAGTGGTTTCGCACGACCTACCCGGCATCTGAAATTACGGTCGTCAATGCCGGAGTCAGCGGAACGGATTCCCGGTTCGGTGCGAAACGACTCGACCGGGATGTGCTCAGGTACAAACCCGACGTTCTGTTTGTGGAGTTCGCAGTGAACGACGGTGACCGGGATCACACGGAGCACATGGAGCGGATTCTCCACAAAGCCTGGCAGTCCAACCCGAACATGGACATCGTCATTTTTTACACCCTGGCGAAAAACATGCTTCCTCATTATGACAAGGGACATCTCCCTCCCTCTGCACAGGCACATGAAAAGGTCGCGGCCCATTATCAGATCCCCACCATCGGACTGGCACATGATGTGGCGGCCAAGTTGCGGGCCGGGGACATCCGGTGGGAGGAGTTTGCCAATGACAGTTGCCATCCCCATGCCAAAGGATACGGACACTTTGTCACCAGCTTTCAATCCGCCCTCCCCGACCTGCTTGAATCAGCCGCTGAGCAGAAGGTGATCCTTCCGGATCCGTTGACGAAAGACCTGGTCGTGTATCCTGAGCCTGTCAAAGCGGCGCCTCTCAAGGTTCCGGATTTCGTGCACCCCAGGCATGGGCAGGCCGACCGGAGTTTTCTGCTCCCGCAGGTAGGGGTTCACTGGATCGGGGACTCTGCCTTTGAAGGAGAGGATGGCAAATCACTTTGGCGGATCCAGTACCTTGGTAACCGGCGGAAACAGCCTCTGGATCACACCCTGGGCATCACCAAAGCGGATTGGAGCGGAAATACAGCCGCGTGGTTTGAAGAGGATGCCAGTTTCACCGGATCGAACAGCTATCCGGTGTTCCAGAAAAACCAGCAGAGACTGGGATGGACAGACCGTGACAGCGGTGTCCTGGTCTTCATTGCTCCGGAAACCGGTTTATACCGCTACCACCTCTCCACAGATGGATATATCCGGGGCTGGAGGCTGGAGGACACCCGGGCCACCCTGCACCTGGTTCACTTTGCCTGGGGCTCCGAAAAAGGAACCTCTCTCAAGACACTGGCCACCCCCATGGTGGAAAAAGGATCTCCCGCACTCTCCCTTTCCGGTGAGGTCAAACTTGTCGCGGGAGAGGAACTGGTGATCGTGGTCAACAGCAATTCCCCCAGTCACAGCCGGGGAGGATTTCAAAACCTGAAGGTGAGTCTGGGGCTGTATCGATAACCCAATGGCCCGGGGCAGCCTGTTCAACGTCAGAAGGCTTCAGAAACGCTGATGTACCAGCCGTCCTGATCCTGTTCCCCCACGGCATAATCGATGCGGAAGTTGACCTTGTTCTCCTCCTGAATCCGAAGGCGGAGACCGAGTCCGTAGCTTGGGTAGAGATCGTCAGAGGAGAGGTCGTCCTCCCATAAGGCTCCAACCCCGCCGAAAACCACGCCTCCCAATCGAGGTGTGAAAAACGCCCGGATTTCAGCTTGCAGACTGATCGAATGGTCGCCGATCAATTCGCCCGGAGTGTACCCGCGGAGATCACCGCGCTGACCGAGAGTGGGACGTTCAAAATACGGGGCGTCATCTGAGACGGTTTTTGCGAAGGTCTGCCAGGCGAAAACCTGCTTCTTCACCGGATGGAAGGAGGAGAACATCAGTTGGGAGGTCGTATACGCCTCCTCCTCGGCAAGACCCTCGGGGGCATACCCGAGAGTCAGTTCCAGATTCTGTCCACCGGTCGGGTACCTTTGGTCATTGCGGGAATCCATCGCCACGACAGCGGACAGGACCCCCGAGGTGGTGTCCTCCACACCGAACTGCTCAAAGTAGAGTTCTCCTGCCGGGTTCTGTGCCCTGTACTTCTGATCGATCAGCATCACCTGGACACCTGCATACCAATCGCCCTGAACCCGACGCAGCACTTTCAGAAACGACCCAAGAAATTCATTTTCAAATTTCGCATTCTGCGGTAGCCCCACATTGAGATCACTTTTCACCCGCCCGCTGACCAGTCCGGGGGTAACCCTCCAACGGTCTTCTTTCAGGTACAATGGGGCAAAGGCTCCGAGAAAAAAGCTGTCGGTATCCGAATACAGCCCAATCAAGGTGAGGGTGGAATTCGGAGAGACCTGATCCGAAGCTTCCGGACGGAAAAACATCAGCCCCACCACCCCGAGACCGTTTCCGAAACCCGGGCTGGAAGACACCGCCGGTGCGGCCACGAAACTGGGACGGTTTTCTTCCGCAAGCAGGTAGACAGAGAACAGGCTCAGAAGGATCAGCAGACGGAATGGATGTTTCATCAGGTTGGTTTCCTAGACTCACCACAGAGGAGTGCAAGTGGAATGCAGACGCTCTCCTTCAGGCAGAGATTCAGCTCATTCGTTCAATCCATTCCCCTGCAGATCGGGTAAGAGGAATGGAGGGTGCCGCGATCCTCCCGGTGGTATGGCCTTCAATCCACGTACCCGGCAGGCGGATCGCAACTGGCGGATTGGAAGGGGCACGGGCCACATTAATGCCTTCAATAATGCGCTGCACAGCCATGACGGCTATTTCCTCGTCCGGTCGACGAATCCCGCTCCACCCCGCTACATCTTCATTGAGATTGGTGTGGGCGACGGCGATGTCCCCGGGCACGGTGTATCCAAAGTTCCGCAGTTGGGAGACCGTATTCATATGCTCGCAAATCAGAGCATCAGGACGGTTCTGCTTCAACCAGCATTTCAGAATTTCCGCTTGTACCCGTCCCGGATTCCAGTCCTTCACCGAGGTGAGAAGCGGTTGCCAGTTCTGGGCCAGCAGCCAGTCACACTCTCCCACCCGATTGATCTCATACGGAGGAATCTTATCCAGAATGAATCTCCGGAAATGAACACACATGGTGTCCAACGGAAGCACGGAAATCCGGTTCTCAGGTGGACAGACATGGTGCTGGGCATGGCGAAATCCGGCATTACGGGCAAAAAGGGTCGAGGTGGATCCGGAGTCGAAGGTCAGGAAACCAATACGGCGGTATCCTCTGCCCCAGAGTTCAAGATACAAATGCATGACATCCCTGAAAAAATCAGGTCCCACCACATCCACATGCAGCGGATCTGCCTCCATGAACGACACACTTTGAAAGCCGGAGAGATCCATGCCGGATTCAAGAAGCGTATACCGTGGTGCATCGACCAGAATCCCGCGGATCCCCCTTGCCAGGAGAATCTGCCGGAGGCGTTTGGTGCTGCGGCCGGGTTCTCTTACCCGGAACGTCTCCACCCGGTACCCAAGACGCTTGGCTGTGGCTTTCGCCGCACGGAATTTCCGTCCGGGACCGTAGGGTAACTGTAAAACTTCTTCAAAGGTGGCATCTTCTCCCGCCCCTTCCCACAGATAGGCCAGTACGGCATTGACCTTGGGTAACCGTCCTTTCCGGACAGCCGCAAGCTGTGCACCCACATACGGATGGGGAGAATATCCCAATTCCGCCGCCGCCGCCTCCACCCGCTGCCGGGTTTCCGGTTTGACCCGCACCGACCCTCTCAGAGCCCGGGAGGCGGTTGAGACACTGACCCCTGCACGTGCAGCGACGGTACGAAGACTGAGACCATGGGAAGGTTCAGGTTGAGGAGGGGAATCCGAACCACGCCGACGGTTGATCCCTGCCGCCTGCAGGATCCGACTCACCGATGCCGTGGAGATCCCTGTTGCCGCAGCCAAGGCGCGCACCGACATCTGCCGCCCCTGCTTCGAACGTGCCAGCGTCTGTACTGCACGCCTGGTCTCTGCAGGCAGGCTTGGTCGTCCCCGTTTGGTCATCCGTTTCACGTCATGTGTTGATTCATCCGTTGTCCTCCACTCTGCCGAATATTGTAACATACAACAGATCTCTTCAACCTGAAACTCCCATACCGCAAAAGAGGTTGTGCCCTCAAGAGGATTTCCCGTACACTGGGCCGTATGTCCCCTCCCACCTTTGCTGAATTCCTCGCAGAACCCTATCATCCGAGCCTTGGTCTCTGGACCCAGAGCTCTCCCGGACATACGACGCCTGTGGCAGAGCTTCCCAAGGTTCACTCCGGCCCGAATGCCTCCAGCAGACTGATTGTCGCTGCTCAGCGGGGGGAACTGCAGACGTTTCCCACTTCGGAGGTTCTGAACGCGCTTTCCGGACTGCAGGTCCGGGACGGCAGTCACCTGCATGGTGCCTGCAGATGGTACGCGGAAGAGCCTCATCCGATCGACACCAATGCATCTTTCTTCATCGCCCTCAACCTGTTGGTGCTGTCGATTACATTTGACAGGGACCTTTCCCCGGAGCAACGGAAGACCGTTCAGGTGATGCTGGAGGCCTTCCGGGTCTGGTTTCAGGAAGAAGCCGACGAGGGTAAGGTGCATTATCCCAATAAATATCTCGGGGATCTGGTCTGTTTGTGGTTGCTGCATGAACAACTGGGAAGGAGTACAGACCCGCTGCAGGAGACCATGACCCGTGCCGCGGCATACTGGAAAGAAACCCATTGGGGGTGGGGCGAGCATCTCAGCGACATTTACAGCAGTATTCTGTTGGATGAATTGTCCTGCCTGCTGTTGCTTGCAGACACCCTGCCTCCCTCACTTTCCTCTGTTTACCTGGAGTTGTTTCACGACCTCCTGAACATTGAAGATGCGTTCGAAGGCGGCCCCCGGGTTCCGACCATCCGCAGTTATGCCCTGGAACAGCAGTGCGATCATCAATCCTACCGAAGCAAAATTGCTCCGATTGCCCCTGGAGACCTTCCCCACCACAACCCGCATCAGGTCACACATCTCTACCGCTTTCCCATTGGCCAGGTCCTCTTTGAACGGGGGTGGCACGCTCTTGCCGGTCCCCCTGCGAAAAAAGAGCCCACGCTGAGAGTGCCCTGCGTAAACGGCCATGAAGCATATGCGGTTCATGAAGGGGCTTACCGCCTGGGGGCTCTCAGCGAATTCCCGGTGATGCAAAACACCGACCATCCGACCTGGGGACTTTCCTGGCAATCCATGCCGGTTGCGTTTTCTTCTGCGGAGGGGGACTGGGGATTTCTCCAGTGGGGGACATTGGAGCATGGCGTCGAACGCTTTCACCCCGCACGGAATAAATCATCCGCGTACCTGCACAATGCACTCACAGATACCGTAAGCCCTCCCACGGTGGGCCGGACCAGAAGCTGCGGGAAAGGCAGCTCCTTTCTGATTGAACGCCGAATGCCGCAGGTCTCCCGGGATTGGCAGCGATGCTCTGACCGTTTTTGCCTCTTCGGTTTCAGGGGATCCGCCCTGGAGGAAGCCTGTGAACACGGCTGGCATCGTCTCGTCCTCCGCTGGGAATCCGATCTCTGCCTTACAGTGTATCTTCACCCGCTTGAAAGCCATGCCCTTCCGCAACTGACCCGGGACGGGGAAACCCTCACCTGGTCTCTCACCTGGGACGAAGAGGCGTGCACCCGTTTCAACCAACTGGCCTGCCTGTGGGCCCTGCACCTGGGATCCACCGTCCACTCCGCTCCCGATCTTCACCGGGAAACGGGTTGGTACCGGACCCCGCATTTCATGGCCGGAGAAGCGCACTGGAAGGTTGCCTGGCAGGGAATGCATCTCTCCATCGGTGACGAGTCATGACCCCTCCGAATCTCATCTACATCCTGAGTGATGATCAACGGTGGGATCTGCTCGGGTGTGCGGGTCACCCGGTGGTGGAGACGCCACATCTGGATAAGCTGGCGGAGGAAGGCACCCGCTTCACCCAGGCATTCTGTACCAGTCCTCTCTGCACACCCAGCCGGGTTGGGCATTATCTTGGTCAGTGGGAACGGAAACATGGTGTTAACTTCAACAGCAACACCCATTTGTCTCCGGAGGAATGGGAGCAGAGTTTTCCGATGCGCCTGAAACGGGCCGGGTACTACACAGGCTGGGTCGGCAAAAACCACGTCCCGGCCGGTCCCTCCGGAAACGGATATGACAGCGGGTATTTCGAAGAGGTGTTTGACTACTGGTATGGTAACCATGGCCACAGCGGATTTTATCCGAAAGAGCAGGCGCAATGGGGAGGTGAGGCATTTCCCCGAGGGAAACCGGACACTCAGGTGGAAGTGTTCGCCGAAGGGGCACTGAATTTTCTTTCTCCCCAGGAGTCGTTTCTCAAGGGGGAAGGACCGGAACTCCCCCGCCGTCCACAGGGTCAGCCCTTCTGCCTCTGCGTGACCTTCAATCTCCCCCATGAATGGGGGACCGAGTACATGGAACTGAGACCGGAAGATGACGATCTGTATGTGTCGCGCTACCGCGACCGGATGAAGGATCTTCCAATCCCGAAGAGCTATGTGCCCTTCGAGCAGCGATCCTCCCCGAAACTCCCCCGGGATGTGTATAACGGTGTGGCTCTCTCCTGCTATGATTATGTGCGGTCTGAGGTAACCTTGAGGGAGAGGATGGTTCGCCAATGCCAAACCGTAACCGGAATTGACCGGTTCGTGGGTCGGATGCGTTCAGAACTGAATCGGCTGGAGCTTGCAGAAAACACCCTGATTGTCTACTCGACCGACCATGGCCTCCATCAGGGGGAACATGGCCTCGGTGGGAAAGCCCTGTTGTATGAAGAGGACCTTCGAATTCCTCTGATTATTCATGATCCGAGGCCTTCCGCCCAACCCGGGCAGCTCCGGAGTGAAACGGTTCTGGTTCCGGACCTTGCCCCCACGGTACTCGACCTCTGCGGGCTGAAACCCTCCGATGCGATGCAGGGCACAAGCTTGGTCCCGCTCCTACAGGGTCATACATGTGAAACCTGGAGAACGTCCTTCGTGGCCGAGAATCACATGGATATCCAGAATTACCCCCGATGTGAATGCCTGCGTAGCGACGAGTGGAAATACATTCGCTATTTCCGCCGCACAGAAGACCCTGCCCAGGCCGCGTTGCCCTTCAAGGGGACACTGGATGACTATCAGCAGGGCCTTCGCTCCAGCTTGGAGGGCGAACGCCCAGTGTATGAGGAGCTGTACCATCTGGCGGAGGATTCACACGAACTGGAAAACCGAGCGGAGGATCCCGCTTGTTTCGCGGTGCTTGAGGAGCTGAGGGCTGAATTGATGAAGCAATTCGGAGCCTTACTCGACACGTAGACGCCGCCAGGCGGTGCCGGGCCAACCATCCACCCATGGACCTCTGAAGCCGCCCTGGGTATTTTTGTAACAGACAACGTGTGTCATTCTTTTCTGTTAGCCGGAGAGATGGAAGCGGTGTAGGGTTTCCACGTTGACGACCGAAACCCTTTTCAGGAAGAGATAAGATGAAGCCCACTAGACCTTTTTGTACCGGGATGGCGATGTTGCTGATCGCAGGTTCCGCCTCCGCCGCACTGATCGTGGAGGAAACCTTTCCCTACACCCCCGGGGGTGATACTGCGGTAGAAGGAGCAGGATACACCACCCCACTTGGCAACACTCAGATCGTAGACGGAAGCACGGATGTCTTTACCGATGACGTGAATCCCTTTGGATACAGCGACAATTCCCTGCGAATTGGAAGCGGAAACACCGCGGTCATGGATTTTGCCCCCACGCTGGTGAAGGGAACAGAGTATTTTTTCAGTTTCACCTTCGAATACGCTGATGCGGCCACCCAGACACGGGTGCAGTTTAACGGAACGGACAATCAGAATTTCCTGATCGGTGTTACCAGTGACCAATTTGGCGTGGGGTCAAATAACACTACAGGTTCCACTACTCAAACGGCCGTCACACATGACACCGAGTATTTCGTCTACGGTCGATTTCTGGTCGATACCGATAACGCCTGGTATGTCGATGCCAACATCACCACGGATGTTTCCGGCCTGCCTTCTTCGGCTCCGGGAACCTGGACGCACAGTTACGACCAGAATTTCGGAGAGAAAGGGGTTATTGACCAGTTTACCTTTCAGAGTCAGGGTGGAAATTCCTACTATGAAAACCTAAGGGTTGACACCAGCTTCTCCGCCGTGATCCCTGAACCCGGCACCTTCGCTCTGTTGGGACTGGCAGGAGTGGCCCTGTTGGCAGGTACACGCAAACGGCTTTAAGTTCATACCGGCATCTCCTTCGAGGATGCCGTCTCTCAAAGGCTCCGTACTGCGGAGCCTTTTTCTCTCATCCCCCCGCCTCAATATGAAGACTTCTTCTCTGCTTCTCCTCACCACTGCCGCCTGGAATCTGAGTGCTCAATCGCCCTTGGTGCTTGAAGAGGATTTCACCTATCCATCCGATCAGATCCGCCGGGAGCTGGGAGAGGAGGACGGGAAGTGGAACACAGACAAGCGGGCGTTTCTGGAAAAAAATGGCTTCGAGAATTCAGCCGCAACCCTGAAACCGGCACAGGGCCTCTCTCTACGACTGTTCACCGGGAACTACGTCCAACATCCTGTTTTAATGAAAGAGGGTCAGGTGTACTACTTCAGCTATGTAGGACGCATGGAGGATAGCCGTCCTGATGAAGAGAATTCCCGTCTCAACGGTGTTTTTTTCCAAGTCAACGATCTCAATAATGCCAATGCACCTGCTGCCGGCTTTGTGAAAGGGCAGTTCGGTGTGAGTGCCAGCTCGAATAGCGGAAGCGCGTTTGAGTTCAAACCCGCCCAGAACGTCACCGTGGATGAGAAAAAAGACTATCTGATCGTAGGCAAACTTCTCAGCAAATTCGAAGGGGAAGACCGAATCAAGTACGTGATTGCCGCCTCTGTCTATGATCGTTCCGCCAAGGTTCCAGCGCGTGAACCTGAATGGCAGATCACCTCATTTATTGTTCTGCCCCGTCTGACCCGGGAAGCACCGTTGGCGGTGTTTTTCACCAGTTCAACCGGTGGATCGTCCAACCTGTTTGACCAGCTCCGCATCGGGACGACCTACGGGTCCGTCACGAAGAACTGAAGGCGGTTCCTTCCCGCATTGATTCTCCCGCCCTGAAATAATCCCAATTGCAAAAACATTTTTACTCACCATAGAGTTGGTGTACTCTGTCCTAGCATCCGATCTCCTTCCAAGGTGTCTTATATGAAATTCCAGAATTCTGTACTCCCCCTGCTCATCCTGCTCTCTTCCGCCTGCACCACTCATCAGGAGACCTCAACCGTCCCGGATACGGGACGCTCCCCTGCCCCGGTCGTGTCCTCCAAGCCTGACGCCGCCTACCCCGAGTGGGAAGCGGAGGTGACCGGTGCCTCTATTGTGATCGAGGAAAACATTCATACAATTCATGCGGTTCCGGTAGGCACCTCCCCCCTTCCCGAAGGGGCTGTACCGCTTCTCAAGGCAGTGGATCAGGCCCTGGCGCTGAACCGGGAAGGCAAAGATGCCCGCATCAAACTCGCCTCCGGTGAATACCGTAAGAATCTGTTCATCCGCAAGGATCGCGGCGTACCGGCATCCAAAGGCCTTCTGGTCATTGAAGGTCCGGAAGACCGATCCGCAATTGTCACAAGTTCAAGCAACTGGTCTGACGCGGGGCGTTGGACGGTCGATCCCGAGACTCCCTCCCTCATATCCACGATGTGGGAAAAAGAATGGGGGGACATGGACATTACCCACCCTGAGAAACGGGTGGGCGATTCCTCTCCCTGGATCAAAATGCGGTCGCTTGATGATGTGCGGCTGCAGTTGACCTGGAAACCCGCACAGGACACAGGAGAGGCCACAACCTTCCGGCTGTACCGTCAATCAGAACGCCGTGACCGTTCAAAACGGTATCAGGGCAAAGATGAAAAAACGTTATCCGACTGGGAAGTCGTGTACGAAGGTCAAAAGCGCACCTTCACAGACAGTGGATTGGTGAAAAGCAAAACCTGGGATGCGACGCAATACCGCTACCGGGTGGTGGAGGTGCAGGAAGGGGCTGAGTCTGAAGTATCCAATGTCGTTCAGGCAGCCCCCGGTGATTCCAGCAATGCGGCCCGGCCCAATGAACTGGGACGTCGGAGGGAACTCGCGTTTGTGGACGGGGTCCTGCTTCAGCAGGTTCTCACATCCGAGGAACTGACTCCCGGCAGCTATTATGTGGATGACGGATACCCGGGGAATCCGAACGACGGGCGGATCACCCTGATGCTTCCGGAAGGAGCGGCCCTGGGTCAAAGCCGGATTGACGTCACCACCAACCAATGGGGGAAATGGACCGGAGCCCCGCAATGGCTGTTTGACAGTAAAGAGAATTTGGTCATCCGGAATATCACAGTACAGCACCACCCTGGTCATTACCACAGTGCGGCGGCATTGGTTGTACGTAACTGCCGGAATGTGCTGGTGGAAAATTGCACCTTCACCTGGAACAACGGAGCCGGTCTGGGTGTCCGGAATACCTCGGATCTCACCTGGCGGAATCTGGAAGGCTCCGACAATGGCGGCTGTGGCCTGATGTGGGCAGCAGGGGGAAATATTCTTGCGGAAGATCTCATCACCAACCGAAACAACTGGCGTGGACATTGGGGAAACATCTACAGTTGGGCCTATGCGGGCATCAAAGGAGGATTTGGAACACGGGGAATGGTGGTCCACAACCATCAGGCCTACGACAACTGGGCCCATGGCCTCTGGTTCGACTACAATGTGAAGAACCTCGTGGTGGACGGTCTGGATGCCCGACGGAATCACGGGTGGGGGACGTTCATTGAAGCCATGCATGGGCCGACGATCCTGCGCAACAGCAAGCTGATTGAGAACCGGCAGGGTATCCATCTGGCCAATTCCGCGAAGGTCGCGCTGCACAACAATCTCTCCATGAACAACACGGAGCAGCAGCTCTGTATTATCCGCCGCCTGAATCGACCGGTTTCCGATCAGGATCTGAATCCGGACAGAGATGCCCCGGTGCCCTCTGCCTCGGGCAGTACGATCAACGTCCCGGTAAATGTGATCGACAGCACCTGGACAGACAATGTGTTTGTTTCCGACATTCCGGAAGCCCCGCTTCTGGATACGTTTGGCTATCGACCCTTCTTCGAAACCCTGGACGCGTCCCGGAATCTGTATTGGCATGTCGATCCGGAGAATGCCTTCAAGACCGAACTGATCTCCTATAATTTTCATGCCTGGCAGAAACTGACCGGACAGGATCTTGATTCGCAATTTGGCGACCCGAAACTGAATGACCATCTGGAGCCCGGTGGGGATTCCCCTCTTCGCACCCGTGGAGACTGGGAGCTGACCTCCATCGAAGACCCGGGGTTTCACCAAATGTCCGCGATCCTTCTTGAGAATGCAAAGAGAATGAATCAGCGCAGCTTTGCCTCGGCCGAAGGGGCATCAGAAGAACGATGGGTGCCGATCAACTTCAGCTCAACCTTGAACATGCCCATGTCCGGCGCGAAAGAACTCGCGAATCCCCTTCCCATGCTGAAAGCGGGGCCGAAACCTTTAAGGGGGATTCCATTTGAAATCGGGGAAGTGGAAGGCTGGGGCGCATCGGCCATCTCTCTCAAGTCCACGAAACAACCTGTTTCTCCCAAAGGGGAGCTTCCCCAAACGGTGACCGTCCCCGTTGCAGAGGGGAATCTGGAACGGGTGTATGTCTTGCACGTGGCCAGTCATGCCATTGGGCACCTGGATATCGCATACTATTCGTTGCTCTTTGAAGACGGAACCCGTCATCAAGTAGGGATCATTCCACTGGGAAAAGGGTCGGATGACGGCCCCACACTGGAAAAAATGGAAGCGAAAGCAAACTGCCAGGATTGGTGGCCTTCCTGGCCTCATTTCGAGAAAGAAATGGTGAAGCCCGTCATGATTTTGGATCCGGAAAACCCAACCAACAGCCTAAGGTATCTTTACATCCTGGAGATTCCCAACCCCACCCCCGAGAAGAACATCTCTGCGCTTGAATTCAAGGTGCGTTGGCCGCAGGGACCGGCCACCTTCAACATCCTGGCAGCGACCGGGCTGAAGCCCTAACCTAACCCAACAGGATCGGACATGTCAGACGTGACAGACATGTCCGATCAACATATCCCATGAACCCCAACATCCTCTTCATCATGACCGACCAGCACCATGCCTCCCACATGGGCTGTGCCGGCCATGCTCAAGCCATTACCCCGAATATGGACCGGCTGGCAGCCATGGGAACACGGTTGACGCAGGCCTACACCCAGAACCCGATCTGTCTTCCGAGCCGGGTCAGCCTGCTTTCCGGCCAATACTGTCAAAACCACGGATTTTACGGGAATCATGCCCCTACCCCGGACCATCTTCCCACTTTTTTCACCCACTTCCGCGAACATGGGTACCGCACCGCGCTGATTGGAAAAGCACACCTTCCCGATCAGCCACACATCTGGTCCATCGGAGACATGGACGCCTACTATGACACCCCGCATTATGCCGACTATATCCGGGCAAAGGGACACGAACCCGACCACAACGGTCATCCGGAATTCGATTTCAAAATGATCAACGATGCCCGGGTGTCGGAACTGCCGTTTGAGGATTCCTTCGAAGGATTCTGCGTACAGAAGTGCCGGGAGTTTGTTTTCGGCTGCAAAGACCAGCCCTTCTGCATCGAACTGAGCTTCAATCGTCCGCATCACAACCTGACGCCAGCGAAAGAGTTCTGGGATCTGTATCCCGATGACCTTGAGATGCCGGAAACCTGGAAGCAGGATGCCTCGGACCGCCCGGCTCATTTCCGGAATATGGTCACCCATACCCAGGAGGAGTTGGAAGGCATTTTTGAACCCAAAGACAACCTTGCCTGGCAGAAACGGAACTGGAAGGCCTACCTGGCCTGCATCACCCACAGTGACCACGCCCTTGGCCGAATGCTGGATGCTCTGGAGGAGGCGGGTAAACTGGACAATACGGTCATCATCTACGGGGCGGATCACGGGGGATATCACCACAACCACGGCATCGTCGAGAAGGCCCCCGGAATCTGCAGCGAAGATGTGTGCCGGGTGCCGTTCATCTGGGCCGGGCCCGGAATCCCAAAAGGAGAAACGATTCCGGCGCTGGTGGAGAACATCGATCTCGTCCCCACCATCGCGGACCTTGCCGGACTTCCCGAAATGGACTGGGTGGACGGAGTCAGTCTGAAGCCATTGCTGAAAGGGGAGGTAGAACAGGTGAAGGAGGAGGCGGTTACAGAAAACATCCGCAGCAAGGCCATTCGCTGGGCCAACTGGCGCTTTGTACACTATCCTGCCGGGATGTTCGGAGAGGAGGATGTGGGTGAACTCTACGATGTGGAACAGGACCCCAATGAAACCCGGAATCTCTATCACAGCCCGGAGCATCAGCCTGTGGTGAACGAGAGCCGCCGCCGGCTTCTTGAATGGCTGATACGTACCCGCCGGTTTGTCTGTCACCACAATGGAAAGGACGGTCAGTTTCCGCAGGCGAAAGATGGAAATGCCATCCGGGCCGCATACCCCGAACACCGGATCCATGAGGCGAATCAGGATCATAAAGTCCACCTGCTGAACTACGTGTAACCCTTCCCCGCTTTCCTCATGGCTCCGATTCCCATCATCGACCACAATGAAGCGGAATACCCTCCGTTCACATTCACACTGATCCGCGATCTGAATCCGGGAGAACATGTGCATATCTGCACCGCCTCCTTCAGGCTGTTTCTTCATGCCGTGTTCGAGACCCTGACAGTCGAGAATACTGAAGGGGACCTCATCCCGGAAGCCCTGCGACTTTCCAGAGATCCAGCGGACGAAAGACCTCATGACAGTCGGAAGAGTTTCATGGAGGTTGACGTCCTGACCTTCCTTGCTGAAGGTACCCGGATCACGGTTCAACTGAAACCCATGTTGGACACCGTGAATCTGTCAGGAGACATGACCTGGGATCTGAGATTGGCGGTGATTGATCAGGAAGAATATGAATCCAATATCTGCCGGTTTCCCTACCATGATGTGGCGGAGCCGGTTCTGATGTACATTGCCCCCTCCAAACCGGAAGACGTGCAGATCAACCGCAGATGGAATGGCCAATGGATTGCCCGATTGGTCGACAACGGAGGCATTACCGCTTTCAGGGAAGGCGAAACCGCTGAAATTCTATCGCACGAAGAGACAACGGCTGTGATGTTCTCTGAAAAAGGAATCGCCACAGGGAACATGGACACAGGCAGTAAGGTTCCATTTTGCATCCAGACCTCTTCCGGTTTCAACGCCGCGGCCAATCACCTCCCCGTTTTATCCGGTGGAGAGAAGGTCTACTTTGGGGATATCCATTGGCACACCGCCTTCAGTACGGACGGACAACGGGAACTGGAACGATGTCTCAGGAGTTGTCGGGATGAACTGGCTTTGGATTTTGCCGGTCCCTCGGACCATGTTCTTGCGGAAGGAGATTACGGACGCTCCACCGTGCACGATCAGGCGAGGATCTGCATGGAGTTTGATGAACCCGGCCGATTTGCCGTGATTCCGGGATTTGAACTCAGCCGCCGTTACGGACACTGCAACATTTACACCGACTCATGGGAGAAACTCTTCCGGCTGGCGGACCGTTTTGAGGAAACCTATTGCCACGTCATTCACGGCAACAAGGACCGGTTCGGGATTGAGGAACTCGTGGAGGAGTTTGAGGATGACCAGACCCTGATCATTCCCCACCACAGCAATATGCGGAATGAAGGCAAAGGGGTGGGAGCGGACGGACGGGCAGCCTGGTGTGCATTCCGCTGGCCGAGAACCCTGCAGCCGAATCACCTTCGTCTGATTGAAATGAACCAGCAACGCGGTGCCTTTGAATCCGAAATCCCGGATCCGCTGTGGCAGCCCCCGTTCTGGAAGAAATTCCATGGGGGTCTGGGTGGCAGTGCACAACAGGGACTGGCCCAGGGACACCGCATCGGATTTATCGGGGGCACAGACAATCACAATGGATGGCCCACCCTGGAAGGGGATAAACACAAGGTCGGCGGGATCACCGGTGTGATTGCGGAGGAACTCTCCGCTGCAGGAATCCATGCCGCCCTGCATGCCCGCCACTGCTACGCCACCACAGGTGCACGAATCGTGGCACAGGCAAGATTCAATGGTCAACTCATGGGAAGTGAACTCTTGCTGGAACCGCTGAGCGAGCGGCGGATTCAGGTGGAGATTCATGGCACGGCTCCGCTGGAACGTGTAGAGATCATTTCCTTTGGACAAGTGGCATATCGATTCGAGATCAATGGGGATTCCCTTCAGTTCACGGGAGAGTGGAAGGATGATCGTCCGGAACGCCCGATGGAGAATGTGTATTACTATGTCAGGGCCCGGCAGATCGACGGTCAATGTCTCTGGCTAAGCCCCTGGTGGGTGGACCTTCAAGCCTGAGGGTTTTCTCTCACGATCCGCTTACTTCCGACTCCTCAAACCTGTACCCACGATCATGACGTTTGGAACATGGACGAACGATTCACAGGAGCTTCCCTGTTACACCTATACGGGAGGCCTCCCCTGGGAGGAAAACCCCAGTCATATCCAGGAAGATCCATACTTTATTCTGGGAAATGACCGGTTAACAGTCTTCCCGCATGTCAGCGGCCAGTATCAGCTCATCACGGGAGAGCGAAGCTGGATGAAGATCAACCACCGGGGCCATTTTACCGGCAGCAACGACTGTCAGCTTCAGGTTGGAACTGGAAAGACTGAATCTCTGGTCGGAAAAGAAAGTGAAGCCGCAAGGAACGCACATAAAACGTTCGGACCCGGCTATGCCCGTTATGCATACACCGGAAGCGGGTACAGATGTGAACGACTTCTGAGCGTGTGCCCGGGTAAGGAACTGGGATCTTCCGTACCTGTTCTCAGGGTGGATGTGATCCTCGAAAACACCGGAGATTCGGTCCAGACCCTTGTCCTCAAAGAATCGGTCGGGATTTGCCACCGGATGTTGAATACGCAATACGCTCCGGATGATGCGCAGAAAATCAGATATGATCCCTCCATCGTCCGGCATGATGCGTCGTGCATTCGACTCACCACGGTCAGTTCGAGCAACGACCCGCACCGTTTGGTTTCCATTGAGGCCAGAGCCAAGGTCGATGCCCACGCACCGGATGTATACATGGCGGTTGAGGGAACCGACGGCTACAGCGTATCTGCAGAACAGGATTCCGACAAACGGTATACCCTGTCCTCAATCCTGAACACCTCATTGGAGCCGGGTACATCCTGTCGGATGACGGTATACCTTGGCCTTTGTTTTCCACAACAACAGGATGATCCTGCAAAACATCTGAGCATGTTGAAGGAAGCGGATGACCCCTCATCTCCGATCCCCTATCGGAAACAGTGGCGGGCACTTCTTCCAGACTTTCCAGAAGAATCTGATGTCGAATTGCGCAGGGAAATGATCTGGAATGCCTATGTTTTGGAAGCCATGGCCACCTACAGCCTGTACTTTAAGGAAACCTTTATCCCCCAGGGAACCGTTTATGACTATGGAACGGGGAACACTGCGGCCCCCCGCGATCATCTCCAGCATGCGTTAGGTGTGATTGCCCATCACCCGGAGCTGGCCAAATCCTGCATCCGGTTTGTGTTCAATAAGGAATTGCCCAACGGTTGCATCGTCTACACCGAACAGGGCTACGGGTTCACGTCGGATATGATGTGGCACACGAGTGATCAGCAACTGTATCTGATCATGGCCTTGAGCGAGTATTGCAGAATATCCGGAGACTATGCCTTTCTGAATGAAGAGGTCCCCTATTGTTTTGCAGGTCCGGAAGCAACCGGCAGCGTGTTGGATCACATTGAACAGGCCTTCATCTATTTCCGGGATGAGGTCGGTCTGGGTTTGCACGGACTGCCCCGGATCATGAACTCCGACTGGAACGATGGGATTTTTTATCACCGCCCATTAGCACCATATTTCTGGTCCGCGGTTTCCCACATGAATGCCGCGATGGCTGCAGTGGTACTCCAGGATTTCGTAGAAATCTTACTCGTGGCCCTTCAGCAGGGCATGACCGAATCCGAACGGACTCAACGCCTGATCGATTCCGTTCGGGCCTACCGGAATCAGATTACCGAGGCCTACCTGAAGGATATGGAGGGAAGGACCTTCTCCCGACGGGCATGGCTGACCCCCGACGAATCCATCGGCAGTGAGTCCATGTTTTTGGAGCCACAGGGGTTTCTGCTGCAGATCCCGGAATTCCCCTTGGACCGGAAACAGGTCCTGGTTGAAGAAATTAAAACCCGGCTCGGTGGGGAAGCCCTGGGATGTCGCCACATCGAACGACCGCAGGAGGAGGAAGGGATCATGCAGGCTCCGGGTGAAGGGGAAAATGCCGGGATGTGGTATGCCCTGCAAGGCCCTCTCATACTAGGCGTGAATGAAGTGTACCCGGATCAAGCCAGGAGAATGCTCAAACAGATGGGTATGCATCATTATGCCACGTGTTTCCCTCATATCTGGAATGGTCACTGGACCGGGTCGGATGCCGTAAACACCTCTTTTTCGCCACTCGAAGGCGAAGTGAACAGCCAGTTTCTTCAACTGCAGGAAGTTCCCGCCTTCTGCGCCCATCCTCATGCCTGGGCACTCTATGCCTACCACCGGATCAAAAACAGCAGGTAATTCGGCATGTGGGGCTGGGTGAGTCTTCCGATGTAAAAACGTTTCGGTAAAGGTCTTGGCGTTTACGGGTGAACGCCCACATCATCCCCAATGGATTGTCTCAACCATTTTTTGGCGACGTCGGTGAGCTGAGGAAGATCAACCTGTCTTCCTGCCCGTACGGTGTCACCGTTTTGCCAGTGACCTCGGATACGCTGGTGCAAAGGGACACTAACAGCCCCTTTCCGGCCCAGCGCGAGCTGGTCACAGAGCAACTGTATGGCCTCCTGACCCACCTGTTCATCGGCCCTACGGATTCCAGCCCACCCCGGGGTGTCCTCTTTCAGATCCAGATGAGCGACTGATAGTTGCGCAGGAACATGAATGTTCAATGTCTCCAACCATTCGATCATTCTTGCATCTTCCGTGATGATGGCCTCAGGTTTCCAGTAGCGGATCCATTTCTCCAGCACGGCAAGAATTCCAGTATCGCCGGAATCATTCTGTATGTCCTGTACTTGTTTTGCAGACAGGGAGGACCAATCCTGTTCATGAAACCATTTCGACTCCCCCGCTTGATACATATCCTGAATCAATTCCGGCTGGCCGCAGCAATAGGCAATGAGGTGATAGCTGAAAACCAGAAAAGGAAACGGGGGAATTTTGTCCGTTTCCTCCGACAACATAAACTGGGCCTCACGGAAGCCTGCCACTCTCGCATCGTTAGACGCCATGGCCTGCCCGTAACTGAACAGATAGCCAATCCGGCGGAAGCCCAGGCTCCAAAGAGTCGAATAGGCTTTCTCCACATCGGAAAAGTAGTCCGTTTGTACACAGTGTACGTTCAAGGGAGCGGAATCCCGAAACGTGACACAGGCAAATGGATCCAGCGGAAATCCCACCTCACCCAGTGTGTAGGAAGGAGTGTCAAATAGGACGCCATTGATCCCCTGACTGAACATGACCTCCTGCTGCCTTTTAATGTTATCTCCGAATTCAAACAGATCGAATGGTTTCAACTCAAACCCCAGTTTCCGGGCACGTGCCTGTGCGCCATCGAACCGTCTGGCAGGTCCATACAGTTTCGGGTACTCTTCCGCAAAGCGGTTTTTCGCATCCACGGTTGCATAGACGTAGCCTAGGGATTCGGTAACGGGTTGCACCCGGCCGGATCGAACCGATTTCATCAGAGCACTTACGTAAGGATGCAAGGTATACCCCAACTCCTGCGCACACTTCTGAACCCGTTCTGCAGTCAGGTTGGAGACCTTCCCACTGCCTTTCAGTGCAAGGGAAGCTGTACTTCTGCTGACCCCTGCTTTTTCCGCCACGGCGGCAAGAGTACTTGTATGCTGAGGTACGGAGGCTTTCGCCCGGACGGATTTCTTTTTCCGAGGATACAGCCCGTGGCTGCGCAACATGCGGATCACGCTGCTCTCTGACACCTGAAACCTGATGGCCAGTTCTTTAATGGTGTCTTTTTTTCCTTCATGTTCTGCAAACGAAATGAGCCGGGATTTCAGTTCTTCAGGCAACGGCCTGCGGCCTGCTTTTTTTCGGGACATGCATTACCTTAGAAAAAGGGCCATGCCCGTAAAGACAATTTCAACGGTCATTATACACGATGCCTTGATTGGACGAGGGATCCTGTGCGTTAATGATTTGAGATCAAATCCTACATCCAAAAATCTTATGAAACATTATCTGTTATCCCTTATTGTCGCCGTTTTCACATTCTCCACCCGCGCTGCGCCAGTGTATAACGTGAACTTCACGAGCGATAATGCCGGGGGAATAAACATCACACCCGTTTCCGGGGCAGGTGAAGGTCCATTTTCAACCTATTCAGGAACCACTTGGAATAATTTTGCGTTTGACGGATTTACTCTGGGGTCTTTTGCAACATCTGACATTCTTGATTCTGAGGGAAATACCAGCACGGTGGATTTTTCTCTAACATCCGGCGGATTTTCTGGAGGATTTGCTTTTGGTGCTTCGGTATCTGACCCGGTCAGGAATTATATCTTCTCAGCAAATGGGGGCGATTTCAACATTACGGGTCTTGCTGCCAGTACAGACTACCAAGTTTATGTGATCGGTCAGGGGGATGTGAGTGGTCAAGGTTTGGATTTTACCCTAGAAGGAGAAAACGGTACATCAGTTGGCACAAATAATTCGACAGCCGGTTACTCGTTGGGGGTGAATTACACTGTCGTGGAGGTAACTTCCAACGGTTCAGGTGAGTTATCAGGAACATGGGCTCCAGTAGGCGCGAACGCCGTTATAAATGGCTTTCAGATTGTGACGATCCCTGAGCCTAGCACGATTCTACTAGTGGGTCTGGCAGGGTCACTCGTATTTATGGTTTCATTTCGTAGACGTCGGTAAGTATTGATGTACGCTTTACAAAAGCCGACCATAACACATGGTCGGCTTTTTCTTTCCCTTTCAAAATGATGAACCCCCTTAAGCATGTTTTCAGCGCTAAAGGCCATGAACCCTGGCAATCCGCAGGACCTGACGGTCCTGATCCTTCGAACGAAATCGAAAAGAACCCGGATCTCATACATTTTACGGCTTCCGAACGAAAGCAGCAGATAGACGGGTTTGGTGGCTGCTTCAATGAAATGGGGGGCGCCGCCCTGAACAACCTGACGGAATCACAGCGGCAAGACCTGATGCAGGCTCTGTTTGGTGAAGAGGGCTGCCGGTTCAACATTTGCCGCATGCCGATCGGTGCCTCGGATTTCAGTTTTGGTTATTACTCGCTGGCGGAGCACGAGAATGACTATGCCATGGAGAACTTCAGCATTGATCGGGATCGAACGTTCCTGCTTCCCTATGTGAAATATGCGGCCTCGATCAACCCTGACCTGCAGGTATGGGGCTCGCCCTGGTGTCCACCAAAGTGGATGAAGAAAAACGGTCTCTACAAAGCCGGATTGGAGCCTTGGGATCATGTGTCACCCGGAGACCTTCGCTGGGAACCGGAGGTCCTGAATGCCCTGTGTCTGTATCTTGAAAAGTTTATTCGGTCATACCGGGAAGAGGGGATCCAGCTAACAGGCATCCATGTGCAGAATGAACCATGGGCCTCCCAGGATTTTCCCTCCTGCAGATGGAGTGGGCAGCAGTTGGCTGTATTTATCAAAGACTATCTGGGCCCACATGTTGAACGGTCAGGGCTGGACGCGGAAATCTGGCACGGCACGACCAACCATGGGATCTTTGAGGAAACGGTATCCTCTGCCATACGGGATCCGGACTGCATGAACTACATTACCGGATTCGGATTTCAATGGAACGGGCAGAACGTACTCCCCATTGTCAATCAGATGCAGACCGGTAAAAAATACATGGCAACGGAAACCATGTGCGGGGATGGGAAAAACGACTGGGAATATGTCTGGCAGACGGCTTATCAGCTTCAACACTATTTCCACAACGGTGCCCACAGCTACATGCAGTGGAACATGATCCTGGATCAATCGGGAAGCTCTTACTGGGGTTGGCCACAGAACTCCATGGTGAGTATCCTCACCGACAGGAGAAACGAGATTCATGACCGACCCGAGAACCGTGAGGCAGACTGGGTGCAGTTTCATCCACAGTTCTATCTTGTGAAACATGTCAGCCACTTTGTCAGACCGGGAGCCACCTATGTTCAGACCAACAAACACCCAGAAGTCGGCTGTATACTTTTTGAAAATCCGGATGGTTCACTGGTGGCAGTGTTCACAAACACCCAATCCATCTCCACTGCAGTCAGGTTGACCTATTTCGGCTCCAGCACCACGGTCTCTCTCGCACCGTATTCCGTCAATACGGTCATCTACAAGCCCGACCCTTAAGAAACGTAGACCATCACCTCGGAGAACCTCCACCTTCCCTAACCGGAGCCAGCGTTTATGAAACCCACCTTTCTTGCCCTGACCAGCTTGTTCCTGACCCATCTTTCCGCCCAAGGCCCTCTACTTGTCGATGAGGATTTCACCTACCCTCCGATCAAACATCGCGAGCTGAAGGGTGAGTCAGGAAAATGGCGTACGGATAAACGCGCCTTTCTTACTTCGGATGCCTTTACCGATTCCAAGGCCACCCTGAACAAAAGCGAAGGGCTGTCGCTTTTACTGTATACGGGGTTGGACGCCCATCTGCCCATTTTCATGAAAATGGATCAGGTGTACTACTTCAGTTACGTGGGACGGATGGAGGACTACCGACCACAGGAGGAAAACCCGAGACTGAACGGGATTTTCTTCAAAGTGAATGACCTGAATCAGGCGAATGCACCCGCTGCAGGGTTTGTGAAGGGGGAGTTCGGGGTCAGCCCAAGCTCCAATTCGGGCAGCGCGTTCCAATTTGTTGCGGCTCCCAATGTCAATGTGGATGAAACAAAGGACTATGTGGTGGTCGGGGTTTTGCGGAGCCGTTTTGAAGGGGACAGCAAAATAAGGTATGACATTGCCGCATCTGTGTTTCAACGTGCATCCGACGTTCCGGCCAAAATGCCCGAGTGGCAGATTACATCCTTTATGACCCTGCCCCGTCTCACCCGGGAAGCCCCGACGGCTGTTTACTTTAACAGCTCAACCGGCGGAGCCACAAATTTCTTTGATCAGATACGGATTGGAAGGACTTATGAATCCGTCACGTCAAACACTGAGGGTGTGGGCCGCTAACGAAACACCTCTTTTTCCCAAGTGTCCCTCCATCCGCAAGGGACTCCCTTTCCTTTCAATCCGTTTGCTTACTGGAGATACGTATGAACCGGTATCTTTTTCTCTTTCTTCCCCTGGTTCTGCTTGGGTGTACGGCTCAACCTCCTGACTCACGTAACGGAACCGGACCGGGCACTCCGCACTTATCCAAAGAATTCCGTTCTTCCACACCGGCGTATGCCTATCCAGACTGGGAGGCGGAGATTACCGGTGCGTCTGTGGTGATTCCGGAGGATATGTTCACCCTTCATGCTGTACCGGAAGGCACTCCGTCAATCCCGGAGGGTTCCCTACCCCTTCTCCAGGCACTCGAACAGGCACTGGCCCTGAACCAGGAAGGGAAAGACGTCCGCATTCGGCTCGCTTCCGGAGAGTATCGAAGCCATGTGTTTGTTCGGAAAGACCGGGGAGTCCCGGCATCCGATGCGCTGTTGGTCATCGAGGGTCCAGAAGACCGCAGCGCCGTCATCACCAGTTCCAGCAACTGGAGCGGTGAAACCCACTGGACGGCCTCCACGGAACGTCCGGAGGTCCTGGTGGCAACATGGGACAAAGACTGGGGGGACATGGACATCACCCATCCGGAGGGCCGGCAGGGCCCCTCCGCTCCATGGTTGAAGCTTCGGGCCACAGATGATGTTCAGTTACATCTCACCTGGAAAGCAGCCCGGGATGTTCCCGTGCCGCAGGCGTACCGCCTCTATCGTAAAGCTCTGCGGAGGGATCGCTCCAAGCGCTACCAGGGCAAAGATGAAAAGACGGAATCCAATTGGGACGTCGTGTACGAGGGTCCAAACACTACCTTTACCGATACGGAACTGGTCAAAAGCAAAACCTGGGATACCACGCAGTACAGCTACCGGGTGGTGGGACTGACAGAGGAGGGTGAATCTGAAGGATCCAATGTGGTGAAAGCAGCTCCCGGCGACTTCAGCAATGCGGCACGGCCAGGTCAGCTTGGACGGAGACGGGAACTGGTGTTTGTGGAGGATGTCCGTATGCAGCAGGTTCTCACCCCGGAAGAACTGGTGCCGGGATCTTATCTGGTGGAGGATGGATACCCCGGTGACCCCTCTGATGGGCGGTTACACCTGATGTTACCGGAAGGGACGGAACTGGGTTCCTGCCGTATCGATGTCAGTACAAAGCAGTACGGGAACTGGATTGGTTCCCCACAATGGTTGTTCGAACAAAAGAACCATCTGGCCCTCCGGAATCTCACCATACAGCACCATCCGGGACATTACCACAGCGCATCCGCGATGGTGATCAGGGACTGTCAGAATGTCTTGATCGAAAACTGTACGTTTCAGTGGAACAATAGTTCCGGCATTACGGTTCTCAGAACGCAAGACCTCACCCTGCGAAACCTTGTTGGATCTGACAATGGAGGGTGTGGACTCATGTGGACGGCCGGAGGGAATATCCTCGCCGAAAACCTGGAGACCCACCGAAACAACTGGAGAGGAGACTGGGGAAAGATCTACAGTTGGGCCTATGCAGGCATCAAGTGTGGGTTCGGAATCCGTGGGATAATCGTTCGAAACCACAGAGCATATGATAACTACGCTCACGGCCTCTGGTTTGACTATAATGTGAAGAACCTGATCGTGGACGAACTGGATGCACGACGAAATCAGGGTTGGGGGATTTTTATTGAAGCCATGCATGGCCCCACCATTCTCCGAAACAGCAAACTGATCCGGAATCTTCAGGGAATTCATTTGGCGAATTCCGCCAAGGTCGTGCTCCATCACAACCTTTGCTTGGGAAATGAGCAGTATCAACTTCATACCATCCGGAGATTGAGCCGTCCGGTGGCGGATCAGGATTTGAATCCGGATCAGGATGCACCGGTTCCATTGGCAGCAGGCAGCACCCATTATGTGCCTGTCAACATCGTTGACAGTATCTGGAGCGAAAACATCTTTGTTTCAGAATTTCCGGAGCAATACATTGTCGACACATTTGGGTTCCGCCCGTTCTTTGATACTCTGCAGTCCTCACGCAATCTGTTTTGGCATCCCGATCCGGAGACGGCATTCCGCACGGAACTGGTTTCCTACAATTTGCAGGCCTGGCAGAAACTGACAGGCCAGGACCTGGAATCCCGTTTTGAAGACCCGAAGTTGAACCAGGAGTTTGAACCTGAACCGGGATCCCCTCTTTTGGACCGGATGAATTGGAAACAGGAATCGGTTGAGGATGCCGGCTTTCATCAATTGGCCGGGATTCTGCTCGAGAATGCGGCGACCGTAAACACGGTCCCCTTCACAGCGGCACAGGATGTGGACCCGTCACGCTGGAGCCCTGTGGATCTCTCCTCAGGACTGAACATGCCGTTGAGTGGTTTCACCGAAATCACAAATCCGCTGCCCATGCTGCAACCCGGCAAGCAGCACCTGCGCGGAATTCCCTTTGTGATTGGCAGCGTGGAAGGCTGGGGAGCCTCCGCGATCTCGCTTCAATCCACCCAACAACCCCGATCCCCCAAAGCCGAGTTACCCCAGACGGTCACGGTTCCGATAAAAGAGGAACACCTGGAGCTCATGTATATTTGGCATGTCGCCAGCCATGCACTGGGTCATCTGGATATCGCCTACTATTCACTGTTATATGCGGACGGAACCCGGCACCAGGTGGGGATGGTTCCTTTGGGAAAAGGGTCGAACGACGGTCCCACACTGGAGCGCATGGAGGCGAATGCCAACTGTCAGGACTGGTGGCCGGGATGGCCGCAGTTCGAGAAGGAAACCGTAAAACCGGTGATTGTACTGGAAAAAGAGAACCCCACCAAAAGCCTCCGCTATCTCTACATCCTGGAAATCCCGAATCCCCATGCAGACAAACCGGTGTCCGGACTGGAGTTTAAAGTCCGTTGGCCCCAGGGCCCCGCCACCTTTAACATCCTTGCGGCTACGGGACTGAAACCGGAATAGCTCATTCCCTCTTCCATCCCGATCCTGGCGGCCACAAAAAAGGAGAGGAACCTAAGCAGAATTAGGGCTCTACAAACCGGGAAAAACAACTACGCTGTCCCCAGTATGATCAGGTGTGTGTCTCTCCCATTGAAGGTTTCCGATGACGGACGGGCCACCTCAGGTCACCATGTTTCTTTCGCAGAGACTCCCTTGAATAAACCGCCCAGAAAATGAACACGATCCAGAACCCTATTCTCCCGGGATTCAACCCTGATCCCTGCATCATTCGAGTAGGAATCGACTACTATTTGGCCACCTCCACCTTTGAATGGTGGCCAGCGGTGATGATTTACCATTCCCGCGATTTGATTCACTGGAACCTTGCCGCCCGACCCGTCAACAGGGTGGAGCAGTTGGACCTCAGAGGTACCCAGGGGTCACGCGGGGTGTGGGCACCGGCACTGAGTTTTGACGGAGAACTCTTCCACCTCTGTTATACCCATGGGAAGTGCCTCAATGCCCATGTATTGGATCAAACCAACTATCTCATCACCGCTCCGAACATCCAGGGACCCTGGAGTGATCGAATCTACATGAACGAGACGGGTTTCGACCCGTCCATGTTTCATGATGACGACGGGAAAAAGTACCATCTCAATATGATGCTGGATCCTGAGTCGGCGCACCGGTTCGCCGGAATCGTTCTTCAGGAGTATTGTCCCGACGAAAAACGCCTCGTGGGAGAGGAGACCATCATCTTTCCCGGCACAGACCTTCAGTTCACGGAAGGCCCTCATCTCTACAAGAAGGACCGATGGTATTACCTGGTTTGCGCGGAGGGTGGAAGCAATTGGAAACACGCGGTGACCGTGGCGAGGTCCCGGGACATTCGAGGCCCCTATGAGGTCCACCCGGAGAATCCCATTCTCACCAGTGCGGGAGACCCGGAGAATCCGCTGCAGAAATCCGGCCATGGGAGTATCGTCTCCACCCCGGGCGGAGAATGGTATCTGGCGCACCTGTGTTCCCGCCCCAACAACACCAAACATTCCATCCTGGGACGGGAATCCTCGATTCAAAAACTGGTGTGGCCACAAGACGACTGGCCCCGTCTGGAGGCAGGCGGACGGTTTCCTCTGCTGGAGGTCCCTGCCCCCCGGGATGGGGAACCTCTTCCTACTGACAAAGTTGAGGACATCCGCTTTGAACCTGGGGAGCTGTATCCCTACCTCATGACCCTGCGTGAACCTGCAGATCCCTCCTGGCTGAGTCTCGAAGAACGGCCGGGCTGGTTACGGTTGTACGGAAGACACTCGCTCTACTGTGATTATCAGCAAAGCCTCGTGGCCCACCGGATGGAATCCCACCACTGCAGCGCGGAAACCACATTGGACGTTGAACCCCGGCATTTCCGTCAAAGTGCAGGCCTGGCGGCCTATTACGATGACAATGGATGGATGGCGGCGCTCGTAGGAAAAGACCGGGTCAGAGGGAAAAAAGTCCTCCGCCTCATCGTCTCCCATGACGAATCATTTGAGTACCCTGCGGCTCCTGTCCCTCTGGAGGAAGGCCCGGTGGACCTTCGGGTTGAGGTGCGGGACCCCGAGGTTCAATTTTGGTACCGGCAACAGAAAGACTGGCTTCCTCTGGGAGGTGCGCAAAGCAGCCATATTCTGGCCGATGAATTCGGAAAGCGCATGCGGTTCACCGGTGCTTTCTTTGCCCTGTGTGCACAGGACGCCACGAATGAGAAAGTGCCGGCAGACTTTAAGAAGCTGGTGCTTAAGACATCCTGACGTCAACCATCAACGCTTGCGGTGGCGGATGACAACCGCAGTCAAGAACGCAAGTCCGACCAGAGCGATACTGGAAGGTTCCGGGACCACAGTAAGGACCACCCCTGCAGATCCGTCATGAATCGATCTATATCCAAACGCAACATCCGTACCTGCGGTAGGATCTAACCAGTAGTTGCGGCGTACATTTAAACTCCCCGTATCGGGCAAAAGTGTGTTGGTAAAGAACTGTAGATTTGAGTCGAACGCACCAATATTCACCGTGGTGGGATCAACAATTGTCTGAGTATTACTTCTCCTGGCGGCAGCGGAAAACACAAAATCACCGCTCCCAATATCAAGTAACAAGTCACGATCTTCCTGGTAGTCCGTCCCATCGAAATCGGCAAGCGCGATCGGATTCGCGGCACCCAGTTGTAGCACGGCAACATTATAGTTCTGGTCATCATCAGAGGTTGCATTCACTAGTACACTCTGGCCGGATGTCACATTGGAGACCGATATTCCCCAAATAGAGAGCAGGGAATTATCATTGGTATTCCGAAGCACGAAGGCATGCTGGTCAAGGTTCACGGCAGGTCCGCCCCCGAGTGACAGGGAGAGATCACTGAGAAGTACACCCCCATTCCGTGTGGAAGCGGTCACAAGAAAATAACTGTTCACGGACGCTGTGGTCGTAAAATCTGCAGTAAAGCTTCCGGTGTAGGGACCTGTCCCGGTGGTAACGCCCACATTGGCATCCGAACCTGTGTCATAGTTCAGGACATTAATGGCGCCAGCCTGCAGACCGCAACGGATCAATAGGGCTACTGCTGCACACAAGGTCAATTTATTGAAACTCATTTTCATCTCTCCTGTTATCATCATGGATCAAAATTCGTAACATTGGTAACACACCCTTTGAGTAGTCACGTTGATTCATTTAGTGAATCATACTTATTATTTTCAATCATACAGAGCTTGCGTATAACGAAAGCAGTGCCATAAGGTCATAATGGTTTTTCCTCAGCTGCACATCGATGCCTTCGCCTGCACCCTGCCCTTCGGGATGTGGATCGCCCAGGAACTCCAAAACGGAATCGACCGGTATACGGAAGAACATGGGACCAGGTTTGAACCTTTCTGGACCTCCGACAAATTCACATTGGAAAATCAGCCCTGGTTAAAAGGGATGATCGCATTTGTTCCAGACCTACGCGTTTCCTCTCGGTTTGAACATCTGGGATGCCCGGTGGTGAATGTGTCGTCTAATCTGGGCACACATGCGTTCCCTTCGGTTTTAAATGATGGTGCCGCCATGGGCAGGTGTGCAGTGGAGCATATGGTCACCTGTGGAGCCTCCCGTCTGTACTACGTTCATCATCGGGGTCCAAATAGAGGCTATCGAAAACAGCGGATGGACGGGGCCTTGGAAGCAGGGAAACACCTCGGTATTCACATACAATTTCTGGAAATTCCCCGGAAGGACACGAAAGACCGCCATGAAAAATTGCTGAATGGTGTCACTTTCTGTTCTGAGTGGTTGCAGCAAACAACACCACCGGTATCCGTCATTGCATCCGGCCCCACGGAAGCGCAGTATTTCTCCCTGGCCGCAGAAACACTCGGTTGGACGTTAGGCCAGGAAATGGCTCTCATTCAGCTCACGGATCCACGTGAACATTTATGGCATGACACTTCTCATATTTCCTGTATCCCACATGACTGGAGGCAGGTAGGGTATCTCTCGGCGGAACGACTCGTCAACTGGGTGGACAAAGGACTGAAACCGAAGGAAATCGAGTGGGTCCCTCCCCTTCCGCCCAATTTGACACCCAGCAGTGATCCCAGCATCGGAAGTGACCTTGCAACACGGGTACACAGCCTGCTCCAACACAGTTCGGATTATGGCCTCAGAGTAGAGGATATCGCAGATGAATTCGGTGTCAGCACCAGCACTCTCTATCGGGCGGTGAAACGGAAAACAGGGCAAAACCTGAAAACCCAAATACGGGACCGAAAGCTGTCAGAGATCAAACGGCTTCTTCTGGAAACGAACTTGGCAGTAGAGGATATTGCGGCGAGATGCGGGTATCGCAGTGTACAGACCTTAACCGCAGTGTTTAAACAGGAATTCGGAGCCCCGCCGGGACAGTGGAGACTGAGCCAGCCTACGTGATGATGCCGTCTATCTTTCCCACTCCGATCTCTGAGTCCTGTGATTCGCGTTTGAAATTCCACTCACTTCGGGGTAGTGGATAGGCGTTCCCGCTGTTCGCAGGAATCTGTTTACACCTTCATTTCACTTCGAACCCAAGGACCCCTGATGAGCGCCCCCGTATATGTGGATGAGTACAACTTGATTCGTGACGTCCTTCTCGCGTACATTGAAGGATGCGTGAAGGCCGACAGTTCCATTATGAAGCCTTCGTTTCATGAACAGGCAACCGTTGTATTTGTAGACGGTGAAGGCAGGATGGTCCAAGGTCCGGTGGAGCAGATTCTTTTTGCCCCCGTGGACAATGATTTTGAAGCCTCCCCTGACGCGGAAAGTGTCATCGCCCGTATCGACATCGTCGGAAACGCAGCCAGTGCACGGGTCGACACCAACAATCTGTACGGATTCAGCTTTACCGATTTCTTTCACCTCCTGAAAAGTGAAGGGGAGTGGAAAATCGTGAACAAGGCCTTCCATACCCACGGGTGATCCCGAACGCTCCACCCCTGGAGGGACAGAATCCTTCCGGAGAGAAGGCAACTTGAGAAAACGTCCTTTCGGGTTTTGATCGAGGGGGATCGCGTACCCATGGTGATGCGCAAAATGTAAATGGTGATGCGCGGAACGTCAATGATTGCTCATTGATGTTCGGTTTAAACCGATTAAATGTGAACGAAGAAAACATACCGTTTCTGATTAGATTCACATTCCCTCTTCGCATTCCATTCTGGCCCCGAACGACGTCCGTCACGTTTCGGTGCCGATTGACCACCATGAAACCCCTGCTGTATACTGCATATCTGTCTCTTTGCCTCCATCTGTCTGCTCAGCCCGAAAAAACACCGGTATCCGGAGAGCAGACCTTTGAGAATACAACCATTGAGGCAGGCTCTGAATTTCTGGCCATGAACCGTAACAGCCTGCTGGTGTTCCGGGGAAAGAATGTGTTCAACGGCAGCTACAGAGGAGGAGAGTTTGGCGCTCAGGTCGGCATCAAAGTCGAATCCGGAGAACTCCTCTTTAACGGGATATACAACTGCGCGTTGACGGGAGGAGACAAAGGCAGGTTCTTTCTGGAACGCGACACCCGGCTCCTCTTCGGACCGGACGCGCAAATGAACCAGCAGATGAGCGGAATGATCCGGGCCCGACCCATGTTTGTCCATGGCAAGGGCAACACCTCGATCCTCGAGTTGGACCGTGGCTTCAATGCGGATCACATGGGGTGGCCGGACCTTGACCGTATGGTTCCCAATGGGTTTTCCGTTCTGTTCCTCGAGGACGCCCATCTGATTAGTCACGCTACCCACAGTCTTCCCAGCGTCCACAAATTTTCCGGGAACGGGAATCATACCCATCATGGGGTTTTAGTGTTTCAGGGACAAGACTCCCAATGGCAGATCCGCACCTCCCCGCAAATCTATGATGGTGTTTTGGGCGTAGAGGGAACCCTGCGGCTCCATACCGAAAAAGATCTCCTGTTTACCGGACATTATTTTGAAGACTCTGCGTGTTACTTCGGTGCCTGGACAGGACAGGATGGAACGTCAGAGCTGATCAAGAGCGGTCCCGGGAAACTGGTGATTATGGGGACGCAGCTCTATGCCGTCCCGTTTATCACCCGGGTAACCGAGGGGGAAATCATCTTCCGAACCCCACCGCATGACCCGGGGCATTTTGTTCGGACTGAATTCCCGAATCGGGAGTGGGCACATCTGGAAATCGTGGTGGAGAACAAGGGGGTGATCCGGCTGAATCCCACTCAGAATGTCTTTCCGGCAAAGATTCTCCGCCTGCAGAATCAGGGGCAGACCTTTCTCGGCTCGGTTCGGCTGTTTGTGCAACAGGACATGACGCTGGAGGAAGGCGGAACATTGGAAGTTCCCCTGAGTGCACTTGCCACAGGGCGTGGGAAAAAACGGAAAGAGCACCCCATACAAATTGGCGGTACCTTGACACTGGGTGGAGAGATCACCGTCACCGGTCCCGCACAGAAGGGCCGAGTCGTGTTTGCCCGGGCGAAAACCATCCGTGGCCAGGCCTTATGGAATCTCCCCGCAGGTATGCGGGTCGAACAGACGGCCCACGAACTTGTTCTGATTCACGAAGAATCCAAGGACCTCCTCTCACCATGAAACACCTCCACGCGACAACCCTCTTCCTGTGCGGTCTTCTCACGTCCCTGTCGGCAGAACCTCCTCTCAAGCCGCAGTCACCCTCTTCCCTTTCCTGGAAAGAAACGGCTCTGACACTCCCCTTCTATTCCATGGAAAAGAAGGGGATGAAGCCGGGAAAACTCGGAACCATGGCCATGCATAATGGTGGGGCCTGGTTTCCCAAACCGGATGCGAAACGCGAATTCCTGGGAGAACGCAGCTATCCCATGATCATCCTCCGGCAGGAACAGTTTTCCGTGGAGATTCTACCCGGAAACGCCTCTGTCATTCACAGGGTGACGGAACCGGACGGGACGGACTGGTTTTACCGCGAACAGCGGATCAAAGACTGGATTCCATGGTGGGAAAGCGGAATCAAAGCCAGTTTTCCCTTCATGGAGCACGGCGTTCGGGAGGCACAACCCAGTGCATGGCAGGTGGTTGAGGACGGAGGCGAGCGGATTCGTTTCAGTTCCTGGATGGAGTTTTCCCGATATCACAGCATCAAGGAAAGTGTACAGTTCGGCCGTCATTCCAACATGATGTTCGAGCAGGAAATCGAGGTCATGCAAGGGGATCCGCGGCTTCGCCTCACCTATCGTGTCACTAACCCTGCGTACTACAAACAAGGACTCCAGGTGTGGAACGATGCGTTCTGGCCGCGTTTTCATCATCCGGATGGGGTGATCCACGGGAATACGAAGCTGCACGCTGCGGACGATGCGGAGATCATCGGAGCCATGGACTGGGCGAGTGATCACTTGGGCCACAAACTGGGCCCCTTTGACCCGGACATTCACAATCCACGCAACACGAGCCAGCAGAACTTTTCCTATTTTGTCTGGGATGTTCAGGACGGCTGGACAGGGCTCTATTACCCTTCTGTTGATGTCGCCCGAATCCGACTGACCGATCCCGAAACGGCACCTGGAACAAAATGGTGGTGGCACAAAACAGGAAGTCAGTCAGACGTGAACCACAACTTTATCGAGATGTGGGGAGGATCCGATCATGTCTTCGAAGGAGTTGAACGGTGGTTGGGCCCAGGAGAGCAATGGGAGACCACCTGGACCTATCTCTATGTGCAGGGCATCGGCAAACCGGTCGCGGCAAACCAGCAGGCGATTCTCGCGCTCAAAGGAGAAACGGTTCATGCCGTCACCTACAAGGCGATGACGCATGCAGAACTCTGGGTGGACGGGAAAAAACAACAGCAGGGATCCATCTCATTTGATGAACCAATGTCTGCAGAGGCGAAAGCCCCCAAACGGCTGGAACTGCGCAGTGGAGATCAGATTCTCTTACGTACCACCCTCCACCGGTCCCGTCTCCCCATGCGGGAGGAGATCCGAAAGCGAATTGCGGACTCTCTTGAGTACGACAATCCCGAAGGATCTGAGAAACAGGGAAATCAGCATACACGGGGACGGTACTACCGGAATGCCAAATACCCGGGAAACACGCTGGGACGGGCCAGGGTCCTGATTCGGGATGGAGCTCTGCAAGCCGCCCTAAAACAATTACAAGGCGTTCTGGAAGCGAAACCTGAATCTGGTGAAGGATGGTATCTTCAGGGTGCTTTGCATCTGGAACTGGGGAACCGGGAGGACGTAGGTACCTCCCTTGAGAAAGCTCTCGCTGTACAGGAGCCGGAAGCGGCGGCTCACTATCTGCTGGCCGTTCTTTCGGTAGCCTCTGCAGAACCGAAGGAGGCAGAGGAACATCTCACCAAGCTCCTGGCTGAGATTCCATCACATCAGGAGGGCAAACTGCTGCAGGCTTTTCTGACAGACGACATCATGTTGGCGGAAACCTTGGTGCAGAAACATCCTGCGGACCCCCGCGTGCGCTGGGTGGTACAGGAAGTGGCCACACGAACCGGTGGGAATGCGCAAGCGCATACGAATATTCTAAACGAACTGAAGGCCCAGGAGCCCGGTGCCGAAGCGAGGGTGAATGAATTCAAGGCCGTCACAGAGGGAAGGCTTGTTCATCCTCAGCGTCTGGATCCGCAACACTAGGGTTTAGCGTTAACGAATGCAGACAGCGAATGTTGTTCCTTCGTCTTGCATGTTGCTGCCCCCTTTTGACGCGAAGCGTCCGTGGCATGCGGAAGCTCGCTTCCTCCTTCAGAAAGCGGAAGCAAGCTTCCGCACTCCAAGGCATTCATTCGATGGATCTACCTTGCGGGTTTCGCCGATAAACCAAAACTATGTCTCTTTCTCACCCTCTGTACTCCAGGCATTCCTCCTGAGGATTTTCGGCGATTGACCATACCGTTGCTTGAGTTTCCGGGACAAGTGATACGGATTCTGAAATCCGGTTCGGTCCGCAATCTCCCCTAGTTGGAGACCGGTATCGAGAAGCAGACCATGTGCTTTCTCGGTACGGTGATTCCAGAGATGCTCACGGATCGAATACCCGGTTTTCTCTTTCAAGAGAACCGTGAGATGCTGCCGGGAAATCCCGCATGCGGAAGCAATGCCCTCCGCATCCAGAGGCTTGCCGTAATGCGTGTAGATGTAGGAGAGAGCCCGGTCCACCACATCATTCGGCGCATCGGACTGGGATTTCAGCATACACCGGTAAAACTCGTGAAAGACACTGACGGTCAGGGCCAGTAATTGGTCCTCTTTTCCAGGATGCCGTGTCGCAGACAAATCGACGGCCAGTTCAATTAACCGGACCAGATGGGAGGAGATACGAACCGCAAATGTACAGGCCCGAATCGTTTCACCCATTTTTTCAGGGATATGTTTGGCATGTATGCAGGCGAAATGATGCCGGGTGGGCATATGAGCAGAAAACTGCAAAGCAAAAGGGGTATCGGGAAGAAGAAGTCCGCATTCATTCTGCTTCACCGGGTAAGAATACCCCGAGGTCTTGAGGCTCATATGCCCGCTCAGGATCAACACGATCACGAATTTATCCAATGAAGCGGGGCCAAACCTCCCTCCGGGGGGATATTCAACCTTTCCGAGAAAACAATCGGTTCCGTACACGGACTCGGACCATTGAGAGGAATGGGAATCGGATTTTGCCATTCCTACACGAATACAAAAACCCGGGGGCAAGAGAAAGCATTTCTTCCCTGTGGATATGAATCACCAGCATCGGGTCATTTTCTTCGCATGGGGAATGACGTAAGGTTCTGACATCAACACCGCTATCGAATCAACGAAAGCCCCACCCTCTTTCCCAATACAGTATGATCGATTTCACCCGCCCCAGAATCAAGTGGTACCGGACTCCGGTCGAGAAGTCTGAAATGAAGCGTCTCATGCAACGCTCGGATCTACTCGGCACTCTGCAGGCCGGTGGATTTCTCCTCCTTGCGTTTTCCTTTCTGGCGACCGCGGTTTGGCTACAGATACACGAAGTCTGGTGGGCTCTGCCCATTGCAGCGTTTTTGTACGGTTCCGTCATGAACTTCAGTCCGGCAGCGGTGCATGAGCTTTCACACAACACCCTGTTCAACACCCGGTGGCTGAATCAGTTCTTTGGGGTAACGTATGACATCCTCTCCCTCTTTAGCCGGGACCTCTTCTGGGCCAGCCACAAGGAACACCATCGGTATACGCTCCATTTTCCGGATGACATGGAAGCCATCCAGCCTCAGGATTTTTCGTGGAGAGATCTGATTCGGGGAGGGATCCTCAACCTCAGCCCCCGTCCCACGGTCCTGCGGCTCAAGGCGCTCTGGACCCGGGCCTTCCGTCCATTAGACGACGAATGGCAATTGCATATTCTGCCGGAAAAAAACGTGAAAGAGCGAACCGCCATCCGCCGCACCGCCCGGGTCACGCTCGTGTTTCACCTGGCGGTTCTGATTGCAGGGCTGTCAACCGGGCTGTGGATTGTGCCGCTGCTGGTGACAGGGTATGGGCAGTTCGGTTCAGCTCTCATGAGCTTATGCTCGGTGCCTCAGCACATCGGGCTGGCCGAGAAAGGAAACGACTTTCGCATCAACAGCCGAACCCTTCTCCTGAATCCGGTGTTTCAGTTTCTCTACTGGCACATGAATTACCACATCGAACACCACATGTACCCGGCCGTTCCCTGCTACCGATTGGGTAAACTGCACCGGCTGATCGCGCATGACCTGCCTCCGACCCCAAGCGGACTGGTACCGGCTTACCGTGAAATCAATGCCATCCTGAAAAAACAGGCGCAGGACCCTGATTATCGGCATATCCCCATGCTTCCGCCGGATGCGGGACGCGCTGCCGCCTAACCCCTATCCCAGTCAACATCATGGCCCGTATCACTTTCATCACCCCGGACAACGAACGCATCACCCTCGACGAATCCTTCGGCTCGGTAATGGAACTTGCAGTCGACAACGACATTCAGGGAATCGAAGCCCGGTGTCGGGGCTGCTGCTCCTGCGGCACCTGTCATGTGAAGGTCTCAGAGGAGTGGGCAGATCAACTTCCAGGCCGGGAAGCAGATGAGGAAAGCGTGCTGGACATGCATGAGGGTACCGGTCCCTGCAGCCGCCTGAGCTGCCAACTTGAGATCACCGATGAACTGGACGGCCTGGTGGTAGAAGTGGTCCCACTGGACGATTGAACCGGAATCCGGATCTCCCGTATCGACATGTCGGTGCAGGCCCGACATAAGATCTGAATGCAGCCTGTATCCTGGATCCGTGACGCCATTCTCTACCAAGTCTATCCCCAATCCTTTCAGGACAGCAACGGGGATGGAATCGGTGATTTTCAGGGACTGATCTCCCGCCTGGATTATATTCAGAGCCTCGGTGTCACCGCCATCTGGCTGAACCCCTGCTTTGACTCTCCCTTTGGAGATGCGGGATACGACATCCGCAATTTTTATCAGATCGCCCCCCGGTACGGCACCGAAGAGGACTTTCAGACGCTGGCAAAGGAGGCACATGCGAGGGGTCTGAAGATCATCCTGGATCTGGTCGCCGGCCATACCTCCATGGACAACCCCTGGTTTGTACAGGAAGCGGAGAATCCACAGGCTGCGGATGCCAACCGGTACATCTGGAAGAACCGGGAGTTTGATCCGAGAGAGGGACCGGACCGGGAGGACTTTGTCTCCAATTTCTTCTGGCATCAACCGGCCTTAAACTTCGGCTATGTAACCCCCACAGAACCTTGGCAGGACCCTGTGGATGCACCCGGTCCGATGCGGAACCGGGAAGAGCTTCGGAACATTATGGGCTACTGGTTTGACCGGGGATGTGACGGATTCCGGGTGGACATGGCCTCCTCTCTGGTGAAGCCGATGGATGATCCGGACGCACGAATCGCCACGATTGCACTCTGGCAGGAGATGCGGAAGTGGATGGATGCTACCTATCCCGATTGCGCGTTGGTCGCAGAATGGAGTCATCCCCTGGAGGCGGTTCATGCCGGCTTCGACCTGGACTTCATGATGCACTTTAATGCACCCGGTTACCCGTCCCTTTTCTTTAATGAAGTCGGGTCACTCCCCCCGATGGAAGGCCCCTGTTATTTTGATGCACGGGGAAAAGGATCTCTGTCCATCTTCCAGCCGGAGTACCTCAAGCAACTGGCGGGGATCCAAGGCAAAGGCTACGTCTCACTCCCGGTGGCGAACCATGATTTCCAACGACTCCGCTGCGGACCCAGGGGATGGGAGCAACTACGCTGCGCCTGGGTCTTTTTCATGACCCAGGCCGGGCCGCCGACCCTGTATTACGGCGAGGAAATCGGAATGCGCTACATAGAAAACGCACCAGCCAAAGAAGGCTCCACCCTCCTCGGTATTACCGCACCGAATGCGGGTACGCTGGATGGCGAACGGGCCGGCACCCGAACGCCCATGCAATGGGATGCAGGCCCGAATGCAGGGTTTTCCGATGCACCGCCGCAAGACCTCTATTTACCGCTGGACTCCGCAGTCGACCGTCCCACGGTAGAGCAACAGGAAGGCGACCCGGAGTCGCTGCTACACTTCGTCCGCAACCTGATTCAGCTTCGCAAACAACATCCGGCTCTCGGAAGTGACACGGGATATACCTTCCTGAATTCGGAAGAGGCCCCCTATCCCTTAACCGTCCTCCGGGAGAGCGAAGACCAACGAATTCTGATTTGCCTGAATCCTTGCGGGGTACGCAAAGAGATCTCGATCCAGATGGTTGGAACCCCTTCCAAGGTTCTTTTGAATGTAGGAGGAAGGGTGACTCCCGGTGAGGGAAGTCTTCATGTGAGCATGGAGCCGTTTGGGTATGGCATCTTTCGATTACGATCCCCTTGACGCGGGAGACTTCACAGGCTGGGCAGAAGGTCCTCCGGTTTTCCTATGAAGGAATAGACTCTATCCTCAGCACGTTCGGCCATACCATAACGCAAGGCTTTGGTAATGTTGTTCGCATTCGTTGGCATGTCCCGCTTCAATCGAAAAGTGAAGACTGCGGGTGAAATTGATCGGATCCCGGATATGCCAGCGGTATATGCCGTAGGTACCGTCAAAGAAACGGTCGTGACGGGTAATCTCTTTTTCGTAATGGGACACGCCATGGTCGTCGGCTTGGTAGGAGCGGTGGATTCCCCAGGCCATTCCGAAGTAATCCTCAGTCCCAGTACCATGGAGGCGGAGAGGCCAGGATTCACCATCGATCACAAATACATCATCTCCCTCATACCACTTGCCTTTTCGGTCCGGGTGGAACTCCACATAGAGAAAGGTTCCGATATAGTTGCCACTGTAACCATGAATCTCGGTCACCGAATAGTTAAACTCCGTAACGGTATTTTTCGGTTCTCGTTCTGCATCTCCGGTATGGACGTCGGGGGTGTCCATTTGGACAGCGTGTTCGACGGGTTTCGTGAGCGGTGCACAACGAAAGTCGGCATGAAACAGATAAGGACGACATGGTGCCCCACTTTCGCGGGGCGGTTACCTGTGTAATACATCACCCATTCATGGTGAACCCAAAGCACCATAGGGTCGCGGGCGTCGAAGCCATCCACCACCAGGGGGTTCGCGTCGTGGCGTGTCCACGTGTATAGATCCTGCGAAGTGGCGAGCATAATTTTGTACTGGGTATTGTCTTCACCTCCCCCGCAATAGAACATCCAGTACATGCCATTGTGTTGAATCACGTGAGGGGCCCATACGAGAGTCTCACCCCAGTTTGCAGCATCTGCATGTAAGACGGGGGGCTGCTTTTCCCACTGCGGTGCATACAGGTCTTTGCTCGTAGCATGAGCAAAAAATTTTTCATCGAGTGGGGCGGCGGGTTCAGTGTGGGTGATCCCGAACAAATGCCAGATCCCGTCATCGTCCTGAATAAAGCAGTGGTCATTGATGTACCAAGGCTCTTTCTCACCGATGGATGGGCTATAAATTCTTCGGAAATCGTTTACGGTGGTAATATGCATGTGCGTGACGTCAGGGTTGCAGCCTGCTCTGCGAAGCAGAAGAGCAGGCCGGGTAGGTGTTCAAATGACTTCGAGGTCGTCGTTGTTCGGCAGGTGAGGAAATGAAGCCGTTGGAAGCGTCTGGTACCAATAGGCAACCGAACTGATGTCATCGTTGCGTTTACAAAACCCTGTCCTATGCCAACCCAGTGACTGAACCGTGACCTTTAACTGCTGACGGAAACGGATCGGATCCATGATGTGCCAATGGTAAAGCGCGAAACGGGTATTCGCATCGTACACACCATCCGGGCGAATCACATGTGGCATCCCGGCATAGGGCCCTGTATATTCGACATATTGCTTTGTTGTCTTGTTTTCAAAATTATAAGAGCCGAGGAAGTAATCTTCTGTGCCCGTGCTGCAGATGGTCGGATACCCAGTGGAACCGGCGATTTCCTGCCCCTTGCTGAGAAAGGAGTCCGTGTCGCCATCCAGATAGAACTTCACTTCACCTTCACCCCACCAACCATTCTGATTCACTTGCAAGCCCATGGACGTACCCACAAACTGACCTTGCCCCTGCACACCATCGAGCAGGGTGTGAATACCATCCGTCACGTGGCGCGTACGACGAAACTGTGCATGGAAATACGCTGTATCTTCCGGAAGCTCCGTCAGGGTGTAGTTCACCTGATAGTAGAGACGCAATGGCGTTTTGCTTCGGTTTTCTAGGGTAATACGGCAATGCGAGCGGAAAGGCATTTCCCAGAAGCAATTGAAGGCATTGCCAGGATTTACACATACCGCCTGGGACGAAATCTGTGCAAACCGGTATTGCCCGCAACCAATCCACGGACTGGCAAAAAAGTCATTAAGGGGGCACTCGACCGAAGGATGCTCCTGACCGTCCCAGTAGATGCGCAGAATGGCGAATCGGTTATAGCCTGTAGGTGTCATCCAGATCGATTGGATCGCTCCTGGACCTTCAATATCTGCGACTTCAAAAACCGAATGCGGAGCAATATCATCACAAGGCTTTACCTTCCACCCTGTACCAAGGTCTTGGCTGGGGTGCTCCCCCATGCCTTCCAATGAAGGGGGAACTAAAGCCCTCGCTCCACCTGACGTCGCTCCAGTGGGGTTTTCAGAACTGATAGATCTGGATTCCGCATTCGAAAGGCGTGACAACTTGCCGAGGTTCATGCCAAGCCCGTTAAATGGAATATGGGATGTGTTCATTGAAGCACGTTAACAAAATCTCAGGATTTTCATGATAGATTGAATTCTGATTTATTTGTATATTCTTCTGAAATGAAACGTTTGCACGAAATCCGGTCCGTGTTTGCTCCCCCCGTGTTCAGGGGGGAACACCTCTCCATAAACGCCTTGGGTATTCACGAATGGATGCCCCAAAACAGCCTCGTAGACCGTCCATCAACCGGAGACTGGTTGCTCATGTATTTCCACACGGAATCCACAGCTGGCACTTCCCAGACACATATGAAATTTGCGAAGAAAAATCTGATAATCTGGGAGCCTGGAGTGAACCAAACGTATGGCAATCTCCACTCGCACTGGCAGCATAGCTGGGTTCATCTTCAAGGCAGTTTCCTGCCCGAGCGTATGCGGCACCTTGAGATAACCCCCAATGTCCTACACCCTGCAGACGGGAAGGAGTCGTTCGTTCTGAATTTCCTGAGAGATCTTCACGCTGAGTGCTTCTATGAACACCCGGACGAACAGATTGCCTGTCGACTCTTAGATATTCTTCTGATGAGGCTCTTTCGAAAGGATGTTCATCCGATTCGGCCAGAAGTTACAAAGGCACGCCAATACATGACGCAACACCTTGCTGAACGCATAAACCTGAACGATATCGCACACGCTGCCGGTCTCTCCTCCTCGCATCTTTCCGCCCTTTTTAAAGACACATACGGAACCCCTCCCATGCGTTTCCTCAACCAACTTCGCATGGAGCAGGCCGCATTTCTTTTGCGTACCCGGGCACTTCGGGTTGGCGAGGCAGCACAAGCCGTGGGATTTGATGAAATTTTCCATTTTTCAAAGTCATTCAAGACCTACTTTGGGTATCCCCCTTCGAAACACAACATGTGAACCTGACGTTTCGGGTTACAGAACGCCCACCTGTTCGGGTACTCAGAAACCGTGAACACTGAACATGGCTACACATCGAACAGAATCAGTACTCCAATACGACGGACGTATGTTGAGGTACATGGATCTGCGTCACCACACTTCCAAAATTGACCGGAAGGCTCTCCTGGCGTTCTTTCTCGGTCTCGCACAAAAGCTTCACTGTGGCATCGAAGTCTGTCGGGTTGTAAACCTTCAATTTTCCTTCCGGAAGCATCTCCACATCAATGTGATCCAACGCCCATGTTTTGCGTGAAGTCAGGTCCACGTAAACTCCGGGGAGATCGGACCAGGTCAGCATCAGGGAGGTTTCAGCCCAACTCGAGTAATCCGAGACCTCCCCCACGGGTTCTCCCCAGTTTGGAGTGACATTCACACGTTCACTCATCCAGCCTTCTGACATCCATTCCTTGCGTTTTGCGGGCCACGGAAGGGTGCAGTGAAAGGGTTTGTCCTTTCGACAAAGATATTGGGGCAGTCCATGAGCGATATCCTGAAGCAGTTCGAGAAACAGCTCTTCCCCGGTCTGACGGTAGAGGCGTAAAAGCCCTTCTCCTGAGAACGTGCAGATCCCTGGGGCATCGTGTCGGTTCTGCGTACTTGCATACACGGACCCTGTTGTCCGGATATCCAGTTTTCCAAAACAGCTTTCCGGGGGGAATTCACAATCATAGGACAAGGTCCAGGAAGCGGCATGCGCGGCCGCCAGTCTTCCCGCCTCGTGCCAGTAACGGTCTCCGGTTTCATCCGCAAGCAGGGCAATACTCTCCACTAAAGAAAAGATACTTTCCGAGTCGGGGCACTGGTTGATATCACCCGGTCCCCCACTGGTGACGCCCATCTCCAACTCCACTTCCCGGAAGCGTTTGCCGGATGCCACCGCCACCCGGAGATACTCCTCCTGTTGAAAGTACCGGAACGCCAGGACCAGAGCCCCCGGCCCCATCGCCCCACAGGTGGTATTGGGCACAATCAGTTCACCGGTATCATGATTCACATACTGACCGAACTGGCCGTAACGGTCCCACAGCCGGACCAGGGCATCCGCGATTCGCTTTAGTTCATCAGTCCACACCGGTTTGATCGAGAGGCCCCGCGCCTCCATCAACATGATCTGCCGGAGACCGAAATAGAGAACGTCTCCCGCCCTGCGGACCAACACCCAATTGGTTTTTCCGTGACCGAACCGGTCACTGAACCAGGCATCGCCATCGCCGGCCGCATACGGAAACCCGGAGGGGGATATCCCATTCGGAAAGAGAAAATCGAAGGTTTTTCGAGCACGCTCCACAGACAGGTCCTCTCCATGCTGAATCAACGCCAAGGTCGTCATGAGCCCTCCGACCCAGCCCGCCTGCCAGATTTGATGTACATCCTCACGGTCCACCCCAATCGTATAGAAGCCTTTCTCCTCCCACCAGTTATCCCGGTTAAATTTTGCCTCCTGAATCGCCCAACAAGCTGAAAAGGGGATTTCATGTTTGGTCTCTGCAGCAGAGAAAAACGATTTCCGGTGCTTCCAAAAATGTGCAAAAAATTCCGCCTGACTCCCGCAGGTGAAACAGGACCACCAGAAAGAAAATGTGGATCCGAATCCTTTGGACTGGACCGAGATGCTCAGCGTGGCCTGATCCCGGGACTCCGTTTCCTCCATCACATATTCAATCGCACTTCCGTCAAAAAGCTGCGTCGTCTGAAGGAAAAAGGCTTCTTTCCCTGAAGGGGTGTACACCCCAAAACCTGGTGTTCCCGCATCTGCAGCCACCCGTTCCAACCGGGAAGGGCCCTCTTCAAATGAAAGACGGGCAATGTCCGTCACCTGAAGCAGATGCGGCGGAGTGTCGACCGGCATGGGGATCGGACAGGGAGAGTAGGGCTGCGGGGTGGCCGGGAATCGGTTACCGGCATAGACTGCGGTCGGCATGAACACATACGACTCTGTCGACCACGTATGAAACTCAATCCGTAAAACCAGACGTCCTTCCGTGTTTCCGGTGGCAACGGAACCTATCTGATGTTCCCCGTCCGCCGAGGGAGCCCATTGAATCGGCTCCCGCACTTCTGAAGAAGCCTCCCAGAAAACAGAAAGCGTCGAATCACTGAGAAAGGAGGGACGGGGGGTGTGGGACATAGGGCACCTCGAGATCAAATTTCAATTAAGAGATACGTTCTCTAACATGTTCAATGGACGCGGAAAGTCCTTCCGGAAGTTTTTTTCCAGGCCAATTCCATCCCTTTCCCCGATACAAGCTGGCCGCACCGGGATACTCCACGGATAACTGTTGATACTTCGTCCACGCTTGGTCTACTCGTGCCAAATCCTGTTGCAACCGGGAAGTCTCCTCCTCCCCTGCTCCCCCTTTCCATTCCTGTGCGTGAAGGAGCAGACACCAGGCCGCCTCAATGAAAGAAAACAATCTCAGACCATAGGCACATGAGGTCAGGATCACCTCTTTCAGCTCGGGTACAGTCTGCATGGATTCGGCTTCTGCAAGCATTTCGGTCCAAATGGAGACCGATTGCTCTTTTTCGAGGAGGGCCTGTTGCACCAGATCCTTCTCAATCAGGTATGAAAAGACAGGCTCAAGTAAATCGTACCCATGCAAGACATCATCCCGCATCCACTGATTGGTGGGATAACAGACATCCAGATCCGTCCGTTGATCCCATGCTTCACAACACTTTCCTTTCACCACCGCATCCAGTGAACGCAGGGCAATCCGCCTAAACCGGGTCGTATCAGCGTCATTCAATTTCAGCCGTTCACGGCAGTACTGCCGGAACAACATCTCTTCCTCCTGCTCCGGGTCCGCCGCGTACGAAGAAAGAATGAACGCATTCAGATCACACCAGAGTTCATTTTTACCAGTCACATAGGGACCATACCAACCGCCCCCACGGGTCCAGGTATAGATCCCCACCACAAGCGGATGGGGTAAGATATCCCGGAGTCCTGTATTCTGTTTGGCTTCACTGAATCCGTTGAGGACCCCATAGGCGGAATAATTGGGATACGCTCCTTTTCCCTCGTACTCCCGCTGACACTGCACCTCAATCACCTGCGGGTGTTTTCCCGTACCCAGGGCCCGATTCACCGGAACCCAGCGGTGAAAATCGTAAGCGGTATGTTTGATGGAGAAGATCAGGTTCTCATGCGGCGCCACCTGATCGGTCACCTCCAGATAGTACTGAGGGTCGGCATGAAGCTGATCGGTAAAGTAATCCCAGGTCCGGTAAATCAGCAGTTTTTCATGACGGACACAGATTTCCTGCCGCAAAAACTGAATCAGCTTCACATATTTTAACATCTGGTCAGGCCGTTCGATTTCATAAAGAGGAACCGCGCTGTTCCCCGCATGATGCGGGGTATCGAACAGGTAGGTTTCCCCCACCCGGATGACCAGACCGTCCAGTTCAGGAAACCGTTCAAACAACTCGTCGATCAGTGCACGGTGAAGCTCAAGGGTTTTGGGTTTTTCGAGATCGATCCGGCCTGTTTCCGGATCACAAATCTCGTCCCGGAAGTGCTCCACGATGGGAGTCGGCAGCACAAAAAGGTCCACGTGTGAATACACCGCAAGACCTTCCGCCTTTGCGGCTTTCATCTGCCCGTGCAGGTCATCCGTAAACGCTTTCAGCCACTGCGACTCTTCCGTGGTTCCGGGAAACACTCCGGGAGCGGCCTGTTCCAACGTTGCCATGCAGTGGACATGTTTGAATACCTGCCCGTTGAATCCGTACTCCCTGAGGTAGGCCGGATCGGTGAAGTTCGTATCAAACGGACGTTCTCCGGGATTGTGGTGAACCATATCAAAGATGAAGTTCATCTCATACCTCCTGCAGCAGAGCGTTCATATATCCCATCGCATAGGCCATGCCCGCATGCCAGGGGGCGTCACAGGTCATTTGCGGCGTGTGATCCGGTATGAGAACACCTTCATAGTGATGTTCGTTGAGAATCGAGAGAATCCGTTTCATGTTGATGTCGCCTTCGTCCACAAACACCTCCTTATACTGCGGCACCTTGCCCACCACATTCCGGAAATGGACATAGGCGATTTTGTCCTGGGCCGCATACCGTTCGGTCGCGTCATGCACATCGCCGGTGGGCATTTCAGACAGCGTGCCCAAGCAGAACTCCAAGGTATTGGAAGGGCTGTCCACCAGATCCAGCACCTTCTGATAAAGCTCCGGACGGTTGACCAGACGCGGCATGTCACGGAGTCGGTCCACCGGAGGGTCGTCCGGGTGCAGAGCCAGTTTGACCCCGGCCTCCTCTGCGACCGGCAGCACTTCACGTAGAAAATACGCAAGCCGATCCCAGAGATCTTCCGCAGGGACCCGTGCCCGGGCACTTGTCCCTTCGGAGACCGACTCGTCGAGTTGCATATTCCAGACAATTCCATCCGCAACCGGTTGTTCATCAATGCGACCTTCCATGCCCACCGACAGGGCCCCTCCACGGGCATACGCACCTTCCACCCGGCCGGACACCCCGGCCAAACTGAAATTATATCCGATCACCGGTATCCCCACCTCTCCCACCGCGCGGATCATGGTTTTCACGCCTTCGATCTGCTGATCGCGCAGCGGGCCGGCCAGGAGAATGTCATGCCAGTGGGCCGGATCGAAGTTTTCGATCGCATACCACTCAAGACCATGGGATTCGATTTCGTCTTTGATCCGGTGGAGAGTCTCCGCCTCCCAAAGCTGATCCGGGTCCCCTGCCCGTCCCCAGCATCCTCCCTCGGCATTGACCGGCTGGTTGTTGGCATTCACGGCACCGGAGGTGCCCGCCTGATTAAAATAATCCACCAGATGCACCACCAGATGCGTGGCGCCACACTGTTTGGCAAAGGCATAATTTTCTGCAGTGAGCATGTGACGGTAGAGTCCGAATCCGAGTTTCATGTCAGCCCCCCTGTTAAAATCCAATCGATGCACCGCCGTCGACCGGCAATGACACACCGGTGACAAACTTTGCGGCGGGTGAGCAGAGATACACCGCCGCCCAGCCGATGTCCTCCGGATCCCCAAAGCAGTTCAGCGGAGTTCGCGAAAGGATCTTGTTCTTCCGCTCCGGATCCGCATTCACCGCTTTGTGCATCATCTCCGAGTGAATCCACCCAGGCGCAATGGCATTCACCCGGATCCCCCGGGGTGACCAGTCAGCAGACAAGGAACGCACCAGACCGATGTGAGCGGTTTTGGCGGCGGAGTAGGCCGACACCATGGGGATCCCGAAATAAGAGGCCATGGAGGCGGTAAAGAGAATGTGGCCCTCTCCCCGCCCCAGCATCCGGTTGGCAAATGCCCGGGACAGGGAAAAGGCGGCATGCACATGCGTTTGCAGCACGGTATGGAATTCGGCATCCGTCACTTCTTCGGCGGATTTCTTCAGATGAACGCCGGCATTGTTGATAAGGTGATGCACCGGCCCATGTGCGGCTTCCACCTTTGCAACCAGTTCGGCATTGGCCTCAAGATCGGTCACATCATGAACGACATAGGCCGCCAGATCTCCAATCTCCGCCACGGCCTCCTGCAACACCTTCTCGCGTCTTCCACACAGCACTACCCTGGCCCCGCTTTGCGACAGACATTTTGCCATTCCCAGTCCAAGACCGGAACCACCCCCGGTAATGAAGATGGTCTGGCCGCTCAGTTGAAATGCATTCATGATTGTCTCCGGTTTAAAGGATTCCGTATTGGGCAAAGGCCTCGGTACTCGACATGCCGTTCTCAATTTCCTGACGGACCACATTTTCCGCCCGGGCTTTTTCCATTGATTTTGCGATCACTTCCTCCTCACAGGCCTGCGGGATCACCACCACACCGTCCTGATCCCCGAACAGAAGATCGCCGGGGTGAATAATGGTCCCTTCGATTTCAATCGGGACCCGGTAGTCCGAGACGGCCATTCGCACCCGGGAGTCCTGGGCAAACGCTCCGGTACTGAATACCGGCCAGTTCTGTTCGAGCACTTTGGGGGTGTCCCGATGCGGGCCGAATACCACCGCCCCCACCGCGCCACGGGACCGGGCGGTTGCCGTCAAAATTTCTCCCCAGCAGGCACAGGCCTGTGACGGAAAACTTCCGACATAAATCTCTCCCTCCAGAAGCTGATCCAGGGCTTCAGTGAGTTTGCCGAAAGGAGGGGTCTGCTCGCCGTACACATCGATCATGCGAACCGGCATGGCCCGGCCCATCACCTTCATCTCCGGCAGGAGGGGCTGAACCGTGCGGGGAAAGAACTGGTGGTAGTGTCCGAGGCTGTCCAGCACATCCCCGATCACCGGGGAATACAGAACCTCACGGACGTGGTCGAATTGAGTTGAGTTCATCCGCTCTCCATACCCCTCTTACGGTTAGCCCGCAATTGAATTGAACTCGCAGGATCGGTCTGATTGAAAGAAAATGCTATGTCACCCACCTCCCCGAAACCACCTCGCAAACTGATGCCCCCCTCCGGGTCCTATCCCCGGTGGATGGAGAGTTCTTCCCAGGACCTGATGTATCTCGGATGGGGGGAACGGCAGTTCGGGGTCGAACCGGTCCCGCTGCACAGTAACGGCGGATGGGTGTACTGGGTGGTTACCGAAGGAGAGATTCTGGTGGAGTTTACCGAGAGCTCCCGGAGGTTTGGTCCCGGAACCGGCATGATCACCGGCCCTGACCTCGCCTTTGGGTTTCCCAAACGGGGGCAGATGCCGGCCAAGATTCTGGCCTGGATCTGGAAAAATGCCCCCAAACATTATGCGCAACTTTCGCCAGATTCATGGGATTTTTTGCGGTTTAGCCGTCCGGATCTGGATCTGCTTCGGGAACTCCACCGACAGACACGCTACACCTGCCTGAACAGTGATGCACTTACCGACCCGTTTCTGGATCAGCTTCACGGTCTGGTGGACATCGTGTTTACCCGTGCACGTCTTCAGGAACACTCGCATGACCTCCCGGATCAGCAAATCCGGATCGCCCGGCAGTGGATGCTGGATCATCTCAACGTCCCCCGGCCCGTGGAGGACCTTGCCCGGTACCTGAACCTCTCGACCGTTTCCCTGCATCGGCTGTTCAAGGACCGGCTGCAGGAATCACCCGGGGCCCATTTCCGGCGTCTCAAAATGGAACGCGCACAGGAATTGCTACAACGGGGACAGCATTCGGTGAAATGGATTGCCTATGAGCTGGGGTACCGTCATCCCGGCGATTTCAGCCGGGCCTACACCACCTTCCGGGGGCACCCGCCGACAGAGGATCTCCCTGCCTGAATTCAGGGGTGGATCAGATAATCGACCATTTCCAGGAACACGGCTGCAGTCCAGGTGTAGGCGGGGTCGACTAAGCCCTTGCCGCTTTCGGCTTCAAAGTTCTCGTACATCCCTTCCTGTCGGCAGCAGGCACAGAAGCCTTGTGCAATGTCCCGGGCCAGTTCCTGTTCCCCCAGTTTCTCCAGACCAATGACCATGAGCATCACAATCGGCGGCCACACCGGTCCACGCCAGTAGCCCTCCGGTTCATAATGGGGGCTGTCAGGACTTTCGCTGGCAAAACCATGCGGGGTGATGAGCTTATGAACCGATTTGAGAAGCCCTTGCTTCATCTCCTCCGGGAGGCGGTCCCCCAGCAACGCCGGAATGCACACCGGATGACTGTGGGAGGTGACGAAATTTCCGGTCCGAAGGTGAAGCGCGGCAAACTGCTCTCCGGTCCACATTTCCTCAAGTACCGCGTTGAGGAGCGCATCTGCTTCCCGCAGCCATTCAGCCTGTTCTTCCGCTTTCCCAAGCTTCGCCGCCTCTTTCGCAAGAAATTCGCATTGCAGGACCAGAAAGACATTCACATCCGGCGGGGCAAGAGGAGCCCCTTCCCGCATCATGGCGCCATTGTCCCAGCCCAGGTCATTGCCGTGATAGCAGAAACAGAGAGCAGAATCCTTTTTCCTGCGGTGTGTGAGCCACCAGCGGGTGACCCTGGACACGGTCTCATAGGCCTCTTTCGAACGGGTTTCATTTAGAAAGCCGGGATTGCGGGCCTCCGCCCATTCCAGCAGGATCGCCTGCACCGGGGGTTTGCAGTAATTGTAATGACGGAATCCGTCGTTGACCCCATCCGGATAACATCCGTGTTCGTCCTGCTGATCCGCCATGGTCATCAGTTGATCAAACGCAAGATCGGGATCCGACGGCGCCACCCCGCACAGGTTAAAGCAGTTGTCCCAACTCCAGATCTGATCCATCCAGTTCAGCGACATGTAAATCGCTTCCCGTTTCAAAAATCCGGAAGCTCCCATGGTGCAGGACCAGAGTACGTATTGCGCAAGGGCAGCGGTATCGGCCCATTCCTCTGGGACTTCGCGGAAGCCCTCCGCAAATGCGGTAAACCCGGTCTCGATATCCTGCAGGGCCGTTTCAAACGGTTTCCGTTCGGGGACGACCCAGGTACTCCAGTACTCATCGATGGCCGCATCCAACTGCCCCGAGTTGTCCGGTCGGAAAATCACATCCGCCTTTTCCACCAGCTCCCCGTTCCAGGGAGCATCCAGTTCCATACTTCCCGAAAGCACCTCAAACCCATACTTTCGAAGGCTGGGACGGGCATTGACTGTGACCCGTGTGTCCGTCTCCTCCCAGGCCGAAAAATGTGCCGCATTCACCCGGGCTGACGACCCGGAGGTGGCGGAAAGAAAGCGGACCCCGCAGTCTCCCTGAAGCCGCAGGGTGTCCGGATGTTCGAATACGAGCTTCAACCGGGTCCGACCTTCTGCGTCACGAAGAGAAACACAGGCAGGTGTGGCCTCGCAGGTAAAGGGTATGACCTGATTACCCTCAAACAGTTCCAGTTTGAACAACTCACGATTCACCATCGGCCGGCTATGATGGGTTCGGAAATACAGGCCTTCTCCCAGAGGCTGAAATTCTTCTTTTTGCGGGCAGGACAGGCTCATCCAGGATCCGCGGCGGCTGAAAGGGGTTTGGGTAAGATCGAGGGTATTCATAAACGATGGAACATCGGCTTCCGTCTTGTGTATCATCTGCGGCCGGATATACCGGTAAAAAGTTTGAAGAAATGGACATCTCTTCCTATTCGCCGGCCCTCTGGCTGTCTCTGATTGTAATGCTTACCCTCATCCCCGGGAGGGCAGAGGCTCTGTTTCGTCCCTGGGGAACCCATGAACAAGGGGAACGGGTCCCGGGAGTGCAGGCGGAATGGTTCCTGGCTGACCGTGCTCATGTGATGCAGACCTCCGGCACCACCGTGATCAAAAACAAAGAGCTGAAGGATGCCGTCTGGAACCTGGCGGATGAACTGGATGCGGGGGTTGTCACCCGTCATGTCAAAACGCTGAAAGGGAAAGATCCGTCCTGGCCCAGTGCCCTTCCATTGAACGAAGCCGGGACCACACAGTTGAACGATCAGCCTGACGATGTGGCCGGCATGGTGCAGGAGGCGGCAAAACGCGACGTCTCGCTGATGACCTATTATTTTATCTCCATCGATGCCCGGATCGAAGCGCTGCATCCGGAATGGGTGTGTAAAGACCCTCGAGGACGTCCAATCCGTTACAAGCCAAATAAAGGATATGAAGAACACTGGCTTGATATCACCGGCCCCTACCGGGAGGTAGTCCTCCAGCGACTGCTGGAGCTGGGGGAACGCGGCGTAAAAGGACTGATGTTCGACGAAATCCACATGCCCTTCGAGGGTGCATGGGGCACGGCGACCCAGGAGGCGTGGGAGCAAGCAGGGAATCAAACCCCGAAAAAGGAAGACCTCTCAGACCCGAATTACCGGGCCTATGTCCGATTCATGTACGACCGGGTCTGGGAGACCTTTGCCTATTGGCGCCGCGAAGTACACAAGAAGCACCCGAATCTTGTGTTTACGGTATCGGTGACCTCATTACCCAAACTACTCAGTGACCGGATGCCAAGTAAGGTGGGAACGAAGGTGGATGCCTTTAAAAACGAGTTCACCCTCCCTCTGAGAGCCCGACGGTTTGATTATCAACAGGAACAGACTCTCCTGAACCGCATTCCCGTTCCGGATGACATCCGCATGGGCTTCGGCTGGGCATTGTTGCGGGACAGTTCGGTTCATCTTCCGCCACGGATTTGGGCCCAGTTGACTCACTTCACACAGGCGGGACCTCTGGGGCCGAACGCGGTCATGCTCTATGGTTGCGTCGCCAACTTGGGAACAAACAGCACCCGTCTGAAAGGGAAAAACGCGATCACCCAAGAGCAACTCGTTCCTTACCGGGAAGCCATTGCATTTGGAAAGGAAATCGGCCGCCGGTACGAAGGACGGAATCTGGGTCTGGCGGGGATCCTCTTCAGCGAACGTCTTCGTGACCGGGATCAGGGGGATTGGGACCGGATGATCTCCAGATCGATCCGGCCGGCATTAGGATGGTACTGGGCAGGGACACGGGAGGGGATGCCCCTCCGCATGGTGACCGATTGGCAGCTTCCAGATCTTGATCCTGCGCGAACACCGATTCTGTGTGTACCGGCAAAAGAAGACTGGGACAAGGAAGTAGAAGAAGCCCTGAACACATATCGGATGAAAGGAGGAAAGGTCCTTTCGATGGATTCCTCCTGGGATTGGTCCCCGGACACGGAAAAGGACCCGAGGTTTGATCTGATCGAAGGCGAGTCAGACCCGCTACCAGACGCGGTAACGCAAGCGAGACACCTCCTGAGAAACACCGTAACCGAGGGTGAACTACCTTGGTCCATGCGGAATCGGAAGACGCAAACCGATGACAGCCTGATGGGAGGGCATGTCGTGGTGCATCCAAGGGCGTCCGGCTCCTGGGTCGTCGCTGTCACCCGCCTTCCAACGGTTCATAAGGAAGATCAGGATCCCAAATTCCATTTGCGAGGGCAATTGGAATTCAAACGGAAAGGATATCGGGTACGCGAAATTGTAGTTGGAGGAGAGCCTGAGACCGTCCCCGACGGCATGTCGACCCTCGGGTATAAGGACTGGGGACATACCCTGTTTGAAGTGGTCTGGGAGAAGGTAGAACAACCCTAAGGCATGACGTCGTCACCTTCCTCTTCACCCAAGCTGAACGCGCAGAGATGGAGAGAGCAGAAGTAAGGTTAGGAAGAAGAATCCAGCACCAATTCCCCCACCGACTCGAGCTGCTCCAGACTGAGGAGCATAAAGGCAATACACCAACTGTGGGAAGAGCCCATCAAAGACCCTTTTTGCTGATGGTCCGGGCCCGGATTCCACCGGTCAAAAATACTCCAGTCGTTGGTATAAAACTGCTCGGTGCACATGCCCCGCTGTCCGCCCCAATGCCCGGCGGTGAGGCAGAGCATCTGCCAACTGTACCGCGTATGCTCGCGTGCCCGTTCCGCATAATACGGATCATCCAGCGTCTGTGACAACCGGATAAAATCCCCCACACATTGCAGCCCGTAGCAGTGTACCTGGGTGTTCTGGGTGCTGGCATTCTGTGCCCCGAAGGTCCGGAAATTCTGGCCGGACAGCATACTGTGGGGTGAAAAACGCTGATTAAACACCTTCTGGAAGCTGAGAAGCCAGTCTGCGCTATCCTTCCAGGCCTCCAGCCAGTTTCCGTCGGGGTCCAGCTCATACAGGTAACGGTACCCCATCACACCCGCCTGGGGTGATTCCGAACTGAGGGCCAAGCGGATATCTTCCGGGGCACCACCAGAAGGTCTGGCACGGTGAATGTCCGCATAAAACGTTCCCGCCCGCTGCATTCCTTTGAGCATCTGCCTCTGCAGCTCAGGATCATCCGCAAACAGTCCGGATGCCTCCCCCAGGGCTGGAAGCCACCACATGCCCGCCTCACCTTCCCATTCGCGCACCTTGTCCTGTGCCAGATCATAAATAAAACCGAAACTGCCATCCTCACGCTGGAGCCGCAGGGCACATTGAACCGCTTCCCGAACCCGTTCCTTCCCGAGGGAAAACAATGGATCTGCTTGATCCAGAATGGACAGATAACGGGACAGATACAGGATCGCATCGGCTGCCGTACGCGCATGTAGGGTATCCTGATCCGGCAGCCAGCAACTTCCGTAAAACGGCGTATCCCCACTGGGATCGGAATTCTGAACACCGACGGGTGCCGGGTTCGGAACCAGCCCTGAGGGAGTCCAGGCTTTACCCGGATGAAAACTTCCCCGGAACAAGCCATTGGGGGCCACACCATCTGAACACCACCGATGCATCATGGTGTAGGCGGCTCTGGCCCCTTCCGGGTCTCCGCCCGGCTGCTGACTCTGCCAGAGCAATGCAAACGCAACCGGCATCACCCCCACAAATCCGGAGGCTTCAAAATGCCAGGCGAGTGTGGTCTGTTTCAGGTTGGCATTGAATTCCTGACACCGGTCGTAGGCCACCGTGTACGCCATGTACCCTGGATTCTCCATCCAATGCCAGGCCATCAGACCATGGGTGGCCGCAGACATGATTTCAGCCGCCGGCACCGCGGCAGCCCGATCCTGTGTCGGGGCCAGCCGACCGTACACCTCTTTCAGGCAGGCATGGATTCCCCGCCGGTCCTGAGGTTCCGGGGTGTCCGCCTGCCAGCACCTGCAGGTGAACTCAATCCGCATACCCTGTTTCAGCCTGAGGCGTTTGTCCGTGGCCGACACATTCGGCTGTCGCCGCAATACCTTCGGCCCCTCATTGGCTGGGAGATGAAGGCTGAGGTGCGGCTGATGCTGCTCCCAGCCGAATCCGAATCCCATCTGGGGTTCTTCCTCCCCCCAGCAGGACGGTTCATCCGTCACTTCAGCCCCCTCCGCATCCCAGGTTCGGTAATGTGGATCCGCACTCAGGGCTCTCCACTCCTTCTGCAGAAGGACCGCAGTAAGGGGATAGGTGATCCGGTCTGACGCCACCTGCCAGCAGGGGTGTTCCCATCCGTCCGCTTCACGTCCCCAGAGCGGCACCGGCACGGCCGTGTCCCGGCAACCGGTTCCGTAAAAGCATCCCGGCAACATCCACCAGGGATCGCCCTCGAAGCGGATATCGGAGAGATCCCATCTGAGGGAAACGGTCCCCTCGGTATCTTCGGTGGCCGTGATCTGAATCCGCCACTCACGGGAATTCAGCGGGACGGCCTCCACCTGCAGCGAAGATGGTGCTTCAACAGAAAACGGACTTGAGCAAAGAGCGTGATACATAAAAGGTCGCTTGAGCCTCATGGATTGACTTAGCGGGATGGAGGGAATACCAAGCGGACATGAACGAAAAACCGAATTTTGTCTATCTAATGTGCGATGATTTAAATGATGCCCTCGGAGGAATGGGCGGGCATCCACAAGCACAAACGCCGCACATTGACCAGCTCATGGCGAACGGAGTTCAGTTTACGAACGGACAGACAAACGTGCCCATCTGCGGGCCTTCCAGAGCGTCCTGCCTGACGGGTCTTGCGCCCTGGCGGACAGGGTATTTCGGATACAATTTCACCCGGGATCCCTGGTACAATAACCCGGTACTGAAGGGGGCGAAAACGTTCATGGAACATTTCGGAGATCACGGGTATCGGGTGTTTGGCACCGGAAAAATTTTCCATAACGGACAGGAACGTCAGGAGGTGTGGAAAGATGGGCACGGATACAAAGTAGACTGGGGACCCTGGTCCTGGGACGGGCTAAAGGAGGGCCGGGGATGGGGCGCGCACAGTGGGCATCATGCCACCCCTCTCGGCGATGCGGAGATGCTGCACATTTCCCTGGATGAGGTGCCGGACATTCCCCCCAACCCCGAAACCGGAGCCCCTGGCTACAAAGGGTGGCGGAATGGGGACAATACGCCCTTTCGGTATGAGAGCCGGTACGACCGTGACCTCATGCATGATGAAAAAAATGCGGAGTGGGCCAGCGAAATCCTTTCGCAGCAGCATGACGATCCGTTTCTGCTGTGTGTCGGGATCGGACGTCCTCACTCTCCTCTGATTGCCCCTCAGGAATTCATCGACCTCTATCCTCTGAACGAACTCGTGCTTCCGGAAATTCACGGGGAGGATCTTGAACACTGCTGTGAGTTTTTCCGGGACGGGCATACGGGCACCGCCCGATGGGGTTTCGAGAAATTCCGTCTGGTGTGGGAGGCAGGAGGCGAAACGGAACTGAGGAAATTCCTCCAGGCCTATCTGGCCTCCGTAAGTTATGCGGATGCCCAGATCGGCAAGATCCTGAAGGCCCTTTCAACCTCCCAGTATGCCGAGAACACCGTCGTCTTCCTGAGTTCCGACAACGGATATCATATGGGGGAAAAGGAATACCTGTTTAAGAACTCGCTGTGGGAGGAATCGAACCGGATCCCCTTCGTCTGGGCGGGCCCCGGGATCGCACACGAGCAGGAATGCCAGGTCCCCGCAGGACTGCTGGATGTCTTTCCCACCTTCTGTGACTTGGCGGGAATCCCCTCGGACCCCAATGAGGACGGACGGGATCTGGACGGAACCAGTCTCCGCGAATTGCTCAAGACCCCGGATGGAACCACGTGGAAGGGCCCCAGGTTCGCATTGAGTGCGGTTGCCAGCGATACGCCTCTTGATGCAGCCCAACCGGCGGATCCCGCAGATCAACTCTACAGTCTTCGGAGCGAGCAGTACCGCTATATCCGCTGTCCGAACGGGGAACGGGAGCTGTACGATCATCATGCAGATCCGCAGGAACGCAGAAATCTTGCTCCGCATTCAGAGATGGAGCCACTGATCAAAGAGTTTGACGACTGGATCGATCAGAAGATTCAGGCAAACTGTCCTGTGTAAGTTCTCCCCCACATTCATCTTCCTCTTCGAAACGCGTTCAGATGAGTGAAATGACGCGAAGGAGAATGAGGAAGACAAAGACAAAGACAAAGACAAAGATCACATCATAGATCGAAGCCCCGCGAAACACCGTTATGCCACGAAACATCCTCTTCATCATGACCGATGAGCAACGGTTTGACCACCTGTCCTTCTCTGGACATCCTGTGCTCAAGACTCCGAACATGGACCGGATCTTCCAGGAAGGAATGCACTGCCGGCAGGCATTCTGTAACAGCAGTCTGTGCGTTCCCTCCCGGATCAACTGTCTCACGGGACAGTACAACAACCGACACGGTGGCCATGACTTTGAAGAGGCGCACCATATCGGATTCGACCAACACAGTTTTGTGGAGCCGCTGAAGGAGGCCGGCTACCGGATTGGCCTGGTGGGCAAAAACCACACCTATCAGAAAGAGTATCATGAGAAGTATTTCGATACCTGGGAGGAATACAGTCATCATGGTAAACTGGAGGGCCGGGACATCACCGAAGATGACATCCGGGTTCGAGACTATTTACATGAGGACCCAAGGGAAGAGTTCCGGGGATCCTTTGGTGGTGACCGGAATGTGATTCTGGAAGGGTTGGTTGAGGGTCCGATGCCCTTTGCAGAGGAGCTCTGTCCTTCCTGGAGGGTGGGAGAGGATGTCTGTACCTTTCTGAAGGAAACACAGGAGCAGCCTTTCTATCTTCAGGTTTCCTTTCCGGATCCCCATTGGCCGAATGTCACCCCGGAACCGTACTACTCCATGATCGACCCGGAGTCGCTTCCGGATCTGGAGGCCTGGCCTCTCGACATGGGCGGACATCCTTTCCGCCTGTTTGTTCAGTCTCAGGTGAATGGCTATGCCGACTACTCGGAGGCAGAGCGGAAGCGGATTCTGGCCACCTACTACGGACAAATCATGGCCATTGACACGGCACTGGGGCGCATCCTTCAAGGATTGGAGCACAACGGTCAACTGGAGGACACGATCCTCGTTTTCAGTGCGGATCACGGAAACTTTGGTGGACGATACGGGTTGATTGGAAAATGTGGGCATTTCTCAGATTCCCTGCTCCGAATCCCTCTCGCGATCCGAATTCCCGGCATGGCCTCAGGGTCCACTGAGGCCATAGTCAACATGATTGACATCTTCCCCACTCTCCTGGATGCAGTGGGACTCCCTCCCCTGCCAACAGCACAGGGACAAAGCTTCCTGCCCGTGCTGAAAGGAGAACGGAACGAACATCGAACGGCGACCTTCTCTGAAGTGGGATACCCGGCCCCCACCATACCGGTACCTCCCCGGGAGGAGTATGAGAGCTATCGCACCCGCCGTCTAGCCACAGACGGTCCCTCCTGGTTCCTCGACCATACCATTGTCGGACATGCCCTCTGCGTCCGGGAGGCTGAATGGAAATACACCTATATCCCCGGAGATCTGGAAGAGTTGTATCACCTGCCTTCCGACCCTCTGGAAGTTCGCAACCTGGCCCGGAACCCGGAACACCAGGACACACGCGACCGGCTTCATACCAAGCTTTTCGATTGGCTGCTCAATGATTCTGTGGCGGACCGCCCGAGGTTGTGATTCCCCCCGGATGCGGAGTCCCTGTTTACAGTTGTAGAGAGCGACCGCATGTCTGCCCATTCCACCGGAACGGGCTCACGAATCAGGAATGCCGTTTACGGAAGAGCAGGAGACTGCCAAACGCCGCTCCCACCAATACAAGCGTGGAAGGCTCGGGAACTGCGGCGATGGCCACACTCGCGTAGACAAATTCACGTCCACTGCTTAAACTGTTTCCATAGGTAATGGAATTATTCACCATACCCGACACATCTTCGGTATACCCTGTAAAGAAAGAGGGATCTCTATTATCCAGCGTGTTCAAGGTCGCCTGAAAGGAGTCATATCCGGTATTTGCGGAAAAATTGTGATTCGCCTCATTAAACGCGGATGTGATTAATACAGAACCCGCAGCGACATCGGTCACAGAAGTGTTGAGGGTTGAGCTCCCGCTATCTGCCCCAACCGAATCCACCCAGAACGTACTCCCCAGCGTGAAGGTCTGCGTCGCACCGGTTAACTGCAAAACCCGATACGCATTCTGGCTCACTCCATTGGACAGTTCAACATCAACCGTCGCACCGGCAGACACATTCCCCAGCGCATAAGCGAAAATACGGGTAAGCGTCGCAGAACCTGAATTAGGGGCCTCCTGTGAGACCAGGAGGGTGGCGGCGTTGCTATCCACGGTTAAGGTGGGTGCGGTGCCGACCCCCTCGGAACCATAGAGAAACACCAGCACAGAATCAGTGCCTTCCACCAGCGCAAGGTCCGTCAGGGTGATGTCCCCGTTCACATTGACATTGTTGTTCAAGGACGTGACGGCCAAGGCCGCATGGAGAAAGGAACCGAAGGATAAAAATAGAAGAATCGAAAATAATCTCATATGCACATCATCTTTGTAAATCGATGTTCCCTTGTAGGCCACAACCGGTTTTCAGGCAATTCGACATTTACGTTAATCATAACGTAAAACGTGGGCCTCCCTGGCGGCGATTTCTCAGATGTCCCTCTTATCTCTTCCTGAGATGACTGGTACCCTGATGCCAAATTTCATTCAGGGAAACGCTGTGGCCCTGCAGTCTCGCAGGCTGGGGACCGAGAATGACATCGATCAGCCTTCTGGCCGCTTCCGCCCCCATATCCCGGTGACGGACGGTCATTCCGCTGACCCAATCCGGCTGGCCATTCCGACTTAAGAGAAGAAACGGTGGAGGAGAGGGATGTCTCAATACCGCGTCCCGCATGGAACGTCCCCCGATGACCAACGCATCCGGATTGACTTTCTTGAGATAGGTTTGAAGGGCTTGATCGGGGTCATCCCCCGGTTCGCGCAGGTGGAAGCGTACAGCATTCACGGGATGTTGAAGCAGAAACGCCGCATGGTGCCGGAATTCATTTCTCTCCTCCCGGGTGCGATCGTCCACATACCCAATGCGAAGATATCCGGTTTCCCTGAGCACTTCGAGACAACGCAACATGCTCCGGAAGGAATCTGTCACAATCCGGTCATGAACAGGATTGGGACGACTTCTTCCGATTTGCACGATATACAATGGGGACTCCTGAGCCAGACTGTCCGTCTGATTGGTCTCTCCCGGTCCAAGAAGCAGACCTCGAATCCCCCTCGCTTTGAGGATTTGCTCGGCCCTGGAAATGGGAATTTCATGAAACGGGACGTCTTCGATTCGAAACCCCCGCTGACTGCACAGCTCCTCAGCCCCTTTAAAATATTCGTCAAAGTTATCATAGGTACGATGTTTCCGGTCCCGTTTGCGGAGACTGGATTTCGCGCCATACCATCCCAAGAGCAACGGTTGACTCTGGGACTTTTGTTTACGGGTCCTGATCAGAGACTGCACCAGGGGATTGGGCACATACCCCATTTCTTCAGCCAGTTGGCAAATCCGCTCTCGCAGCACCTCCGAAACACCGGTTTTTCCCGAGAGCGCACGGGACACTGTCATCACGGAGACTTCTGCCCTGTCCGCGATATCCTGTTGAGAAATATGAGTAAGATCAGACATACGTTATAATTAACGCAACCCTACTCTTTCCTGTTTTTCAAGTCCTCGGTACAAGAAACCCTCCATTTGAGGAACCATGACCTATTAACCAGGAGAGAAATGAAAACGACGATACCCACCTTGCTAACGGCCCTCTGCATCAGCAATTTCACCTTTGCGGCCACGGTCGATATGGTGAACAGCGATCTGTTTAATGCATTCAGCCTCGGCGGCACCGTCTCGTACAACCAAGTCGATTCCAACAATACTGTTTTGATTCTTGCAGTCGTGGGAGAAAACGGCTTTGCGACCGCTTCAGCCATTTACGACCCGGGTCCCGATCAAATAAATGCGGTCAATCATGTCGAGGTCGATCAAAACGGAGCATGGGTGCAGCTACTTACCTTTGACCTGGGAACCGTGTCTGCGGGGAATGTGGATATCACCTTGAATGGGGTCACCGGAGATGTCAGTTTCTTCCAGCTCGAGGATGCAACTGTCACCGGGTTGAGCACGGCATCCGACACGGCGACCAATGGAATTGTGTCGACAGCTCCTGATTTCACCGGACTGGACTCGGGTTCTTTCATTTTATCAGCCGTGACCTCCAAGCAGGGACAACCGTCAAATGGTACCTGGAGTGCTGATGGCAGCCCGACATTCAGCAATGTGTTTGATTCCGGAGGGTTTTTGACCGGTGTATCGTATCAGACCGACACTACGGGCACCACTCTTTCCTGGACGCATGGAGATGTCACGGACAACCATGCTCTGGCCGCGATCGCCATCGCCGCTGTACCAGAACCTTCCAGCCTAGTTCTGGTCGGCCTTGCGGTTGGAACCACCTTCCTCCTACGTCGGAAAAGGCGATAACCCGTTCCATCTTCCTCAAGGAAGATCCAACCCGCTCCTTCACCCCGGAGCGGGTTTTTCTTTCGCCAGGGTCTATGAGGTTGAGTCCTCTACCCACCCTGCACGAAAGCAAGCATTGATGAATCCGGCTGCAGTCCACAACTGATTCGCCGAACACCGGACATCCCCATCCGAAAGCCGGACGACTTCATGAAAGGTTCCGTCCGGTCGGCAGGTCCGTGCGGCCAGGGCGGCATTCAGGGAGGTGTGGTTTTCTCCAAGCGCCAACTCTTTAGCCCAGAGGAAGAGTGCATCCACAAACGGCCAGGAGGCCGCATTGTGATAATACACCCTGTCGTCCGTGGTGCGAAGGGGATCCTGCAGAGGGACCCCGCGGTCTGTGACCGGATACCCTTCAAACTGAAGGGCGGCCTCCTCTTCTGTCAGCATCCCTGCAAATACCAGCAGAGCGGTTCCGAGTGCGGAGCGCCGGGGTTCCAGCTCCCCCGCCCGGGATTTAAAATATGCGTATCGTCCGTCCTCCATCCGCAACCCTCTCCGCATCGCCTTCCGATGATCCTCTGCCCGTGTCTGCCATAGAGAAACGTCCTGTTCTCTCCCCAATCGTGCGGCTGCTTTTGCCATGACCTTGAGGCCAATCTGGTACAGGGCATTCGTGCAGGTGGCTTTCAGGCCTATACAGTCGGTCACATCCCATTCGGGCGGGTACCCCGGAGCTTTGTGAGTGGGAAAGTGAACATCAACAAAACTAGCCTGCCCCCGGTACAAACCGTCCTCCTGATCAAAAAAGGGATCATACAGGGATTGAAAGCACTGGAGTCCGGTCTCGTACATCCAGGCCAATTCCTCCAGGTTGGGTTCGTTCCCAAGCAGATCAGAATAGGCCCACAACCAGATCACATCATCCGTTCTGCGGGCAAAACTGTGGGTTCGATTCCTTTCTATGAACACTTTTTCCTCCAGTTCCACCAGATCACAGGTGATTCCCAGAGAGGAGAGGTCATAAAACACCGGCATCCTGAACCCGAGGCCTAGACGGAGCTGACGGGTAAACCGCAGACTTTGCCGCATGATCTCGGGATGAGTCCGATTCAGACCCAGGACTCCGGAATACGAGATATCACGGGTAAAGACTTTGATCCCGAATTTGGCACCAGCCCCGAAATATTCGATTCCGTTGTGATGTACCACATTGATCTCTGCATCCGCCAAGGCCCGCAACCAAAGACGTTGAAGCATCGGGGTGCAGTTCTGTTGAAGTCGGAAGGGGGAGAGAAAGGAGCCAGGCAGAGGAATGTCATCCATCCCGATCCGGCCCAAATGATCTTCCACCCCCTTCTCATCCAGTGTCAGTGAGGTACCTTTATATAACATTTACCAAAATTACTCCAAGTGCAGCGGGAAGCGAACCCCCTCTTTGCAAAAAAGGGAATTACCGTTTTTTCCGCCCCAGGAGAATCGCCCCTCCCAGAGTGAGTCCCATCAATGTCAGGCTAGTGGGTTCCGGTACAGCTGCCACGATAATGCCCAGATCATCTCCGGATAAGGTGAATCCGCCTGAACCTGTATCGGTAAACGCGACCGACGTGATGAAGGTTCCGGTTGGAGCCTGAAATCCGATAAAGGTGTCTTCCGTATTTCCGGAACCGTCATTGCCCAGTCCGGAAATGGTAAAGGTATCGGTAGTCAGATCATCAAAGGTCGCCGTCACGGTACCGTTCCAGTTCCGGTTTCCCCGGGCGATCAGGGTGATGCCGAACTGAGACACCCCGAAATCGCTCTGTACCACATCGGAGCTGTTCAGGACATTTCCGAACGTGAAGGTCATGTTTTGATCTGCATTAAACCGGGTGGTACCGGAAATGGGATCCCGGTCACTCGAAGTGGTTGTGGTCCATTGGCCGTTCCCACTTACGGTGGTCATCTCCACTTTGAAAGCATTCGAGGCACCGAGTCCCACTTCATGCAAACCTGACATCGTGGCCAGTTCACCGGAGTCAAACGTGAGAACCCCTCCCCGATCATTTGCATACGCCGTTGCCACAGCGGCCGTGAAGGCCGTCCCTCCGACCGCATTGGACGCAATAGACGTGATCACAGCCCCCGGAGTGACCGAATCCAGATTCCAAGTGTTGGTCTGGACGGCATTTTCATCATAGAGGCTGACTGTGGACAATAAGGCCGCCTGAACCGAAAAGGGACATAGAATCAATCCAAGGAGAGGGAGAAATCGGTAGTCATGCATCATGTTCTTCATTTGTTTAAATGATTCGTTTGAATGGACACGTTCTAGCAGGAACAAGAGAGGTGCGATATACTTGCATGCGTAAATGATTTTTGATTTTACGTAAATATGAACCCAACGCATCAGGTATTTCTGGCAGTCGAAACCAACACTGCCTTTGGGCGGGAGACCCTAAGAGGGATTGGGGCCTTCCAGCATGAACATGGGTACTGGGACTGCCGGATCCGTCCTTGGCAGTTAGGCCTCCTCCCAAAATCCCCTGAAGGGCTAAATGGGGCCATCGTCCGGGCTAAAGACCAGAACGAGGTGGCACATTTTCAGGAGGCAGGAATCCCCATGATCAATGTAAGTGCCTCTTCTCCTGTGCCTCTGAAGCTCCCTACCGTGACGGTCGATCAACAGGCACTTGGCCGGCTTGCAGCAGAGCACCTGCTTGCCAAAGGATTCCGGTCATTCGGCTATGCGTGTCTGAAAGGAAGATGGTTCAGAACAGAACGCTTCAAGGGGTTTGCAGGCAAAATCAAGGCTGCAGGTTTGGATTCTCCAGAACCTTTCTATTTTGCAGGGAGTCTTCGCAGCCATGAGAAAACTCTGTTGGAATACCTTCGCAACATTCCGAGGCCGGGAGCTGTCTTCTGTGGGAATGATCTCATCGGACGGGATTTGATTGAAGTTCTCCGAGCAAATCACATCAGAATCCCGGAGGAGATCGCAGTCCTTGGAGTCGACAACGACCAGTTGATTTGTGAGCTCCCTCACCCGCAACTCAGCAGTATTTCACCTTCTGCCTTTCAGACCGGCTACGAGGCTGCCAGGTGGCTGGAGGAATGGATGAATGGGATTCAACCGGGACCGGACATGCCTCTCCTTCGCCTGATTCCACCTGGAGAGGTGATGGAACGGCATTCAAGCAATGTCTTTGCAGTGGAGGATATTGCCTTGCAACGGGCCCTGACGCATATCCGGGATCATCTAACCGGTCCCATCCCCATTCCGGATCTTGCCCAGTCAGCCGGGATTTGTCGAAAAACTCTGGAAGTAAGGTTTCAGAAGTACCTGGCCCGCACTCCGGCAGAGGAAATACGCAATCAACGCGTGCAAAAAGCCCGACGACTTCTCATAGAAGGGACTCTCTCCATGTCTGACATCGCAGAAGCATGTGGACTGGCCAGTCAAGCGGCACTGAGTACGCTGGTAAAGAGCCGTACCGGAAGAACGCCCATGCAGATACGCAACTCCTCCCGGGTCGGGTAAACCGTGTTGTCCCGGAAAGGTGTACTCCGTGTAACGCGGGGTGCATGGGAAGAAGAATAGCTGTCAACGCCAATTGCTTTCAACATGGGCCATCCAGCTGAATACATCCGGGAGTCATTCGATCCGGAAGCGGATCTCGTTTTCTTCCACGACTGAAGCATTGGAAGCCGTAGGTGCCTGTGCACGGTGAATCATGGCATGAACTTCTGTATCGCTCAAATAAGCCAAATCGACATCACGAAAGGAATCCGGAGGATCAGGCAGTTTCGCGGCCTGTTCCTTTAAGGTCGCCTCATCGTAATGCTTAAAGCTACCGCCAGTCATCTCCGCGATAATGTGTAACCCTTCCACTTTCTGCTCTGAAACACCTAACGCCACGGTATTGATTTGAACGGAGCGAGGGGGGAGTGACTTCACGAGCTCCAGCGTGCGCTCAACTGAAGTTTTGGGGCAAGAACCGTCTGTCATAAAGAAGACAACATCCGGGCGGGGATTCATTTCCAACGCCAGTTTTAACGGAGGATACCAGTCCGTGCCGTAGGTTGTGGGTGTGGTATGAATCATCCGTAACAAGGCCGCAAGATTCTTCCGTGTGGGCAACAGCCATCGTGGATCAGGCCCCATCGCCCCTTCCTTTAAATACCAGCCCTTTCCATTGCTTCCCGCCCAACGATCCTCTGCCTCCTTCGCATCCTGATCCGGTCTCCACACTGGCCCGGAAAAAAACAGCAACGACACCAGCCCCTGCTCCCCGACCGTCTCCACAGCGGAGTACAATTCATGTTTCATCATGGACAGTTGTGTGCGGCTCATGGATTTAGAATAGTCGATGACAAAGGCAAACCGGGTTCCCTGTGCTTGCTGCCCCATAAACTGGGTTACCTTCCCCAACCCTCCACCCGGCCCCTCCCCCGTTCCCGGTGTCACCATCGTGATGCCCTGCAGCAGTACCGGAGAAGAGACAGGCGTCACCACCAAGAGTTCCGTCTCGAGACTTTGTGATTCATCTACCATCTCCGAAATCAATTCCGCCATTGAATCACTGAATTCCTGTACATCCTCCACAGAGTCCAGTTCCGTAATCTCCTCCAGTTCGGGGGGATCCACGATGTCTTCCTGCATCACTTCCGGTTCTTTCTGCATTCGGATGGAGACGCGTTTTTCTTCCGGTGCAGAATGAAAATCAATGAGCAGGAGGAGCAATGCCATCAACACCACGTTCACGAGCAACGACACAAAAACGGATGCCAAGTGGCTTCGCAGCAAAGGGTTTTTTGAGTTCAACGCCGACCCATCCTGGTAAAGTGTGAAGTAATGAAGTCTGACCTCCCGTACGAGTCACACCGAACATAATGCCAAACACACACCCTGTTAATGTAATTAATTACATAGCCAGTGTAATTATTTCAGCAAAACCTTTCACACCTCCACCTCAAGGCAGAGTCGCTTCTCTTCTTCTCCATTCACCCGGCGGGATCCCCTCATGTTTCCGGAATGCGGCGTTCAGACTGTGGACGACCCGGTATCCGCATCGACGTGCGATCTCTTCGACAGACAAGGGGGTGGAACGAAGGAGTCTTTTGGCCTCTCTTAATTGGCGCTGAACCAAATGATCCTTCACACTGAGACCGGTTGCGCTCTTCAATTCCCGCAGCAGGGTGCTGTCGCTTACCCCAAGTGCAGATGCGACATCCCCAACCTGAAGCCCGTAATCATCTGAATGCAACAGGAAACTCCGGAACCGGGTCAGCATATCTGACTGATGGCTGGAGTCGCTGCTGGGGGTCAGTACAGGAGGCAATGGGGGTACCCAGGTCACCGGTGGAGGCTGCTGGCCTTTCTCCACCCAGTTCACCAGCAGTTCCATTGCACGGTACCCCACCGTACGCCAGTCATGGGCAATGTATGAGACAGTGGTGTCGCAGAATCTAAGACTTTCACGGGGATCTGTCAGTTGGATCAGGGCCACATCCCGCCCGAGGGTCAACCCAAATTGACGGATGGAATCTGCCAGTACATATCCCACCAATGGACTGTGTGCAATCAGAGCCAGAGGGAGTGATTGTTCCTTCAGCCACTCTGTACACACGCCCAATTGCATGTGCAGTTTCTGAAACAGATCACGGTTCCGTTGCTGAGGCAGAAGTGTAATGGTGTAAGGAATCCCACGCTCTTCACAGGCGAGGGTGATGCCACGGGTACGCTGACCCCGGTACCCGTCCTGCCCTCTCCTGAACTTGATGTAGTGTATCGACTCCGCACCGCAATTGATCAGATGTTCAGCCGCCATCCGCCCAAGAACATGGCCATCATTCAGAACAGAGGGAAAGGGCATTTGTTCAAGATTCGCCGACACATTGATCACAGGATAGGGCATTACCTGAAACCGATCCACCAATGACATTTTACTGACGAACGAGATCATTCCGGAAATCCATTTCTGGGCCTCGATTCCGTTCTTGTTCCCTGTCCCGAAAGAATACACATCCCGTTCCATTTCCTGACAATATCTGTCAGCTCCGAACTGGACTTCTGTACCCATCCACATTCCAAGCGGTAAGACATTTGCATATACCGGGTGGGTAAAAATAGGCGTGAGTTCATTCATGATCTCGATTCACATCCGAGTCGGCGTGACGATTTATTTACATACGATATGGAATATATTCCATATATTCCTCCTAAAACCAAGTGTAGAATTCACGCGTCACCAGTGTGGTGGCCACACGCCCAGATAACCCGGGCCGGAGAATAGAATGAAACCTTACCTACACCTGATTCCTTTGACCGCTGTTTTCCTAAGTCTGTCCCATCTTCATGCCGAGGACATCAAACCGGAGAAAGTAAAGAAACCCAAGATCACGGCGGAGGAGAAGTTCGCCAAACTGGATGCGGATTCAGACGGAACGATCAGTGCGGAGGAACTGAACGGCGAAAAACTTGAGAAACTCCGGAAGAAGATGGAAGGGAAAGAAGGGGCCGAAGAGAAGATTGCCAAGATGGAAGAGAAACTCACCGCGAGTTTCGCCAAAAAGGACAAGGACGGCAATGGCACCCTGAGCCTTGCAGAATACGCTCCGCCCAAGAAACCGAAAAAAGAGAAGGCGGCAAAGAAACCAAAAGCCGGGGATGTGGATCCCGCAAATCTGAATGAAATGCCCTAACCGATCACCCGATACGCATGATGAGTGACCTTTCGCCTCCTGCTGAGACTGAACGCCCAGCCCTATCCAGAAAACGACCTTCGCACCATCACGCCAAGCGGAGTTCGACCCTCGTCAGTATTCTGGTCCATGCCCTGCTGCTCCTGATCGGTTTGTATGTGGTGGTCTTCCAGTCCACTCCGAAGGAGGAGGTGGCGTTTATCCCGCCCGACCGGCAGCGCCCCAACCTGGAGCCCCGCAAACTGGAGATGAAGGTCCGGGTCAACCAACTGACCAAACGCTCCAGCCGCCCCCGCCTGCAACCCCGCATGATGGTCAATGCCCCTTCGGATCTGTCATTACCGGAAATTAAACACGATCCCAACGCCAATCGGAATAAGGTTCAGCGGACATTCAAAACCATGGGAACCAGTGGGTTCGGCACCGGTATCGGTGGTGGCTATGGAACCGGAATGGGCGGAGGCATGGGAGTCGGGGTCAATTTCATGGGCTCGGAGAGTAGTGGAACCCGTTTCGCCTTTGTGATCGATTACTCAAAATCCATGAGCCAGTTGCAACAACGGGTAACCAAAGCCGAGCTCTACAGCGCTCTTGAAGAAATTGGCGACTATGGACTGGCAACGGTGCTCTTTTTTTCCGGCCCGGTCTGGCGTCCGGATCAGGATGAAAAAACCATCCGTCCTCTCTGGCAAGGAAACAATGGAAATGGGTGGTTCCTCAAGGAAGAGGCAAACGGACCTGACCCTCAGTGGTTCTATCCGAACTCCCACAATCTGGCCGCCATGGAAAGGATGATCTATGAAACTCCCACCACCTTCGGCACCGATTGGTACCACCCCATCAAATTTGTCCTGAAAATGGAGCCTCCCCCGGATGTCATCTTTTTCATGACGGACGGAAGGTCCAGTAAAAACACCATCACCAAAACCCTGGAGATGATTGACGACCTGCCCAAGGATCAGGTGGTCATCAATACAGTGGCATTGGGTGTGAAACCACAGGATTCCGAGCCGCTCGAAGAAATCGCAAAGATGACAGGCGGAGAATTCAAAAGTTATGACGATGCACAATTGAAGGAACGGGAAGAAAAGCTGGACGACATTCCGGATAACTTCAGTTCCAAATCCATCCGGTATGAAGAGCGGGTGATCGGAACCGGCATGCACAGAGCCGGGGGGCCTATTCCCGGTCAACTATACAAGCGTTGAAATCCTGCGTCCCTCTCTAAACAGCAAAGAACCCCGATAGATCATTGGGGTTCTTTTGTTTATCATGATGAGGCAGATCAGCGGCACTTTCGGGAGATCAGAACCCCCACAAATCCGGCCAGCCCCACCAACATCACAGAAGAGGGTTCTGGGATAGAGACAATCTGCAGGCCCGTCACCACCATGTCACTGTCAATTCCATTCGGCAGTGAGATCCCGAAACTGGTGCCGTTCTGTGCAGTCCAACGCTGGTAGTTGCCCTGTAACCCCCCGGTAGAACCGTCCGGTGATGTCGCTTCACTAAAACTGCCGGCGTAGCTAATCGGGTCGATATAGATCGAACTGCCGGTGGTGAGGCCAACGGGATTCAGACGCACTTCTTTCACACCGTTTGATGTGGTGACATCGTTTCGGTCTGCCCAGTAGAGGATCACGTCGTAGCCTTGTGAGGTGAAATCCGTGCCCAGACCTGTCACACTGATAAAATCCTGATAATTGGTGGTGTTGTTGCGCCCCCTCCCACCGCTTAACATCATTTCCGCATTATCATTCGTGTCCGCGGCCGATTTGGAACCGTTCCAGGGTCCACCCTGAGTGGTTATGGAAGCGGCAGCATTGCCAGCATCATCGGTAAGGGACTGATTTGTAACCCCCGCGCTATTCACAATGTTCCAGTCTTCCGCAGGGATCGGTTCCAGACCGATCAGGGTTGTGCCCGTGAGATCATGGGTCGCACCCCGATAGAAGTCGATGCTGATCACCGCAGCCTGGCTGAAAGCGCCACTGCACAACAGGAAGAAGAACGGAAGTCGTAAGAGGGAGGAGGGAGTGTTCATAGAGGTATAAAGCTAGGGGGTAAGGGTATAGCGTGGAATATTGCATAAAATGAAGAGGGACACACAGAACGATAATCAATCGTGTTATAACAGATTTTCAGTCATATTTCCTTGTTCCGTCCGACTACCATTTTAAGGAGGAAAGATGTCCAGGTCCCCCGCACGCATTGCAGCGTTGTTTCCATATGAGCTCTGGTTGAGTGGCGAACTAAATGCCGGGATCGACCAGTATGCTACCTCCGAGGGTATTCCCATTCACCCGCTGCTCTTACGAAACCTTTCCTCCCTTCAGCAACAGAAATGGGTAAAAGGGATTATCGCCTTCGGATCCGGGCACAACGCTATCAACAGCCTGAACGAAACAGGTCTTCCGGTTGTAAATGTTTCAGGGTATTTCCCGACGGTTCCATTCCCATCGGTGCTCAATGACTCTCAGAGGATGGGCAGGCTGGCAGCACAACACATGATAGAATGCGGAGCCTCCCGACTCGTCTATGCGTCGGTAACCGCGAAACAAACCGGGTTCCTCCTTGAACGACAGAAAGGGGTGCAGGACATCTGTCATTCTGCGGGGGTGGAACTGAACTACTGCATGCCCAGGCTGATGAAAACACGGGATGTGGTGGAATCCCAGGAACATTGGGCGGAGGCTGTATTGGAATGGATCCAGAATCAAACACCGCCTCTGGCGTTCATCACAGCCAATCCGTTTACAACAGAGGCAATTCTCATGGCCACCGATCAAATGGGATGGGAGGTGGGAGGAGAGGTTTCATTGATTCAACTGACGGATCCAGAAGAAGAACGCATGCCTCACAGCCTGGGGGTCTCGTACATTGCCAATGACTGGCGAACAGTTGGTCGGCTCGCGGCAGAGAGTCTTCACCTTTGGATGGAACAGGGCACGCCCCCACCGCCACTGCAACTTGTACCTCCTCTGCCCCCGGTCCTCACGGCCAGTAGCGATCCAAGTCGAGACGCCAGCCTGGTGGTCCGGGTGAGAAGTTATCTGAAACACTCACAGGATTACGGCGTCACAATCGAGGAAGTCGCGGCCAGGATGGGTGTGAGCATCAGCACCCTTTACCGTCAGTTTCAGCGGGAGGCCGGGCACTCCCTGAAACAGGAATTGCTGGAACGACGGCTTTCACATGCCTGCGACCTCCTTCGCACCACAACGATGTCTGTGGCCGACATCGCCGCACGCTGTGGCTATGCGACCGGGCATAGCTTCGCAGCTTCTTTCCGAAGCCAATACACCATGCCACCCGCGACGTGGCGAAACGTGAAAACCTGAGACCAGCCCCATTTTATCGAGGGGGTATCCACGACTTATCTTCCCCGGTGGGGAAGCCCACGACGCACGTTCGATTCCTCTGCCTCCACAGACAAACCGTGCCAGCCTGGAGCAAACTCATGCTCCGCCTCCGTCAGGTTTTCCAGGATCCAGAGTTCTTCCACCGGGATCTTCCCCTCGACATCTGATGGCCTCAGCCGAAGGAGCAGTGTCCCCTCTTCCAGTTTCCGGATGTGTGCGTTCACACAGGTAAGGCGGTCCTGCAGAAAGACCCGGAACCCCTCGTTGACCTCACCCTGTTTCTCTTCTGCATTCTCGGCAGCGAAAGGCAGAGGAGGGGGAGACCCTTCACGCCATTCCGTTTCAAGCGGTGCCATCAGTTTCGGCAGAACCTGGAATTCATGCAGGATCATCCCATTGCCCCGCTTCTTCAGGGTCACAGATGGGACCAGGCCATTAAGCGGATTTCCTTCCAGTTGCTGGTTGAACACGACCTCTTCCCCTGCTTTCAGCACCACCGCAGATGTCTGTGGATCCACCTGAATGCGGAAGAGCCCCGCCTGAAACTGCTCAGGACTCAGTTGAACCCGATGAATCCGGCCTCCAACCCTGACAGATACCCCCCGCGTATCCAGCAGCACCCGTACACCTCCGTCCTGAGGATTCATCTGCGGTCCCGCACTAAGGCCGATCATCGCATGATAATGGTCATCTGCAGTACTCAACCTCAGGGTGACGTCATAAGGAACGGGTTCTTTTGGAAGGGGGAAAAAATACCGGGGCCCGTTCGGAAGTTTCACCCCGCCGGTTGGAGAAAAGGTCACACCCGATGCTTCAGGGGCAACCAGCCCTTTCTCTCGGGCAATCTGGTGAACGTCATACACCCAATTCTCCGCTTCCTGACCAAGCTGCACGAGCGTATGAATCTGCCCAACCGGTAAAGAAAACGTCCCTCCCTGGACCGCCTTCAGATTCAGAATTCCCTTCTGGTGAGAGAGTGCGGTTCCTGCGAGAACATCTCCTCCCTGAAGACGTACCCAGCCATCCCGCGTTCGAGTACCGGGACGGAAGGGAGCTGTGACGCGGGAAATACGGTTCCAGGCCAGATCGAGTGATGTGTCCAGCCAGGCCGGCTGATACGTCAGCACCTCTGAAGTACCGCGGAGCAGGCGGGCGTGGACATGCCCCTGCTGTTTGATCTCCATCCGTACCAGATCCGGATCCTCACCCTTGGCAGGAGGTGTGGGAAAGGCAATGTGCTGCACCCAGTCCAGGGGGATCGACACCCGTTCGGAGACACCGGACAATTTCCCCGTCAGTGTCCCGTCTTTCAAAGTAGGTTCCAGCAGATTCAACAACGGATGCGGCGTGATCAGCATCACGGTAGAACTCGGGTCCGGCTTTTGCGGCACAGGGTGGCGGAAGTACACCGCCCGCAGTCGGTCCAGGGGCAGAGAGAGATCAAATCCCTTCACCCGTGCATTCAAGGCACGCCCATCATAGGAATTGATGACCAGAGGCTGGATGTCGAAGTTCTCCAGAACCATAAATCCCCCCTCTCCTTCTCCCCGTTCCTCAAACAGCGGGGACACATCGGCATACAGATCCTGGTGTTCCACCACCACGGGTTTTGCGCTGTTCAGCTTCAGCTCGTACGATACCTTCTGCACGGACTCCCTGGCATCTGCGGGATACTGGGCCTTTACCTCCTGAAGCTTCTGTCCATTGACCCACAGGGTCACCACCCCCTTTTCCATATCCACAAAACACATCACTTCCTGCACCGAGCTCTGCAGGATATCCTCCGGCAGGTCCACAGCCAGATCCCCCCAGAGATGCTTTTTGTCCCGCACCACCAGATTCTGGCGTCCATGCGAAAGCAGGATCTGCCAATTGGGTTTCCCCGCCTGATCCAGCATATCAAGTTGGATACGGTAGGCGTCAGGCGTCCCTTGAAACCGCAATCTGGAATGTAACACAAATGCGGTCGGCAGACCGTCCATCTCTTTTCGGAAGCCATGCCCTCCCGGGCCAGGGTGGGTTGCTCTCCCGGACCGGAACTGCCACTCCGAGGTTGTATCGGGTTTGAAGGGAAAGTAACTGTGCAGCTCCCAGTCTTTCTGTTGAATGCCTGTCATCCGGGATCCGGCACCCGGTTTCCAGAACAGGAGCGATTGGCGGTCCAGGGTGAGGGTCTGTCCCCAGGCTGCCGTGAGTGTCATCACCTTATCATCAAGAGACTGGACGCTCCCGAAAAACTCCTGACCGTTTACCAGCCGGATGCGATCACGTGCCGGTGCTGGATCGGGGGGGACAGACACCTCATGATACCAGGACCGGATCTTTTCCTGAGGAACCGCCAGCCATTCCGGATCCAGTTCGGTCTGAAGCTGCGCCATTCCGTCCTGAAGGTCAACCAGCTCTGCGAGGATGAGATCACCGTTTTCAAACAGAATGGTATCACCACCGGCGGACACCCGCAGATGTATGACCCAGACACACCACACCATCAGAAAAAGTTTTCGGCTCATCATCCGTAGGCCCTATGTGGAAAATCAAGGAACTCAATGCCTTATTCCTCTTGTTGCCATAGGGAAACAGGAAATCTGACAGGATCGAAAACGCAATGGACCGAACCGGGATGACTGCGCGGTCATCATGAGCAGAAGGCGGTGTAACGACCATGGTGTCTCAGGAGCAACACCCGGCAACCGCCCGCCCAATATGGGCCAGGCTGTCAGGCCCCGGAATGACAGACACGGTTCCGGTACACGCACAATCTCTCGACTCCATACCGCATCCGGAAGCATGGCATCGGTCTGCAACACCTCCTCAGCCAGCCGCACTTCCTGAGAGTCTCAGGCGAAATACTGTTCCACCCGCAGGCACAGGCGGCCATCATGCAGAGGAAGTGCAACCGCGCCGTCCCCGTTCGGTTTCAGCTCTGTCATGTTTTCGCCCTGCACCCAGACCCATTTGGAGGCGGAGCGATCCAACTTCAGTTCCTGTCCTGCAAAACTTTGTGCGGCTTCGATCACTTCGCAGTCTTCCGATTTGCGGTAGGGAATGTAGTGAAGCAGGGTCAGATGAAGGTCCTCTCCCTTTCGGAGACAGTAGGACTCCACCGTTTCTTTCAGGCCGCTCAGTCGTGGTGTTCCGATCACCTGGGTGAGCGATGCCCTCAGCGTGTCTTTCACGAACCGGTTGGCACACTTGCGATACTCCAGGAAAATGGGATCGGCAAATACCAGTACATTTCCTTTCCGCAGCAGGGCAGGCCAGCCGGAGACCGATCGCGCCGGCGGAGTCTGGAAGTGAGAACAGTACCGCAAATCGCTTCGCTGGAAATGTGGATTCACCCGGTCCATCCAGACCTCCCAGTCATCTTCCGCCCTGATCGTCAGGCCCTGCTCATAGATCACTTTCTCCTGCTTGCACAGTCCGTCCAGAGCAGATCCGGCATGCGGCAACCAATAAGCCGGAGCCATTTCGGCTACGCCTTCCACAGCAAGCCCCAATCCTTCCCACAGAGGAGAACGACCGGCTCCGTTCCAACCGGAGCGATGACTCATGACCAGCGTTCCCCCCTGTTCGACAAAGGCGAGGAGCCGACTCGCCAGAGGGGCCTCCACCCGTACTTCATCCGGAAGCACCAGGAGCCGGTAGCTGGAAAAATTGGACATGTCATCGAGGATCTGGCATTCAAAGCGGAGGTCTGCCAACAGATGAACCGCGGCTTCAAGGGATGCCTCCTGCCGGGCGATGTCCTCCCCGGGCCATTGGGGATTCAGGATCCCCGCATCCCGGACAATTTCAGTACCTTCATAAAACGGTTCTGCCTCCTCACACTGCGCATAGACCTTTCCAATCAGGTCGTAGGCATCGGCATCCACCCGACCCTCAGGGAGAAGCTGATCCCCAATCGAGTTGCACCCACCCAGGGCCTGGGCCCGGAAGCACTCATACTCCAGTGCGGGTTGAGGTTTGATTCCGCCAAAATCCCCCCAGATTTTCTGGAACCGGCCGGTCATGGACAGCCAGGGTTTGCCTTTCGCCTGTATCACCCGCGCGATACGGGGAAAGTGCTGATATCCCCACAACTTGGAGGGAAGGGATTCAATTTCCGCGTGGGTTTGGTAGGGCATCCTGCGGGCTCCACCTTCTTCCGCCTCCAGGAAAAAGTCATTGGGCGTGTTGTAAAACACCGTGGCATCAGGTGCCTTCTCATGAATCATCGTGGTGAATTTGCGGGTAAAGGCCTCCTGGGCTCTCGCCTCAAACCGTAAATGGGCGTCCATGTCATTTCCGGAGATCCCCTGTTCCTCACGAAATGCACGGGATGCGGGGCTCCACCCGGAGGTATACCCGTTGTACCGGTCATAAAAGAGCATATCCACGAAGAATCCATCCACGGGATACCTGTCCAGAATCTCCGTCAGGTATCCCAGCATGAAGTCCTGATACTCCGGGTGGAGAAAGTCGGTTAACTCCCAGCGGGTGCCTGCTCTTCGCTGTCCTTCCTGCATGGTGGACATTTCGGCAAACCGTCCATCTTCATGCATCTGTCTCCATTCAGGGTGGGCATTGGCCACGCCCTGCTCCCAGGTCACTGTGACATAAATCGGAGCCCGAATGCCTTTGGCATGAAGTGCCTCAATCACCTCTCCCAGAAAATCCCGCCCCTTGAGCGATGGATGCATCTGCCCGTATTGGGTCGGATAATACGCCATGCCGTGAATACAGCGAGCAAACACCGTCACGCTGTTGACGTGTGCATCCGCCATGGTCTGAGCGAAGGCCTCCGCATCAAACTCCCCGCAGATATCGGGAAGATATGGAGAGTTGTGAAAATCGAGGTGAATTTGACGGGTCGCGAGTGAGTTCATGCTGCAACGGTAGCAGTTCCATCAGGAAAGAACCATTGACGAACCGGCCAGAAATATGTCATTTCCGGACATCATGGATGTTTCCATTGCGGATAAAAACTCCCCGTTCAGTCCGGATGCACGGAATTTCCGCCCGGGATGCCGAGAGGAAATTCTTGGCCGGATCCAGATATTGGCCGTCGGCTATCACCCTCAGATGGCCAACTGGTCCTACCCGGAAATCTTCAGTCCGTTCTGGCGGATGTACGCGAACATCCAGCCGGGAAGTTGGCTGCAGGTGGGACCACAGCGGTATGAACTCGATTCACGTCATCTGCTTCTGGTGCCTTCCCATCTGCTGTTCCATTGCCAGAGCGACCGGGTGACCGATCATACCTGGATCCACATGGAATTGGCCCCGGAATGGCGAAGTGAACTCTCCCATCCTGTGAGCCTGGAAATGACCGCATCACGGATCCAGCTTTTGCATCAGCTTCAGGAAGAGGTGACGGCAGACGATCCGTTCCGGCTCCATCTCACCGCCCAGGCCCTGATCGGGACATGCCTCTCCGCCATGCCCATGCCGGATCTCCTCCCGGAAACAGACGGATTCCGCGAGATGGTCCGGCGGATGGAAAAGACTCCCGGTTCCATTGCATCCGTCGCAACGGCGGCCTCTGAAGCGGGTATGGGGGAACGTCAGTTGCGGAGGATGTTTCAGCGACAGTTCCACCAGAGTCCTCGGGAGTTTCTTCAGGGGTGCAGGATCCGTCTGGCCGCTCAACGTCTTCGACACAGCGCAGACAGCCTCGATCACATCGCGGAGGAATGCGGCTATGCGGACCGCTTTCACTTCAGCAAAGCCTTCCGCAAGGCCATGGGGTGTCCGCCCGCTCTCTACCGAAAGGGAGCCAGGCCCGATCCGGTCACACTTTCACCAGATGCGGTTCGGAGGAAACCCCGGATTCCACCCATTCCTGACGCAACCGACGTATCCAGTGCCGCGTCTGTTCCGCCGAAAGACCTGCAAGTGCAACCGTAACATCTGACTGTCCCAGAATCAGAGGGAGCAGGGCCTTGGCCAGATTCCGGAACAGGAGCTGTTCTCCCATTTCATACCATTCGCCGAAGTCCTCGACCATTCTTCCGGCATCCACCCGCCACCGGCCTGCAGGGTCTGCGGGTGCTTTCTCAAGTGTCAGGATCCCTGCGGCGACCATCCTCCAGGCGGTGACCGGAAAGCCGCTACGAAGCAGGGCAGGACTGGATTCCACCCATCCAGCGGGGAACCACCTGCCCTCCAATTCGGGACTTTTTGAAGGGTCTTGTCCCATTTCCAGCAGGAGCCCGGATAAAACAGCCGGCAGAACCCGATCCGCTTCGTCTCCAAGCGGTTCCAGGGCCCGGGCCACATTACGGGCGATCCAGAGATGGTCCTCCTCCGCACCGGGCATCCCCACCTCGCCCAGCATTTTCAGCGTCCACTCCTGCCGACGTACGTCTTCCGCCTGAACCGGTGCGACCATGCTATTCCCGCCCGATTAAACTCTCCACTTCACTCAGGAACTGATTCACATCTCTGTACCGACGGTACACAGACGCAAACCGCACATAGGCCACTTCATCGAGATGTTCCAGGTGCTTCATGATTTTGCGGCCAATTGCCATGCTGGGAACTTCCTTCTCGTATTCGTTCTCCAGTTCTTTGACAATGGTATCAACGGTCTGATTGATCTGATCTTCGGAAACCGGACGTTTCTCGCAGGATTTCACAATCCCTTTCAGGATCTTCGCCGGCTTGAACTCCTCGGTGATTCCATTGCGTTTCAACACGCGTAACCCAGAGCGGACCACCTCTTCATAGGTTGTGAAGCGAAATCCACAATGCTGACAGAGGCGGCGACGGCGAATCACCTCACCATCCCGCACGAGACGGCTGTCAATCACCTTGTCTTCAATCTCATGACATTTGGGGCATTTCATCCGAGTCAGGTCTCCCGAGTCAACTACAGTAGCGCGGCTCAATTTGTGGGAACGATGCCGACACATCCGTCCGTACCATACAATATGTTGTGGTGTCAATGAAATCGAATGCCAGGAAACGTTGGGGAGATGCATGAGAATCCCCCCTCGGATGCCCGTTGGATCTGCCGATTGCACCTTGCACGATGCAGGGAGCCCTCTAGGATTGGGTCATGAGAACCTGGATCCGTCATGCACCCTTTCTCCTGTTATGCGGGCCGTTAGTGGCATCCAACCCTCCCGTTGCCTCTGTGGCCTACACCCGCAATGGCAAGGTGGAAGTGGTGAACCTGGGTGAGGAAAAGGCACGGGTTCTGGGGAACGGTCAGTTTGTCCGCTGGGGACCTGAGGGCAAACGACTCGCCGTGGTGAACGGGAAAACACTCTCCGTGATGGAGGCGGATGGTCGCAATCGGAGAGTGCTTGCACAGGACGTGAAGGTCAAAGACGGCAGTCCTCTCGATTTTCACCCGGATGGCAACCATATCCTTTATCTCGCTCCGGACCGTCATTTCCAGCGAATCAATTTGTCCACCGGAGAACGGGTCTCGCATTCCGACTGGGGCACCTTTACCGGGGAACCCTGTTATGCCGATGGAGGAAAATGGCTGGTGGCACGTGAAGAGCGAACCCTTTGGAAGGTGAATACGCAAACGGGGGTCAGGACCCGGTTTGCAACCGGCTGTTCCCCCATGATGACCGCGGATGGCCGGTATCTCCTGCATAATCTTGGAGGGCACCAACGGCTGGCCATCCTGAATGCGGATGGAACCCCGAAAACCGAGCTTTCGACCCGTACCCAGAGACCGGATACGAGGTGGGACAATCACCATGCCTCCAACCATCCTGATTATCTAACCGCACAGGGAGAAAAGGGGCCGAGAGGAGCGTATGTCGTGAGAATTTCGGATAATCGCATCTGGAGAGCAGGTCAAAAAGGAGGGGTGCAATACCCGGATGTATTTATCCATCAGGCCGCCTCTTCGGAAAACATTCTCCCCACTTCCCCACGAGTAGCAGAACCGAAAGAACACGAAGGTCCGATTGAGGTTCGGGCACGGTTGGTGGAAAGGACCCCCACTCCTTCGTTGACGCAACTTGAGGAATACCGGCATGCCCTGGTCACGGATCTCTATCACCCGATCACCTCCGCTGGCCCGGTTTCCGCGGATACCCCGATCGTGGTCATCCGCTGGGCCGTGAAAGACCGCAAAGCCGTCCCCCCGAATCCGGAAAACGCGGAGGGGATTCATCATCTGCGCCTCTCCCCTTTTGCAGCCTTTCCCGAGCTTCGCTCCGAGCGGCTGATTGATGACGTTGGAGACATGGAGACCCCGCGTTACTTCCTGCTTGAGGTAAAATCCGGCACGCAATCAAAGTAAATTCAACATTGTAGCATTCGTAATTCTAATAAAACCCAAGTCGTTCCGTTATTGCCAAAAGGACGAATTGTTGCCACTGGAAGGGCATGTTTCCTCTCAGATTACGTTTAGAATGGCCCGGACTCCGTCTCTGGACTCTCCTGCTTATCTCTTTTTCCGCAGGTCTCTGCCTCCAGGCAGACGACCTGAACGATGCCCGTGCATTGTTTACGGACAGCCTTGAAAAACTGACGGCTGCAGAAGATCAGTCTGTTTCCGGCCTAAAGCAGCAATACCTGGCCGCCTTGGAACGTCTCCGTGAAACGGCGGGTCAGCAAGGGGACCTTGAGCAGGTCCTGCAAATCGATGACGAAAAAAAGTGGATTACAGATGGTTCTGAGCCGCCTGAACTTCCGGCAGATGCCGCCAAGGGCCTTGCGGACATGAGAACCGCATTCGGCCAGGCAAGGTACCGCATGCAGATGGATACAAAGGAAAAAAAGGTCCGGCTTGCCTCCGCCTACCTCTCGCATCTTGAGAAACTTCAGAAAAAACGTGTTCAGTCGAATGACATCGCCGGGGCGATGAAATGCCGGGAAGAGATCGTATCTGTGGAGTCTCTGAAAGCAGGCTGGAGTCCTGAACCGCCACCGGCCCCCAGACCGGCCACCCCGGAAGAAGGACCTGCCCCCATCCCGGTGGGGGATATGGTCTCACTCCGCTGGCACCCCCGCACCGAGGTGATGAACGCTACCCTGACAACCGGAGCCGCACCTAAAAAGGTCAAACTGGAGCCTGTTGGCCGACATCAGCTTTCCCTGAAAGGACTCGACACCCGCGAAGGCGGGATGACCCGGGTGCCCAAAATCGGAGAGGCCGTCAGCGAAGCCTGCAAAAAAACGAATGCCGTCACCATTGTTGTGGGATTTGAAACTGACGATCTCAAACAGTCGGGGCCGGCCCGCATCATTGGAATCTCGGAAGGTGCGGGTCTGCGGAATTTCACCATCGGTCAGGATCGGAATCAATTGATTCTGCGGTTCCGAACCACGGAGACGGATTTGAACGGAACGAATCCGCAAATTTCACTGGGAGACCTGGTCCGGGGCCGACACACGCAGGTGGCCATCAGCTATTCGGAAGAAAAGGGGCTGAGCTGCTATCGGGACGGACGTGAAGTGAAAACCCACGCGATCGGGGGCAGTCTGGAAAATTGGGAACCCATGGGGCTCTATCTGGGAAATGAGTCCACTCAGGACCGACAGTGGATCGGAGAAATCAGACTGTTTGAACTCCGGTCCGAAGCCGTAAGCGACGCCGATGCAGCCCGCCTTTCGCGGGAACGGTAGGCCGGGAGCCCTGAAACGGGACTCCCTCTAGTCCCGGGTCAATTGGAAGGAAGCTGTGACCCCTTCCGGAGCACCGAGGGCTGCAGAACGTTCACCGGGAGAGGAGCCTCCCACATAGACGGAGAACTCGCCGGCTTCAAAATGCCGGGTACCATCTTCAAATGTGACCTGCATCCATTTCGCCGGGATTCGGAAGTGCAGACGGGCCTCTTCACCCGCCGCGATGCTGGCCCGCTGGAAATCAACCAGTTGGCAGATCGGAGTGCGGACACTGGATTCCAGATCTGACAGGTAGACCTGTGCCACTTCAGTTCCCTCGCGTTCTCCGGTGTTGGTCACCGTAACGGACAGCTCCAGATCTTCACCGGCGGGCAACTCTGTGTACTCCAGTTTCAGATCCCGATATTCAAAGCGTGAGTATCCCAGGCCAAATCCAAAGGGAAATTCCGGAGCATCCTTCAGAAACCGGTAGGTGCGGCCTGTCATGCTGTAATCCTCATACGCCGGAAGCTGAGCGTCTCCAGCCGGAACGGTAAAGGGCATCCGGCCAGCAGGGTTGAGATCACCAAAGAGCACATCCCCCACCGCCTGCCCGCCGGCCTGTCCGGGGTACCCCACCCAGAGAATGGCATCGACTTTCTCCACCAGGGATCCGAGGCTGACTGCAGCCCCTCCCGTCACAATCAGAATCAGCGGGGAGTCACACTCGTCGGCCACCCGGTGCAGGTATTCTGACTGATAGGCCGGGAGTTCCACAGAACGGCGGTCACCTGCATAGTCGGAGAGAATCGCATCCCCTTCCTCCCCTTCCATGGAGGGATCAATTCCCACCACGGCGATGACCGCGTCTTTTCCGGAGGCAGGCCCCAGTCCCCAGTCGATTTTATTGGGTTTCTCACGGTCCGGGAGGAAGGCCGGATGGTATTCAATATTGGTATTCGCACCGACCTTGCCGGTAATCCCTTCCAGGATTGAAATCAGGGGGGAGTTCATGCCGAAGTAGTTCCCCAGCAATACTTCCAGGCTGGAGGCAAAAGGACCGCAGACATAATAGTTCGCCCCGTTCGCTTCCAGCGGGAGGGCGTTGTCCTTGTTCTTCAGGAGCACCAGGGTTTCACGTGCGGCCTCCAGAGCAAGGGCTCCATTTTCAGCACCGGCGACTTCGGTACAGGCCACCATTTCGTTGAGCGACGCTTCCGTTTCATCGAACATGCCGAGACGGAACCGGGTGCGGAACAGCCGACGCAGGGAACGGTCGAGATCCTCTTCCGTAATCAGTCCCTCCTGCAGGGCCGCTGGCAATTCCTCATACACACAGCCACAGTTCAGATCGCAGCCCATCTTCAAGGCGAGTGCTGCGGATTCGGTTGTGGTCTTGGTCACATGGTGCTGCGTATGAAAGTCACGGATTGCCCAGCAGTCCGAAACCACATGCCCCTTGAAGCCCCATTCCTGTCGGAGAATATCCTCCAGCAAGAGTTTACTGCCGCATGCCGGCTCCCCATAGACCCGGTTGTAAGCCCCCATAAAGGTTTCCACTCCGGCCTCGCAGAGTTCCTGGAATGCGGGAAGGTAGGTTTCCCGGAAATCCTGTTCGGTGGGCCGGGCGTCAAAATCATGGCGGTGCAGTTCGGGTCCTGAATGCACGGCATAATGTTTGGCACAGGCCGCGGAGAGAAGTTCCTCCTCCGGATTCTCTCCCTGAAGCCCTTCCACAACAGCGAGCCCCATGCGTCCCATCAGGTATGGATCCTCTCCATAGGTTTCCTGTCCACGGCCCCAGCGGGGATCACGGAAAATATTAATGTTTGGCGTCCAGAACGTGAGACCGCGATACTGCCCCCTCTGATCGGCCAAAACAGAGGCCGCATATTTCGAACGGGCCTCCAGCGCGATGGTACGGAACACCTTCTTCACCAACTCCGGGTGAAAGGTGGCGGCCAGACCAATTGCCTGGGGAAACACAGTCGCTTTGCCGTTTCTCGCGACTCCATGCAGACATTCATTCCACCAGTTATAGGCTGGAACCCCCAGCCGTTCGATCGCGGGACTCTGGTAGTGAAGCTGCCGCATTTTCTCATGTGGCTCCATGCGGGAAATCAAATCTTCAACACGTTCATCAACGGACAGAGAGGAATTTTGGTAGGGATGCATAATGGTCGGTGGTCGGTGTGCTTGTCACGCGGAACGCGTGGGTCAGGGGTCAGGGGTCAGGGGTCAGGGAATCGTATTTGGATTTAAATCTGCGTAACACCTGAATGGCTAATGACGAATGACTCATTTCCATTAAATCCGGTCCGGAGTTTCAATTCCGAGCAGGTTCAGGCCCTCTCGCAATACACCGGCGACCTGCCGGATCAACCGCATACGGCTTTCCCGGATTCCGTCCTCTGCTTTGAGAAAGGGAATACTCTGGTGGTAGGTACTGTAGGTCTGGGCCAGGTCGAAGAGATAATCCGCCAGCAGATTCGGGCGGTAGTTCCGGGTGGCGGCGATCACCGATTCCGGGAACTGGATGAGTTTCAGCATCAGGAGTCGTTCAAGAGGTTCGGCCACCGCAAAGGGATGCTCCATCACATCATCGTCCGGGAACTGGACGGCATGTTTATCCAACACGCTGCGGATTCTGGCGTGAGCGTATTGCAGATAAGGTGCTGAATTCCCATCCAGGGCCATTGCCTTTTCCCAGGTAAAGGTCACCAGGCTCTGCGGATTCTGACTCAGATCGGCGTATTTGATCGCCCCCATCCCCACAGCACGGGCGACATCCTGCTTCTGCTCTTCCGGCATCTCCGGGCTGCTCGCATCCACCATGGCACGTGCCCGTGTTTCAGCCTCATCCAGCAGCGCCTCCAGTTTAATCACATTTCCATCACGGGTACTGAACGTCGCATCCGGCAGACGCATCAACCCGAACCACACATGACGGAGGTCCACCTTCACACCCAGTTTTTCCACTACGGTGAAGAATTGTTTGAAGTGACGCTGCTGCCGTTCATCCGTGACATACAGAATGGTTTCAGGAGAAAACTCATCGGTCCGGCTGAACACCGTCGCCAGGTCGGTGGTGGCATAATTAAACCCGCCGTCCCGTTTCCGCACGATACAGACCCCCAGTTTCTCCTCTTCGAGATCCACAACCTGGGCCCCTTCGCTTTCGACAAGAAGTCCTGCAGAGTCCAAGCGTTCCAGGACTCCGGGAAGGGCGTCGTTGTAATAGCTTTCCCCCCGTTCCAGATCGAAGCGGACATCCAGCCGGCTGTAAATTTTATTGAATTCCTTCAGGCTCAATTCGACGAACATCCGCCAGAGCTTGCGATTCTCTTCATCCCCCTGCTGGAGCTTCACCAGTTCGTTGCGTGCCGCTTCCAGCCAGGACTCATCCTCTTTGGACCGGGAGGCGCTTTTCACATACACCCGTTCCAGTTCCTCAACCGGTGAGGCCTCCAAGGCCTCTTCATTGAGAAAATTCCGATAGCCCATGAGGATCAGACCAAACTGGGTGCCCCAGTCTCCAAGATGATTATCGGCAATGACCCTGTACCCCAGACGACGGTGCAACCGGTCCAGCGCATTGCCGATTACGGTGGATCGGATATGTCCGATGTGCATCGGTTTCGCGACATTCGGACTGGAGTAGTCGATGATCACAGTCCTGCCATCTCCCACATGGGGAACGCCGCCATGTCCCTCCGCCTCCACCTGCAAAAGCCGTTCTGAAAGCCAGGAGGAATCCAACCGGAAATTCAGAAATCCCGGACCCGCCACCTCCACGGAAGCGATGGACGGATGCCTCTCCAGAGACTCCACCACGGCCTCGGCAATCTGACGCGGGGCCATTCTCAGAACCTTGGCCAGTCCCATGGCATCATTGCACTGATAATCCCCGTGACGCGCATCTCCGGTCTTCACGACCGAAAACGAAATCGTATCAGGGAGTTGATCCGGATATGCATCGTGAAACGCGTTGGAAACCGCGTCCGCGAGTTCCTGATCCACTGTGGAGAAATTAAACATGAATCCCACCTTTTAGGTCTTGCATCTTGGTTGCCTTTACAGGAAAGGGGCCCTCTAAACTATCCCTCCCATGAAATCAACTACCTAAGGAACCCTCATGCCCGCGAAAAAGAAAACCACCACGGCCAAAAAGGCTCCGGCGAAAAAAGCGCCAGCCAAGAAAGCCCCTGCGAAAAAGGCCCCGGCCAAGAAAGCTCCCGGAGCAAAACCTGAAGCCAAAAAAGCTCCGGCGAAAAAGGCTCCTGCAAAGAAAGCTGCAGCCAAGAAAGCCCCTGCGAAAAAAGCTCCGGCGAAGAAAAAAGCCGCTGCGAAGAAATCTCCGGTGAAAAAGGCTGCCGCAAAGGCCGCACTGTCTCCCGAGGAACGCTACCAGCGCGTACAGTTCGAAGCCTATCTCATGGCCGAGAAAAACGGCTTTGCCGGCGATCCCTCCACCTACTGGGCGGATGCCGAAAAAATCGTGGACAGCCAGTTCGCCTAATCGCGGTCATCTGATCCCCTTCATCCCCGCTTCCGGTTCCATCCGGAGCGGGGATTTTTTTATTCCGGCAAAAGGAAAGGAAGCAAAAAGCAAAAAGGGAAATTCGCGACAACCTCAACCTTATTCCCTCTTCTCATCCTGCCCATCCTGTTTATCCTTGTTTCTCATAATCAAATCGTAGGCAGTTCAATCCGGACGCCCTGGAGACGACTGTCCTCCACCGCCTGGGTAAACTCCATGTAGCGAACGCCATCCTCAAAGGTCGTCAGCCTGACCTCCTCCTCTCCCCGGATTGCAGCGACAAATTCCTCTTCGACTCTCCAGCCCACCCAGGTATCCGGTGGAGGAGTGATGTCGGTCATGGAGTCCTCGCCTTTCCGGCCGAGGAGGATTTTCTTTGCGGCAAAGTCTACCTTCACCGTGCCGTCCGTTCCGTAAATCCAGGCTGCATTTCCGGGTCCGAAACCGGTCACCGCACTGCAGGTCAGCCGGTAGGTGGCTCCATTCATCAGCTCCCCGTTGACTTCGACATGGTCGAGTACGTCCACAGGATCACGTCCGCCACCGGCTGCAGGGCGTGATGCCACCACCGTCTTCCCGGTGGCCTGCACCGTCCTTGCAGGAGCCACCCAGCGCATAAGCGCTTCATAAAAAATTCCCATTCCCATGACATTCAATCCACTGAATTCACGATCCTGACGCCAGCTCATGGGAGAGTCAAACTCGGCAAACCCTCCACTCCGGACGGATACATCCACGGCGACAATCTCTCCCAGCATTCCCTCCCGGATCGCGGAATACAGGGCGGCGTCCGGCCCCAGCATAAACGGGGAAGGTACCAGTTGTTTGGTCAGTTCCGGTTTCGCAGAGGCGGCATCCAGCATCCTGTGCGCTTCTGCGGCATTCATTGCCATTCTGGCTTCACAGAGGACATGTTTCCCTGCCTCCAATGCGCCCACCGTCACCGGACAGTGCATATACGGCCAGGTCCCGATGCAGACCGCATCCACATTAGGGTCTGACACCGCATCCTCCCATCGGTCATAGATCCCGGGTATTTCGAATTCATCCGCCACTGCCTGAGAGGACGTACGACTCCGGTTCACGACTCCGACCAGCTCCACGCCATCAATGGCCTGAAATTTCGGGATATGCTTGCTGCGGGTGTTTCCGCCGGCTCCAATCAATGCAATGCGAATAGGTGTCGTCATGATTCCTCTGTGCCTCGACCCGGAAAGGGTATGGGTGAAAAATAGCTGAGGAACCGAGTGTAACTCTTGAAGATCACCGGGAGAAGCGTAATTGGCATCTATGATTGAACACGAGACGCCTGTGCCACCTCCTGCTGGAAATGCCCGCCGGGGGATCATCACGATTGCACATGGAAAGCCCCGTTATCTCAACATGGCCAAACATCTGGGCTGGTCTCTTCAGCACCATGCACCGGAGCTGCCCCGGGTTGTGGTGTCCGATGCGGACCCGGCTTTTTTTGGCGACAGCTTTGATCAGGTCATTCCTCATTTACCTGAATACGGGAGAAATGTGGAACAGAAGCTGCATCTGGACCTGTACAGTCCCTTCGAGGAAACGCTGTTCATTGATGCGGATTCTCTGGTGTGCAAACCGCTGGAGTGGATCTTTGACTCGTACCAGGATCTGTCCTTCACATCCCCGGGCTATGAGTTTATCCTGCCGGGTCAGTCGGATGATCAGTGGCGGGCAGACTTTGATAAAATTTTCACCCATTTTGAGATCTCCCAACTGCCGAAATTCAATGGGGGCGTCTACTTCTTCCGGAAAGATGCGACTGCGGAAAAGGTGTTCAAGACCGCGCGCGAACTCTGGGAACAGCATGACGTGTTCGGTATCGAGGAATTCCGCGGTGCCGGTCCGCCGGACGAACTTCTGTTTTCCATTTCCATGGAACTCCACAAGACCCCGACCCGACCGGATGATGGGTTGATCATGAGAACCCTGTTCGGACTGGAGGGCTCCTTGACGCTGGACACCCTGAACGGCGGCAGTCATTTTGTCAAAAGCGGCAACACCGTCGAACCCGCCGTTGTGCATTTCGCAAGCTTTGGTGCCTACCACCCCGTGTACGTCCGGGAGTGCCACCAGCTAACATACGCTCATAACCCAAGTGCGTCCGTGAGAGCACGGCATCTCTTGAGACCCATCTTCGCATCCTTTTACTGGGCACGATGGTGGGGCATCCAGATCCTCCGACGGTTGCGGGCACGCTGACAGGCCCCTTGGAGATCTTACTCAATGTCGACGCGGTGCAGCATAATTCCGAGGGTTCGGGAATCATTGCTGTCAAACTGCTCTGCGGGAGACCAGGGTTTGCTGCGGACCGACATCTGCAGCCATTCGGATTCATCCGTGGAATGATCCGATGAAAGTTGATAGGTGACTTCGTGCATCTTGTCAGAACCGGTCGTATGCTCCAGGAGTTCAAGCGAGTCCCCCTTCACCATCAGCTCAGGAGGCTCGGTGATAAAGGGTGGAGCAAAATAGCGTATCCGCACCACGCGCTCCTTCTCGGAAGAAGCCAGGGGAATGCGCATCTGACATGCCCCGGTGGTCCACCGCACCGGATACGTGCCAAGATGATTCTCGGATTTATGAACCCCTTCCACCAGAAACGCACCTGCCGTCGCGTCACCCATCTCAACCGAAAATGTATCCTTCGCCTCGCCATCCAGGCTGAAGACCCGAATGGAATACAATTGAACACATGCCCACTTCGACAGTGTTTCCTCAATGAGCTGCCGACGCTGATCTTGAAACGACGGCAGAGAGGTTTTGAAGCGGAGCAGCGTTTCCTCAAGCGCATCCTTCCCTTTCCCTAAGGGCACCACGATCCTGGCATTCTCCCGTCGTGGAGGGAGAGCATACCTCCGCCCATTCACCTCCACCCAATGAGGCAGATTTCGGTATTGAGGATCTTCCTGAAAGAACCCGAGATGGAGCTCGGCAAACAGCTTGCGGGAAGAGGCGGCAAAGGTGGGAAGGCGGATCTCCCCCTCGTCCCACAGGTAACTCACTCCTTCCCGAAGAGGGCTCAGATGCACAAGGTTTGCAGACCAGTAGGAGTGATACCAGGTGTCGCGCTGGAATCCCATCGGCATCACCCATTCCTCATTCATGGACCAGGTGTTGACAATCGGGCTGGACGGAAGCGGCGCATCGGACTCCACCTCTAGACGAAGCTCCTGACCCGCAAGTTCCGCTGGAACTTCCACGAGTTGCGGGCCGTTTTCCAAACGGTCAATCAGAGGGACTCCATTCAAGGACGCCCGGGCAAAGGTGCGGTCCGGATCATCCCAGATCCTGAACACATTGATCAACAACACCTGCGGGGACTCTGCCGATGCCTGTACGGACAGATTCGTCTCAAAGGAGGTCTGTCCCCATGGCTTCAGATGGTAGATCCAGCCGTCGAGTTCCTTCCCATACCGGGTGGCTTTCGTCTCAAGGGTCTCCAGTGAGACCACCCGGGCCGCGTCCAGCCAGAGAAACGAGAGTGTCGGCAGGTGCCGGGTTTCATGAGAATAGTAGGTGGTTTTCTGCGCCTCCGTACGGAAGTAGGAAGACATATCTTTCAAGGCCGCCTCCAGGCCTTGGTCCAGCAGGATCCCCTCATTCAGTTCCGTTCCCATTCCCGTCCGATTGAAATCATGATCCATCATCCAGGACAGCATTTCACGGTGATGGTAAAATCCTAAAAATGTGCGGGGGGTCTCCAGATGGGGAGCGAGGTCTTCGCGGAAGGACGCCACGTCCCATACTTTCATCTGATGAGGCTGCCTGACCGCGTAGGAGATGAGGAAGAACACCCAGAGTACCCAGATCAGACCGAAGCTGACCTTCGGGATGCGGTCACAGAGGTTTTCTTTCCTGCCAAAACGTCTGCATGCTTCCACTCCGCATTGAATCAAGGCGGCAGTTCCGTATCCGATGATCGGGAAACTCAGGGCCATGACACCGAACATGTAGCGCCATTTGACTGAGGAGTAACAGGCGAAGAAAAGAAAGGTAGCCAACCACCCGGGCAACAAGACACCCAGGACCACCCGGTTCCGACGCTTCACAGCCATCGCCACACCTGCACCGAACAGAATCAATCCCAGCGTTCCGAGGTTCCGGTCCAGCAGTTTGACCGCAGTCGGGATGTTTCTCACAAAGTAGGCCGGATCCATTGCCGGAATCAGGTTATCTGCTTTCAGCTGGATTTCTGCATTCTCCACATCCAGACGTTCTTCTTTCCGCTTCGGTTTTTTATCCGGATCATGTGCATCCTCTTTTGTCCGCCCTTCCTCCTGCACAATGAGTCTTGCACTGTAGGCGGGGATGAAGGCGTAGCCCGAGTAGAGGTAATTCTGGATCAGCAGAGGGGTGATCCCCAGGACACCTCCCATGATCAGGGAAACCGCCCAGCGGTTCCGGGGGAGGGTTTTCCATTCGGATGCCCATTTGATGCAGAAGAGGGCCATCACTCCCACCACCGTCAAAGGGGTTGTTTCCCGGAAGGACATCGAGCAGCCGAACATCAACCCGGACACAAAGGCGGTGGAAGTCTTCGCGTTCAGTTCGCTTTTCAGATAGAACCAGAGTCCGGTCATGACCATGGCCGTTGCTCCCGCATCGCGGTATGGATTCAGCAACCGTATCACCCGGTCTGTCCCCCCTGCCCCGTTAAACGGCAAGGTCAACATGGCGGCAGCCACAAGGGTACCGATCGCGGCGATCCAAGGGGTCAGGGAATGTGCCGGTTGATCTGTTGTGAGGGCATCACCAGTCAGTTTTCCTGCAATCACCGCCAGCAAAAGCAGGAAGGGGAGGTTGGCTAAAAACACCCAGTCAGGCCCGAGTATTTTCAACGACACGAGGATGTAGGCAGGAAAGAGGAGAACTCTCCGGAGCATGGGATCTCCCTCGCCCAGCCTCACCGCTCTGAGGAGCCAGTGATTCGGATCGGAGTATGCCATCACATAATGGGTGGAGATGAAAAAAACGGCCAGAACGCCCAACAGGGCACAGGCAGAGAGGAGTTCCAGTCCGGTTCGGTTTCCGGCTCGAATCCGGTTGATCCAGCGCAGGTGCATAGGGGACGTACCTAAAGCGGTCTGTCCGCAAAGCAACGTTCTTTCTCAGACAACAAATACGGTCCACCCGATCACAAAGGCTCTCCAAATGCGGCAATACAGATGTTTTCCCTTTCGTTGAAAGAACCTCACTTGTAGAAAAGTGCAAGCCGCAGGACTCTATCGGTCATTTGAAGGATGTGCCGGTCAACAATAAATGGAATTATTCCGTTTCCCCACGGGAATTTATCGATAGGGGAAGAGCATGGTCTTTGATACCACGAACGGAAAGACACCTTTGGATGTGGACGTGACATTTTCCTTCCAGGTCAAGTTTGTCGGGGTCCCGGGAACCGGGTACCGGAGGCCTGGAGACCTCTGGAGAAGGCTCGACTCATTCCAATGAAGATTCATATGCAAGAAACTGCAACCAAGCCCTTACATATCCTCATGGTGATTCCCTTCTACTACCCGATTGTAGCGGGTGCGGAAGTGTTTGCCCAAGAAGTGTCAGAGGAACTCGCCAGACGAGGGCATTCTGTACATGTTCTCACACGCGGTACGTACTCGAAATCAGGAGGCGGGCTCCCTTCGAACGAGATCCATAACCAGGTGACGATTCATCGAGTGATGCACCGTTGGTGTGATGGATCCTCCAAATCGACCCAATCCACGGTTGCGGCAGCCTTCAGTGTCCCCATCCTTGCGATCCATACCCGGAAGCTGATCAAGCAACTTCAGCCTGATGTGATTCACAGCCATGTTTTTCCTGCAGGAGTCGCGGCGACTCTTGCATTACTCGGAACGGGAATTCCCCAGATATATGCGGAACAACAGGCAGGGTTTAAGGACTATCACCCTTTCCTGGATAATGCTGTGGGATACGGATTGCAGACATGGGTAAACCGGAACAGCCGTGCCGTTCAAGCCACCAGCCATGCCGGTGCCGATTTTGCAAAAACACATGGGGCAGAAAAAGCCATCGTCATTCCAAACGGGGTCCACCTTCCTGGGAACCCTTCCTCCCTGATCTGGAAGGAGGGAGAGCCATTGCGCATCTGTACTGTCTCACGACTTGAATACAAAAACGGCATTGATCTTCTCCTCACGGCCGTCCATGCCATGCAGCAGGAACGACCCTCGCTTCAAATACAGGTAGACATCATTGGAGATGGCTCAAGAAGGGATGAACTGAACGCTCAATCGAAGTCACTTGGATTACAGGAGACGGTCACCTTTCATGGCTATCTGGCACACGAAACCATTTGGGAGCATCTTCAGAAGTCACATTTCATGGTCCGCCCTTCCCGTCAGGAAGGATTTGGTATTGCCTTTCTGGAATCGATGGCCTCTGGCGCCATCACCATCGGAACAGAGGTTGGAGGGATCCCCGATATCATTCAGGACGGTGTAAACGGATTTCTTGCCACACCTGGACGTGCAGACTCTCTCACTCAAAAACTCCTGTCCGTCATCGATTGTACGGATCAGTGGGATGTCGTCCGGGCAAATGCCCTTCGGGATCTTACACACAAATTCAGTTGGGCACGCATCACGTCTGATCTAGAAGCCCTCTACACTGAATCCATTTCAACCGCCTGACCCCCTTGCTTTTTTACTCCAGCCGGATGCATGACACTGGAGAACGACCACGCTGATATGAAAAAGTCCCATAAACATGTGATCATGACCGGAATCGGGATGTTCGTGACGTCGGGCTTATGCTACTGGGCATTACAGCGGATGGACATCGACACACTTCGGGTGGTCCTTTCCGATGTTCACCTAGGGTGGTTTGGCTGTGGCGTGCTTGCCATCTTCGCCTCTATCGCGGTTCAAGCCTTCCGCTGGTGGCTGGCGCTTCCCTCATCTGGAAAACCCTCTTTTGGTACGTTGTTTCACGCGACAGTGATTTCTTCTTTTTTTAACAACCTGTTACCAGCACTGATCGGTGGGGATATTTACAGAGGGACACGGGTTGCCAGAGAAGTGGGAGTCAAAGAAACCGTCCAGTCTCTCATTGTCGTTCGGATCACAAACCTCTGGGGAGCGGCTCTCTTACCCATGGTCTTCGTGGCTCCACATGTCGAACTCCTGATGCCCACCCTTTGGTTCAGGCCCCTGATGCTCTGTTCCATTGCCGCGTGGGCCGGCTTGTTTGTCGTGACCATCAGCATTCAAGTTTTGGTAAGAAACGAGGCACGGTGGGCGGAATTCCGAATTGCCCCGCTGTTGCGCCTCCTGGTCCATGTCACCCAGGACACCCGTTCGTTTCTCACCCTTATGCTGAGCAGTTGGGCCTTCCAGGCCACCACGATCACCAGTTTTTACTGTTTTATGCAGTCTCTGGAACTTGAGCTGCCCATCAGCACCCTTGGCTTGCTGGTACCCTCCATCCTGATTCTCACCACCCTGCCTTTCAGCTTTAATGGGTTGGGGGTTCGGGAGTCCGCCTTCATGATCACGCTTGCAAGCTGGGGAATTTCGTCTGAACGGTCATTTGCACTGTCCATCGTGGCTTACGCAGGGTTACTGGTCACCGGCCTTCTTGGTGGCATCCTGTTTGTGGAACATATCCTGCGAACCCGGCTGTTCGCCCCGGATTCCTCCTCATGAACGCGGGTTCAAATACGAAACGCAGGCCCATCACCCTGCCTCAGGGCATTCCGAATCTTCTTCTGGCGGCCATTACGGGTCTTGCTCTCCTGTTTGCCTTTCGCATTCTGACCTCTACCCATTCCTGGGGGGATGATTACATCCGTTACCTGCTGCAGAGCGAAAGCCTTCTCACCGGCTCGGTTGAGGAAATCACGGAGGAGCTGCGTTTCCGGTATGAACACACGGAAGGTCCAAAAGGATCCATCCTCTACCCCTGGGGCTATCCGCTGCTGATGCTTCCGTGGATGGCGGTTTTCGGTCTGAACCTGTTTTGGCTCAAGCTGCAGAATCTGCTCTATCTTGCAGGCTATCTCATCTGCGTGTACCTCCTGGCCCGAAAACGTTTTTCCTACGGAATGGCACTGGGGGCTGCGGCGATAGCAGGCTTTCATCCGGTCCTGATCGGGTTTCAGGACCACCTGCTTTCCGATACACCCTTCCTGTTTTTCTCTACTTTGTCCCTCCTCTTGCTGGACCGAAACACATCGTCCCAAGGCCGTCGTATGTGGATCAGACACATGTGGTTAGGAGGCGTGATAGGCTTCGCATTCAGTATCCGTACCAATGGAATTCTTCTGCTTGCTCCTGTGGGGATCGCGCACCTCGCACATATCTTCGATGCCTGGAAACACCGGAATCAGATGTGGAGGTCTGTTTGTTCATTCCTTCCCTGTTATCTTGCCTTTGGAATGGTGACCTTGACCTTCTACGCCCTGTTTCCGGAGGGAAGTGCCTCCCATGTATCCTACCTTCAGGATCTCACCCTTCCCGTGATCCAAGAAAACATCCGCTACTACAAGACGTTAACTGTAGATCTGCTTGCTGTTGTCCCGGGAACCAAATGGCTGGTTCCTCTCCTCGCTCTGGCTGGGATGCTGAGAGCAACGCGCAACGACCTTCCCCTGCTTGGCTACATGGCCTGTACCTATGCCCTGTATATCATCTGGCCGTTTCATGAAGGGTTTCGATTTCTGTTCCCGGTTCTGCCTCTCTGGATCCTGTTTGCCGCCAGAGGATTCTCGTATGCGAATCGGCTGATCTTTTTCAAAGGGTCACGGTTTCCCCTCCATTTCGGAACCGTGTTGATCACAGCTCTGGCGATTGGGCAACTCCTCATGATCCCCCCCAGCATCGTTCAGCATCACCGGAGACTGGAAAGAAGCATTCATTCCCATTCCCCAGCCAGTATCGACATGTTTTCCTGGGTTCAGGAACACACACCGGAGGATGCGGTCATTGCCTTCCACAAAACCCAGCACATCATGCTGTATGCTCAACGGAGAAGTGTCCAGTTGCTTGACGTTTCCAGTATCCAGGAAGCGGATTATCTCATTGAAGACCGGAACCGCAAGAAACACGTCCAGTTGAGCAAAGGGGCATATGAAACCGGTGTGGCACAGGGCCTTCTCGAACTGGTGTTTGACCAGCAGCACTACCGAATATACCGGGTGATTCCATAAGGGATTACTGCATCAGAATCCGCACACGCCGTAGATAAAAAGACAGCGTTCGATCATCGGAAGATTCCATCACATCCGCAGGTCTCCATACGGGACCGGTAAGGTGAACCGAAAGGGCACTTCCCTGCAGAACCTCAGGGGGCAATGCAACCCGTACCGTCTGCCACCCTTCCTCCCATGAAGGCAGGGAGATCTCAGTGGCATGGTCAGGCGAAAACTGCACCTTCAGGATCGCGGGGCTTTCAGGCTGTATCGGACCACGAATCCTCAGTTCCATTTCTTTCCGGCCCTCCGGTGTACCCTCCGTGGAAAGGGGGATGTTGAAAGAAGATGAACCGGAAGCCCACATTGCAGGTTTTCCATCGGGCAGAGTTTCGGCAGGGTAGAAACCCTGAGGCTGATACATGGCCCTGCCTTGCTGGGAAAAGAGGTCCAGGTCAGACGGGACCTGCCCATCAGTAGTGACAGGAACGAAAGACGGCAATGATACATACAACGGGGGGGCCTCTTCAATCGTGGAGTGGGGCGTGGAGATCAGCAGTCGATCCCAGGGTTCATGATACGGAATCAGGACCAGGGTGTCTTTGCCCTGAGGGACGTCTGCCTGCAGTCGGTACCGGTGAACGCCCCGCTTACCCGAAAGGACGAACTCCAGATGTCTCTGCTCTTCAGGACTCCAGCTTCCGATCTCCAGCTTTACCCAGCCACGTGGAGGCATATCTGCAGGTGCTTCAAATCCACAGGAAAGGTGTAACAGCCGATAGTTGGAATTTCCAAGGGTTTCCAGGGGTCCTTTGGGACCAAGTCCCTGAACCGAATACACGCGCAGAGAGGATTCAGCGAGGGGGTCATCCGGCATAAAGGACGGAAATTCCGGTACTTCCTGAAAATAAATTCCTCTCAGTTCCCAACGATCCGGTTCCGCCCCCTGAACCACTGCCGGATTATGTTTGATCTGCAGGTAAGGAGCTTGACCCGATGCCGCAAGATCTCCGGAAACCAGAAGCATTCCTTCCTCAACCCGGTGCTGGGATTCGGCCCCCTCCACCCCGTTCGTTGTCAAAAATGTGAGGTGCAAGCCCTGAGATCCCATCTGAGAATCGACCTGTATCTCACTCAGGAGATCCCGGACCGACTTTTCATCCCCTATCCTGGCGAGGAACATGTGAAACACACCGCGGTCCGGCACAGAGGGAAGGAAGAGCTTCTGGTCATCGGACAAACGGATTCGATACCGGTTCCGAACATAGTTAACCGGATCTGAGCTCCCATCTCTTCCCCAGTCCTTCGACCCCCTCATCCGGGCAATGACGGGTTGAACCATCCGGACATCCAAAGGGAGGAATTCCATGTTATTCCCCTTCATATGCCGGCCCCAGACCTGATCAGGCCGGGTCCATTGGACGGAAAGGGGTTCTGGCCGTTTTCCCTCGATCTCCAGCACCCAGCCCCCCTCCTCTGGGAGGGAGGGGATATCCAGGATGTGATAGCCAGGCTGCCACTTCACCCGGTGATACACCTTTCCCGAAGAGGATTGTTTCAACTGTATCCATGCCGGTTGGTTCAGGAGGTCCAGATCCTCAGGAAACCTTGAAAACACGAGCAACCTGGTCTCATCTCTCTTCCGATCCGGGAGCGGGATGGTCTGCTCCTCACGAAACGGGACCATCCGTAATGCCCGGATGCGATACGGATAAGAACTTGGGAATTCAAAATCCGGCCCTACCGGCTCCAAATGACAATGGGCTTCAACATCACCTTTCCACCACGAGGAAATCCGGAGAAGATTCTCATTCTCCGGTATCCACTGTAGAAAAATGACCTCTCTTCCTTCCTGAACCCGTTCGAGAAGAGCCGAGATACGATCCCGATCCGAGTGACCAGAATATTCAAAATTGCGGACATCCTTGAAGATAAACTTGAATTTATCCGAGTGAAGACGGCTGCCGGCGGACCAGGCCCAGGACGTCTGCGGCTGAATCCGGTTTCCCGTCCAGTTTATCCAGGCGGACAGCTGGCTATATCGGGTGAGAAACAGACTGTCTTCATGCGTATAGCGGTCAATCCACTCTCCAAATGATGCCAGATCCTCAAACGTAAACGGATACTGTTCCTCGTCTGGGTGGCGAAGGCGCTGCAGATTGGCGGCAGTACCAACAACCAGAACAGCCACGATAACTCCCATCACCGTCTTTCTCAGCCGGGGCCAACGGGGAGTGACAATCACCCTTGTCCATTCCACCAGTCCTGCCGCGGCGGCGGTGAGGAGCAGGAGATGGGGAACCACATAATACCGCGAAATAAACCCATGAAACATGCAGTAAAACAAAAACGAGGGCAGAATCCCTGCCAAAAGGATCCCGAACGCCTTCCTTCTGAACAGCGCCATTCCCAGGACGCCGAATCCCACCAGGCTGTTCCAGAGGATTCCGGGTGAGGTCTGAAACAGATATTGAACCGCAGACGGAAAAATCCAGCGGAAGTTCTTGGGGTGAAGCCCGAACTCAACCGGCAAATGCCGGTAGGGTTTCGGCACAGGAGGTTTTTCATCCGTGACGAGGAAATCCATCTCCCCGATCACATAAAAGGCTTTCCCCTCAAACAGATTCTGCGCGAACAGGGGGAGCAATCCCATCAATCCACCCAGAGCGAGTATCGACCCATAGTGAACGATTTTTTTGACCTCCGTGCCGGATTCCAGAAGAATGCGGACGGTAGGGACAAGGCCGAACAAAATGGTGGGGAAGTTAAACCAGGCGGAAAAACCTGTCAGGAACCCCCAGAAGAGACAACGTTTGGGGGTGACATTTTCTGTAACAAGCACACTCCAGCACAGGATCATCGCGAGCAGATGGCCGGGCAGAGCACGTAGAGGCCGGCGCAGCAGGAGCACATCCCCCAAAAGATCATCATGCCATACCAGGAAGCATAGTGCAGGCAGCATTGCCCAAGCGGTCCTTTTTTTTCCAAGCAAGATTGGAAGGCAAAGAAAGGTCGCGATCAGCAGGGGCACCAAAAACCTTTGCATCCAGAAAACACTCCGCATTCCGAACACACGTCGAAGAGCCGCAATCAGAAACTGATATCCCCCCTCTGTGACCAACACCACATGATCCGTCTCGGTCCCGTTCCTGTGGGCCTCAAGATTCTGTTCAAGGTATCCGTTGTTGATCCGGACGGCCTCGTTCAGATACAACCTCGAATCTCCGATCACGCCAAAGGAAAACCCTTTCCACATGTAGCAGATCAGAAGAACGCATGAGATGAAGAGGCAGAGAGATTCCCAGCGGGTCAATACCCTCCGAATCCTGGATGGATCAGTCATCATCCAACTCGTTCTGCCAGAAAAGCTGGCCCCGAATTCCCGACAGTTGCTGGGCCAACAAGCCGAAGAGAAAGGAGAACACAGAGGTCAGAATGAGTACACCGGACGCAACCGGAACCCCGCGTCCAATCCAGAGAAACGGAAGGCTCCACAGAACCCCCACCACAAAAAAACAGATGGACAGGGGAAGAAAAATTCTGATCGGGTTAAACAACATGACCACAGACAGAATTTCATACAGTGTCTGAAAGGCAGTTCTCGTGCTGATCGTACTGGTGCCTCCCATGCGCTCCCGGATGTGAATGGGGTGCTCCACAACTTTGTGTCGGCGGTAGAGGAAGGTGAACAGCACGACATCACTGTATGCCATGGTGTCGGGCAGACTGGATAAATACCTGCTCACCAAACGTCTCCGGTATAGTTTCATGCCTGAGTTGATATCCTCAATCTCAAAAGGGATGAACATCCCGGCCACTTTGCGTAACAGCCGTTTACCGAGTTTGCGGTACCGGTTCTCAGTACCTCCGGACCGCTTCCCGACCACCATATCCGCATTCTGTTCAATTAGAAACGCATGCAGGGTCTGGATATCTTCCAAAACATGCTGTCCATCCGCATCGATGGTCACGACGAAGTCTCCGGAAGCATGCCGAATCCCCGTTTTGATGGCCCCACCGTATCCACGGTTGACCTTGTGATGCTGCACCTTTCCCCAGGTCATATGTTCCTGAAGCAATGAGGCCGATTCATCGGAAGATCCATCGTTCACCCAGATCAACTCAAATCCCCGGTCCTGGCAGTGCGCACACACAACCGGAATCACGGATGCGAGGTTCTCTGCCTCATTGTAGACAGGGACAATAACCGTGAGCGAGGGCGGAGCATTCATGGGGGTCACAGAACTAGGAGGAAAACGAGGCGATGGTTTGATCCAATCCAGCGTCAAGCGAAACGCTGGGCTGCCAATTCAAATCCTTTCCTGGCAGTGAAATATCCGCACGTGAATGCAGCACTTCACCGGGTTTTGCCTCCAGAAAATCAATCGAGGGCGTCGTCCCCATTTGTTCACTGACCTTTTCGGCAAGCTCGGTGATGGAGATCGACGTACCGGAGCCGATATTGTACACATTTCCAAGCCTTCTGGGGGACCCTCCCAGAGCCGCAATGTTGGCGCGAACGACATCTTCGACAAAGATAAAATCCCGGGTCTGAGACCCGTCACCGAACACCCGGATGTTCTCCCCCTTTCGAACCGCATCGATGAACTTCGGAATCACTGCGGCATAGGCAGAATCCGCAGCCTGACCCGGGCCGTACACATTAAAATATCTCAATACACAGGTGTGCAAGCCGTATAACTCAAAGAACAGCCTCGCCTGCTCTTCATTGGTGCGTTTACTGAGTGCGTAAGGGGAACTGGGTGAGGACTCGAACGTTTCCTTGATCGGCAGTGTCTGCTGATCCCCATAAATGGAACAGGAGGAGGCCAGCACCACCCCTTCCACTTCGGCATCACGCGCCTCCACCAACACTTCAAGCGTTCCCATCATATTCACGGTATGGCACAGATGAGGATCCACGACGGAGGTATTCACACAGGCGGTGGCTGCAAGGTGGATGACGTGCTGCACACCCTCCACCGCCCTGCGGACGGTTTCCCGGTCCCGCACATCCCCCTGAACCACCTCCACCTCACCGTCCACCGTCTGAAGATTATGCGCGTTCCCGGTGGAAAAGTTGTCCAGCACCCTCACACGGCGGCCCTGACGTACAAGTGCGCGAACGGTATGGGTGCCGATAAACCCACCGCCTCCGGTCACCAAAATATCTGCGGATGTCTTACCCATGGTCTGATTCATACCTACGATTCAATAGACGGTTTACGGTGGTGTGAAAAGTTGAAAAAAAGGAATGTGTCCGGTCAGGATTGATCATCTGCTGCAACGCCCGGGTATACGCCATGTACTCCTCCGTTTGACCCGACAGGATATCGGAAAACGCAGTGACCATCTCTTCATCTGTGGTCAGCACATTCGGCATCTCTTTCCGAATGAGGAAACGCAGATGTTCATTTTTCAGCATCTCGCGGATATCCCATCGTTGACCTGTAGCCGGAGGCAGTAATTGAAGAATGGGAGCCGAGGTGAATGAGGCCTCCAGGCCAATGGTGGAGCCAAGGTTTAAAACCGCCTCTGCATCCCGCAACTGAACCGCCTTCTGCACAAGATCTTCAGAGGAGGATACCCGTACCGTGCCGTTGATGGTCCCGTATTTCAGCAGCTTCACGTTTTTCAGGTTCAGCAACCGGTCATAATACGGCAGCCGGTCTGCATGCCGGAACGGATAGGGGCGAACCTGCAGCGTGACCTCCGGATTCACTGCCAGAAGCAGTTCGGAGATGTTTACGATCAGGTCCACTTCCTGAGAAATAAACTCATCCTGGGCGATGCTGCAGGTGAAGAGCAGATATCGTTCACGGTCCGGTGCAGGGGTCAGATCCAGGTGCAGCAGATACTCAAACTGAATGGCGCCGCTGATCTCAACCCGATCAGGCTCCACTCCATGCAGCTCATACAAATCGGTTTTTCCCTCTTCATTCCACACCAGGTAAGCCGAGGCATCCGAAATCCACTCATGATCCTTGTAGGGGTTATCCCAACTGTAGACCCAGGTGATCAACCGGCAGGAAGGGTGCTGCAAACACTCAAACAGAATCCGTTTATCCTGAACGGACACCGGGTTGTAAATCAGGAGATCATAGCCGTTCAACATCTCCTCAAACTGTGACGAGCCCCGGTACAGTTTTTTTAACTGTTCCGCATAGGTTTTCCGTCTGAGACCCAGCCGTCCGAGCCACCCCCTCACCAGGTTCCACGCCCGGGAAAATCCGGAGCGTTTGCTCCAGGCCAGCCGCCCCATCAGCCGGGTCAGATTGGTCTCCAGCTCCCTTGCCCAGAAAAACAGCCAGATGTAACGAACCCCCTTTTTCAATGGCTCTGGATGCAGCGCGATCGGATCAAATTCCGCTAACGGCTCCAGTGTCCAATGCCGGTGTGTTGCCAACTCAAAGTTGAGCCCCTCTTTCCTCAGATACCGGAAGAGATCAATTTTTTCAGGCAGCCAACCATCATCAACCACAAACAGAATCCGGGAGGAGGAAGACTCTGGACGACCACTCACGGTTCGTACCCCAGTGTCAACATGGTCTCCCCGCAAATCCGCTGCAACTGCGCCTTCATGTCATCTGTCCATTGCGCATAGGGTGGAATCGTTTCGAGATTGCTTTTTTCCAGGCCTAAGCGGTTCCTCCATCGTTTCCGGAAGTGGTAGCGGGAGGAATGGTTCACCTTGACCGCGATTTTCGCCTCCCAGATCTCCTGATCCAGGGTCAGCGCAAGCGGATCCAGAATCTTCTCTTTGAACTTTGCATACGAACTCGTCGCGGTTTCAATGTGCACCGGCGGACCCAGGGCCTGAAACAAAAACTGATTGGCATAATTCCAGAACCAGCAAATCTTCTCAAACCGGCTGAACCCTCCCCATTCTGCGACCCAGGGGTCTCCATCATGTGGCACCTGGGTAAACTGCTCATCCGCAGAGGTGTACACATTTCGCTGATAGGCGGAGGGCAGAAACGTGCGGGGATCCCGGCTCATGTACACCAGACGGGCATTCAGCTCCCGCTGCAGCCATTCCACTTCAAACCGAAGAAAACTGTTTGATTCCACATGTACGGATTTCCCGGCACTCCGTTGGGACATCTCGTCCATCCGTGTTGCCATGCAGGCATCCGCGACGGTGTGGAAACCCGAATACCGCAGCTGCATAATCTCCCGGTCGAGTTCGTAAGGCTCATGATAAATCGCAATGTCCGGATTTCCCGCGAGAAGTTTGGAAATCAACTGTGTGCCCGTTCTCCCCATACTCAGCAGAAAGGCATACCCCTGATCCGGATCGGATCGTTGGGTCCGGGGGAGAGCCCTCTCTTCGGAGCCCGGATCCGATATGGACGGTTTAGGAGCAGGATCTGTCATGTCCCTTCCTGATATTCATCTGGGGTGTCAGTGTCAACCACTCTGAGGAGACAGAGCCCTGCCCCGTTCAGAACCTTTCCCACCATATGTGTCCCATATGGACGGCAGATGAGTTCTGTCTTGTGAACCGGTGACAGGTTCCGTAACAACAGCGAGGCGGAAGGACTCTCACGCCACTGTTTTTCCACCCCCTTGAGTACACAGGATGTCTGGTCGAATCTTGAAAAACACATCCGCCTACATGCTGGCGGGTCTCCTACCAAACATCGTCAATCTGTTTCTGCTCCCGTTCTACACCCGGGCCATCCCCCCTTCCGATTACGGAATCAACGCCCTGGTGTCGACGACCTGCTCCTTTCTCGCCTCTTTCAGCGGCCTCCAGCTTGGAAGTGCCCTCACCCGCTTCTATGTGACCCGGGAAGGCCAATCCCTGAGGCGCTACTTCAGTACTCTGTTCTGGTTCTATCTGGCCGTCACCCTGCTGATCTTCCTGTTTCTGCAGCTTGCCGGACCCTGGATGACCCAGAATCTGTTCGGTAACTCCGCCTTTCCCTTTCACCCCTATCTGTTTCTGGGTTCGTTTCAGTTCCTGTTTATGGGACTGACCGCATTTCTGAATATCGCGTTACGCATGCAGGAACGGGGAGGCCGGTTTCTCGCGATCTCGTTGACCTACACCAGCATCGACTTTGCGGTGGGAATCTATCTCGTCCTGGTCCGGGACATGGGCATCGAGGGTCTCCTGACCGCTCGTGCGATCTCCTCCGGGGTGTACGTGCTGCTGTTGTTATGCGCCGTCCGATCGCTGTTCACCTGGGGGTTTGACCGAAAAGGGCTTTGGGAAAGCATCCGCTTTTCCCTGCCTACCATCCCCCATTCCATGGCCAATACCGTTTTTAATTTCGCGGACAAATTCATTCTTGGGCTCTTTCTCAACAAGTCATCGGTTGGTCTGTATGATCTCGCCAATCGGTTTTCCCGGGTTTTCCAGCAGGCCATCACGGCGTTTGAGCGGGCATATGTTCCGGATTTCATTCGCAGATCCGAGGCGGATAAAGCTGAAACGGCCCTGTACATGCATTCTCTGATTTCCAAATGGACCGTGCTCACGGTCTTGGCCGGAATCGGAATGACGCTGTATGCGGAAGAGATCATCCGCCTCATGGCCGCACCCGAATACAGGGATGCATATGGCATCGTCCCGGTCCTGGTCTCAGGCTGCATTATGCGGGGGTTTTACTACTTCCCTGCACATGCCATCCTGTTTGAGAAAAGGACGGCGTTGATTCCCGTGATAACCGTGACCAGCGGCATACTGAATATCCTCCTCAATCTATGGCTCATTCCTCTATTCGGCTCCGTGATGGTTGCCGCCTGGACCACCACCGGGTCACTTGCCTTTTCCTTCCTGCTCTCCTGGATCCTTGTCCGCCCCTATTATCGCTTTGCCTGGCCCTGGAAAACCATCCTCGCCATGCTGGCGGCCATGGGACTCTCCATCGGTCTCGCCTTTCAGATTCCCAACGAGAACATCTGGATGGGTCTGCTATGGAAAACCGCCTTTCTCGCCGCTCTCCTTGCCCTTCTGGTCGGAGTGAATGCCGGCGGATTGCGGGAAGACCTCATGCGGATCCTGTCCACAGCCCTCCCATCCAGACGGCGCTCCTAGTTCAGGAGGACATCCTGGCCATCATGAATTCGGCCAGTTCCAGGTCGTATGCGGTGTTGATGTCGAACCCCTCCTGAGCGGTCACCTCGACCCCGATCACCTTTCCTTTGAACATTTTTTTCAACCTTCGGAGAGAGGTCACCCGGTTGCAGTAGACGGAGCTGTTCTCGGTGAGCAGAGGCTCCCGTTCCTGCTGACGCCTCGGAGCATCAGGAAAAAGACGGACCAGGGTGCCGTCTCCCGCATCTCTCCAAAAATCCGAATACTCTTTCGACACCGTGAACACAACATCGGCATCTCCGCCCAGTGCCGTGTCCACCACGTCCCGGATGTTCTGAACCGTGCGGAACGGCGACGTGGGCTGCAGGGTGCAGACCCAATCGGGCTCCGTGTCCACCTCATCAAGCACATGCAGCACCACCTCTTCCGTACTGGAGGTATCCCGGCTCATCCGATCGGGGCGCATGATCGGTTCGGCTCCCCATTCCTGAGCCCAGGCGGCATATTTCTCACTGTCTGTACTCACTAGGACGCGGTCAAAGATCTCCGCCTCCAGGGCCGCGTTCACGGTATACTGCAAAAGAGGTGTACCATCCAGGAGCCGCATGTTCTTATCCGGAACACGCTTCGACCCCGCCCGGGCCGGAATCACTGCAATCACACTCATGCCGTCCCGGAATCCATCGCGTCCAGGAGATCCGCCTGGGTAATGACATCATCCAATTCCATCTGATGGGTCACCACCGGAAGCAGGGAAATGAAGGTTTTCCGGAAAATGCGGACAGCGCGCACCATATCCTTTTCATTAAGAAAGGTGAAGGAGACCTGCATGAATTTCCGAACCGGTGCATGCACATCCATTCCCTTCAACAGTGCGCGGAGGATGTCCCCCTCACTCACTATGCCCACAACCTTGCCATTCGCAACCACCACGGCGGCGCGCATATGGTTCTGCTCAATGACTCTGGACGCCGCCAGCAGTGTCGTGGTTTCGTCTATTGTAAATTCTGCGAGTTGAGGGTTCATGGGCAGCCTAATACGTCAGTTGTTTCACAATCAGCGCGTCATCCACTGGGGTCTTCTCCAGAATATCCAGAATCCGTTCTGCAGAATGTCCGTCTCCATATGGATTCGGAGAATCGGCAATCGAGGCGCGGAATTCCTGAGAACGGGCGGTTTCAATGGCCTGGACGATGTCGGACTTCTCGTAGGTCTCCACATCAATGACATTGTCCCCGCGGACCCGGTTCGCCTGCCGGCGGCCAATATTCACAGCCGGGGTATGGAACGTCGGTGCCTCCAGTAATCCGGAACTGGAATTCCCCACCAGACAGTCACAGGCGTTCAGAAAACCGAGGTAGGATTTCCGGGGCATGTTGCTGAAGGTCAGGGTATCGCTTTTCCGGTTTTCGAGAATCATCCGCCGCACTTTCTCCCCACCGGCATCATTATTCGGCAATACCCAGACTTTCCGGCAGGCAAACTCACCGAGAGAGTCAATCAGGGTCAGGGTCTGTTCTTCACTGTACTCAAAATCCTCCGTGACCGGATGGGTGACCACCAGGAGAAAGGGTTCCTCTGCCAGAATCCCGAAATCCCGCTCCAGTTCCGCACGGCTGGCGTATTCCGCATTGACCATTTCATCCAATTGCGGGGCACCCACCATATGGATGCGGAATTCCTCCTCCCCGAGTTTGCGCAGTCGTTGAGCGGCGTCTTCATTGGCCGCAAAATGCAGGTGGGCAAATTTTCCGATCGCATGCCGGGCCTGTCCGTCGATATTCCCGGAAAGTTCGCCCGCCTGAATATGCGCAACCGGGGTATAGGTGTAGCCGGCGGCAATCGCACCCGTCAGCGTCTCTCCCCGGTCTCCGGCCAGAATCAGCCAGTCGGGCTTCACCCGCTGCAGCACATCCACAAACGAAATCTGCAGGACGCCCATGGATTTGGCCATCGTGTAATGGTTATAACCGTCCAGGGCCATGAACAATTCATCCTCCACCTCGAAGCCATCCTTTCGGATTTCCTGAACCGAGGAGCCGTACGCGGGAAGAACGTGCATATTGGTGACACAGATATGGTAGTCGACTCCCCGTTCCACACACAGGTTCAACAGCGGCCGGATGTATCCCCACTCCCCTCTGGAACCTGTCAGAAACAACAGTTTCATTCGCAGAAGTCCTCGCGGCTCAGCAGCACATTCGCGGGAAGATCGCGAAGCGCTTTCTTTCCGACAATCTGATCAAATTCGGCGGACGGGATGCCTGTACCCGGACGTTTCGTCCAGATGTTGTCGGTGCTGAGAACCTCACCCGCCTGAACCGGCCTGATGGTGACAATACTCCGGAAGGCCCAGGAGCGGACCGCCTCCTCTTTATCCTGCACACGCTTTTCGTGACCCAGCGACACCTCGATTTTCCGGATCCCGTCCACCAGGGCATGAAGATCCACCAAATCGATAGACACCGATTGGTCAGGTCCGGGCCTGCGTTTATCCAGCGTAATATGCTTTTCAATGATCTTGGCCCCAAGCGTGACCGCCGCAAAGCAGGTATACAGATCCGGTGTGTGATCCGAGTGGCCAATCACGGCCTTTGGACATGCCGCTTTCATCTGCGAAATCACACCGAGGTTCAGATCCTCGTATACAGGTGGGTATTCACTCAGGCAGTTGGTCAGAGCAATGGGGACCTCCAGATCACACATGAACTCATAGGTGCGCTGAATTTCTTCAAAGGTGCACATCCCGGTGGAGATGATCATGGGATGACCCAGGGCTCCGATCCGCCTCAACGACGGAAGATCGGTCATCTCGCCGGACCCGATCTTGAACACCTCCAGCCCGATCGTGTCCAGTTCCTCCGCCGCTTTTGCACTGAATGGGGTGCACATGTAGGTAATCCCGATACGGTCGCAATACTCTTTCAGCTCCGCATGCTGCTCAAGGGTCAGGGCGTACTTGACGAGAAAGTCATACAGATGTTCATCAAAATTGTCCGACATCTCCATATCCCGGAGCATTTCCTCGTCCGGAAGATGGTGTTGGTACTTGACCGCATTTGCGCCCGCCAGTTTTGAGCCAAGTGCCATTTCCTTGGCGACACCCAGATCCCCCAGATGATTATCACAGGCCTCCGCAATAATAAACGTAGGATGCCCTTCTCCAATATGATCACGGCCAATCTTCAATTCCACAGAACTCTCCTTTGCGTCTACACCAGTTTCAGACGGCAGTTGGGGTCAACTGCCGGGGGGGTACCGTTACACAGGAATGAACCGGATCACAGCCCAAACTGGAACAGATCCGACCGGCATACGTGGCCATCGCCTGATGAGGAACGGGTCGACCTGAGATCACTCGGTTTCTTCCGCTTCCGCTTCGGAATCCCGGCCCTTCAGCAGAATCAGCAGAGGATCATGATCACTGGCTCTGAGCGGAGGTTGATCCGGCATGGCCTCCGGTGCAGAGGCATTCAGTTTGAGATAGGCGGCGAACCCGACCCGCTCCGAAGTGGCGGGGGAAAGAAAAAAGTGATCCAGGACATTGGGAACGCCCCGGAAAATATAACTGTAGCCGTTTTCGGGGGTTTCCTTGACGATTCGATCATACACGTTGATCAGGCCCGCATCATACAGGGGACCCAGTTGATCTGAAGGGGGGTCAAAAGGATCATCCGGACGCGGAAACACATTTAAATCCCCACCCGCAATCACCAGAGCGTCCGGCTGATCCTTGAGGATCCGGGAAGTCAGCACGGCATTGATTGCCGCCTGCTGCCTCCGCCGCTCCACCTTGCGGTCCGGCCGGGAGTTAAAATGATTGTTCAGGGTCCAGACAGTTTCACCGGAGCGGAGATCTTTCAAGGCCAGAACCTGGACCGCACGGGAAAACACTCCGATCTGACCTGGATCCGAATCGGGAGCCCCTTGATAGATCGCATTAAATGCTTTCGGATTGGAGGACTGTTTCACCATCGGCATCCATTCCCAGTCCTCACTCAACCCGGGGCTTGCCCTAAGCACAGAACCCGCATCTGCAGGCTTCAGGAGCTCAAACCGTTCCTCCTGATACAGCCAGGCGCAGATAATCCCTCTCTCATCCGCCCCGTCACGGTCCACCACGACCTTATAGACCGGCCCCCCCGTTTCCTGAATCACCAGGGCAAGTTCCTGAAGCGCATCCACGGCTCCATCCGCATGATTCTCATTCCCATAGACCAATGCCCCTTCCTCCATACGGGCAATGTCCTGATCTTCCGCCTCCTGAATCAGAAGAATGTCAGGACTCGCCATTTCCAGAACGATCTGCTGCGCCATACGGGTCAACCGCGCACGGTACACCTCCTCACTGGGCGGCACGTAGTTTAAAGGGAACCGGGTGCCGCGGCAGCCCGCATCCCCTTCAAAGTCACAGCGATCAAAGGGATCATTTACAAAGTCATACAGATTTTCCACATTGTAGGAAGCAATGCGGAGATCCCGTTCAGCCGCCTTCGGCAGTGGAGGCATCCGGGGAGTGGCGGGAGTGATCTCCGGCAGCGTTTCGGGATGCAGACGGTATTCACGGTATGCATAATGAACGGCCCCGGTCAAAGCACCTGAGAACCGGCTCCCGGCGTGTACATCAGGAATGCGAACATCGAGGTTCTGCATTCGTTCCTGTATCCCCAGGCTGCCCAGAAGAAGCCGGTCCCCGTGGATATCATCTGCAGAAATGGTTTCCGGCACCACACTCAGCGGGTGGGCAGACCGGAAAAGTCTGGGGGTCCCGTTCTTCTGCTCCAGCACGGGATGATCATGTCCTACCACCCAGACCTCATGGTCACCCATGCGGGGTTTGGGATGGGTCCCCACCACAGTGACGGCACCGGCCGGAAACGAGACCCGCATGCCCTCCAGGGTTTCCATGACCCTCTGTCTGGCCGCCCAGGACCGGGGAAGCTCGAGTTCCACCGGAGCCAGTGCCTGATCCAGATCTTTTCCGGGGGTCACGTTCAGAACCCGTGCATCCGCCAACTCCGTCTGATTGAAGCGCTCATTGACCCTGCCCCGAATCACCACAAGGTCACCCCGGCGGACGTCGTAAGGCGGGTGTCCTTCATACGGCAGTTGCAGCAGTGCCCCGGTGTAGACAAACAAACCGTCTGATGACGCGGGGTCCCCATCCGAATCATCGGGAAGGTTCTGCAGAAAAAACCCATGGTGCGAAGAGTCATCCGGGTTTTTCCAGACCAGTACCTGATGGATGACCCCCTTCACCGTCACATCCTCCCCACGAAGCGGAGAACGGAACCGTTCAGGATTCGCCCCTTCCGGAAGTTTGCCCTGAACATGACCAATGGGGATCACATCCGGGTAAGGTTGCTGAGCCCTGCAGGACACCAGCGGGACCGCAAGCAGGGTGAACAGGATGAAATGGGAGGGGTGTTTCGAGAAAGACCTCATGGGCATAATGTGACAGAAAATCCCGTTTGCACAAGAATTCCACGACTCCTAATTCACTTCTCATGCTTGCTTCATCGATGCCATCCAGTAGGCTGCACTCATGAAATTCCCGGTCACCGCTCTGATCCTTCTGCTGATGATGACCGGGTGTGCAGGCCCCCATTTTGACGTTCCCACCCGGGAACCTGACAAAACGATGACCATGGAAGTGACCGGATACTGCGCCTGCCAAATCTGCTGTGGCTGGGAACGGAGCTGGTTTGGATTGGGTCCCGCTGTGATTGCCTCCGGTCCGAACAAAGGGAAGCCGAAAGAGGTAGGCGTCACCGCCGCCGGCACCAAAGCCCAGGTCGGCACGGTTGCGGCGGATACACGTTATTATCCCTTTGGAACCGTTGTCTATGTCCCGGGATACGGATGGGGTCGGGTGGAGGACCGTGGAGGCGCGATTAAGGGACAGAAACTGGACCTGTTTTTTAACTCCCATCAGGACGCTCTGGAATGGGGAAGGCAGAAAAAGAACGTGCAGGTGTGGTATCCTAAGAGGAGGTAGGGCACAACATGGATCCGTGCCTGCCAAGCAAAACGCGTGAGGCATGGGTCCATCGAACTCCACACCGGAACCGTCACCCACATTGCCTCCCCGGTTCCAACTTTCGCACTTTCCCACTTTTCACTTCCGCATGGATTTGGCAGGAAACCAGGAATGCAGTCCCCGTCCCTGTCCATTGATCTGAATGTCCTCTCTGCGAACATTCAGAAACTGAAATCCGGGTTATCCCCCGGCACGGCCATCATGTTTGTGGTGAAGTCTGATGCGTATGGCCATGGGATTGGACCGGTCGTCCAACAGGCAGCCCGGGACGGAGTTCCATGGTTTGCCGTTGCCTACTTTGAGGAGGCGATCGAGGTTCGGCAGGCGGCCCCGGAAGCCGAAATCCTGGTCCTTGGCCCCATCACTCCTGAAGAGGTGCCCGAAGCCCTGAGGCTTCAGATCACCCCGACAGTTGTCGATGTGGAACATGCCAACGCTCTTGGCAAGGCGGCCCGCCAAGCCGGAGGAACACTGAACGTCCACATCAAAGTGGACACCGGCATGGGCAGGATGGGCTTTCTGGAAGGAGCCGTGATGGAGGACCTCGGCCCCATCCTGAAAACCGGGCATCTTCATGTCACCGGGATCTGCAGCCATTTGGCAGCGGTGGATTTGAAACGCCCCTGGCTCCAGGAAAAGCAGCACACCCGCTTCCGGAATGCGTTCCAGGCCGCAGAGGAACTGGCGGGAAGAAGGTTGATGCGTCACTTCTGCAGTTCACGGGGCATCCAATACTACCCGGAATGGGATTACGATGCCGTACGGCCCGGGATTCTTCTCTACGGATATGGCTGCAACGATCCGCGGATGCGGTTTCAAACCCAGCCTCTCCTGCAAATGAAAAGCCGGCTCATGCAGGTGAAACGGGTGCCCGAAGGATACCCGATCGGGTATTACTCCTCCTACCGGACCACCCGGGAAACCCAGATTGCCGTGGTGGGGGCCGGTTATGCGGACGGATATCTGCGTTCCCTGTCGAACAGAGGCGAAGCGATCCTCCGCGGGCAAAGGGTTCCAGTCGTGGGCCGCATCAGCATGAACTGGATTACCCTGGATCTCGGACCGGATCTGGAATGCGAAGCCGGAGACGATGTCATCCTGATCGGAAAACAGGGAGAGGAAACCATCTGGGCCGACTGGCTGGGCCGCCGTGCCGGCACCATTGCCTACGAAATTCTCACCGCAATCCACCCCCGGATTCCCCGGTCTTATGTTCCCTAAGCTGAAGAAACCCGTACTGGAGACATTCTCTGGCCGTGCCGTCGAGGCACGGGCAGGCCTGTCGCCGACAATTTCTGGGGCAGGAATGCCCCCGCTCCATCACCCCTATCTCCCCACGCATTCTGCGGGGCAAGCATCTTCTACCTTCTGTCTCCCATGATCGCTCACTTCATCCACCACGTTCCCTTTGAAGGTCCGGGCCGCATCCGGGACTGGGCCCTCCAGGCCGGATACACCTGCAGCACCACCTGGCAGCATGAAGGCACCCCGCTCCCGGATCCTGCCAGCGTAGACCTTGCGGTGATTACCGGCGGCCCCATGAGTATTCATGACGAGATGGAGTTCCCCTGGTTGGTCGAGGAAAAAAAGTGGATCTCAGAACTCCTCAAACGGGAGACCCCGGTCCTGGGCATCTGTCTCGGCGCCCAATTGATCGCAGATGTCATGGGAGCCACCGTGGCTCCCATGGGGCACAAAGAAATTGGCTGGTTCCCACTCACATCCACCCCGGAAGCCTCCACCGTTCCCTTCGCCTCCACACTGCAGGACGGTCTCCATGTCCTCCACTGGCACGGCGACCAGTTCGACATCCCGTCAGGCGGCATCCGTTTATGGCAAAGCGAACGCTGCCCGCATCAGGGATTTACCGCCGGCTCCGCTCTGGGGCTCCAGTTTCATCTCGAACTGGACAGCGAAACACTTGGCAACCTGATCGACCACGCCCGCAACGAACTGGAGCCCGACACCGACGGCATTCAGTCCGAAGAAGACCTCCGCTCTGACTGCCAGTACGCCCAAGATACCCACCCTGCTCTTTTCACGCTTCTGGATGGCTGGCTGACGCATCTCACCGCATAAAAAATCCCCTTCGAAATCGAAGGGGATTGAATTCAGGAGGCTGAGGGTCTCCTGCGCTTACAGAGACGCCACGGCGTCTTTCACCGCTTCGGTGGTGAGACCGAAGTGGGCCCAGACTTCCATGTGGCCGTCGGAAGGTGCAACCGTCGGATCCGTGATCCCGACATGAGCCAGAGGCACTTTGCCGGCCGCTGCACTGTGAACCAGAGAGGCGAATCCACGGAGGCCGACGCCGGCATGTCCGATGATGCCATCTTCGATGGTGACAAGTCCGCCAGCGTACTTGGCGATGAGGTCCTCCATCTCCCCTTCCCCGAACGGGAGACCGTTGACCACGATCACATCTGTGTCGGCGAGATCAGCCGCAGCTTCCTGTCCGAGCATCGCGGTGGCCCCCATGGCCAGAATGGCTTTGGTTGCCGCCGGTTTCTCAACCAGAACAGAGGTCGGGGTCCATTCATCACCCGGGTTGTACAGCGCACTTCCGTCTTCTTTTGCCAGGACGGGCAGGTTGTCACGGGGAATGCCGACAATGCTGGCACCGTAACGGGCACAGGCATCATAGGTGGCAAGAAACGCACCGCGTGCATCTGCCGGCGTGTAGAAACGATCCAAATACGGGAGGTACCCCATCGCCAGGGTAATCCAGTCCAGAGCCCAGCCGGAGAAGTGGTCACGTCCGGTACAGGCACCGACGTGAGAAAGATGCATGATGGCATTCAGCCCTTCATTCACCCCGTTCAGGTTGCGGGTATAGCGCCACATTTCCAGACCTTCACGCGCAATCCCCTCAAAGAAAGCCGCGAACGTGGCGAACACCACGGCGTGAGGTTCGTCGTCTGCCAGAGCGATTCCATTCGCCATGAGCGCGGAGACCTGTTCCTCAATGCTCATCTGGAAATCATTCTTGCCGGGAATAAATCCCGCCGCTTTCGCCATTTTGGTGGAAGGGTCCAGATCACAGCTTACGTTAAAGAAACGAGCAGGAAAGGTCTTGGCCACGAGAGCATATCCTTCCTGAGAACCCGCGCGGGGACTGGTGCTCTTGCCAACTGCGGGCAGTTCCACTTCGGCGCGGATCTGGGAATCAATCACCAGGTTCGGCGTACCGGGAGCAGGACGTTTTTTGGTCACCACCACCCGCGGAGCTGCATCGGACAGCGCGCTCAGTGCGTCGACTTCCTCACCGACATCATCAAACATCGGATTGGAGAGCACATCCGCCAGCTCACGGCCTTTCATGTGACCGTCGTGGTGTCCTTCCCCTCCGGGGAGTTCATTCACCAGGAAGATACACTCAAGCATGGGCTTCACATCCCGCCAGGACATCAGAGAACCGGGCACCCAGACTTTGGTGTCCATGGCCACCCCATGCTCTCCAGCGAAGGTGGTCAGTTCCACACCGATGCCGTAGGTGTCGCCGAGTTCGGTGAGCGTACACTCGAAGCCCACCGGATAGATCATGCTTGGCGTTCCCGCTTTGGCGAGTTCATAGGCTTTCTTGTAGGCACCAAACAAGGCCTGCTTGTCATGGAGACTCGAAATCTCAATGATCTCAATGCCGAGAGAGGCAATCACCGGGCGGGGGTCTTTGTCCATGATGCTCTTGCAGGAACCGGAGAGCTGAATGCCGTTGCGGTGCATAACAAAACAAATCGGAGCGCCATGGAGGTCCGCACCGTTGAAACCGTTCAGGGCCTGACCGGAGATCCAGGCGGCATCTCCACAGTGACATACGGTGAAGGCATCCTCTCCGTAGTAGGATTTGGCAGCCAGCGACTGACCGACGGCAACCGGGACCATCACACCAAGACGTCCACCGTTCATTGGGGTACCGCCGGGGAGCCAGGAAACGTGTCCGGCAATATCGAGGCTGCGGCGGAACTCCTCCACCACCACGGAGCTGTCAATAAATCCAAGTGCGGACAACGCACCGTAATAGCCTATCGAGGTGTGGGCGTGCTCAATGGTGTAGTGTTTGGCACTGTAATCGGTGATTCCCAGCGTCATCAGCAGAGAGGGGATGAGCTCCAGACCGCCGCCAAGGTGGTCGAGTTCGTTAATTTTCGCCAGAGAAGCCAGAGATCCCAGCGCGGTGGCAGCCGCTTTTTTCTCCAGAGCATTCAGAGCGTGGATCTGGGTTTCGGTGAGGGCGTCGGCGGAGAGATCAATCGCAAAGGGCAGAACTTTGGATTCCACTTCGTCCTTAAGGTAATGGCTCTGGTCCAGAAGGGCCTCATTACGGGCGGCTTGGGCGGCGACGGTAAAGGCAGGGTTGCTCATGTTGATTCAGGAATGGTTAGGGTGTTTTTGTTCAATGAAAACTGCGGGATGCCTACGTCTCCACCTGCCGGAAAGCAAGTAAGAAAGGTTACGGCGAGTGGCGGGTGACGTATCCCTGAAGTGAGGAAGCGTGATCACAATCAACCCCAGAGGCGTTGCGGAATTCAGCCTGGGATTGCTCCTGCAGGGGAGCAACCCCGGGTCATACACCGGGCCTTCCGCATCCACGCTGAAGGCGTTGCGGATTTCACATCCACCCGGCATCCGCACCCCATTTCAGGGTTGTTTGGTTTCGTTTGCATGTCGAAACCCAGGGTAGCCACGCATTCGCGCAGCAACCCTCGGCTTCTTTCCGTAACGCCTTCGGCGTTGTATCTAGCGCAACATATTCATGGATGGAAAGGTTCACAACTCCATGTAGAACCCTTAGGGGCTCATCAACTGCATCCGCAACTGAAGGGAGGGGCGGTGGCGTGGCTGGCGTTCCAGAGCCCGGTTGAGGAATTCAAGTGCTTTCGCCGGATTGCCATCCTGTGCGTACACCGTGGCAATCGCATAGGAGGGATCGGGAGACTGTTCCAGGAGAGCTTCCGCACGTCCGAGAGACAACAGGCCCGCATCCCGGTCCCCGCTCTGCAACTGTGCAAGGCCTAGATTATACCAGGCCCGGCCGTGCTCGGGGTCCGCCACCACCGTCCGCCGAAACGCATCCATGGCACCGGGCAGATCTCCCTGCTCTCCCCGAAACATTCCCAGTACCACCCAGCCTTCCACATTCTGCGGATCGATCGCCACCACCCGCTCGAGTTTCACCTTGGCCTGGTCCGGGAATCCGGCGGCATGCAGCAACTGGCCGGCAATCAGGTTGGGACCGGCCGAGTTATCCCGTTTCAACATCCGTTCTGTCCAGACAGGGACCTCCTGAGGTTTCCCGGTCCTCAGCGCAGCCTGAGCCCGGTTCAGCAGCCCCACCGCATCGTCCTCATTCACCCGCAACCATCCTTCCAACTCTTCTCGCTCTTTCGCGGAAACATTCTCCCGGGAAAGCGTATTCCAGAGCGCATTCAATCGAACAAGTCGGCTCTCGTCTTTGCGGGAGGATCGTAAGGTTCCCTGCAGGCCTGGAACCAAGGCGACTCCCTGCACTGCCATTGACCGAACCAGTTCGGACTCGTCTTTGAGAGAGGTCACCAGTTGGTTGGCGACACCCTCCTCATCCAAATAAGGACGAAGCAGGGAGACCAGGCTGGCCCGCCAGACGGCATTCGATTCCGAGGCGATCAGCCCAAGCAGTGCCTTCCCCTGCCTGGATTCACCCGCCTGAGCCGCCGCCACAACCCGGGTGCGTTCCCGACGGGGCTCGAGCCCCTCTCCGTACCATTTCTCGGCATGCGTGATGGCCCATTCCACCGTCTGATCCGTATGGCACCGGCTGCAGGCATTCGGGATGCCCAGTTCTTTTGTCAGCAGCGGATCCGGGGAATGGAATCCATGATCCCGGCGGAGGTCCGACTGCATGTACTCTGTATGCGGCATATGACACTCCACGCAGCGATTGCCGGCAGAAAACTCCTCATGATGACTGTGAACGGTCGGTTGAATCGGAGGAGCCCCCATGCGACCCGGTGCGGTGTGACAGCTCATGCACAGCGCATTGTTCTGATCCGGCAAGATCAATCCTCCGCTATGCGGATTATGACAGTCAAAACAGGTCACCCCGGCGTCATGCATCTTGCTGGAGAGAAAGGAGGTGGCTTCAAAGTTTTCATCCAGCACCTGGCCATCGGCATAGTAGACACCCGGCTGATCCAGCAGGGCAATCCGGAAGTGGTCATGAACCTCGTCTCCGGATGTAAACGCCTCCTCCGTGAGAAACTCTCGCCGGGAATGGCAACTGATGCAGTTGTCCTGAGCCGTGATCCGATCAAATCGGACCGCCGCCTCCAGATCCGGGTTGGCGGCATGGGCCACTGTATTGCCATGACATTGGGCACAGGCAATCCCCATGGCAGTCCAACGGCTCTCATAGCTGTCCGTTTCGAGATCATACCCTTTTTTAAATTCTGTCATATGGCACCAGGCGCAACGACTGTTCCAGTTCATCGCCCGACCTGTCCAATGTCCCCATTCCCCCGGATCCCTCACTTCCGGAAACGCGTTAAACCATCCGTTGGTATGCACATGATACGCGGGATTGAACACCTGCCAGGCCCCCCGTTCCGTTTCCACCAACGCTTGGACCAATGGTTCCACTCCGATCACAGAAACGGGGAGTGAGGAAAATTCAAATCCGTCATCACGCGTCTGCTTCACCCGAAGGGAGTCATCAATCACAGTGTTCACATTGCCAAAACGGGAGACGCCAGGCTTCAGCGGGGAATCCTTGAGCAGGCGGTTCGCCAACGCATGCTGAGAGGATTCCCATTGGGCCACGATCCGTGCGTGACAGGCCCGGCAGTTCATGCCCTCCGCAGGCGGCATCTCCGAGTGTAGCGACAACGAGGTTTGGGTCAAATCCTCCGGTTTGAGCGAATACCCTTCATCCGCTTCATCCGATTCCCGGAACAACAGGACCCCGATACCGGCAAACACCAGCAACAGGCAGATGCCGCGGACGAGCAGGGAGAGGGGAAAAGCACTTCGTGCTGACATATACTCACACCTATCTTTTCAGCACTGGATGGCAATGGTAAAAGAAAACACCCGATGATACACCTCCATGATTCCTTTCGTTCCGGAAACGATCGAGCATGCCACAACATGGGTGGGTGGTGCTCACCGGGCCCCGGCCGAACTGCAGCACGCTTGCGTGCGGAGGGCCAGCGGTGATCCGGTGATGTGGCTTTGACCTGACGGCGAGTGCAGCTCGACGGCGGATCAAAGCCACGAACGAAATGAGCGCCACCGATCCGCGAGCGCAAGCTCGCGGATCGTCTAAGATCAGCGACGCCAAAGGCGTCCTGCTGCATCGCCTGGTTAGGGCGCTGTTTTTGTGGTGAAGAAACTGGACTCTTCCCTTTTAACCCACTCATCAAGCACAAGTTGGGCGTTTATTTCGTTTGTATTCATGCTTGTGTCAATTTCAAAGTCATACTCTGCATATGAGTGAACATGTTTGAGATGGAACTCTGCTTCTCCGGAGGAACGGTCGCCGCGAGTTTCCTCACGCTTTCGAAGTGTGGCAACAGGACAATGCACGCCAACAAAGAACATATCATATGGAGTTAGGATTTCTTGGAGTAGAGAGTGCCAGCGCTTATTCTCAATGATGTGTTCTAGTATTATATTGTTGCCTGCCTTGAGAACGGATTCGATGCAGTAATGAAAAGCTTTGAAGAATTTAGGACGGTGATGAGACCAATCAAAAGAGCCACCATCGTTGATTCTTTTGGGTAACATTCCGACCTCAACAAACTGGTCAGATGCAAAATGCCAGAAAGGAACATCAGACCGAGCCTGAATTTCCCTAGCCAAGGTGGACTTGCCACTACTTGAAGTTCCGTGCAAGAAGATGACGTATGACATAGGCAGATTGGGGAAGCCTTAACGACCTAGGCAACCGGACCGAGTTTACGAGGTTCGGTTGGCCTCGTGGTTATTTTTAGGTTTTATACTGGGTGCATATTTCTTAACCCATGAAAGCAGTGCTGAACTTGCTTTTTGCATAACCTCAGCAGGGTAATAACTAAGGGTGTTTCCATACCTAATTTCATTAGGGAAATTCGACGCCCCTACACTTTCTGCTTGGAGCAGGTGTCCTAGAGTTGCGTTTCCGTAGTTCCGGTCGACATGAATTGAACGAATTCGGCTTGCAGGCACTCTTCTTGGAGGACCGTTAACGACATCATCCTCTACAGTGCAATCAGAGACTAAAGATAATAATTTTGACAGATTGTGGATTTTCGGAACCGATTGACCAGATTCAGCAAGTGCATATTTTAGTGATATTTCACAAGAGACTAATGCTGTGTAAAGAGATGCTCGTTGAGCCTCTTCAGTTAAAGATTCACTCTCTAAGACCATTGAGCTGGCCTCAGACATAGCTTCAGCAAATTTAAGATTGTACTCATTCATATTGAAATAACGATTACCCTGATCGGACGGAGTTTACGACGTTCGATCGAGGGGATTGTTCTGCCTTGGATATTTTTTAGGTGTCATAGTAGCCATCCCAAGGTTCGAAGAACGCCATGGAATTGCCCGGTTGGAGTTCAATTCCTCCGGTCTCCTCTTCGGGAATCAAACCGAATTCCGTTCCATCGTGTTTGATTGAAAATGGAGCGACCTTAACGTCGCAGAATGTAGCTCCATCCAGCTCGTTCGTTCGTTCGTCGAGGCGGGCTCTTGCCGCGTCGCTATCCATCTCTGCCCGTGAACCGAAGCTATCGATGCGAGCCTCTCGGAATTTCCCGTCCGCTTCGAATAAGAATATCGCTAAGAACTCCTCGCCAGGATCGTCCCCTCTAGCGGGTCGAAACGGCGTTGTGACGAAGAACTGCGTTCCATCAGGAAGCTTACCAATTCGATCGGCATGGTAATCGTCATGTTTGATAGGGAATGTTGTTGGGAAGTTCATTTTTTTTTTTGCAGAACGTCTAGGCAACCGGACCGACGGAGGAGGTTCGGTTGGCCTGATAGTTATGAAGATACCTTTCTTGTAAATATGCCATCATAATAAATTTTAAAGGCGTCCTTAACCTGGTTTAAATCCTCAACGCAGGGCGTTGAACGTTCATTTATCAATGGACGATACTTTCTGCAAAGCTCCGTCTCACACCTCGAATAATGGTCAACAGAGCATTGCCTGAAAAAAAGTGTAAAAGAAGAGGATGGTGCTTTTCGAAACACAAAATCCTGAAAAAACTGGAGTTTGAAATCATTTGGTGCATGGACCTGAAATGGAATGAGGTAGTCCGTCAATCTTCTTTCTAGATCCTTGGTTTTTCCTATGTAGATAATATACACTCGGTCTTCTATAGTTAGCACCCATGAGTATACCCCAATTCTTGCCTCCGTTTCATCACCCAAGGCTGCTCGAACTAATTTATGAGCATCTTGTCGGTTTAGCGAAGCCAGTCGGACACCTTCCGAAACGCAACTGAAGTCGCCGAAGAAATCAGCCTTCATCTGTCCTTTCAGTTCGTATCGTTTCGGTGACAATGACATTCAAAACCTCTTGGCATCATAACGGTGGCGCTCATCGAGCGTG
>DIYN01000022.1:12656-33217 GCA_002429065.1 Verrucomicrobia bacterium UBA6053 | reverse complement strand
CGACTGCGGGACGCAGTCGCTCCGGCATTCGATGGAGGGTCCTCGCTTGTCCCGGCGAAGTTAAAAACGAAGACGGATCTGGGGGCCTATCCCACCAGATCCCCCATCCACAACACATACTCCCCTTTCCTAAGACTGGCCTTTTCGGGATTCTTTCGAATATACCTACGAACTCGCCTATAATGATCTAAATCGCGGATCATGCGATCCCAGTAATCCTTCATCCAGAATGGAGTGGAAACACTCCATCGGGTTGAGATTTCATGAGCAGCGTAACTCTTCCAGGAATGCAAAATGCGCTCTACCGTAAAACCAGCGATTGGAGAAAATAGGACATGAACATGGTTTGGCATGATGACAAAACTATCTAATTCATATCGATTCTGGTGAAAATGAAAGAGAACGGTCTTCATGAGTTGGGAGATTTCGGGGTTCTTGAAATGACAGTCTCCACAGCCTTGATCCAGCCACTTTTGCCATCTCATCACGAATTGCTTCAGATATTCTTGTTCAGTTTCCTGAGACCAAGGTTTGGGATGAATGCGAAGCCACAGGTCCCTTTCATTCATGAGCTGTTGCCTTTTGGATAAAGGCAGTGAATCCCCAAGATTCCAGGTGACAAACTGTAGCACGTTTCCTTGCTGCCAGTGTGGGAGGTGGACCCGGTGCTTCGCAATGGGTTCACGAGCATCAAAAAAACGACCTGATTGCAACTCCATTAGATTATATTGATATACAATTGTATTTTTTCACAATAAAAGATGGTCAGTAAATGTGCACCCCCAAGGATGATGTGTATTCGACTAGTAAAGGAGAGACCTCGCTTGTCCCGGCGAAATTGAAGACGAGTACGGATCTTGCGATCCTGTCTCACTCGACTGCGGGACGCAGTCGCTCCGGCATTCGATGGAGAGACCTCGTCTCGAGGTCATGTCTCACTCGACTGCGATACGCAGTCGCTCCGGTACTCGATGGAGGGACCTCGTCTCGAGGTCATGTCTCACTCGACTGCGGGACGCAGTCGCTCCGGTATTCGATGGAGGGACCTCGTCTCGAGGTCCTCTCACACTGAGAGGGCGATGGACTTCTGATCACGGGTTCCGATTCCTGCCCCTCGTTTCACTTCTCAGTCCGGATGGAGTTTCGTGCATGGTGAATCCTTCACGGGAGGATGCCCTGCAAGCGGGAACCCAGAAAATCAAAGTCTCCAGAATTTGAACCCGATCGGTTCCAAGATCTTCCGTATCCCAGACGTCTTTAAAGAAAGCAGTTATCACTACGGGAAACATTATGAAAAAAATATGGATGACGGGAATCGTCTTTGTGCTGACCCTCAGCAGTTTCATGGTCGGGCTGGCGCAAGCGGGCTGGCAGCCCGAATCCCGGCAGGCACACTGGGAAAAGGTCGAAAAGGCCATAAATGAGGGCCTGCCCAAAACCGCGATCAAGGCTCTGGACCCGATCATCGAAGGGGCCCTGAAGGACGGTGCGCATGCCGAGGCCATTCGTGCCATCGGTCAGAAAGTGGCCCTGGAGGGCAACATTCAGGGCAACAAACCTGAAGAAAAAATCGTTCGCTTCGAAGATGAAATCGCCAGGGTTCCGGAAAAAATGCAACCGGTCATGCGGGCGGTTCTCGCCAACTGGTACTGGCACTATTTTCAACACAACCGATGGCGGTTTACCCAACGCACGGCCACCTCCCAGGCGCCGGGAGAGGACATCACGACCTGGGATCTGACCCGCATCTTTGCCGAGATCGATAAGCAGTACTCCCTTGCACTGGAACAACGTGACCTTCTGCGTTCCATACCTGTAAAAGAGTATAATGCACTGCTCAAAAGAGGCACCATGCCCGACCGCTATCGGCCCAGTCTGTATGATTTTGTGGTGGCCGAAGCTCTGACATTCTACAGCAGCGGCGAACAGGCCGGGGCCCGGCCTCAGGATGCATTCGTGTTGTCAGCAGATCGACCGATCTTCGCCCCCCTCGACGATTTTCTGGCCTGGAAGGTGGAAACGACAGACACAGATTCTGCACATTATAAAGGAATCAAACTTTACCAGGAACTCCTCGACTTTCATCAACAAGAGGAGAACGCAGATGCATTGCTGCATCACAACCTCCAACGCCTCCGGTTTGGATACAATCACGCAGTAGGTGAAACCAAAAACGCCAACTACAAGGCGGCTCTGAAGCGATACATCGAACAGCATCACGAACACGAACTGTCCTCGAAAGCACGCGAAAGCCTGGGTTCAGTTCTGGAAGAAGAGGGCGAGTTCGTTCGTGCCAGAGAGATCGCATTGCAAGGGCATCAAGCCTTTCCTACATCCATCGGTGGAAGGCTCTGCCTAAATCTGGTAAACCGAATTATCATGCCCGAAGCGACTCTACACGCAGAACGGGTATGGAACGACCCCAAGCAGGAAGTTGAACTCCGCTATCGCAATCTTACGAACGTACATTTCCGATTGATTTCCGCGAATTGGGAGAGGGAATTACGAAAACGGAAGGAATACCACCCTGAACAGTTTTCGCATTCGAAAAAAGAGATCGACCGCTTGCTGGATAAGAAACCCGCCTATGAATGGTCGGCTGAGCTCCCTGCAACCGAGGATTTTCAATTCCGCACCGAAGCGGTGCAGGCCCCTGCAGAGTTGAAACCTGGATTTTACTGGCTGGTGGCTGCACATGATCCTGAATTTGAAGGCAAGTCCGGGGTTGTGGCTCTTGCCCCGGTGTGGGTGAGTGATCTGGCAATCGTCTGGCGGTCAGAAGCAGGTTCTCATCAACTTCAAGGGATGGTGTTGGATGCCCGTAACGGTACACCGATCGAGGGAGCGGAGGTTGAGACCTGGAGCCTGGCCCGATCATGGAACAAGATTCCTCTGAAAAAAAATAAAACGGTCCGGACAGACGCAAAGGGCCTGTTCCGGGTCAAAGACCATGAGGGTCGTAACCGTCAATACGTCGCCCGGGTCCGTTTCGGGGGGCAAATGTTGGCCACCGGTCAGACCCATTATCTTCAGCATGGCCCGGTAGATCATCCCGACACCCACACGACCTTTTTCACCGATAGAGCGCTCTACCGGCCAGGACAAACGATTCATTTTAAAGGCATCCATTACAGGATGAACCGTAACGTGAACCGCTATCACACCCTTCCCAATCAGAATTTGACCGTCACATTTCGGGACGGGAACCGGAAAGAGATTGCCAAACTCAACCTGAGGTCGAATGACTATGGCTCTTTCAGTGGAAGTTTTACTGCACCCCGCGACCGCCTCATGGGGCAGATGTATCTCGAAACCAGCTGGGGGCAATCCGTCATCCGGGTAGAGGAATACAAGCGTCCGACATTTAAAGTCGAAGTAAACGCACCAACCGACCCTGCAAAACTTCATGGGAAGGTGCATCTCAAAGGGACCGCATCTGCATACACCGGGGCACCTACCGATGGAGCGTTAGTCCGCTGGCGTGTGGTACGCGAAACCCGGTATCCAGACTGGTGGTATTGGCGGTGCTGGTGGCTGCCCCCTCAGAGTGAAGCCCAGGAAATTGCACACGGGGTGACGCAAACAGACGTTGATGGAAGCTTCGGAATCGAGTTTGTCGCACGTCCCGCACCGGATGCCGAGGAAGAAGGCGACCCCAGCTTCCGTTACACCCTGATCGCGGATGTGACTGACACAGCCGGGGAAACCCGTTCGAGCGAACGGTCCGTCATTGTCGGTTTCACTGCGTTGGAGGCCTCACTCTCCTCACCAAGCTGGCTGGAGCATAACAAACCCTTTGAGTTGTCCGTGTTCACCCGATCATTGGACGGGGTTCCGATGAAAGCCAAGGGTACCGTTTCTATTTACAGTCTTGTGGCCCCGGAGACTGTGCATCGGGGCCCACTGCAAAGACATTATCGGCATTACCATCCACAAACTGCAGCACTACCGAAAACCGACCACTCCAATCCCACTACCTGGGAGCGGGGCCCGAAACTTGGGGAGCAACACTTTCAAACCGATGAGCAAGGAAGGTCCGGACATGACATTACCCTTCCTGTCGGAGTTTATCGTGCGGTGCTGGAAACAACAGATGCGTTTGGCAAAGCGGTTCGTGCGGAGTGGCCATTACGGGTGATCGACCCAGCGGCCACGTCTTTGGCGATCCCAATTCCGCATCTCCTTGATGCCTCGTCATGGACCGTCGAACCCGGTGAGGAGTTCACGGCGGTCTGGGGCAGCGGCTATAAAGAAGCCCAAGCCTATGTGGAAATCGAGCACCGCGGCAAGCTGTTGCAAGCCTACTGGTCGGATCCAGGGGCCTCACAGATCAACATCACTCAGCCGGTCAACGAAGCGCTCCGGGGTGGATTTCATGTCCGGGTCACCTTCGTTCATGAAAACAGGGCCTACCTCGAATCAAGGTATGTTCAGGTTCCCTGGAACAACAAACAGCTTACATTGAGCTGGGAACGGTTCACCTCAAAATTAAAACCCGGTCAGGAAGAAACATGGGCGGCGGTGATTAAAGGACCCGATGCGGAAGCGGCCGCGAGCGAACTCGTCGCGACTCTCTATGATCAATCTCTCGACGCCTTTAATCCCCATACCTGGATCAGCCGGTTCAACGGGTTTTACCGGGATCAAAGCCGGATGCACGCCACATTTGAAAATTCGGTTCAATCCCTTCGTCGCATCAGAGGATGGTGGAACGCTGGTCAGCAGTCTGTCTATATCACCTACCGGTCTTTCCCTCATGAGATCGTTGCCAATCTATGGGGGTATGCGTTTACATCTTCCAGGGAGATGGCCAGGCGGGAGGTGATGCCGGCAAGCATGCCACTGATGGAGTCCGCAGACTTTTCGATGGATATGAAGATAGCGCAAGAGGTAGAAGGTCAACTCGCACTGAAGCCGAATTCTCCCTCTCCTCCGCCAAAAATCGACCTGGACCAGGTAACGGCGAGAAAAAACCTGCAGGAAACCGCATTTTTCTTCCCTCATCTCACTACAGCAGAGGATGGCTCCGTGCGGTTGGAATTCACCATGCCGGAGGCGCTGACCGAATGGAAATTTCTCGGCTTCGCCCACGATGCCAACATGAGGTCAGGACTTCTGACCGGGAGCACCGTCACCGCCAAAGATCTGATGGTCCAACCCAACCCACCACGTTTCCTCCGGGAGGGAGATATCCTCGAGTTCACAGTGCGGGTTACCAATCAGTCCGCTGCACGGCAGGAAGGAACCGTCCGCCTGTCCTTTGCGGATGCACGTACACTGGAAAACGTGAATGCCGATCTAAAAAATACGGTGACAGAAAAACCGTTTGATGTGCCGGCCAAAGAATCGCGAACCCTCTCCTGGCGCATCGAAGTGCCGGATGAACCCGGAGTACTTATCTACCGTGCGGTTGGGTCCACCGGCCGTCTCTCTGACGGCGAAGAAGGATACCTCCCGGTTCTGTCCCGCCGCATATTGGTCAACGAATCCATTCAACTACCCATCCGAGGTCCCGAAACCAAAACCATCCGGTTTGAAAAACTTCTCGCATCCGGACAACAGAAGACATTGGAGAGCAAAACCCTGACAGTCCAGATGGTGTCGAACCCTGCCTGGTATGCGGTCCTCGCCCTTCCCTACCTGATGGAATATCCGCATCAGTGCAGCGAGCAGGTGTTCAACCGGCTGTATGCGAACCAACTGGCGGGGCACATTGCCCATTCAGATCCCAAAATTCGGCATATCTTCAACCAGTGGAAAGGGACCGACGCTCTGGACAGCCCGATGGAAAAAAATGAAGATCTGAAATCGGTGATGCTGGAGGAAACCCCCTGGGTGCGGCAGGCGGAAGCAGAGAGCCAGGCCAGGAGGAATGTCGGCATTCTCTTCGACGAGAACCGGCTCAAAACGGAAACCCGCCGTGCCTATCATCAATTGAAGGAAATGCAGCTTGCGAACGGCGCATGGCCCTGGTTTCCGGGTGGTCGTCCGAACGACTATATCACGCTGTATGTTGCCACCGGATTCGCAAGACTGCGTCATCTGGGAGCCGAAGTGGACCCCTCCCCCGCCATCCGGTCTCTGGACTACCTTGATCACTGGATGTACCAACGCTACCTCCACATCCAGAAATGGGCGAACCCGGATGCCTACGCCCCGAGTCCGATGATGTCTCTCTATCTCTACACCCGTTCTTTCTATCTCGAGGACCGGAAGATCAAAGGGAAACATCAAAAGGCCTTCGAATTTTTTGTCGACCGGGCGAAGGAGAACTGGCTGAAAGTGGGCCATCGGAAATCCCAGGCCCATCTGGCTTTGGCCCTTCACCGGCTGGGAGAACAAAAGAGTGCGAAGGGGATCATGCGCTCCATCAAAGAACGCGCTGTCACCGATGAGGAGCTCGGAATGTTCTGGAGGGAACAGGAAATCTCCTGGTGGTGGTTCCGGGCTCCAATCGAAACGCAGGCCATGATGATTGAGGCCTTCGATGAGGTGATGAATGACAAACAAGCGGTGGAAGAATGCCGGGTCTGGCTGCTGAAACAAAAACAGACCCAGGACTGGAAAACCACCAAAGCCACTGCCGACGCTGTATACGGACTTTTGTTGAGGGGCTCCAATGCACTCGTCTCGGATGAATTGGTCGAGGTGAGACTTGGAGGCGTGCCGATCAAACCGGAAAACGTGGAGGCCGGCACCGGATTTTACGAGAAACGGTTTACAGGACCGGAGATCGCCCCTCAGCAGGGTCACGTGACCCTGGTGAAAAAAGACAAGGGGGTCGCCTGGGGCGGATTGCATTGGCAGTACCTGGAGGACATCGCCAACATCACCCCGCATGACGGAACACCGCTCAGTCTGGAGAAAGCCCTTTATCTGAAACAGAACACTCCGAAAGGCCCGACGCTGGTCAAGGTCGACGGGCCTGTCGAAGTGGGGGATGAACTGGTTTCCCGCATCGTGCTGCGCACCGACCGAGACATGGAATATGTCCATCTCAAGGACTATCGCGGAAGCGGGACCGAACCCGTGAACGTGCTCTCAGGCTACCGTAGTCAGGATGGACTGCTTTACTACGAATCAACCCGGGATACCGCCAGCCACTTCTTCATCGACTACCTGCCCAAAGGGACTTACGTTTTTGAGTACTCTGTACGGGTTCAACACCGCGGATCGTATCAGACCGGGATTGCGGATGTGCAATGCATGTACGCCCCCGAATTCAGCAGCCATTCCGGGAGCGTAGGGCTCACCGTGGAGTAAGCGGGACGTCAAGGGTAAGCGCACCTCTGACGAAGTCTCATGCTACCCGACTGCGGGACGCAGTCGCTCCCATTGCTCATGCTATGCCTTCCGGAGGGACCTCGTCCCGAGGTCCCAGCTTACCCGACTGCGGGACGCAGTCGCTCCCGTTGCTCATGCTATGCCTTCCGGAGGGACCTCGTCCCGAGGTCCCAGCTTATCCGACTGCGGGACGCAGTCGCTCCCCTTGCTTTTGCTCTGTCTTCCGATATGACGCTCCGTCTTCATCTGTTTGCCTTTAGAGAAATTCCTCTTCATACATCATCAGCAAAGGCGAGCTAAGGGCACTGAACTGATGCCAGCCGGAACCTCGGCCTGTATCGGCGCGGAAGAGCTCAAAACTGTGATAACTGGCTCGCGTTTCACGTTCCCAGGTGTCCAGCAGGGTCACGGCCAATTTTCGGGCTTTGTCCCGTTCACCCAACTCCCGAAGCGCTCTCCAGATCATCACATTGTGCGGCATCCAGATCGCTCCGTTCCAGTATCCGGCATCCGAATAGTAGGGTGCTGACTGGGCAACAGTGGTTCCGCCCCAGGGCGTCCACAGTTCCTCCGGATCAAAAAAGAACTCCATCAGTTGCCGGGTTCGGTCGGGCGTGAGTCCTCCCGCGACGAGTGGGATCACTCCGTCAAATCCCCGGTTATAGTTCACCCCGCTTGCATGACGGTAGAACCCTGTTTTCCGTCCCTGCTCGTCATGCATCACGTAACTGTAATGCCCCGCTTCTTCATCCCAGGCATGCTCCAGTGCCGCCTGCCACCGGGTGAGGTCGTTCCGAAAGACGGAAGCATCCTGGTTCAGGTCTTCCGACCATCGGATCATATGCCTGGCAAAGCGGATCGCGTAACTGGTGGTCACACAGGGTGAGATCTGACGGCGCAGTTCCGGCTGGGTACGAAGCTCCCATTGAGGGGGGTAATCATCCCATCCTCCGGAGTTGTAGTTGTAGTCCCAGGTCTGGAGCAGACCGGTTTCAAACCGGTCTGTAGTCGATCCCCGGGTTCGTCCCGCCAGCCACTCATAAAAATTCCGCAGCTTGGGGAGCTGCTGGGCCAGCCAGTCGCGGTCCCCAGTCCGTTTCCAGATCTCCATCGCCTGTTCCGCCTGAATGGGCAGAGGCGTCCCATGCTCCACAAAGGCGGCATCCGGATCCTCCGCAGGCAGCAGATACTGATTCAGACTGTCTTTCGCCCGTTCCACATCCAGAGTCGAAAGCCCAAGCCCCACCATCCCGGAATCCCAGGTGTAGAGGCTGTCCCACTGACGCCCCGGAGAATTGTGCCGCACATATCCTTCTTTGTGGCGAAGTGGGAAGGCCTGATTGCTCAGGACCGTCGCCGCCAACCGTTCCATGCCGAACGCATACGGTGTGTTTACGGGAAAGAACCCGGAAAATGCAGGGACGGACTCCGGCGTCCGGCCTTTGAGCCCAATTCTGAAACGGAATTGTTTTCTCTCTCCCGCCATGAGGGCAACCGGACCGCACATGAGGAGGACGGAACGCCGGCTGCCCAGTCCTGTCCAGTGGCAATGCACCGAATCATTGGAATTGTCGGCCAGGATGGCCGGGACATCATCACCGTCGATCGCCCCCACCCGGACATGCAGGCCTTCGGGGACCTCCACTTCATACCCGTGAGGAATGCCGGTATAGGACAGTTCCAGAACGTTTTCTCGGAAACGGCTCTCCGGAACCGAATTCCCTTCGGGGGGAACAATCCGAAACTCCTTCACATCCTTGGATGGAATCAACGCAAATCCTTCCAGAATGCATTCGCCACCGGACACCAGTTCGATACGGACCGGCACTGTGTCCGCAGACAAGTTCCCGATATCGACCTCCACCTGGGTCATGGGGGTTCCCTCTTCCAGCAATTCCACCTCACACTCTTTCTCACCTGCCGTCAACCGAATGAGGCAAGGGGTGGAATTCCAGCGATGATATCGAAGCAGAAGCTTCGCATCCTGCATTGGAGCAGGTGGGGAGACGAGGTAGGACACGGCATCTCCCGGCTGATGAAAAAAATTCCGTGCCCCCACCCCACATCCGTTCACCGCATCTGGCTGAAGCCATTCTCCGGCCTTCATGGCATCCATACTCTGCCCGATCCGATGAGGTTCGGATTGAAATGAAATGGACTGATAGTCGATCGCATGGGTCCATACACCAGACCCTGGGCAGTCCACCCGGTTTGACCGCAGCGGATTACGGGTCAGTGAACTCACCAGATGCAGATCCAGATTCTGCGGCAGGTCCGTCCGATTCACACAATCGACCACGAGCCAGCGCCCTTCTCCTTTTCCTTCATAGGTCGCATCAACATACACCTGATCCTTCCATTCCAGTTCATAGCGGAGAGTGTAGCTGGTGTTGTCGCTGTTGGATTTCCAGATATGCCAGCGCTCTTCCCGCTCTCCATAGGGACCAATGCAGGCTCTGCGATGCAGCCCGGGCATGAGAAAACAGTCCCACCGGTGACCTTGCTCCAGATCGGCAATATGAGAGAGCCCCACATATTCTTTCCCGTACGGCCCCCAGTCCGGAAGACGGAGGTCATACCGATCCCGGGATGCACATTCAGATGAGGAACTGGATGCAGGCTGATGCATGCTGTATTCATGAAATATAGTACGCACTATGTAAAGAAGAAATTCCTGGTGAATCTTCAGAAGGGACGGAGCCACGATCAGGAAGGAGACGAGCCAGAGGAGGGATTCAGGAGGGCCTGAATGACGTCGTCCAGTTCCGGCCGGTCCTCCTCTTCTTTGAACGACGACATACGACGGTACACCTCTGCGGAGGCCTCATGGAAACCTCCGGGAAGCCCTGCCGACTCAAGGGTGTCCGCGATCTCCTCCATCTCACCGGCGAATCTCCAGGCTTTTGCCGTCACCCCCGTCATACGCCGGTGACTGCGAGGGGCTTGATCCGGGTCATATTCTCCCCACTGTTGCTCCAGTTCCTCCCGCACTCCCAGCCCGTCCGCAGCGGCCAGAATACTGCACAGCAAGGCGGTGCTGCCTTTGGTCTGGGCAGCGAAACACATCTTTAAGGCGGAAGCTCGGCCGATATCCTCTCCCATCACGCGGGTCTCCAAGGGGCCTTCCGAGAACCAGGACGCCACCTCCTCCGCCTCCGGGCCGCAGAGATGAAGCCAGGTGGTCCCCGGCTTCCAGGCCGGACCGCCGATGATTCCACCATCCACATAGCGAATTCCCGCAGAGGCCATCTCCTGCCCGATGTCCCGGCTACGCTGAGGAGAGATAGCATTCACATCCGCATACAGCCCCTGAAAGCCGCAGGCCCGGACCTCAGCAGCCATTGCAGATGCGGCATGAGGCGGACAGACCGACACCAGTCCCTCACAGGCGTCACACAGTTCGCCCAAAGACTGGAATTCTGTCATCTGAATCGAGTCGGCACGTTCTCGGGTGGCGGCGCTGCGGCCCTCTGACACCCAGCACACCGCATACCCGGTGTTACGGGCGGATGCCGCCAGGGAGACCCCCATGGCCCCAGGGTGAAGAAACCCGATTCTCTGGCCGTTATCACGCGTTGACATGCCTGCATGTCTGCATCAGCCTTCAGGGAAGGTCAAGCTCTTGAGAACAACGAGCGGTTCACTGCATAGGAAAACCCCGCCTTTACCGCTGGCGCTTTTTGCGCACCATGAGGCCGGTTGACAGGAACGCAAGCGCGGTCAGGACCAGACTCGAAGGCTCCGGAATCAGGGTCAGATTCTGACCGGTGGTGTCGATGTAAATGTCATCATAGTAGGCAAGATCGCCCACCCTTCCCCCGCGGACCAGTTCCAGGGAATCCAGGGTCGTGTTGGCCTGACCCCGCCGGAACACGGCGTCTCCATTTGTCGGGGTGCCTGGAGCGGCGCCGGTGCTGACGTACACATCCACATCTCCAATGTCATCTGTACTGCCCCAGGTGTCCATGTCCGCGACCACCCACACATTGTACCAGGTGAGATTGGACAACCCGCCCGAAACCAGTCCTTCCACACCCGCTTCCCGGGTGGTGATCTCCACCCCGTCCTTGATGCTGACCAGAGGACCCGCCTCGGCGAAACCGTTTCCGGAATCACTCGACAGCATCAACGTTGTGGACACGGTGTCACTGGCGGGATTGGTATCGTTCACCGCCATACGGAAAAAAACGGTCACCACATCGCTGTTGGCAGCGGAAATGGTTGAAAACAGATCCTTGGTGGCAAACTGGCCTCCGGATGTCCCGCCGAGGACACCGACCGAATTTCCCCCTCCATCAATAGGGTCCACGGCGGTCGACAAAATACTGTTGGAATCGGTCCAGTCTGAGATGTCGTCAAAATCCTCAAACAATACCCAGGAGGCAGTGACGGGAACCGCGGGCAAAAGAAACAAGAACAGAAGGCTTAAGAAAGTACGCATCATGCATCTCCAAGTTGGTTGAATACTTGGAGAGGATCATAAGGGATTTCCTCCCGGGCCTCCGTGGATTACTGGCAAAAATCACTATTAAATTTCGGCAACATCCTGTTTGGATCGTTTTTGACGGTATTCACGGGGCGTCACACTAAAAAAGGCTTTGAACTGGGCGGAGAAGGCGGAGGGGGAATAAAACCCAAGCGAATAGGCGATCTCGGTCATGCTCAGTTCGGTTTCAAGCAGCAGTCGGGACGATTCATGCAGGGCCAGGCTGAGCAGGGCCTGCTTCGGTGACATGCCCAGCGATTTCCGGATCCGGTGGTACAGGGTGCGGTCCGAGGTTTTCAGTTTCCGGTTCAGTTCCGACACCCGGGGCGACTCCCCCAGGGCTATGCATTCCGATGCAAGCTGCAGAAACCGCTGCACCAGAGGATCGCGGGATTGCAGGGAGACAGAAGAGGAACGGGTAATCACTCTGGCCCCGGCCAGGACACGGTGAGCTTCAGCCGGCCTGCATTGGCCTTTCCGCAGGATTTCCGCCACCCACTGGGCTGCGGCTCTGCCCAGTCGGGGGAAAGGTGGAAGCACGGTACTTAAAGGGATCGGACATTCGCCCCGGTTGGGATTCGGGCCGTACAAGTCATCCACTCCCACCACAGAGAACCCGTGGGCCAATAACCAGTCCACACCGCCATTAAAACGCAACAGCATGGCCGCAAGCGTGTCATTTGCAGCAAACACAACCGAACCGGGCATAAGGCTGGTGGCAACCCGCTGGAATTGGGAACGCAGTTCGGCCTGATCCTCGGCATACTTGCCCGTCAGGGTCCGGTAGGTGATGTTCCGGAGTTCCACCTGATCGGACTTCACCCCGTTTTCCAGCAGATGGTGCCGGAACGCGTTCACCCGGGTCAGAGAGTACCTCATGTCCTGGCAGTACAATGCACAGGCATTCTGTACTCCCTGCGTGAGTAAATGCTGGGCGGCCAGACGCCCGATCTCCTCATCATCCACCACCAACCTGAGAATCCCCGGAATCGGTTCCAGCCGGTTTGACAATTCCAGCAGAACCTTCTCCTCCGGCATATCCCGTGTCAACTCGGCCTCCAATGCGAATCCGGCACACCCCATGCACTGAGGGTCCCGCACCTTTTCGGGATCCAGTTCATGATGTCGAACCAAATGCACCTCCAGTGCCAGATCCTTCCATTCCTCTTCGAATCCAACCCGAATCCGGTCCAGCACTTCAAATGTGCTTTGTTGTATAATGAAAAATGATTCAGCCATCCGAGACCTTTCATTCTACAGAAAACAGCCCTTCCATACAAGAATGGGGTGGTATGCAGCAGAATGCCGCTTCACCCGAATCGGCGTCTTGCTTCCCGAATCCGGTTTCGTTATCGAACCCGCACATGAAAGACGTTGGTTCACCATCCTGCTGTCATCCGACACCCTCTGAAGTGGGGTATGCATGGAACTGACGCCCTGGACTCTGATCCTGCTTGGATTTTGTTCCGGCACCATGGCGGCTCTGTTCGGAGTAGGAGGTGGCATTGTCGCCACTCCCTTTCTTCATGCGCTGGGCCTGCCCATGCCGATCGCGGTGGCCTGCAGCGCTCCCATGATTGCCGTCAACGGGGCTGCCGCCAGCATCATCAACCGGAAGAACCGTCTGCTGGATGCTAGGATGGGGGTTCTTCTCGCTCTGGGAATGATTCCGGTGGCGGAGGCCTGCGCCCGGTTCATGTCCTGGGCGTCCCGGGAGAACATCGGCTGGGTGGATGCCTTTTTGCGGATCGTCTTTTTTGTCATTGTGCTGGGGTCTCTCCGCATTGTCACCCGTCATCGGGACCCGGACGAAACGGAGGAACGCACCCCATGGCCGATCTGGAAAGTGGTGCTGACCGGAACCCCGGCAGGTCTGTTTGCCGGACTGCTTGGTCTGGGGGGAGGACGCATTCTGGTTCCCGCACAACTCATGGGAGGGGTCCCCCTCAAACGTGCGGTTTCCACCAGTTCCTTCGTCATTCTCATCAGTTCCACCTACACCGCGGGGAGTTACATCAGCAAAAAGCTGGTGGAGTTCTCAGTCGTTCAATGGGTCCTCATCGGTGCAGTCGCCGGCTCGCTGATCGGGGCCCAGGTGATGCACCGCATGGATCCTGCAAAACTGAAAAAACTGTATCTGGGCCTCACCTATGTCGCGCTTCTGAGTGTGGTTCTGAAACAGTTCGGGCTCCCACAGCCCGCCGCGCTGCTCCTCTTGTCCGGATCCATGATTCTGGTTGTGATGGCCTACAGCCGGGCTCTGTTTCCCAATCCTACTCATCCTTGAGCAGACCGACCTCCGTTGATTCAATGACACTCTTTGATCTATTCGACTCCTTCCTGCCTCCGGGGAAACCTGAATGGGCAGGTCTGCTTCGGTATACTGCAGGTCTGCATGCCCACAGCACGCACCCTGCTCAACCGCCCTTTCCACACGACTGGGAGGAGATCGGCACCGGATACTGCTACGGTCCGGCGTTTGGACACTGGGACATCATTCATCAGATGATGGATGTGATGGTGGATGAACCGGGTCACGCCCGGAATCAGCTGTCGAACAATCTGGAGAATATGACGGAGGACGGATTTCTTCCGGGATCAATCTGGTTTTCGAAAGAATCCCCCGATGCGTACAGGTGGAATGAGAATGTGACCCACCCTCCCGTGTGGCCGGTGGCGGTGGATGCGTTGCTGGAACAGCAGGCGGATCTGAAACTACTAAAGATGTGTCATGAAAAACTGGTGCGGCAGATCGGTTGGTTTGAGACACATCGCAAGGCAGAAGGAGTAGGCTACTTCTACACAGACATATCCGACAAGAGCTGGGAAAGCGGAGTGGATGAAGGGATTCGGTTTGATCATGTCCCTACCGGGAACTGGGCCTGTGTCGACGCCACCAGCCATGTGTATCTCCTCTATGAAACCGCCGCGAAATGGGGAAACACTCTGAAGCTTGAGACTGACACCTTCGAAGAAAAGGCGGAGGAGCTTTCGTCCTTTGTTCGGACCTCGCTCTGGAGTGAGGAAACCGGATTCTTCCATGACATCTGGGCCATCCGGGATCCTCAATACCGCTATGCCGCACAGGAAGGGATGTGGCCGGTGGTGGTGGGGATTGCCTCCAAGGATCAGGCAGAAAAGGTCATCGACGGATACCTGCTGAACCCGGAGCAATTTTTCACGGCACATCCCCTTGCCACCGTGGGAAAATCGGATCCCCGTTTCGAGCAGCGCATGTGGCGGGGTCCGGCCTGGAACAGTATGACCTGGTGGGCCGCCCGCGGATGTCTCCACTACAACCGGCCTGATGCGGCAATGAAACTCCTGGAACAGGCACTCGATGCCTCCGCCATCCAGTATGAGCGTACCGGCTGCATCTGGGAGTATTATCACAGCGAGTTAGGGGACCAGGAAGAGGTTGCACGCAAACCGCATACCGAATTCAATACACCCTGCCGGGATTACCTCGGACACAATCCCCTCATCGCCATGGCCCGGATGTGGGAGGCATGTGCTGAGTAAGCGGGAGCAGGCAGAAATCCGCCGGGGTGGACAAGTGTCTGCTTCACAGGTTATGGATCTCCGGCCCATTCCAGTCCCCGGAATCGGTTGCCGTGATCCGGATGGTTCTGCTGCGGAGCTCCGGGTGTACTCCTTCCCAGATCCACATAACGCAAGAGGAGTTCTTTGAGCGGGACCACGACCTCCGGATGCCGGTCGATGACATTCACGCGCTCCCGAATGTCCTCATCCAGATCGTAAAGTTGCATCTCCGGCATCTCATCAGTGTCATCCACACCCGGTTTCGGATAGCTCCAGCCGCCCGATCCCGGACAGAGCTCCAGTTTCCAGCGTCCCTGCCGGATGGAGAAGCTGCCGTCGATGCTGTGATGGACCGTGGCCTCCCGGAGTGGCTCCTGCAGATCGTCTCCTCTCCAGAGCGGCAGATTACTCACACTGTCCTCACCGGCATCATCCGTCAACGGGACCCCTACCACATCTGAGACGGTTGCAAAAAAATCACTCAGACAGACGGTTTCCTCAGAGGCCGCTCCGGCCTGCATCCCGGCCGGCCAGCGGGTCAGGAGCGGAATACGGTGCCCACCTTCATAGATATCCGCTTTATGCCCTCGGTAGATCAGACTGGGGTTGTGGCCAAACATCGCCAGCTCGGTGTAGTTCGCCTGGGGGGAACACCCGTTATCCGAGGTGAACACCACGATGGTGTTTTCCGTCTGCCCGGTCTCCTCCAAGGCGTTCAGGATCTGCCCCACCTCGGCATCGACCTGCACACAGAAATCCCCGTAGGCATTAGTCTCACTAGCCCCTTGAAATGCGGGGGTCGGCACAATCGGGGTATGCGGAGCCGGAAGTGCATAGTAGATGAAGAATGGGGTCCCCTGCTCTTCCCGGATCAGATGACAGCATTCTTCGGTGCAGCGGGGCATCACCTCCTCATGCCGGAAGTTGGGAGCGATCATTCCCTCTCTCCAGAAGATCTGATGTTTTCCGTTCATGGCCTGCATCCCCTCACGCCCTGGGTCCATGCGGTCGGGAAGCTCCTCTACCGAACGGTCCCGGAGATACACATAGGGAGCCATGTCCAGGGAGGCGCTGATTCCATACCACGAGTCAAACCCGTGGTCACAGGGTCCGCCTCCGAACGGCTGCGTGTAATCCACGTCCCATTCCTCCTCCCCTTTTCGAACCCAGTCGAGTCCCAGATGCCATTTTCCCACGCAGGCGGTGCGGTATCCCTGCGTTTTCAGGTACGAGGCAATGGTCTGGCGGCCCGGCTCAACCAGCGAAGGGGTGAACCCTCCCACCACACCTCGCTTCAGCCACGAACGCCAGGCATAACGGCCGGTCAGGATGCTGTAGCGGGAAGGGGTGCAGACTGCGGAACTGGAATGCGCATCGTCAAACCGCATCCCCTCCGCAGCCAAACGGTCCAGATTCGGGGTTTGCCACGCGGCATTGGGGTTGTAGCAGGACAGGTCGCCGATGCCCATATCATCGGCCAGAATGTAGATCACATTGGGCGGAGGTCGCTCGGTCATGCCCAAGGTGCTAACGGGAAGAGCCTGTTTATTCAATCCTCATGGGGACGGCAATGGGCAACGGTACCAGGGAGTCTGCGGGAATCACAAACCGGGTTAGGTTCGTTTCAGCAGCACCAGACTCAGACCCAGTGCCATGCCAACCAGGACAATGGACCCCGGCTCGGGAACCGCTGCGATTGCGACGGTGCCGAAGGCGATTTCCCGACCATCATTTAAAGGGCTCGCAAGGGTAAAGCCTGTATTCACGATACCCGAGACATCCGTGTTATACCCCCAGCCCACTGCTGTGGCTCCCGCATCGTAATCATTCGAGGCATCGTATCCGACCAATCCGCTGATATAGTTCGCATTCCCAGGTTCGCCGACAATGGAGGAAATCACGACTGACCCATTTGTGACCCCCGTGAGGGTATTCGTTTTCGGATCCACATCGCTTGCAGTGGTCATAGCATCCTGCCAGTAGGTCGTGCCTTCTGTAAAGGTCTGCGCCGCACCGAACAACTGAAAGATGCTGTATCCCCCGTCATCCAAGGAGCCCTCTGCTGCGTAGTCGATGACAATATCGATGGTTGTCCCCGCAGTGACATCCCCCAGGGCATAGGCGAACACCGACGCAAACACTTCACTTCCATCCGTGGCATCCACTAATTCCGAAGCGGCGTTCGTATCCACTGTTGCACTGATGTCTCCCCCGTCCTCCCCAACGGCTGAAATCACCAGAACGGAATTCGATCCGGCGGTGAGGGCAAAACTGTTGAGCGTGACATCGCTGCCGCCGATACTGTTATTCAGTGAGAGTTCAGTCAGCATAACCGCCGCCTGGGTGTAACCGGTCAGTACCCCGACCAGTGACATGATGATCACTTTTTTCATTTCGCTTTCCTGTACGTAAAGATGAAGCACATGTTTTCCTTCCAGAATAAAGGAGTACCATAGGGCGAAATGGTTAATATACCGTAATATTTTGTAATTATGTTTAATATTGCGTATTACATCCTCATGAGTCTTATTCCATCTTTTCGCGTTGCCCTCCGCATCGGAAGCCACTCGTCGTACAGTCAGGACGTGCTTCGAGGGGTTTCCGAGTTCGCATCCCGGCATAAGAACTGGAAGTTTATCGGAGATCCTCTGCTGTCAACTGACCTGGAGGAGGACGGGATCTCCGAGGCGGAATGCGATGGAATGCTTGTCTACGAAACGAGATGGAAGATGCTTGAACGCTATCAAAGAGCCTCCATCCCCGTTGTGAACACAAGCGGACGTAAGCACCCGTTCGAGATTCCAACGGTTTACTCGAATCGGGCTGCCACAGGAAAACTGGCGGTTGAGTATTTATGGAATCTTGGCATTCGGCGTTTTGTGCTGATCAGGAAACATGAGGTTCAAACGTCCATTTCTCCCGAATTGGTGACCACAGCCTCCCAGTACATCGGTGCAAAACATGGAGACGTTATACTGAAGATCTTTTCGGACATGACAAAAAAACTGGACAATCAGACGTCAAGGGATCTGGCCTCCATTATCCTGTCCTCCTCTCACACGGTTGGCATTATCTGCGAAACCGATTTTCTTGCCGTGCACTGTATCCACCTGCTTCGGGCTGCCGGTGTTCCGCTACCCGAAAAAGCGGCCGTGCTGGGCTGTGGAAATGATGATCTGATCTGCCAGTTCAGCAGTCCCACTCTCAGCAGCGTGAATACAAACCGCAGGAGGATCGGATACCTCGCCGCGGAAAAACTCACCCGCTGGATGCAGGGACATGCTCCGGAAAAGAGTGCGATGGGCGTGGATCCAACAGGTGTAGTTTCACGTGAATCCACCGATATTCTCTGCATTGAGGATCCCAAAATTGAGCATGCGCTCCGGTTTATACGCGCGCATGCCTGTGAGGGCATTCAGGTGCAGGACATCCTGAATCATGTTCAGGTTTCACGATCCAAAATGGAAAAAGGCATCCGTGCAGCCATCGGAAAAAGTCCGCAGGAGGAAATCCGCAGGATCCAGATGGATCACATGAAAACGCTGCTGACGACCACCGATCTGAAGATCCGGGAGATTGCACGGCAGACCGGCTTCCGGGACTCCCGGTACCTGTCACAGGTGTTCCAGAAAGAGATGAAGATGACACCCACGGAATATCGGAGTCATCAGACAGACAATCCGGATTGAACCCCTACAAAGGGTCAGGTCCTGTCGTGTGGACACCACCAGAGTTGCTCCCAACTGTTCCCCTTTTCCGGGTGATTCTGCTGAGGCTCTCCCGGGGTACTTCGGCCCGATGCCACATACTGCCACAGTAGATCGAGCAGTTCCCTGACCTGGTCGGGATGTTTCTCAATCAGATTCTCCCGTTCCCGAACATCCCCCGAGAGATCATACAGCTGCATGGGAGGCAATTTGGCGAGGTCTTCCAGATCTTTTTTCGCATGGGGGTAGCTCCATCCACCCGATCCGGCACAACATTCCAGTTTCCAGTCGCCGCGACGAATGGAAAAACTTCCGTCAATGGAATGGTGCACCGTTGCCTCCCGCAACGACCGGTCGGGGGCCTCTCCATTCCAGACGGGAAGGTTACTCACGCTGTCCTCACCGGCCTCATCCGGCAGCGTGTCCCCGAACAAATCGGCACAGGTAGCCAGCAGGTCATTCAGGCAGACAGTTTCCTCACTCACCTGTCCAGCTTCAATACGCTCAGGCCAGCGGATCAGCAGTGGCACCCTATGACCGCCTTCGTAGATATCTGATTTCATCCCCCGGTAGATGTAGCTGGGGCGATGTCCGAACATGCCCAGTTCCTGAAAATCCGCGCGGGGGGACGCCCCATTATCCGAAGTGAAGATCACAATGGTGTTGTCGGCGATTCCCAGTTCATCCAATTTGTCCAGAATCAAGCCCACATCATGATCCACCTGAAGGCAAAAATCACCGTACTCTGTCGTCCCGGATTTCCCTTTGAAGTCCGCGGTCGGGAGGATCGGGGTATGGGGAGCCGTCAGTGGATAATAAATGAAAAACGGTGCGTCCCCCTTTGCGGCTTCCTCGATGTAGTCGAGGCTTTTCTCGGTCGTGGTCGGAAGCACGTCCTCATGTACAAAACCGGGAGCTTTCGGACCAGGCCTCCAAATGCCTTTCGATTCATGGAAACAGACTTTTCCTTCATCATTCCCCGGGTCATGCAGCGTGGGTTCCACCACCACCCGGTCATCCTGAATGAACGTGTACGGCGGCATATCCAGAGACGCGGCAATGCCGTAATAGGTATCAAACCCATGATCACAGGGGCCTCCCCTCACCGGCTTGCTGTAATCAACGGCGTACTCTGGAGCACCGGCCTTGGCCCAGTCGAAGCCCAGATGCCATTTGCCGAAACAGGCTGTCCGATACCCCTTCGATTTCAAGTACGATGCCACCGTCATACGACCGGGTTCAATCAGCGCACGGTTAAACCCGCCCAGCACCCCGGCCTTCAGCCAGGACCGCCAGTTGTAGCGACCGGTGAGAATGCTGTAGCGGGAGGGGGTGCAGACGGCAGAACTGGAATGGGCGTCATCAAAACGCATTCCTCCATACCCAAGCCGGTCGAGGTGAGGCGTCTTCCAGGCGGACTGTTGGTTATAAATGGACAGATCGCCGATGCCCATGTCATCGGCGAGGATGTAGATCAGATTGGGTGCTGGAGTGTTCATGGTGTCCTGTTGAGTTCGGGTTCCCGGCAGGGACTGCCGGTT
>DIYN01000022.1:0-12599 GCA_002429065.1 Verrucomicrobia bacterium UBA6053 | reverse complement strand
GTTCCCGGCAGGGACTGCCGGGTTGCATTCCTTCGTTCCCGGCAGGGACTGCCGGGTTACCGGCGTACTCCGGCAGTCCCTGCGGGAAATCACGTCACTTTGTTCTCAATCCAGGCGGCACGGTCCTCTTCCTCCACCCGCTGGGGAGGTTCTGCAAACTCCAGTTTGAGCACCGGATACGGCCATGTCGGTGGTTCCTCCGGAAGTCCTTCAATCACAAACCCTTGATTGAATCCTTCCCTGACGGATAACTCAACATCTGACCCGATAAGTTTCGCCCGGACCGGGAGAGGACGCAGCAGCGGAACCGGAACTTCGGTACTGTAACGGAAGAGCGTGATGTAAACCATGTTTCCCTTCCGGGTGTAGCCTCCCTGCCAGTGACGGGTGTAGTCCGGAAAAAACCGTTCGGACCCATAAATGGCTTCACCATGTGTCTCCAGCCAACGGCCAATACTTCTAAGGGGTTCTGCGTCGGAGGCATCCACGGTTCCATCGGGACGGGGACCGATATTCAGGAGATAATTTCCCTCTCCACCCGCAGCGACCACCAGATTCTTCAGCAGATCCGGAACGGCTTTCCGGTTTGGGGCAAACCGGCTCCAGCCCCAGGCTTCCGGATCCCCGATGGTCATACAGGATTCCCAACCACGCCCCGGTGTGGATGCGGTGACATGCTGCTCGGGCGTATCCAGATCCGCATCGATACCCAGGCGGTTGTTCACCAGGATATGCGGCTGGAGTTCATATATCATCTCAAGCAGTTCCTGAGACCGCCAGAATGCAGGCCTGTCTTCGACATCATTCTTCCCGCCCATATCGACCCATTCCCCATCATACCAGAGCAGGTCGATCCGGCCGTAACGGGTGAGAAGTTCACGGGTCTGATCATGCAGGGCCTGCCCGCATGCATCCGCCGATTCGGGATAACGCTGCAGGTCAAAATACCCCGGATACCGCCAGTCGAGATTCGAGAGGTAGAGTCCAACTTTCAGGCCCCGCTTACGGCAGCCTTCCACGAATTCCGCCACCAGATCCCGTCCGCCCTGAAAAGCGGGTAATTTGAACCCGGTCGTCTGGGTATCAAAGAAACAGAAGCCGTCATGATGTTTGGTGGTGAACACCGCATAGTTCATTCCGGCTTCTACCGCGAGATCCAACCAGAGATCCACACAGTTCTCCGCCGGAGCGAATTCCTCTGCCAGCTTGGCGTATTCATCCCGGGGGATGCGCTCCTGAAACTGGATCCACTCTCCACGGCCGAGTTGTGAATAAAGACCATAGTGGATAAACATGCCGAAGCGCGCCTGGTGGAACCAGGCAATGCGTTCAGAATAAGGAAGGGGTGTAGCCATTTGAAGGGTGGGGAGAGAGGTAAGGTGTAAACCCGCAGGCCTCTGCGGGGAATGAAACTTCGTTCCCGACGGAAGCCCGTCGGTTTAGGGCATTTTCAATCCAGGCGGCCTCGTCTTCGACCTCGATGCGATCCGGCGGAGCATCAAATTCCAGTTTAATCACGGGGTACGGTTCCACCGGAGGATACTCGGGCAGTCCTTCAATGACAAAACCCTGATTAAAGCCCTCCCGTATCAGAAGGGGCTGTCCATTGTGAAGAAGGCTCGCTTTCACCGGCAGAGGGCGGAGTAGCGGGACCGGCACCTCGGTGCTGTAGCGGTAAAGGGTGATGTAAACCGTATTCCCTTTCCGGGTATAGCCTCCCTGCCAATGGCGGGTGTAACCCGGGAAAAACCGTTGCGATCCGTAGACCGCTTCACCGTGAGCCCTGAGCCATTCCCCCATTTGTAGCAAGGGTACTTCATCGTACACCTCCACCGACCCATCCGGACGCGGCCCGATGTTGAGCAGGTAATTCCCCTCCCCTCCGGCAGCGGTCATGAGGTTCTTCAACAACTCCGGTACGGACTTCCGGTTGGCGGCATGTGGACACCACCCCCAGGCCTCCTCGTCTCCAATGGTCATGCAGGACTCCCAGCATCGTCCGGGCTCTGACGCAGTGACATGCTGTTCAGGGGTATCGAGATCTGCATCGATGCCTAGGCGGTTGTTCACGAGAATGTGGGGTTGAAGACGATAGATCTCTTCCAGCAACTCCTGCGAACGCCAGAAGGCAGCAGGATCCGCGACATCATTCTTTCCGCCCAAATCCACAAAACATCCATCAAACCACAGCATGTCGATAGGGCCATAGTTTGTCAGCAGTTCCCGGGTATGGTGATGAAGGGTGTGAACCAGGTCCTCTCTGGACTCCGGATACCGCTCCGGTTCAAAGTAGCCGGGGAAGCGGAGGTCCGCATTGCAGTAGTAGAGGCCGACTTTCAGATTCCGGGCCCGGCAACCGTCAACGAATTCCCGGACCAGATCCCGGCCATTGGCAACTGCTGGCAAGGTGAAATCCCCCAACGAACTGTTGAACAGACAGAACCCTTCCAAGTGTTTCGTGGTCAGGACGGCGTATTTCATTCCTGCATCAAGGGCAAGGTCCAGCCACTGGTCTACACAGTCTTCGGCGGGATGGATTTCATGAGCGAGTTTTGCATAGTCTTCAGCAGGAATGCGTTCCTGCCACTGCACCCATTCACCCCTGCCCAGTAGAGAGTAGAGACCGTAATGGATAAACATCCCGAATCGGGCTTCGTGAAACCAGGCACTTCGTTCTGAATATGGGAGGGGTGCATTCATGATGAAAGGTTTTGTATAAACGTAATCCCGCAGTCCCTGCGGGAAAGGAAAGGGTGTTCCCGACAGGGACTGTCGGGTTACGTGTTCTCTAAAAAAGTGATCAAGGGATCCACCTTTTCAGGTCCATGGGGGTGATGAAGCCCTTCGGGTTTTGTCTCGAGGTAGAGGGATCCACCCCGGACGTCCCACTTCTCTGCAAGTGAAGCCCCATTCTGTTCCCAGGGAACCACCTCGTCTTGAAGGCCACCCACGAGTCCAAGTGGGGTACGGGAGATGAAGTCGGACGTGAGTCGGTCCAGTGGCTGTGGTCCCCACACCCGTGCCTCTTCGTCCGTGAGACCGTAGGCGGACAGGAGCTTTTCCCAGTCTCCCTGACTTCCTGGCCCACCATCCATTCCACCAGGCCAGCTGCGGAAATTGCAAACAGGATTATCCAAATACAACGCCCGGCACCGTTCAGGCTGATCCATCGCCACATGCAGCGCAGATAAGCCACCCCGGCTGAGGCCGATGTAGATTCCTTTTCCTGCAAGTTCATGCTTTTCAATCATCCGGTCGAGGAAAGCAGAGAACACCTCACGCGCAAAGGGTGACCCATACTGATCAGGCAGATCGAGAAACAGGAGATGCCATCCGCGTCTAAGCAGTTCTACATCCACAGCAGTAAACGCATCCCGGAATTCGGGTCGCCATGCCCAGGGTTTCCCACAAGCAGGAACCTCCGGCACCGCTACGCTTGACGGGTATCCACGTCGCTTAAACTGAAATTCGGATTCGGACCATTTCATGCACATTTCCTAGGGTAATATAAACAACAACGGACCACGCGGACAGCACGGACCCATGCAGGTAGGGAATCGAATGGGTTCCCATGCAAATACCGCTTTTGATGGAGAAGATAATCATGAAAATTCCAGAAGTACTGTCCGCGTCGTCCGTGGTTATAAAACTGCAACCCCAGTACCTTTTTATGATTACCACCTGTAATACCGGTAGGCATCGTCGCCGTATGCCCAGTCGAGACGGTAATCGGGATGATAGAACTGCAGGTTGTTGTCATTGGGACGAATCACATTCGCCGGATGTGCTTTGCTGCTGATCCCACTCCCTCCGAACAGATCCATCACCCGGATGCTGATGATATTCTCACCGGGTTTCACCTGGTCCGCCGGCACCTGATAGATGCGGATGGCAGACCAGGGATTCGGGTGTTCTTCCGCAATGGAGCCAATCTGCTTTCCGTTCCAAAACGTGGTGTCGTGGTCATCCACACGTCCGAGATTGAGGGTCAGAGCTTCATCCGCCCAGTCAGCGGGTACGATGACTTTTTTCTGAATCACGAGTTCCCCATCCATCTTGCGGTCTTCCGGAAAGGTACTGTCGGCATCGGAGGGAACCAGGTAAGGCCCCCAGCCGGATGCCGTCGCCGGATCCTCAAGTACTGCTGCTTTGGCCCCCTCACTGATGCCCGGATCCTTGATCACCCCAGGTTTCTTGGCCGCCTCAAGGGGAGTCACCCATTTCACCTGCCATTCTCCTTCCAGAGGAAGTTTCCCGGTAGGGAGAAGTTGCTGGTCAAAGATCTGGGAGTTGAGGGCAAAATCCCCGCCCAGGGCGCTGACCAACGACACAATGTTACGGCTGTGGCGCCACCGGGTCAGGCGCATGAACGGCTGCTGGTCCGCCCGTATCCAGGTGGGGTCAAAGGCGGTGGCCATCAGCACACCTTCGCCTACCTCCATCCGGGCCACCATGCCTTCTCCACCCATTCCGGTCTCTCCTGAGAGCCGCCAGAACGCATACGGTGCACGGCTGTGAAAATCTCCCACGGACAGAGCGGAGGTTTCCGGCCAGACCGGCACATCGGTGGTCCCATAAAAATCCCCGGCGGAGGTGTTCCAGGACCAGCCGGAAAATCCGGGCAGCTTGGCGCCGCGTAACAGCAGGACATTCTGACCAGAGGTAAGAATTGTTTTCAATTCCTCCTCAGGGATCCCATGCCGTTTCCCCAACACCAACACGCTGGCATCTTCCGGATTTTCCGCCCACTGGACTCCCATCTTCCCTAAGACGTACTGCCAGTTCTCGCTGCCCTTGTAGGCAACCCCGCCTTTGGGCTGTGAGGCTTCACGCATCTCCGCAGCGTAAGCGGTTAAACGCCGGGCCAGCAGGTTCGCAGAGGGCGTCAGCCCCACGTTGTCTTCCAAATCGAAGGTGGAAATCAGGATCCGCCCTTTGCCTACGGCAAGCTCCATCAGGGGAGAATAGGCCAGATCGAACTCTCCTTCAAAGATGGGAGACCAGGCCGCATGATGCGGTTTTTCGATCATAAACGAAGCCACAGACCCCCGGTTTCCCCACCGCCAGCCGTGGGTAGGCTTGTCACCTGAGAGCGGCAGCACACTGGAATATTCGGGGTAGCCGTCGACCGTGGTACTCGCCCCGTTCCAGTCGCGGAGATCTTCAGGGGTAAACCCTTCCGTCACCGGATGCGGCTGTGCGGTGGCGAACACCCGCCGGCTGGGATGAGGGGTCACCCGCAGACCCAGTTTCTCCTCCACCCAATCAGGGGTGGGGCTGGAAATCACCACGACGCCGCCTTTGGTGATCCAGTCACGAAGAGAGGCAAGGTCAACCGATCCGGCTTCCAGTGCACCGCGTCCAATGAACAGCGGGAGGGTGGACGAGGAATCCCATGCTTCCGCGGAGGAGCCAATCTGCTTCAGCCAGGTGCGGGTGGTCCCGTCCCCTTCGATCAGCATGACCGATTCTGATGCAGAGCCGGGAGCGGCGGCCTTGTCTTTTTTGCCGCCGAAAACACGGGCAAAGAAACCAGGTTTCTTTTCTACGGAAGCCTCTTCCTCGGGCCGTTCAAGGGGATACACCGTAAAGGAAAAGCTATCCTGGAGTCTTTCTCCTGCGGCCTGAACCTCCAACTGAATGATCCCCCCGATCTTCTGCACCGCGGCCGGCAGTTCCGCCTCAAAGGGAACAAAACCGTTTTTGCCCGGCTCCAGAGTCTTCTTCATCGAGCCTTCGGCCACGGTTTTTCCGGCCACTTCCAGTTTCCAGGTGGCGTCAAAGCGGACATCGTCACGCTTGTCATTGATGAAGACCACCTGTTTCGCAATTTGGTCACCTGAAAAGAACTGATGATCTTTATCCGTGAATCCCTGTTCTTCATCGCCACCGATGAAGGCCAGCAGTTCCTGGTTGTTCGGGACCAAGGCATGATACGCCGGGGTCTTGGGCCACCCCCCCTCCATGACATTGTAATAAAGTCCTTTGGAGATTTCCGGACGGTATTTTCCCCGGGTGCCGGGTTTAAAGGGTCCCATCGACATGTTGTCCAGGTTCTTCCGCCAGGAGAGAACGTGATGGGTGTGGTTCTGGAAGGACCAGGGGTTCACCCCGCCTGTCATGCCGAACCCACGCCAACTCCGGAAGGTGTTCTGGTTAAACAGCACCTGAATTTTCTGGTAGGCATCGCTTTTGATCAACCGCTGCAGAGGATCCACCTTGTCTGAATCCCATCCGCCCAAACCCGCATTACGGTCATGGATAAAGCCTTCAAAATGGGATTCGATAATGCCGTCGGCATAGAAGTCGGTCTGCAGCTCATAGGCTTCCGGCCCCAAATAGATCGCAGCATACTCGGTCAGCATCATCGCACTGTTTGCCGATCCCTGGGCATTTTTCCCCTGCCCCAGCGTAGTCCAGCCACCTCCGGCTCGGCCCTGCATAAAGGTGTTGTCCAGCGGCAGGCCGAACTCACAGGCGAGGAACGGGATATCTCCTTTCTCGGCCCAGTCACTCAGCCATTCCTCCCGCTCCTGCAGCGGAATCAGACACAGGTAGACGTTAGTGGTCTGCAGATCCCCCACAATCGATCCGTTATGTGAATACACGCCACGGGAGGGGTCCTCTGCCCGCATAAGATCCATGGCTTCTTTACCGATTTTGATCCTGCGCTCCCACTCCTCGTTTTTGATCATCATGTCTTCGGACTGCCCAATCCGGGCGGGGTTCTGATCTTCCCCATGGGCAAAGACATTGAAGCCCGACCACCACATCACGACGGAAGGATGATTATAAAGCCGGGTGACTTCCGCAGACATCCGCCTTTGCCAGTCCTCTTTGTTTTCCTCCCAGCGGTCACGCACCACGTAATCCTTAATCTCCGGCAGTTCCACGAACATGAGAACCCCGAGTTCGTCTCCCATCTTGATCATGGTTTCAGGAGAACGGTTCTCTTCTGTCATCTTCATATTAAAGCCGATGGATTTAATACCACGCATCCACTGTTTCACCACTTCTTCAATTTGCGGCATGTCAACATGTGGGGTCGGACGAAGTCGGATCGCTTTGCCGTTGAGATAGAATTCCTTGCCGCGGATTTCGAACTCCCGGAATCCGAAGCGGACCAGCCGTTCATCGGACCAGCCGTCACCGGTCGCCTTAATCCGGGCTTTCATCAGATACGGATCATCGGTGTCCCAGAGCCGGTCGGCCAACCAGTCTTTTGACCAGGAGAAATTGTTGCCCTCTTTCAGCGAGATGGTGCGTTCTTTCCATGCTTTCAGAACTTTCCCCTCCAGGTCTTCCACCTGGACCGAGAGGGTCACCTTATCCGCAGGAACCTCTCCATCCACTGTGCCAGTGATCGAGAAGGTTTTCTTGGAAACCGACGTGGTGAGGCGGAGGTCTTTCAAATTCGGCCCCATCGGCTCTGTCACCAACTCCACATTCCAAACCAGGCCAAAGTGTTTGAGTTTGGCCGGTTTCAAAAAAATCTGTTCGGTTGCTTCCCCCATCAATACCAGCACCGGCTCACTCAGGGGTACCGCCAGTACTTGGACCCTTAGGGTTTGCGTTTCACCGGCCCGGATATGTTTAGTAAGTTCCACCCGCCCTTTGGTTTCCTGAAGCGCTCCACACCAGTTCCCATCCAGCCAGACTTGAGCCCGAGTACTGATTTCGGAAAACGCCACAAACACTGCCCGCCCATCCCAGGTGGCAGGAATGGTGATTTCACGCTCAAACCATCCTACCGGCCATTCGCGGTGGTGTTGAATGTAGTCTTTCCAGAGCGGAGACGTACCGTCCGCCACCAGACCGGTTTCATTCCAGAAAGGACGGGTATGCCAGGATCCAGGGATCCACATGTGAGACCATTGATCCTTCGGCTGCGAATTGTTCACATCCGCTTTCGGATCCCCCGGCTGAAAGCGCCAAAGACCGTTGATGACTTTAACGTCATGCTCACCACCGTAGTTCTCGACCGGAACGGCGTCCCACTGGGTCTCAAGGCCCTCCGGAAGAGGGACGATGTTCTGAGCGATAAGGAAGGGCAGGAACCCATTCAAAATGAGGATGCGTGAGAATTTCATAGGTGGGGACCTTAGGGTGCAGTTTACAGGGTCATGTGCCCGTGAAGGGACTCTATTCAGGAGAAAATCAAAAAGGAGTAAGTCAGTATCCGCCGGTGGACATGTTTCCTTCTCCCTCCCCTTCACCGATGGTGAGGGTATGCTGGTCCAGCTCAGGAGAAAGGCCCACCAGACCGTTCCCTTCCGGATTTTTGATGGGCTCTGACTCGATACGGAAGACCATATACCGGTTGGCGGGGGTGACATCACCGGCCGGAATTTTTCCCTGTAACTCAATCTCAAGAAACTGACGCTTCTTCAACGTGGCCAGTTCCTCCGCCTTCTTTCCCCCTACCCGGGTTCCCTTATTCGATTGGAAGATCCCCCACATGTCCTGGTCGATGAACTTCGCCTTGGGAAGACTGCCCACATAGTAGACGTGCAGATTCCGGACATCGTCCTCGTTTTTAACCCAGTCCAAGGCCAGGCGCAGGGTGGCATCGGGGGCTTTTTCCAACTCCTCTACCGCACTGACCACATCGAAAATCACGAACGCCTTCCAGTGGAACTCCCCTTTTTGACCGGCCATTGCTTTTCCAACCGCAATACGTCCAGCCTTGTACCTGTTCAGATCATCTGCCGGACCTGTAGCCCGCATGATGACCGTGGCCGGCAATTCTTCCGCGAAGAGTCGAAAAGGGAAACCAAGAGCGAGAAACAAAAGAAAATACGGAAATTCTCTCATAATAGTATGTACTATTTTATGTGGAATTCACTGAAAATCAACTCCCTTTTTCCACAAGGGCTGACCCGGGAAAACAGAAGCTAAGGGAGTGAAGGCAGGGCCTGAATCGTGGAGCCGGTAAACACCGTTGACACCGGCGGCTCTCCAGAGGTGACACCCGGCGGGGCCCAGGAAATGTTGTTCGTATGTACGATGGCCAGATAAATCGCGGTTCTCCCCTGCTTGAATTCCGTTCCACTGAGTAGCTGATTCAATGCCCGGTTTCCTGCAATCGTCAGCTCTCCATTTTCGGTGGGGGTAAAAGATCCCAGCGAAATCATCGGCCCACCCGGTTTGTGAGGCGTCTGATGTGCAAACCAACGGTTCGCAGCCCCGGCTCCATTCTGATCCTCCATCATCGTGGAAGGAGCTTTTTCATTTACCGGCACCTCTCTGTATTGCACAACCGAGGCATAGATTGTGATGTTGGCTTTCGAGTTGGTGAACCCGTTTTTCAGGCTGAGGCTGAAGGAATTCGCAGAATTAAAGGCGGCGAAATCAGCAGCTGCCACGTCAAACTGAAGGATCTGTCCCCAGGTAAAATCCACTTGTCCGTCCGCGCCTTGTTTTCCTCCTCCAAAAGTGGTAGCTTCTTTTCCAAAACCGATAAGCCTCAAACGATAGTCCAGGTTGGCAGGATATGCCCCTCCATCCGCAAACGGCATAACAAAACGGGCGTGATTGTTGAAAACAGCCGTCCCCTTGGGTGTTTGAGCCCATAGCGAACACGCAGAAATCGAAACAACAAATGAGAGGAAAAACTGTTTCATAACCGAAGTATAGTAGTATGTACTATATTCTGTGAAGCCTCAAGTGATTTTTCTGACGTTCCTTTGGATCAGAGGTTGTGCGGAGAATGTCAGAGTACGGCCTTTAGGCGGAAGTGTTGAAAGGACGTTTACTACGTCCTGGCTTCGGAACCCCAGGCCCAGAAACCACGGCCTAAAGGCCGCTTGTAGACTTCCGCCTGAAGGCGGTACTCCGACAGTCTTCTGCATATGTTCGATCTGGATGGGTCCGCGCCGTCCGTGTGGTCCGTGGTTAAATAAGATCTGTTACCTGAGAATCCGCTCCAGTACCGAGCCGAAGCCTTCAACCATGGACGGGACCTTCCAGGAACTGCGGAGGTGTCCCGGCATCCAGCAGCCTACATTCGGTAGCGCTGCAGGATGCCAGGCCGCAGGATAGATTTCGCCAGATTCGATGGTGGCGGTGGCATCCAGAATGAGCTCCGAAGTTTGCTTCAGCTTGATGAACACCTCATCCTTGGGCAACCAGGCTTCGGCAAAAGGAAAGGTCACGTCCGCAGTTTCGGTAGTCTGAATCACGGCCGGGGAGTACGGATGGGTGGAGACACCCCATTCCCAGATCAGGCCGCACCAAGTATGATACTCACTCCATTCCGGCCACGCCCCCAACCCGGCGTGCACGATGGACAGGGCCTTACCGGAGTTCACCCAGTCGGTGAGAACCTTCCTGGTTACGTCATCCACCTCGGACTGGGTGTGATAGATCACGATCACATCTATGTCCTGTACATCTTTCGCGGTGATCCCTAGCTCTTCTGCATCGATCACAGTGGGGGCCGTTCCGCTGAGGGTTGTGAGGGCATCTGCGATTCCTTCCCGTCCCCCGCTCCCAAAGTGGGCATCCGCATACAGCAGAGCACGGATGCCTTTCAATTTCGAAACCGGTGAGTGCTGCATCACCTCCAGCGGTGCGAAGTCGACCTCAAGCGGGAGACTCACTTTCCGGGAGGTGCGCACGGATTCATGTGCCGCATAAGCCATCTCGGTTGCATAGCGGCAGCGGTTGATGGAGAGGAGTGCTTCCCTCCCCCCTTCCATCTCAGCAAACAGTTCCCGGTAGGTCATCACAAAGTCATTCTCGGCTTCCGGAATCGGATGCCTCTCCACTCCCTCTGCGGTCAGAACCAGCACATCGTTGCCCTCCTGAAGCAGCATCCCTCCGGGTCCGCGGATTTGGAAAGACGCTCCGGTCAAGGGACCCGTCAGAAACGTCGCGGACTTCTGATCCGGATATTCCGCAAAGATGATGGAGGCATTTTCCACTGCGTGCTGATAGAGGCGTTTGTCCGTCACGTCCATTCCGGCGAGTACGGTGTCTGGAGCGGAACCCAGCATATAATTCGCAAGATCGAACCAGTGAGTGGTCCAGGAGAGAATGTCCCAGTGATCCCCAACATGGGCATACACACTCAGCGGTTCGCCGAGGACACCCGAGTCCGCGATCCGCTTACAGGTCTGGAAGAAGGCGCTGTGGATCCGCTGGTGCGCAATGGAGATGGCGGTGCCTGTTTCTTTGGCCTTGTTCACCAACATCCGGATTTCTCCTGCATTCAGGGCGATGGGTTTTTCCAGGACAATTCCCTTCACTCCCTTTTCCATGGCCTCCATCGCCATGGGGGCATGCAGTTTCGGCCAGGTGCAAATGGCCACTGCATCCGGCACAAACGCCTCATAGAGCGCATCGGTAGAGGCAAACAACTGTTCGCCCGGAAGCTCAAACCGTTCGCCAAACGCGGCCAGATTCTCAGCTGAGAGGTCCACGCCGTACAATTCCACCTGATCAGAGAGCGCCGTCAGTGCTCCACCATGTGCATGACCAATGGCCCAGCCTTCCTGTCCTTCTTTCGCTTTTCCACAGCCTATAACTGCCACTTTTTTTAACGTATCCATCATACAATACCTGTTTGGGGTTGGAGTGAGAGACAGGTATCATGTTTCATTTCTTTTTGCTTCCCGGTTTTCCCGGTGGTAAAAATGACACAAACATGCACATCCGACATGGACATTGGAATGCGGCTCGCGAGGCCCGAATTCTTACCCAACACAAAGATGACGGTCTTGAATTCGTATATGTGAGGCATGGCAGTGTGACCTGGGATTTTGAAGGCCGGCCACACATCGCTCGTGCGGGGGAACTCTCCTTTACCTGGCCCTGGCAGATGCATGCGGCTGTGAATCCCACTCTGCCTCCGGTTGATATTTACTGGATCCTCCTTCCATTGAATACGTATAAACGCCCCAGGACAGATAGACGCAACAGCGTCTTCCTCGACATGGACCTTCCGCACCAAGTGGGCTATGAACTGGTGCACAAACTGAGTGAGCTCCCACGCCAGATCCTCAAACCGAAGGCGTCGTTTCGAACCAAATTCATTCAGTTGGTGGATCAGCTACATCATACACAGGGACATATCGACCTGGCGGCACAGGGATGGCTTCATCTGGTCCTGGCAGAAGTGCTGGAGGCCATACGAATGGCCGGAGATGCCTCCGAAGCCGATGAAACCCGGGAACGGGTGGAACGGTTTCTTAGCGAAGAACTCCCCCGGTGTCTGGAAGAGACCTGGTCTTTGGAACGTATGGCCGAGGCTTGTGACATGGGGAGGACCTCGTTTGCCGAAGAAGTGAAGCGGCTGAAGGGCGATACTCCGATCCGCGTTCTCACCCGGATGAGAATCGAATGTGCAAAAGAGCAGTTACTGCAAACGGCGGACAGCATCACCGATATTTCAGGCGACTGCGGATTCACCACCAGCCAGCGGTTTGCCACGGTGTTCAAAGCGTACACCGGACAAAGTCCCAGGGAGTTTCGGAAACATGTCAGAGTCCCGCCTGAAGGCGGAAGTTGCTAAGCGGCCTTAAGGTCGCGGCTTCAAGACCTTGGGTTGCAAAGCCAGGCCGTAAACGGCCCTGAAAAACTTCCGCCTGAAGGCGGGA
>DIYN01000021.1 GCA_002429065.1 Verrucomicrobia bacterium UBA6053 | reverse complement strand
TCAAACAACCGGACACTCGTGATACACTGAAAATCAAAATCAATATTTTACGGACAAAACTCATAATTCCCCAGGAGCACCAACAGATAAAAACGTCCAGGTTAAGCTCTTTCGATTAAACTTCACATTAGACTTTTCAATATCTAACAACCCTTCCCCAGGCATATCTTCCCAAAAACCAGCTCTTACAAACAATAACACTTACCTTTTACATTTAAAACCATTTTCTTCTGTAAGGAACAATAGATTTATTATTATATTCATCGTTATTTTTCCGAGGAAAACGAATAGACATTGATTTTAATTTCACTTTAACATCCTCATCAACGTCAACAGAACGGACATACTCTTCCGAAAGAAAAACTTCTCCAAAGCCGACGGGCGTACTATAAGCGTAATAACCATAATATTCAATATCAAACCATGTATCGATTTCATGCTGGAGCTCTTCGAATGAAGAATTTATATCTTCTATCGATGAAGGCCACACTTGATGCTTTTCATAAAATGCCTCAGAAAAATAAGCCACTTTATTCAAGAAAACATAAGCCTTATACTGTACCCTATGCTGATTAACCTTCTGTCTTTGGTGAAAGATAAAGGAAAAATAAATGCTTGAAAGAATTAAAACAATTATAAGGTATCTTTTTTTCATCGCCGATGAGACAAGTCCAGTAGCTTCCATGAGTACGCAGTATTTATTGCAATATTTTCGTCATCAATTTCTAAACCACGCATACTGATAATCCGACCAAAATCACCTTCCAAAAACACTCCACCATAGAAGCCTATCCTTGTCCATAGTAATGATTCATAAAGGTATGATTCATATTCCAAAATATCTCCATAAATTGGGTTAACAATATATCTATTCACATATTCCTTCCATAAAATGACCTTTAACTCCGCATGATTAAGGTATTTTCGACGTTGAATTAAATTTCCTAAGGATGAGTCTGTATAGCAACTTTCAGCACACAATCGGTGCGCCAGCCCCCACAAAGCGTAATTAACCACACTTGCATGATGAGCGGAAGGGATGCCATTTATTTCAACAACAACACTTTGTATGCCCCAGCCTGTCCCCTGACTTGCGTTTTGACCGAAAGAGTCTCTATCATAATCATAAGATCCCTCAAAACCGCCTAGTGTGTGCAAAGGGGTGATGTCCCATCCATCAGTTAAACTACCTATGTCAAATAATAAACGCCTGCAAAAATCGTATCTGACTTCATCCGATGGTAATTGCCAAAACTTGGATTGATAATTTGCTAATGTTCTTTTCAGTGCTCTAGTTACATTGGGCCCTGCCTTACCACGCACTTCAGGAAGAACGATATTTTCTATCCCATCTTTAATCGGTGCCACAATAAATTCTGGCGGAACGAATCCAAAAGCCAATCCATACCGATCCCATGTACCAACACCATCATTCGCTACGAATCCATAAATATTAAGCCCACCCCGCTCTTCAATCGGATCCCGGTTCAACCACCGTCCGGTTTCGGCATCATAGTATCGGAAGCCGTAGTAATAATACCCGGATTCAGCTTCCTGGTATTTGGTTGAGAACCCATACGTAGCCGGAGCGCTTCCTGTACTGACAATGGTGCGACCAAAGGCATCATACTCCAGGTGAGCGGCGATACTGCCATCGCTGAGATCGATGTATTCACTGATGTTGCCGTTGGCATCATAGGTGACGGCATGTCTGACGCTGTCCGATTCGGTGAACAGCAGTCCTCCGACTCCACCGGCACCCTGCATAGACTGACTGATATCGAGCCCCCAGACATAGCGTCGGGTAGGCTCGCTTACCTGGTGCATATCCACTTCATAGAGCAGGTTCCACCCGTCGTACATGTAACGGAGGTCCTGTGTGACCGCTCCGAGGTCTTTGACCAGCTTGCGGACGCGGCGGCCTTGGCCGTCGTAGGTGTTCTCTACCGTGATATCGCCTTGGGTGTACACCTCCAGGCGGTTCTCTCCGGTCCAGGTGTGGGTGTTCCCGTCGCCGTTATCCGTCATGTTTCCGTCGTCATCATAGGACGGCGAGGACGCCGTCCCTCCGGTAATCGAGGTGTATTGGTTGAGGGCATTGGAGGTGTAGTCCAACGGATTGGGCTCATCAGGAATGCTGACGATGGTCCGGTTGCCGATTTGATCGAAGTTGTAGCTGGAGGTTCCGTTGCGCATGGCGGCACTGGTGACCCGCCTCGGCGGGCAAGCTTCGTTGCGTGCATTGTACCCGAACACATTGACCTGTGTCGAGGCGAAGGCGGTCTCTTTTCCCCAGTTTCGGGAAAGTTTACAACGTTTTACTTTGAAGCAGAATGAGAATGCATATTTAAAATATAGTGCAACTCCCAAAAATCAGACTTTTCCATAAGTCGATCAGATTTATTTAAGTCAGTATAAAATTCTAATGTTTTTTTGTTATTACCATCTTTAACTTCAGGATTAAAAACTATGACGCATTCAGGAATCACACTTCCAACCGAATTAGATTCCGGGATTTTTTTCTTATGTTTATCTGTCCAATTTTTAATTTTTTCATACCCATCTTTATCCGTAATCAAACGCTCAACTTTTACTCCGTCAAAATTCCACCATATTACTTTCACAAGAGCTCCTTTAGCTTTAAAGTTTATTTCATCGCAAAAGACTTCAATATCATATGACGCGAATAATATGCATATACAGAGGCTGAAAATATATATTTTTTTCACAAAAAATCCATTCATGGCACAATTTTTATTGCTGGTTCAGTCATTTTAGATGTATCTCTCGGATCAAATGATGACGCTTCCCATGTCGCCTTTGGAACCCAACCTGGTCCATGGACAAAACTACCATTGAACCATCCATCATCAATCCAAGTTTTACACCCCCTCTCACGAGTGTCCGGTTGTTTGAGGATATAAGATCTGTAAAGTCATGCCACAAGCTGGTTTGAGCCAAAAAATGGATGTGACGCTTTTGACTGAAAAGCAGGCCCGATATAGGCAGGGCCATGAGAGCAGGTTCTTACGTCATATCCCAAGTCACTGGCCAGATTCATCGAGAGGTACTCAGCCGGCAAGTCCGGAAATACAATGGGAATTACAAGGTAAAGCATTTCGGGTGTCGCCAACAGTTCATCGCAATGGCCTTTGCTCAATTGACTTGGCGAGAAGGACTGAGGGATATCGTGGACTGCCTCAATGCCCAACCAGAAGCTCTGCATCACCTCGGCTTCACTGGTCCATTGGCCAAGTCCACGCTGGCAGATGCGAACGAGTCCAGAGATTGGTGCATTTGGGAGGGCGTCGCCAAAGGGCTGATTCGAAAAGCCCGCAAGCTCTATGCCAGCAAAGAACTGGATGTCGATCTCGAACACAGCATCTACGCCCTGGACTCTTCGACGGTAGATCTGCCGCTGACTCTGTTTCCCTGGGCCACGTTTCGAGACACCAAAGCGGGAATCAAACTCCATACTCAAATCGATCTCCGCGGTCCCATCCCGACCTGCATTCACATCACAGAAGCCCGAAAACACGATGTAAATTGGCTGGATTCGTTGATCTTCGAACCGGGAGCGATCTATCTGATCGACCGGGGATATCTCGATTTTGGCCGCCTTGCACGAATCGACCAGGCAGGCGCGTTCTTCGTCATCCGGGCCAAACGCAACACGGTATTCAACCGCCAGTCTTCCAAACCTGTGGAACCAGCATCCGGTTTGCGCAGCGATCAGACCGGGCTGCTGGGGACTTCCACCAGCAGGGAAGCATATCCATGGCCACTCCGCCGCATTCGGTATCGGGATCCAGAGGATGGCAAGGTCTATGTTTATCTCACCAATCTTCACGACGTCAGTCCCGAGGTCGTGCCCACGCTGTACCGCATGCGATGGCAAATCGAACTGTTCTTTCGTTGGATCAAACAACATCTTCGAATACGTCACTTTTACGGAACCAGTGCGAATGCAGTGAAAACACAGATATGGATTTCGGTCATCGTGTATTTGATTGTGGCGATCCTTCACAAGGAATTAAAACTCCCCGGTACTCTTCACAGAACCTTTCAGGTTTTGAGCACATGCCCATTTTCACAAACTCCTCTCCATGAACTGCTTATGAAATCCGATTTCAAACCTTCGCATATGTCATCTTTTAATCAGTTGGAATTCAACGACTTATAACCGGACGCTCGTGGTATCTTACATAGTCCAATCTTCGACTGATCTAGAAACTTGGGAGCAAGTAAGAGGACCCGTTGAAGGAACGGGGGAACTTATTAGTTATTTTTTCAAAAGTGCCGAAGATCCGACTTTTTATCGTGCGGTTATTTTAACAAATTAAACCACTATATATAATCACACCCATTGGTTTTCAATCTACACTATGTGTAACGTGGATACATGTGGTAAAGTGTTTTACTTTTAGTATAAGCCAGGAAAATTTATTCATTGTTCGGGCCTGACAGAGATGAGTAATTATGCGTGTTCAATCCAGGATGGCGTGGATTAGTTTCAGGGTGTCTAGGAGCTTTCCCATCCGCATTCAATCGTTTGGCCAAACTGTTATTAGTCAAAGCCGTTTGAGCCCTTCCTCCGCTTGAGGAAAAGCATGCCTAGCCCAGATCGTCGCCTGTATATTCCGCAAAGCTGCCAAGAGAAGCGGTATTTAACTAATGCCGCTTACATCAGGCCGGTTTTCACCGCCTTCAACCCATCGGGATTGTCAAAGAGCCACTTTTAAGGCGGAATCTCGGAGCAAGGTTCCAGCACAATGCTTCCGTCTTCTGCTTGATGAACATAGAAGCTGCTGATTCCTTCGGCCAGCTTGCCCAGATTGCTCAGACCTTTTGCATCAGGTCGAAGTTGTTAAAATACGTGTACAATTGTATTAGTCCCTCAAAAGAGGCCATCTGGGAGTTAGAGAATCAGAGTGATCCACAAGGAGAACCTGATGAGGAAAAGTGGATAAAGTGAAAGCCAGACTTGTGCGCCTTTGGCGCATTTATGAGATCTGGCAATGGAGAACAATGCGCTGAAGGAGTTGATCGAAAAAAGCTCTGATCCCAATCGAGAAGCGAGAAGCAGTCGATTGGTTGCACCATAAGAAAGGTCTTTCTGTGAAAAAAGCCTGTGAAGGAGTCAGTCGGCCCGCCATATTTCTATCCTGACTTTATGTTGAGGGTGATGAGAACCCCGGTTCGAAATGGAGAGAGGTGAAGGTTAGCCGCGCACAGTCGCGGGAGCGAGGGTTGCGAGCGTCAATCCCCTTCGCCAGCGGTGAGCAGGTCTCTGCGCCTCTGGCGCACAAGTCCTCCATTTTTGTCTCCTAAAAATGGGTTGTGTTTAAAACGAGGATCGATTACGTTTTTCGTATGAGATCCTCCCGTGACGCGTTTACTCTGGTTGAGGTCATGATTGCGATCATGATTATCGGTCTTCTCGCCGCAATGGCGGCCCCTGCGGTACTCAAAGCCCGGGAAAAAGCACAGACGCGACTGTGTATGAACAATTTACGCGTCATCCATACGGCGGGTGAACAGTATCTGTTTGAACATCCGGACGATGACGACATCACGCTTGAAGAACTGAAACAGTTTTTCAGCAATGAGGTGATTCCTGAATGTCCCCAGGGCGGGACTTATCAGACCAAAGTCGATAAAGGGTTCCACGTGACCTGTACGGTCGATGGTCACGAGCTTTAGTCTCTGATCCCGTTTTCCTCCAGAATCGAGATCACCACATTCATCGACCGGTGGTCGGAATGGAGTGCCGGGGAATAGGTTGCCCGGTGAAACAACACCTGGGAATCACCCCATACTTGGTCAATTCCCAATAAGGGGATCGGCATCGGCCAGGAAACTTCGAACCCCTCGCCTTCCTGTTCGAATGCGGAAAAAAATGACCGTTTGCGAATCTCACCAAGCCATCTCGAGCCGGGGGGAACATTGAAGTCTCCGGCAAGGATCATGGGACCGGGCGGACGTGTATCCAGGATCGCACCCAGTTCCTGAAACAATGGCTGTTTCGATCTCCGTGGATCATAGTCCAGTTCCACCGCCATCAACGTGGCCGTTTTCCCGTTCCTCAAGGTTAGTGTCCCCACGGCAAGACGGCTGTGCGGTTGATCAAGGCGGATGAGCCGGACATCCTCCAGAGTCGTTCCTGACTTCAGTAAAAACAGAAAGCCACCACCCGGATACACGGAAGAGTATGAGGTCTGATCAGGAAATCCGTGTTTGTTCAACCAGTACGCCAGAGGTCCGCTATCGGTTGTGACCACCACATCAGGTTGGTCCGTCAGCATTTCCCGTAAAATGGTTGCCTGATTCTCCACGGGATTCTGCGCATTCCACAGTTTAAGATGGACGTCCCCTTCCCCGGCAATGGGTCCGGGTCCCCTGAGAAGGATCACACCCGTGAGGAGAAATCCTGAGGCCAGAATCAGCCAGATCCGATTGCGGCAGAGAAAGTATGCTGCACAGGATGAAATTCCCAGAACCGGCCAGGGCGTGGTGTAAAAAATGAGCGCTGTCGGGACCCATTGATCACGGGGGCCGATCCGGATCAACAGGATCACGAGCAACCCGGCAAACGCGGTCCGTTGAATTAGGTGTCGCTGAGTAATGTGACGGCCCGATCTTCGTCCTCCTCCACTTCCGGAAATCGACCGATGTCCGGGTTGAGGAAGAAGTTATCATTCGCATCGTCATTCGCCGTGCTGACTTCGCCAATCACCCCTTCTTCAGAAGAAACCCAAAAGGCGTGGTAGGTTCCGGGACAGAGCGTCACCCGTTCACCCGCAGACAGGACCAGGGTCTCGCCAGAGGGAATGGTACGGGGTTCCCCACAGACATTCACCGTACAGGGGGCATCCCCCACCTCATCCGGATGACCCGCCCAGAGTCGCAGTGTCAACTCACCGGCCCGGCAAATAATATCTTCTTTTTTGGCCTGGTGTGTATGTGCGGGGGTAACCTGATCCTTGCGGGCGTACATCAACTTTTCACAGTACTCCACTTCTTCAGCCAGGTTCACCAGCGTGAGGCCGAATGCGTCAAAGTCGCCAAGTCCGAAATCGGTCACATCCCAACGGGGGTTGGGGGGAAGATGCCACCCGTTTGCTGCAAAACAGGCGGAGGCGTCACGGAACACGTTGTTAATCTCGGATCGTTTCATGCTTACTTGTAACTGAATTTGGTTTTGGAAAGCTGCAGATCCTGCTGCAGGCTGCGGATGGGCTTCACTCCCAGCGTCTGGAGGACACCATGGTATGCTTTTACAGCCTCCGCCGGGGCCACCTCTCCATCGGCGATGCGCCGGAGCATTTCAATAAAGGCAAGAGGATGCTCGGAAAGATTGATTTTCCGTCCGAACAACGCCACCCGGGCACCGTACTTCCGGGCATCATGAATGAGCTGGAACGCATCCAGAGTGGTGCCACTGCTACCTCCGAGTATTCCCACGATCAGTTGGGGGTCATAGGAAACCAGTTCCTCCAGCGGTCCCGGACCATTGTAGGGGATTTTCAGAAACACCGGGCGTCCCGCTTCCGTGACACCCGCCAAGGTTCTGACGATGTGGTCATTCAAAAACGCACCGACTTTCTTGTCGGGGATGCCGGGATCCACGTTGGGATTGAACACTTCGAGGAAGTAACGGAATTTTTTCTTTTCCGCCTCAATCCTGAAATCCTGGAACGCCATCAGGGCCTGATGATCGTATTCCAGATTGTTTGTATAGGTGATGGAATAGAGCCCGAGATCCGCTCCCTGAACCGGCTGACTGTGATCCTGGGTCAGCCGGCCGTATTTGATGTGGTCAAGGGTCGCCGTGCGAAATGACCGGGACGGATAATCCGTGGGATATTTACCCCCGCGAACCACCCAGACATCCGTGGTGTCATTTGCCCGGGCCGCAGGAGTGATTTCGCTGTTTTCAAACAGGCGTTCCTTCATCCCCAACTGTTCAAGGTTCGAGGCGGAAAGCAGGACGATGTCGACCAAATCCTGACGGATAACCGAACGAATCTGTTCCCGGTAATCCCCGAGGGTTTTGTAGCAGCCCTCGGATTCGTTGTACCCGTGTTTACAAGCCAGCCGTTCCGGTCCAGGGGCGGTAATACCGAAGGCCATATCGGCATCTTTTGCGTCTGCAATGATGAATTCGCGGCTTCCGTGCGGATCCGCGTGAATGTCAGCAAGTTTCCGGTCGAGTCGTTTGGAAATCATAAGGTCAGTCGGTTTGAGGGATAAAAGGGAGTTGTTCATCGAGGCTGCTGGGATACTCCAGATGCTGGGCAATCCGATTGTCCCCGTCGCAGATTACGACATTTGAGGAATGTGTCGGGATTTCCGTATCCTCCATCATCGCCATCGAAAAAATAATGATGCGATCTCCCTGGTTCACGAGGTGCGCGGCAGCTCCGTTGATGCCGATCACCCCGCTTCCTGCCTCTCCTTTGATCACATAAGTCTCAAAACGGGCCCCATTGTCAATATCCGCGATGTTGACAAACTCATTGGCATGAATCCCCGTCGCCCGAAGCAGATCCTCATCAATCGTGATGGACCCGACATAGTTGAGATGACACTCGGTCACCGTGGCCTGGTGGATTTTGCCTGTGAGGACTTTTTTCAACATGCGGGTCCCCTAGAAAAAGGAAGTCCGCATGTCGACCCTTTTCGGAATGGAGCTGCCCCCTCCGGGAACCAGGGCCCACCGTTGGAAAACCCGGAAATCTGTGTTAGGAGCCCAGAATGAAGTCCGCATCGCCGTTCCGCTTGTTTTGCCTGTCTCTCTCCGGACTGATGGAAGCCGCCGCAAGCCTTGCCATTCTGGGAACATTGTTGGGTTTCGCGGGGAGGCTGGCCTGGTGGGCAGATCTGTTTTCCCATTTCCGGGTCCAGTATTCGGTGGGTCTCATTGTGCTGGGTATACTGCTTTTTGTGCTCCGAAGGAAAAAATGGGGCATGGTTTGTCTTGGTTTCTGCAGTCTGAACCTTCTCGGAATCCTTCCATTGTTTTTCTCCCGGAACGCACCCTCCGACAAGGGAGAGGCGCTCAGCGTGATGCTGATCAATGTCAACAGTTCTACGGGTGACCCCGAACGGGTTCTGGCCCTGGTGCAAAGGGAATCCCCCGATGTTCTCGTCCTCCAGGAAATCACCTCCGCATGGGTGAAAGACCTGGCTCTGCTGGAGGACCTGTTTCCATATCGGGAAGTTCGCTCCCGTTCCGATAACTTCGGAATTGGGCTGTACAGCCTGCACCCGTTTTCCGAAAGCGGGATTGTCTCGATTGGCAGAGCGGGGGTCCCTTCTGTTACTGCGGGACTCCAATACCAGAATGACAACATTCACCTGCTTGCCACCCATCCCCTGCCCCCCTTCGGCGGTGCCTATTCACATGAGCGGAATGATCAACTGCTGAAGCTGCCTGAACATGTGGATTCCACAAAGCCGAGTCTTCTCATCGGTGATTTAAACACCACGCCCTGGAGTTACACGTTCCGCGATCTTCTCAAGCAGACCGGTTTGCAGAACAGCATGAAGGGGTTTGGCATCCAGCCAACCTGGCCGATGCCTAACCTCCTCTTCGGCATTCCCCTGGATCATGTTCTTCATTCTGATCACTTTCAGATGGTGGACCGGAGAACCGGTCCTTCAGTCGGCTCCGATCATTCCCCCGTAATCGTGGAGCTTCAATGGAAAGATCATCCCGGATCCAGATGATTCTGACTTTTTGAAGGGTTCGAACGGAGCTCACGAAGGCACAGAGAATCGTGCACCACGTGACCACGTTTATTTTCGAAATCTAACCGCCAACCACTACGCCAAAACGCACATGTTCGATCATCATCTTCAGGTTACCATGATTTAACCGGCTGATGACGGGAACGGATGGTGTGGGAATGCGAAGGCTCCGGCCGTTTGTGGACCTGAAGACGGCGTTTGAATTTCAGCAGGATCGCCTGCCAGACAATCCGCGGCATGGTCAACCAGGGTCGCAGAGGGTGGAGAAGCGCAATTCGCCTTAGGGACCGGGTGGTCAGGGGCTCCCCCACCCCTTCGATCCACGCTTCCAGTACTTTCTCATTCTCACGGTAGAGGTCCACGCCGATGTAAAGGCTCTGCTCTTCACGCCGCACAGTAAACCGGTAGGATCCGTCCATGTTGTTAAACGGAGAGACGTGAAACTCCTTGGCATGATCTGCCTGTAAAATCCCATGTTTCCTTTCCAGCGGTTCTGCGTAGATATGCCGGTCTCCAAAGGTGTTGTTGACCTCAGAAATGAGGGCAATGGGTGTGCAGCTTTCATCTTCAATCAGGTAAAAACTCACCGGGTTAAACACGTTGCCCCACCAGCGGGCAGAGGTCACCAGCCAGATACGGGCAGGAGCTGCGTTAATTCCTGCTTCCACCAGCCAGGGCTTGAGCTTTTCGGTCAGAGGGAGGTCTTCAGGTGTCAGGTAATCCCGGTCTCGGACACTGACCGGCGCGAACCGGTTATGCCCGAATCCTGTGACCCTCTTGTCGAGGGAGGCCAGTTTCGACAGATCAAAGGCATAAAAATGAACGGGCGTCCGGAACCCGTGCCCGCAGGGGGTGAACCGGGTATGTTCGACATGCCCCTGATACAACATCCCTTCCGAAGAACCCGGCCTGTGTGAATCCATCTTCATCCGTCGGGGTTGCCAATTCTGCTCTTAAATGTATCCGCAACCTCCACGGCCGACCGCACAGCATCCTCATGAAACCCATATCCGAAGTAACTTCCCACCAACCAGGTATTGCGGGTTCCATTCCGTTTTTTCAGAGAGGCCTGGGTTTGCATTGCCGCCCGGTCATACTGAGGATGATCCAGTACCGTCCGGTTTATCACCTCGGAATCCGGCAGATCCCCTACCCGATTCAGGGTAACAAAATACTGTCGCTCCGTGGTGAGGTTCTGCAGACGGTTCATCCAGTACGTCACACTTACCGGAGCATCCGCATCATAGCCCGATTCACGGGCAAAGTTCCACGAGGCCCAACAGGCACGGTGATCCGGCATCACCTTGTCCCAGGTGTGCAGCACCACTTCATTCGGCTGGTAGGTCCATGCACCGAGTAAAGCCTTCTCCTCCTCATCCGGATCTCCAAGGAGGGCCAGGGCCTGATCAGCATGCGCGCCTATGATGACATGATCGACGAGTTCTTTCCGACCGTCGGAAAACCGTAGTTCCACCCCTTCCGATGTACGGAAGAGGCTTTCGGGGGTGTCTCCGGCATGAACCTCTGCGTTGATACGGGAGAGCACCTTCTGAACGTAGGTATGGCTTCCACCGGACACCACCCGCCACTGTGGCCGGTTCTTTAAGGTCAGCAATCCATGGTTGGCAAAAAAGTGCAGATACGGCTCTGCCGGAAAGTCAGACAGTTTGTCCGGTGGAGACGACCAAATTGCTGCCCCCATCGCAAACAGGTACCGGTCTCGAAATACATCCGCAAAACGGTGCTGATCCAAGAACGCCCCCAGACTGATGTCGGAGGCGCCCCCCTCGGCCAAGGCCCTTGTTCCCACCACACCGAAACGGCGAAGCTCTTTCAGCAACATCCAGTGATCCGGACGGAACCAGTGTGACAGACGGGGAAACACCCCCTTCAGCGTAGTCCCGGCATACTCATACCCCGAGGTCTGATCATGGTAACTGAACGACATATCGCTGTCCTCCAGTTCGACGTCCCACTCCTTGAGCAGTCGGGTGAAATGAGGATAATTCCGATGGTTCATCACAATGAACCCGGTATCGACAGCGGTACCTGCATCCGGACCCTCCGGCACAACCAACGTGCGGGTGTGTCCCCCGATGTATGCGTTTTTCTCATACACCCGGACCTCGCAGACATTCTGAAGTTCCCAGGCCGCAGTCAGACCGGCGACACCGGCCCCGACGACGGCAACAGTGGGTTTCGTGGATGTCATGCGGATGCTTTCTTCAGCCGGTAATGATGAACCGGCCACTCCTTTCCGTCATTGTATTTAAACAACTCGGAACAGGCCATCCAAAACATCCGCCAGCGTTGAAACCAGACCTTTGCCTGATCTTCACCATATCCTTTGGCCAGAATGGGCAAAACGGTTTCTTTCGCGGCATCCTGTTTGTCGAGCCAGGCCTCCAAGGTGCGGCTGTAGTGTTTGCCATTGACCACCCAGTCTTCTTCAAGATCAAGTTTGCGGGATGCGGAAGGCAGTAAATCCGGTGAGGGCATCATTCCTCCTGTGAAAAAATACTTGGACATCCAGTCCTGGGTGTCGCCACCATCTTCAAACAGGTAGGGGTCCCCCTCATGCGTAAAGACATGAAGGAAAATCCGGCCGTCATCGTTCAGCCAGTCTGCAGCCCGGTCAAGGAGACGGCCGGGGTTCCGCATGTGTTCAAACATTTCCACCGATACAATTCGGTCCACCTTGCGGCCAGGATCGAATTCATTTACATCACAGGTTCTCACTTCCACATTGCACAGTCCTCGGTCAAGTGCCTGGGTTTCGATGTGAGCCCGCTGTGTGGCGGAGTTGCTGACCGCAAGAATCCGTGACCTGGGGAATTGTTCTGCCATCCACAGAGTGAGAGAGCCCCAGCCGCAGCCGAGTTCCAGAATCTCCATGCCATCCTGAATTTCCGCCCGTTTGCAGGTAAGATCCAGCATCGCATTCTCAGCAGAGGCCAAGTCTTCCACACCTTCCGGCCAGATACAGGAGGAATATTTCAGGCGGGGTCCCAGAACCCGCAGAAAGAACATGGTGGGGACTTCATAATGCTGCTCGTTCGCGGCATCGGTATCAACCGCAACAGGTGCGTCTTCAAGTCGATTCAGAAATGCATCTGTCGATTCCGGATGTTCCTCGAGTTTTTCCAATCGGCCTTTCAGCAGGCGCCGGATGCCCATTCGCAACATCGGATCCGGCATCCCTCCGGATTCGGCCCATTTCATCAGCAGTTCTTTCATCGCGTGCCTCCCATAAGGGCTTTTTTCAGTTTCGCATCAATTGGGGGATCTCCCAACCAGATATTGAGGTACCAAAGTCCGAATTCCCCATCATCATTCGAATAGAGCTCCTCTCCGTTTAAATGCAGCCATGTTCCTTTCCCCGGTATCGCAGTAATGGTGTAAGCGTCATTCTCTTTCACATCAATGTAGGCAGCCTGAATCGCATCCAACGGTTCTTTATAGGCCGCCAACTGCTCAGGGGAGTTCTGTTCCGCCAGGGCCTCATTTGCTTTTTCGACAAGATCCTTGGCTTTCAGGTCCCGGGTATAAGTAAAGGCGAGCCGTCGTCCTGTACCGTCCTGTTCTTCGTAATAGGCTCCGGTAAACACCGAGAGTTTCACCAGCAGCCTCACTGTGAAATGATGGGTTCCCTGCAACAGCCAGTCTGTATCCTGAGCCTCCATTTCTTTGGGATACTCATGGTTTCGAACCCGTACGACATCTGCGTAGAGCGGAGGGATCAACATGGAAAAACAAACAGCGGAAATGACGAATAGTTTCATGCTCAAAATAGGTTCTGAGACCTATCGAGCCTATTTCAGGGACCTTACGGATTTTTTGCAATTTCTCTCGTCCGTTCGAAGGAGAGAATGGTCACGGTTCGGGTTTCCGCCTGCCCATCCGGAAAGACGGCCCGAACCGTATGGGTTCCCTGGGCGAATGAAAAGGGAATGCTCTCTTCCGGTCCCGATTTCCCCACCCAATCACCATTGACAAACCAATGGATAGCGGAGCCGAGAGGGGCATTTGCTTTCAGCGGAAGAGTCAATGTATCTTTCTCCAGCCCTTTCCAGGTAAAGTCCGGACGGGGGGAGAGAATCACAGAAGGCGTTGTCCGATTCTTCTGAGTCATCACGGCGGGATCCGTGATGCCCCGCAGCAATTCATGTCCCTGTACCTGCACAAGGTCTGTGGTCGGACTGGGCCATACCGTAGTGGGCATCATCTCCATGGCGATCTGCCCGAGCAGGGGGGCTGCGTGAGCGGCGCCCGACAATCCCTCCACGCTCCCCCCATCCAGCCGACCCACCCAGACCCCAATCACCCAGTCGCCATTCCATCCAATCGCCCAGGCATCACGGTGTCCGTGAGAGGTGCCGGTCTTAAATGCCAGGGGAGGACGTTCCACGTCTGCCACATGACCAAACAGCATTCTGTCACGTTCCTCCCCTGAAAGCATTTCATTGATCCAGTACGCAACCCCGGGTGCCAATACCGGAGCGGGACGTTCTTCGGTGTGTTGACGTGCGGCTACCATGCGTGGAGAACCACCTGTTGCAAACACGGTGTAAGCGGACGCCACCTCCAGCAGGCTCAGTTCCATCCCTCCTCCCAACACCGCACCGATTCCCACTTCTGCCGCATTCACCCCTTCCAGAGAAGGTCCACATGACCGGATGAAGCTGAGAAATTCGCGCACACCTGTCTGCTCCACCACCTGAAGCGCGGGAAAATTCAAACTTCGAACCAACGCATCCCTCGCCGTCACATCGCCACTCCAACTGGCTTCCATATTGGAAGGTTGATAATCCCGGTAGGAACGGGGGCGATCCTCCAACCGGGTTTCCGGTGTCAGCCATCCCCGCTGCATTCCCAATGCGAACGCAAACGGTTTTAAGGTGGAACCCGGTGCCCGTTTGCGAGTCACAGTATCCACCTGACTGATCATGGGGTTCTCCGCATCCCATCCCCCAACCCATCCGAGAATGCTCCCTGTTTGCGCATCCAGAATGATGACTCCGATTCCATCGGTCTGTGCATATCGACCCTTCATCCGGGAACGTCTCACGATCTCTTTACAAGCGGATTGAATGCCCGGATCCAGTGTGGTGTCAATCTCACCTTTGAGATGACCATGACGTCTGCGTACCCATTCGGTGAAATGAAACGCCTTCATGGGTGGAGGAACCCAGCGGGTTCCTGTCTCCAGCAGGACCTCTTCCGCCAGCATCCCCTCTTCTCTCATCCTGCGTAACACGGTTTCCCTTCGTTTTTCCGCCCGTTCGGGATACGTGTTCGGACGATACCGACTTGGACTTTGGGGGAGTCCCATCAACAGCGACGCCTCTCCCACGGATAACATCGAGGGTTCTTTCCCATAATAACGCCTCGCTCCAACCGAAATCCCATACCGGTTTCCTCCCATGGGAGCCCGATTCAGATATTGTTCAAGTATAAAGGACTTTTCATACCGAAGCTCCATTTGTGTGGCCCGGAAAAATTCCACCCCTTTCGTGTACAAGGTCCTTTCCCGATCCGGATCCAGCATTCGGATGACCTGACTGGATATCGTGGAGGCTCCAGAGACGATCCGGCGGGACCCCACATTCTGTTTCATTGCCCTCAAGACCGCAATGGGATCCATACCCGTGTGTTGATAAAACCGCTTGTCTTCTACCGCAATCAACGCCGGAGCGGACCAGGGCCCCGTCTCAGACAACCGGATCCAGTCCCGGTCTTCACCTTCGGTTGACAGGGTACGGCGCAACAGTCCCCCTTCTGAATCCAACAGCCTTGTGTTTCCCGGGGGGGGATGCAACCGTTCATGAGGAAAGGGCAGAATCACCGCAAGCAGGAACCACAGAAGGACAACTCCTGCGGAAAGACCCACCACTCTCACACACCATTTTTTCATGGCGTGACCTGCAATCGTATCTCTGTGGTGCGGGCCTGGACGTCTTCCTGGTACATGCCCTGGGCAAACAACGCCGGAAACCTGTATTCACCCGGTGTCACCGCCCTGACCCAGACGACGAACACATGATGTCGTTGAGACAGACGGTGAGGGAAAAGAAGCACCCGGTCATCCCTCACCTCCAGATGCCGGGGTTTATCAGGTCTCCGTCTCGTAGGCACCTGCTGTAAGGGAAAGGATCTGTTCTGAGCGGAGGCAGGGAGTGGTTCCAGTCCAGCAGGCAGACGCTGATCGATCACCATATGCTTCATAGGCTGAGGAAGGTTGGCGATTTCCATGACAACGGCCAGCAGTTCTCCACTCGCAACGGATTCACCTGCTTTCACCGGGATCCCCTTGGGTCGGTACAACGTTCGTGTGAGCTTGAATGTATCCTCAATCTCTGGAGGCAGGAGCGGAATCCCTTCCGTTCGTTCCTCAATGTAAACAGGACGGGACCCCTGATTCGTCAGACGGCCCGCTGCATCGGACACGAGAGGAGTGACCTGATCCGGCGTTACCTTCTCAGGCCCCCCCCCTCGAAGCTGCAATTGCACATTCGGGGTTTCCGCTTCCCGCCCATAAACTGCTGCATATGAGACAAGGGCCTTCAACACGGATGCATTTTCATAGGTATGTCCCCAGCGTCCCTGTTGATTCCGCTTGGACAGGATGTGTTCCATGAGTTCCGGAATGCGTCCATCCTGGGGGTCAATTTGTAACAGGACATAAAGCAGGTACGCATTGGTCGAAGTCGCACTCCACCAGTCCCAGAGGTACTCGTCTCCGGATGTGACCCCATGCAGCATCTTCATCGCCTCCGGCCGATGCCCCAGGATCACCATGGTTTCTGCGGATCGCACCCGGGATAACCGGTCCAAATCATCTCTTCGTTCGCGGAGACGCTGCACCCATCCGGGATTCAGCTCACCCGCCTTGGCCAGAATCAGACTGGCATAGGCGAGCTGATGATTTTGCTTGGAGGAGGTGGAGGACCAGTTACGTCCGGCTAACCACCGGCGCGTCCACTCCACTCCTGCGGCCAAAGACGGCTCATGCACCTTGTATCCCTGCTCCCTGGCATCGAGGAGAAATTCAAGGGCCATAAATGTACCCGACACGGATGTCCGCTCCCGGCGGCTCCAGTAGCCGAATGAACCGTCGGAAAGCTGTTTCCTCCAGAGGGACTGGATACCGGCTTCGACGATAAGCTGTGCCCCTTCCTTTGTTTCCGCGACCCATTGCGGCATGACCAACGCTGGAGACGCGGCACTGACCGTCTGTTCCAAACATCCATAGGGATACCGCAGGAGGTACTGAACTGCACCCTCAAGCTGAAGTGCAGGTAAAGACGAAACCTGGAAAGACCGTTGTAAGGTTCCCTCCAGCATTTCCGCGGGATCGGACAGCTCCAGGGATTCTCCCGGCGGAAGAACGATCGATTGAGAGGATACGGTAAACGCCTCTACAGGACGGACAGCGAGTTCAATAGTATCCTCCCAGTGCGTTTCCCCCATTTCAATGTTCAACGTGCACCTTGCGACACCAATCGCATTGTTGGCCTTGACTCGCCATCGGTGGCTCCGCACTTCCCCCGGATCCAGTTTGAGGGTGACGGGATTTCCTTCCACGTCAACCGGCCCCAGAAATTCCGGTTGTAACCGAAGGGTTTGGATGTGATCTGACTGATTGTGAAGACGCACGGTCCAGTCTGTCACATCCCCCGGTGCGAGAAACAAAGGAAGGCTTTGCTGTGATACCACATCACGCGCCACATGCGAGGATGCTTCCGTTGCCCCCATTCCCTTGCGGCCCACCTGCACAGCCATCCATCTGATCCTGCCGGAAAATTCAGGCATCTCCATCCTCAACCGGAGCACGCCGTCTTCCGGAAACCGATGTACGCCGGACCACCAGGTTAACGGTGTAAACCGTTTTGCATCCACAGGGTTGAGACGCCGCCCAAAGGAACCGGCTCCACCTCCTCCCATTTCAGAATCCCCGGCAAGTGCTCCTTTCCCCAACTCAGGCATCAATTCATCAAATCCGTCCCAGGTCACCGACGCAATCCGCCGCAGGACCCGGAACCAGGTGCCGGGATCCGGAGTCTGAAACTGAGTGAGTCGAAGGATCCCTTCATCCACCCCGGCCACGACGGTTTCCGCGCCGGGTGTTCCGGTTAGCACAAGCTCAATGGTGGAGGCCGGTTGTAGGGTTTCCTCTACGGACAACGTGAGGTCCTGTTCCAGATGGCGGGTGTCAAGTTGAAGGGGAACCGCTCCTTCCGCGCGCAGAACCGGAGCCTCTCCTTCACCAGGTTGCGGGCGTATGGCCACCGCCCGCACCCAAAGATTTGCTGCATCCTGCTCTGGGACGGTAAAGCGAAACTCACCACGACGGTTTTCCACTGAAATCACGTCCTGCAACAACAGGGTGTGACTCTCCACTGTGAGCAAGGCCTGTCCGTCGAACGGGGCATCCACCTGAACCGTTGCCTGGTCACCGGAGGCATACTGATTCTGATCAAGCGTGAGGACCACCTTGTCTGCCCGTTCGGGAGTTCGGGCCCCTTTTCCCACCCATATCCTGGAAGTTGTGCTGAATCCTGTTTCAGGGTCTGTAACCACTACACGATAGTTTCCATCCCCATGAACCCGAATGCCGAGTTCCGCCTGGCCCTGATGCAGCGTCAGTTTCCGTTTTCCCTCAGAAACCGCGACTTCCTGTGACATGTAGATGTACTGTCCATTTGAATTTCGGCGATACCCTCGCTGCCAGTTCACACGGAACCATTCGACATCTACTTCAGGGCTTCGGGGGATGCGGTGCCCTTCCCGATCCACACCCACCACATCCACCGAAATCTGTTGATCCTCCTTCACCTCCGTTCTGATCCCCATGTAAGTTGAAACCCGGTCAATCCTGCGGGATACAAATGCCGTCGCCGTTCGACCGGAAAACTCTTTCACCGAGAGACCGACGACGGCCCGCAATGCGGAGCGGCTGATTTTATCCTCCGGAAGGTTGATGGTGAAACGCGCCTTTCCCTGAGCATCCGTTTCAAAGGCGCCTACATTTCGTGACCATCGGGTAAACCGGGTTTTCCGATCATCGGAAAACCGGTAATCCGGATAATCCGAGGATCGGAATTCTTCCGCTTCCAGTGTCACCATTGCATACCCGGCATGAGAGGAGGCGGCTCCGCCGTATAACATCCGGGCATCCACCAGGACTTCGAACTTTGGATCGACAAAGCGCTTCCCGGAGGGCGTGGACGCTTCCACCACGACCTGGGGTGGAACAAATGACTCCACGGTGAATCGCGTCTGCCCCCAAACCGGGCTGTCTTCACCCGGCAGGCTCACCTGGAACTGGTACGATCCATTGGGCCATTCTGGACGGAGGTCGACTTCGGCGGTAACAGTCCCCACATCAGAAAGCGTCTGCAGTCCTTCCCAGACAGTTTGACCGGCAGGATTTTTCAGGATCATTTTTAACGGGAACGCCTCCGGAAGCGTAAACCCTTTGCCCCGGACAATTGCCCGTGCATGAACCGTCTCTGCGGGACGATACAACCCTTTGGATGTGTATACATAGGCTTCATGCCCCTCTGTGAGAAAAGGCCTCTCTCCTTTCACTCCTTCCGGAACCTGAATCCGGTCCAGTGTCAACATCCCCAGGGAGTCATCACCTTTTGCCATGACAACCAGCGGTCGTCCGAGGGTGGGGTCCGGGAGTAAGGGGATCCGGACAAGCCCTTGCGCATCGGTGGTGCCGGTTCCTAACGGTTGTCGGGTGTCGCTCCAAATGGTGATCTCCAGCCCGTTTCGCGGCTCTCCCTTTCTCAGGCCGACACACCACACCATGATTTCCTCCCCGTGCCTTCGAGCCAGAAGGCCCACATCACTCACCACCAGCAATCGTTGTACGGTTTTTCGTGAGGTTCTCCCCTTAACACTCAGCCGGTACACCCCTTTCCCCAGTTCATCCAAGGCATCAGACAGATCGAGCGTCGTCATCCCGTTTTCCACCACCGGCATCTCCGAGGACCAGACCTTTGCCGTGAGTTTTTGATCAGGAAAGGATCTCTCTTTGTAGCTGCCGGAACCGGATTTCCGAACCGCCAGCGCAATCTGATTGTTCTCATGCACGCGATGCAAGGCCAGGGAGAGACCGCCTTCGTTCTGGGTATTGAGGGCAATTTGTCTGGCCCCTTCTGCATTGAGGACCCAGCCACTGTGTGCGAATTCCAGTCCCGGTTGAGGTTCCGGAAAAATCACATCCATCTGCACCGGTTCGAGCAGGGGCTGACCGTTCATTCCCTTTACGCCCTTGGTGAGAGTGAAGGTGTACCGGACCCCGGGTTGAAACTCACCCGTAATGCGGGCATGATTGCCCCGCCACCAACGACCCCTGCCTACCGTCACATCCACGGAGGGTTCCACCAGTACCCCATCCTGAAGGCTCTGGAAATCCGGTGGGGAGGAAAAGGAAAGATCGACGTGACCGGGTCCGAATGTCGGTTGTTCCATTTGGCGCCCCTTGTAGGCAAACCGGTGTGGAGCGTTGACGGGGAAGACCTTTTCATGTCCTAAAGCCCCAACAGGTCCAAGAGCGGAAGGTAGGCCTTCCTTCAGGACCAGGGAAACGGTTTTCGCACGTCTCCATTCTGTCTGAATAAGGAACTCCTCTGGTTGAGGGGTGGACTGTAACTGGAAATCCATTTTCTCACCACGTTCATTCACAAGCAGCACATGTTGTCGCAGATCTTTCAGCAGTACCCGCTGATTAAAACGCAGGCGGAGCTGCAGTTCCTGTCGATCCCACCTCATCGAGGTTTCGAAGTTCTGCACATTCAGTCTGGGACCCTTCAGTGCATGAGAAGCATGTACGGCCTGTACTCTTCCATGTCGGTTGGTCAGCACCGTATCCAGTTTCACATGGATTTTTTGAGCGACCGGCCAGTCTTCCTGCGGAGCAAATGTGAGTGTGCGGTCATTTTTCCATTGGTAGACACCTGCGACGATTGGATCCATTTCCACCGGGGAGGTGTGAAGATCCTCCCCGATAACCTCGTCACTGACCACCGGCAGGTCCCATACCCAGCGTAGGGGCTGCCGGCGGTTCATGGGCGTCTCCTCCTGAGGGGATTCCACCAGTTCAGGATCCGGATACCTCCCCTGCAGATGCGCTTCCCATAGTGACAGGGCTTTCCAAATTCCCAGTCCATTAAGAACAAAAAAAGCTATAACCGTACACGCAATCCATTTGGACTTTCTCATCGACATCTCCTGGTTGATGACACAGTCCCAAACAATTATGACCAGAATATGACCAAGGGGAACTTTTGCAGGTTCTTCGGTGTATAAATCGGAACCGGAAACACGGACCCTTCTATCTTTTGGAGAAAAGGATAGATGTTTCGGCTTAGGGACCGTACGATAGCGGGTGTGAGTATCAGATCAACGTCCGGAAAACATCAACCGGTCATGGATATCCAAGCTGGATTCGATTGCCTTGACCCTAACGCCCGTCGGCGTCCGGCGCAGTTCAGTTGGTTGCCTGAAAGGCCGAGTGTAGAAAGGAGAATACGAATATGAAAAAGTTGTATCCCGTTTTTCCGGCCCTTGTATCCGTGGCCCTGGGTCTGGCAGGCTGTGCACGAAGCAACATGGAGGCCTCCTCCTCTTCGTCACCGTATGAGTTGTATTCTCAACTGACGGAAGGAATGACCCGGGCTGAGGTGGAATTGATCGTTGGACCGCCTACATTTAACGAGTTTGAAGAAAAGGAAGGACCATCCACCTTTTGGTATCTTCCTGCCCCGCAGCTCGAGCCCCATGAATCCCCCTGGGGATTCTGCGGCATCAAGGTCGTATACAGTGAGGACCGGGTACTTGAGAAACAGTTGAATCATCAGGGGTCACGATGAAGGAAGACCGAGCCTTCTCGAATGGTGGCAGAATCATCTCCCCCTCACCGGCTCCGGTTCTCTTGGACAGATTGAGATTCTGTCTCTTTTTGTTTCCGTCTTTGCTCTTTCTACTGTCGGCGGTAAGTGGCGGGATCCTCTGGGTCCTGACGGGGTTGGAGAGTGTTGAACAGGTGCCGGTGTGGCTTCAACGGCTTTTCGGTTCAGGCAACAACCGACCTGATATCGCGAACCTCATTTATCTGGCCGTATTGGATCTCGGATATTTCCTCCTGGGATTAGTCATGGTGGTCTCAACAGATTTGCGAAGAGAGAGCATGACTCTATATGCACTGACCATTGCATCATTCAGCACTGCGGTTCTGCTGCATCTCCCTCTGGTCTTCCTCTTCCTTTCGATCCAATGATTCGCGGAAGAACAAGCGAGCATACGGGTACTCCGGTTATGAGGAGGACCATCAGGCGGTGGAGGAGAAAAGGCACGTTTTTATGCGGGCTGTTTTTGAGCATCCTTTTCGGAAGCCTTTCCTGTAATGCTCAGGAAGCAACGCCTCCCCCATCCCGGGCGGAAAAGAAGACCCAGACCTTCTATGAGCGGTTTCTCTTTCTGCAGTCGAAATACCCTCGGGGAAATTGGTCCCCCAAAGGACTGGAATTTCAGGACGTTTTTTTTCCGTCTCAGGATGGCACAAACCTTCACGGATGGTACTGCCCCGCAAAGGACCCCCGGGCGGTTATTCTGATCTCACATGGGAATGCCGGGCATGTCGCTGACCGAGCCCCATGGTTACGGTACCTTCAGCATGAGGCTCAGGTCTCTGTCTTCATCTTTGATTATCAGGGGTATGGAAGAAGTGAAGGAATCCCCACCGTTAAAGGGGCGATAGCGGATGCCAAAGCCGCGCGTAAAAAATTACGCGAAATCGCGGACATCAAAGACTCGGAAATGTTTTTAATGGGGGAATCTCTGGGTGGCGCTATCGCCGTGCAACTGGCCGCCGACTCCCCTCCCCGGGGGCTGATCCTGCAAAGCACTTTTTCCTCTCTGCGTGAAATTGCGGATCTCCATTACTCCAAACTGTCCTGGATGGTGCCCAAACACACTCTGAATTCGCACGCGAAGATCTCAGACTACCAGGGTCCGTTACTCGTGAGTCACGGAACGGCAGACCAGATCATTCCCCTGAGCTCCGGGAAGAAACTGTATCATGCGGCTAACGAACCGAAACACTTTGTTGAAGTGAAACGGGCCGGACACCGGAACTGGTTCACCCGGGAATACGCAAATACCCTCAATCAGTTCATCCAGCTTGCAAACAAGCATGCCATGAAGTCACAGGAACCTCAGAACCGAGTCCCATGAATCACGGGTGCACAGTGCGCCACGGAACAAACGCCGGACTGGATCAAAAGGATGAACCCTCCATTGCTCCGATCTGATGCTCACATCAACACAGTAACTGCCAACAGACCCTTGCTATGATACCAGCTTTTAAACTTCTCTGTATTCTTTCCGTGAGTTTTCTATGTGCCTGCCAACGCACAGCCGAAACCTCATGGCCGGGAATTTACAACGTCAATGTCCAGCGGGAGCAGATGAATGCGCAGGTGATCAGACTGAGCTATTTCCGGAATGATGTTCATCACGATTCCGGCCCATTTGCGGTCACCTACATGAAAAACAATCGTTATGTTGACCCTTTCAGCGGCCTTGCAATTCGTTCCTCTTTTGCGGAGCTTGTTGAACAGGCCGGCCACCCGTTTTTGGATGGTCCTGGCGGATCCAATGAGGTTCATTATCGTTATGGGTATGGAACCATCGTGCTCGAAGTTGAGGATGACGAAATCCTTTCCATCAGGCGATTTGATTCACTCCCTTAGACCTTTGCCTGCATCTACCGGTATATGCTGCTTTACCTCCCAGCACCTGTTAAGGAACATATGATCCCCCCAAAACCAGGTTTAAGATTCCTGATCGCGTTTGGATGCTGTTTGCTTACCGGATGTGCAACCCGGACGACCCCAGCCTCCTTCCGTTCATCTACCGACCTGTCTGAGTTTGAGGGGGTCTATGAGAACCGGGGCACGATGGTGTCAGGTGTGTCCGGCCAGAGCGGCGCACCTTCGTTCTGGTATATGCTGACAGATGCCCCTGCACGGTACCAAAAGGACCCTGAATACCATGGGGATTCCAGGATCAAACTTATGATCGAACCCTCCGGGCAAGTAGAGGTGAAGCGCCTCGCACCTTCTGGAGATCTTCTCGACACCCACACCCTCCATGTGAACCACAAACATGCTGGACTTCATATGAACGACCGATGGTGGTTCCTTGTCATCGGGTTTTCTCACCGATGTATTAGCGTATATCTGAGTCTGGAAGGTGATTGTATTCTTGTGGATGATATGAGCGGAGCATCACTGTTCACCGGTTACCACCATCATCGGAACTATTTATTCAAAAGGACGCAGCATTGAGCCCCTAAAACCTCGCACCGCGTGACCGGGTGACTGATTTCAAAGCGGGGATTCGGCCGAGGACACGACCATGGACCAGACAGGTAATCTAACATGTAAAGAGGGTGTACATAAAGGCGCTGTGAAGTTTCTGCTCGATGCGACCCTCTATCAGACATATGCATATCAAAACCCTGCTTTTTCCTCATTGAACACACCCGAACACACTCTAAGATCTATGGAGAGTCGGTAGATATCTGCCGAACCCTTTTGATGATCCCACGAAGTATGAAGCGTTCGCAGGTCAGCATGGAGATAGATGCCTCCGCTCAGGATGTGTTTCATCACGTTCATGACTATTCGAACCGTCTCCAATGGGATACCATGCTTCGGAAAGCTGTTGTGCTTCCCCCAGATGTCGAAGCCGGTATGGGTGTCAGGACTGCATGCACGGGTACCTGGGCCAGCCTTGGCCTGAGAATGGTGACCGAGTATATCTCGTTCACCCCCGGCGAAGTTGCCGCGGTACGGATGACCCGGCCCTTGCCTTTTTTCCGGCGCTTTGCCGCCACAATTCGACATAAAGAGATGGGTGCCCACCAATGTCACACGATATACATCTATCATTTCCAGGCAAAGCCTTCTTGGCTTGCCTGGCTGCTTGAACCTTTGATGGACATCTGCCTGCGTCGAGAAACCCACAAGAGACTGCATGCACTCAAAGTCTACGCAGAGTCTCACCGAAATGCTTCACCCTTAGAATCAGGAAGAACAAACGATGAATAGATATCTAGTGGTCTGTCTCCTCACGCTCATGGTTTCCAGCATAGGGTCCGCACGGATCATGCGTCTGCAGCCTTACGAAACTCTTTTTGAACACTCGGATGTAGTCGCCATTGTTGAGTTGAAGTCCTTGTCTCCATCCGATGCCAAACTGGAGGGACACGGAACACCTGACATGTTTGATGCGAAGGTTGCCCACTTCACCGTCGGCCTCGTCCTCAAGGGAGATCCCGAATTGGCGCAGATCAACCTACTGCATTTTACCTATGCAAAAGGGGTGGTTCAGCCCAATGGAGCCATGTTCCTCCAACTCTCCGATGCCAAAACGTATCAGTACCTTGTATTCCTGAAGAAGGATGCGGAGGGAAATCTGTCTCCGGTCACCGGACAGTATGATGCCTCCTTATCGGTAAAAAAGATCCTCAAGGACCACTTTTCCCCGATTCCGACACCAAAATAAACTCTACGCATTTCTGAATGACATGACAACCATGATGTCCCCGCAGCACCTCAACCTGGCACGCAGCTATATCTACCGCCACGGCCGACTTTTGGAGCGAAAACGGTATGAGTATCATTTTTCCGGGGGATCCCGTGAAGCCGTGCTGGAGGTTCTACGCGGGTATCAAAACGAGGACGGTGGGTTTGGCAATGGACTTGAAATGGACATGATGTGCCCCGGCAGCACCACAGGTGCAGCCGAAATCGCGTTGCTCATTTTGGATGAAATCGGATGTTGCGAGGGTGAAATTATCGACCGTTTCGAGCAATGGTGCGTGACGAAAGAAGGCACCCTTCCTGGATTGCCACCGGATTTGGAGGACTATCCCCATGGCCCGTGGTGGGCGAATGATTCCGGGCCTGACCCCCATTGTATGGCCATTGCAGGCCTCCTCGCCAGGTGGGGTCGGGGCACGGATGCCTTTTTTGAACTGGTGGCCGCGCAATTTGACTCCATGGAGATTCCACAGATCGAAATCTACCAGTACACCTTTTACTACTACCTGAAGTTTGTGTCGGGTGTCCCGAACCAGGAAAAGAAACTGAAAAAGGTCTGCGACCAGCTTCCAGGGTTTCTGGAAAAGGCAGCCCCCTATCACCCCTTGTTCTTTTACTTGTGGTGGTTGGTGGCAGACGAATTCGATCCTGAAACCATCCGCCGGGAAGCGGAAAAGGTCGTATCAGATTTTGAAGAAGACGGAGGAGTCAAAACGCCCTACGCTCAGCTCCCGTGGTGGCGGCCGGTGTGGACCCTTGATGCCCTCATTCATTTGAAACGCCATGGGTTCCTTCCCTAGGCTAACGCCAGATCCCGCAGGATCTGCTTGGGATCGGACTCCCACCCTGTGCAACACACGGAAGATTTTGAACGACACTCACCCGCATCTACACATAGAATCAGGACGTAACGTATGAAGATCGCCTTTATCGGATATGGAAGTATGGCCGCCGCTCTTTCCTCACGCTGGAGCCAGGATCATGACGTGTTTATCGGTGGACGGAATGTGGAACGGGCTGCCGCTCTTGCAGAGACCGTACGCGCTTCCGGGAGCGGAACGATTGCAGACGCCGTATCCTTTGGAGACGTCATCGTTTTCGCAACCCCGGCCGGGGCCGTCGAGGATGCCATTCACGCTGGTGGTGGAGCCGATGCATTCAATGGAAAGCTCGTGATCGACATCAACAATCCGGTCAGTGTTCCGGGTGGCCCCCACGAACAGTCCGGGATTCCTTATCTTCCCCTGCCCTTCAAGGAAGGATCACTGTCTGAGAGAATCGCCGCCTGTCTTCCCGGGGCTCAGGTTGTCAAAGCCTTCAATATGTGCCAGGCCTCGGTATGGGAGATGGATCCGCCCGTTTTTGATGGCCGTGCCTTGGTGACCTTGACCTGTGGAGGAGACGCCAAGGCAAAGCAAACAGTTCATGCCCTGATTGAAACGCTTGGCGGAGAAGCGGTCGATTTAGGTGCCCTTACTTATGCCCGTCTTTTGGAACCTGCGGCCTGCATTGTCATCAAGTTGCTGTTTGAGGGCCGGGATGTCCATACCGTGCTGAACCTCATCCAGCCTGAACGCAAACCCATCTGATTCATTATGTGTCCTGCATCCATTCATGAAGCTGCGCGAACAGGTGATGCGGATCTCATCCGGAAACTCCTCGCGTCTGAACCCTCTCTGGTCAATCAGGATGATGAGCATCAATGGCGACCCGTCTTTCATGCCGCCCTCAACCGCCATCTGGAGGTCGTACGAACCCTGATTGAATTCGGTGCAGATCTCTCCGCCCATGACGGCTATGTCATGCATTATGCGGGAGAGGTGCCCAACAACAAACCCGTGGTGGAGGTCCTACTCATTCACGGCGCTCTTGATTCACATACGGAACCCCAGTCGGATCTCGCGCGACAATTGATCCACGCCGTATTTCTCGCCAATGTACCCCGTGTGAAGGCCCTGCTCCAGACCCACCCCTCCCTTTCACGGGAACAATACGCCAGAGGGGATACTGCGCTTCATCATGCCTCGCGAAATGGTGACATCGACATCGTGCGGACTCTCTTAGACCATGGCGCAATGGTCAACGCACGGAATCATGGCGGTGATTTTCCTCTCTATTGTGCTGCAGGCCACGGTCATGCTGAGACCACCACCGTTCTTCTCGAGAATAGAGCCGATGCGGCCATGACGATGAAGGATGGCAACACAGTCGGTGAATGGCTCCATCCGTTCAGTGAGCATGATGCCCGGTACAGAAAGTGCCTGGACATCCTTTCCCAATACGAATGGTAAATTCATCTCATCAGGAAGCGGACATCGACAACCGAAACCCCTGATTAGACCCGGAACAACGCGCCCAGTTTCTTCCCAAGCAGAAGGCTGCTGCCGACCAAGGTAACGGCAAGGAACACCATGGCCCATACCCCCAACGCAGCGGCAATGAATTTTCCTGTCCCGATGAGTTGGAAGAGTTCGTAAATGGTTTTGGTGATCGGATAAAAGTCCTGACGTTGGGCCAGCATCAGGCTGTCCGACACCTCCAGCATACTGAAGGCAAAGGCAAGCAATGCTCCGGCAATCAGATTTGCGGTGATCAGGGGGAGTGTTACCCTGCGCAAACTCACCATCGGAGGGGCACCAAGGTTGGCTGCAGCCTCCTCCAGTCCTGCACTGGTCTGCTGCAGGCCCGCAACTGCCGACCTCACCATGTAGGGTAACCGGCGAATGCTGTACGCAAGGACCAGGAAGAATGCGGGGTTGGTTTTCACATCCACAATATGTTTCAGCCAGTCGGAATTACGCACAAGTTCCGTGTTGCTCAGGGTCGAACTGACCGCGAGAAACCCAAAGGCCATCACCAGTCCGGGGACGGCAAGCGGCATCATCGCCAATCCGTCTAAAAGGCCCCGAACTTTAAGGTCCGAGCGGACTACCACAAAGGCAATCGCAACTCCGAACGCAATGTTAAACAGAACCGCGAGCAGGGAGAATGTCAGGCTGTTCCGGATACTGCTCACTGTCATATTGTGCCCCAGTGCCTCCACATAGTTTCCGGTCGTCCACACCTCAGGCAGCACTGTGCCGTACCACCCGCCGGGGGCGGAGAAACTGGTCAAAATCACGCCAAAATGAGGTAACAGGGCAAAGAAGATCACCAACACAAACGGAGTGAGGGCCAAAAGTCCTTTCCCACCGGTAAGTTTAACTTCCTGGAAGGTCGTGGCCGCTTTCCCCTGCATGGCATGGGCCTGCCTCCCAAAGACCAGTTTGCTGATCAGATAGAGACCCACACTGACCGTCAGCATCACCATGACGAGAGCGAACGGAAACTGATTGCTCCCGATCTCCTTCAAAGCATCAAACACCTGCACGGCTGCACAGCGGGTGTAATTCATGATCAAAGGAGTACCCAGTTCCGTAAAGGACCAGATGAAGACAATGGTGCCCCCGGCAAAGAACCCCGGCATAATCAGGGGAAGCGTGATCCTGCGGAATTTGGTCCAACCGGTGGCGCCCATATTTTCCGCCGCCTCATCCATTGCATGATCCACATTGGCCAGGGCGGCGGAGAGGTTCAGGTAGAGAATCGGATACAAGCCCATGGACTGCAGAAGGATCACACCCATCCACCGTCCTTCCCCTAACCAGTCCACATCAAGACCAAACAGGCTGTTAACGACCCCGTATTGACCGAAAATCTGCTGAAAACCGATCGCTCCGACAAACGGAGGGAGAATCATTGGCACCAGAAGCAGGGCATTTACGACTTTTTTGCCGGGAAACGTGAACCGGTTGGACAGCCATGCGAGTGGCAAAGAGATCAGCGTGGCGGTCAGAGTCGTCCCAACAGCCAAGCGTAAACTGTTCAGCAGCCCCTCTACATAGACGGGGTTCCGGAACACACCAATCAGATACTTAAACGTGATACCGCCATCGGAGCTGACAAACCCTTCCTTGATCACCAGGACCAACGGGAAAAGAAACCCAAAGCCGAATACAAAAAGGGTCAGAGCGAAGATGAACCATGCTGTGGATTTACGCATTGGAGGCCTCCTCTGCCAACTGGAGGGCAAGACGATATTGTTTTCTGAAAAAGAGAACCCATTCCCGCATGAAATCGATTTTTTTATCGGAACGATACTCTGGACCCGTAGCCGATTCCCAATTGAGACCCGGAGGTAGTTTCAATAATGCCTCCATGGCTTCAGGCACCGCATCCGGTCCACCGGCTTTCTGGATCGCAGACCATGCCGCCTGTAATTCCTCACCGGAATCCAGACACATCGCCCGAATGAGCTGCCGCTGAATTCCGAAATGGCGACCGGTCCACCTTCCTGTGTATTGGAACTGTTTCGCCAGGACGTAGGGATTCACGTCATCCGATCCTAGCGCATCCGCCATGTATGGCTTCAACTCCGGATAGAGGGTATCCGGCGCATCGTCGGAAGCCGGGTAAAAATTCCGACGAATCGGCAGGCGGCGAAGAGAGAATTTGTGAGGTCCCTGCGGGGTTCCAGGGCGGAGGTTCCACAACCGTTGCCCTTCATCACTCAGCACATATTCAATAAACTGAACCGCGAGTTCACGGTTGGGGGCTCCACGCATCAGGCTAATCGGATCGGCACTGACACTGGATCCACCATGAGGGGTCACATACGCCATCCGCTGCTTTCCATCCGCCCCACGGCTTGTTTCAGCCTGATAACGTCCATAAAAATCGATGGCGAGTCCCACCGCAGCATCCCCCATGCTGACATCAATCGGCACTTTCGAGGCACTGTCTGTGAAGTACCGTGCATTGGCACCAATCAAACGAACCAGATTGATTCCCGTGATCCACCCAGAGGCGATGGCTTGATGATATTCCGCGGGAGCAGATTCAAGATCGGCCTCAAACGCGGCAACATCCTCTGCAGAGTAGCCCGCTGCCTGCACCGCAAGAATACACTGCTGGTGGATCATCATTTCAAAGGCCTTTGAAATACTTCCGCTTTTGGTCGGGTCAGCGACCCCGATCTGTCGGAAGTAACGGGGATCCGTAAGGTCTTCCCAACTTCGCGGAGGTTCCTCCACCCCGAGGTCCTGCAGTCGGTCTACATTGTAGACGATGCCGAATGTGCTCAACGCCGTGCCAAAATAGGCATCCGATCTCCAGGATTCCCCACTCAGCCCCTCGGGAAGCAACAAGGTGTCGTCTTCAGAATGCGTAAGGCGTGCCGGGATGCCCTCAGGCCATGCCGCAACTGTCAGCCCTTCCCGGGAGGCCCGACTGTGATCGTACACGCCCCCTCCGAAAAAAATGTCGATCCCAGTAGTGAAGGATTCAGAATCATCATGTGAACGGAGAGCTTCGCGGATGGCCTGCAGATCCGGCCGTTTCTCAGCATTTCGAAACCGCCGGTGTGTCACCACTTCACTGGCTCCCTGAGGCCAGTCCCCACCTTCCCTCAGCCACCAGGCCTTAAAGGACGCAAGCATTTCGGAGTTCAAATACCGGGAGATTTCACTGGTGCCCCCCACAATCCGCCAGTCAATTTTGACCGGAGCTTGTCCTTTCACCTGCATCCAGTCACTGAAGCCTCGTGCGAACTCATGTCGAATGGCCTCGTTATGTGGAGAAATCATCACCAAGACGGGATCCCCGTCTTTCCAGTCGCCGGTGGGCGGAGGACGGCGGAAAAGAAACGGCAGCGCAATGACCACCCCGGCGGCGACTAACACACTCCAGGACTTCATGCGTTGCCTCGGTTGAGGACCACCACATCCTGCGCTTCCACCCAGAGCGTGGCTTCCTGTTCGGTGTCACGGGCGAGAATCCGCGGATTGAGATCAAAAACCTTTACGTTGGATCCTCCGTCATCTCCAAGGCGGACCTGGTGCTGCGCCACCTCCCCGAGGTATACGGTATCGTGGACAATTCCCCGGGCCTGATTTACGGTTCCGGTGGGCGGATCGCCCAGACGGAAGGCTTCCGGTCGAATCGACAGCCGAACCGGCTGACCCTCGGAAAATCCCTTACCGGATCGGGAAGAGGTCCACTCGCCCATGGGAGTCTCGAGGAGGATCTCATCCCCACTCACACGACGGACGGTGGCGTCGAGGAAATTGGTTTCTCCGATAAACCCGGCGGCGAACTCGCTTACCGGATTCAGATAGACGTCCTGGGGAGTGCCACACTGCTCAACGATGCCTCCATTGAGGACGGCCAACCGGTCTGCGACCGAGAGTGCCTCTTTCTGGTCATGCGTCACGTAAATCGCGGTCAGTCCCGCTTCTTTGCAGATGCGTCGGATTTCTGTCCGCATTTCGAGACGCAGTTTTGCATCCAAATTGGACAGGGGTTCATCAAGTAACAGACATTTGGGATGAATCACCAGCGCACGGGCCAGTGCAACCCTCTGTTGCTGACCTCCGGACAGCTGATTCGGCTTGTGCTCAGCCCGGTCAGTCATTTTGACCATTCGGAGTGCATCCTGAACGCGTTTCGCGGTTTCCTCCTTCCCGACTTTCCGCATCTCCAGACCAAAGGCCACATTCTGAGCGACGGTCATATGAGGCCAGAGCGCATAACTCTGAAACACCATTCCAGTGTCCCGTTGATGAGGAGGGAGCCGGGTCACATCCTGATCGCCCATTCTGATCGCGCCGGACTCCGGTTCATGAAATCCTGCAATACAACGCAGTAACGTGGTTTTACCACAGCCACTGGGACCGAGCAGAAAAAACAGCTCACCCGGTTCAATGGTCAATGAAATATGGTCCACCGCACGGGTCGATCCAAAAGTTTTCACAACGTCTTCAAGGGAAACAGATACAGCCATAAATACCTCGTGTTCTTCTCTTCTATCGATTCTTGAAGGGTGAAGGTCAATAGCGGATCTCCTCTCACATCTGTTTCAAACAGAAACCAAACAAAAAAGAAGGGACGAACTACACGCCTTTCACGTTTGTGACCTTGCTTGATTTTTCAGAAAATCTCCATACCCACAGCAGCCATGTCATCTGTAAAACCTAAAGCTGTCTTTTTAAATAATGATGTCAGTGTCATGCGTGGTGTGTGGACGGAATCGCGAATTGAGGAAGTCCAGCATCGCTGCGATCTTTACCCAGAACCTATTGGTTTTGAAGAGCTTAACAGCCATGCAGAAGCACTCAAGAGCGCAGAAATCGCATTTTCAACCTGGGGGATGCCCGAATGTACGGCGGACCAGATTGCCTCTCTGATGCCGAACCTCAGGGCTGTGTTTTATGCCGCTGGATCCGTCCAGAGATTCGCCCGCCCCTTCCTGCAGCAGGACATCCGGATCTTCAGTGCCTGGGTGGCCAACGGGATTCCCGTTGCTGAATTCGCCCTTTCGCAAATTTTGCTCAGCTGCAAGGGGTATTTTCGCAATACCGCCCAAATCAGGGAGGATTCGACCCGAAACTCCAAGCGAACCGCTTATTCCGGTCCCGGGATTTATGGGAATACCGTGGCATTGATTGGATTCGGGGTGATTGCCCAGCAGCTTGCAGAATTTCTTCAGCCGTTTTCCGTCAGAATCCTGGTGGTGGATCCATTCGTGTCCAATGAAAAACTTGCGAAAGTAAACGCGGCACGCGTCACATTGGAAGAGGCATTCAAAGAGGCCTTTGTCGTGTCCAATCATTTGCCGAACATCCCGCCCACGGAACGGATGATCACGGGTGATCACTTCCGGAGCATGCGTGAGTATGCAACCTTCATCAATACAGGACGCGGGCTGCAAATCCGGGAGGATGAATTCATCACGGCCATGCGGGACCGGCCTGATTTGACCGCTTTACTGGATGTCACTTATCCGGAACCTGCCCCGCTGGGGTCTCCATTGTACGAGCTTCCCAATATCCAGCTCAGTACCCATATTGCGGGATCCATCGCGGACGAGCGGGTCCGCATGGCAGATTATATGCTGGAAGAATATGATCGGTTTATCTCAGGGCGGGCGACCAAATACGGTGTGACACTGGAGATGCTGGAGACGATGGCGTAAGCCTACCCGTCCCCCTGCCTCCTGAGAGACGGCTATGTCCGAAGTGGCATGCCGCCGGACTGACCCCGTGAATCGAGCACCTCGGAGCCATGGGATTCTCGCAGTCGCTTACTCTGTCTGAGCGGCCGCTTCCATTTTCTGCTGTTCAAGAGACCAGGATTCAAAGGCATCCGCCTTTCCAATGACATCCGATTCGGGCTGTGACTCCTGCGTCAGCTCATACTTGGTCGTCGCCTCACCTGCTTCATACCAGCGTGCCCAACCCACAATCTCACCGTCCCAATTGTAGGGCCAGGTGGCGCGCAAGTTGCCCGAGGCATCCCATTCGCGGTATGGCCCTGTGGGCACACCCCGGGTATACCGGACTTCCCAGACGACCCGCTCTCCCTCCATTCCACGCCAAAGGCCATGACGGTCCTCGCGGGGTTCTTTACCTGAGGGAAAGATGGTGGCTGTCGGCCCCACTTCGACTTCGGCGCCCCGCCCGGGTCTTACCTCGTCCCGATCCGCGCAGGCGGAAAGAAGCAAAAAAAGGAACACACGTGATCGGATAAAGGTCTTCATCCGGCTTAGTGCAGAAAATGACGCATGCCGGTAAAGGCAATGGCAATGCCATACTTGTCACAGGTTTCGATGACTTCCTCATCCCGAACAGACCCACCGGGTTCCACAATGTAACGGATCCCCGCTTCGTTGGCGGCGTCGATGTTGTCCGCAAAGGGGAAAAATGCATCTGAGATGAGCATACATTCTCCCATGATTTTGGCGGTGAGGGCTTCGAGGTCCAGATCCCCGCCCTCCCCGCCTTCATGCATCAGCCGGATATTTTCTTTCGCACGGGCAATCGCCAGTTTCTTGACCGAATCGACCCGGTTGGGTTGTCCAGCACCCATTCCCAGTGTCTGAAACTGTCCATCCGCATATTCCCGAACCAACAGAATCGCATTGGATTTCACGTGTTTACAGGCTTTGACGCCGAATGCAGCCAATGCCGCCATGTTGCCCGGGAAGTCTGCCTGACTCTTCACCTCCCAGGATTCCATCACCTGGTTGTCCCGGTTCTGGACCAGAAGACCTCCACCTACCTGGCGGAGTGTCTGTGCATCTTTGGCCGCGACAAATGGAGCGTGGAGCTTCAGCAGTCGGAGGTTTTTCTTTTGGGTGAGAACGTCAAGTGCTTCCGGGGTGTATCCGGGGGCAATGATCACTTCCACAAAACGGGGAGCAAGAAATTCCGCCGCTTCAAGGTCAAGAGGCTCGGTCACCGTGATCACAGATCCGAATGCGGAGACAGGGTCCCCTGCCCAGGCCGCCTCAAGGGCCTGTTTCAGGCTCGCTCCCGTCGCAAAGCCGCAGGGATTGGTATGTTTAATGATGGACGCCCCGGGTCCCCCTACAAGTTCCCGCGCCGCTTCCAGTGAGGCATGGCCGTCCAGGTAGTTGTTGTAGGACATGGCTTTCCCGTGAAGCACCTCGGCATGAGCAATGCATGCTTCTTCCTCGGATCCGGTTCGATACAGAATGGCCGGTTGATGCGGATTCTCCCCATATCGGAGTGTTTCCCCCTGATTCAGAGTCAGCACATAAGGGGACGGACCATCCGTTTCCACATGTGCACTCAGGTATCCGGCAATCGCACCGTTGTAAGAAGCCACCCGGGCAAAGACTTTCTGCCCAAGCCGAAGGCGGGTTTCGGACGACGTGCACCCACCGGAGGCGTTCATTTCAGAGAGAACCAGGTCATAATCAGCCGGATCTGTGATCACGGTCACATCTTTCATATTTTTAGCCGCAGAGCGCAACATCGTCGGTCCGCCAATGTCGATGTTTTCGATCGCGTCTTCAAAGGTGACATCCGGTTTGGCCACCGTCGCCTCAAAAGGATACAGATTCACACACACCAGATCAATCGGAGCCAGATTGTGTTCCGCCATCGTGGCCTCGTGCGTGTTATTCCCGCGCATATACAGCAATCCCGCATGCACCTTGGGATGAAGGGTCTTCACCCGGCCATCCAGCATTTCGGGAAACCCGGTGAACTCAGAGACATCCCGTACCGGAATTCCAGCTTCTCGAATCGCATGTGCAGTCCCGCCGGTGGACAGCAGATCCACTCCAAGTTCATGAAGACCTTTCGCAAAGTCCACCACTCCGGTTTTATCGGATACGCTGATCAGGGCTCGTTCAATAGGACGGGACATACAATTTCCTTGGTTGTTTCAGATGATATGCCCCTCCCCCTACCAGCGGAAACCGCTCCGAAAAGAAAAATACTCTGCAGAGTGTTTGCGCTCGTTCCGGAGGTGTTCCGGTCAGGATCCCGAACCCGATGTAGAGGTCATGCCCAGAGATTTCTCAACTGCCCGCGCCACCGTTTCGACAGAGATGGACGCCATCAATGTCGTATCACCGTTCTTGTAGCTGCGGTGGTCTGGATAGCCTTCGGGCCCCGGGTCTGCACGAATCACGGTTACATGTTCACCCAGGGGGCCCGTCAACTCAGGGTCGGTAGGCCCAAATAACGCCACCAGGGGGGTCCCGACAGCGGCGGCAAAATGCATAGGCCCGGAATCCGGAGTCAGGAGCACATCCATGTGTTTGAACCACCCCCCCAACTCGAGTAACGGATGGGTGCCGCAGAGATTGGTCACCGCATCAGCCCCATGATCGCGAACCAGTCGTTCTCCGGCCTCCCTCTCCCCAGGACCGCCCACCACCCAGACGTTCCAGTGACGCTGCCGACGTAAACGCCCGATCAGGGATGAGATCTGATCCAGAGGCCAGTCTTTCGCCGGCCAGCGTGACTTGGGAGCAATGGCAAGATGAGGTCCGGGTTCCTCAGGCTTGGGCACGTCTGGAAAATGTAAGGGGTAGAGGACAGGTTCGGGATCGATGTGTAGATATCGCAATGTATCCATCAGACCGTCACGCGCATGAGGGCCGGATCCCGTATCCGGAGGATATTCACCGGCAAACAAACGGCTGAGCTCACGGGGACGGCTTGCCCCGAGTTTCCGGGCGGACCGGGCAATCCCCAGAACCATACCGCTTTTTGTAAGCCCCTGCAGATCGATGACCATGTCGTACGAGTTACACCGCAGGTCCTTCCAAAAGGCCTTCCATGCCGACAGCCCCCCCCTTCTTGGGAAAGCAAACACACGGTCAACATCTGCGTGGCATCGTACCAACTCCACATACTCCGGTTGTGTCACCCAGTCGATGGAGCATTGATACTGCTCTTTTAAACGATGGACCACCGGGACAGCGTGGAAGAGATCCCCCAGCGAACTGAGTTTCACTACGAGAACCCTGGCCGGAACAGATGCCGACTCAGCAGCAGGATCAGGCATAGGCGTGTCCGGATGTTTCCAGAAGCCGAAGCATAATTGCATTCTGGGCATGCAGACGGTTTTCGGCCTGATCAAACACCACGGACTGGGGTCCATCAATGACCTCGGCTGTCTGTTCATACCCACGGGCGGCCGGAAGACAGTTCATGAAAATCGCCTCAGGATCCGCTACCGCCATAATCTCCTGTGTCACCTGGTACGGCATAAACTGTTTCACCCGGCCATCCAGCTCGGACGGGTCAATATGGTAACTCATCCAACTGTCCGTGTACACGATGTCCGCATGGGCAGCCGCATCTTTTGCATTTGCCGTGATCTGGCAGCTTCCTCCGGAGATGTCGGCCAAGGCATATGCTTTCCTGACCACCTCACTCAAGGGCTCAAAGGCTTCTCCCTGAGGACAGCCGACCCGGATATTCATACCCACCATGGCACAGCCCAGCAGCAGGGAGTGGGTGACGTTGTTGTTGCCATCCCCCAGGAAGCAGAGCGTCCGGCCTGCCAGATCGCCCTTGTGTTCCCGGATCGTCAGCAAGTCGGCCATGATTTGGCAGGGATGCGAATAGTCCGTCAACCCATTGATCACCGGGACTCCGGCATGTTCAATCATTTCCACCAGGTCAGAGTGTTTATACAGCCGGGCAACGATGAGATCCGCATAACGGCTGACCACTTTGATGGTGTCAGAAAGACTTTCTTTGCCGGCTCCCAGAGGACTGGTCGACACGTCATAGTTAATCGCATGCCCCCCCATCCGAACCATCCCGGTCTCAAAACTGACCCGGGTACGGAGACTCGGCTTTTCAAAGATCATGAACAGGACTTTTCGAGCCGCGGCACCCGAAAACAGATCAGGAGTAGATTTTAACTCCTGGGCACGGTTCAGCACAGACATCAGCGTGTCCGGGCTCCAATCAGTCAACGAGGCGAGATGTTCCATACTTGTCAATCCTACGTAAGGGAAAGCGGAACACTATAAATGAAATCACCGGACTGAAAAGAGCAAAGTCACCTACAGTTCGACCAGCCACCATACCCCGACGACCAGGCCGAGGAGGATCGAAACGGTGTACAGAATCTGGGGAATTTTGCTTCGCAGGTTTGCCGTCGTGGTGGGCGTGTCCGGAAGCATCCGCACTGGTGGCGGCATTTCCACAACCGGGTCCGGGGACTCGGCCTGCTGTTCAATCACGCTTTCCTCCAGCAGGTCAAGCTGCCGCACCATGAGTTCCATGTTTCGAATGAGATGGGACACTTTCAGGTTTTGGCGTTCCTGACGACGTTCCAACGACACCATTCCCTTCTGCAGCAACTCGGTACGCTTCGTGACCGCGACGACTGAATCAGGAGCCGGAAGACCTCCACGCCGCGTAGGATCTTTTTCGCGAAACCGGGGATTCAGTCCATCCCGAATGAGAGGCACCACGACCTCCTCCCCGCAATCGGCGCACTCGACCATGCGGCCCACCTGGTCCATATCTGTTAAAATCGTGTGGGAGCAGGACGGGCAGTTAAAATAAACATCTGCACTCATCAGTCCTCACTGTGCAATGAACACGGGAAGAACCCAAGCAGAAAAAGGACGGTTTCCAGCACGTCTCCGAGCGGACTCTGCGTCGGTCTCGGGGGTGGATCCCGGATGTAGTGCCGCAGATACAAACGAACCCCGGCGGCGGTGCGGACTCACCGGATGCTAATTGCGGTGACGGAAAATGATGCGCCCTTTGGTCAAATCGTAGGGTGACATTTCCACCTGGACTTTATCTCCAGTCGTGATGCGGATGAAGTGTTTCCGCATCTTCCCGCTGATGTGAGCGAGAATTTCGTGCCCGTTTTCGAGTTCAACCCGATACATGGTTGCAGGTAATACCTGGTTAACGACACCGTCGACTTGAATGAGGTCCTGATCTTTCTTTGCTGGCATACAGAATGGGGGTGGTTAGGAGCCGTGTTGATAGTGTTTCCCAATAAAAAGGCAACCTTTTCCCACAAAAAAGGTGTATCCGTCCGTTCACACTCCTTTCTCATACGAATAGTATTTTCATCAACCTCTGGTTGGATCATAGACAAAGGTTCACTTAACTAACACTCATGATGAAAAACCTTCGCGAAACCATTGGCTACTCCTCAGAGGGCACACCGTTCACCCTGGACCGTGAGCTCATTCAGTTCATCAACATCAAACTGGCAGCCCTCAACCTGCCGATCTACGGTGACGGGGACGGGAACCCTTTTCTTGAGATCGGGAAAAGTCTTCTCGCCACGGCGAAAGCAAAGGACCGGTTGCTGGGCGATTATCTCTGCCCGGTGGACCAGCACGTACACAGCTATCTCGAAAGGGTTTTCGCGGAGAATCATGTCGAGGTGGAAGGCCCCCTGCTTCCGACGAAAAGTTTCATCCTCGAACGTCATGGCATTGCCCGGGCGTTGTCACTTCCGCCCAACGCTGACGAATTTTCCTCCGAAATCATCAAAAGTTATCGTACCGCCAACGGAGTGCTTCACAACCCGAAAGCGGATCGACGCACCACGAAGGGTGTATTCCATGTGTGTGAAGGCGGGCTGCCCATCCCGGAGGATAAAAAAGCCGTACCCGTCGAAACATTTGCCCGCTTGTTGAAGAAGGCACTTGAACCTCCGAACGAGCTGATGGAACTCCCGTTTACCAGCAAGCAGGAGGACAAAGCCCGTACCTGGGTCTCTCTCCTGCTCCGCCCACTGGTCTGTCCGGAGGTCCCGGGAGTTGCCGGACGGAAAACCATGGAAGTGCGGTTTTTTGCCCCCGGCAATATGGTGGCGAATCTGGACTTTGTGGAAAGCATTTTCGGGAATGCCGGGAATCCGCTTCTTCCGGAACAGGATGCACGTCTGGATACGGATACATGGTCCGGTCATACCGGCTGTGTGATTCTGGCTCCTCATCTGTTGAACTTCACCAAAAAAGAACTGGGCCTTCCCCATATCGACCATGCCACGGAACGTCAGAAGCGCGACAGCATGTGCTGGTCAGAGGAAGGTGAACGGTACAACGATGGCGGTGCCTTCAAACTGACCTGCCGGAACCGGGAAGGTGTCGTGGTGACATTGATTGCGGATAACTACTTCGGGTATTGTAAGAAAGAGGTGAAAACCCAGATTTCCTACGCGGCCAATCTCTACGGGATGATGGAAGAGGAGCATGCCGGTGGCGCGATTGCCTTTCCAAGTTTTGACCTGGGAGAGGATTTCCGTCTTAGCTTCCTGAACAAACAGGTGGATCACACCTATGCGGATCTCCTGAACCTGCATCAGGACCGGGTCATTCCTCAGCCGCAGGGATATGCGGTCGATACGACATATCCCAACATACTCTATGTACCGGAAGACGCGCATTTTGAATTGCAGAGTCTGTCCATCACCTGGGATCAGAACGGAACGAAACAGCAGATCCGTCTCAATCCGGACAACACCTATGTGATGCCGAGTGGGTACAAGGTCCGTCTGCTGAATCCCCAGACCGGTCAACGCTGGCGTCTTGTCGGGACAAGCGCCGAAGGGATCGTCTGCCATAAACCCTGTACCGTCTCAGGTGGGGGGAAATCTGAGATCAGCAAACCCATCAATGATGCGATGGTGACGGCACCGGTTTTCACCCCGAATTTTGCCGAGGACATGGAACTGGTCGAAGCCATCACCCAGAAAGACTTTTCCGCCCGGTTCATTGAACCCAAGGTACCGGGCAAACCCAGCCGCCCGCTCCTCAGTGAAGAACGCTCCCTGGGCTCTGTGATCCGATTACTGACTCCAAACCCTGAGTACACCGAGGAGTATTCCCAATGGCTTGCAGGCATTCCGCAGCGGGTCATTGATCTGGTACTGACGGTGAAGAGGTTTTATCGACCTCATTGGGAGGATAACTGGAAGGACCGCTTCCGCGTGGACAGCATCAACGGGCAACAGGGGGTGGAACTCCGTTATCGTCATCGGGCTGTGATCGCAGGCTACGTGCGAATCGGGTATTCGGATGAAAATGCCTGGCGTCTGTTCTCCCTCCGCAAAGACTTCTGGCCCGCGACCAAACTTCAGCGTGAAGATGACATCACCGCATCTGTCGTGGTTCCCTCTGATCAGGTGAAAAACCTGCCTTCCTTCTACACGGCCCCTTCCGCAAAATTCGTGGAGAATTGCGAATACCGTCTGTTTCAACGCCCTGATGATGCCATTATTCCCGGATACGATAAACACACTGAGCAGGATTATGCAGGGAAAGGGAATTTCTTTTCCAATTACGAACCCTTGTCCCGGGCCCAAATTCAGGAAATGACGGAAGATGTGATCCGGTTTCATCATTTCACAGAAGACATGCAGAACGCCATGCGTGCCTTCCTCGAGGATACAGACGGTCCTGACTACTTTGTCTGCAACAACAGTCCCCGTCTGGTAAATGGTGTTCCCACAAAAAATCCGCGCTATCTGCAGACCCGCCCTGACCTCGGGGCGGAACGGGAGGAATATCTCGCAGAAGTCGGGGTCCGGCTCTACCGGCGTTTGAGCACCGAACAGTCGGTCTACCATCCCGTCAGTGCCGTTTTACCGGGTCGTCGGAACAATCCACCCGATCCAGCAGCCGGGATACGCCCTCTCGCCGTTTACAACCCTATTCACTATCAGGAACTTCCTGAATTGTTCATGGATTATGTCGCGAGTTTGACCGGAAAATCCCCTTCCACCACTGGGGCTGGATCCGAAGGCGCACTCACAAAAGCCCCCTTTAATGCCTTACTTCCTGTTACGGATCTGAACAATGCCCTGATCAGCCAGATTCTCACCCAGAGCCATGGGTTCACCACCGCAGCCGGCTACGTTGGACATCAGTATCGCGTGGACCATGATATCAGTTTGCTCATGCCTGAACTCTGGTGTCGCATGTACGCGGAAGAACGCGATCCGGCATGGCTGATCCAACAAGGTTACCTGGAAAAGCTGGAAGACTTCGAATACCAGGGCACCAAGGTGCTGGCCAGTCGGCTGGGGTACCGGATTACGGATGCCTTTGCCCGGAACATTTTCGGCAGGATCTTCAGCCATCCCGGTTCCGTTCTGACCGACGAAATGCTCAAACCTGAGCTGCAGAGCATGGAGTATTATGTCGACGGGATTGCCAATATTGTCGAAGCCCAGAAAAAGGTCGCCCGAAATTACTTTCTGGACGGAGGGATTGATGACGCCATTCCGCCCCTCAAAGCACTCCTCCACATTATGGACCAAGGGGAATTCGAGGGGAAAACCATCGAAGACCCTGAAATCCGTGAACTCTTCACCCTGGAGTCTCTCCTGCAAAGTGACTGGTACCAGGCCCGTCTTCAGGCGAAATACGATCTGGAACTCCTGTCCTTGACGAAAAAAGCGGCGTATCTTGAGACCTACATTGCGAATCAGCATCCCGAGGATGTGGATCGGCTGGGGGTACGTACCCAACTCAAACAGATTCAGGATCAGAAGTCGGAACTCGAAAAAGACCCTGATGCGTACCTGGCCTCCATCCACGGAACCTTAGGGGTTCAACCGGACTTGGTTCCAGCCTGATCACCCTGTGGCTTGACCTGGGGGACCTGCCGGATTAGGGAGGACCCCATGACAGCCCAACGCCTTGATGGAAAAGCCGTAGCCGCTGAACTGCGGCAAGAGATTAAACAGGAAACCGAGGTTCTCACCCAAAAGGGTGTACGCCCAGGCCTCGGGGTGATCCTCGTCGGAGATGATCCTGCCAGTCGCAGCTATGTCTCCGCAAAAGAGAGAGCCTGTGAAGAAGCCGGCATTCTCAGCCGCGAAATCAAAATGCCCGCCTCTTCAACGAAAGAGGAAATCCTTGCTAAGGTGGCTGCCCTGAATGCCGCGGAAGATATCCACGGTATTCTGGTCCAACTCCCCCTCCCCGACTCCTCGATCGAAGAGGAGGTCCTGCAGACGATTCTGCCGGAAAAAGATGTGGATGGATTTCATCCGGTCAATGTAGGGCGGATGATGCTGGGTCTCCCAGCCTACCTCCCCTGTACGCCTCATGGCATCCTGCATCTGTTGAAACGGAGCGGCATTGAGGTGAAAGGCAAACATGTGGTCGTTGTGGGCCGGAGCAATATCGTCGGGCGGCCCCTCGCCAACCTGCTCAGTCAGAAAAGTGACCTCGGGAATGCCACCGTGACTGTTTGCCACACCGGGACGCCGGATATTGGCGCGTTCACCCGTGAAGCAGATGTGGTGGTGGCCGCCGTGGGGCGACCGGAGGTGATCACTGCAGATATGGTGAAAGAGGGCGCCGTCATCGTGGATGTCGGGGTAAACCGGGTGGAAGATGCCTCACGGCCACGGGGTTTCCGGCTGGTGGGCGACTGTGAATACGGTCCCATGTTGGAAAAAGTGTCGGCGATCACTCCGGTACCGGGTGGAGTCGGCCCCATGACCATCACCATGCTGCTCTACAATACACTGGAGTCTGCCCGGCGGACACTGGGCTGAGACGCGCCCTATGCGGACGATTCACCGCTATATCCTTAAGGACTTTCTGACCACCTTCGGCATGGCGCTGTCGGTGATCACGCTGATCCTGTACCTGGGTGCGATCATGCGGGGCCTGGATTATGTTGCCCGTGGAGTCCCTGGCGGCGTGTTGATTCAGATCTTTACGCTCAACATTCCCTATATCCTGACCTTCAGCATTCCGATCAGCACGGTTGTGGCCACACTTCTTCAGTTCGGCCGGTTGTCGATGGATGGCGAGTTTACCGCGATGAGGTCCGGAGGACTCAGTACCTGGCAGATTGTGGCACCCGTCGTGTTTGCCGGTGCAGCACTGAGTTTGATCTGTCTGCTGATTCATGTGGAGATTGCTCCCGAAAGCCGGTTTGCCCGGAGGAAGGCACTGGTGAGTGTGGACGAACTTGACCCGCTCGATCTCCTGGATGAGGGACGGTTTGTCCGGTTTCCCAATCTCGAAATCTGGATTACCCGCAAGCGGGGAAACGAGCTTGAGGACGTCGAGATCTACAAGCTGAATCAGGACGAGGAACCGATTCAGACGATCCGGGCCCGATCAGGGACCATTGATGTGTTTGAAGACGTGCAAAATATGAGGGTTACCCTTCGTGACGTGCAAATCCAACATCCAGACCCGGATGCACCGGAGGACATGACACAAGCTCATGTGATTGACATGGAAACGCACGCCTTTGATCTGGATTACCAGGAACTCATGAAAAACAATCAGCCAACACGGAACATCAAAGACATGCGGGCCAAACAGTTGGTTTCTGTTATCTATGATGTCGGGGCCCATTTTTCCGGACTGTCGCCGTTACGGACTGAGGAAATCCGGATGAAAGCCTTGGTGGAGATTCACAAACGGATCGGATTGAGTATGGCCTGTTTGAGTTTTGTCGTCTTAGGCATCCCGCTTGGTATGACCGACCGGCGAAAAGAATCACACAAGGGACTCCTCATCGGCCTAGGCATGGTCATCGTGTTTTACAGCTTTATCGCAACGGCTGAGAGCCTGCGTTACCTCCCCTGGACCCTGCCGGATTATCTGATCTGGATTCCGGTGATCGGTTGCCAGGCACTGGGCGCGAACATGATTCGAAAACTGCCGTAATCTGCGAGAGCCACCTCTCAGGGCCCGGTCGGTTGGGTTGCCGGTAACCGTTCCATCACCTGCTTCAAACCTGGTGGGGGGGACTGTTTGGTGAGATCACTGAGAATCTCGAGGTGGTGTAAAGGGAGGACCTGCCGATCCGTCACCCCTTCCAGGGTCGCACTTTCAAGCCGGACAGCGCCATCCCCTTCTCGTTGAAACGAAATCAACAGCTCCACCCGTTCCAGACTCATCCGCTTCAGAGTTTCACTTACGCCGTTATGTGTTTGGGATTTCTCCAGCAGCTCTCTGACTTTCTCCAGCACTGCAGGGTCCACCATCCCTTTGCTCCCGGCCAAAATGGAGTAGGTGACCTCCGGATTCCGTTTGAAGGTATCTGACTGCTGCATGAAAAGTGATCCTGGTTGCAAGTCGATGCCGGCCCGCCCCATCCCATCGGTAAACATGGTCATGGTTTTCTGAAGATCAAAAAAATTCATGGTCTGATCCCCGATCTCCACCAGTCCTCTCATCGCAGCCATCTCCGAACCTTGAAACGGAGGGACACAGGCAATAAGCCGTTTGACTCCCGGAACATACAACTCCGGGGTTTCAATCATGGTCTGTGACACCAGCCCCCCCATGGAGACTGTGACCAAACTGATCTCGTCCCGACGGTCAGCGGGAAGCTGCTGTAGAGAGGTCTGCAACCGTCGGGCATTCCGAACAATCCGGTCATCATTGGGATACTCAAAGAAATAGACGTCATATCCAGCACGCCCAAGATGCTGAATTGTACCCGAAAAAAAACGCTTGCTGCTGTCCAACCCATGTAACAGGACCACAACCGGCCCCTTTCGGCCATCCGGTGTCATGTGATGAAGCCGCCAAGGCCGGTCGATCCCGAAAAAGTCGGTGAAGCCTTCTTCGAATTCATCAAGGGAGGCTTCCATTTTTTCAAGATCCACCTCCAACTCAATCCCTTCCTTCAAAGCCTGGAATTTGACACCATACTCTGCCAGCAAGGTGTTCCACCCCATGACGGCTACCCGGGTCCCCACTTTGTTTACCCGAAGTTTGAGATTGGGGAAATTATCTGGCAATTCGACAGAGGACCCAGAGACTTCCAGCAGCTTCTGAAACACATCCCGGCTCTCAATCCGGTCGTTTCGATACGGGACTTGGTATGTTCTGACCACCCCCCATTGCGTCCCGGTGGGTTCCTGAGCCTCAAGACCGATGAGGAACGAAACCAGCAACAGGAAGCTCAGAATGCGCATCAGATCTCCACGGCCATCATTGATCGAAGTTCCGCAACGCGATCCGTAACGTCTTGCCGAGACAGGGTTTGGAGCCGCTCCAACGAGAAGGCTTCCACCCCGAAGGAGGCCACGACGCTTCCTTCCACCATCGCCTGACGGATGTCTGAATCCGAGGCGCTCCCTGCTTCAGTCAACGCTCCCATCAGCGCGCCCGCAAAGGTATCCCCTGCACCTGTTGGGTCCTGTACCGGACAAAGTGGATATGCGGGTTGAATATACACGCCGTTTTTCCCGAACAGAATGCTTCCGTTTTCTCCTTTCTTGATGAGAACATATTCAGGTCCCATGTTCAGAAGGGCATTCGCCGCATCGGAGAGGTGATGGCAGTCGGTAAGCAGACGGGCCTCTGATTCATTCAAGGTCAACATAGTCACACGTCCAATCACCGACAGGAGATCTTCCCGGGTAATGTTGATCCACAGATCCATGGTATCCACCAGGACGAAATCCGGGTTCTCCACCTGGTCAAGCACGTGTGCCTGCAGAGCGGGATGCATGTTCCCCAGGAAAACAAAGGGGGCCTTGCAGTAGGACTTCGGCAGCGTGGGCTCAAAATGCTCGAACACGCCCAGCACCGTCTCCAGGGTGCTGCGGTTGTCCATGTTTTCCTCGTAAACACCGGACCAGGTGAACGTGCGGCCGGACTGCGTCTGCAGTCCAGTGCGGTCCACGTGAAACGAATCATACAATTCAAGGAATTCCTGAGGGAAATCATCCCCCACAACCCCAACCATTCCCGGCTGGGAATAAAACGATGCGGCTGCGCAGGCATAGCTTGCGGAACCGCCCAGGAGGTTCGTCCGTTTTTCGGTTGGGGTTTCAATGTGATCGATTCCAATGGAACCGACAATAATCAGGCGGGGATCCTGCGGCATATGCGTGTCGTGGGTTAGGACTGATGTTTGGGTTCAGGAGGCTCGTAGGTCTCCATGAAAGTTTCCAGATAACGGGTATTGTACTCCCCACCCAGGAAGTGATCATCTTTCAGAAGGGCAAGACCGAGTGGAATTGTAGTGGCGGGTCCATCCACCAGAAACTCTTCCAGGGCGCGTCCGAGAATCGCCACCGCTTCGGTGCGGTCACGGCCATGGACAATCAGTTTTGCCACCATACTGTCATAGTGGGGCGGAATCTTGTAGCCGGGATACACCGCACTGTCCACCCGTACCCCCTTCCCTCCGGGAAGGTTCAGCCACTTAATGGTGCCGGGACAGGGAGCAAAATTCCGTGAGGGATCCTCCGCATTAATCCGGAATTCGATGGAATGGCCCTTGGCGGAAATCTCCTCCTGTTTCAAGGTGAGAGGCTCTCCGGCTGCCACCCGAATCTGTTCCTTGATCAGATCCACACCGGTGACCTCCTCGGTCACGGGATGTTCCACCTGAATCCGGGTGTTCATCTCCATGAAATAAAATTTCCGGTCCAGCTCATCATACAGAAATTCAACCGTACCCGCATTGGCATAGTTCACAGCCTGTGCGGCACGCACCGCAGCCTGTCCCAATTCCTCCCGGAGTTCCGGGTCTAAAACCGGTGAAGGGGCTTCCTCCAGGACTTTCTGGTTTCGCCGTTGGAGGCTGCAGTCCCGCTCCCCAAGATGAATCACATTTCCATGTTCATCCGCAAGGACCTGAACTTCAATATGCCGGGCACGTTCGACATATTTCTCGATGTAGACCCCGGCGTTGCCAAAGGCCCGCTCCGCCTCATGCCGTGCAGTGGTGAATGCATTCACAAGGTCATGTTCATCACGGGCAATCCGCATGCCTTTTCCACCACCTCCGGCGGTGGCTTTGACGATCACAGGATATCCGATCTCTTTGGAAATAGCCAAAGCGTCCGCTTCCGATTCCACAAGTCCATCGCTTCCCGGAGTAATGGGAACTCCGCCTGCTTTCATGGTCTCACGGGCAGTATTTTTATCGCCCATTTTCCGGATCGCTTCGGGTGAAGGCCCGATAAACTTGAGGTTACAACGGGCACAAATTTCCGCGAAATCAGCATTTTCTGCCAGGAATCCGTAACCCGGGTGAACCGCATCCGCCCCGGTCACCTCGGCGGCACTGATAATGTTGGTGACTTTCAGGTAACTTTCCGTTGCGGCTGCAGGCCCAATGCAAACCGCATCGTCAGCCAACTGCACATGTGCGGCTTCGCGGTCAGCTTCGCTGTACACCGCAACAGTGTGAACTCCAAGTTCCCGGCAGGCCCGGATGATACGCAGGGCAATCTCCCCGCGGTTGGCGATAAGGACGCGTTCCATGAGGGCACCAATTAGAGGGCGTCGATTTCGAACAGACCCTGTCCAAACTCCACGGCCTCCCCGTTCTCGATCAGGATTTTGGTGATTTTGCCTTTGGTTTCGGCTTTGATTTCATTCATCACCTTCATGGCTTCGATAATACAGACCGTGGTTTCCGGGGTCACCACGTCCCCGACCTTCACAAAGGGGTCTGCATCCGGTGAGGATGCCCGGTAAAACGTGCCGACCATCGGAGAATCAATGGTTTCACCGGAAGCGGCTGGCGTTTCTGCCGGAGACGCGGCTGCAGGTGCGACAGGTGCAGGGGGGGGAGCCACCACAGGGCCCGGAGTGGAGGGCATGTACATCACGCTTCCCTCAGCCTGCATCTTCAGGGAAAGTTTCAAGTCTCCATCTTCGAGGTTAAACTCCGCGATTTCGCGGTCTTTCACCAAATCGATGATCTTCTTCAGTTCTCTAAAATCCATGAGGTTCTCCAAGTTGCGTGGGACGGGTCAGTTTAACCTTTTTCTCATCTATGTTGAAGTTTGTGACGTGTAAACTCTAAAGCACGTCCTCTAAATGATCCACCAATGCTTTCAGTCCGAGTTGATAGCTTTTCACCCCAAACCCCATGATTTGCCCTACGCAAACCGGGGCGGTAAGGCTTTGATGCCGAAAGGATTCACGGGCATGTGTATTGGACAGATGAACCTCCACAACCGGCAGTTCACTGGCGGAGATGGCGTCCCGGATCGCAACACTCGTGTGGGTATACGCCGCCGGGTTCAGAACAATACCGGCTACCTCTCCCCTTGCCTCTCCAATCTTCGCGACCAGCTCCCCCTCGATGTCGGATTGAAAGGTCTCCAGTTCCAGTCCGAGTGCCTCTGAATCCGTCTGGAGCAACTGATTGATGTCCTCCAGGGTTTGCGACCCGTATACCTCCGGTTCGCGTGTACCCAGAAGGCCTAAATTCGGCCCGTGCATAATCAGTATTTTCATGGGAGGTCCGTATCAGATTGTCATCCAAAAGTAAACGGAGGAGTCCGAAGTGAGGTCTGAATCTCCTGGTCGGGGAACCGTCTTCAGGGTTGGTGAGAAGACTGTTTGCTGCGCATCGATGCGTTCTCTTCAGCCATTCGCACCCGATGTTCAAAATCATCCCGTCCAGGTCGTTGTAACAGGATGGACCCCAGCATGGAGAAGTACGGGATCAACAGCAACAGCAAACGGACATCAAAGGGATCAAGATTGCCGGGCAGACAGATCAGCAAGGCAACGCAGCCAAACAATGTGGGGCCTTCCAGCAGCCCCATTTTGATGATCACGGATTGGAAGTAGTGTGCGGCAGGGTTTTCTTCCAGCAGGAGAGGTTCCCGTACGTTCTTCACCACCGTGCCGGCAATCTGAAGCACCAACCATAACCCCAGCGTGAGGAGAATCATCACCAGTGGGTCTGTTCCCTCACGTTCAGATGAGGGTGAGGAGAGTGTGACCACACCCACCACCACCAGAAAGAGGGTTGCCCCTCCCAGTAACGCGAAAGGAATGACGGCCGCATTTCTCAGGATCGTATCTTCCGTGGGCTCATTCATGACTGGAAGTATCCGTCCCGGTTACCGGCGCCCGCCACCTTGCCGTCCCCGTCCACCCCCACCTGACGGGCGGCCACGGTTTCCACCGGGACGGCCCCGACCTCCCCCCTGACGCCCACGGCCACCTCCACCGCCTCCACCGGAACGGCGTTGACGTTTCGGGATTTCCCGCTCCTCCACCTCAAGCCAGTCCGCCTCCGGATGGGTGCAGACAAGCTCCCGGCCGATAAATTCTTCAATATCCGGAAGCATCATCGAGTCGAATTCACTGGCAAAGCAAACCGAGCGACCTTCCTCACCGGCACGGCCGGTGCGGCCGATCCGATGCACATAGTCTTCCGGATCCTCCGGCAGATTGTAGTTGATCACCAGACCGACATCATCCACATGGATCCCGCGGCCCGCAACATCCGTGGCCACAACAATCGGCGTACTCCCATCTTTAAACGCTTCAAGCGTCTTCACACGTTTGGCCTGGGGAACAGCTCCGGAAAGCAACGCCGCTTTAAACCCGTACGCCTGCAGATGATCACATAAATCCTGGGAGGTGTCGCGTCGATTGGCAAAAATCAACGTTCGCTCAGGCTTCAGATTGCGCAGCATGTTTACCGTGAGGGCAAATTTTTCCTTATCTGTTACAATGTAAACCGTCTGGTCAACCGTATCGGCCGCGACACTTTCCGGTTCAATGACCACACTGACCGGGTCACGGGTCCAGGAAGCGGCCAGCCGACGGATATCATCGGTAAAGGTTGCACTGAAAAATAATGTCTGACGCTTGTCTTTATGTGGTGTGGCATACACAATCCGTTTCACGTCCGGAATGAACCCCATGTCGAGCATTCGGTCCGCTTCATCCAGCACCAGAATTTCCACGTGGGAAAGATCAATCACCTTGGACCGCATGAAGTCAATCAGTCTTCCCGGCGTTGCGGACACCAATTCGACCTGATGATGACGAAGTGCTTCTTTCTGGGGTTCGTAATCCAGTCCACCATACACGGGCAAGCTTTGAAAGGGCGTGTACTTAATGAGCTGTGCAGCTTCCTCTTCAATCTGCAGGACCAGCTCCCGGGTGGGGGCGAGAACCAGGATACGGGGAGCCCCTTTCGGGAGGTCCGGTTTAGGCGAACGGAGCATCTGGTTCAGGCCGGACAGGAGAAAGGCCGCGGTTTTTCCTGTTCCGGTCTGGGCCTGACCCAGTCCGTCCCGGCCCTGGATGAGATCCGGGAGAATTCCCCCCTGGATGGGCGTCGCATATTTGTATCCGAGATCTGCAATGGCATGAATCAGGGAATCTTCGAGGTCCAAATCCAGAAAGCGAACTTTTCCTTCTTCGGGCTCCACCTGATACTGATCACGGGTCCAGTCACCCGCCTCAGGTTTCGGACGTGGAAAGGAAAACCCCTTTCCACGTGTGGATCCCGGTTTCCCGGAACGGGAGTTTCCACCCCGTTTCGAACGGGAGGATCCGCTTTGACTGCGGTCCCGATTTGACCCACCGGATGTTCGTGGGTTCTGCTGCCCTTCACGTGGCCCGCGACCCTTACCGCCTTTTCGTGAGCGGTTCCGTTGCCCCGAGCGGGCATTCGGTTTTTCAGAGGATCCGCTTCCGGTCCCAGGGCGCCATTCCTCCTGTTTGGGGGCCCGCGATTCCTGGGCCTGCTTCACCGGTTCGGGAGCGGATTCGCCGGGTGGAGCCACCTCTTCCTTCACCCGCGTGGAGGGAGTCCGGGGGGAGGTGTCCGGTTTCGGTTTGGATGCTTCAGGTTTCGGATCAGAGTCCGCCGTCCTGTCTGAAGGAGCGGGCTCTCCTGGGGTCGATTTTGAAAAAAGGGATCTGACTTTGCTTACGAGTTTATTGGGCATGTGTGTTCCATCATTGCATCTGTTCGGCGACCGGTCCCACTCCAACCACACGCATCCCTGCAGAACGCGCCGCCTCTACACCGGGAGGTCCGTCCTCCAAGACGAGACAACGGGCCGGGGAAATCCCCAGTCGTTCCGCAGCGAGCAAATACATGTCCGGTGCCGGTTTTCCGTGTTTCACATCTTCCGGTGTCACAATCACCTCAAAGAGCTCCCGCAGGCCGGCGGAGGTGAGAGCACGCTCAACCGCGGGTCGATGTCCGCCACTGACGACCGCCACGGGATGGGTGGCTGCGACACGACGGGCAAAGGTTTCGATTTCCGGGATGGGAGGGTGAGTCTCATCCTGACGGAGAAAATGTTCACGCTTCCGCATGGCCAGGGCCGTGGGGTCTTCGTCCAGACCAAACCAGTCACAGATTTCCTGCGCAACCAGGTGGCCGGCCATCCCTCCGAGCATGCAAAACCGGTGGTAGTCCAGTCCATCCGACACCTTGACTTCCCGGAGAGTGGCCTCCCAGCTCCGATGATGCGCGGGCATGGTATCCACCAAGGTTCCATCACAGTCAAACAGCACCGCATCAACCTGGTGTTCCAGGCCGTCCAATGGTTCGCTTATCACAAGATCAATCATTGCGTGTTAAGGTGTCGTCTTCCGATTCAGGGGCCCTCCCCCTTTTTCAGTGACATTCGCCAGGAGCGGCGATATGCATGTCGGAATTCACAAGACCGGACGAGCTATATGATCCCATTCCTGCGAACGCTATTCTTTTTTGTGGTTTTCTGGCTGCACCAGCTTCTCATTTTTCCTCTGCTGGTCTTCTTTCTGGCCTGTAAACGACTTGCAGGCTGCTCCCCCCGCCCCGGATCAAAGGTTCATTTCATTACCCGTACCTGGGGCCGGATGATTTGCGCCCTGGGAGGGGTCTCGATTACGGTGCACGATCACTCGGGGACAGACCCTTCTGAGTCCGTATTGTTTGTCAGCAACCACCAGGGAGACTTTGACATCCCGGTTCTCTTGGCTTTTTCCGGAAAACCCATCGGATTTGTCGCGAAAAAAGAACTCAGCAGCATTCCTCTTGTCGCCCAATGGATGGAAGTTATGGGCTGCATTTTTCTGGATCGCGATGACAGGCGGAAACAGGTGGAGCAGATCAAGGAAACCGTCGCAAACCTGCATGCCGGTCTCAGTATGGTGATCTTTCCCGAAGGAACACGCAGCCATAGTTCGCAAATGGCCCCCTTTGCCAAAGGAAGTGTTCAGGTGGCGGTACGGGCGGGAGTACGGATTGTCCCAGTCACTTTAAAGGATACCTTCTCACTTTATCCCAAGGGCATCAGGATGTTCCCTGGAGGACATGCCTCCGTGATTCTCCACCCGGCAATGGATCCGGCTTCGTTGGAAGCAGAGGAAAAAGCACAGTTGCAGGATCTGGTGAGAGAGCAGATCCAGGCAGGACTCGACGCTGAAGGCTGAGTCTAGTCCTGCGTTTGTGACCAATGATGGGTCTCGAGCAGAGAAAGCAGGGTCTGCTCGACTTCCCGCCGGATCTTTGTGTTTGCATATCCAACCCAGTCAACGGCCGCGCGGGTATCAAAGGGAGCATCGAGAGGAGCTCCTGATGCATCGGTCAGCACCACACCGGCCTCTTCTGCAACCAGCATGCCCGCCAGATCATAAGGGTGGCAGACGTGTCCGATTCTTCGGTCTTTAAATAGAATCGACATGTAGAGAGTCGCACGCAAATCGGCGGTAAACCGGTCCCGGCCTGTGAGGAGTTCCACGAGCTGCCCGCCTGTCGAAATATACTGATCTTCAAACCCAAGAATCTCCCCTTCCCCTGCATCCGGAAACAGGCTGTCAAACAGAGCCTCCTCCAGTTGTGCAGCTTCTAATTTCCCGGGGGTAAAAAAACGGCACACCTGAGCAAATCCACCGCGAATCGAGGACCCGGTGTAAGGAGTGATCCCAATGGGAACACCTTCTCCTCCTCGAATCAGGTCATGGCGAATCGCCTGCACGCCCTTCCCTCGAACAGCAACGAAACTGTCCGCCACGGCCGCTCTGCTGGTGGGAAGTTCCGTCATGCAGGCACATTCCACATGAGACAGACGGGTGTCATCTCCACGATTGGGTGCGACACCCGCCAGAAACCAGGCACTGCGTTTATCCATCATGATCCCCCGGGTGCCATCAATGGGATCAACCAAAAGCCTCCACCTGCATGCACTCCGATCCCGGTTTGCCGGATAACTGGTGATTTCATCTTCACCGATTCCCTCCGCGACCAGTACAATTCCCCCGAAATCATCCGCAACCTGCTCCAGCATTCTGACCAGTTGTTCCTCCACCTCCCGATCAATGGCATAAATGACATCGGATCCTGCATGGCCGGTGGTGCGGCTGCGATCCTCCGCCGTCTCATGATGAAGCTGGCGAAGCACGGTCTCTCGCGACATGTTTCCAAGTTCATGCAACAGAGGGATGAAAGGATGGGACAACTGCATGGGATTGCTATGTCACATCCACAGGGATTTGCCAATTCCTCAGCAAAATGGAGAAATATTTTTTAATGATGAAAAAAACGTTTTTTGCCTGTTGACCCGGACCGGAAATCGTGTATGAAACGCCGCTCACGCATCAAGACGCCCCCATCGTCTAGAGGCCTAGGACACCGGGTTTTCATCCCGGCAACAGGGGTTCGAATCCCCTTGGGGGTGCCATTTTTTCTCGAAAAGCCTTTGAACGTCAAAGGCTTTTTTTTCTGTCCACTTTTGCAACCGTTATTGAAGCATTCCCGCTTTGCATCTGCATCAAATGCGTCGGGTACAAATGGGAGGTGGATCGGGAGGCTCAGACAGGCTACACCACCCTCCCGGCCTCCAGCCGGATGGTCCTTGAACAGCGTTCCGCCACCCTGGGGTCATGGGTCACCATCACTAATGTACGCCCGGAATCAGTCCCCAGACGGAACAGTTCATCCAGAAGTTTGTCACCGGTCTGAACATCGAGATTCCCGGTGGGTTCATCCGCCATGAGAATGTCCGGTTGATTCACCAACGCCCTGACAACGGCTAAACGCTGCTGTTCACCACCGCTGAGTTCCACCGGACGGTGCCGGAGACGATCACCAAGCCCCACCTCCTCAAGAAGAGAGGTCACATGGGTTCGCCCCTCGACCTTACCTGCGGGATTCCCACTCAGTGCCCTGAGAGGCATCAGGGCATTTTCCATCACGTTCAGATCAGGAAGTAAGTGATAATACTGGAAGACAATCCCGATTTTGCGGGCTCTAAACGAGGCACGGCGGGATTCCCGCCAGGTATGAAAGGGTACCCCTTCAATGGACACCTCTCCTTTATCCGGCACATCGAGACCCGCCAGCAAGTGCAGGAGCGTACTTTTTCCCGTACCGCTGGCCCCCATAACCGCAACAGATTCCCCCTTGTGAATCTTCAGGTTGATTCCCCGCAAGACCTCCACAATGCCATGCGGCATTTGATAGGATTTGACCAGTCCGGTGGCAGAAATGAACGCCTCCTCAGTCATGACGCAAAGCCTCCACAGGATTTTTCCGGGCCGCAAGCCATGCCGGCAGTACTCCCGCCAGCACACACAGCACCAACACCAGAACCCCAATGGTCACAATTTCCTGCGGCACCACTTTTGCAGGCAACGAATCCAGGAAATACAACTGCTTGGGAAGCACTTCAAATCCGACCAGTTTGGAAAGCCCATTCAAAATGTTTTCACGCTGATGAAGCACGAGCAATCCGGTTCCGATCCCCGTCGCGATGCCAACCACCCCTTGAATAAGTCCGTACACCAGAAACACCCCCATCACAGAGGAATTGCGAAAGCCCATCGACTTCAAGAGACCGATCTCCCTCGTTTTCTGAACGCTCATCATGATCAGGGTGCTGCTGACCAGAAAACTGGCGACCAGTGAAATGATCAGCAGGAGAAAAAACATCATGCTTTTCTCCATCGTCAAGGCATTGAACAGCTGTTCATTCAACTGCTTCCAGCTTCTCACCTGGTATCGGAATTTGATTTCAAAGGCGATCTCCTCGGCCAAATCGTCCGCGAGCATGAGATCATCCCCAAATACCTGCACACCGTGAATCCCGTCCTGCATGCCCAACACATCCCGGGACGTCTGCATGTCCGTAATGATGAAGCCACTGTCAATCTGATGCATCCCCACATCAAAAATTCCCACAATTTCGAGATCCTCCGGCAGAAGAATCTCGCCTTCGCGGGCGAAGGTGGCTGGACTGAAGACCGAAATCGTTTCTCCGACTCTCACATCAAGGTTGTATGCCAGATCCACTCCGATCACACACTGCATTTCATCCAGTTCAAACGTCCCGGCGGACAAAGTGTCCTCATGATCATCCGCCAGCCGTTTGTAGAGGGTATCTGTCCCGGGATTGACCCCACGAATCATGGGATGACCGGTTGTAAACTCCGACTGAGCCATGACGATGGACTGAATAAATGGTGAAGCCGCTTCAACGCTCTCCATTTCCAACAATTGCTCAAACAGCGGATCCTCTTCCTCCAAGCCACGGGAATAGGCGAAGATGGTGACATGGGGTTCGAAGGCAAGAATCTTCTCCTTCCACGTCACATCAAAGCCATTCATGATGGAGGTCACCACCACCAGCACCATCACCCCGATCAACGTCCCGAGTACCGCCAGCAGATTGATCACCGTCATGAGGTGCCGCTTGGGCTTCAGGTACGCCAGAGCAAGATAAAGTGAGGCTCTCATGAAACTGATGATCTACGTCTCACCACAGTGTGACCGGAGAACAGGAAGGAATGAAAAAGGAACACATGGCAGTGAAAGGCATCGACTGTAGACCCGTCCGGAGAGCATGTTGTTCAAACGAATCCATTTTCCTTCACAAGGACCGGGGCCGCTTACGAACGCAGCTTCATTTGCGGGAAAAGAATCACGTCCCGGATGGCCTCGCTTCCGGTCAGCAGCATCACCAGTCGGTCAATACCGACCCCCATGCCTCCTGCAGGCGGCATCCCATGTTCAAGGGCGCACAGGAAATCGGCATCGAACTTCATGGCATCCTCACCCGCCTGGGCCTGAAGGCGTTCACGTTGCAGCAGCGGATCATTGAGTTCATTGTACCCTGGGGCAATTTCTTTTCCGCCAATGATGAGCTCAAATACATCCACTTTGGACGGATCATCCACACAGGGTTTCGCAAGCGGAACCAGCTCTGCCGGGAGCCGGGTAACCAAGGTGGGATCCACCAGCGTTTTTTCAATGCACTTTTCGAAAATCTCCTGTGTCACTTCGACAGGCCCCCAGGACGGATCCACATGGCAACCCATAGATTCAGCCCGTTCGCGCTGCCCCGCCTCATCGAGATCGAAGAAATCCTCCCCTGCCCGTTCCCGAATCAGATCATCATAAGGGACTTCCCGCCAGTGATCCAAATCCACGGGTTCTTCTTCCGTGCCAACCTTCCGTGACCCTATCACGGTGTCGGCAAGATGAAGCAGCAGGTCCTGAATCAACGTCTGCATGGATTCACGGTTTCCATACGCCTCATAAATCTCCAGCATGGTGAATTCCGGATTGTGGTTCCGGCTCAGTCCTTCATTCCGGAAATTCCGGTTCAGTTCAAACACGCGGTCAAATCCCCCCACCAGAAGACGTTTCAGATACAACTCGGGAGCGATTCGAAGAAACATCTCCATACTGAGTGCATTGTAGTGGGTCTGAAACGGAGTTGCGGCCGCCCCCCCCGGAATGGACTGCATCATCGGGGTTTCCACTTCATCAAACTTCCGTTCATTCAGAAACGAACGGATCTCCCGGACAATGGCGATCCTCTGGTTGAAGACCTTCCGGACATCCGGATTGGCAATAAGATCAAGATATCTCTGCCGATAGCGGATTTCAACATCCTCCAGACCGCTCCACTTATCCGGCATGGGAAGAAGTGACTTCGAGAGTAGTGTCCACTCTTCGACCTGAACCGTTTGCTCCCCGGTGCGGGTGGTGAACCAGGTTCCGGTAATTCCCAGATGATCGCCAAGATCCACCCGTTTCAACGCCGCAAACGCGTCTTCGCCGATTTGATTTTTTTTCAGGTAAATCTGAATCCGTCCACTTCCATCCTGCAGATGGGCAAACACCGATTTGCCCATTTCCCGCCGGGTCACCAACCGGCCGGCGAGACGGATGGATTTTCCCTCTTCATAGGCTTCAGATAATTCTTCAAACCGACCGTCGCGTTTGAAGGCGGAGCCATAAGGAGTATAGCCTGCGTCGCGGAGGCTTTCGAGGTTGTCAATCCGCTGTTGGCGGAGATCGTTGGGAGAAAGAGTGTCGTCCATGGGGAGAGGTCAGAGGGGAGAGATCAGAAAAGACATCCAGTCATCCTACTCGTGTGACCGACCAGGATCCGGAATCGAAATGGGGAATTGATGGGGAATTCAGGAATCAACCGGTTTGGATTCAATGTCACCGGTCACTTCCTGTTTCATGATTTTACCCGGTTTGAATTTCACCACTTTCCGGGTGGGAATCGTAACCACCTGATCCGGGCGGTTGGGGTTGCGGCCAATCCGGGATTTGCGTTCACAGACTTCAAACACACCGAAATTACGGAACTCCACGTTTTCTCCACGTGCGAGACTTTCGGTAATGTAATCCAGCGTCTTCTGGATGACAGCCTGTACATCCTGCTGGATGAGGCCGGTTTCTTCCGCAATCCGCATAACGAGATCGCGCTTGGTGGTGCGCTTCGGGGCGGTGGGTTGTTCTTCAATTCGCATGATATTTCAAGGGGGTTGAATTCTTAAAGGACGTTGTCCCAACACATAAGGAGAATTTGGATCGGGTCAAGAGGGGGATGGAGAAATGTGTGAAATCGGAATGCACGCTGTCCATTCTCCACTCCGCACACAAATGAGAGCTTTTCTGGAAGGAATATTTGCGGTAGAGGAATGAACATGAGGTTGTTTCTGTCCCCTCCCCATCCCTCCGGTACGGAAGCTCTCTGGCTCCAACGGGCACTAGACAGCAAGTACCTGGCCCCGGTTGGACCTATGCTGGATGAACTGGAAAACTGGTTTAAACTCTACTGGGACATGCCGCATGTACTGGCCGTGAATTCAGCCACGTCCGCCCTCCACCTGGCCATCCATCATTTACGGGAATACCGGCACCCTCCCGATGACCCCCGGCCGCCTTTGATCATTGCCTCCACCCTGACCTTCATCGCAAGTGTGGCTCCGGCACTTCACCAGGGGTGTGAGGTCTGGTTGGTGGACTCAGAGGCAGAAAGCTGGAACATGGACCCGATTTTGCTGTCACGTGCACTGGAAGAAGCCGATCATCAATCCAGGCAGGTGCTGACGGTTCTTCCAACCGAGCTGTACGGCCAGGCCTGTGACCTCGATGCCATTCACGGGCTCACCTCTCCGCGGCATATTCCCATTCTACTCGATGCTGCAGAATCTCTCGGATGCAGAAGCTATTGTCAGTCCCAGCCCTGGGCCCGTGTCACGTCTCTGAACGGCAACAAGATCGTCACCGCTTCCGCCGGGGGGATTCTCGCCTCTGATGATGCACTGCTGATCGATCACGCCCGTAAGCTTTCCATGCAGTCCCGCGAACCCGCAGCCCATTATGAGCACCGGGAACTTGGCTACAACTTCCGCATGAGCAATCTCCTTGCCGCCGTTGCACTTTCTCAATTGGAAACCCTTGAAGCAAGAGTCAGCCGAAGACAGGACATCTTTTCCCACTACCAGTCCGGCCTCAGCCATATCGACGGAATCAGCTGGATGCCGGAAGCAGCATGGAACAAAGGGACACGTTGGCTTTCCGCCCTGCGGATGCATCCTGAAACCACAGGATGGTCTCCTGAAGATCTTCGGGTCCATTTGGAAGAGGTGAATATCGAATCACGACCTGTCTGGAAACCTCTTCATCTACAACCGGTTTTAAAACAGCTCCCCGTATTTCGGAATGGAACCGCCGATCAGATTTTCCGGGAAGGTTTATGCCTTCCCAGCGGATCCGGAATGAGTCATGATGACGTCGACCGGGTCATTCATCGCATTCAAACCGCGTTAACACAGGGGTAACCTCCCAAACGAATCAGGAAGTGGCGAGGTCTGTTTTTGTGATCATTCTCTCACCCAGCGCCACACCCGAATTCCATCCCGATCTCCACCGGTCAGAATGTGCTGTCCATCTTCACACAACTCGAGACCCGAGCAAAATTCCTCCTTTCCCCGCTTCTTCCATATTACCTCTCCGGACTCCGGATTCACGATTGCCAGTTGATTCACATTGTGGCCGCGAAGGATGCGTTCACCTTCACCCAGGAAGCATCCGGAGTATCCACCGTCCAAACATTCATGTGGTATTTTATGCAGGTTCATGACCGAACCCGTTTCGATCTCAATCACAAACGAATTCGCGGACAGATACAGCAGGTTTTTCATCCCGGCATCGAACCCCACATAATACACACGCGTTTCATCCGGAAGTGGCAGTTCTCTGAGTACCTGAAAGCTGCACGCATCCAGAATGCACATCACGTCCTTTTTGTTGCGTTCACACACCAGCACAATCCGGCTGCGGTCATGGGAAAGGGTGCAGCAGATGATCTGGTTCATCGAGGTATCCTCCGCCAGACTCTCACCGGTCACCGGATGTCGAAGCGTTAATCCTTCCGTTTCATGAACGGTCAACAAGCGTTGTCCATCCTGCACCCAGTAGGCTTTGAGGCAGAACATTCCGGTTTGGTCACTGGTTCCCAGGGGAATCGTTATGTTTGAAACCTGTTTGTGCAGGTTCCAGATCTGACAATAGATCTCAGAGCCTTCATCATAATTTCCATAACAAACAACTGCTGTCCGTTTATCAGGATGAAGGTGAGCATGACGGACCGCGAATCGGCTGCGCGGCAAGTCGACGAGCAGCTTCCCGGTTTTCCAGTTCCATAACCGCACCCGATTGCTCATCCCATCCCCACAAAGCACCCGCGGCCCCACCACCGAAAGGTTACATGTATTCTGATCCGCTTTCGCTTTGAGTTCCCGGAGTAACTCCAGCCGTTCACCTTCCACTTTTCGTTTTTTTGCAGCCATGATGATCTCGATTCCCTCCCAGGGATTAGGATGTACGGGGTGTCCGGATCCAAACCCATATCCAGCCGCTTGTCACGCGAACAGATACAGGGCCTTGAATTAAATTGCTTTGCCCGAGTTGTCCCCCGGGGCCCATCGACTGATCGGACAGATTCCACTTCAATCCGGTGGTGCTCACCCCCGTTACGGATTGCAAAGGAAGCAGGGACAGGGTTTCTCCGACCGGAAGTCTCTCTTCAAAAGGTGTATCCGGCGTAACCCGAATCAGGGTTTCCTCTGTTCCTGCGAACTGAAGGCGCGTCTGCGGAAGAATGGGACCCGCAATAAGAAGGTTGGTCAGGGTATGGTCCAGACGCACTCCAAGTCCACCCAGAACCACCAGTTCCCTGGGTTCATCCGGAAGAATGGAAAGGGCTTTCTGAAAGTCGGTCGCATTCTGATCCGGACGGTGAATGACCGTCCACTCATCCGGAATCAGACTCAGGTTCAAGCTATCAAAATCTCCGATCACCGTTTCCGGTCGGATTCCATGTTCCAGACAGCACAGGGCTCCGCCATCCGCCGCATAAACCTTACCGCGAGCCGACCATTGGTGTAACTGAGATGCTGGAGGCGGTTCACCGTTCAGCACCAGCACCGTGGTCATGCGTGATACCTGCAGGCGCCTTGAGTGGCTTCTGTCACATAGACCGCAGGCTCCAGATCGGTTTTCTGCTGATATGCGGTCGGCACCTGTTCCACGAATGCGTCCACATGCGCATCCTCCACCAGGGCGACGGCACATCCACCGAAACCAGCACCGGTCATCCGGGCTCCGAGACAGCCGGGTTGGGCCTGTGCGGTCTCGACCATGGTATTCAGTGCGTCATTGGACACCTCGAAATCATCACGAAGACTGACGTGACTTTCATCCATCAGTGCACCCAGTTTTTTGCTGTCACCGGTCTTCATCGCTTCTGCGGCGGCAAGTGTTCGGACATCCTCCGTGATCACATGCCGTGCCCGTTTCCGGGTGAGATCCGGAAGTTCATCCTCACGTGCCATGAAGGTATCGATCTCGACATCCCGAAGCAGTTCACAGCCAAAGAATGCCGCAGCCTCTTCGCACTGACTCCGGCGTTCATTGTAGGCGGAGTCCACAAGTCCCCGGCGGGTTGCGGTATCGAGGATGACGACTTTGACCCCTTCCGGAAGAGGGACATGCTCTCCTTCAAGTGATCTGCAATCAAGTAGGTAAGCATGTCCTGCCTGCGCACAGGAAGAAATCATTTGGTCCATGATCCCGCAGTTCACCCCAACCCAGTTGTTTTCAGCCTCCTGGCCCACGACAGCCATTTCAACCGGATCCCAGGGAAAATTCGACACCTCTGAGAAGGCCTTTGCCGCAGCGAGTTCCAGCGCTGCGGAACTGGACAGCCCTGATCCTCTTGGCACATTTCCCAACATGGCGGCATCAAATCCTTTCAGAGGAAGGTTCCGCTGCTTCAGACCATTCGCGACACCCTTAATGTACTCACACCAGTGAGGTTTCTGGTATTCGAACTCCTGGAGATCAAACCGGGCCCCATGTCCGAAGTCCGCGGAGAGAAGATGCACTTCGGAATCCCCCCGGTAGCGGATGGCCATAAACATGGCCCGGTTAATGGCCATCGGCATGACAAACCCGCCGTTGTAATCTGTATGCTCTCCGATCAGATTCACCCTGCCGGGAGCCCGGACGACAATGTCGGGTTCACCTCCGAAATGCTGCTGAAAGGCTTCGACGACCTGTTGATGTAGATTCATTCAGCCCCTATGTCCCAGAGTTTTCCCCTTTGCAATTGAAAATGCGCGGAACCCCGGGGTTGTCAGGATGCAGAGGGGGGAGCCTCTTCCCGTTTCTGGAAATCCTCCCAGGACCACTTACTGGCCAATTGCCCGGACAAGGCCTGCTCCCGGACAATTTTGCAGACCATATCCCCTTCGAGGTTGACCGCATCCCCGTCCTTGAGGTCCCCCCAATTGGTTTCCTCGAGGGTCGTGGGAATCAAATGCACGGCAAATCCGTCATCCTGTAACTCCGCCACCGTAAGGCTGATGCCGTCGCAGGCGATGGAGCCCTGAGGGACCAGGTGGTTTCGAACCGTATTGGGCACCTTGACCTCCACCCGTCTGTCCGGCCCTACCGGTGTCACCGAACGGACCGTGCCGGTTGCATCCACATGTCCGGATACCAGATGCCCTCCAAGGGCATCTCCATACCGCAATGCACGTTCAAGATTCACCCTGCTCCCTGAAGTCAGTTGTCCTAAATTGGTCTTCCGAAGCGTTTCTTCCAGCACATCGAAACCGATCTCGCCCTGCCTGCGGTCTGCCAGTGTCAGACACACACCATTTACGGCAATGCTCTCCCCCTCTTCAAATGGACGCTCCCAGGGGGTGAGGGTCAACCACAGACGCTTGCCGCCCTGCCGGTCGTCCACGTGTACGATGGTTCCTATCTTCTGGATGATACCGGTAAACATAATGAGCAAGACATAGGGCATCCCGTTCATTTCACAAGCGAAACAAGGGACGAAGAGGGTCCGAACCGCCTTTCGGACTCGATGAGTTCCCCTTGCCAGCCTGACATACGTCTGCTTAAACCGATCCATGCTCCTCCGCTACAGTATTCTCATCCACGCCCGTCCTGACCAGGTCTGGAAGGTTTTAACCGAGCTGCAGCGGTTTCCCGAGTGGCTTCCGAAATGCACCGGGGTATGGACTGAAGATGAGGCCCCTCTCTCGGAGGGGGCACGTTTCAAACTGGAACGCAGATGGAAACAGGATACACGGGTAAGTGATGTGACCATTACCCGATACCATCCTGGTGAATGCCTCTGCTGGTCGGAAAACATGCAAACCAAAACCGGACCGTCCATCGTCCGGGAGCAATTCCAGTTGAGACCGAAAGCGACTCGGTGCAGAATCCAGCATCACGTGGATCTCTCAGAGGCAGGAATCCCTTTGTGGGCACAGGTATTTATCTCCCTGATCCATCTATTCGGGTCGCCCGCAGGAAAAAAAGGGCTGATGCGTTTGAAAGAGCTGATAGAACAGCCCTCCTAGAGGTGGATCGGGAGCCGGGACGTACTACATCGGAGACCAGAGTACGAATCCATGCTTTGACATTGCATCTCCGGTCATCCCCGGTAGGCACAGCAACATGAACACAGTCATCACGGCCCTGACCAATCAAAAAGGGGGGGTGGGAAAAACAACCACCTCCATTAATCTTGCGGCAGCCCTCGCCCAACGGGGAAAGAAAACCCTGCTCATTGATTTGGATCCACAGGCCAATGCCACCTCCGGACTGGGAATTGACAAACAGTGCGAGCAGACCATCTATTCGGTGTTAGTTGACGGGGTTCCGCTGGAGGAGGTCATCGTCGAAACCGAACAGAAACATCTGTTTGTCGCCCCGTCCGAACTGGACCTGGCCGGAGCGGAAATTGAAATCGCACGTATGGAAAACCCTCTGGTTCGGTTGAAAGAATTCCTTCAACCGGTTGTGGACGCCGGGACCTATGCCTACATCCTTCTCGACTGCCCCCCGTCTCTGGGACTGCTGACCCTGAATTCGCTCACCGCCGCTCAGAGTATTCTGGTCCCGCTGCAATGTGAGTATTATGCACTGGAGGGACTGAGCGTGATCACGGATATGGTGATCAAGGTGCAGGAATCCACCAACCCCCGACTCCGACTGGACGGCATTCTGTTTACCATGTTCGACATCCGGACAAACCTGTCGAAAGATGTCGTCGAGGAAGTGCGGCGGCATTTTCAGGACGGACTGTATGAGTCTGTGATTCCCCGGAATGTACGCCTGAGTGAGGCCCCCAGCCATGGTATGGATATCTTTCGCTACGCCCCAAGCTCGCGGGGGGCGGAAGCCTATCGGGCCCTGGCAAAAGAGTTCATCCGCCGAAACCGCTGATTTTCAATCCCAAGACCTTGCGAACATCCGGGGATTCGAGTATGACAATGACGACCATTAATAAGAAGATCTTATGAGTATTTCCATTTACATCCCGGTATTTAATCAACGTGAAGAACTCCGCCGTACCCTTCGGGCTCTCATTCCCGAGAAAGGCACCCATGAAGTTGTTGTCGTGGATCTTGGAAGTTCTGATCACAGTCAGGACATTGCAGCCGAACATGACTGGGTGACCTTGAAACGATCAACGTCCTCCGGCACACCTTCGGCCTTGAACGAAGCCGTCTCGGGTGGTTCAGGCGACATTCTGTTTTTTCTCCGCCCGGGAAGTTTACCTGCCCGGGGATGGAGTGAAGCCTTGGAGAGCCTCTTTTCCCAGGATGTGGATGCCGGTCACATGCGGGTCAAGGAAACAGACGCCCCCTCCCCCTGGGCCGCCGCTCTTCGGAGCATTGCGACCCGGATTGGCCATCAGATTCTCGGAGGTCCGCAGAGCCTGAATGGTGTCGCAGTGAAACGGAGTTCCTTTGAAAAGGTGGAAGGATTCCGGCCGGTACCCGATTTTGCCTGGCTGGCTTTTGCCACTCGCCTCCGCGAATCAGGAGCCAAGGTATCCTCAATTGCCCATGACGTTCTGGTTTCTCCGGCTCCCGGGGCGCAGCATGTTGACGCCTGGCTGGAACTCAAAGAGGATCTCCTGGCCGCATGGAACTACCGGAAAACAGAGAATTTTGATGCCGTCCGCTGCCGCCGCCAAACCTCCGCAGCCATTGTGCTGGGCGCGGACCTGTTCCCGGCAGATTCTGCAGGAGAGTATTTCGACTATGCCCAGCAGGAAGTGGTCAAACTCACTCTGGAAATGATGCAGTCTTACCGGGGCGTGGACAAACTGTACTATCTGGGCAAAGAGAAATCCATCCGTGACCTGGGACAACCCTCCGGTGTGGAAATGGTGGCGAAACCCAGAACCGCACTGCAGAAACGCTTTGAAGAACTGGTCAGCCATCTTCATACCGAAAAACGGGAAGGATTGCTTCTGGTGCGGGCGATCTCACCCGCCCTCACCCATGAAACCCTCCGGGCCCTTTGCGAAGGTCCTGCCGAAAACACCTGCCGGATTCTTCCGGAAGAAGAAACGGGACAGTGGGTGGCTCTTTGGGTGGAGGCGGAAGCATTTGAGGCCCTCAAAACCTGGGAACTTGATCCTTCGATCGCCAGCCTTCAGGCCCACTTAAAGACCAAAATCATCCGTCAGGACATCGAAAACGGAATCCGTGCCCTCCGCACAGACTCAGACGCTCGTGCACTGTATTTCTCAGGCGTACTGGACCAGGTTCCGGCCTGATTCCTGATCGGGTCTGACGCTCCGGGTTTCCCGGGTTTGCCTGTTGCGGACGTTTTTTCCCTTAAATGAGGACGAATGTTACGTGTTGATCTCAATTTCGCGGACGATCATCACAATTCCGTACTTATTCACATAATTGTCGTGACCTGCGCGAATCGTTTTCTAATAAAGGGCGCGTGACGTCTATCCGTATTGCCTTAGCCCAAATCAATCCCACTGTCGGCGCTCTTTCCCGTAATCGGGAGGTCATGCTGGAACAGGCGCATCGTGCAGCGGAACAGGGAGTCAATCTGATCGTTTTCCCGGAATGTGCTCTGTGCGGCTATCCACCCGAGGATTTGATTCTGAAACGTCACTTTCTGGAGGCCGCGGAACAGGAACTCGAATCCCTGGCACTGGAACTTCCACCCAGTTTGACGGCCTTGGTCGGGATCCCCATTCAGGGGATGTCAAAACCCCGCAATGCGGCAGCCGTTCTTTCCGAGGGTAAAATCGCAGCCTGTTACGCCAAACATCACCTCCCGAATTATGGTGTGTTTGATGAGCAGCGGCTGTTTGAACCCGGTGAACGTCCACTCGTGCTGCAGATCGGAGGAATACGGGTCGGTCTACATATTTGCGAAGACTCCTGGGTGAAAGAGATTTCACATGCGGACCTGTTACGCGGACTTCATCTTGATCTGCTGATCAATCTCTCCGCCTCCCCTTTCCACAGAGGAAAATTCCCTGAACGACTTGATGTACTGGCTTCCACCTGCACCTCCTTGAATACCCCTCTGGCGTATTGCAATTTAGTGGGCGGGCAGGATGAGTTGGTCTTTGACGGCGGAAGCCTGTTTCTGGATGCGTCAGGCAAACAGACCGCTCGAGCCAAACGATTTGAAGAGGATCTGCTGATTCAGGATGTCGTTCAGTCCGCCGAAACGGACGCGTCGGCGATGCGGCTTCCAGAAGGTGTGGACTGGTTAGTCTTGGATCCGAGTTCCATAGACCCTTGCCCCCCACTCCCTGAGCCTGTCATCCCTCAACCTGAAAGCGAGCTGGAGGAGATTTACCGTGCCTTGTGCCTGGGGCTGCGGGATTACACCGAGAAAAACGGCTTCAACTCCATTCTGGTTGCCATCAGCGGAGGGATTGATTCCGCGTTAGTGGCCGTCGCGGCTGCGGATGCCATTGGACCGGAACGTGTCCATGGAATCTCTCTTCCAACCCGGTACAGTTCCGAGGGGACTCGATCGGATGCGGTCACGCTAGCCGAGAATCTTGGAATTGAAATGCCCATGATTCCGATTCAGGATCTGTTTGAGGCCAATCTTGCATTGCTGGGACCCCTGTGGGCAGGACGGAACGTGGATGTCACCGAAGAAAATCTGCAGGCACGCATTCGGGGAACCCTGGTCATGGCCTTGTCCAATAAGTTTGGGCACCTGGTGGTGGCGACCGGCAACAAAAGTGAGATGGCCACCGGGTATGCCACCCTGTACGGGGACATGTGTGGTGGCTATGCCCTGATCAAAGACGTCCCGAAGACTCTGGTGTTTCAACTGTGCACCTGGATCAATGAACAGGCCGGGAGCGAGCGGATTCCTCAAAGCCTGATTGACCGTCCCCCCAGTGCGGAACTGCGGGACAACCAGCAGGACAGCGACAGCCTGCCGCCCTATGAGGAACTCGACGGCATTCTCGCCCGTTACATTGAGCAGGACAAGGGGCGGGATGAAATCGTCGCCGATGGATTTGATGCACACACCGTCACCCGCGTAATCCGGCTGGTTGACGGGAATGAATACAAACGCCGTCAGGCACCTCCAGGTGTCAAAATCACCCCGAAAGCATTCGGTCGTGACCGGAGGGTCCCGATCACCAACCAGTTTCGTCCCACACCTCCCACCCCCTACACTAAAGAGACATGAGTTCCCCGACAGAACCTACAAAGAGCCACGAAGACCTGAAATTTATTCGGGATATTTCGGAGATTCTTGAGCGCAGTTTGGATGTGCGTGAGATCGTGAATCCGATTATGGACACGATGACCAGCCACCTTGGCATGAAACACGCCACCATCACCCTCCTGAACCGGAAGACCAACGATATCCTGATTGATGCCTCACACGGACTGACTCCCCAGCAGGCCCAGCGGGGACGTTATAAACTTGGAGAAGGTGTCACAGGTCAAGTTATTGAGACGGGTGATCCCATTGTGGTGGAAAAAACCGGTGACTCCCCCCTGTTCCTGAATCGTACCCAGCGAATGAGCAGTCATGAGTCCAGTTTCATTTGCGTGCCGATCAAAACCGGAAAAACCGTGGTGGGGGCCTTGAGTGCTGACCGCCCGTATGAACCGGGGAACGATCTTGAACGCAGTCAGTATCTGATGGAATTGGTGGCCTCTCTCCTGGCACAGTCGGTTCGACTGCGAAGAAGTGCCCAGGAACGGGGTGAGCAGCTTGAATCTGAAAACGAACGTTTGCGGGCGGAACTGAAAAACCGGTTCAGGCCCTCTAACATCATCGGAAATTCCCACGAAATGCGGAATGTCTATGATCAGATTGCCCAGGTCTCCAAAAGTCAGACCAGTGTACTGATCGAAGGCGAAACCGGAACAGGCAAAGAACTCGTGGCGCACGCGATTCACTTTAACAGCGCAAGAGCGGACAAACCGTTTATCAAGGCTCACTGCGCCGCCCTCCCGGAAAACCTGATCGAAAGTGAACTGTTCGGCCATGTCAAAGGGTCCTTCACCGGGGCAACCGGGGACCGGAAAGGACGCTTTCAGATGGCCGACGGGGGGACACTGTTTCTGGATGAGATCGGAGAAATCCCCCCTTCGATCCAGATCAAACTTCTCCGTGTCCTGCAGGAACGGGAATTTGAACCGGTCGGAAGCACCAAAACGGTGAAGGTCAATGTCCGGGTCATTGCCGCGACCAACCGGAACCTTCAGGACATGGTCAATGACGGCACCTTCCGGGAAGACCTGTTTTACCGTCTGAACGTCTTTCCCATCTGGGTGCCGCCCCTGCGTAAACGGAAGAGCGATATCCTTCAGTTGGCGGACTTCTTCCTGGAGCGGTACAGCAAAGAAAATGACAAGAATGTCCGGCGTCTTTCCAGTCCTGTGATTGACATGCTGTATTCCTATCACTGGCCCGGAAATGTCCGGGAACTGGAAAACATCATGGAACGCGGCGTGGTGGTTGCCGAGGGGGATGCGCTTCACCCGCACCATCTGCCCCCCACCCTCCAGACGGCTGACCAGGTGGGCATGCCGAAAGACGGCACCTTGAAAGAACAGGTGGAGAGCTATGAACGGGATCTGATCACCGATGCCCTCAAGTCGTCACGGGGCAATATGGCGGCTGCGGCACGGGAATTAAAAACCACTCAGCGCATTTTCGGCTACAAGGTCCATAAATACAGCATCAATCCAAAACAGTACGCCGGGTAAAAAACATCAGGTCCTTCGCACGTTTTCGATTGATTTGAAGAGGGCATGGTTGAGGGTGCCACCACCTTAACCCCAAAGAAAACACCTCATGAACACAACTCGAGATGTCGTTGCGATTCCCGGTGACGGAATCGGACCGGAAGTAATGGATGCCACACGCCAGGTTCTGGATGCGGCAGGAGCCCCTCTGACCTGGCATGAACACCAGGCCGGAGTCGCTGCACTGGCAAATGGAGACCCGGTGCTCCCGGACAGGACTGTGGATGCGATCCGAGAATGCAGGGTCGCCCTGAAGGGACCCTGCACCACCCCGGTTGGCAAAGGCTTCAGCTCGGTAAATGTTCAGTTGAGGAAAGCCCTGGACCTCTACGCGGCGGTCCGCCCGGTACGAAGTCTTGCTGGCGTCAAAACTCGTTTTGACAATGTGGATCTGGTCATCATCCGGGAAAACACGGAGGGACTCTACAGTGGCGTGGAGAATGTCGTGACCCCGGGGACCGTCATGTCGATGAAGGTCGCAACGGAACGGGCATGCGAACGCATCTCCGCCTGGGCATTTGACTACACCCGAAAACGGAACCGGAAAGGTCTGACCGTGTTCCACAAAGCGAACATCATGAAGCTCACTGACGGACTCTTTATCCGCAAATCCGCAGAAGTGGCCGCAGAGAATCCCGATATCCCCTACAACGAGGTCATCATTGATGCCGGATGCATGCGCATGGTCCAGGACCCGTCCCAGTTTGACGTTCTTCTGCTCGAGAACCTCTACGGGGATGTGGTGAGCGACCTGTGCGCAGGCCTTGTGGGGGGGCTCGGCGTTGTCCCCGGGGCGAACATCGGTGAACGTGAAGCCGTGTTTGAGGCGGTTCACGGCAGTGCCCCGGACATCGCGGGGAAGGACATCGCGAACCCTCTGGCACTGATCATGTCCTCTGTCATGATGCTGAATTACCTCGCGGATCAGGAGGGACTTGACGCGATGCGCACTGCAGCAGACAGGATCAAGCAGGCCTACAATGCCTGTCTTGAAAGCGGGAAGAAAACACGTGATCTTGGAGGAATGCTGAGCACCACCGAATTTACCGCAGCCCTGATTGACACGATAACCGCTGCATGACGCACCCCACTGAACTCATCTTTTATATTCACGGGGTGACGCCTGACCGCAGGCCAACCCCACATACCGGCATTTACCGAAAACTACACGAAGGGATCGGAAGTGTGCGTGAGGACTGGCCGGCCACCTTTGCCGGTGCCGAATGGGGGTGGAACCCCGGGGAAGACCCTCCAAAAGAGCAACAGCTTCTCAGTCAGGCTCAGAATCAACTGGGCCAACGCGTCCTTCCGGCAGTGGAACGGGCCCGAGACTTTTCCCTGAATCCGTCCAGACTGGCCCTGAATCAATTACGGGAAATCACGTTTTACGGATTCAGTGACATGTTCTATTACGCCTCCGGAACCGGAAAAGAATCCATCCGTGGCGAACTTGCCAAACAGGTCCTGACCCAGGTCGAAACCCTGCAACAGAAAGAGGAACGGCCGGTACGGCTGACCCTCATGGGGCACAGTGCCGGTTGTGTCATCGCACTTGACCTTCTCTTTCATTTGTTCCATCCGGCAGAGGCCCCCTACACGTCTCATTGTTATGTCGATCAGACGGGTCGTGATGAATCTGAAACCTTGCGGAAAATGTCTCAGGACGGAAGGCTGCAGCTCCGAAGGCTGATCACGCTGGGCAATCCTCTTGCAGCCATGGCCTTTCGACACAGCCGCGTGGTGGAAGCCTTTGCCGCGGGGGAAAAACTGAATCCCGTGCATTACGGGTTTCTTCCTGACGACGCGTTACCAGGACCCCGGTGGATGAACATCTGGGACCGGGATGATCCCCTGGCCTGGCCAGTGGAACCCCTGATGGACACGTCATCCGGAACGGTTCAGGATGTGTACGTCAACGTGTCCGACTGGATCACAAAAGCTCATAATGCATACTGGGACTCCAGGGCCGTCCACAAAGCCATTGGCGAACGCTGGTAAGCGGGATGTTTCCCACTCAATTGGCGTGATTTTTCCGAGATTCCTGATTGTCAGGGACTCGTATGATGACCCGACCCAATCTTCTCTGGATTCTTGGGGATCAGCACCGTGGACAGGCCCTCAGCATTATGGGCGATCCCAATGTGCAGACCCCCAACATTGACCGTCTGGCAACAGAAGGCATTCATTTTCATCGAGCGGTGGCAACCAATCCATGGTGTTGCCCATTCCGGTTCAGCATGCTGACCGGTCAGTACCCTCACAAAGGGATCGACATCACACCGCCCCCAGCCCCGCTGGACCCGGAGCTGCCGAATGTGGCCAGCCACCTCCGGGCTGCAGGATATGAAACCAGTTACATTGGAAAATGGCATCAATACGGACGCGGACCCGAGGGGACCGGATCAAAAACCTTCGTCATTCCTAAAGAAAACCGGGGGGGATTTGACACCTGGATCGGATATGAGAACAACAACTCTCAATATGACACATGGATCCATGGTCATCGTTCCGATGGGACCAATGTTCCGTCACAACGCCTGCCAGGATATGAAACAGACAGTTTGACGGATCTGATGCTGGAGGAGATTGACCGTTTCGCGAAAGAGCCGGAGCAGCCCTTTTTCGGCATTCTGTCCGTGCAGCCCCCACACACCCCGAATGTGGCGCCCCCGGAGGATATGGCCCGGCACAACCCCGGGTCGCTGGAACTCCGTCCGAATGTCCCGCCAGTACCACGGATTCAAGAACTGGCCCGAAGAGAACTGGCCGGCTATTATGCCCAGATTGAAAATCTCGACCGGAATGTGGGACGGATCCTCCAACGACTGCGGGACAATGGTCAGTTGGACAATACGCTGATCCTCTTTTTCTCTGACCATGGCGACTGTATGGGTTCGCATGGATACCGGGAGAAATCCTCTCCATGGGAGGAATCCATCCGCATCCCCTTTGTCATCGGCGGTGGAGTTCCCTATCAGGGTCGTCGTTCCGGACGGGTGGAGGCCCAGATCTCGGCCGTGGATATCCTGCCGACCACATTGGGACTTGCCGGGGCACCTGTGCCGGAAGAACTGCCCGGATATGATTACAGCCGATACGTCTGGAGTCGTGAGGAGGTACCCGGGCCCGGACAGCCGGATTCCACCTATATTCAACATACCAGACGGAAACGGATGAATGATGGGATCGACCGCCCCTGGCGGGGGGTGGTCACAGAGGACGGATGGAAGTATGTCTGCATCCCGGGGGCTCCGCTTGGGATGTACAATCTGAATGAGGATCCATACGAACTCGCCAATCTGGCCTACAACCACCGGTTTTTCCAGAAGCGGTGCGAATTGCAGGCAAAGCTCGCCGACTGGATTGAACAGGTGGAAGACGAATTCGAGCTCCCGGAACTTTGATGCTGCATTCGCCAGCTTTCCCTTTTTTCGTTGCGGAACCGGCCTGAATCCTTAAAGGTACCTGATGCGTTATCTGCACCTCATCTTCATTACAACGGTTCTCGTGACTTTCACGGCCTGCTCAGGAAAGAAGCCGTTTCAGGAGTCCTTCGAAGATAACCGGAATTTTCATCTCTTTGGCGGACCGAGTAAAAAAGGGCCGGAAGATCAGTGGGAACGTTGTAAACGCCTGGAGGATGAAGGGAAAATATCCGCCGCTCTCCGTCATGCCCGTTACCTGGTGGAAACTTGGCCGGATCATCCCCTTGCCATGGATGCACTTCGTCTCCGTGCAGGCCTCTATTTTTCAGAAGAGCAGTTCCGCTTTGCCTTTGACAGCTATCAGGCCCTGATTGATGACTATTCCGGGATGTTCGACTACGACGAAGTCCTCTCTCTGCAGCTTGAATGTGCACGTCAGATGGAGGTGAAAAAATATTCCGCACTTTTCGGCCTGAGTCATTATTTGCAGCCGCTTGAAGCCATTCCCATGTACGAACAGATCCTGGTGAATGCCCCGCATATTCAGGATGCACCGGAAATCCTTCTCACCATTGGTGAGATCTACATGCGAAAAAAACAGTACATCAATGCGGTGGCCCAATTCACCAAACTGGAGCAGACCTTTCCGGAAAGTTCTTTCAGCGAAACCGCCGCATTACGTAAAGCCGATGCCTACCGTCTTCGGGCCAAACAGGTACCCACTGACCTCCAGCCTCTGGAAGCGGAGCTGGTGGCACTGGATCATTTTCTTGCCACCTATACCACCAGTGAAAAACTGGAAGAGGTACGCATCCGCAAACACAACGCTTACAATCAGCTTGCAAAAGCGCGTTTCGACAAAGCCCAGTTCTACGAGAACAGCATTCGGAACCCGGAGGCTGCGATCCGGACCTACGAATCCCTCATCGAACAATATCCTGATTCGGAATGGACACCCCGTGCCGAGGAACGTATTCTTGAACTCTCAGAATCCACTACGAATCCCTGAAACATCCATGAAGATTCGATTTGTTTTACCTTTACTCCTGCTGACACTGACAGGTTGCCTAAGCGGATACCGCCTGGGCTCCACGCTTCCTCCGGAAATCCAGAGTGTTCACATCCCGTTGGCAAGAAATGAAAGCACCGAGCCGCTTCTGGAAACCGAAGTCACCACAGCCACTCTAGCCCAAATGCAGCGGGACGGATCTCTGAGCATCGTCAGCGAAGATCAGGCGGATGCCGTTTTGTACATCACCGTGACCGACTTTGAACTTCGCCCCCTCGCCTTCGGGGATGGGGACAATCTACGGCCGGATGAGTATCGTTTGATCATCAAAGCGAGGGTTGAACTGATTCAGCAGTCAAATGGACGGGTCCTTGCCCGCCAGGGGGGGCTGGATGGACGGTCGGAATTTGAACTCACCCGGGACCTTGTTTCAGACCAGCGTACTGCGATCCCGGAAGCTGCGGAAGATCTCGGACGCCGGATTGTGGCGGCTGTGACGGAAGCATGGCCCGATTAATCATATGAAGCTCCGATTTGTTCCCCTGGTATTTTTCCTCCTTCCTCTGGGTAGTCTCTTTGGTCAGGAGGTGGATCTCGATATGCGCTACCTGAAACTTCAGGAGGCGTACACGCAAAGGCTGCAGGAAATCGAGACCCGGCATGAAAAAACAGAACGGGAGCTTTTGAATCAGTTCATCCTTTCTCTTCCCCGCGTGGAACTCGAATTCAGAGAATCCGGTGATCTCAATGGCGTTGTCGCCTGTCGGGAACTCCAGGAATTTATGCTGACGGAGATGAAATTCCCACCGCGGAACCCGGATGCACCTGAACTGATCCGGGACAAGATCGAGCAACTGCATGAGCAGCGAAAAGAATCCTTTGAATCGAATCAGAATGATCTCAACCAGTTGAACAAGCTGCTTCTGGATGCACTCGAACCCTATCAGGTGGCTTTCACAAAAGCCAATCAACTTCCCAAAGCACTTGAGATCCGAGAGTTGAGGCTGAGACTTCAGCAAGCGCTTGGAGGCGAAACTCCGGGACCCACGACAACCGGCCCCACCCCCGAGCCGGTCAGGATCTCAAATAATCCGAATGCCCTCCCCTTCAGTTTTGAGCCGAGGCGGTGGAAAGGGTTACCCGGGGTGACCGGCAGAGAAACCGCCATTGGCTACGAGATCAAGGTCGATGGTGACGCGGAGGTTGCACCACGTGGGCTGGTCATGCGGAATGGGCTGCTCACAATTCCACAACAGGCGACCACCATCCTGCTGGACCGCGCAAAACGGAACCCCATGCTTTCAGTGGAATTTTCAGCACGTTCAACGGCTTCTCATCAGTGGAATGCTCAGGCACCTGCGGTTGTCTTTCTGTATGGGAATACCCTGCGTGATGCCAATCTCGCGGTGACACAGGAAGGGCGAAATTATTACCTCTATCTCCGTACCACGAGTGCTCCGGTCAAACGTCCCCTCCATCGAATCAACCTGGGGCGGGTTGCAGATGGCCGCCCACAGCATTTCACCATCACATTTCGAAGTGGAGAACTGACCGTGTACGTAGATGGATCTGAGACCGACAAACTCAGAAATATTACCGGTCTGTTTAACAATTGGGATCCCTATCCCGTCAAAATGGGCCGTCACCCTGCTCCGACAGGAGTTCCTGATCTTCCCAAGAATATTCACTGGAGAGGCACACTCTTTCAGTTTAATATCACCACTTCCCTGGAAAGTGCGCGTGGGGCGAGCACCAACTACAATCGGTTCAGCCGGGCTCTGACCCAATAGCGCGTATGCTGCCCTCGAGGGATCCGATCGGAACGGATGAAGGAATTGTTCTCCGATGGTTCCCTGTGACGGACACTTCCCGGATCGTCGTCTGGTTTACCCGTGATCATGGCAAAATATCGACTCTCTTGAGAGGGTCCCAGCGGGCAAAAAGCTGGATGCTCGGGCAGTATGACCTCTTTTACACCTGCGAAGTGCTGTTTTATCTTCGGGCAAAGGATGACCTGCATATCCTGCGTGAATGCGCCCCACTGACGATACGTTCTGGATTTCGAACAAACTGGCAGACCTGTGCAGGTGCATCTTTTGTCTCTGACCTGCTGTACCGCCTCAACCCCGGGATGGCGCCAGAGCCCGCCTTATATGATCTGGCCACCCGTATGCTCGATGAGCTGAATGCAGATCGGGTGTCCCCTCTTCATTTGTTCTGGTTTGAGCTTCACGTTTACCGGGCCATGGGACTCTCGCCGAACCTGGAGCCTGCCGGACGGGGGCCGATCTGGTTTAATCCCCGCTCAGGGACGCTACAGGAATACTCTCCCGGTCCAGGAGAGACGGAAATCCAGCCAGCAACTGAGGGGGCTGTCGCAATCATGCGGAAACTACTGGACATGAAAAGTCCCTCTCTCCTTTCCCGTCTTCGCCCGCTGCCAGGCCAGATTCAGGAGATTGAAGGTCATTTAGACCGCTTTTCCCAATGGCATCTGGATCTGGAGTTGCCTTCCAGATCCCATGCTCTGCGCTGGATTACCTCCTCAACGGCCGCTGCTTGAGCAACCAATCCGGAACCGGTCCGAACGGATATCCTACATCCGGCACAAACAGGCCAACATCCCCCTGGTAGCGATCCAGGTCGATATCATCAGGTTTTAGAAGATCCACAGGTCCCCCCTTGTTTGGGAAGAATCTTACACGCTCCTCTCCCATCTCAAGTTCCCCAAGGTCTGCCAACACCAGACGACCTGCCCGTACGGCCATCTTTGGCCGGTCTTTCCCGGGGACCAATACGCTGACAAATGCGTTCCCATTGGGTCGGAATACTCTTCCCGCCGTCGTCCGTTCCAATCCACCGTTTTCGTGTTCCCATGGCAGTGCTTCAAAACGGTCACCGGGTTCCGCAGGCAGGAATACCTGAGCGTTTCCGAAATCGATCCAGTCCCCCTCTCTTTTCGCGTCTGTTCCGGTTACATGGAGATTCCAAACCGGTGTCATCCCTTCAGGTAACTCCGTCTCATCCTTCAGAATGATCATCGGAGGGTCTGATTTCAGGAAAATGACCGTCCGACGGATCTTCAGAGATTCCTCATACCAGACGGCCGGTTCTGAGACATCCCATTCCTCCGGTGGAAGGGGTTTGACCTTTCGGATCCGGGGACTTTCCACCTGGGTCACCGCGACATCTGCAACGTCCGATGAGGTAAAGGCAATAAGCCGTTCATACCCATCCATATTCGCATAGGGAAATTCTCTGGTCTGAACCGAGACCCGGTTGTGCATGTGTTCCTGACCGGGACGGGGTTTATAGCTCGCGTGGTGATCTACGGCCAAAGGCTCTCCATGATGAACCCAATGAATCGATAACTGATCCCCATGATAATGTCCCCGGTTGGGTCCTGCTTTCAACGAAAGATACGTTTCATTCGGAGTGCCGGATTGATGGCGAAAGATCACACCAAAACCTGGGAACTCTTCGGACACCCAGGTTTTCGGATTCTCATCGACTCCGTATTCCCGGGCGAGGTCGACCGGATCGGGTCGGCCGGGATGGGTATCCCCCGCCGGGTGAAACATGCGCCCGTTGACAGCGGGTACAGATGTTTTTGCGAGGAAACGGGCACCTTCTTTGTATCTGGGCCAGGTGCGAGGATCAAATCCGAGATATTTTTCACATACGGGAGCCAGTTTCTTCCAGGCGGACATGGCATGCTGCTGATATCCCGGGCATTCCTGACCGGCACCACCCGGAAGCGTTACAGCATAGACCATATCCCGTCGAAGGGCCTCCTCAGCTAGCTTGCGGATATGTGGGAATTCAGGATGACCCCGCAACTGAGCGGTAATGGCGATGCCACCTTTGATAAAATCCGTGTAGAAGTTCGGATTAATGGGCGACCATCCATGCTCCAGGCGTCCGTACCAATCCGGGTCGAAAAACGCCTGCGCCAAGTAGAGGGCTCCCAGACTGTTTGATGTTTTTCCGTTCTGAGCATCACGTAACCGCCTCCGGTTTTGTTGACGCATCATGCCCGTGGGATTGGTTTGATTGGAATAGAAATCCACCCCCCCAATCAGTTTTTTTTCGCCATCCGAAAATGGAAGCCGGTAGTCATGGGTTAACTTATCCAGATTCAGGACATTTTCCATCCTGAGGATTCCCGGTACCTTGTCTGCAAGCTCCGCACTTCCTGCAAGTAACAGCCAAGTCCGGGCTCCACGGTGAGTGGGCAGGAACAGCTCCGCAGTGTCCTGCGCAGGGACGCGTCCCACCGGTTTGGTATCATGAGGAAGCAACCATTGTCCGGCCCGAACCACCAGTGCACCGAGATATCCTTCCGCCCCGGTTACCCCGAAACTGTATCCTTCATCATAACTTTGCGTCCAACGGGGCTGCAAATGTATCACGTCCTTTCCCAGGCGGGTATAGCCGGCTTTTAACTCAAATGTTTCCTCCGCGGGAGCCCCCTTGAACGGACCCTGAAACCAACGCCGGATCACTCCACGGTCTGGCTCCCATCCGGAGGTCAACTCAAAGGTCCATCCATCCTTTTTCCCCATTGAGTGGTATTCATGGATCCATGCAAAGGGACGGTCTGGAGGCAGGGTGATTTCGACCGTGGCCGTTCCTGCTTCAAATTCATACGTGACACGAACTTTTGCGAACAGTGGACCTTCCCCCACGACCTCTGATTTGAACTGTAAAAGGGGTGACGACGTGGACCATGCCGCCTGGCCTCGCACTCCTCCAGTTTTGGAGCGGACACCAAGAACCGGTGCTGGAGCAGGATCCCCTTTTGACCATGTGGAGGGAATCAGAAGCTCTACATGCTCATTGCGGAGAAGGAGGCCCTCAGAAGTTCTTTCCACCAGAGCAGAGGGCCCGGGAGTCGCTTTCACAGGCTGGTAGTTGATGTCCGTGCGTTCACCGGGTGCCAGGGTGACGGAAGCCCAGACCAATCCTCCATTCCCTGTCTGTTCGACCTGCAGCACTGCAGGTTGACCGGAAGCCGTTCCCTTGACTGCCATCACGGTCTCCGGGAGAAGAGATTCCGGGTTCAGTCTGACCAATGCGTTCTGCATTGGATGCTTTGTGGGGTTGGAAACGGTGAGTGACTCCGCCGTGAGAATCACAGGCAGCAGATAGACAAGGAATGCAGCAATGAGTGGGACCTTCATAGAGATCTACCATGCCGATCCTGGTTTCTGGTTCAATCCGGAATCACGGACAGATCAGGAAAAAACAACCGGGATCCACATCAGCAGCTGACAGAGAAAAACAGACTGAATCGAACGTGGATGCCGGATCTCCAAATAACCGGGCACCTTCACCAGAGACAAACTGAGCAACACAAAAAACGGGATCCATCCGTATGCATGAGAGGTTCCACTCACAAGGCCCCCCAACAGGGCCGCAACCAGGCCCCACCAACTGATCCCCCGTTTCCGTGCGCCCCATATGACGGTGATGACAGCCGCGAACACCAACAGGATACTTTTCAGAATCAAGTTTCCAATGGGGTATGCACCTTCCGGAAGAGGTGAATAGGATGACCACATTCCCATGAAACCGGAAGGAGACAACAATCCAATCGTCAACCCGCCAGCCAAAACTGCACCTGCAAAGCCAAGACCTGCGCGGATCGCACGTACCCGATCCCATTCAAAGGTTCCGAGGACGATCGCGATGGCCGGTAAGATCAGCATGGGATACAGCAGCACACTGCACCCACAGAAGACCCCGCCCCGAATCCAGGAGGTTTCATGTTCTTCCTGAAGCAGGGACGCAAACCCCAACAGAAAGAACATGAGCCCGACGGAACCGGATCCCCCAGCCAGCATCCATGTTGTGAGACCCGGGAATGTGATCAGGAGTAAGAGCGAGGGAAGCGCCAGCAGAAATCCGGAAATACGAATCAGGATCCTCCCCACCAGGAAAAGGGAAACCACCCACCCCACTGCGGACAAAATTCGGTTAATCAGAAGCGGGTGAGAGTCGGCAAGAAGTTGCTCAATCCATGCATAAACCGCATGCCCCTCTCCCTGTATCAGGGCGGGTTCCTGACCCGCCTGCAACGCTTCCCCGGCAGACAAAACCTCTATCGCCTCAAGATGGGCCCACCAACCTCCCCATGCGAGAAGTCCGGCGACAGCCGCGATCAGCATCGTATGCCAGATATTATCCGGCAGGTGATGAATATTGGGGTGAAGCTGCAGCATAAAACGGAAGGGGATTAGAGTTGTGTCACCACGGCAGAAGTCCCGAGCAGCAACCAGTATACTCGACGAAGCCAGACCGAATGCAGTGCAAATGCCCAACGGGTAAGCAGGATCGAACTCAGGGGGAGAGTGACCACCAGGAAAGAGGACATACCGACTTCCGGCTCCAGGGTCGCAATCGAGAAAATGATCCCCAGAATGGGAAGGTTTCGCCATGTCATGCGGAGGTCCTCAGGTTGACGCTGTGCGATTTCAAACACACCCACGAATGGGATGACCGCCCACAATGTGAGACTCAGAAAAAACTGAACCAGGGTATTCCCCCATGCGACATAATGCTCGGGATCGCCAACATTGAGAAATGCCTGCGGTACCTCCCCACGAATCAGGAGCCAGACCAATGCACCTCCAAGCAACAATGCTCCCGGCCATCGCGTCCAACCGGAATAGAGCGGAAACAGTTTTCCCAATCGGGGGTAACCCAGTAACACCAATGGAAGCAGCCCAGGGACGGCAATGGCAACCAATGTCCACAGGATCCCGCAGATCAACGCCGCACCACGATCACTCCGCTTTTCCCCAAGTGCCCAGGGCAGCACCCCCAGGGCACAGGTTCCGTAAAACGTCAGCGGCACCTCCATCGACCCATGCAGAGAAAGGGACAAAAGAACCAGGGCTGAAACCAGGCTCATGGAAATCTCCGAAACCCTGGCCAGAACGCACCATGAACACATGGCGACAAAGGGGAACAAGGCCCCTGCACCAAGAGGGAGTAGTGCACATGCACTAATCAAGGCTCCGGCAGGATCCAGCCAAGCCAGCCATCTGGCCGACATTTCTTTCATCAGAAGGTCCCTCATTCGCGAATCAGATAAATGAGTTTCTGAGGCTGCCCTCCCCTCTCAATCTCAAGCACGACGAGTCCCATCTTGTCCTGCATAAATTCACCGATGAGATATTCAGCCCTGCCCTGATTTTTCATTTTCATTGAATTCACCTTCCGGATGACGTCTTCATCCTGAAGCCCCATGTTTTGGAAAAAATCCTGTTCGCCTTTCATCTGCAGACGAAACCCTGCCTCCGTCTGTCCCTCCTCATCTGCGACCTGGTTAAAGGAACGGTAAAGACGGGTGGCGCGGAGTGGACTCCCGATAATTTCTTCCGCGTACCCCTTGATGGCCGCACGGCTGATGACCCATTGATTGTGGGCGATCCGTTTCCCATAAGCGGTTTCCTCCAGGGAGGGAAGTTGATCAAACCGTTCTTCTTTGGTGAGTGGGCCGGAAGAGGTACTCCGGCCGCCTCCCCCCATCGCCACCTGACCGGAAAGAAGCAGTGTCCATTGCCGGTTGTCATGGGAAATGCGGATCCTGTCAGCAGAAATCTCCTGGATCGTGAACGGTCCCAGCATGCCTCCTTCCTGCACGATGGACTGCTGACCGGTTTTCAAGTCATCCACCAATGCCAAGGACGTAACCTGCTCGGAACCGATCCCGGAGTCATCCGCAGTAAACGTCTGATAGGTTCCAGATAAACGGTAGTATTCCACCTGGGAGGCAATCTTTTCCAGTCCCGGTCGGGCCCATGGATTTGCATCCGTAAACACCGGAACCGGGATCGGCAGGACCGGATTCTCCTGTCCGGAATCGGGTGGAGATTCCATTTCCGTGAACGCCTGCCCTGCCCACACGAGCAAAGCCGTATACCCTGCACACAGCAGCAGCAGAGCAGAAAGAAAACAACGGCGCAACGTAGAGATGGGCATAGGGTGGTTCTTAAAGACCAGGGAAGGGTTTGTCGACGGGAAAGACAGGTCTTGATCCATGACCTTCGGCGGGAATTTCCCGGGATGCGCAGTCACATCCCCTCTGCAAACACGGGGAAGTGACCGGCAATCCCTGTCGACCTTCACAACCTGTTGATCGCAACAGGAAGAAAAAGAGAGTGGCGGTAAGCCGGATTCTGTCATTCCATCGAAACGGAACGGTCAGTCATGTATCTTGGCGATCTACCCGGAATGGTGACGTCCCGAAGGATGCCGCCCGGCGAGCAGCCGGTCCCATTCCCTATATGATCTTGCTCCGGATGGGGTTTACCATGCGGACCCGCTTTCACAAGGCCCCGGTGGTCTCTTACACCACCCTTTCACCCTTACCCTTCGACATGCTCAGGGCGGTTTACTTTCTGCGGCACTTTCCATCTCCGGCGATTGACACCGGAGTCCACGCTTTCACAGCGAGGCATCCTGCTCTGTGGAGTCCGGACTTTCCTCCCTGTGAAACACAGGGCGACTGACAGCCACTCAAAAACAGCAATAAGGTGCAGAACAGGCATTGGCAAACACAAAGATCTTCGTCATCATGAGGCGGATGCCGGATGAACTGACTGGATTTGTGACCGACAGTATCGTGCACCTCGTGTCAGCATTCCTGATGCTGAGGTCATTTCTTCCCCCCACGGTAAAAAAACGTGGGGGGCCTCTTCTCGTGTGCTCATGTCTATACCTGTTGATGGGGATCGTTGTGGAAACGATTCTGAATGAGTGGATCCGGGAAGGAACGTTGGTGTTCCTCTTCTTCTTTTTTATTCTGCTCGCAAACCGCCTGTGTAAGCTCCCACTGCTCCATGCGTGGTGTGCCATGTTCTGCCACTTCAGTCTCATGCTTGGATATGGGACACTTGGTTTCGCTCCCGGAGAGATTCAGACGGAACAGGCGCTGACCGTTGATCAACCCGAAGAAAACCTCGACCGCTTCCTGGAAGTCGGCATCCTCCGGGAAACTCCCCCGACCCCCACTCCGGTCGCGGAAAAAACCGGAGACCATTCCGAACAGGAATCTGACGTGCTGCGCAGCCTTCGTTCCCGAATGCTGCACCGGAAACTCGACCGTTCCAGAGAGCTCCTGCTTGAGATCCTGTATCCTGGAGACCCCGGTGGACAGACTCCACATCTGATGGCCACGCCTGTCCCCACCTCTGCACCGGCCAGACCGACCCCTGTTCCCGGTTCGAGAATGGAGAAGGAAGAGTTTTTCCTCCTGTTTTCCCCTACCCCTACACCGTCACCGGAGCAAATACCAACCCCGCAGCCTCTGCTTCCCACTCCCACCCCGAATCAGGGTGCAACCGTCGTCGACCCGGTGGATGCCGTCGCGGTGAATTCCGATCAACTCAACAACATGGTGAAGCTCCGGAACCGGTCGACGGACGCGAACTATCTTCCTCCCCGTTTTGAAATCGATGCCCTGGGGATCGGAGCCAATGGGCGTTATGCCATTGTGAACGGAGTTCTCATGCGAGAGGGAAATATCATACGGATTGAAACGGGAACGGTTCGAGGGTGGCGTCTGGTGAAGATCAAAGAAAACGATCTCTTTTGGCAGCCGTTGCTTTAATCACAGCGACGCGTCTTCTCCCGGGAAACCTCACGCGGTCCGTTATCAGCACCTCGATCGGAAGATCATGCATTGACCTCCGAGATTACCCGCAGGCGTTTCGCCCAGCGGTGGTGCCGGGAGAAGCTGTCTTTCAGTGCCTGGTTCATCGATTCATCCACCGATAAACGTTCCGGCCAGTCAATATGTGCGTTTGCATTCCGGGTATGCTCGATCCATCGAAGCGGATTGGGAAAGCAATGACGGCCGGATCCATCGAACCCAATGGGTTTTAAATATGAAGCCCCGGGAAGTACCGCAAACCGATTCGAACGCATATGCGCATAACTGAACCGGATGGACCAGGAATTGAGCGCCCCTTTGAGTTCCTGATGTAACATCCAGGGCAAATCCTCACCTCCCACCTCTGCAAAGGCTTCCCAGGCCGCCTCATCATCGGCAAAGTCGTCATGCTCAGCCTGATCCCATTGCACTGAATTCCATGCCGCTCTCCATGTACCCCACCCGAAGGAAAGATTTCGACGGCTTAACCATACATCGGGTATAGAGGACGGACGCTTTCGCAAACGCCATGCAGGAGGGAGATAGCCCGACACAGACAGAAGCCTGCTATCCGATTGGTATCGGGTAAGAGCCTCATTCATGAACCAGAGAAACGAAGGATGCGCCAGCAGGTCGTCCTCGAGGACAATCACCCCTTCCGTCATCTGCAGTACCTCGGTCACCCCTTCCCGAATCGAGGTGGCCAGCCCGAGATTATGCTCCCGCTCCGTGAGGTGCAGAGATTGAAATCCCTTTACGCCTCTGCAGATCCGTCTCACGTCCTCAACCGCTGCAGAATCCTGGTCTGTAACGGGGCCATCACAAAAGATAAACAGGTCCGTTTCTGCGGCGGGAGGATTTGCAGATAGCGCCGCCAGGGTTCTTCGGACATGGTCCGGTCGGTTAAAGGCAAACAGAACAACTGGAAACGTCGGCATGCCTCATGATTGACGCACCGGGATCACAGGTCTAGTACAAAGCCATGATCTTTCGTCTTATGCGACGCGCACCACACCTTCCTTCCGCCGGTCTGCTCCTCATTCTCTGCCTGGTGATGTTCCGGGTGGTGTTGCCTGAGGATGTGGTGATCCAGTCCAATGATTACAATTATGGATTGATGGCGTTTTATAAGTCCGAGTTACCAGGATCCATGTTTTCCGGGTTTTGGAGAGAATTTCCCCTTCTGGGCCGGGAGGGTGCAATGCCCCCGGGATGGAATCTGATTCTCCTCACTCTTCTGCCGTTGGAAGTGTTTATGGACTGGATCTACCCCATCCATCTCCTCACTGCGTCCGGCTTTCTATATGCCTTCCTGCTTCGGAAGGGACTTTCACGCAGTTCCAGTCTTGTGGGCGTGCTTACGGCCTTCTGGCTAGGGAGCAACCTCACGCTCATTCTGCCGGGGCATCTTGAAAAGTATGCTGTACTCGCCTGGGCATCGGTTTCTCTTTATGCATTGGAACGGCTTCTGGAAGCACCCGGGCTTCGACGTTCCTGGATTTTGGGAGGGGCCGTGGGCATGATGTTCCTTCAGCAGGCAGACCTCGCTCTGTTTTTTGCCCTGTTCATCGGATCTTATGGATTCTTTGGGTGTCTGACCCGTTTGGAAAAATCTCCGGGGATATGGATCAAGACATGCCTGCCAATGCTGATTCCGGCCCTTATGCTGATGAGCGAGTCCTACCGCTTTGCCATGAATCAACATATTCGGAATGTCCCGGTGCTGCAGTCCGAAGATCAGGAGGCAAAGTGGGCGTTTCTGACCCAGTGGAGCTGGCCCCCGCAGGAGACCTTTGACTTTATCGCCCCTGGATTCTTTGGCTGGTACAGCGGTCATCCCACCGCACCCTATCATGGGATCATGGGACAGGCCGCAGAATATGCGGCATCCGGTGCCGGCCAAATCAACTTCAAACTCGAAAGCCAGTACCTGGGAATCATCCCCCTCAGCCTGGCTGTCTTCGCAATGCTGGGTTTCCTGTTGCGGGGGCAACCCCGATGTCTTTCCAAAAAAGAGGGCCTCTTCTGGTGTGGGGCCTTTCTGGTAGTTTTCCTGCTTTCCTGTGGAAAGTTTACCCCTCTATACCGCCTTTTCGCCCAGTTGCCCCTGGTAGGCACTATCCGAAACCCAAATAAATTTCTGCAGCTATTCCAACTGATCACCGGAGTTCTCGCGGCAATAGGACTGGAACAATGGAAGCGTTCATCTTTCCAGTCAGGAGGTTCCCGAGGTTTGGTTCTGGTACTCGGATGTATCACGGCTGGAGCCGGCCTCGGTTTTCTGCTCACAGATGCGGGGGATCCCCTGCAGCTTGCCTCCCTGCAGGACACGCCATGGGGACACGTGGCGGAAGACCTTCTCAGGAACCGGCAGCGTGCGTGGCTTCATCTGTTCCTGATGGCGGGAATTGGCTGCTTTCTGTTTTGGCTTGGACGCAATACCCGCCTTCGGGTCCGTATTCCCTGGGCTCTGGCTGTCTGTTGTGCCGTGGATGCTTCGTTGCTGGCAGGACCCTATCTTCAAGGAGTGCCCACGACGTTCCTGAAGCAAAACCGACTCGCAGGATATTTGCAAACTCATGTGGGAGACGGCCGGGTCGCCCTGCTTGAATCCGGAGGCATTTACTCCATGTACCTGACACACCTGTTTCCGACACGGGGTATTCCCTTTGCCAACATCTCGGTGGCTCCCCGTCTCTCTTCAGACTATCAGGCCGTCTTTTCCGCGATGGTGCCGGATGCCGACGGAGTGCTGGACCAACAGGGCCTCCCCGAGTTCCGGGTGTTGCAGGGTCTGTGGCTTCCGTTGATGCGTCACCCCGCCTTTCAACATCTGGACTACAACCGGATCGCCCTCAATCAGATCCGTTTTTGGCAGGAGTTTGGTGTCAGCCATGTCCTCGCCCGGAGGTCCACCTGGGAGTTTCTGAGACAATGGCCCGGATATTCATCGGTTCTGCAGGAAACCTATTCCTACCGATTTCAACCCGGTGGAGAGGAACATCTCGTGCTGGCTCTGAAGGAACCTGGCCCCCGGGCTGTGTTTATCCCCCGTTGGCAATCCGCGCAGGCTGAAGCGGTCACAGATGCCATTCTCCGTGGAGAACGCCCTTTCCAGATCGCGCGGGTCCAGGGAGAACTGAACGAGGGCCGTGCGGATCCGGGTTCTGCCAAGGTTCTCGGGTATTTACGGGGGGAGCGATCGGTCAAACTGGAGGTTGAAGTCACTTCGCCAGAGGCCTTCCTCAGGCTATCCGAAGCCTACAGTCCCAATCTCCGGGCTGTGATCAACGGAGACCCCCCCATTCCTCTGCTGCAAACCGATCTTCTCTACGCCGGACTTTTACTTCCGGAAGGAGTGCACCAGATCGTCATCCAGCCGGATGGAGCACGACCGGGCGTCATCCTCCAGTGGACCGGAATGATCCTCACCCTGCTCGTTCTGCTTGTCCCACCTCTTGTCTCAGGCATCAGGTACATCATGACCACGGATGAGGAGGCGTGCGACCCCTCATGATGCCCCGTTCGGTCGTGGAGGTTCCGGACGGTCTTCCCGTGCCGTGTCAAACCTGGTGGCGGGATCATCTGTCCGAGATCCAGTCAGCCTACGCCCCAGAACGGAACGGTCATCTTCCTGACTGGCACCGAATGCTCGAGCGCGTCCCTGAACCTTCGCCCCCCCATCCCCCTGTCCTGCAGGACTCGGTTGTGTGGGATGGATCGACCGATCCGATGGACCGGGATCTCTGGATGTGCCTGCACCCTTGGAGGAAAGGTCCTTACCGGTTCGGGGATCTCTACATCGATACGGAATGGCGGTCGGACTGGAAATGGGACCGCCTTGCCAACGAAATCGCTCCATTGGATGGACGTATCTGTCTGGATGTCGGGTGTGGAAATGGATATCATTTATGGCGGATGAAGGGTGCTGGTGCTTCCCATGCGATCGGCATCGACCCCTACTTGCTGTATGTCTTTCAGTTTCATGCCATCCATAAACGTCTGAAAGATCCCACCGTTCGGGTTCTTCCTCTCGGAGCCGAACATCTTGACCGGTATCTGGAGGTCGACACCGTATTTTCGATGGGAGTTCTGTATCATGCAACAGATCCGCATCTTCACCTTGAGACCATACGTCGAACCGTCAGACCGGGTGGGCAGTTGGTACTGGAAACCCTGATTGTCCCGGATGAACGGGCACCTGTCCTCTCCATTAACGGGCGATATGCCAGAATGCGGAATATCCGGATGTTGCCGACAGAACAGACACTGATCGAGTGGGTACAGGAATCAGGATGGCGCAATGCGAGAATCAAGGATGTCACCGTGACCTCGATACATGAACAGCGGTCCACAGAGTGGATGACGTTTCACTCACTGGAACAGTTTCTCGACCCGGAAGACAAAAGAAAAACGGTGGAAGGCTTTCCCGCACCCTGCCGCTGTCTTCTGCTGGCCGAAGCACCCATCTGATCAGGGATCCAGAATCACTTTTTGAAATCCCGGTGTCGCGGTCAGCTTAAAACCTGTCTCCGTTCGGTCGATAAACAACGCTTCGATTTCATGAGCAGCATGTTCCACAATCCAGGTCATCCCTTCCTGGGTTCCCATCACATACAATGCGGTGGCCACAGCATCTGCCGTCATACAGTCCGACGCCAGCACCGAAACCGAGGCCAGGGAATGTTCCGCCGGTCGTCCAGTGCGGGGATCCAGAATGTGGTGTCGGCGCCCCTTCTCCGTATCAAAGAAAATCCGGTAATCCCCGGACGTCGCCAGGGCCCGGTTCAAGACATGCACGATCCGCTGCGAGGAAGTTCCACTGCCGGCAGAGGGCACCTGAATCCCGATTTTCCACGGGACACCATCTGCATTTAACCCATGGCACCTCACTTCACCGCCAATTTCAACGTAGTAGTTCCGGTGTCCATGTTTCTCGAGCAAAGCCGCCACCTGGTCCACACCGTACCCTTTCGCAACGGCGGAAAGATTGATTTCGACGCCGGTCGTATGTTTCCTCAAGGTCTGTTCCTGTAACTGGATCCCCTTCAGACCAACGTACGACATGGCTTTCGCGATTTCCTCTTTCGAAGGATCCTCGGATCGGGATCCTTTCGCACCGAACCCCCAGAGATCAATCAAAGGGCCCAGGGTGGGATCAAATGCCCCCTCGGTTGCCTCATGAATCGTAAAAGAGGTCCGCATCACCTGCGCAAACCGTACACTGATGTCAACCTCCTCACCGGCCTCCATGTGATTGAACCGGGTAATCTCACTGTCCGGCAACCATGTGGACATGGCGTCATTGACCGCAACCAACTCTGCCTCCACCTCGTTCTGGATCGACTCCAGATCATGCTCAGAGATTCCGGCCACCACCCATTTCACTTCATACGTGGTGCCCATGGTCTTTCCCCGCCAGCCCTCGGTGGTGCGTTGGACGGGCTTCTCCCCACAGGAGAAGAACACACACACCATGGGAAGCAGCAACCAAATCCGAATCAAAGGAACGCGTGTCATACAATCAGTCTCCATGAAAACTACAGAACGGTGGTGCGGATACCTCACCCACAACGTAGGCGCCCCCATCCGGACATACGGGAAACTCCAGGCCTTCCGTTTCGAAATAGGAATTCAGATCGGTCCAGGTAGGAACGGCACTCATCGGTTGATTGTACTCGATAGCCCATTTTTCCTTGGCTTCTTGAATCATCTGCCGATTTTTCTCACAGATGGCTTTATGATCTTCTTCCTCTTGCGAAGGCAACATAGGCACCAGGGCAAACACGAAATACACCACGAGCATCACCACAAAGAGTGCCACTTGGAGATAACCCAAGACCAGTCCGGCAGTTGCCAGCCCTTTTCCCTGGAGATGTGGATGCAGCGTCATCTCCTTTCTCGCTTTATGCCCCATGACGATCGCAGGCACCGCAGTCAGAGGACCGCCGAAAACAAAACTGAGTAGCCCCAGGACCAAACTGACCATGGCACCTTTGTGGGTGGAGGGAGTCGCATGCGGTTGGGTTGGCTGAGACCGCGTCGCCAGGGTCTGTGGGGTGGTTGAGGTTTCCGTTTTGCGGGGAGAGGCTGATGGTGACCCCAGTTCCCGGGGCACCTCGGATGACGAAGCCGCCGTGATCACACCCTTCCAGATGGATACAGAGGAAACCGGTTCCCACGAGGACATTCCTTCAGTCCAGACAGGATGATGGGCCTGAATGCGTCCGGACTGAAGGTAGCTGCGGAAGACCCCTTCTTCATAGGGCCCCATTTGCTGTCCATCGATTGAAACATACCACTGGGCCATGCCACGCTCCCTATGACGCCCCTCTCGGTCCGTCAATGCGATTTCAAACACACCGGATACGCAGCATCGGAACCTGCTCTTGATCTCTTCACTCCCTTCCCCTACACTACCGGAACGATGAGTAGTTATTCCGATCGGAAAACCCTGGCGAGGTACCGCCCGGAGGTCCATGGGCCTTGGCATGGTCAACACGCATATCACCTGCTGGAGCGAGCAGGATTCGGCGGCACCCCTGAAGAGGTCCGCATGCTCTCTGAGCATGGCATGGATGCGTCCGTGGATTTTTTACTTCGGGCCCCCACAGATGAAGCCCTGTCCAAACCGGACTGGGCCGAGACATGGCGTGAGATCCGATACCAATCCACATCCGGACTCTCGGACGAGGAAAAACGTGAACGAAGAAACACGCGTATCGGTCATATGCGGGATCTGCAGCGCGACTGGATTCAACGCTTGATCAGTAGTCCGCAGCCGTTTCTCGAAAAACTGACGCTGTTTTTCCACAGTCATTTTGCGGTCTCTGCAGAAAAGGTCAAAGATCCTCTGATGTTTCTGGAACACCTGGACCTGTTTCGCCAGATGGGAATGGGGGATTTCCGGGAGTTGACCAAAGCCGTATGCCGAAATCCCGCCATGGTGATTTTTCTGGATTCTGCCTCCAATGTGAAGGGACGTCCGAACGAGAACTTTGCCCGGGAACTCATGGAGCTCTACACATTGGGAGAAGGAGTCCAATACACGGAACGGGATGTTCAGGAAGCGGCCAGGGCCCTGACAGGTTGGCGGGTCCGACAGTACCAGGCCGAATTCGATCTCTCCCGCCATGATCCCGGAATCAAACACGTCCTCGGAAAATCCGGCCCACTTCGGATGAACGACGTGGTGGACGCTATCTTTACCCGACCGGAGGCCGCACGCTTCATCGCAGTAAAGCTGTTTGAGTTTTTTGTGTATCAACATCCGGAAAAGGACTTACAGGATGAGCTCGCGATCCGGTTTGCCGAGGTGAATTTTCACGTGCGCGAGTATCTGAAGCTCCTGTTCACCAGCGAATTGTTTTACTCGAAACAAGCCTACCGGACGCTGATCAAAAGCCCCGTACAGCTCGTGATCAGCACCTACAGAAAACTGGCATTCGACCCGAATCCCCCTCTGAATGCAACCCGGGCCGCCCTGCGGCTGATGGGGCAGAACCTGCTTTGGCCTCCGGATGTAGACGGTTGGAAAGAGGGAGACGTCTGGGTGAATACCAATGCGCTGATGATGCGCTATCACTGGCTGCATTTCCTCACCACTGGCGAAGTCCCCGAAGGGCTTACCCGCGCAGTACGGGAAGCCTCCGCCGAGACCTATCTCGACGTGGCTCCGTTTCGCGTCCCCGGGAAGCCTCAGGATGTGAACGGGTCTTTGCAGCTTGCAGCTCTCCATCTCTTCGGGCGCCCTCTTGAGGAGAACGCCGCCACAAGACTCGCCCGATACCTCACTCATGGTTCCAACAATGCCCGCGTGGTGTTTGATTTGACCAAATCCACCTCAGAGGAACGGTTCCGGGGCATTCTGTATCTCATGATGAGCTCTCCGGATTATCAGCGCTTTTAACCTCAGAGACGACTATGGCCTCCTACACACGACGAGACTTCCTCCGATCCAGTCTTCCCCTGGCAGCCGCATCCGTCACGGTTCCGCATTTTCTCAGTCAAACGGTGATGGCGGCCCCCGGAACCGAATGGACATCCTCAATCCCGGGACAAAATGATCATCGAATTCTGGTCGTGCTGCAACTCTCAGGCGGGAATGACGGGCTCAACACACTGGTGCCATATGAAGACGCTCACTATTACAAACTCCGGCCGGTTCTCGGGCTGCAAAAACGGGATGTAATCCAGGTCAATGATCAGATCGGGATCCACCCGTCTCTCAATATTCTTCATGACCTTTACGAGAATGGTGAGGTAAGCTGGATCCAGAATGCCGGGTACCCCAACCCGAACCGCTCCCATTTTCGCTCTATGGAGATCTGGCATACCGCGCACACCGGGCAGCGGACCATTCAGGATGGATGGCTCGGCCGCTATCTGGATGCCAGCTGTTCCGGAACAGACCCCTGCACACCTGTAGATGCGGTCACCATTGGCACGGAACTTCCACAGGCTCTACGTACGCCGGATGGAGGTTCCAAAGGGGTTGTGATCGCGGATCCGGAAGCCTATGTCTGGGAATCCTCCGGGAGAAGCCGACCTCAGAATGAACGGCAGAAAAAGCTCCTGATTGAACAGGCCAGAGAAGGATTACTTGGAGAGGCCCCCACCCCCAGGATTGACTACCTCAGACGAACCGCCATCGAAGCCTCTCTCTCTGCAGAATGGGTGGCTGCCGCCGTGAAAGGATACCGCTCAGGGGTTGAATATCCCCGCCATCAACTCGGTGCTGACTTCCGAAGGGTGGGACAATTCATTGCAGGTGGGCTCAAAAGCAGAGTGTTTTATATCCGTCACGGCGGATTTGACACCCATGCCAATCAAGCCGGGGTCCATGCCCGTCTTCTTCAACAGATGTCGGAAAGTATTTCCGCGTTCCGGAAAGATATGCTGCGGCACGGCCAATGGGAACGGATCACCATTCTCGGTTTCTCTGAATTCGGTCGCCGAGTGGCGGAAAATGACAGCGCGGGAACGGATCACGGTGCCGCAGCCCCCATGTTTCTTGTCGGCCCCCAGGTGAAAGGCGGGTTTGTAGGGGAACCGCCGGATCTGACCGATCTGTTACATGGAGACATCCGGCATACGATAGATTTCCGGTCCGTCTATGGGTCCGTGCTCAATTCCTGGCTGGATCTGGACGCGACAAAAGTTCTTGGAAAGACATATCCTTCCCTCAAACTTTTCAGGAAGTAACATGAGCCCTGCTGATGAAACCCTCTCCCATCGCCCGGCTCAACCCGTTTACATCCGGCTGAAACACGTCAGCCTGTGGCTCTTTTTTCTTTCACTGCTTCTCCCGGTTTGGGCAGAAACAACCCTCGCGGGAGGCGTATGGGGCGTCCATTGTTATGCAGGTTGTTTTGTGTTGTTGTTTGACCATTCCGACCTGTTTCATTGGATAGGGTATGTCTGGTTGAACAGTCCAAACCTGCTGGTTTTATTTATCGGAATTGTGGTGTCGAAACCCACCTCATGGATGGCGTTACTCCTCATTCCTGTCAGTCTTTCCAGCGTGGTCCTGTTTGGAGCCATTCTCTATTGGGACGGGATCCCACGCCTATTCCCGTTCGGGTATTGGGTCTGGGCGATCAGTCAACTCCTACTCTACACCTCAATGGTAATCGGGCTTTTTACACGTAAAGGGTATCGGCTTATCCGAATTCACTCTCCCATGGTTCCGATCCCTGTTTCTTGAATGTGCAGGGTTTGACATCGCCTGACCTTTTGACTATCGATCCAATCCATCACACCGCCTGTGGGTTTCCACAGGCGTCTTCTTTTTTTCAGGATTCCTCATGTTTTTTCATCTCGTCAAAAAAAAGCGCGGCACACTCAAAGACGATACTCTGTCCGGCCTGACTGTTGCCCTCGCCCTCGTTCCGGAAGCCATCGCCTTTTCCTTCGCAGCACAGGTCCCTCCGCTTGTGGGTCTGTGGGCGGCGGTATTCATGGGGTTCATTACCTCGGCTTTTGGAGGCCGGCCCGGAATGATCTCCGGAGCAACCGGAGCCATTGCCGTGGTGGTCGCGAAAGCGTTTCAGTATGGAGAGCTGCAGGGGGAAGGAATTGGGCTGCAGTACGTCTTTGCCTGTGTCATGCTTGCGGGCCTCCTTCAGGTGGTGTTTGGAATTTTGAGACTGGGGCACTTTATGCGATTGGTTCCGCACCCGGTCATGATGGGGTTTGTGAATGGTCTGGCCATCGTGATTCTGTTTGCGCAAAAAGATTCTTTTCGATTCGCCTCCGGAGACTGGCTCCCTCAACAGGAACTCCTGACCATGGGTGCCCTGATCCTCCTCACCATGGTGATCATCCAGTTTCTGCCCAAACTGACAAAAGCCATCCCCTCTTCCCTGGCGGCAATTGTCGTGGTGGGACTCCTGAGTGCCCTTTGGCTGGATTCCCGTACGGTCTCCGATGTTCTTCTGGACAATACCGGCAACGGAACTCTCAGCGGTTCCTTCCCGATGCCTTCGTTTCCAACCGACATCGTCTGGAATCAGGAAAATGTGCTGTTCATCCTCAAGATCGCGGCCACGGTCGCCATGGTGGGCATCATTGAGTCCCTTATGACCCTCCAACTGATCGACGACCTCACCGAAACCCGCGGAAAGTGCGACCGGGAATCCATTGCACAGGGTGCGGCCAACTTCCTCTCCGGCCTGTTCGGGGGAATGGGTGGATGTGCGATGATCGGCCAGAGTTTGATCAACATTCAGTCCGGTGGACGGGGACGCACATCGGGGATCGTGGCCGCCGCCGCATTGGCGGTGTTCATCATGGTCGGTGGACCGGTCATTGGAGAGATCCCAATTGCCGCCCTGACCGGAGTCATGTTCATGGTGGTGATCGGCACCTTTGAATGGGCAACGTTTTCCACCTTCGGCAAAGTGCCCAAGTCCGAGATCCTGGTCATCCTTGCGGTGACGCTGATCACGGTATTCCTGCATAACCTTGCCCTTGCGGTCTTCGCGGGTGTGATCCTGTCCGCTCTGGTCTTCGCATGGAAAAGTGCTCAGCATGTAACCCTGCATCCCGTCGATCAGGAAGATGGATCCCGGATTTACAACCTGCAGGGTCTTCTGTTTTTCGGCTCTGTACGTGAATTCACTGAACGGATGACCCCCAGCAAAGACCCTGAAAATGTGGTCATCGATTTTAAAGAGGCCCGGGTATGCGACTATTCCAGCATGGAAGCCCTGAGTGCCCTGACAGAACGGTACCGCAAAGCAGGAAAACGGATCCGCTTACGGCATCTGAGTCCGGAGTGTGCACATCTGCTTAACAAAGCCGGTTCCCTGGTGGAGGTGGAGGTGGCGGATGACGATCCTCACTACACCGTGACCCGGATTTAAGTTCCTACACCAGAAACAGCATCAGACTGGAAACACTGCAGATCACGATCCCGACGACTCCGGTCATCAGGACAAAATATTTTGCCATTCGGTTGGGCACCTCGGAAGGGCCCAGTTTGGAAATGGAAAAGTAGCACTGCAGCAGTGACAGCACCGACATCACCACGACCAGTACGCAAAGGAACGCCAGGGCAACATTCAGAGCAACCTCCAGGCCCGGCACAGCGGCCTCCTCCCCCATGGAGAAGCCAAAGCGTTTCAATAGGAAGGCGAAAGCCAGAATCGCAATCTCGGTCCGCATCCATGCAAGAAGCGTTCGTTCAACAGCATAAAATACTCGTGGATCATCTAAATACGACATTTCAGCCCCCCATGTAGGCTTCGCGGACCCGGGGATCATTGCGAAGGTCTTGAGAGGAGCCTTCGAAGAGGATGTTACCGGTCTCGATTACATATCCAAAAGAAGAGATTTCCAGAGCAAGATTCACATTCTGTTCCACAAGCAGAATCGTGAGTTTCCGTTCCTGATTGATCTCCACAATTTTATCAAAAATGATCCGGGTCAGGATGGGGGCGATTCCAAGCGACGGCTCGTCCAGCATCAGACACTGGGGGGCAGACATTAATGCCCGTCCGATCGCCAGCATCTGCTGCTCCCCGCCGGAGAGGGTGCCGGCCTGCTGGCGTTTGCGTTCCTCAAGACGCGGGAAGAGCTCATAGACATACGCAAGATCCTTGGAGATACCGTCCTTGTCTTTCCGCAAAAACGCCCCCATTTCTAAATTTTCCGCGATACTCAGGTTGGCAAACACCATTCTACCCTCCGGAACATGGGCCAGACCGCGGGCCACCCGGCGGTGGGGTTTCTCACGGGTAATGTCCTCTCCGTGCAGTTCAACCTTGCCGTTTGACAAGGGAAGCAGACCGGACAGTGAGCGGAGCAGCGTTGTTTTCCCGGCACCGTTTGCACCGATCAGTGTCACGATTTTGCCCTCCGGCACTGAGATCGAGACATCGTGTAAGGCCTCAATTTGACCGTACTTCACTTTGATGTTCGCCACGTCAAGCATCGGCATCCCCCACCATTTCATGGGTTGTGCCGAGATAGGCTTCCAGGACAAGGGGATCTTTCTGAACGTCGGCAGGTGCCCCCTCAGCTATTTTACGTCCGTACTCAATCACCACCACACGTTTGCAAACCCCCATCACCACCTTCATATCATGCTCCACCAGAAGGATGGACAACTGAAAGGTATTCCGGATCACCTCAATCAGCTCCATTAACTCTTCTTTTTCTGCAGGGTTCATCCCCGCGGCGGGCTCATCCAACAGAAGTACGCTGGGTTTTGTGGCCAAGGCTCTTAAAATTTCCAACCGGCGCTGGCTTCCGTAGGGAAGGCTGCCGGCCGGATCATCCGCAAACTCCTGCAGATTGAACAGCCCCAGCAGTTCCATGATGGTTTCCTGAACCTCCTCTTCCTCCTTGCGGAAAGAGGCCCCACGGCCAAGTGCGTGAAGAAATCCGTGCTGAGTATGCAGCCGCGCAGCCACCCGGATGTTGTCCGACACCGAGAGAGAAGAGAAGAGGCGGATGTTCTGAAAGGTACGGGCAATCCCTTTGGCGGCAATTTTCGAACAGGGAACACCTTTGAGGTTCTCCCCAGCCAGGAAAATATCCCCGCCCGTAGGCTGGTAAATGCCGGTGATCAAATTGAAGATCGTCGTTTTCCCGGCACCGTTCGGCCCAATCAGTCCCAGCAGATCCTGGTCGCCCAAGCTGAAGTTCACAGCATCAACCGCTTTCAACCCTCCGAATTGAATACTGCAGTCTTTAAGTTCGAGCAAGGCGGTCATACCGGCTTCCTCTTGGTCTTTGCACGTGCTTTATCGACTCCGAGCGTCCCCATGACGCCCTGGGGCCGCACCAGCATAAACAGGATGATCATCAACGAGTAGATCACCATACGCCAGTCATTCAGAGCCCGGAGTTGTTCGAGGCCCACCGTCATCACGACCGCGGCAATGACCACACCATATGTGCTTCCCATCCCACCCAGAATGACAAGTACGACGATTTCCACGGATTTCAGGAACCCAAAATGACTGGGATTAATCGTGGTAAGTAAATGGGCGTTGAGGGAACCTGCAAGACCGGCAAGAAACGCACCCACGACAAATGCATTTACTTTGCATCGGGTGGTATTCACCCCGACCGATTCGGCTGCAATTTCATCATCCCGGGTTGCGAGAAACCCTAATCCATATGTGGATTGCACAAGCGTTCCGCAGATGTAGATGGAAATCACGGCAAGGGCCACACAGGCAAAAGGAGTGGTCAACCTTGGGATCCCATTCAGTCCCCTGGCACCACCAAGTGTATCATTGGACTGCAGGATCACCCGAATAATTTCGCCAAACCCCAGGGTGACGATGGCAAGATAATCCCCCCTGAGACGCAGACTGGGAATGCCTACCACAAAACCGCAAACCGCAGCAGCACAACCGCCCAGGAGGGTGGCAATCAGAAACCAAATCTGTTGAGAGGCGGGTTGTAGTTCCGCAAAAAAGGGGACCGCCTCCGGAAGCAGTTTCGTGAGCCCTGCGGCGGTGTAAGACCCTACCGCCATAAATCCGGCATGGCCTAACGAAAACTGGCCGGTGTATCCGTTCACCAGGTTCAGACTCACCGCCAGGGCCACATTGATCGCTGAAATCTGCAGAATCCGCATGTAATAAGGATCGAGGTAACCGGAAAACATCTGGAGAAGACCGGCTACAAGCAGCCCCATCCCAAGCGCCAGACGGGAATGACGGGAAAACCATGCCATTACACTTTCTCCACAGTCGCTTTTCCAAGCAGACCGCCGGGGCGGAAGAGTAACAGCAGAACCAGCAGGCCGAATGCGATTGCATCTTTGTAATCCGACACGACGGAGCCTGCGGCAAAGGTTTCAACAACCCCCAGAATGAGACCTCCCAATGCGGCCCCGGGAATATTTCCAATCCCTCCGAGCACCGCTGCAACAAAAGCCTTCAAACCAGGCAGCAAGCCCATGAGTGGGTCAATGGTTGGATAATTCATCGCGTACAGAACCCCACCTGCGGCGGCCAGTGCGCTGCCCACGGCAAAGGTAACTGCAATTACCTGGTCATTGTTAATTCCCATCAGGGAAGAAGCCTGGATGTTGTGGGAGACGGCTCTCATGGCTTTGCCCAACTTGGTTTTCATCACAAAAAACCGGAGCGCGAACATCAGAATCAGCGTAATCACAAGAACCAGTAACTCCAGGTTGTTGGTCGTGACCGGCCCCATGTTTACCTGGACCGGGTCTCCAAGAATCTTGGGGAATGCTTTAGGGTCTGCCCCGATAAAGGTCTGACCTCCGTATTGAAGAAACAGAGAGACCCCTATGGCTGTGATCAGCACGGTCAGTCGGGGTCGATTCCGCAGGGGCCGATACACCGTCCATTCAATCCCGATCCCCAACAGGGCACAGATCGCCATGCTCAACATCAGGATCAGGAGAAACATCAACCAACTGGAGGCCGCTCCGTCCGGGAGAAACCAACCTGCAAGGAAGTAGGCGACATATGCACCGACCATAAAAATTTCACCATGCGCAAAATTAATGAAGCGCAGGATCCCGTACACCATGGTATATCCAAGAGCAATTAACGCATAAATGGCCCCTAAGGAGAGGCCATTGTAGAGTTGCTGGAGAAAGGAATCCACGGGGACGGTTCAATCAGGGTTCGACAGTCGTATTAAAGACCGCCTTTCCTCCCTCAATTTTTAACACCACGGCGGGTTTGCTGGCATTGCGGTTTTCATCAAGGGTGATGGTCCCTGTCACCCCCTTAAATCCGGCAGTGGCAGCAATGGCATCGCGGAGAGCTTCCGGGTCGGTTGTGCCGGCACGTTTAATGGCATCCACCAGGACATACGCCGAGTCATACCCAAGAGCGGCCATTGCATCCGGCACGCTGTCATGTTTTTCCTGATATTTGTTAATGAACTCCTGAACCGCCGGAGACTGGTCCTGTTGGGAATAATGGTTGGAAAAATAGCACCCTTCCACCGCGTCTCCCGCAATTTCAAATAACAGAGGGGAATCCCAACCGTCACCACCGGTTAAAGGCTGTTCAATGCCCAATTGCCGGGCCTGTAAGGCAATCAGCGCCGCCTCGTTGTAATAGGCCGGAACGAAAATCACATCCGGTTCCGCAGCCCGAATGGTGGTAAGTTGCGCCTTAAAGTCCTTGTCACCTGAACTGAAACTCTGTTCGGCGACGATTTCGCCTCCGAGCTCCACAAAGGTCTGTTTGAAAAAATTGGAGAGCCCCACGCTGTAGTCCTGCTTCACATCTGTCAGAATCGCGGCTTTGCTTGCGCCGAGGTTTTGTTTGGAGAACTTCGCCATCACCTGACCCTGAAAAGGATCAATAAAACAGATTCGGAAAATAAAATCTCCTTTCTCGGTCACTTCAGGGTTGGTCGATGCCGGCGTGATCATCGGGATTCCTTCCGTTTGACAAATCGGGGCGGCCTCAAGCGACATACTGGAGGCGACCTGCCCAAGAACCGCAACCACCTGATCACGGTGAATCAGCTTGGTCACCACATTGGCCGGCTCGCCCGCTGTGGAACGGTCATCTTCGGTGATCAGTTCGATCTGTTTCCCGAGAACACCACCCGCGGCGTTGATTTCTTCAATCGCCATCACCGTTCCATTGTTGGAAGACTGACCAAAAGAGGCAATGTTGCCGGTCAGGGAGGCAAATTGACCGATTTTAATTACCGTGCTGTCTGCTTCCGATTTTTTCGCACATCCTGTGACGATCAGAGAGGCCGCCACCACAACAGAAAATAGAAGTTTTTTGAGATTCATGGCCACTTCATAGGGACACCACCCGCATGAAGCAACTTAGAAACAAACGAAAACAAGCCCCTACGCGGACGGTCCACAGTTTTGTTTACGTAAACGAAATCCGTGAATTTCTGGGATATGTCACACAGTGAACGTCCGGGAGGACCGTGCCATGAAGGGAGTGTTTCTCCCGACTGCGAGACGCAGTCGGTCCAATTTATGGGGAGAGGTCTTCCCCTTTGCCCTACCCGACGTTTAGTGCGTATGGAAGTGACCCACAGTGTGCGGGACCAGCAGAAAGGGAGCGGATACGTAGTTTGTTCCGCCCACGGTGAAGGACACCACAACATTGGTGCTGAAGTCCGCCCCCATTAGGAAGGTGGCATCCACACCGGTGTCCCCCGGAAAAATGAAGTAGTTGGTCTTCTGTTCACGAATGGTCGGATTTCCGGCCTCATCCTCATTTTTCTCTGCATTTCGGACCTGCAACGTGACCGAATCCTGTTCCAGATCCGGGAAGGAGACCTTGAGCGTGGTTTCCAGAGGCAGATCAAAGGGGACCGCACCCTTTCCGTCTTTTGTCAGCCAGATTTCAAGGTCTCCCTTATCATCGTGCAGCTTCAACTCTACAAACCCAACCTGTTCCAATCCATCGGTAAACGGAGCCATGGCCCCATCATTCGGCGTATGTGCATGACCATCTCCATGATCATGATTGTGCTCGTGACCATGATCGTGGGAATGGCTATGTCCATGGTCATGATCGTGATCATGGTCCGACGAAGACGTGTCAGAGCATCCAACCAACAGGGTCAACACAACGGTTCCAATGATGTAGGGAAGAGACATTGATTTCATAAGGAAACCGTACGGAACTGAACACAGAATCTCAATAGAGAAAATGAAGCTTCCTTTCCCTTGTCCACAGGATCGATGTGGTTTTCAATAAGGGGATGCGGATCCCCCCCTCTTCAAGTATTGCCACTCCACGTCACCTCCAGGACGCGGCTTCCACGCTGCGTGGGCAGGCCTGTATTGAACGGCTCAACACCTTACTCCAGCAACCTCCCACTGCGATCTCCCAGGGGTCTCATGCTGCAGGATGGGCCTTGCTGGCACTTCTTCGGGAAGACCAAACCTGTGCGGAGAAAGCTCGGAATCATATCGAAGACGTTCGGGCGGACAAATACGTCCACTCAAGCAAAGGCGCCGTTCAGGAACCGTTGTGGAACTCCAGGTATAAAATGATTCTCCGAACCGACCCTGCCATTGGGGTCGCACTCGCAGCGGCACTTGCAGGGCATTTCTGGGAGAAGGACTATCGCACTGAATTGGCTCAGGTTCTTCTGTCGAAGGGAACCGAGCTGATCACCGGCGGGGGTCAGGGATGGAATGAGAGCCCGGCAAGTAACTGGCAGGCGAATGTGTGCAGTGCAGCCGCCGTCTGTGCCGTGGTCTCCGCAGATCTTCACCCCGGGAAAGAAGCGGATGCGTTGCTGGAACGTTCCATCCAGGGGGTCCTGGCCTATTTCCGCACTCAGGTGGGGGAAACAGGATGGACACAGGAAAGCCTGAATTATTTCCGCTACCCGCTGGATCATCATCTGCTGCTGTTTCTCATGGTGATGAAACACCGGGGGATGCTTCACCTGTTTGAGGGACTCCCCCCACCCTGGCTGTTGCATGTGCTGTTTTACAGTTTTGTCCCCGGATGCCCCCATGCTGCGATGGTGCACAACCGAAGTGCCTGCCACCAGGATCACTGGCGGAGTGGAGAATATGCGATGGGCGCCTGTGTTCTTCCCCAACGATACCATGCGGCGTTTCAGTCGTTTTGGGGGGCGCTTTGCGGTCCTGAAGGTGACGCAAGCCTGGGCATTTTTCTTCCGCATCATGCCCTTGGGGCCCTCCTGACCCAGCCGGACCTCCATGGGCCGGAGTCGCCGGACACCTGCCTGCCCCCCTGGTGGATGGACGCCAAAAAAGGGTGCCTTCTTTCCCGGAACAGATGGAAGGATTCGCATGATACTGTGGTGTGTGTCGATGCGAATCAACACCCGATGAACGGAACCGGAACCCCCGGATGTGCCGGCAGCTTCACCCTTCTGTCGCAAGGCGTTCTCTGGGCAAGAGGGGCCGTAAAAACCAGAGAGAATTTTAATGTGATCCATTGCGGGGGCATGCAGGAAACAGCTGGCGGAGTGGTCACACACCTCGATGTGGCGGAGAACGGGTCCTTTCGCATTCAACTGGATCTCTCTGAAGTGTACCTCCAATCCTGGCAGCGGCATTTCGAATGTTTGCACGGCCCTGACGGAACGGTACGCTTGGAAGTCGTCGATGAAATTCCGGACGGAATCCCTGCATCCCACCGAGCGCAGCATCTGTTTCATGGCATGGGCACCACAAACAGGACAGCGTCAGGTTGGGACACGGTTCAGGACGGCCACTGCCTCAAGGCAACCTTCCTGGAAGGAGCCATGGAAACCCGGCTACTTCCTCCCTACCAGGAACCGGATTATCCCGTGGAGGCCCCCCTCTATACGGCGTGCAGCTCCGTTGCGGAGGGTGCGGTCAGGGTTCACCTGCGACTGGAAGTAGTCCCGGAGAATGTGCACGCGACGGTGAATTGGCAACAGCTCGAACAACAGATGTCCTTTGTCACCTACACCTGCGAAGAACTCGAGCAACAACATCGCAGGCAGTCAGCCGAATGGATTCAGGACCTCATCCGGGAGCAACACGCCTAACCCGCATCGCCCGGTGCACGACGGTTCACCGGGCATTCGCATCTGTCTCCGCCTTCGTTAGCGGTCAAACTGTACCGGAGATGGAGGTGGGGGTGGTGGGACAAATCCCCCTCCCCCTCCACTGCTGCCCAGAGACGCGATGATACTGAGATTCTCAGGAACCAGATCCACTTCAGCCTGCGACTTGAGCACTTTCTCGGTTTCCATCACATCCAATACCGCCTGCAGCACCTCGGGATCCTGTTTGGCGATGCCATTGAGGGTTTCCCCGACAATACGCGGACGGGCAGCCGAGGCTTCCGCCATCTTTTGGGACACATTTTTTGCGGTCTGACTCTGAATCAATCCAACACGGTTTTCTCCGTCCTGTTTCATGGCACTGGTAACCTGCACCAGCCGTTTCACCACTTTTTCCGTGATATTGTCCACCATGCCCTGATCGGTAAAGGCCACCTTGCGAATGTAGACGGATCCGAGGCGGTAGCCCCATTTCTCGGAAAGCGGAGAGACGCTGCTGCGTACGGTCCGACTCAGAGAATGGCGGTCCTCCAGCATTTTCTCCATCTCCAGATTACTCAGCACGGAAATCGTGGAGCTGGCCACATTGGCCTGCAGAGACCCTTCCGGATTGGCATTGGTGAAGAGGTAGGACACCGGGTCGGTGACCTGCATTTCATACCAAATTCCCACGCCCATAGGGGTACCCTCCTCCGAATTCACCATTTGACTCCGGAGGTAGTGCTGCCGCAGAGCGGTGTTCACTTTGTAGATTTTTCCAAAGATGGGCAGTCCTTTCAAAAGAGGAGCAATGCCGAATTTGGTCAACGGGAAGTGCAGTCCCGGTTCTGTAATGGTCCCCAGTACTTTTCCGTAAAGGGTAAACACCTGTGCCTCGGACTCCTTCACGATGGCATACATCCCGCACGCCCGGGCAATCTTCAACATCAGGGGAATAATGACAAGACCGAGGATAAACGAAAAAATTTCAGCCATGATATGATCTCCTTATGAAGCACTGGGGGTGGTTTCGATCACACGCCGGGTCCGTTCCAATAACGGCAACCGCATATTCCGGACATACGCTTTGAGGGCACCGGAGCCTCCTTCGGTTTTGATCTGCCCCAGGGTATTGGACAGTTCTGCAAGCGGTGCGACTTCGGCTTCGGCATTGTTGGTGGCGATTTCCACCGCACGGTTACTCATGGTGATCTGCTGTTCCGCATCTGCCCGTGCAGTGCTGATGTCTGCCGCCACCTGGTTCCGGGTACTGTTAATGGCCGACAATGCCCGGTCGACTTCCGGCGGAGGATCAATTTCCGTGATCAGAGCGGCATCCAGTTCAATGCCGTATCGCATCACCGTATTCTCGCACTGTTTTTCCATGTACGTGTTCAACAGCGGTAAATTCTTTCTCAGGTCATTAATAGAGACGCCTTCCGAGAGTTCCACCGTGGAGCCCTGCCCTTCCTCTTCGCTTTCCTCACCGGTGCTGAGTAATTCCGCACCCTTTGGATCTTCGAAATTGGCGATACGTTCCCGGAGAACCGACACAAAATATCCCATCACGTGTTCAAGAGGGCTGGTGACTCCGAAGAGATACGGGTAGAGATTGTTTTCACTGACTCTGTACCGGAGCTGACCATTTACACCCGTAGTCAGGTTGTCCTTGGTCACGGCTTCAATGGTGTCCTGCAGTTTGCTTGGGTCCCAGGTAATGTCCACCGCCTGAGTCGCAACACTGACCTTGTGCACACGCTGCCAGGGCCATTTGAAATAGGGACCGCCCGGAGGAATAATTTTCAGGACCGGATACTGATACCGTTGCTGTTCCTCAGTGGGCTGTTCCACCGAAGCTTCAACGGTTTGATTCCGGAGACGAACAGCACGTCCGAAACTGGTGATCACCGCCCGTTGATTGGGTTTTACTGTATAGAGACCGGTGAAGATACATCGGATGAAACTGTATAGAAACAGACCGATTAAGAATGTAACAATGGCCATGCAGGCGCTCCTCTGGTGGGGTTCAGATCCGAGCTATAGGCAACACTGCATCCCACATCAAGCGTCAAACCGTTTGGGGATGGCACTTCCGAGGGCTGCATGCTACAAAGACGGCATGCAAATCTCTCCCGACCTGCAGTCTTCCCTGTTATGCGACGATGTCCGCCAGGAACGTAACGGAAAATTTATCCTGATCGGCCTGTTTGATGCGCTTTGGTCCAGCAATTTCCCTCTGAAGGTTCCCCGCCTCTGCATCGCAACCCGATGGTGCAGCGGTCAGGGACAGTTCACGCAGCATTCACGGATTCTGCATCCCAACCGCAAGGATGTCCTGCTGGAGGGCAAGCCCATGCCCGTCCGCCTTCAGGATGAACTCCACACCGCCACCAATGTGGAGTTTTTCATGAACATCGAGTTCAACGAAACCGGAATCTATTGGATCGAAGTATTGCTTGAGGATCAGTTAAAGCTGACCTACCCGCTCCGGATCGGGTTGGCTCAGAAAGACGGTTCCACACCACGTCCGTGATGAAGTTCGGGGCCTTCCTTCTCTTTCCGATTCTCGGAAGTGTCATCACCCTGCTTTTCCGTCCCTCGGAACTGGATCCCTACACCTTTGAGCGTCTGAAACGCGTACCGGTCGCAAAAGAAACGCTAGAACTGCCAAACGGACAGAGAATCCGCTTTCTGGGCATTCCCTCACCGGAGGGCACCATGGCCTTTTTTCTTTCAGAACGTGAGATAGCGGAATCGATCTGGAACATGGGTGAAGGTGGGAAGATCACCTACGACAAGGCGCAGGCCTTCTGTGTTCTGCTGTCAGAACAGACGGGGCGAACGCTCCGACTTCCCCGCCGAGTCGAATGGCAAATGGCCGCCCGGGGAGGACTCCCGAATGCGGAGACGCCCTGGGGGTATGGGCTTCACACGCCACCGAAAGGCATCCACTTCGCACTGGAGGCTCCCCCCTCCCGGCCCGGACCCGCACTTGGATATGGATTCCGGGACATGGCCGGGGGACGATGGGAATGGACCGCCGAGGGCGATCTGATCGGAGGAGCCTGGTCCGAAACCAACCTGCAGGTTCTCCACCTCGCGCACATTTATGTTCCACCGAAGGGATATGGAGATGACGACACGGGTCTTCGGATTCTGCTGGAACCTCAACCCGACATCTGATTCAACGCAATATAGGATCCTCCTGCCCCACTCATGCATACGTCCAACCGTTCCACCTCCCCACTTCAAACGCCTTCGTTCTGGATCATCATCGGGGTGGTCTGCTCCTGTTTACAGTTCGGGGTCTCTGAAATTCTTCATCAGCTGAACATGCGTGGGTTTGGTCCGGAGGATGACTCCTTCTTCGAACTGAGTGACACCATTGCATGGCCAGCCGGTCATGTGTATGATGCGGTTCAAGTTCAGCTTCTGGAAAAGGGGCTGGCCCGGGTCGCCGCAGGAGGAGCCCCCTTTACCGAAGAGCAGCAAACCCAAGCCGCCGCATTCGTGGAACAGTTTCCAACTTTTCCCGAGGGAGACGAACGGGAGAATCTGGAAACATTTCTCTGGGGTGTGGAGACACTGGTGGATGACATCACCGTGGGGACACAGGTCGAATACGGAATCTATCTGGGTACATGTATCTGCTGGGGAATCCTGATCGCCCTTGCCGGATATCTGGTCTTTCGAAAGGTTGAGGATCCGGCCATGATGTGACCGTGCGGATCAAGGATGTCCCCCCATGATCGGTCATTTCACCCTGGATCACCTCTTGCCGACTTGCACCGCGTACAGTATGACGAACGTATGAGCGATGTCCCACCTGTCATTGACGTGCAAAACCTTCATGCGTCCTACGGTTCCGGCAAGCAGAAAAAAGACGCATTGAAAGGAATTACCTTTACCGTTCAGGCCGGTGAGTGTGTCGGGTTTATCGGCGGAAACGGTGCCGGAAAATCCACGACCATGAAGCACCTGCTGGGGTTTCGGTTCCCGGACCAGGGAACCGTTTCGCTGTTCGGGGAACCTGCCGGATCTGTGGAGAGCCGGAAACGGCTTGGATATCTTCCGGAGGTCTCTCTCTATTATCCCTTCATGAAAGCCCGGGAACTCCTGGAATTCTATGGCGGTCTTTCCGGACTGGAGAAACCGGTGCTCAAGGAACGCATCCCGGTTCTGCTGGAGAAGGTGGGACTGTCCGATCAGGGAGAAATCCTGCTGAAACACTTTTCAAAAGGAATGCAGCAGAGACTGGGAATTGCCCAGTCCATGATCGCGGAGCCGGATTTGCTGATCTACGACGAACTGGCGTCCGGTCTGGACCCGCTTGGTCGGCATGACCTCCGCAACCTGCTCCTGGACCTCAAGGAACAGGGGAAGACCGTATTCTTCAGCTCCCATGAACTCGGCGAGGTGGAACGACTCTGCGACAGGGTGATCCTCATTCACCAGGGTCTTCTGGTAAGGGATGCTTCCCTGCAGTCCCTGCTCGAGGAATGCGGTGACCGCTCCCTGGAAACCTTTTTCATTGAAACCATCTCGGAGACCACACCTCCGTGAGTCCGAAGGTGATTCACTGTATCGCGAAGGGAGTCTGGCTGGAGGCCATTCGCCGCAAGGAGATCTACGTGATTGTCAGCATCGGCTGCCTGATGATCCTGGCGTTTACCCGCATCCGGTTTTTCGGTCTTGACGGATTGAGCAAGTTTCACCGGGAGACCGCACTCAATCTAATGAGTATGTGCACCGCCCTTACGGTTGTGATTCTGGCTTCCCGGCAACTTCCGCTCGAGTTCACCCGCAGAACGATCTATCCCCTACTCGCCCGGCCCGTTCCCCGCGGGGGATTTGTCCTGGGGAAATGGATCGGGGTCGTCAGTGCCGGTTTATTCTGCCTGCTGCTTTTCCTGTGCATTTATCTGATTGCCTGTCTGGTCCTGGGAGCCCCCGTGCATCTCACCCTGCTTCTGCAGCATACCTGGCTGCAGCTCTGCATGGTGATGGTGATGACCAGCATCTGCTTCTGGCTGTCCATGCTGTGTGACTTCGATGCGTCCGTCACCTTCGGCATTCTCTTTTACTTCACCTCCACGGTTTTCTCCAATTTTCTCCAGGAAGTCCATGAAGCCAGCGGACCTGTCGGACAGACTGCGGCCAGACTTCTTAATATCGTCATCCCCCATTTAAGCCTGTTCAACCTATCCCCAAAAGTGGTGCATGGAGACTTCTGGCCGCCTCTTGAGGTCGGAGTGATGATTCAGCTTTCTCTTTACGCATTTGGATTTGCACTGATTTTCCTCAGCGCAGCCTGGCTTCAGTTCCGCAGGAGAGCCTTATGAGAAAAGGCGTGATTCAGAATGTGATCTGGATCAAGCTGCTGCGGGGTCGGGCCATTCCAATCTGTGCGGTGGTGGTCCTGCTCTATGTGCTTGTGGCACGATGGCTCCTCTCTCAACATCCGGATTCGGAGGCCCAGACCCGGTTTCTTCTGAATGTGGGACTGACCCTGGCGGTGATCCTGCCCCGCATCGTCACGTTGATTCTTTCCACCACGCACCTTCCGGCAGAGATCGAATCAAGAACGTTGTATCCACTCCTTGCCCGGCCTGTCAGCCGCAACCGGTTTCTCTGGGAACTGTGGACGGCGATGACGCTGGCAGGAACCGTGATGATGCTGATGTGTTCACTCCTTGCCCTGTTGATTACCCCCTCCGTACAGGGACCGGATCTCGCAACACTGCTTCAACATCTCGTGCTGCAGGCTGCAGCTCTTGGCACTGTCACCGCGATCGGCATGGCGCTCAGTCTTCTCATGCCTCAGGCCATGGCGGTCAGCGTCGGTCTGGTCCTGACGTTTACCGGAGGCCTGATTGCAACAGCCTGGGGTCCCACAGGAGCGTGGGCTCACATCCTCCCCCAGGTGGATCTTTGCAATTTGGCGACCCGCTACACCACCGGCATGCCCCCCATGGCTCCTCTGCAATACGGCAGCTTATGGCTGCACTGCATCCTTTGGTCTCTGATGTCCCTCTGGATCTGCAGCGAGCGTTTTCTCAGGAGGGCACTGTGATACGTTGGCTCCCCCCCGCCCTGCTGGTCCTTCTCTCCGGACTGCTCTCTCCTCATCTCCCGAGACCGGCAGGAGGTGTTTCCACCGACATCCGCCGGAAAGACAGCAAAGAAATTGATCAAAGTGCAATCGGAAAGGTCCTGGGCGAATTCCGGACCGGTCTCAGTGACATTCTCTATGTCAAAGCGGATCGTTACATGCACGGTGGAGTCATCATGGCTGAGCACGCACATGGGGCTGATGCCGTTGCTCAGGGAGAAACAGAAGAGCTTCATACTCAACGGCATGACGATTTCCGCGGATGGATCGGGGACTTACATCGGGCAGTCGAACCCCGGCTTCCACCCGGCAGTCCGCATCCAGAACACCAGGAAGATGAACTCATTCCCCTTTTCCGGATGATGACCCTTTTGGATGGGGGCTACATCCAAGGGTATCAGGCGGGTGCATTTTGGATCGCACAGATAAATTCGGAGGCCGCTCTGGAATTCCTTCAGGAAGGCCTGGACCGTAATCCTGAATCCTTCCAGTTGTACCTGCAAATGGGTCTAACCCACCTCCAGATGTCCCGTACAGATTCAGAAGAGGACGCCTCGCATCATCGGGATCAGGCAGCGCAGGCCTTTCATCAGGCCGCACGCTTCGCAATCCAATCCGCGGGAGAGGAACAGGAAAATGTGTATGCCAAGAGTGATGCCTGGCAGGCGACAGGCCTCTCTTTTGCGATTGAGCTCCGCCATGGTGACCCGGAAAAAGCGGAAGAACGGCGTCAACGCTACCTGCAAACGTTCCCGGACAATCCTGCGCTGTTGCGGGCTCCTGAGCCGTAATCGCCTGTTGCCGGGGACCTGAGCGGATCCACCGCCGGTGAAGAGGGGTGACGAAACAATACAAGGTGTACATTCCGATCAGGGTTCCTTTGCTTCCGTCTCTCCATCCCTTGACATCGACAATCTTTCTCCGCACAATTGCGAACGTGAAACGCGTACTTGCAGGTTGGTTTTTCGTTACGTTCGCCTTGCCCCTTTTTCCGGAAGTGCCCGGAGCAGCCCGTGAATTGGAGCAGGGATATCAAACCGCTCTCCGGGCACTTGACACAGAACGCGATGAACAGGTGGGCAATGTGTCACAGGGGTACGTTGGAGCCATCGACCGTCAAATTGAGACCTACCAGCAGGCCGGTGATCTGGATGGTATTCTTGCCGCGAAAGCGGAGAAAAGCCGCTTTGAGGAGAAGGTTCTGCCTCCCTCTGTGGAGGAACACTCAACCTACCCGGAGGTGCGCGAACTTCAGGCCCGATTGACCACCGCTTTTTCCACCATCACCCAGCAGCATGCGGAAAAGACGGCAGCTCTGCTAACCCGGTATGTGGATACCCTGGACGGACTGGTGACTCAGTTGACGACTCAGGGAAACATTGAGGAGGCTATTGCTGTACGCGATTACCGAAACAAGCTGGCGGAAACCCTCCAGGCACCACAACAGGACCTGGCCGAACACAGACAGGAGCCCCCACAGCAGACCGGTATACCGGCGAAGGGTGAGTTCATGTTTCAAGGCAAGCGTTACCGCATCATCGAAGAACAGGTTTCGTGGTCGGAGGCCCGGAAAGCGGCACGTGCAGCCGGGGGGGACCTGGTGGTTCTGAAATCGAAAGCGCAACACGACGCGTTGATGGAAGCTCTGGACGGCAGACGGTCATGGCTGGGAGCGGTGATCCCCACCGATGGGAAACCGAACGTATGGATCGACGGCACCCCACTCGAACCAATTAAGGGAGTTCGATACCGCAACAATGGAAAAAAAGACGAAAATCAGTACATGACCCTGACGCCGGAGAACATGTTGGATGATTATCACGATGTGAAGACGAACCGGATCCCGGCGTATATCATCCAGTTCTAACGAACCGAACCCCTCCCCCTCCAACTCCTTGCATGGGGGCTTTCAGGTTCTAAGGTATCTGTTCCACCGCACAGCAAACGTGCACAACTATGGGTTCGCTCTCACGGTGCTTTTTCTGAGCAGCGCGTCTTTCTTTACCCTTCCTTCTGTGACTCTGGCTGCAGCCGACTGTTCGTACACCTCCGTGACAACAAGTCTGCCAATGGCCTGCCCGGGGTATCGGTGAATGACATTTCCCGTGACAGGGTCGGAAATTTCCCGGCCTTCTGTGTAGGCGGTAAAGAGGGTCCCCGGTTCCAGCTTCACATTTTTTCCACCATTGATGATGAGAACATCTCCGGTCACATCCGCAATGCGAGCCTGCCATTCTTTCTTCGGGAGAGTTTTCATCAGCCGGGAAAGGGCTTTGTCCATGGCTTCACGGGTGGCCATCCCCAACGGCGTCCGATAGTATGCCTCGCCTCCAAAGGCAATGGACTTGTAATTCACCGTCCCACCGAAATAGCCGCTTGAGGCTTTGCCGGAAGACTCAATGGACGTGAGAATCTGTCCGGTCTCAACATCCACCACCTTGATATTCATGGACACACGGGCTTTGGACCTTCCACCCCGGACCCGGACGTCTTCATTGCTGAACCAGCCGGACGCATCCCCCGTGACCGTAAAGTCTGTGATCACTCCGCGCACGATGTATTCCACGTTCTTCAGGTGACCATACTTGCTTTTCCCCTGTTTGCGCGTGACCGCACTCTGCTGCAGATCGAGTTCTTTGAGGACATCATTGAGGTCATGCCGTTCCAACACCACCACGTCACCCCGTTTCAGAAACTGGGTGACCAGCATGTCAGCAAACCCGTCTCCTAACTGCCAGTATCCCCTGAAATTCGCCCGGTTTTCGAAATCCGCCACCGCAAGTACCGGATACACCAGTTCCGCATTCTTCATGTCGGGCCCCCGGCCATGCTGTACCGGATATCGGGTGCAACCGGTAACAAGAAACAGGCTCAGCATCCACCAGAACCCGGCCAATGCGGAAGGACGTGTTATGACGCTACAGAAGGTGAACATCTGCAAAAAATGAAGAGGCAAGGGCTCAAAGTCAAGGCAACGCATTCGGCATAATGAGGATAGGAGCGACCCTCATCAGGATTTCCCGCTGAACCATGCACCGCAAGCGAGGGGGTGAACGAGAGGGGGTGTCATGTTGAATCGGATCCGTCGATGTGACCGTTGACGTCGGGGCCACGAAAGGGTTGTCTGCATTTTATTCTGGAACTCTCGGATATTCTCTACAGAAGGGAGCAGACATCCATCGTATCTATCACATCGAGAGAATATACCCATGATTATCTACGGCTCACAGATGTACGGAAAAAAAGACGAAGTTGGGGGATGGGGCATCTGTCCGCATTGTGGCAACTACGCGATGAACAAGAGTTACACCGGGAAAAAATGGGGGCACATCTATTTCATCCCCCTGATTCCTATGGGGAAAAAGGTACGTGTCCTGCAGGAGTGCAGTACCTGTAAGATGGGGTCCCACATCCCTCTGGACAAACTGGAGGCCATGGAACAACTCTGGCAGACGTTGACGCAGGAAGCATTAAAGTCCCTCTTGGCCGGACAGACGAGTTTCCGTTTTGAAGGGGAAACGGTTGAGGCAGTCCCCACATTACTGAATGTGATGCCCAATCTGCTGGCCGTGCAGCAGAAAAAACTGGTGGAACTGACCCTGCTGGCACTTCAGAAACAGGGACTCACCTATGCAGCACTGCTCTATGAGGGCCAATGGGAAGAACTGAAGGGAAAAGCGGATGCCGCACTTGCGAACTACCAGGAGGCCGCATCCCAGCAGCCGGAGTCATCAGATCCACTCCTCTGGCAGGGGCAGTTGCTCCTGGCGACGGGACAGCCTGCCAAAGCCAGACCGGTTTATGAACAGGCCCGGGAGAAGGTGAAGGACCCTATGGAGGTATTGCCGCATCTGCTGGACATTTATGAGAACCTTCAGGAACATGGTGCTCATGCAGATACTCTGGAAGAGATCTTTCAGCGGGTTCCCGAGTTGAAACAGGAGAAATCCCTAAAGAAACGGTATAAAAAAGTCTGCAAGAAAGCAGGCAGAGACGCCATTGCGATCTGAGGGACAGAGGTCATCACCGGTCATGGCGGCATACGGATTCCGGTATCCCATGACGGGTGACGGAGATCTCACAACTCCGATCAGGGCCTACCGAGTGTTGGCCGTTCGCCACTGAAGGTGGAACGTAAAAAAGCCAGGCGCGCTTGCGACCTGGCTTTTTCTTCGACGGCCATGCCATAGCATGGTGTCGGCTCATGCGTGATGGGTCTCAGCTGCAGCCGCCGCTTCCGCAGCCACCGCCTCCGCCGCATCCACCACCGCAGCAGCCACTTTTGGGAGGTTCCACCTCTTCTGCTGTGGGGACACGCCCGAGCTCGAACGTTTTGGTGACATACCGGACAATGGTGTCACGAAGTTCTTCAAATCCCTGCTGTGCTTCCACAAATCCCCCGGCAACCGGGTGCATCAGCAGTTTTTCGCGCTGGTCTTCGAACTCCTGAATTTCCTCTTCGGTGAGGTCTCCGGACTGTTCCTGTTTCTGAACCAATTGGGACTGTTTCGCACTCAGCTCCTGGTACATTTTCTGGGCGTCTTCGTCTGAAACAAAGGCGTCCAGTTTGCCTTTCAAACGGCTGTAGCTGTCCTGAGCGAGCAGAGTCTCACAAAGTTCGCGGGTCTTGGTAATGACCGGGGTGTCCTGTACGTTTAAAGTGTCTGACATATCGATTCCTTATCCATTGATGTTGAAGATAAAGAACGCTATGAGGGATTTTCGAAAATGCAACCCCATCCCGTGTCATGATTGATGTCCAGGAAAAACCCCGCATGGTGGAACGCGCCTATTTGGTGCGGGTTCGACTGCGCGAAGAAGCCGAAGCAGAGGCTGAAGATTTGCTCCAGGAACTGCGGGAGCTGGTCACCACGTTGGGGATTGGCATTGTGGGAGAAACCGTGATTACGGTGCGGGAGTGGCAGGCCCGGCTCCTCATGGGGTCCGGGAAAGCCGACGATGTGCTCGAGGCCCTCGAGGAAACAGAGGCCGACTGCGTGGTATTTGATAATGACCTCACCCCTGCCCAGCAGCGGAACTGGGAGGCGTACACCAAGCGGACCACCATTGACCGACAGGAAGTCATTTTGGATATTTTCGGGGCACGGGCTCAGACCCGTGAGGCAAAACTGCAGGTGGAGTTGGCCCGGATGGAATACAACCTCCCCCGTCTGAAAAAAGCCTGGAGCCACCTGGGCCGACAAAGTGGCGGCGGTGGAGGCGGAGGAGCCGCCCAAAAAGGGGAAGGTGAACAGCAGATCGAGCTGGACCGGCGGATGGTGCGTTCCAAAATCACGGCGTTGAAACGGGAATTAACCGACGTCCGGGCCACCCGGGCCACCCAGCGGAAAGAGCGGGCCCGGGTTCCCCTGCCCCATGCAGCGATTGTGGGGTATACCAATGCCGGAAAGAGCTCCCTGCTCCATGCCCTGACCGGATCAGACATCTATGTGGCAGACAAATTGTTTGCCACACTGGATACCACCACCCGCCGGATTGACCTTCCAAACGGCCGCCCTTTGCTCATGACCGATACGGTTGGATTTGTCCGCAATCTGCCTCACCGCCTGGTTGAAGCGTTTAAAGCAACTCTGGAAGAAGCCATTCTTGCCGATTTTCTCCTGCATGTCCTGGATGTCACGGCCCCGCAGGTCGAGGCCTTTCATGAAACCACACTGAAAGTCCTGGAGGAACTCGGGGCGGATCACAAACGGATTCTCACCGTGTTCAACAAAATCGACCTGCCGGGAGCGGAGGCGGCCCGTCCCGCGCTCCAGCGTGCCCATCCGGATGCGGTCTTCATTTCCACCCATACTGGAGAGGGCCTCGACCGGTTAAAAGACCGCATGGCGGATCAACTGGCGGACCAGGTATCCCACCTCCGCCTGCAGCTTCCTCATGCCCGCGGCGATCTGGTCGCACTTCTCCATGCCCAGGGAAAAGTGAATCACTGCGACTACGGAGATGAGGGCGTGGAAATCGATGCAACCGTCCCCAAACGGCTCGAGGAGCAGTTGACGGAGTGGGTTGTTTCATGAACATCGCCCTCGATGCACGCTGGATCTTTGCCGAAACCTCCGGAATAGGCCGGCACACCCAGCTCCTGATTCAGGGATTGCAGGCACTGAAGTCCTCCCATTCCTTCACTCTTCTGTTTGAGGACCCGGAGCTTGAACGACGGGTAAAAGAAGAAACCGACTGGCAGGGAAATCATCTACTCCTGCCCTATGGACTGTTCGACCTCCGCAATCAGCTTCAGTTGATGAAAACCCTGAGAACCCAGGGAGTGGATCTGTACCATTCCACCAACTACATGATGCCTCTACTGGGCGTTCCCCGGCACCGGACGGGTGCGGTCAAAACCGTGATCACCATTCACGATCTGATCCCCATGGTGTTCCGGGATCATGCCCCCCGCTCTCGGAAAAGCAGACTCTATCCGATCTATGCGCAGATCATGCGTCAGGTCGCGGCTCGGGCGGATGCCGTGATCACGGTCAGTCAGTCCTCCAAGCAGGATGTTCTGGAACGGCTGCATCTTCCACCTGCGCAGCACGGAAAGGTTCATGTCGTCTACAACGGCCTGGATCCTGTCTTTTTCGAAAAGCACGACACGCCCCGTCATGACCCGGCGGAAATCCTCTATGTCGGCCGACTCGATCCGTATAAGAATGTCCCGCAGTTGGTCACAGCATTTGCTGAGGCCATGAAAAAACTTCCCAACGGAACCCGCCTCAGGATCATCGGCCCTCCGGATCCCCGGTACCCGGAAGCCATGACGGCTGCCCGTCAGTTGGATTTGTTTCCTTACATGGACTGGGAGGGGCATGTAAGTGACGAGATGCTCCTGGATGCGGTTCGCAGAGCCTCCGTTCTGGTTCTGCCTTCCGAATACGAAGGGTTCGGACTTCCGGTCGCAGAAGCTATGGCCTGCGGAACTCCGGTGATCTGCAGTGATGCCAGCTCTCTTCCCGAAGTGGGTGGAGAGGCCGTTCGATATGTTCCCTCCCGGGATTTGTATGCCCTCGTCGATGCGCTCGTAGAGGTCATGGGGGATCCCGACCTGCGGAACAGCATGTCCCGCAAAGGACTCGACCAGGCAAGCGCCTTCACCGCGGACAATATGGCCCGCAACACTCTGGCCATTTATGAGGAGCTGCTGAGCGCATGAGCACAGGAGCGAGACGCTGGCTGAGGCGGCTGCTCGTGACCGCCCTGGTGATCGTCGTGTTGGAGCACATCCCCGGACGCTACACCATTGAGGAGGCAGAGGACGACTATGAACTCGACGCCTGGGAAGGGATCGCCCTTCTCGCCATGGAATCACTGGAGGTAAACGGAACCCTCTATTTTGCCGAACCCGCACGCCAGCGCATCAGCCGGAATGCAGAACTGGTGGTTCCCGCCGGAGCCACACTCAAGGTCGACGCCTGGGCCCAGCCGTTTGTGGAACATGACGAGGTGATCCTCCGCGCAGAGCGCGGGGAATTGCGGTCCGACAAACCGCTCACATTTATTTACCGCGGGGTCACCGTGGCCAGAGCCAAAATTCTCCGCACCCGGGAGGATGATCCCAGCCGCCGACTCCAGGCCATTGGTCAGTACCGTGTGATCAGCGCCCTCGCCACCTCCTACCGCTATCACCGTCAGAAGAAAGTCCGCCGCGCCTACAAACAACCCGCCCGGGCGGAAGTGGAGGTGCATGCCCGGATCCGGCCCGGTCACGAACTGGTGTTTCCGGATGACCTGACCCTGCAAACGGGATCAGAACCCGGCTTCGTCCGAATCAAAGGCCTGAAATTCGATCAGGACCAGTTCACTGCCGGAACCCTCGCACTTTCCCTCTCCCTGGCAAATCCGGAAGACTCCCTGAATGCCCAGTTAGGGGCCCTCATTCCCAATGAATTCGAACTCAGTGAGTCCATGTCCGTGAAACTGAATCGGATTCACGACCTTCGCTTCAATCAGAACCGGATTGATTTACGGGTGGATGGCCGCGTTACCCTCTCTTCTGCCTTCAAACCCAGTTTTACATCTGATCTCGGCGTTGACCTCCAGCTCCCTCAGAAGGTGTCGCTCAATGACGCGGAGATCGGTATTGGGCTCGCATCGGTCCGGGATCTCGACATCAACCGCTCCAACCCACTTTTTGATAAAATGGTGCGGGGTGCAGTCCGGTCCCGCAAGGAGGAACTCGGTGTACTCGTCCACCTGGGCGAGGAAATCCCCGAGATCTCAGAATGGCCCGCATTCCTTTTTGTGAACCGCTTTGTACTCGAGGCCAGCTCAGACGGTGGACCCCGCCTGACCCTTGATGCCGAGGTCCGGTGAACCGGTCCTTCACGTGGCTGGAGCCGTCCCCCCGCAGCGTGACATCAACGCCGACCGCCCCGCGAGCCTCCAGGGCAACCCGTACCTCTGACACATCCTTCTCACAAGGGAATGGAAAAATGTCGCTTGAAAATATATACGCATGAATGTATACATGCGTGTATGAACACCTCCCCTTCTCTCTCTCTGTTTCTGCATGATGACACGGCGTCACCGTCCCTGGTTTCCGCCGTCAACGCGCAGATTCCGGCCGGCTTCCCCTCTCCTGCTGATGATTATCTCGAAGACCGGATTGACCTTGGACGCGAACTGATCACGAATCCGACATCGACCTTTCTCGCCCGGGTCCGGGGGGAATCGATGCGGGATGCCGGTCTGCAGGACGGTGACTTGATCCTGATCGACCGCTCACGCCACCCTCATCCGGGCAGCATGATCCTGGCCTGGGTGGACGGAGGGTTTACGGTGAAATTTCTTCAGCCCCACCCGGAAGGCTGCCTGCTTCGAGCCGCGAATCCCTCCTGCCCGGATATCGTCATCCGGGAAGAAGAAGATGCCCGCGTTTGGGGAGTGGTTACCTATGTCATCCACTCGTGCTGACCCGGCATCATCGTCTTGGTTTTCCAAACGCCTGCCTAAGCGGGAAGGATCAGCGAAACGATGTGATTATTCCTGCAGGGCCAACTGCAGCGCGATCAGCGCGTAAGGTGTCACCAGGATCGGATTCCCTTCCCAGTACGTATTGTCCTCGTTTTCCCAGTAGCCCATGGTTTCCCCTTCAGCGCGCTGCATGGCTACCAGACGTTGTACCAGCTCCTCACGCCAGGCGATCGGAGTCTCCTTTTCATCCAGGAGGTCATCTTGACCGAGGGTATTCAGGCATTTGGCAAGAATGTTCACAAAGTAGAAATATCCTGCATCCCCTTTGCCGGGGTTCTCCTCAAGGGTCCAGTGTTTGGAGGCCCAGTCCAGAGCAGAACGGACGCGGGGATCCCCGCGGTCCACATCGGCATAAATCAAACTGAGAATACCCGCATAGGTCATACTGCCATAGGTGGCCAGCCGCCGCACTTCGCGGCGGCTGAGTTTATCCGCAGGTTTATTCGGTACGTGATAGGCAAACCCTCCCCGATTGGCATCATCATCCATCACCCATTCGGCATCATTGCTTTCCGGACGGTGCTGTAAGCTGGAAACATACTCCGCCGCCGCTTCCCGGTCCATTTCGACGCGTTCCCCTTCCCGGGTATCCTCTATTCCACGGGTCAGGGTCATGGCCTCCATCACCAAAAGCGTACTGGACAGATCGGCATACGGTTTCTTCCCTCCGGCTTCATAACCGAAACCGCCACGAAACCGATGCTCACCGTCCTGCTGAGCACCTGCGAGAAATTTCCGTCCGCCGAGGATCACCTTCTGTACATCATCCCGGCCACTCTGATGCAGCGCGGTAAGACAGATGGCCGTGTTGTAGTTACTCCGCCCGGCTCCAAAACGGAACATGCCCTGCGGCATGTAGATCCCGCCGTCCGGTTGTACCATGGTCAGCATCCAGTCGACCGCCTTCCTCGCCTCATCCGAGTCTTTCTCCTCCGAAAAACTGAAGGCCGTTACGGCAAGGCCCGTCAATGCCGGGGCCTGTTTAAACCCAAAGAACCCATCGTCTTTCTGTTTGGATTTCAGCCAGGCGAGTCCTTTTTCAACCGCGGCCTCCCCCTGCTTCCGCACTTCCGGATCCATGTCTCCCCTCGCAGGGATGAAGGACAGGCAGGCACTCAGGAGGAAAACAAACGAACAATACAAAGGCTTCATGCGGTATGACTCCGGAAAACAGATGGTACAGATAACATATAAACGGTGTGAAGGGTGAAAAGGTTCAGAACGTTCATCGTACCATGGAATGGGTCGTACTCAAGTCCGGCAAGGTTGGGAAAAGGATTCGGAACGAACAAAACCAGCGCAGGTTCCCGCAGTGCAGCACGCGCACCTGCCCCCATCAAACCGGTGAAAGGATCGGGGTTCACGCCACGCTACTGGGGCCTAAACACCACCAGTCCCAACAGCGACACAACACCTGTATGGGCAAAGACGCTCCATTTCATGAATAATTCTTGAGGAAAAATCAGAGTTGCTGTATGTTCCGCCGCTCTTTTGAGGATTGAAGGGAAACACAAGGATTTTCTATGGTCAAACATCTCGTAATTGTTGAATCACCCGCAAAAGCGAAAACCATTAATAAATTTCTGGGGAAGCAGTACATGGTCAAAGCGTCCATGGGACACGTGCGCGATTTGCCGAAAAGTAAACTGGGGGTGGACCCGGAAAAAGATTTTCAGCCGCAGTATGTGAATTCACGGGATAAATCCAAGGTCATCAAAGAACTCAAAGAAGCGGCAAAGAAATGTGATGACATCATTCTCGCCCCTGACCCGGACCGCGAAGGGGAAGCCATTGCCTGGCACCTGCGTGAGTTGCTGAAAAAGGTAAAGAAAGAAGAGATGCCTTTCAGTCGGGTGACGTATAACCAAATCACCCGCGACGCGATTGAAAAAGCATTTGCCCAACCCACCGAGCTCGATCTCCATAAAGTGGACGCTCAGCAGGCACGCCGGGTGATTGACCGTTTAGTCGGATACCAGGTCAGCCCACTGCTCTGGAGGAGGATCCGGGGAGGCTCGAGCGCAGGACGTGTACAGACCGTGGCCCTGCGACTCGTCTGTGAACGGGAAAAGGAAATTCTCGCCTTTGTACCGGAAACCTACTGGATCTTTGGCGCCATGGTCGCGAAACTGGAGGATCCGAAGGACCCCTTCGAAATCCGTCTCGTGCGCGTCGACGGAGACAAGGGCGACATCCGGAATGCCGAACTCGCAAAAGAGGTGGAGGCCGATCTTCGGAACCGTCAACTCACGGTCTCCTCGATTGAGACCAAGGAACAGAAACGGAATGCCAAAGCACCCTTTATTACCTCAACGCTGCAGCAGGCGGCTTCCAGTGCATTCGGATTTCAGCCCAACCGGACCATGCAGATTGCCCAGAAACTGTATGAAGGCATTGACCTTGGACGGGGAGACGGTGCCACCGGTTTGATTACCTATATGCGTACGGACTCACCCAGTTTGGCCGGGGAGGCCATTGCCAAGGCACGGGAAGTCATCAGCCGCACATTTGGCGCGGACTATGTCCCGGATTCCCCCCGTCAGTACGGAAGCCGCGGCAATGCACAGGAAGCGCACGAGGCCATTCGCCCCACCGATCTTTCCCTGCATCCGGATGAACTGAAAGGCATTCTGAACGACCAGGAACAAAAGCTGTATTCGCTGATCTGGCGACGCACCCTCGCCAGCCAGATGAAGCCTGCCCGGATCAAACGACTGACCATTGAGTTCACCACCGACAGTTCGGATCACGACTACCTGTTCCGGGCCAGCTCCTCTGAGGTGGTGTTCCCGGGCTTCATGGCTGCATGGAGCCGCGGTCTGGATGAAGACGATCCGGAAGAAAAAGAAAACAGACTCCCTCCCCTGCAGGAAGGAGAGAGACTGGATCTGAGAGAATGGCTGCAGGAGGAAAAACAGACTCAGCCGCCGAACCGGTTTTCCGAAGCCGCATTGATTAAGGCCTTGGAGGAGAACGGTGTGGGGCGTCCCTCCACCTACGCCGCGACGGTCTCCACCCTCTATGCCCGTGAATACGTGGATCGGGAAAGCCGCAGCCTCCGCCCCACCCGGGCCGGGATGGACGTGAATGACTTTCTCGTGGGCCGACTGCCCCATCTGTTTGAAGTCGATTTCACGGCCCGGATGGAGGAGCAACTGGACGAGATCGAAGAAGGGAAAGTCTTATGGACAGACCTGATGAAAGACTTCCACGGCAACCTGGAGAACTGGATTGAGGAAGCCAAGTTCGCCAAGATGGATGCGGAAGAACTCGAGGCCTTGTTCTCCCTCTCAGATGAAATCACCACCTTTAACCCTCCGGTGAAACGAGGAAAAAAGGAATACCACGACCCCACCTTTCTCAAAGAAATGAAAGAGGCCGTCCAGGAAGGTGAAGCCATCACAGACAGGCAGCTTGAAAATATCCGCAAAGTGGTGGCGAAGTACGCAGATCAAATCTCATCGCTGACCGAAGACAAAATCTCTGAACTCGGGTTGGGAGAATTGATTGCCAAAGAGAAAGAAGCCAACCGTCCTCCCCGGGAAGAAACGGTCCGGAAATTCGCCCTCATGCAGGGGATCACATTCGAGCCCGCACGGAAAGTCGGCAAGCGCACCTATGATGATGCCGAGTTTCTCGGCAGCCTGCGAGAGCAGGTCGAGGGCGGACGACGGCTGTCCGACAATCAGGTGCGGTATCTCGACCGTCTGGTTACCAAATATGCCTCCCAGATTCCTGATTTTGAACAGCACTCCAAAACCCTGGGACTCGAAGCTGAAGAAGAGGATCTCGAAAGCGGTCCCCTTCTCGAACTGCTGGCACACGTCACCACGTTTAACGAACCCACCACCCGCGGGAAGAAAACCTGGGATGATTCGGAGTTTGCCGAGTCCCTGCAAAGCCAGTTTAAAACCCGCAAGAGTCTGACCCCGCGACAGCGCAGTGCCTTAAAAACCATGCTGGGCCGATATCATGAACAGATCCCGGTCTACATGGAAAAACGGGAAGCACTGGGACTTCGGGATCCCAATGCGAAACCCCGGCGCGGCAAGAAGAAATCCTGACGAATGGGTGTGCGTAAGCCCGCAGGTTTCTGCGGGAAACGTCACCAATTTCGACGTCGATTTGGATTTGGATTTCAAAACAAGACTCTCTACACTCCCCTTTTGAACACGAACCTCTGAACTCTCGATACGATTATGGCCGGACATAGTAAATGGGCGAATATTAAGCACAAGAAAGCTGCAGCGGATGCAAAACGTGGCAAAGCGTTCAGCAAAATTGCGAAAGAAATTACGGTAGCAGCACGGATTGGTGGCGGGGATCCAGCGGCAAACATTTCTCTGAGACCTCTGCTGGCCAAAGCCCGTGCAGTCAACATGCCGGCGGACAATATTGACCGTGCGATCAAGAAAGGGACCGGTGAAGGTCAGGACGGCGTGGTGTTCGACGAACTCGTCTACGAAGGCTATGCCGGGGACGGGGTGGGCATTATCGTGAAATGCCTGACCGAAAACAAAAACCGGACCGCGTCCGAAGTCCGTCACTGCTTCAACAAACACAACAACAACATGGGCCAGACCGGCAGTGTAAGCCGCAGTTTCCAACGCAAAGGCGTCATCACCTTTTCCAAAGAGGACACCGAAGAGGAAGCACTGTTTGAGGCCATCATGGAAGCAGGAGCGGAAGATCTTGCCGATCAGGGCGACACCTTTGTCGTCACCACCGAACCCTCTGAATACCCGGACATCTCGGATGCGTTGGAGCAGGGAGGCTTCAAGGCCATCGATTCCGAGCTGACCCTGGTCCCGGACATGCCCTTCGAAGTCACCGACGTAAACAAAGCCAAATCCATCATGGCGTTCATCGACGCCCTTGAGGATCTGGATGACGTTCAGAACGTCTACACCAACATGGACATCCCGGACGAGGTTGCGGAACAGTTCGAGGATGCCTGACCCGGTTCGCATTCTCGGCATTGACACCTCCCTGCGCTCTTCAGGCGTGGGGATTCTTGAAACCAACGGCATCCGGCACCATGCGCGGAGTTACGGAACCATCAAGGCTCCCGCCTCCTGGCCGAGGAGCCGTTGTCTCACTCAACTCCACGACCGACTTCTGGAAATCATTACGGAAGAACAGCCTTCGATCGCCACGATCGAGGGCATTTTTTTCTGCAAGAACGTGAAAACCGCCTTCATTCTGGGAGAGGCACGCGGCGTGGTCATCTCCACCTGTGCGGGCATGGGCCTCCCCGTCTATGAATACGCACCCCGAAAAGTAAAACAGGGTGTGGTGGGCCGGGGAAGCGCGGACAAACAGCAGGTCGCCACCATGATCAAAACCCTGCTGGGGTTGCCGGAAGTTCCGCAGAGTGATGCCGCAGATGCCCTGGCCATCGCCTACTGTCATGCCACCCAGCTGAGATCACAAGCACAAACGGGTGGAGAGAAGCCGCTGTGACCGCCAAAAACCCATTGCTGACAACCGAACCTCTCCAATGGATTACGGGAGCAATGGGAAGCACACTTGGAAGCATACTCGGGTTTGCCTTCATCTACAGCCTGGGCTCAGCACCTTACGCAATGTTAGATGACTGGGTCTATTTTTTCATAGGGGGTGGGTTAATCAATCTGCCATTATCTATTTTTACAGGATGGGGATTTTTCGCCATTCCAATAGCATGGTACCTACTGACATCACTGATTCAAGACCGGCATCCTAAACCCTATCTTTATCTTGCTGTGTTTTATCTTGGGGCCATTACGGCACGATTCAGTGGGTTTAATGATCAAGATCATTTTTTCAATTGGTCTAGTGCACCACTTCTCTTACCCGGACTAGTATTTCTTGGTTGGAGATACCAACATGAACTTCGATCATTCATCAGGTGCCTGAAAAACCGTTTCATCAAACCCACCGTTTGAACGAGACCAGGGTCTAACCTCAGTCTGCCACTCCATGCAGCGGTTTGTCAGCTTCGAGCGCATAGGTGAAGACGGAGACCAGTTTGTAAATGACTCTTCTCTCATTTTCCGACAATTCACAAGGGAGCAGCTCCAAAAGTTTGCGACGTCCTTCCTCAAGCAGATCCATCCCCCATCGTTGATCATCGAACTGGTTCATAAAATCCGCGAACACCCAGGTGTTGTAGCGTTTGTAGAGCGAGGCCAAGGCATGAGTTTCCTCAAATGTGATGCCATCGACAATGATTGGGGAATCTTTTATCTGTGGTGATGTTCCGACTATGAGATCATATGCCATAACGAACGATTTCAAATCATCAGCAGGGAGTAGAACAACAGAAAAATATCGAATTGGGCATTTTGGTGAGGCATGCCTCGCTCCGGAAACTTGCTGCCACCACTCGGTATCAGACCTTCCAGCCTCTGCTGTTACTCCTCCTTCACACATTGAAATGACCACATGAACGGTGGCACCTTGTTGTTTCAGTTCCACTCAATCTTCAGAAGTGAGGATTGATCCAATGATTACCTCAATCGTAACCCGCGAAGGGGCAGATTGGGGTCTGCCGCCGGAAACACATCTGCAGCGTCCATCTCCGTCATCAGCGGCACAGCCCCGATCATGGCTGCATTGTCTGTACAGTACGGACCGGGGACGGTGATAAACGGAAGTGCCCTCGCTTCCACCCGGGCCCGCAGTTCCTGATTCAGCACCTGGTTCTTTGCCACCCCTCCCACACAGGCCACGCTGCGGATCTCCCGATCATTTTGCAATACCTGATCGACCCGTTTGACCAATGTATGCATCACGGCATGTTGATAGGCATAGGCAACTTCAGCCCGGGCTGTGGAAGGTTCTCGTTCCAGAAACACACGCAGGGAAGTTTTGAGGCCACTGAAACTGAAGGGAAAAGGTCCACCGCGTTTCTTTGCCTCCTCTCCGTGCGGGGTTCCCAGCGGAAACCAGGTATCCCGTCGGACAGCATCAGACGCCAGACGTTCAATTTCCGGTCCGCCAGGATAGTCCAGTCCCAGTAAACGTGCCCCTTTGTCCAAAGCCTCGCCTGCGGCATCGTCGATTGATCGTCCGAGAATTTCGTAATCACCCGGTGCCGTCATTTTCAATAGAGCGGTATGCCCGCCGGTCACCAGCAGAACCAAGGCAGGGCAAACCTCTTCTGCCTCTTGAGCCTGTTGCGAAAAAAACAGGCTCATCACGTGTCCTTCCAAATGATGGACCGGGTAGAACGGGATCCCGAGACGGCGGGAAACGGCCCACCCTGCAGAGAGACCGGCCAGAAGAGAGCTGGAAAGGCCCGGGCCCTGCGATACCGCCACCGCATCCAGGTCTTCCCATCCCCTGCCCGATTCTGCCACAGCCTGCTTCAGCACAAATGGGAGAGCTTTTACATGCTCCCGGGCGGCCAGTTCAGGAACCACACCGCCAAAAGGCTGATGGTCTTCAATTTGCGAGGCCACCACCGATGACTCAACCTGTAGAGGGGAAGACAGCACTGCGGCTGCGGTTTCATCACAGGAACTCTCAATCGCCAACAGACGCATGATCAGCTTTGGGCTCTTCATCTTTCTCGATACCGAGATCCTCTCGGAGAAGTTCCACCGCCCGTTTTAATTGCGGGTCCTCTTCCCAGTTCCAATTCTCAGCCGGGCGGTTGCGCATCCTGAGCCACCGATGCATGGGCAGACTGACTTCTTCATCCGGTTCAAGCCCCACTTCATGAATCTCGCGTTCGGAGGGCGTGTAATACATCGCAGTCGTCAGCTTCAGAGCAGAACCACCGGGAATCGGCAGAATGCTCTGCACCGAGGCTTTACCAAAGGTCTTCATGCCCACCAAGCGGGCACGATCATGATCCTGGAGAGCACCTGACACCACTTCAGAAGCACTGGCAGACCCTTCATTCACCAGGACAATCAATTTCGGATTCAGTCGATGAGGCCGGCTTTCGGTAAAATAATCTTTCCGGCTTTCCGGCTCATTTCCCTGAGTGAAGACCACCAGAGTTTCCTTGGGAAGAAACAGATTGGCGACATCCACCGCCGCGCCGAGAAGTCCACCGGGATTGCCACGTAAATCCAGGACCAAGCCCTCCACATCCTTTTTCACCAGACCGGTCATCTCTTTCCGCAAAAGCTGTGCTGTATCCTGGCTAAAGGTTTTCACCCGGACGTATCCGATTTTCTCCTCCAGCAGCTCATAGGTGCCCACACTCCGGTTTTCGATGAGACGGCGGGTCAGTTTCACCTGAAAATTGCGGCGCTCACCGGGACGGCGCAGTCCGACGGTGACTTCCGTTCCCGGTTCCCCTTTCAAGCGGTTCACCACTTGATCCATTGGCAGGTCCCGCATGGAGTCCCCATCCACCGATGTAATGAGATCCCCCGCAGCGATGCCCGCATCCCAACTTGGGGATCCTTCGATCGGAGACACCACACGGATGAAGCGCGGTCCCTGGTTGATCACCACACCGATGCCTACAAACGAGCCGCGCGTCTGATCCTGCAGGCGTTCCAAGGATGAACCTTCCAGATAATCACTGTACCGGTCCAGTTTCCCCGTCATGCCGGAAATAGCGCCATCAATGAGTTCCTCGTAGGTCACCGGATTTCCGGAGGAGGCATGCAGTCGGTGAATCTGTTCCAATGCCAGCGTGAAGCGGGCCATTTGTTCGAGAGCAATTCGTTCGTCCGGGACGGTTTCTTCCCCCTCCGGTTCCAACAGGTCAGGCATGGTGCCTGCCGGAGCCTCTTCCTGAGCCCAAAGATGAGCCGGAAACCATGATACGGCCGCCATTACTGGCATGATCAAGAGAGTGCGGATGAAGTATGACATAGGAATAATCTACGCCTCACCTGCAAAAAGAAAAGGGTTTTCATGATGAGGATCCCTCCAATACAGTCCCTGAATAACAATCCTGTAGAACCCCCTCGGCCCGGATTCCGGTTTTGCTTGAAGGAAAAAAGGGATTCTGACAAGGAGCGCGCATGACTGAAACTGTACGCGTTCGTTTTGCCCCGTCCCCCACGGGCAATGTGCATATCGGCAACATCCGTGCCGCCTTGTTCAACTATCTCTTCGCCCGCTCGAAAGGAGGTCAATTCCTGCTGCGTGTGGAGGACACCGATCTGGAACGCAGCACCCCTGAAGCCGTGGAAGCCTTGCTGGATGTCATGGACTGGATGGAACTCCGTCCTGATGAGGATCCGATGTTTCAGTCCACCCGCCGGGAGGCACATTTGGCAGCAGCCGAACGGTTAATCTCGGAGAACAAGGCCTACCGGCATGCCCGTACTGCCGACGAGTCTGCTGCGGTTTTTTTCCGAATACCGGAAACACTGCAGATGTCGGGTTCCGAACTCCGGAATGCAGGAATTCAGGAAAAGCCGCTCACCCCCGGTGAACGCCTGTGCATTGATCACACCGGAATCGAGTACGTGGGCGTCAGCCGCAAAGGCAAAAAAGATCCTGGAGCCTGCTGCCGGGCAGGGATGGCAGATCTTGAGGTGCTGGACGCCGAAGACAACATTCTTTTCCGCATGGAAGACGGTGGTGATTTTGAAACAACGGATGCAGTGATGCTGCGGTACACCCGTCGCGAACTCGTCTTTCAGGATCTGGTGAAGGGTGAACTCGCCAAACCGCTGGATGCCATGAAAGATCTGGTCATTGTCCGCGGCGACGGGTCTCCTGTTTTCCATTTGGCCAATGTCTGTGATGATGCGGAACAGGGGGGCACGCATATCATCCGCGGGGATGATCACGTGGAAAACACATTCCGTCACATTCTGCTGTTCAACTGTCTGGGGTTGAATGTTCCCGCGTATGCACACCTACCCATGATTGTGAACGATCAGGGCAAACCCTACTCCAAACGGGATGGGGATGCGTTTGTCGGGGATTTCCGGTCCAAAGGATTCCTGCCGGAGGCCCTGTTTAATTACCTGGTGCTTCTGGGGTGGTCGCCGGGAGATGACCGGGAAAAAATGAACCGGGATGAACTGATTTCCGCATTCTCTCTCGACCGGGTGCAGACCAGCCCGGCCCGGATGGATACGGTAAAACTCTCAAACCTCAACTCCCAGTACCTGATGGATCTTCCCGAAGATCTGTACCTGGCCGATGTACGGGATCTGCTTTCCCGTCAGCCCTGGTCCGATGCCCTTTCCGCAGATACCTGGACCGAGATCGCACGTCTGATGCGCCCCCGGGTCAAAACCTATGCGGATGTAACCGGATGGGGATGGTTCGCCGGGAATGAGTTTGAGCGCAAGCCTGCCGCCCTGAAACGCGGTCTGGGCAAAGCCTGGCAGAAAGAGTCCATGGCCGACGTTCTGACCAGGCTGGAGAACGGGCATTCCCTCACTGAGGCTCTGGAGCAGGTCCACACCGCCCGGGACTTCCAACCCGGCAAACTCAACCAACCTCTTCGCGTCTGTCTGACCGGTGAAGCCGGTGGTCCGGATCTGGACACCGTACTCACGATTCTCGACCCGGCAGGCCTTGCCGACCGCATCCGCACCACTCTTGACCTTCTCAGCCCCCCCGAGGCCTCATGAACGACTCCCCTGAAACTCCCTCCAACTTTATCCATGAAAAAATCGACGCCGACCTGGCTGCGGGCCGGTATCCCGGTGTGACCACCCGCTTTCCTCCGGAACCGAATGGGTATCTGCATATCGGACATGCAAAATCGATCTGTCTCAACTTCGGTACAGCTCAGAAATATAACGGAAGCTGTAACCTCCGTTTCGACGATACCAATCCTGTGAAGGAAGATCAGGAGTATGTGGACTCCATTGCCGCAGACGTCAAATGGCTGGGCTTCAATTGGGAGGGAGAGCCGAAATTCGCATCCGACTACTTTGACCGTATGTATGCATGTGCAGAGGAACTCATCCGTAAGGACCTTGCCTATGTCTGCACGCTGACTCCGGAGGAGTTTAAAGACTACCGCGGTGTCCCCACCCGCCCAGGCACTCCCAGTCCTCACCGGGACCGGCCTGTCGACGAAAGCCTGGACCTGTTCCATAAAATGCGGAACGGAGAATTTGAAGATGGAACGTACGTGCTGAGGGGCAAGATCGACATGGCCAGTCCGAACCTGCACATGCGGGACCCGGTTTTTTACCGTATCCGTCACGCAGAGCACCACCGGACCGGCGACAAATGGTGTGTGTATCCCAGCTATGATTTTGCGCACTGTCTGGAGGATGCATTTGAAAGGATCAGTCATTCTCTCTGCACCCTGGAATTTGAAGTGCACCGTCCTCTGTACGATTGGATTCTGGAGAATCTGGACCTTCCAAGCCCCCTTCCCGAACAGACCGAGTTTGCCCGCCTTAACCTCACCTATACCGTGATGAGTAAGCGTAAACTGCTGGCACTGGTTGAGGAGAACCTGGTATCCGGCTGGGATGATCCACGGATGCCGACACTCTCAGGGATGCGCCGACGGGGCTATCCGGCCGCGGCGATTCGTACATTCTGCGAAAAGGTCGGGATCACCAAATACAACAGCCTGAGTGACATGGCGCTGCTGGAGTTCAGTCTGCGTGAGGAACTGAACAAGACGGCACAGCGAAGAATGGCGGTGCTGGATCCCCTAAAGGTCGTCATCACCAATTATCCTGAGGATGAAGAGGAAACCTTTGCGGCGGTGAACAACCCCGAGGATCCGAAAACCGGCACCCGTCAGGTGCCCTTTTCCCGTGAGATCTATATTGAACGTGCAGACTTCATGGAACAGGCACCCAAGAAGTTCTTCCGGCTTTCCGAAGGCCGTGAAGTGCGTCTGCGGGCAGCCTGTTACATCACCTGCCATGACGTAATCAAAGATGGAGACGGCGTGATTCAGGAACTGCACTGTACCTGGGACCCTGCGTCACGCGGCGGAGGGACGCCTGACGGACGGAAAGTGAAAGGAACCCTTCACTGGGTCAGCGCCCGTCATGCGGTCGATGCCGAAATCCGAAACTACGACCGTCTGTTTACAGATCCTGAACCGGATTCCCATGAAGAAAAAGACTTCAGGGATTTTCTGAATCCGGATTCACGTGAGGTGTTCGTTGCGAAATGCGAGCCATCCCTTTCAGAGTTCGCGCCTGGAGATCCTGTACAGTTTGAACGGATTGGGTACTACACCCCTGATCTGGATCATACATCCGAAACGCCGGTGTTTAACCGGACCGTCACCCTGCGTGACTCCTGGAAAAAATCCTGATTACATCCACCTACTGACATCCCCCGGAGCCTCCTCTCCTGGACAGGATCAACCCGAGGATCTGCAGCCTTCCCGTGAAGGAAATAACGGGCACAGCAGAACCATCGTCGTGGAAGAGGAGCGCTCCATTCAGTAGGACGATGAACCAACTAAAAGGCGCAAAGGAATCCTTTGCGCCTTTTGCATGCCGGAGTGCACCCCGGCAAGCACGGGAGGTGTGGGGTGGAGCAGACTAGTACTCTTCTTCTTCCTCCTCCTCGTCCTCCTCATCGTAATATTCCTCGTCCTCTTCGTCCTCTTCTTCCTCCTGCTCATCGTCATCGAGGTCCTCAAGGGGGATATCATCCTCCTCGTCTTCCAGCATACGCTCGGCTTCCTCATCAAAATCGAGGAGTTCGTCAATATCCTCGATATCTTCAAAATCCGCATCGTGCCGGTCATCTTCATCATCCGGGTCAAATTCATCCGGATCATCCAGATAGCTGCGGGCACTGCTCATGGGAGCTTCGTCTTCGTATTCGTCCTCATCGTACATACCGAAGGGCTCATCCTCTTCATCCTCCAGATCCTCATCGTCCTCCTCCTCATAGAAGTCATCATAGTCGTCGAAGTATTCCTCTTCGTCATCATCGGTAAAGTATGGAAAGCTGTTCATAGGGATTGCTCCGGAAGGGTGTTCGTGTGGGAATGATTTGAAATGCCCTTGCCATTGATTTTAGCTTTGTCCATCCAAAAAAAACCATCATTTTTCACGGCCCTTTCTCCCTTGAGCTTTAAGGGCCAATGCGTAGGATACGCAGCATCCATGAGCTTCCAAATTCCTCAACGCCCCCGACGTCTCCGCCAGTCAGCCGCGAACCGCGGATTAAGCCGGGAAACCCTGATTTCTGCCGATCATCTGATCTATCCTCTCTTCCTCCAGGAGGGTTCAGGGGTAAAAGAAGCCATCGAGACTCTTCCCGGTCAATTCAGGTATTCTCCCGATACCGTGATCGAACAATGCCATCACATTCAGGCCCTGGGAATCACAACTGTGAACCTGTTCGGCTCCACACCGCTTAAAACCGAATTGGCGCAGGAAGCGGCTAATCCGGACGGTCCGGTCGCGAGAGCGATACGGGAAATCAAACGGGAATGCCCGACGCTCTCCATTCAGACCGATCTGGCCCTGGATCCCTACACAGAGCATGGCCATGACGGAATTATTCTCAAAGGCGTCGTGGACAATGATGCCACTGTGGCCGCCCTCCAGAAAATGGCTCTCTGCCACGCAGAAGCCGGAGCCGACTGGGTGGCCCCCTCCGATATGATGGACGGACGTGTGGGTGCCATCCGCCATTTTCTCGACATGCACGGCCATATCGGCGTGAGTATCCTCTCGTATACCGCGAAGTACGCCTCCTGTTTTTACGGGCCTTTCCGAGGTGCGCTGGATGCAGCCCCGCTGGGGGTTCTGCCTGATAAAACCACCTATCAGATGGATCCTGCAAACCGACGGGAAGCCATGCGTGAAGCCCGACTGGATTTGGCGGAAGGTGCTGATGCGCTGATGGTAAAACCTGCCTCTCATTATCTGGATGTGTTGCTCGAGATTCGACGTTCTTTTGACCTTCCCGTCGCGGCATACCAGGTTTCAGGTGAATACGCCATGATCCATGCCGCGGCAGAACGGGGGTGGATTGATCTCGAGAAGGCCATGGTGGAAAGCCTGACCTGCATTCGCCGGGCAGGCGCCGATATGATTCTTACGTATTTTGCCCCGGAGATGGCCCGGTGGCTTCAACAGGACGGAACCTCATGATTAAAAACGACAAATGGATCACCGAAGCCGCGAATGCCGGCATGATCACCCCGTTCGAACCGGGATTGGTTTCTGCAACGGAAGACCGGAAACTTCTTTCTTATGGATTAAGCAGTTATGGATATGACATTCGGTTGTCTCCGAACGATTTCCGCATCTTCCGGCATATCCCCGGGACGGTCATTGACCCCAAGGCGTTCAATCCGGATAACCTGGAACGCGTCTCCCTGCAGCAGGACGAACAAGGCACATATTTTATTTTGCCGGCACATTCCTATGGGTTGGGTGTGGCCTTGGAAAAACTCAAGATCCCCGACAATATTTCCGTGCTGTGTATCGGCAAAAGCACGTATGCCCGAATCGGCTGTATTGCCAACCTGACTCCGGCCGAGGCTGGTTGGGAAGGCTATCTCACACTGGAAATCAGCAATGCCTCTCATGCGGACTGCCGGGTGTATGCGAATGAAGGAATTGTGCAATTGCTGTTCTTCGAGGGTGACCGCTGTGAAACCTCGTATGCAAACCGCAGAGGAAAGTATCAGCACCAGAAACAGGAAGTCACCCTCCCCCGCGTGTAAGAGCAATGGACCGGTTACGGAGCTCCTATCTCGGTTTCTCCCTGGCCACTCCTCTGGTCGCCTCAGCGGGTCCTCTCACCGGAAAACTCGACACCCTGAAAGCCCTTGAGGACCATGGAGCTTCCGCCGTCGTTCTCCCATCTGTTTTCGAAGAGCAGCTCCGGCATGATGAAGCCTTCAAGGATCATTTCCTGCAGGCAAACAGTGACGCCCTTTCAGAGGCACACAGTTTTTTTCCCGATCCGGACCTTTATCAACTTCAGGCAGACGAGGCATTGACCCGGGTACAGAACGCGTCGGAAGCACTGGACATTCCGGTCATTGCGAGTCTGAACGGAGCCACCGAAGAAGGATGGAAAGGATTCGCAGCCGAACTGGAATCCGCCGGAGCGGATGCGTTGGAACTGAACCTGTATCAGATATCGGCAGATCCGACCCTTTCCGGTCGCCAAATTGAAGAGCGGCACATCGACACAGTTCGGGACGTCAGTTCCTCAGTCCGCATTCCTGTGGCAGTAAAAGTAGGACATACCTACACCGCTTTTGCCCACCTCGCAGGGCGTTTTGAAGAAGCCGGTGCAGCCGCATTGGTCATGTTCAACCGGTTTTACCAACCAGACTTTGAGATCAATTCTCGTACAATTTCCAGAACACTCGGACTCAGCAGCTCCAGGGAGGCCTTGCTCCCGCTGACTTGGATTGCAATCCTGCGGGGCCAACGGAATCTTGATCTTGCCGCAACCTCTGGTGTGCATCAGCCGGATGATGTGGTCAAGCTGATCATGGCAGGAGCAGATGCGGTCTGCACCACCTCCTCTTTGCTGAAAAACGGTCCACAGCATCTCCATACGCTCACCCAGGGACTGCTGGAATGGATGGACCGGCACGAGTACGAACAAATCGAGGACCTCCGGGGCTGTATGCGGAGAGAGTACACGGAAAATCCGGAACTCTTCGAACGGGCAAACTACATCAAACTTCTGCAGACGGGTCAGTGGGACTGACAAAAAGCGTTCGCGGCTGCCTTTCGATAAGACACCGCCGATTCTGGCCGCAAACGGTTCCACTCACACAGAGTCACTTCATGCCCGCGCCGCAGCCACTGGACAATTCGGGTTTCGACCATAGAGTTCAGGATGAAACGTTTAGCCTTATTCTTACTTGTCACAATAACCGGATGGTCCGCAATGTCTGAAGAATCCCCCAGCTTGAAAAAAGCCTCCTTCGGTGGAGGATGCTTCTGGTGTCTGGAACCTTTTTTTGAAAAACTGAAAGGTGTCTCTGCCGTAGAATCCGGGTACCAGGGCGGTCACGTCAAAAACCCCACTTACAAGGAAGTCACCAGCGGAGAAACGGGGCACGCGGAGGTCGTTCGCGTTACCTACGACCCCGCTGTCATCACTTATGGAGACTTGTTGAAGGTGTTTTTCACCATTCACGACCCCACGACCCTGAATCGTCAGGGAAATGACCGGGGAACACAATACCGATCCACCATCCTCTATGCCAATGAGGAAGAGAAAAAGGCCGCGAAGGCATTCATCGCGTTTCTGACCAAGGAAAACGTGTTTCCCCGACCGATTGTGACCACATTGGAAGAAGCAGGTCCCTTCTATGTGGCAGAGGACTATCACCAGGATTACTTCGCCAACAATCCAAACGCAGGATACTGCCGGGTCGTGATCGCTCCGAAACTGGAAAAGATCAAGCTTCCCCCGGAATTGCTGAAGTCACCGTAAACGGCGGGGAAGTCTCCGGGGATTGACGTTCTCTCCCTGATTCGGATTCACGGGCTTGATCTCGGCCTCTTTCGAAAGCAGGGAGCGAACGTCTTTCTCAATACTTGCAGGCTGGAATTTAGAGCCGAGTTCCTGCCCGGACGCATCTGTGATACGCACAGCATAGCCTTTCACGGATTGTTCAACGGAGCCGTTCCCGCGATTGCCTTCCCCATTGAAGGTGCGTTCCTTGAGGGTAAACGGATCGCTCACGATCTCCACCGGCACCCCCACATTGGAGTGAATCTGTTGGGAACCGGACGTCCCTACCCGTGTTGCTCCACGCATATCCTCCAGTAACACCACCCACTCCACCTTCGTATGTTCCCCCACTGTGGGGTTGGTTCTACGAATGGACAGCTCCAGCACCTTCTGTTCTGTAATCAGCTTGGTGCTGGCGCGAGGAAGTTGCTGACTGTCACTTTTTTCTCGGCTTTGCGTTTTGATGGATCCGCTGATCTGGAACGCATTTGTCTGAGCAGAGGCGGTCAAATCGAGACTCAGAAATGACAACAACAATGGGACGGTAATTCGTTTCATAGTATGACTCCAATGAAACGGTTAACGGTCTAAACGGGCGTTTATTGTTTCTCAGGCTTTTTTTCGTTCACCCAGTGATCATTGCCCGGACCTTCAACCTGCTTCAGCAGCATTCTAACATTCGCAAAGGGAGTATCCAGAAGTAATTTTGTCAGGATCTGCCGCTCATCCTCGGACAGCCAGACCTTCATTTTTCCTTTTCGAACGAAAATTCCCTCAAACGAGGCCGTTGGATTCAGCTGCAGGCTCTTCACCTTGCCGTAGTCCTCTAGTCGGATTTTCTTGGATTTCCCCGACTCCACATTCAGTTCATAAATCTTCGCATCTGTGAGAACCTGAAACTCATACTTGGTGCCCTTTTTGAAGGTCGTGTCCCGCATAAAGTACATAAAGGACACGAGGTCACGTGTATTCTCCTCTAACGGAACCTCTTTCGTTTCATTCTCTTTATCATCGTGGAATTTGGTCCAATGAGCCGTCATGGTTTCCCAGTCAAAGACGGTCACTTCATCCCTTTCGGTTTTTCCCTCCCGAATCTTCACATCGAATACCTCTGGACGCAATGTCAGCGGGTCCAATACCGTCTCGATCGTATCATCCACTGGATAGAGAGAGGAGATGACGCCATTGCTCTGCGTGCGGAAACGGATAAACAGTTTCCATTGTCCCTCCACCAGCCGCCATCCCGTGGTCGCCACAGATTCACCCACCGCAATCCAGCCCCAGTAAATGGTGTAGGTGATGGTTTCACCGACTGGAAACGGAAGCTCCACCTCGGGTTTGGGTGGTTCCGTCTCCTCCCCGAAACCGGGGGCCAGGATCATCAGAGAGAGAATCAGGCAGATAACGGGACGCATTGGGAGATCACCTTGAGAATCAGGATCCGGATCTGTTCCATTTGGGGGAGTCGGCTCCGGAACATTCCAGCATAGGTTTCCGAAGACGCACGGACCATTCGGTCCATCTGCGATACTGAAAATGCCATTGACTGACGGGCAAGCTGATGCAGCCGGAACGGACTGCGGGATTTATCCCCAAGCATCCGTTGAAAATCCTCTTTCGCTTCTGACTCCACCCAAATCAGTTTTCCAAACCGACCCTGGCCCTCGAGCCGGATGGCCTGACGGGCAAGCAACCCGCGAAGATACGCCATCTCCCGAATCGAATTATGCAGGGTGGCGATGACGGCAATGGCACTGGCACCCTGAGTCTCAAGACGTGCGAGTAAGTCCATACAGCGATTGAGATCTTTCGAAGCCAGACAATCCGCCAGTTGGAAAATCTGCGATTCTGCCTGGGCGGAAATCATGTCCTCCACATCCCGGAGGGTAATCTCGCGGCGGTCACCAAGGGAAAGATCCAGTTTTTCCAATTCCTGCTCACATCGTCTTGAGTCCGTGCCAATGCGGGCGGCAACCTCCTCCACGACCCGGGCAGGGCCGGAAATCCCTCTGCTTTTCAGACCCATCTGAACCTGAGCAAGCGTCTCTTTCTCCAACTCCCAGGGTTTGGAGGATTTTGAAAACTCGCGTACATCTGCCACCTGCTTTATCGCCTTGAGAAACCGTGAGCTTGCGGCCAGTTTTCCTTTGATACTTAAGAGAAGAAACTGTTCGGGCCCCAGTCCCTGAGTTAAAAGCTCCTGAAAGGATTCCACAGACTCTTTTACATCCTGGGATTTAAATACCGCTCCTGTGAGAAAGGTGGACTCCTTGATCCAGGTTGCATTCACCGGACTGAACATGTTGAAAGACTGAACCGCCGTCATAACCTCTTTCAACAGTTCCAGAGCCGCATCGATCGTGTCAACATCCCCTTCCAGTGTATGCAGGGCCCCATTCGCCTTCGCCTCCGCACATCGTTCCTCTAAAACGGCACGTGATTCCTGTTCCACCTGGAATTCATCATTACCATGAATCAGGACAATCTGTTTGGCTTCAGGCGGCATATCTCTGACATACCCCGATCGCAACGGATGCCAAGCCGGTTTCCGTTTGATTTTAGAATCATCAGCCGATAGGTCCCCATCCAACCTCAACATTTGGAGACCAACCCCACATGAATATCCTGATTACCGGAAAGGGCGGACGCGAACATGCGCTTGCCCGTGCTCTCGCGGATTCCCCTTCTCATCCCACGTTGTATGCCTGCCCTGGTAGTGAGGGAATGAGATCTCTGGCGACACCGATACCAGAGGTCAGCACCGTTGAAGAGCTCATCCCGTGGATGAAAGAACATCGCATTGATTTGTGTGTGGCCGGAGAGGAGGCCCTGCTGGCGAAAGGCCTGGCAGATGCCTGCCATGAAGCGGGCATCCCCTGCTTTGGACCGGTCCAGGCAGCGGCCCAATTGGAAAGCAGTAAAATCTTCGCAAAAGAATTCATGACCCGTCATGCGGTGCCCACCGGCGGCTTTGACGTCGTGGATACGGCGGAGGCATGCCGGGCCGCGATCACCTCCTATCCCACCGTACTGAAGTACAACGGTTTGGCCGCCGGAAAAGGTGTCGCAGTCTGCCCGGATGCAGAAAGTGCGGAGGCATTTATTGAGATGGTGTTTGTGCAAAAACAATTCGGAGACGACCAGGTGTTCGTGGAGGAATTTCTTGCCGGCAAGGAGGTCTCCGTCATCTGTGCCATTTCAGATGACCAGTTTGAGTACTTTACCCCGGCCCGGGACTACAAACGGCTGAAAGAGAATGATCAGGGACCGAATACAGGAGGAATGGGCGCTGTAGCCTCCAGGCAGATTCTGCCCGCGGAACTCAAAGATATCATCGAACAGAGCATCATCACACCGACGGTTGAGGGTCTGCAGAAAGATGGGCTTCCCTATAGAGGTTTCCTGTATTTCGGCATTATCCTTACTGAGGAAGGCCCGAAGGTCCTGGAATTCAACTGTCGTTTCGGAGACCCGGAGGCCCAGGCGGTTCTGCCCCTGGTGGAAGGCGATTTCGCAGAGTATCTGTTTCAGGCGGCAAAGGGAGACCTCCACCCGGGTTTGATCCATTTCAATGAGGGCTGGTCCATCACTCTGGTCATGGCAAGCCGGGACTATCCGGTCACGAGCACCTCTGGCGACGGTATCCGCGGCCTGGAGTCTGTGACTTCCGGCAGGGTCTATCATGCAGGTACCCGTCCAGATGGATTGGGAGGCTTCGAAACCAACGGCGGCAGAATCCTGACCGTCTCCCACACAGGCGCCACTCGGGAAGAGGCACGTGACGCGGCCTATTCTGAGCTGAAAAAAATTGAATTCAATGGGGCGCAAATCCGACGGGATATCGGCACCCTGCACTTCGAATAAAAGATGCTCCATCGTTGCCCTTCAGGCCTCGGCAGATCCTATGGAAGCAGCACCTCACCTTTGATTATGGCTTTCGGAGCCGGTAATAAACCGGCCCGGTCGCGGGTGGTGAGGCATCGGTGTAGGCCGCATCCGTCACGGTCGCAAGGGTCTGCCAGTCCTGCGCGTCCAGGTTTGTTGCCCGCTGCACCTCCACCGGTGTATCCCCGGCCCCCTTCCATGATAAGGTCACCCCACCCTGTCCCATCCCAATGGCTGTGAGTTCGAACGGCACCACCGTGATCTCCTGAACAATCAGGAAATTCTCTTCTGTGAGTACCGGGTTTAACAAGGGAAGCTGATTGAAGACGGCGGAACCCAGAGGAACAGATGCATCATATGCTGTGACGGCCGCCAAGGCATCCACCACCGCCATCCCATTTCCCAGGACATGCCCGAAAACGGTAAATCCACCATTCTGGTTATCCAAATTTGCCGAATTGTCGCCAAGATTAAAAAACCATTGATTCGTGGCACTATCCGGATCTCCACCGATTTTCGCCATGGCAATGGTTCCACGTACGTTGGTGTTGCCGGGTTCATTCACCACCGGAGGATTCTGAGGGATGACGTCCAACGTATTATTCTCAATCGTAAACCCTCCCCCCTGAATCACAAATCCGGGAACACTCCGGTGCAGGAAAGTGTTCTGATAGTCACCGTTGACGACGTAATTCAGAAAATTGGCCGCCGTCTGGGGGGTTGAAACAGATGGACCCGCGCGATCATACAGCTGTACCTCGAAATTCCCCAGCACCGTTTCAAAGAGCACAATGGTGTCATTGAACGCTCTCCCGCCGAAAATCAGGCAGAAGAGGCAGAGACCTCTTAAGGATCTAAAACGGGAACTCATTGAGAGTTGTTACGCGTGAAAATCTTTCCCCTCCACCGTCGCTTTCACGTAGCCTTGGCGAATGGTGAAGTCACCAAAGCGCTCCCCCTCTTCACGTTCTTTTGCATACGATTCAAGAATCGGTTTCAGTTCATCCAGAATCTGGGTTTCATTAATGTTTTCACGGTAGAGCTTATTCAGCCTCTCCCCTGCAAACCCTGCCCCCAGGTAGAGGTTGTATTTCCCGGGGGCCTTTCCTACGAAACCAATTTCCCCCAAATACGGACGGCCACACCCATTCGGGCAGCCGGTCATGCGAATGACAATGTCATCATCCCGCAACCCAACGGTTTCGCAAATGTCCTCAATTTTCGTGATCAATGTGGGGAGATAGCGTTCCGACTCGGCCATTGCCAGTCCACAGGTCGGGAGGGCCACACAGGCAATCGAGTTGCGTCTCAAGCCGCTCAATCCACCATACTCTCCGATCTTATACGCCTTGAGTTTGGCTTCGATGTTCTCTTTGTCAGCCTCGGAAATATTCCCGATCATGAGGTTCTGATTTCCGGTGAGACGGAAGTCACACTCTCCACACTCTTCTGCGATTTCCCGAAGAGCCGTCATGAGCTTGAGGGATTTGGTATCCTTTACACGACCCCCTTCAATAAACAGGGTCAGGTTCCATTTTCCGTTGGTCCCTTTCAGCCACCCGTACTGATCCCCATTGTTGTCAAAGCTGTAGTCACGGGTTTCGTCAAGTGCAGTACCGGTCCGGCTGGCAATTTCATCCTTGATAAACTCCAGACCGTAATCGTCGATGGTGTACTTGAACCGTGCATGCTTCCGATTGGTGCGGCAGCCGTAATCCCGCTGAATGGTCATGATCGCCTCACAGACCTCCACAATGCGGTCGGTGGAAGCAAATCCAATCACGGAAGCAAGGCGTGGATACGTCTCCGGCATGCCGTGAGTCATGCCCATCCCCCCTCCGACGGCAACGTTAAACCCTTCCAGGTTTCCATCTTTCTCAATTGCGATCAGACCGATGTCATTGGCGAAAATATCCACGTCGTTATTTGGAGGAATGGCCACAGCGATCTTGAATTTCCGGGGAAGATACCGGCGGGTGTAAATGGGTTCGTCATCCCCTCCGGTTTCCGTACGGAACTTTGGTGTTCCCTCCACTTTTTCGCCATCCATCCAGATCTCGTAATACGCGGAGGTATTCGGAGTCAGATGATCGCTAATCGCACAGCAGGCGTCATATACCTCCTGGTGAACCTCGGACTGGTAGGGGTTCGGATTGCACATGACGTTACGATTCACGTCTCCGCAAGCGGCAATGGAATCCATCTTTGCCCGGATAATTCCCTGCATCAGAGGTTTCAGGTTCCGCTTCACCACTCCATGGAACTGAAAGGCCTGACGGGTAGTCAATTTCAGAGTTTTGTTTGCAAGCGTATTGGCAATCCGGTCCATATCCAAATACTGCTCCGCACTGCAGATCCCTCCCGGAACCCGCACGCGGATCATGAAACTGTAGGCCGGCTCCAGTTTGGAGTGACGACGTTCATTCCGAAGTTCACGGTCATCCTGCATGTAGGACCCGTGAAATTTTGTAAGCTGGGTGTCATCGGAGGCAATCGCTCCGGTGATGGGGTCATTCAGCCCCTCAACAATGGTCCCACGGAGATAATCACTCGCCTCTTTGATATGCTCCACATGTTCGTGGTCTTCAGGGACCGGCTTGCTCAAATCCAGAATTTTGTCAGGCATGGTACGTCTCGTTCGTTTTTAAAAATGTTGGACCACTTGTTCTTATTGCAGACTAGTACACGTCTCGCTGGTAGCGACGGTCTTTCTGCAGTTGCTTCACATAGGCTTCCGCGTCCTCTTTCGACTTTCCGCCCTGTGCTTCCACAATGGAGATCAACGCGGCATGAACATCATGCGCCATCCGGCTTTCATCTCCACAGACATAGAAGTGCGCCCCTTCCTCCAGCCACCCATACAGGTCCTTGGCGTTCTCCATCATCCGGTGCTGCACATAGAGTTTTTCATTCTGGTCCCGACTGAATGCCACATGCAGGCGGTCCAAAACCCCATTCGACAACCACTGCTGCCACTCGGTCTGGTACAGAAAATCGGTATCAAAATGCTGATCCCCGAAAAACAGCCAGTTGCGACCGTCTCCCTGCAGTTCCCGCTGTTCCACAAACGCCCGGAACGGGGCAATCCCCGTTCCCGGTCCCACCATAATGATGGGGGTGTCAACGGAGGCAGGCAGCTTGAAGTTTTTGTTGGCGTCGATGTAGACAGGAATGGTTTCATCCAACTCCACCCGCTCCGCAAGGAAAGTGGAGCAGACGCCTTTACGACTCCGTCCATGCGCATCATACCGGGTGACTCCAACCGTGAGATGTACTTCCTCCGGATGCGCCTCCAGACTGGAGGCGATGGAGTACAGCCGGGGTGGAAGTTTCCGCAACATGTCCAGGAACTCTGCCGTCGGCAGTCCTTTTACCGGCCAGGTGTTCAGAACATCGAGAATATCCCGTCCATACATCCACGCATTGAGGGTTGTTGCATCAGCAAGAATCCCCTGAAGTTCCTTGCTTTCGGATGCTTCAGCGTACGCCCGGAGAAAAGGCCGGGTCAGGGTCGTAATTTCGTAGGTACGGGACAGGGCCTCCTGGAACGATTCGACGCCTTTCGGCGTCACGACATCCTCGTCCGCGTTGGCATCGAGCGCCGTGACCAGTTCTGCAACCAGTTCAGGATCATTGACCGGACAGACGCCCAGTGCGTCTCCGGCTTCATAGGTTAATCCACTCCCTTCCAAGGAAAGTTCGAGATGGAGAGTATCCTTGGCAGATCCGCGACCGTTCAAGTGAATCCGTTCCAGCAACGGAGCCGAAAAGGGATTCTTTTTTGAATAAGCGGCCTGAGGGGCCACAGGCACGGCAGTGCCTCCAGCCTGCGCCGGAGCGGCAGAGGTCGGAGATGCGGAAAACTTGGCCGCCACCTCCTGAATCCACGCCTCCGCCTGTTCCTCATAATCCACATCACAATCCACCCGATCGAGTAAACGGGTTGCTCCGAGTTCGGACAGGCGGGTGTCGAAATCCTGACCGGTTTTGCAGAAATGCTCATAGCTCGTATCCCCGAGCGCAAGAACCGCGAAGGAACATCCGTCCATTTTTGGAGCCCGACGTCCGTAAAGAAAGGCATGCAGATCCATCGCCGTGTCAGGAGGATCTCCTTCACCGTGAGTACTCACGACCACGCAGAGCTGTTTTTCTTTTTTGAGGTTCTGAGTCTTGTAGGTCGCCATGTCTTTGAGCTCAGCCGTAACTCCTTTCCCCTTCAGAGCCTCCACGAGATCCCCCGCAATTCCCTCACTGTTGCCGGTCTGGGACCCATACAGCACGGTGACCGGGACAGCTTCAGTCGCTGAATCTGAGGGTGCGGCCGGCAGAACACCGGGCTCCGCGCCTGAAGCATTCACTCCTGCCATATATCCGCACAACCAAGCAGATTGCTCAGGCGAGAGAGTGGTGAGAAGCTGATTAAGAGACTGCTGTTGTTCGGGAGTCAGAGGTCCAACACCCGGAGAAAAAAGGGGAATTGTCATACGATTGGGTAATCCCTAGTAAGTTTATAGAGATAGTGTTCTATACGCAGAAATCCGCGTTTGTCAAAGGAAAGTATCCTATAAACGCCTTTACGGGAATGACAAGCGATACTGACATCCCCCTTTTGCCCGGAAACAGGAAGAGGAAAGAAACCTCTTGATTTATCGTTTATCGACGATATACGATAAATTATGCAGGTTGTAACAAAATTTACCGAAGATCATATCGCGATGGCACGTTTTGCAGGCGCAATGGCCCATCCTGCCCGGATCTCCATCGTGGGACTGCTGCGCGAGCGGGTTGAGGCGACATGTGGGGAACTCGTTGAGGTTCTCCCTCTTGCACAAGCCACCGTTTCACAACACCTCAAAGTCCTGGTGGAATCAGGCCTGCTTTCCATCCGGAAAGAAGGTCCCAAAATGTACTACCGGCTGGAGTGTGAACAAATCCAGTCTTTCTGCCACTCCTTTCAATGCACACTCGGAACACACGAACAGGGACAAACTCCATGATCACCTCTCCAACTCGAAACATTGTCATTATCGGCGGGGTCGCGGGCGGTGCCTCTGCAGCAGCCCGCGCACGGCGTCAGGATGAATTTGCGGAGATTACCCTGATTGAACGCGGACCGGATGTCTCTTTTGCCAACTGCGGCCTCCCGTACTATATCGGAGAGGAGATCAGCGACCGGAACCGTCTGGCCCTTCAGACCCCTCAGTCACTGACCAAGTTGCTGAACCTGAACGTTCGGCCCATGACTGAAGCTGTCTCCATCGACCGGGTCGCGAAAACGGTTCAGATTCGGGATCTGCAAACCCAGGAGGAGAACGCACTCCCCTACGACAAACTGATTTTATCGCCGGGAGCCTCGCCTCTCACCCCTCCTCTTCCCGGGATTAATCTACCGGGAATCTTCACCCTGAGAAACCTTCAGGACATGGACCGGATCAAGGAAAAAGTTCAGAATGCTGAAAAGATCCTGGTCATCGGTGCAGGCTTCATCGGCCTGGAAATGGCGGAACAGCTCAACCAACTCGGGAAAGAAGTGACCTTGGTGGAACGGGCGGATCAGGTACTCCCTCAACTGGATGCGGAAATGGTGACATCCCTGCAGCAGGATCTAACCGGTCACGGGGTCCGGCTGATCCTCGGAGACGGAATTGCGGGGTTTGAAAACAGCGATTCCGGGTCTCTCACGGCCATCCTGAATTCCGGAACCCGTCTGGATGCGGATCTCATCCTCCTCTCCATCGGAGTCCGGCCGGAAAGTGGATTGGCCAAAGAAGCCGGACTGGAACGAGGTCCTCGCGGGCACATTCGCGTCAACCAGTACCTGCAGACGTCCGACCCGGACATCTATGCCGTTGGCGACGTATGCGAAACCGTGGATCCCATTCTGGGAGGGTATGCTGCCGTTCCTTTGGGAGGGCCGGCAAACCGTCAGGGCCGGGTTGCCGCTGATCATCTGGTGCACGGAGAGACTGCACGTCCCTACCCCGGTTCAATCGGCACCGCAATCGTACGAGCCTTTGACACCACGGCGGGGGTGGTTGGAGCATCCGAGAAACGGCTGCAGCAGATGGGAGTTGCGTATCAGAAAACCATCGTGACGGATTATCACCATGCCTCCTATTATCCGGGTGCGGCTCATCTCACTCTGAAAATTCTCTGGCAGACCGAAACCGGAAAACTCCTTGGTGGACAGGCCACGGGATCAGAGGGCGTGGACAAACGTCTGGACGTTCTGGCCACTGCCATCCGGGCAGGAATGACAGTGGAGGATCTGGAACAGCTTGAACTCTCCTACGCTCCCCCCTTTGGCTCTGCGAAGGATCCCATAAATCTCGCAGGGTTTTCCGCATCGAACATTCGTCACGATGATGTGCAAGTGGTGTTTGAGCTGCCAACGAAGGGTGACACGCAACTCGTGGATGTCCGTCCCCCGGAAGTGGCCGGACTTCATCCGATCCCCGGCGCCATCAATCTGCCCTACACCCAGCTTCGGTCCCGCATGAAGGAGCTGGATCCATCCAAACCGGTCGTCACCGTCTGTGCGTTGGGTAAAACCAGCTATTTTGCCTCACGGATTCTTAAACAACATGGTTTTGAAGTGGCCACACATGTTGGAGGAATGAAAATGGAGGCCAAACCGAGTTCCACTTCGACCTCTCCCACTGTCCGCCCTTCCCCCCCTTCAACGGGATCAGATTCTCCAGACACAACGGTGGATGCGACGGGATTGGCATGCCCGGGACCCATTTTGAAAGTAAAGGAATCCGCACAGCTTCTCGAACCGGGACACACCATGAAAGTGACCGCGTCTGACCCTGGATTCGCGAATGATTTCCCCGCCTTCTGTGAGGCGAATGGCTACGAATGCCTACAGGTGGAGAAACATGGCGGCCAGGTCACAGGCCTGCTTCGGGTACCGGCGGACGCTTCCGTGATGGGAACACCAAAATCGGATCCCCATACTCAGGACGCGACCCTGGTTGTCTTCTCCGGAGATTTGGATAAAGCCATGGCGTCTCTGGTCATTGCAAACGGAGCCACGGCCATGGGGGGAAAGGCCACGTTGTTTTTCACCTTCTGGGGGCTGAATGTCCTCCGGAAATCCCACCCCAAAAAAGTGAACGGGAAAGGGATGATGGACAAGCTGTTTGGCTGGATGATGCCGCGGGGTGTTCACAAGCTCCCCCTCTCCAACCTGCATATGGGAGGGTTGGGCACATCCATGATGAAACATCGGATGGCATCGAAACACCTACCCAACCTGCCGGACCTTCTTGACGCTGCTCAGAAAAACGGAGCCCGTTTCGTGGCCTGCACCATGTCCATGGACGCGATGGGGATCCAGAAAGAGGAACTGATTGACGGTATCGAACTCGGAGGGGTGGCTGAATTCCTCAACGCCTCATCCCAGAGCGGGACCAATCTATTTGTGTAAGACAATTGGGCCGCTGGGACCTCGTCCCTGTGGCCCAAGTTGAATTCGATCCACTCTCACACCGGACTGCGGGATGTAGTCCCTCCGAATTTACCGGTTCAACCGGAGTGCAGCCTATCTGCAGGACACGTGGAGTTACTCTGCATCCTTCATCTCACCTGCGGTCCAGACCCGGTACTTCACCATGGACCCTTCCGGTGCATAAATGACAACAGGAAGGCGACTGTTGTATCGGACGAGTTCCCCGGGAATGTGCACGAAGCGTTCCTCCTTCGGTGTACCCGGCATCGGGGCCATCAACGTGCTGATGGTGCCGCCCAGTTTTGCCTGATAATAACTGTACCCCCATCCCTGAATGGTTTCGCGGGTCAGAGATCCCCCCATCCCCATTTTGTTGACACCATCCGTCATCATCAGCTTCCCAACCAGAATTTCGATTTTATGATCCTGTTCGTTTTCCAGCTTCGGAAGCACAATCACATGCCGGACTTCACCCTCTTTTGCTTCCGGGAAGGCTTTTAATTGAGGGTGGTTCGGAGCCGCATACAACATGCCGCTGATCAGTGCAGATACCATCATCCATTTTTTCATCATACAGTCCTTTTACGGTTATCGAGTCGGCGGTTCCGCCTGAAGAATTTCTGCGCCCAGTTCCGGGTGCAAAATGAGAATCGAAAATTCCGCAGCCTCTTCTGGCTGCCGGTCATTCAGAGACAGATAGTCAAACCGTCCCCGCAAATCTGTGTACCCGTCTTTCCAAAAACGCACATTGCCATCCGCACCGCGAGCAAAAACTTTCACGTAGGTTTTCGGGAGTGGACGGTTCCCTTTCACAGAGCGAACCTCGACCTGACCGTAGGATTCGATTTTCCGGACGTTGAGCTGATTGGCATACCAGGCCACGCTTTCCCGCAGTCCTTTGGCTGTGACTTCCACCATCAGATTCCGCCCCTCAAATCCCCGCGGAAGTTTGAGGACTTCCTGTTCCCCTTTTCCTTTCACCTTTACGGTACGGCTGAGGGCCGGTTTGATAACTGCAAAATCCTGACCTCCTTCTGCCAGAAAGGGTTTCCGGCTGAACAGGAGTTCAATATCCATCGGATACAGATTCAGAGTGACCTCGTTCAGGTGATGCGTGGTGATCAGGATTTCACCCGATACGGTTTCAAGCTCCAGTCCCGGCTGCTTGGAGGCCAGTTGATCGAGATCCTGCTGACGACTGGGGTCTTCCACTTCCAGTACGTCACCTCCCCGGGCCTCCTCGACTGCATTGACAATGGAGGAGAAACGATTCCTCCAGCGTGGAACAGGATGTTGTACAAAGGGTTTCGCCAGAGCCAGTGCACGGTCCACTTCCAGTTCCCGTAATGCCATCCAGGCCTGAAGATAGGTCAGCTGGAGCTTCTCGTCCGCTTCCCCGGCATCAACCGTGGCCAACTGCGCAAACGCCTCCTCAAGCCGGTCCTGCAACTGCAGATAATACACCAGTGCCAGTTTTTCCGAGGCATCCAGTTCCGCGCGGTACAGACTGTGATGGAGGAATGTGCGGTATTGCTGACGCAGTGCCTGATTCAGGATTTTCCGTTTGGCCCCCACATCATGCGCTCTGGGATTCACCAACGGATCATACTCCAGGTGCTCGTAGGTTTTGGTGATCAGCGGATCCACCTCCAGAAGTGGAGAGGTAAAGACGGGGCCGACCTTTCTGCCAAACCCGCTTTTCTCCATCCACACCTGAGTCGCCGCGATGTCCTCATGATAGACCCCATAGGAAAACGTCGTGCCATGATAGAACCCGCGATCTGTGAGCAGGCGGATGGCCTGGCGGAAAAAGTTCTGATCGCGAAGCCTCCAGGCCATTTCATCCAGGTTATGCCGTCTTACATTATGCTCGCGGAGAAAGGTGAGGGTTTCGGCCTCGGTTGCGTACTGTGAAATCCATGCCCAGGACGTTTTGTCCACTTCGGTCGGAGCATCCTTCACTTCGAAAACCCGTGGTTCCGCTTTGCCGATAATTTTTTCATTGGCAGAGGCATGAGCCGGAAACTGCTGATAGGTGCCGGATTCCGGGAAAGTGAAGAAATACTCCACTTTCTGGGTCGTGTATGGCTGTAAGAGGACCGTTTTATCGTCCGTGTAGAATCCGTTGTGTACCGGAATCGCCCCCAGGGGGATCTGCAGCAGAACACTCAATCGGCGACGTGAAGCTGTCGGGTTGGTAAGCGTTACCCTTGCCCCGTACACGGTGCGGCGGATAAACTCACCGGTGACGAATTTTTCCACCCGCTCGTTTCCTTCAAAACGATGCATGTCGTCCGGCCTGAAAAACTGCTGTGAAAGAAGCAACGGTCGGTCATCCTCCGACAGTTCTGCCGGCAACACCTGTTCTGTCACCAGAATCGCGGGCGCGGCCACTGACAACGTGAGCTGGGCGCCTTCCGGTTTCGCCACGGGTTCCTCGGCCGATTCAGGAAGTCCACAGAACGCCAGTGCCGCAAGCACATCGGTCAGCGTTCGGTGGCTTTGCAGAAGGTGCGGTGATACGTCGGTCCCTGCAGCCACATCTCTCCAGAATTCGGTGACGGTGACCCGGCCGGGCAGATCCTGGTGGGCGCGAACCTGGTAATAGTTCTGTTCCGCCCATTCCTTGGTTTTGGGAAGAGCCCGGTACAGTCGGGTAACCTCCTCTTCAAACCCGCCAATGTCGTCGAGAAATTGCAATGAAACTTCTTTGACACCGTCCTCATTCTCTTCCATCGGCACAGCTGAATCTGCTGCAAAATTCACGTTCATCTCTGCCATTTTGGCCAGGGAAGGTTCGGGTGCGGGCCGGGAAGCAGGGACTCCATTCATGGGCTTCCCTCCTAATGGATCGACTCTTCTTTGCACGGCAAGCCGGCTCGCCTCCACCTCACTGCGGAAGGTTGATTTTCCTTCCGCCTCTCTCTTCAACTTGTCCCGATCCAGAGAGGCTTTTTCATCCAACTCGCCTGCCTGCAGGGCCACCTCTACGCGACGGGCGAATCCATCAGGGTCGGGCGGTAACAATTCCCAGGTCTCGCGCAGTGCCGCCTGCATTGCCGCGGCGTCTCCGCCTCTCCTTGACAGCAGAGCCAGTTCAAGAGCATTCCGGTTCTGAAGACGATCCAGGCGGGTATCCTCGGGGGTTAACTCCTGCAAAAGCCAGCGATCCACAAAGGTTTTATCTTTCTTGTTAGAGAGGTAAGGCTTCACCACCTCCTCAAAAAACTCCCGGTCGCGCTGATAGAGAAACAAATGAAGTTCATGGGAGGCATACGTCCCGTACTTTTTCCGTTTTTCCTTTTCATCCAAACCGGACCATTCTTTTAAGAATGCGAATTCAGAAAGGGTCGGATCTCCACTCAGGGTTTCCAACAGATCGAAGGCCTGTGCAAAATCACGGATCACCTGATAACGTGTGGTTGCGAAATCGGGAAACACGACGGGTTCTTTCTCCGTCATCAGACGAACCGTTTTCTGCCGGCTGAAGGTCTGTTCCGGATCCAGCCCCCCCAGGAGTCTTACCTCCTTTGGCTTCAAAATGGCATCCGGTAGTAGTTGACGCACCCGGGTTGTTCCGGAACGGTCCAGCAGGAGAATATCCACAGCCGTGTGTTCTCCCAACTCCTTGAGAGGAATTGTGACCGTTCCGTTTTGTTCAGGGACCAGGTTTACCCACCAACGGCTGCCGTCTGGAAGGAAGTCATAGCCCATATGTACGGGTCCACCTCTGCCCCCTCCTGCTCCGCCAAACCCTCCAAAGAGGTCATCCCCCACCACAACACTCCCCGGCATTCTCCCGTCCATTGCGAATCGATCAGAGCTTTCGGAGGTACTCGTGATCATCGGAAGCTCTACAGGTGCATTCAATCGTTGCTTTCTGCCACGGTATTGTCGATCCGCCTTTAGTTTTTCCTGATCCGCAGTGGTTTCCCTCAGTTTCCAGGGATTCAGAATCAGTCCGGGACGTTCCAGTAAGGTGCCCGCGAAGACATTGCGGAGCTGGCGCTCGAGAACATACCGATATTCATCACCAATCTCCCGCCCGCTTACAAACTGAGAATGTGGGGGATAGACGGTCCGCTGACTCAACGGGGCAAAGCCCTGGCCGGGATGAAAATATCCGTTCGGATCGGAATAGCGATATGCCCGGGCGGCTATCCGGGTCCCGGGTGAGAGATTTCGGAGTCGCACGGTCAAAGTGTCTTCGCCACCTTCCACTCCTGCAACCGAGGGAAGTTCCCGATCTCCCTGCAGCAGCCGCCGGGTCTCTCCCAAGATAAATCCTGCCTGGGTTTTCCCTTCCACGATTTCAAGATCGAGGCTCAGTCCCGGCTCATGCAGGGTTAATTTGTAGGTACCCGCTTCAAGTCCCTCAATGACAAGCTGTCCATCGGCAATCCGGACCAGATCACCCAGATCCTCCAGGTTGACGCCACGTCCCACTTTGAGGAGTGTGGCCGCCTGAAGATCCGGTTTCCGCTCCCACGGGTACGGAAGGGAGATCAACTGGCCGGGTTGAAGGTGCAGGCGACTGGGCAGCACACTATTTCCGGCCACAACCGGAAACTGTTCCTGGATCTTGTTTCCCGAGACCACCATACGGGAAATCCCGCCGAGAGATCCAAGAGACACCCTTCCCTGCCTGTCCGTAGTGACATGCAGACGGCGGGGGTGTTTGAATCCCGGATGAAAAAGATCCAACCGGACGGGTTCTCCCGCAATCGGTTCACCGTTCAACCCTTTTACCTCCAGCATCCACCCCTCACGCGTCGGCTGGAGGTAGGCTTGGTGAAGCTGATCCCGTTGCCGTCCCGTATTGACCTCTGTGACGGCTTGATCCGCCAGCTCGATCTCCTCCAGGTCGGTTCTCCGTTTGATCCGCGCCTTGACAATCACCGTCACTCCCCGCAGCCCATCCGGCACATAAAAAGGCTGTGCCCATTCCTGATCCCGTTCAAAGTTTGCGATGAACTCGCGATCGGTGGAGGTCCCTTTTTGATCCCAGGCAGAGAGCGTGACCGTGACCTCCCCCAATCGTTTGGGATCAATCGGAATCCCGTGAATGCGGAGATCCGGTCGAAGGATGAGGGTGGCGGTGGAGCGACGGTTCAGGCTTTGACGATCGATCTGAATCCCGGCGGTGAAGGTGTAGGATTCACCCAGATGCTGAATCTGGTCCGGACTGCTGAAGGTTCCATCGCGAAGGACCACAAACCGGGGGCCTGGATTTTCCGAAAACGGCAACAGGACCAATCCCTGTGCATTCGCTTCAAATTCGCGCCCATTCAGCCAGATCCTGGATTCTTTCACCACCTCACCCGCATCGTTCAGGACCAGAGCAACCTGCCCGGCCGAACTGGCCCGGGTGACAACCTCCAGGTGACCAACATGCAGCAGGGCTCGTGAGCTGACGCCGTTTCCAATCAACTCCACCACATACACTCCCCTTTTGTTGATCTCAGGAAATTCGAGGGTATGCCGTACCCGCCGTCCTGGATGTGCGGCCGTATCGAGTTTTCGCTCAAACGTGGGAACCATCCCATCCAGATCCACCGCCTGATCCACCGGGCTGCGGTAGGTGGTGTAATAATTGAACGTCTGCATCTCGTAAATTTTCACCATCAGACTGTCGACCCGCTTTAAGTCCACCAGCAGGTTGACGTCATCACCCGGGCGAACGTAATTGGGATTTTCGGGAGCAAAATTAAGTTCAATCCGGTCCAGAAGCTGCCGGTAGTACTGAGGGGTCAGCAGATTTGCCCAGTCTTCAGGCTTGCCAATCCCATTCAGAATTTTGCTTTCCGCGAACACCGTACGGAGCCACCCGGTTTCAAAATATGTCTCATATGCGGACAGATCCGGATCATCTTTCAGGAAGGTAATGAGGAAGTCTTTCACCAGCGGTTCTTCCTGCCCAATGGGAGGGAGGATGATCTGTCGACCGGGACGGTATCCAAAATTAACCCAGTCTGCCCGCTGCCGATTCCATTGATTCCGGAGGTTTCGGTCGAGGTAATACACCTGGCGGGGAAATTCGAGGTAGCGCCGGAACAGCTCTTCCTCATAAACTCCCATCTTACGCTGGTGATCCAGGAGGCGGTACAATGTACTGGCCTTGAGCGAATTATGCATCGACCCCAAGTCTTTCACGAACTCCCAGAGTTCCGTGTAATAGGCGACAGCCGTTTCGTGGTCGTGTGACAGATCCACCTCGGGGGGTTGAATCCGGGCAAGCCGTTCCGTGATGTATCGCCCATCGCGAAGCAACTCCGGTTTTCTCCGGCCAAGTTCCTCCAGTTGTTCACGGGTCAGGAGACGGTGAATGGAATGATGACCAAATCCCCGACTGTCTTTCACCTCCAAATCCGCCAGAATCAGATCCACCACTCCCGGCAGATCCGGACGCTGCAACTGGCCGAGGTACGCGCGACGGAAATTCGGATTGGACAGCGATTCTTTTACCAGTTCCAATCCACGGCCGGTTACACGATTCAGCAGCCCCCCATGAGGTTTTGTATCCTGGATAAAGGACTGAATATTGTAGTCTTTCTCTGCAAGTGCAGAGGGGTAGTTGGGGTTACGAACCTCGCTTCTCCGACGGTGATGAAACGACATGCCCTGCTTCAGGTAGGCCCAGGTTTGAGCGGGGCTCTCGTTGAATTCGATCAGCTTTTGCCGGCGTTCCATTTCCCGCATCCGGTTGTTCCAGCGGTTTTTGTTCTTTTTCAACCAGCGCTGGAGCATCTTGTGGAAGGCCGTCCGGTCATTTTCCAACTGATAATGCAGACAGTGATAATAGTAGTAATCCTCAGTATCCGGCACCAGTTCTTTCAACGCCGTTTCCCGGTTCCCCCATGCAAATTGCTCAAGGAATTCCAGATCCTGAGGAGTTGCAGCACTCAGGATGCTCGTGAGGGTCAACAGGATAACAGTCAATTGAATCTTCATATTCAGGGCTCCTTACCAAGTAGATACGAGTCGTAACATCGCAGTGAAGACGAATACACTCTTTTTGATCTTAGAAAAAAAGTGAAGTTCCATTCTCATGAGGACGAAAAACGGGGCAACGTTGCACGTTTTCTCATTTCACAATTTCCGTCAGCTGTGTAGGGTATCCCTATGAGTTATCCCCCTCACCCCAACCACCCTGTGCAGAAGAAGCCGCTGTTTTCAGAGCGGAAAACCGCATTCACCCTGATTGAAATGCTGGTGGTGATTGCGATTATTGCGCTGCTGGCATCGATTCTGGTTCCTTCCGTAAGCAAAGCAATGGAATCGGCCAAACGTGTGAGCTGCGGCTCCAGTTTACGCCAGGCAGGGTTGGCCATGGTCCAATTCACCCATGACAATCATGGGTTCCTTCCCGCAATGCGGCATGGGGGATATTCGGGGAATGATTCCAGCATTGAGGACGGGCCTCCAACCGGAGAAGTGTGGGCGGAACTGATTTCAGGATATCTTGGAAGCGAAACGGATGACATAAACAATAACCGGATCGCGGCCATCTCCTTCGCCTGTCCAGCCTGGGAGGGTCGACCGGATCTCCAGTTCGAAAACACCAAACCAGGATACGGGATGAATGCCTACCCCGGTGCAGGGTCCGGCATCCCCAGTCGGGATGGAAATGTCAGACAGAACGGTCCCCTCATGGACAGTAGCCGGGTTGTGCCTCTGGATGAAATCAAAGTTCCCTCCAATACCGTGCTTCTCGGAGACAGCGTTGATTGGCATCTCGTGCTGCCGGGCGGAGACTGGTGGGTCGCCACCGACCCGGCCAACCCCTATGGTTGGTATTCCGGTCATCCGGATCGACACGGAAGAAATGCAAATTATCTGATGGCAGATACCAGCGTACGAGCGCTGCGTCCTCAGGAGGCTGCCGCCTACATCCAAAACCCTGTCGAGCCGGACCTTCCCTAGTAAGGATCGGTCAGGAACCGGGGGTTGAAGACCCGGTAAAAAAGCTCTCCCGGTGAAACCGCTCTGCCGGCACTCCACGTCGGTGCAGAATCTCAAACGAGGCTTCGATCATGCGGTCAAGGCCGCATGCATAGATATGCACCCCCTCCTCTAACGGAATGGTTTCCAGTGCAAGGGTCAACCTGCCGGCGTGATATCCTGCAGCCGTTTCCCGGCTCAGCCACACCTCCAGATCCGGGAAGAGGTCCTCGTTCAGAAGATCTCCACGGTTTCGTATTCCCCAGAGCACCTTGCTGGGGGCATGTGCTCCGGAACGGATGGCAGACCAGAAAGGGGCAATCCCGGACCCGGTTGCCACGTACAATTTCGGAGCATCCGGAGGTTCGGCGGGCCGGAACCAGCCGAAGGGGGGGCTGACGTCGATGCTCATTCCAGCACAAAGGCCTGTCAGCCACTCACTGACCCTGCCGCCGGGTATGCGGCGGACCAACAGTTCTGTCCAGGGATCCTGCCTGCCACCCGAGAGGCTGTAGGGTCGGGACACTCCTGAGTCAGGCGCATACACCGCAATACAGTCCCCCGGTTCCCAGGGAACAGGCAAAGGATCCAGCTTCAGAACAACCAACCCTCCGGGTGAGGCTCTCACCTCGTGCACCGTGAGAGGGATCCGGGGAGGCGGACCCGGTATTTCAACCCTTCTTGGCATATTCAACAAATGCGTACGGGACTGAGTGCCGGTCATCCGCAGGATGAGGCTCCCGTGACAGTTCCTGGAAGATGCCGGGGTCCAGTTCGGGAAACCAGGCATCTCCACCTTCGGCCACCATGCCCACTTCGGTGAGGATGACACGATGTGAGAACGGAAGAAACTGCCGGTATATCTCCCCGCCGCCAATGACAAACACCGTTTCTTCGGGTGAAAACAGGTCTTCGGCCTCGTCTATGGAGCCAACCGTTTCCACCCCCTCCGCCTCAAATTCGGAGTCACGGGTCAATACGACATTTCGTCTTCCGGGGAGAGGTTTTCCGATCGAAACATAGGTTTTTCTCCCCATGATGACCGGATGACCCAGAGTTGTTTTCTTAAAATGCCGGAAGTCGTTGGGAAGATACCAGGGCAACTCCCCTTGGACCCCGATCACTCCGTGTTGATCTCGGGCTGCGATCAGAACCCAGTTCGCCATTAGACGGAGACCTCTGCCGGAATATGCGGATGTGCCTGGTAGCCCTCGATCGAGATGTCCTCGAAGACAAAGTCAAAAATCGAGCGGCGTTCAGGATTCAACGTCAGCGTCGGCAAAGGCAAGGGCGTACGGGATACCTGCTCGTTGGCCTGATCCAAATGATTCAGATACAGGTGGGCATCCCCAAAGGTGTGAACGAAGTCACCCACGCCCAGTCCCGTTACCTGTGCCATCAGACAGGTGAGAAGAGCATAACTGGCAATGTTGAAGGGAACCCCGAGAAAAACATCCGCACTCCGCTGATACAACTGACAGGAAAGCTTTCCATCCGCAACGTAGAACTGAAACAGGGCGTGACAGGGCATCAGAGCCATCTGCTCCAGTTCCCCCACATTCCAGGCACTGATCACAAGGCGGCGGGAATCCGGATTGGTGCGGATTTCATTTTCCACCCAACTGATCTGATCAATGGTCCGCCCATCCGGTGTTCCCCAGGAACGCCACTGTTTCCCATACACAGGGCCCAGATCCCCATTTTCATCCGCCCACTCATTCCAGATACGGACTTTCCGCTCCTGAAGATAGTGAACATTGGTGTCCCCTTGCAAAAACCAAAGCAACTCGTGGATGATGGACCGGAGGTGCAGTTTTTTCGTAGTGACCAGGGGAAACCCCTGTTCCAGCGGAAACCGCATTTGGTATCCGAACACACTTCGGGTGCCCGTCCCGGTCCGGTCTGTTTTCTCGACACCCTCATCCAGGATGTGTTGCAATAAATCCAAATATGCCTGCATGAAAACCTGATACGGTCGGAGCAGGTGGAAAGCAATCAAAAGCTGAGGATTCAAAGGTGAGGCCATGCGTCCTCCTCTCCGGACTCGGGGCGTGTCCGTCTCCATCATCGGGTAGAAGCAGCCCTCGTCCTGATCCACCGAACCGGACACATTCCGGGTCCTGTCTCCTGCATGCATGGCTCCTGCCCCCCTGATTTGGAATATCCTTGTCGCCCCACCCACTTCCCATAAGGGGAGTCGATGTCCGATCCGAATTTTGCTGCACATATGATTCCCGGTTCCTCCGGAAGAGCACGCATGTGGATGCACCATCAGGATCCGGAATCTGTCATCGAAGCATGGACACCGGACGAGGTTCTCCCGGCGTTACATTCCGTGGAGGCCGCAACTGAGAACGGCCTCTGGGCCGTTGGGTGGATCGCCTATGAGGCCTCACCGGCTTTCGACCCCACTCTTGAGGTGCCCACACCCACAGCCACGCTTCCGCTGCTTCGGTTTGTCCTGTACCGGGATGCCAGGATGGGGCTGCCTGTCCGCCCGCAAGGTTCTCACACCCTCTCTGCGTTTACGCCCTCACTGAGTGAAGAGACGTTCACAGATCAGGTTCTGCAGGTGAAGGAGGCCATCGCTCTGGGTGAAACCTACCAGGTGAATCTTACCTATGGAGGATCCCTCTCCTTTGAGGGGGATCCGTGGAGCTGGTTCCGCACGCTGCGAGGCGTCAGACCCGGCCCCTACCCCTTCTATCTGGAGGAACCGGACCGGGTGATTCTCAGTGCATCCCCGGAACTCTTTTTTCACCGCAGGCAGGATCAACTGACCTGTCGTCCGATGAAAGGCACCGCGCACCCTGGTGAAGAAGCCCTGTTACAGGCCTCCATCAAGGACCGGGCAGAAAACGTGATGATTGTGGATATGATCCGCAACGATTTGGGGAAACGAGCTCAGACCGGCTCGGTAAAAACCGAACGGCTTTTTCAGGTGGAAAGCTATCCGACGGTCGTGCAGATGACGTCCACCATCACGGCTGCGGGTGAAGGCACGTGTACCGACTGGATGGAGGCCCTGTTCCCGTGCGCATCGATCACCGGGGCTCCCAAACGGAAGACCATGTCCTGGATCCGAAAACTGGAACAGGCTCCCCGGGGGATTTACACCGGATGCATTGGCTGGATATCCCCTCAACAGGAGGCGGAGTTCAATGTCGCCATCCGTACTGCGGTCCTCGACCGCAACACCCATGAGGTGAACTATCACACAGGCTGTGGAATCGTCTGGGACAGCCACCCCCAAAAAGAGTATGCGGAAAGCCTGCTCAAAACCCGGGTGCTTCACCAGTCCCCCCCGGATTTTCAGTTGATTGAAACCATGCGGGTGGAGGCAGGCCAGACCCTGCCTCACCTCCCGTACCACCTGCGTCGTCTGGAGAACTCCGCCGCAGAATTGGGATTCGAGCTCAACCTGGAGGAAGTCTGCCAACAGATTCATCAGACGGCCGCACACTGGAATGAGGATGGCAAATTGCGGGTGCTCCTTTCGGCAAATGGAACGGTGGAACTCTCCGTAACAGAATTCCCGGATCCCGAGGGACTGCACACGTTCAGGGTGGATACGAAAAAAACGCCTTCCCACCATCCGGAACTGCGCCACAAAACCACCCGCCGCGGGCTCTATTCCAACGCAAGAAAACGATGTCCGGATGCAGACGAGACGCTGTTGATCAATGAACGCGATGAGCTGATGGAATTCAGCATCGGCAACCTGATGCTGGAACAAAACGGAGCGTTTCTCACCCCTCCGCTCAGCAGCGGGGGCCTGTCGGGTGTCTACCGGCAATGGTTGATCGATACGGGCATGCTGCGTGAGCAGGTGCTGACGCTGGAAGACCTGGACGGGGCCGACAGAGTTTACCTCATCAATAGTGTCAGGGGAAAGGTTCCTCTCCGCCGAATTTCATAAACAGACAAATCCGTCTTCCATCTGGTTCTTTGCAGAATTCTTCTCATTCCCGGCTTGCCAGCCAACAGGTGCAGGATACGGCGGTTTCAGCAAACACCCCCCTCCTTTCCTTATTCTCTTTCTTCCCTCCCGCGACGGAAACGTTTTATCCTGTAGACGACCATGAATACTCCTCACGCTATCGGCATTGATCTCGGTACCAGCAATTGTGCGTTGGCCCTCTCGAATGAGGAGGGCATTCGCTCTGTTGAGATCCCGCAATCCGGTCAGCCGGGCTCCATTCTTACGGCATACACCCTTCCCTCCTGTCTTTTTCTTCCCATCCCGGATGAGTTTGCCGAAGACAGTTTCAGGCTTCCCTGGGGCGACCAATATGAGACCATCACCGGAGCCTTTGCGCGGGAACGCGGTTCTCTGGCTCCGGATCGCCAAATCGTTTCTGCAAAATCATGGCTATGTCACCATCAGGCTGACCGGTTGGCGCCAATTCTGCCCTGGCAGAGCGAAGCCGAGGTCACCAAACGCTCTCCAGTCGAGGTTTCCGAACTATTGTTAACGCATCTTTTCGAAGCCTACCGGCTGGAGGTTCCGGAATCGGAATCCGAGGTTCGAACTGTGATCACGATCCCGGCTTCTTTTGATGAAGCGGCCCGGTCGCTCACACAGGAGGCGGCCCAGCAGGCCGGATTAGGAGAGATCGCCCTGCTGGAAGAACCTCAGGCGGCCTTCTATGCCTGGACAGAACAGAATACCTCCAACTGGCGGGAAGAAGTCTCTGCCGGCGATGTCATTCTGGTATGCGATGTCGGAGGCGGAACTGCGGACTTCTCGCTGATTGCCGTTTCCGATGCAGACGGAAACCTGGAACTCGAACGGATCAGTGTTGGCGAACATATCCTGCTGGGAGGTGACAACCTGGACCTGGCGCTGGCCCATGCCCTGCAGGCACAGCTTCAGCAGGAAGGTTCCGAGATTGATTCCTGGCAGTTTCTTTCACTCACTCATGCATCCAGAGCCGCAAAAGAAACGCTGTTTTCAGATGAAACCCTTCAGGAGCTTCCCGTTGCGGTTGCAGGACGCGGTTCGAGTCTGTTTGCCTCCACGGTGAGCACGACCCTGAAACGATCTCTGCTTGAGCAGATTGCAATCGAAGGTTTCCTCGCAAAAACGCCTAGTGATTCTTTTCCTGAAAAAGGTCGGAGCACCGGTCTCCGTCAGTTCGGTCTGCCTTATGCGTCCGACCCGGTGATCAGCAAACATCTTGCCCGTTTTCTGGCCAGAAGCCGGGAATCCGTTGCCGCCCATGCTGAACATGCGGCGCGTGTAGGGGACGAGGCACTGGCTCATGCCTCCGGACTGTTGCTCCCCTCGGCGATTTTGTTTAACGGAGGATTCTTCAAAGCCCCTCAACTTCGCACCCGTATCCTTGAGATTCTGGAAACGTGGGCCGGGAAACCGGGTACGGTCCGGGAGCTGGGTGGCGGTCAGCTTGATCTGGCCGTATCCCTGGGGGCCGCAGTCTATGGACGTCAACTTGCCACTGGGGAAGGGCTTCGGATCAAGTCCTCGACCATCCGTGCCTACTACCTGGGATTGGAACGTGGAGGCATGGCCATTCCGGGATTCACCCCGCCCATTCAGGGAGTCTGCGTATGTCCGGTCGGCCTGGAAGAAGGTCAGTCGCTGACGCTCCCGGAACGGGAGTTCGGGTTGGTTGTCGGCGAATCTGCGGAATTCCGATTCTTTTCCTCCACCAGTCGGGCGGGCGATCAACCTGGAGAGGTGGTATCCGATGCCGAAAGCGAACTGGAGGAAACCGCGCGAATTGAAGTGGAGCTCGAAGCTTCAGGAGATTTGATACCGGGAGATGTCGTTCCGGTAATCCTCGAAACCTCTTTAAGCGACGTGGGAGCTCTGGAACTCCGCATGCGTCATACCCGTTCAGATCAAAGCTGGCGCCTGGAGTTTAATACCCGGATAGAGGGCTAAATGTTTTCCAGCCTTCCACGCGGTCCTTTTGAGCCTGTTCCCCCTCTCACTCTCTCGACAGACATCCCATGAATACGCCTCCCCCACTACCCGAACAGGTTGATCTGACACCCAAATGGAAACTTTTACGCATTCTGGGTGTGTGTCTTGCCATTGGGGGCCCCCTTTTCGGGATTCTTGGGACGGTTATCGGAATGACCCAGGCCTTTGCCGCACTTGCCGAAGCAGGGAATGAAGATCCAGGTGACCTCGCGGAATCAATCAATGTAGTCCTGCAAACAACTGCATTCGGTCTTCTGTTCCTCCCCATTGGGGTGGTGTGCATCCTGATTGCAAACCGGAAACTAAAGGCCATCGCCTTGTCGCATGAATTCTGAATCACTCACACAGAACTTGTACGAACCGTACATCTCCTGCAGATGTGGATAATGCGGATTCGTCACGCAACGCAAGACCCCGCACGGCCATTGAACACCGGTTGTGTGCAGGGCCCAGAATACACATCCTCCCTCGTAGACGCCTGACCTACGAGAGAGGAGTTCAATCTTTCCTCATGCTGCATCAGGAGGTGCGGACACCGGGGCCGGCAGATCAATCCTCTGCACCCTCTGTGCTTTCACACGAATCTTGTTCCGCTTTTTCCCCTCTTTGTCTTCCCAGGATTCATAGTGCAGGCTGCCCTGAACCAGGAGTCCATCCCCCTTCTTGATATGCGAGCCCGCCATTTCGGCCAGTTGATCCCAAAGGATGAGATCCACGAAATGCATTTTGCGATCCCATGACCCATCCTGCTTTTTCACATTCTCCGCAACACCCAGTCCGACGTCTGCGAGTTTCGTTCCGCTTTTTAAGGTGCGTACCCGGGGCGGCAGGGTTACTTTTCCAACTAATTGCACTGAATTCATTGTGATCATATAATGTCCATGGTTGTGACGGAGAACCTGTTTCCCTGTCGTTCACCTTGTCGAAAGCGGAAAGAGGGCCGCTTTCCGTGAAAAAATGAAAAAAACGGATTTTTTACCTGTTCCGGCATCTCCTATGCTACAGGACAAGATATGCGATTTGAACGACATGCCCTTCTTGGTCTCTGCTTGGTCTCCTCCCTCTGGCTGATGGCCGGGGATCCCGTCTCCCTGCTCAGTGAAGAGATCCTGAGAACGGTTGAGGAGCGGGATCGGGCCCGAAAAGAACTCCTCCAGTCTCAAAACCGGTCCGAACAGGCGATTCAGGCTCTCCGTCAGGCCCGGAAGGATTTGAGCCGCCGACTTGACGCAAAAAGCCGGCAACTTCTGGATATCGAGGCGGATGCTCATCTTGCCCGGGAAGCAGAAGCAGAAGCTCAGCAGAGACTGTCAACTCAGACCAACGCGCTTCAGAAGATTCAACGGGAACGCGACCAGCTTGAACGGAATTACCAGCGGGTGGCAAAAGAACTGGAGCAAACCGCTGCGCAGGGCGGATCCACAGCAGATGTTGTGGATCTTCGCCGGGAAAAAGAAGCACTGGCTCTTCAGGTGGATCAAAAAACACAGGAGCTTGCAGCCCAAACCGACGCGATGGAACTTCTTCAGGCCGCACAGACGGAACTCAACCGTCAAAATGAGCGGCTGAGCGAAGAATTGGACATCGCCCGGCGGGACGCCGCCCTGTCCAATGCAAAACTGGATGCGCTGGAATCCAGACTGGGAGCGTTGCGGAATGAACTTACCGGTCAATTTGAAGAACGCAGCCGGATGGAACAGGAAAATGAAGACCTGCAATCCCGGATTCAGGACCTCGAAGCGGATTTGAAACTTGCGGAGGAAAACAGCGTCCCTCTTCAGAAAATGATGGATCTCCGGAAAGAACTGGAACAGGCGGAACTGGAAAACCGGGACCTCCGACAACAACTGGCCGACGCAAGATCCGTCCCGGATTTGAGAGAGGATTTCGCAAAAGTGCAACGGGAACGGGATCTGTTGAGCGACCAAAGGAAAAAACTGAATTCCCAACTGAAACGAACGGAAAAGTCACTCAGGCGGGAACAGGAAACGGCAAAAGATCTGGAAGAGAAGAACCGGAAACTGGAGGAGCGTCTTCAGGCGGAACGCAAGCACTCCAAAGAGCTTCAGAAAGATATTCGCGCCCTGAAAGCAGGGGTACGCGCCGCAAGCGATTCCGGAGTGGATCCGGAAGAATTGGTCGAAGTCAAAAGACTGCTAGAGGACATGGAGGAGGAAAATCTCCGGCTGCGAACCATGACCGAGAATCAGCAGTCAACCGTCGATGGGCTCATGGAGGAACTGTATCAGGAGCAGACGGAGCGAAAACGCTCCCTGAGGGAACTACAGGGGATGCTGGGAGATCAACTCCGGCAACTGGCAGAGGCAGAAAAGAAACTGCATGTTCTTGAACATACGGAAAATGAATTGGTGGAAGTCAAAGCACAACGGTATCACCTGCTGGAGCATCAGAAAAAGACCCGACAGGACATGAAGACCCTGGCCAACCATATTTACAGCCTCCGCCGTCAACTGAACACGGAACGCGGGGCCACGGAACAGTTGCAACGCGAGCGGGTGCGGGTGCAGACCTTGAACCAGACCCTCACCGATGTCCGCAGATCCATGGACGACCAGAAGAGAGAGATGGCAACCCTTCATCAGAGTGCCAACCGTCAAACCGCGAAAATGAAGCAGGTGGAGGAGCAACTCCGACGACAGGACCAGCGTTCGCAGCAGTTGGAGGAGGAAAACCGGCGGTTACGTCTTCTCTTGCAGAAAGGGATGCCTGTCGTAGAAGCACCTTGATGCCCCCTGCTCCAGTTTTTACTCCGACACCACACTCCTGGACCCCCCTGCCCGGCACCGCAGACACGTCCGACTGGCGGAGTGCTCAGGATCTGGTGGTGAAGACGACCCCGGAACGGTTCCGATCATCGGAAGCCTACCGGATCGAGATTTCCGAATCCCGGAAGACTCTTGAGGTGGCTTCCAGATCCGCCCTCCCCTTTGCCTGTCAGCATCTAGTGCAATGGCAGGGAGGTAATGCCCGGTCGACCCCCTGCGGAATCCTCGAAGATGCCCCCCGATTTCCAGTACGGGGATTCATGCTCGACATCAGCAGGTGCAAAGTCCCGACCCGGGCCTCACTGGAGAAATGGGTTGGATGGCTCAGTATCTGCCGGTTCAATCAGTTCCAGCTCTATACCGAACATACCTTTGCGTATACCGGTCATGAGGAGGTATGGAAAGACTCCTCCCCCATGACCCCCGAGGATATTGACTGGTTGCAGGATCTTTGTGCCTCCCATCACATTGAACTGGTTCCCAATCAGAATTGTTTTGGTCATTTTGAACGATGGATCCGGCATCCCGCCTACCGCCGGTTTGCCGAAACGCCCGACGGATTTCTCACTCCCTGGGGTGAAAGGCGGAACATTGGATCCGTCCTGAAACCGGATGCGGCTTCCCTCCACTTGGTCACTGGACTTTTGGAGGAACTACTGCCCTTGTTTCGCAGCCGGCAGGTGAACATCGGCTGCGATGAGACCTTCGAACTGGGTCAGGGAGCAAGCAGGGAACGCTGCAATCGGGAAGGATCCGGTGCCGTGTACACTGAATTTGTCAGTCAGATCATGAAAACGGTCCGAGCCCAGCACGGAAAAACCCCTCAGTTCTGGGCGGATATTCTGCTTTCACACCCCGAGATGCTACACCGGCTCCCCGGAAATCCGATTGCGCTAAACTGGGGCTACGAGGCAGGTCATCCTTACGGGAAAGAGGGAGCCAAACTTGCGGAGGCGGGTCTCGAGGTCCTCGTTTGCCCGGGCACCTCCAGTTGGCGGTCCTTTTCCGGTAGAACGACGAACATGCGTTGCAATATCCTGGAGGCGTTGAGTGCGGCGGAAACGTACGGGGCAAAAGGGGTGCTGCTGACAGATTGGGGGGATGCGGGTCATCTGCAGCTTGAAGAGGTCAGTCTCCCTGCCCTCGCCTGGTGCGGACTCAGTGCCTGGAACGCCTCGACCACCTGGGACGATGCGCTGCGGCTGTGTGAGCGCGAACTGCTTGGAGGTCTCCCCGGGGATGCCTCCTGCTGGGCTGAGGCCGGAAAAGTCAGCGAAACCACGGGCTGGGAACCCGTCAACTGCAATGCCCTGTTTGCGTTCTTCGGCAATACACCTGCTCACCAGGCACAGATCGCAGAAATTTCCGATGAGCGTCTTGATTCATGTCAGAAGGCACTGGATGACCTGTCCGAGCCTTCCGGTCACCGGGAGGCATGGGAGCAAACCCTCCGGAATCTGCAGTTGAGTCTCTGTCTGGAGAGGGATCGACGTACTGGCGGGCACACAGCCGTTCCCCTGCAGCAGGAAGCCATGAAGGGACATGAACGGCTTTGGCGGGCACGGAATCGAGAAGGAGGGCTTGCGGAAAGTCTCTCAATGTATACGAGAAACGCAAATCCCTGAATCTGGAGAAGAGAACAATGAACGATTCCACTGACATGTTACAGGACCTGTTTGACAAACAAATGGCCCTCAATCACCGCATCGGCGTAAAACCGGATGAGATGAACGAAGAGGAAAAAGTAAAATGGATCCTGAATTACACCCGGGCCACATCACAGGAGCTGGCCGAACTCATCGACAGTGTGCCATGGAAATGGTGGGCCAAGTATCAGGAGTTTGATGTTCAGAATGCGAAAGTGGAAGTGGTGGACCTCTTCCATTTCCTCATCAGCCTGGCCCAGGTATTGGGTATGGATGCCAAAGACGTCCACGATCTCTACAACCAGAAAAACAAATTGAACTTCAAGCGTCAGGATGACGGATACACCACCAAAGACGAAGACGATAACCGGTCGTTGGGCTAAGCCCGGCAAGGAATCGTCACTCGACACCCGTCATTCGACCTACCCTCTCTGACCTCTCACCTCTGATCTCTACTTTTTTATGGAAGCTGGAATTGTCGGCCTGCCGAACGTAGGCAAAAGCACTCTGTTTAACGCCCTGACCGAAGCCGGGGCGGAATCAAACAACTACCCCTTCTGCACCATCGAACCCAATGTGGGCATCATCAGTGTCCCCGACCCCAACCTGACGGTTCTGCAGGATCACATCGAAACAGAAAAGGTTCTGCCGGCGACGACGCAAATCGTGGATATCGCGGGGTTGGTGAAAGGCGCCTCGGAAGGAGCAGGCCTGGGCAACAAGTTTCTCAGTCACATTCGCAATGTGGACGCGATTCTTCAGGTGGTCCGCTGTTTTGAGGACGGCGATATTACCCATGTGGACGGATCGATTGATGCCATCCGAGACGTGGAAACCATCGAAACGGAGCTCATGCTGGCGGACATGCAGGTCGTGGAGAACTCCCTTCAGAAGGTCAAAAAAACGGCCCGCAGCGGTGACAAGGATGCCATCCGCAGACAGGCACTCCTCGAAAAATGCGAAGCCTGCCTTGGGGAAGGAAAACCCGTCCGGTCTCTGGAGATCCCGGATCCGGAAGACCAGAAAGAGATGAAGAGTCTGGCTCTGCTGAGTGCGAAAGACGTGCTGTATGTGGCCAATGTGGGCGAAGACGAAGTGGAAAGCGGGAACGCGCAAACCGAAGCCCTGGCTGGCTATGCCGCAGAACGCAACAGTGAGGTGATTCTGGTCTCTGCTCGGATCGAAGAGGAGCTCTCGGAACTGGAGGGAGAGGACCGACAGGAAATGCTTGAATCACTTGGCATGACGGAACCGGCTCTCCACCGCATCATCCGGGGAGTCTATCATCTGCTGGGACTTCAAAGTTACTACACCGCAGGTCCCAAGGAGATCCGTGCCTGGACCATTCCGCAGGGTGCAACCGCGCCTCAGGCTGCCGGAGTGATTCACGGTGATTTTGAACGCGGCTTTATCCGGGCGAATATTTTCAGCATTGAGGATCTTCAATCCTTCGGCAGTGAACAGGCCATCAAAGATGCCGGTAAAATGCGGACCGAAGGAAAAGAATATGTGATGCAGACCGGTGACGTCTGCCACTTCCTGTTTAATGTGTAAGACAGGATCCGCCCCATGAGTTAACGACAAGGACAAAGAAAAAGACACAGTAAAATCCGTGTTGTAAACCCGCAACCTTCCAACCTTTTAACCTTCTCCCATGCCCATCCTCAAACTAGAACCCTTTTCAGGCATCAGTGGTGATATGTTTCTCGGTGCATTGGCTCATTTGCTGGATGCAGAGGAACTGATCACCACCCTACCGGGAAAACTGCATCTCCCTGGGGTCGAGGTGACCTTTGAGAATGTCATCCGGTCAACCATTCAGTGCCGAAAAGCAACGGTGTCGATTCAGGGTGTACCCGATACACCCCATGATCACCATCCCGATCATGAACAGGGGTACTCCCACTCACATCATCATGAGCATGAGCACAACCACTCTCATCAACATGATCACAGTCATGAACACAGTCATGATCACGGTCATTCGCACCGGGCCTACACGGATATCGTTCATCTCATCCAGCATGCGCATCTCACCGAGGGTGCAAAAGAACTGGCCCTGACCATGTTCCGGATTCTCGGGGAGGCGGAAGCGGAAATGCACGGGATGAAATTGGAGGAGATTCACTTTCACGAAGTGGGGGCTGAGGATTCCATCATTGATCTGGTGGGGGCGGCGGTACTGATCGACCTGCTGAAGCCGGAGCAGGTGTTCTGTTCTCCTGTCTGCGTCGGGCACGGGTATGTCAAAACCGCCCACGGACGCCTCCCGGTTCCCGCTCCGGCCACCCAGAAAATTCTCCAGGGAATTCCAACCATTCCCGGTCCCATTGAAAAAGAAATGACCACCCCAACGGGAGCCGTGATTCTCTCCGTCCTGAACCCCATCTTTACCCTACCGGTTTTGACGGTAGAAGCCACGGGAATGGGAGCGGGAACACGTGAGCTGTCTCAACCCAATGCTCTTCGCGTGAGTCTCTGCCATGCGGCCGACACAGAGGAAAGGCAAACCATCACCCTGCTGCAAACCAATCTGGACCAACTTTCCGGAGAGGATCTGGGGGCCGACTTGCTACAAGATCTGCTTGAGCAAGGTGCGTTGGATGCATGGCTCTCCCCTATTCTTATGAAAAAAGGTCGACCGGCCCAGAAACTGGAAGTGTTGTGCAGAGAACAAGATGCAGAACATCTGACCACCTGGATTCTGTCCCAGCTTCCAACATTGGGCGTCCGCCGGTTTGACGGAAACCGGATGGTCCTGAAACGAAGCCAGCGAACAGTGGATACAGAATATGGACCCATTGATCTGAAGGTCCATCATCTCCCGGATGGATCGGAACGGGTGATTCCTGAATACGAATCCATACGCACCGCGGCGAATGTACACAAGGTCTCTCTGAACACCGTTCGTTGCGCAGTTTTGCAGATTATGTAAAGAGTTCTGCATGCCTCCATGCGCCATGGCACATAAGGTCACTGCGAAGGATTCATTTGCACTATGCCGCATCTATGAATAACCATGCTGCAATTTGGGTCGGGTTTGCGATTGTGGCATTTATAGTTTCTATCTTTCTTCTTGAGCGCGGATTTTTCCCGTCTAAGAAAAGGTTCAACAAAAACACTCGACCGAACCTCTTTATTCTGTTCAGTCAGCGTGACGATCCGTGAGCTGGCACTCGCTGATCGGTGGCTCCCTTCGGGCGGTGTCGGTGTCCTTGATCCGATGTCGGCTGCACTCCCCGTCAGACCAACACCACCTCCCAGAACATGGTCTTCCCTTACGCACGCAGGTTTGCTACAGTCCATCCGGTGCCCGGCGAGCGGTACCGTTATCCGATGAGCATCCCTAAGAATGAACAAATTGAAGCAATCTTGAAAGCCAAAGAATGGGACTTGGCCAGAAAGTATGGTCTCAATGAACCCAGTGAGATTAAATGGACTATCTCAAAAGAGGAAGTCCTGCAGTTTGTTGAACACAACGGATTTCCTAAAGGATGGGTAGGCTTCAAGAGGAGTGTTTCTGATGGCCTGTATGTTCTGGAGGATGGCGCTGAATGGACTGTCTACTATCAAGAACGTGGTGCCATTCATTACGAAGACCGCTTTAACTCAAGGAATGAGGCAACCGATTTTCTATTAGAAAATTACTATCTAAAGAGGTTCGGGATTTCATGAAAGATGCGATGAGGTTCGTGCCGAAATGGGAAGAAGAACTCCATTGTTGGTTAAACGATAAGCAATTCGTCTTATAAATGACAATGGGGGGGGATATATATCTACATTTCAGAAGAGCACGAATGGCATTCACAGGCTCCTAGCTGGGCAAAAGGGGAGTTTCCCTATGTTGTTGATGAGCTAAAGAAATGAGCAGAAACCCAGAACTTTCCTGTAGCAAAATCAATGGGTAGTTGGGTAGACTTCGGAAATGAAACCTCATTACAAGACCAACTGTTGGAATCAGCTATCGTTGATCCTGCCATCGTGGTCGTTAGAACTAAAAAAGATCGTTATAGGAATATATGATTGATGGGAACAAGAGTATTCGTAAATTATAGAAGAGATGATTCTGCTGCAGAAGCAGCGAGAGTCTACGAGGCAATAAATGAAGAATTCGGCGACGGAGAGGTATTTATGGATGTGTCATCTATTTCTCCTGGAGCTAAATGGCCAGAGTCGATTGTTTCTCATCTGGAGGAATCAGATATCGTAGTAGTTGTCATAGGGCCGAGATGGTTTACTGCTGGCATTGATGATTTTGGCAAGAGGAGAATAGATCGGGATGATGATTGGGTTAGGCTTGAGATAGAGTCTGCTCTTTCAGCAGGAAAGCTCGTTATCCCAACTCTTGTAAGCTCTGCCAAATCTCCCCCAGCTGAGGCACTTCCTAAATCAATACAGGAGCTCGCGAAGCTTCAAAAACTAGATATTCGAAACGAATACTGGAAGCATGACATCCAGCTTCTGCTTCGGCAGATAGACGCAGAAAACAAAATTGATACAGAGCACAAGCATTCCTATAATATCTACCCAAAACCGCCGAAAGGCGGTTCAACCGCAGTAGCATTAGAAGAGGATCAACTGAAGATTGCGATACAAAATTCGATACCAAAATGGGCTATTCAAAAAGGATGTATGGAAGACTCTGACAACTGGGCCTGTACAGAAATATATCGTAGGTATACTTTTAAATCATTCATTTCTGCAATTGATTTCATGCATAAAGTAGCTCCGGGTTGCGATATAGCTATTCACCACCCTCGCTGGGAAAACACATGGAAATCTCTTACCGTTTGGTTAACTACTTGGGATATAAGAAATAAAGTTACAGATCGGGACATTCAATTGGCAAAGTACTTAGACTCTGCGTATGAAGAATTTGATGGGCGTGACTTGTTCAAACAATAAGCTCCCATCGACAATTTGCAAATTGCGCAAATTGCCATGCTCGCAAGTGTGCTACAGCCGAGACAGGGCCCGATGAATACCGACATTATACAGCTATGAATACAGAAACGGAATTTCTCGAAGAGCTAGCTTGTCACCATAATTATTGGGTTAACGTAGTTGTTAATGCTCTAATCAATCATGCTGACGATCTGGTTTGGACGGATTCACCCGATTCATTTGAGAGGTTGAGACAGTTGTTGACGCATTCAGGTTTGGGTGAAGATTTACGACAGGTTCTGAGTGAAAGCATGAGAGGCCTGATTCATTCGATTTTGTTAACCTTGGATGGAGGAACCGCATTAGGAGAAAGAACCAAACTCATTTTGAGCGATAGCGGCGGGAACGAGTTTTCCAAGGACCTGCATAACCATTTCGTGGCACGCCAACTTGATACAGGCCGCCTCGAATGAAGCGAGCAATAAACACAACCCACCCACCCGCC
>DIYN01000028.1 GCA_002429065.1 Verrucomicrobia bacterium UBA6053 | reverse complement strand
TCAAACAACCGGACACTCGTGACTTCTAGCATCAAATGATGATTGGCACTGGCAGGATAGAGAGAGATTGTTCCGGAAAATTATGGATCAGATTTCCGAAACAGTACCGGAATCTGATCATGAGTTATGCCATTTGATTGAAACCAAGCTACTAGCAAGATACCGGGCTGGGAAAATCACCGGGAGTGATTTGGTTTTGAATGGATATCAACTCTGGCTCAAGACTGAATACGATGATGCGTTCAGAGTCTGGGGCGATATAAACGAGGACCTCTCAATGCTTGAGACAGATGATGGCCCCATATTTTACGAAATTGATGCCAATGAGATTGAAACCAGCATTCGTTTGATTTTAAAATCCGAAGGGAAAATCACATAACCGCACCACCCGCTCGAATACACCTCTGCACAAGTCGGCTGACGACGATCTGGCCAGCGCAAGTCGTTGTGCGGGCTGGAGAACGAGAGTCCCAGGGTACTCGACCCCGACAACGATTAGAGCTTTTTTTTTAACCGTCACCCATGCAGGATATTGGTATATGAAACTGATTTATTTCACCTTGGCCTTTATGGGGTTGGTTATCTACTCGGCCTCCTACTTCCAGTTGCGAAAAGAACGGACGATTGTCCGTTATGGTAACGGATACCACACTGTCGAGTGGAAGCGCTCAAGTGAGAGGACTTGGAAAATCAATACCGAGAACAAGGTTACCTGGGTATTGGTTGCCACAATGTATTTTCCTGCAATGGCATTTGAGTGGGGGCTGCGGAATTTTCATTATGCTCTATTGCTACTGACTGCTCTTCTCGGGGTTTTCGTTGTCGTTGGAGGTTTTGTTAACTCCAGAAATTACACCCAACGAACGGAAGGGTTACGTAGAGACTCCCCTTCCTGATACCGGCTCCATCGCGCTGGGTTTAGTCTTGTAAGCTCAATTGCTTGCCTGATTCAGCTTGAAGGTCCTGGTTTGCGCTCTCTTTCAGGGTTGGATTGCATAAGGTCCTCCTGAGTGATACCGTACAAAGCATGAAACCTTCGGTTTACATTGAAACTACAGTTGCAAGCTACCTGACCGCGCGTCCGTCGAAAAATCTCGTTATTGCAGGTCATCAAGCTGCAACGCGAGACTTCTGGAATCGATTGTTCAGTTTTGAAGCGTTTATATCTGAACTGGTGGTTGAGGAAGCCTCCAAAGGGGATGACATTGCGGCCGAGGCCCGTTTACGTGAGCTTGAAGGTCTTGAATCACTTGAAATTGACTTGGATTGCAAGATTTTGGCAGGTCATCTGATTGAAGATGGAGCTGTCCCTGCCGAGTATGCCGATGATGCGGCTCACATCGCCATTGCATCGGTTCATGCCGTGGACAGCATTGTCACCTGGAATTTCAAACACATCAACAACCCCGCAACCCGTGCCCGGATACGCGCATCGCTGGAAAAGCGGGGGTACACTTGTCCGGAAATTTGTTCTCCGGATGAATACCTTGGAGAAGATGATGACTGACCCCATCGTTAACGAAGTCCGCAAACATCGCGACGAACACGCGCGGCAGTTCAACTATGATTTAGACCAAATCTTTGCAGATCTAATGCGTAAACAGGAGAACTCCGGAAGAAAACTCCGGCGACGAAAGCCGTCCACAACCATTGAATCCACTTCATCCGCCCGAATCGGCTAACGCCGATCCGGCCATCGTAAATCTTTATCCTGCCATGAAAGATTCTGAAACGAATAGCTCTAGAATTCGCAGGTCCATCATGTTGGAAACGATGTATATACTTACTGTCTGGCTTGTCGCGGTTGCTTGGGAGTACAATGATCTTTTATCTGAAGGTGAAAAATTATGGCCGACACTTTTTGAGAAAGCTATTGCATTTGGTTGTATTGCATTAGGTCCATGGATAGCAAGCTACCGATTTATAAAGAACGCAAAGGAACCCTCATCATAACAAGACCACCAGCCCGAATCGGCTACCGCTATTCCCGCCATCGTAAAACGTTCGTCCTCGTAAACTACAATGAACTCTATAACCGTTTCAAGCTGGGAAGAATTTCAGCATGAATGCTACCTCGATTCTTACCGTGAAAGTATAGGTCGCTATCGATCGCGGTTTGTGTTTCGCGGTGTAGGAGACGAAAGGTGGCATCTTGAGACAAGTTTGCAGCGTCTGAACCATGACGAACAGACTCAAAGTGTTGTGGAAGAATGCCTGCTGCGAAATTTTGAAAAGTATGCGGAGCGTGAAAACTTAGGATCAACATGGCGGCGAATGGCAATTGCTCAGCACTTCGGGCTACCTACCCGATTGCTTGATTGGACATTTTCTCCATTTGTTGCCTTGCACTTCGCGACCTCTTCACGAGCCCAGATGGAAAGTGATGCCGCAGTTTGGTGCGTCGACGTTTCTATCGCTCATACGTTTGCTCCTGAATCTATGGTCGATTTACTCCATTCAGAAAGTTCCATGGTGTTCACGCTGTCAATGATGGAGAAATTCGACGATCTTGCACATTTTGATTCACTGGAATACGCGTTGCCAACGTATCCGCTATTTTTCGAGCCCCCTTCCATTGACAGTCGTATCGTCAACCAAGTAGCCCTCTTCTCCTTCCTTAACGATCCCCACAGAAACTTCGATCATTGGCTTGAATCTGAACTGCCTTCTCATCCCGGCTTGTTCAAAAAATTAATCATCCCAGCGAGCTTGAAGTGGGAATTTCGAGACAAGCTCGATCAGGCAAATGTGAATGAACGGGTCCTGTTTCCGGGCTTGGATGGTCTTAGTCAATGGCTGACCCGGTGGTACTCACCAAAACCTACACCATGACGGGTACGCCGTGGCACATCCACGCGCTCCGTGAGTGAGCACCGCCATTATCTGCAAAAAAATGACCCCTCTATCCGTAGACATGTTTAAACTTTATGCAGGATACAATGCCTGGATGAATGAGAAGCTGTACCTGATGGCCGAGGGTTTGTCCGAAGAGCAACTCAAGGAAGATAAAGGGGCATTTTTCGGGTCAATTTTCCAGACCCTGAACCACCTGATGTTTGGAGATAGATTTCTGCTAACACGAATCAGAGATCTCCTTAACGAAACAAGCATTTTGGATGAGGTTGACGCCCAGTGGGAATTTGAACCCGGAATACAGTATCACGACCACCTGAAAGAGTTAAAGGAATCCAGAATCGAACTTGATCGGGTTCTCTCGGAGTTCGTTCTCTCTTTGAACGAGGAAACGCTGCAACGATCAAAGACGGTCGATGGTGTTGAGATTCCTGTCTGGGTGGTTTTGCAGCACCTCTTCAATCATCAAACACACCATCGAGGTCAGATTACTACACTCTTTTCCCAATTCGGTGTCGATATAGGTCTTACAGACATCAACATGTACTACTTTGAGAAAATGGGGACTGAAATTTGATTGTTCTATTACCCCAACCTACCGGCCCCAAAAATCCTAAGCAGACCACTCGCCCGAACTCGCTGACGCTAGTTGGGCCCGCGTAAACCGTTGTCCGACTGAAAATGAATCCCATGACTAAAACTCAATTTTTTGCGGCCGGTTGTGCCGGGGGACTTGTATCTGCTATGATGAATTCCACTGGGATAGGAAATTGGAATGACTTCGCAAAGTATCCACTACTCATCTTCACATCTGCTGTTTCAACATGGGCCGTTGCAATGATGCTTAGCAGATCGAATCAAAAGAACTCAGATTAGATTCTTGGACATAAATGCGATGCAAAGTTAACAAAAAGACCACCTACCCGAACTCGCTGACGCGCATTCGGCCAGCGTAAATCGTTACCCTCGGAGGACCGCCAATGGAAGATGCACCTTTCATGTACACAGATATGACCGAACGCGATCTACTCAAATGGCAACTCGACTATACGATGCCCTCCATCATAGCGGATTTTGAAGCTATCCCCCATGATAAGCTCGGTTGGCGTCCTGCGGCGAAAACCCGGTCCGCAGGTCATATATTCGGTCACCTTATTTCGGTAGAACGAAAACATACCTGTGCGTTCGTACAGGGAATTTCCACTTCAGACGTTGAACCGAAATTCTTCAGGAGCCTTACATTCTGTGACCCAAGTCAAGATGAAGTTTTACAGGCGATTCCCTCAAAAGAAGCACTCATCGCTACATGGCATGACGTACGTCAACAGACACACCGATATCTAGACGGTATTACAGACAAAGATCTCAAGAGAGTGCCTGAGAAAAGCATCTTACCCGATCATGATTCGAACAGGCAGAATCCCATAAGGGAGTGGTTTGTCATGACAATTAAGCATCAGAATATGGGGTGGGGTGAGATCCATATGATCAGAAGAATTCTTGAAAGTGGAATTAACTGAAACAAAATACCCAGACCACCCTCCCGAACTCGCTGACGCACGTTCGGCATGATCCATTCGATGGAATATCGATGACGGGCTGCCCTGCCCTCAACTGAAACGCTCCCGTCGAAGAAACAAGCGGTCTGACGGAGTCACCCTTGCCGTCTATCACTCCATCCGCATAGCTCCAAACGAATAGAGCAGTTCCTCGATTTCGGTTTGACCGTACTGTTGCGCATACCATACCGGGGTATACTTCCCCCTGCTGTAGTTGCGGTTCACATCAATTCCCATTTCCAGAATTCTGCGAACCGTATCCACCTCGCCCCGTTTGATGTTCGGCTCAAACCAAATGTAGTCCTCCCAGCCGAAGGATTGATTGATATCAGCCCCCTGCTCCAGCAGGTAGTCCAGAAGGTCGGCATGCTCAGGGTACCCTAAGATCAACGGCGGGAGGACATGATGCTGGCAGTTGTCTTTCGCGTTCACATCCATGCCGTTTTCCAGATACCGTTTGACCATGTCGCTTTTCCCCAGCCGGGCGAAGACATGATATTCCGCGACAGGAGATCCCTTCGCGCCATGCTGTTCCAACAAAGAGACCACATCTTCATGGCCATGAACTTTGGCAAAGGTATGGGCCGTCACATCGCTGTTGTTCACATGGGAATCCACACGGGCGCCCGCCTTCAGCAGAGCCTGAACCAGAGGAAGGTGGCCCCATTTTGATGCCAGCATCAAGGGCCCGCATTGAAACGGTGCATCATGAAACGCATTGGCAAGTTGGGGACGTTTCCGGAGAAGCAACAGGGCCTCCTCAAAGGCACGGGATTCGATCAAGTCCACCAATTGCTGCTCCTCTTCACGGCGGTCCGCTATCAGCGACCGGACATCATCGGAAGCACCCTCCAGTTTTTCGAGAACATCAAATTCCCAAACACTGGTGGGCGAACCAAGATCCAGAAGTAAGGTGACACACGCGAGATCATCCCCCACGATGGCAAAGCGGATTAAGGGCATGTCCCCCCAATTCATCGGCGTGGTAAAGGAAGATTCCCCCTGCTCCAACAAGCGTCGCAACGATTCCACGTCTCCCTCGAGGCAGGCATCGCAACACTGCTCGTATGGACTTCGGATGTTCTGCTGTTTCCGTTCAATAAACTGCTTGAGCGAAATCCAACTCGGGTACCGGTACTCTGCGGCAATCACCTGTAAGGCATCTTTCAACCGAAGTTCTTTCCCTGCCCAACGCGGGTAGGTGTGGTCCAGGCGACGCAATGCGTCATCTGACTGGGCCCGGTAGTCGCGCAAAAATTCCTTCGCTTGTTTACGAAGATGATCCAACGAGGGATTCTCGGGTAATGTAGGCATACTGAACCTCTTTCCATTGCGTCCAGTGTCTGCTGTAACGGACAGGAGTAAGGTTATTCGTTACCTTCAAAAATGACCAGTGGGCTCAACCCTTTTGCAGACACCGGCGCTCTGATCATCGCCGATGTTTTACCCGTTAAGAGGAATCGAAGATCTTGTCAATGGGCTTTATCCCGAAGCGAGGCCTCACTAATTTCCTCACTGTTCTAGGAACAGAATGACCGAGGACAGTCCACCATCACTCTTTTTCTGAGACCAGAGCGCGTTCCTCCTCCGGATCGCGTCTCTCCGGGTTCCATCTCTCCCTGAGATGCTTCAGTCCAAGAGCCCCGCCTATCACGAAGAGGAGTGTGGGAACCAGATTCATAAGCACGTGTATGGCAAGCATGAACAACTCTGTTGCCGGGTTGTCGTGCACGGAATCCGGAGTCTGCATGACAGGGAAAAACCCATTCAGCCAGAACCATTGCAGGATGGAAAACAGTTCTGCCGCCATCAGCACTTTCACAAACTTCAGGGAGGTGATCTGATAGAGGACGTAAAAGCCCAAAAGCCAGATGATGCCGGAGGCAAGCATCAATGCGTTATTCAACCTGGAACCAAACAGAAAAACAGAGGTAATCTGTTGAACGGTATCATACTTCATGCGGCCTTTTCCTCACAGGAGGGGGTGAACCTTTGAATCGCATTCATTTTACTCCCAGACCCAGGAAGCCGACAGGATGACAGCATTGTGGTCCATGGCCATCAGTTTCGGATTCTGGGTCAGCACTTTCGGCGGAACTTCAATGGTGCGAAGCTCCGCCTGATCCATCCGATGTGCCTGGGCCGGAATGTCGATGACGGTCTCCCCTGCCTTCAACTGAAACGCTCCCGTCATGACGGTCCGAAGAAACAAGCGGTCGGGGTCGGGTCGGCCCGAATCCGGCACTTCCAGGGAGTAGTCTTCCCCCTTCTCTACCGCAGTGAAATAGGCATCCAACATAACCGATTGCTGGTGACGACGGCGGTGAGGGGCGAATCCCTCCTGTTCCAATATCAACCGGAACGCAGAACGGGACGGAAGTCCAAAGGTAATTTCTCCGTTTTCCATTTTTGGGAAGACATCGACCAGCCTGGTTTTCCCTTTGGGGATATCCGGAATCCCGGCCCCGTCCACATCGCGGATTTGAAGTTCCTCTTTCGGCAGCTCGGTAAGCAGCAGGGTGAGAGAGGAAATCCGAAACCCTCTGGGCATGGAAATGCCGATTTGCTGATCCCCCACTCCATGATCTGCCCCCAGCAGGACCACTCTTCCCTCCTCGGGCAGACTGGCGGTGACGGTTAAACGATCAGAGCGATGCGACAAATCGAGGATTTTTCCCCTTAGAGGTGCCATGAGTCGCCAGGCATCGCGTTCCCCTGATGAACGGAGATGACCCGACCACAACGCATGCAGCGCCCTTCCCTTTGCCACATCCGGCTGGGTATTAATGAGATGGAGAATCTCGGTGAGATTGTAAAGGGCCTTCCCAGCATCCGATGCCCCCAAGTCATTGGCTTCTGTATTGATCACCGGGACCTTACGTCCGTGAAGCGTGTGAAAGGCGCTTCTCACGACCTCATACTCTGCGGCAATCACGAGCGGATTTCCCCCGTAATGATGTTCCGTAAAGAAATCCAGCTCCTCGCCTACCTCCTGAATGATCCGCTCGGTGTAGTTCCGGTAATCGGCATAATTATGGCTGCTCAGCCCGGGGGCAGACGGACCACCGAGTTGTATATGCGGATTGACCTCTTTTGCTCCTTTGACTGCGGCCATGAAAATCTGTGACCATTTCTCCGCCCCCACTTTACCAGGGATGTATCCGAATTGTGTGTCGTCCGTCACATCCCGCACGCCGCGGGGAAGGCGGAATCCCATATTGATATGCCGCCCCCACATAAAGGGTTCATTCCACACTTCGAAATACCGCAATACCCGCTCCGGATGGTCCGGCGACCAGGAATTCTTCGCCACATTTCCATAGAAGGCTTCCACATTACTCAGAAACCCTTCAAAGTTGCCATCCATCCACGGAGGCCGTGCCCACAGGTCCATGGTGTGGGTCCAAACCACCAATTCTGACGCTCCCAGTTTTGCCGCCTTGTCCCGGAAAAAATCCGAGGTGCCGTGCCCACCGTTAAATCCGGTATGGGTCAGAGGGCGCAACAGCCCCGGTTGAATTTCCTCGAGGAAATCCATTGGGTCGTTGTCATGATTTTTTGGCGTGTTGACCTTATTGTGGCCTACGTCATGAAAACCGAAGAGACCCGCAGGAACAGTATCCACTCCGTTAAACGAACGGATCACACTGGGATGAAGCACGATCCTGCTCATCTCTGGTGAAACATTCCCCTCAGGTCTTTCAAGGAGTTCCAAGCCTGTGATCTTCAGGGACACCCGGCCAATACCGGTACCATTCGCCACCCCGATCTGGACCGATTGAAGTTCGGTTCCGACAAAGGGCCTCCAGCGGGTTCCCAGACTCTTCAGCGGAAGTTCAACTGTGACTGGGTCTGTTTTACCAAGTGTGATCCGATCCCGAGCATGAAACCAGCCCCGTTCCGTTTTCACATTCACACTGACCGGCAGCACATCCACCGACACCTCCGGAGCAAGAGGAGCCAGACTCACCTTCAGGACGGCATGGGATATCGGCATCGCGGGATCGATCTGTTTCTGAGCCCAGGCGGTGATGCCGTCCACCCGTTGGGTCTCAGGCAAAAAACCCTGAAGCAGGACATGCCCGGTTTTGGCATCAGGAATTTCGATTGCGGCGGATCCGGTCGCCTGCCACCCGCCGGACAAATTCCGCCATCTCCAGGCTCCGGTCACTGTCCCTTCCACATCCTCCACTTTCTTTTTCCAGCTCCAGCTTCCGTCATATACCCCACCCACTTTACGTCCGGCCACCGGCGGCGTGTCTTTACGCCAATACGGCATAAACGCTTCCCGGTTTTCACGGGCCTCCGCCCAGGCCTCCAGATCAAGTTCCAGCCGGAATTTAACCTCAAACTCATCGTTAGGGGTGGGAAAGTGTTTCCGGCCGCGTCGTGCACCATCCGGACCGATGGAGACCTTGAGCGTCCCTTCCAGCCTGCCGTCCTCTTCTTTCAGGTTCAGGACCTTGGCGTAGTTCTTGCTCTTCTCATTGTAATCCGCGAAGGCGGCGGCGGTGGCACCCTCCGGTTTGAGCGAAAGCAGGACATGGAGATGTCCGCTGTGTTCCGGATTCAGAGGCCGGATGTTCTCAAAGACGAGATGGACCTGACGCCAGGGTTGTGATGGCGTGTCGGTTTGAAGCAGATTCCTTCCCCAGAGCGAGGCAGGTATCAGTGAGACAAGAAGAGCAATTCTGAGGAAGGGTTTCATACCCCTCCTCGGTATCATGGACGGCGACGCGGGGTCAATCTGCGATCTTCATCCGCCTTGGGGGCCGTTACACCGGCAAAATCCGGCCAGGGCTCTTCCAGTTCCCGGAGAAGTTCATCCAATGTCCCTCGAATCGTTCGCTCAAACTGATGCGTCAGAGCGTCTCCAACAACTTTCCGGGCCATTCCAGGGCGGATAATGCGGACCGGTACCATAAAGTCCTCTTCTTTGTACTTCACAGTATCGGAGTGAACCGGTTCTCCGTTCACGTAGAGGGTGACCCGGATTTCCGAAGCCCCCTGCACCGGCACTTTGTCTTTCCGTTGATCCGGGTTGACCGGCCAGCGGGAATAGGTGTGAATCAGCCTCATCTGAATCAGATGGGACACTGCGCCAGGGGGCACATCCTTTTCCACCACGGAGTATGCAGGTACCGCGCCCATGACATTGAGCCCGTTCCCAAGGTACGTCGCCAGAGCCCTTCCATGACCTGCCGGATTCTGGGTATAATAAATCCAGTCGCCGGACCGCTCCCCGCCCACCTCCACAGAAGGACGTTCATCGATCACCTGAACCGATACCGGAACGGGCATCCGGTGCTTGAACTGGGGAAGCTTGGATTCAGGTTCGTCCCAGAGAACCTGGCACCCGGCTCCAGCCAACAGGAGAACCAGAGGAACAATCAGACGGATCCTCTGGAGTCCGTTCACAGGCCTCAGGCCTCCACCGGATGGATGTAGGTGTCGTGTGAGGTTTCAAACCCCGTGATATCGTCCAGATACTGGAGGGATTCTTCAATATCATCCAATCCGAGCAAGAGTTTGTTTTTGACACTGGGATCATACTCAAAGGAGAAGGTCGTTTCCCCGGCAGAGGTATGGAGTGTCAGGACCTGTGCCTCAAGGTCCAGAGAGGCTTCCAGCCCCTCTTCTCCATAAACGGCCTGAAAAATCTCCTCCACTTCCTCTTCGGACAGCTCAACTGTGACAACACCGTTTTTGGAACAGTTGTTTTTGAAGATGTCGGCAAACCCCGGAACACGGTCATTCCCCTCTCCACGGTATGGAGCAATGATGACTTTGTATCCGTCCTGAGCCAGAGACCAGACCGCGTGCTCACGGCTGGATCCGCACCCGAAGTTGTTGCGGGTTACCAGGAGAGAGCGCTGTTCGTACCGCGGCTCGTTCAGTTCAAACTCCGGATTCGGTTTTCCTTCCAGCGTATAGCGCCAGTCAAAGAAGGCACTGGGGCCGAATCCAGTCCGTTTGATGGACTTCAGGAACTGCTTGGGAATGATCTGGTCGGTATCCACATTGGCCCGGTCCAGAGGGGCGAGAATTCCGCGATGGGTGGTAAATGCTTCCATAGTCTTTCTCTTGGGTAAATCAGTTCCAGTTACGGATATCCACAAACCGTCCTTCCACTGCAGCGGCGGCGGCCATTTCAGGGCTGACCAAGTGGGTCCGTCCACCGGCTCCCTGACGTCCCTCAAAATTACGGTTGGAGGTGGAGGCACAGCGTTCCTGCGGAGACAGTTTGTCGGGGTTCATGGCCAGACACATGCTGCAGCCCGCCCAGCGCCATTCAGCACCGGCGGATTTGAACACTTCATCCAGGCCTTCTTCCTCGGCCTGTTTCCGGACCTGCTGGGAACCGGGCACCACCATGAGACGAACATGATCCGCCTTTTTCTTTCCATCCAGCATTTTCGCAGCACGGCGTAAATCTTCGATGCGGGAATTGGTGCAGCTTCCGATAAAGACAATGTCCAAGTCGGAATCGGACATGCTCTGCCCTGCTTTCAGTCCCATATAGTCCAGGGCTTTTTGCACGTCAGCCGCACTGTAACCCGGAACATCGTTGAGGCCGGGGACCGGCTGATCCACGTCAATCACCATGCCGGGGCTGGTTCCCCAGGACACCTGAGGTGCAATCTGGGAGGCATCAATGGTCAGGGTACGGTCAAAAGATGCGCCGGGGTCGGTCGGCAACGCTTTCCATTCCGCCATCGCTTTGTCCAAAGCTGCTCCTTTGGGGGCAAACGGACGGTCTTCTGCGAGAATGTAATCAAAGGTCGTCTGGTCGGGAGCAATCAAACCGGCCTTCGCGCCGCCCTCGATGGACATGTTACAGATGGTCATCCGCGCTTCCATGGAGAGAGACTCAACCGCCTCTCCACAGAATTCAAACACGGATCCGGTTCCGCCTGCGGTCCCGATCATGCCGATCAGTTTCAGCACCATGTCCTTGGAATGTACATGCGGCTGCAACTGTCCGGTGTATTCAACCTTGAAGGTCTTTGGCTTTTTCTGGCGAAGGGTCTGGGTGGCCAGCACATGTTCCACTTCGGAGGTACCAATGCCGAACGCGAGGGTTCCAAACGCGCCGTGAGTGGAGGTATGGGAGTCACCGCAGACAACCGTCAGGCCGGGGACCGTAATTCCCATCTCGGGTCCGATCACATGCACGATTCCCTGATGGTCATCCCCGATTCCATAAAGGGTAATTCCGAAATCACCGCAGTTTTTTTCCAGGGCCTCGACCTGCGCTTTGGACACAGGGTCCTTGATGGTCAGGCGGCTTTCATCGGTCGGAACGTTATGGTCCATGGTGGAAAAGGTAAGTTCCGGATGACGGACCTTCCGGCCGGTGAGCCGCAGTCCTTCAAACGCTTGAGGACTGGTCACTTCATGCACCAAGTGACGATCAATGTAGATCAAGGACGTGCCATCCGGCAGTTCACGTACGACGTGACGGTCCCAAATTTTTTCAAAGAGTGTTTTCGCCATAATCCAAATCCTTTTCCTGTCAACGGGCATGGTGTTATAAGTGGTGGTCCGCCTTTTGGCAATTCATTACGAGGGCGAAAAGGCGCTTTCACTCTGGCAGAAACGGCCGGAACCCGGCCCTCTTCTCTGAAGACCCAAAAGCGATCTTTTCAATAGGTTTTCTCAGATCCTCCGATTTCTCGGGTGCCAACACACTCCCGCAATCCAGGGGGTCTGCTTCAGCGAAGGACTGTACCATAAACAGCTCCCACAACGTTTTTGCAGAAAGTTGAAAGATTTTCATCCTGCATCGGGTTTCCCTTGTATGATGAATGTGTACGTATTTCGGAATGGATGTAAGTTTAGGTGGACGGGACGTAAACGTCGGGCCGCCTTCCATGTGGTACTCGGCCTCCTCCTGCTCCCGGTGACAGGCCAAATGGATCCGGGCATGGGGCTTGATCTGAATGGAGACGGTATCAGTGATGTGTGGGCCTCCCTCTACCAGGCGGCGTTACTGGCTCCGGATCACGATCCAGACCTTGACGGATTGACGACGATGCAGGAGTCCGGGACGGGAACCCATCCGCAACTGAACTCAAGTGTGCTGAAGAACCAGCTCCTCCATCTTCCCGAGGGTCTCCACCTGCGTCATGATACGGTGGTGGGAAAGCTCTACCAACTGGAGACCTCAGCCGATCTTCTGGAGTGGCTCCCGGCAGGAGATCCGTTTGAAGGGGTTGGTCAACCCCGGGATGTACCTCTTCCCCAGGCCACAACGCAACTCCTTTACCGAATTCGGGTCTATGACCAGGATCGGGACCAGGACGGTCTGACCGCCTACGAAGAACACCTGTTGGGCAGCAGTGATGACGACGCCACCAGCACCGGAGCTTCCTCTGAATCTGACTACGGACGGGCGTTCCGGCTGTTCTCCTCTCCGGGTGTATTTGATCTGAACGGGCAAACCGTTCAGGGAAAACTCCCCACCCTGGCTGAGGCCTCGCGGTTTTATCAGCAGGCTGGACTGGGGGCCACGTATACGGAACTGGAGCAATTAACCCAAACAGGAATTCCGGCTTGGATCGACACCCAGTTCAGTCTGCCGCCGACCTTGCATGTACCGGTGAACAATCAGTTAACCGTATATGAATCCGAAAACGGCGAGGAGCCCTTCCCTCATTCGCCTTATGTCTGGACCTGGTGGTTCGTCAGCATGAATGCGCAGGATCAACTGCGTCAGCGGGTTGCGTTTGCATTATCAGAAATCCTGGTAATCTCACAGATCACCGACGAACTGGAGGACCATAACTGGGGAATTGCAACCTACTACGACCTGCTGGTCACGCATGCCTTCGGCAACTACCGCGACCTCCTGCATGATGTGGCCACCAGTCCCGCCATGGGCAATTACCTGTCCCATGCGAAAAACATGCCGGCAAATCCGGCCCTGAATCGTTTTCCAGATGAGAATTTCGCACGTGAAATCATGCAGTTGTTCTCCATAGGGCTGTATGAACTGGAACAAAACGGAACCCGCAAACAGGACGATCAAGGGAATCCTATTGCCACCTATACCAACAAGGATATCGAAAACTTCGCCAATGTGTTCACGGGACTCACCTACAATCCGGCTCCCCCCACAAATGGGACACCCTGGTTTGGCGAAGACGACTGGACGCCTATCCTCAACGAGGATGACTTCATCGGAGCCGACTCCCAGTGGATGGGTCTTCCGATGGCGGGATATGATCCGTTGCATACATCGGGTGTGAAAAAACTGCTTCGGGGAGCCGAGACCAATGGCAACCTGGAGCAGGATCTCACTGCCGCCATCGACAATCTGTTTCAGCATCCCAACACGGGCCCCTTTATTGGTCGCCGGTTAATTCAGCGTTTAGTGACATCAAACCCCAGCCCCGCCTATGTGTACCGGGTGGCGGAAGCCTTCCGCGACAACGGTCAAGGAGTACGGGGCGACATGAAAGCCGTGATCCGCGCGGTCTTGCTGGACCCGGAGGCACGAAACGGTTCTGTTCAGCACCAGACGGATCATGGAAAACTCCGGGAACCCCTCCTGCGTCATGTTCACCTCGCCAGGGCGTTCCGGATGCGGGCGGCGCAGACGCCATTGCGGATGGATAATTTTGATGGCGCTCAGGCTTATGCCATGCAGCCGATGGGGGCACCTTCGGTTTTCAATTTTTATCTTCCTGATCACCAACCTGCCGGAGAATTGCGTGAGGCGGGTCTGGTGGGACCCGAGTTTCAGATCACCACCAGCACCACCACGATCAAAACTCTGAACTTTCTTTCCGGAGCCATTGCCTGGGATGGCTTGATTACCAACGATGAGGAATTGGCTGGAAATGACGAAATCCTGACCGATTACCAGGCGGAACTCCAGTTGGTGGAGGCAGACAATCTTCCCGGATTGGTTGAACGGCTGAACCTTCTACTCACACGGGGACAGATGAGTTCTTCCACCCGTCAGATTCTGGAGCAGACTCTCCAGCAAGCGGTGCTGGCCGAAATCGAACCCGACGATCTCGTCCGGTTTGCCGTCACCCTGATTGCCTCCTCACCCGACTTCGCCGTCCTCCGTTAACCCTTCCCTGGAGATCCATATGAACCGCAGACAATTTCTGGGCCAACTCTCGTGTGCGGCTGTCACGGCCACCCCGGTGCTGTCGACCATTCTCAACCTGCAGATGACCAACGCCGCCGTGCAGGCACAACATACAGAAGAGGATTACAAAGCCCTGGTGTGTTTCTTTTTCGCAGGAGGAAATGACTCCTTTAACATGGTCGTTCCCTCCGGGCTGGATGAGTACACTCAATACGCCCAGACACGCAGCAACATGGCGCTGGCCCAAAACACGTTACTGAACCTGAACGGGATTCACCAGGGACGGAACTTCGGTCTCCACCCCGGGATGACCGGACTGCAGCAGCTCTTCAACACCGGAAAAGCGGCCATCGTCTCCAACGTCGGAACCCTGGTGGAACCGGTCACCCTCTCCCGTTTTGAGTCTGGTCAGGCAAAGCTCCCTCAGGGCTTGTTCTCCCATGCCGACCAGATCATGCACTGGCAGACCTCGGTTCCGGACCAGCGGGCTGCACTGGGCTGGGGAGGCCGGCTTGCCGATCTGCTGCATCCGGACAATCAGGCATCTGGCATTTCCATGAACATCTCTCTTTCCGGCACCAACCGCTTTCAGACCGGGGCCCAGTCTGTCAGTTATGAAATCGAACCCAGAGGGAACGGGGCCATCACTCTGGCACCCTACCTGAATGGCGAGGAGCCGATTCTGGCGTCACTGGGCCAAACCGCCATCCACAGCATGATGGATGCGGAGTACAGCAACCTCTTTCAGAAGAGCTTCGCACGGAAGAACAGGGACGCCCTCGGTGCAGCCCAGACCTTTTCCACTGCAGTAGCGGGAAAGACAATTCAGACGGTTTTTTCCGCCAATGACATCTCCCAATCCTTCCACATGATCGCGCGTACCATTGCCGCACGTCAGGAACTCGGATTGAAACGCCAGACCTTCTTTGTTCTCTTTGGCGGATTCGACCACCATGACGAACTCTTGAAAAGTCATGGGGCGATGATGCCGGTCGTGAGTCAGGCCCTGACCGAGTTCGATGCCGCCATGACGGAACTCGGTGTGCACGACAAGGTCACCACCTTCACCGCCTCCGATTTTGCCCGCACCCTGACCTCCAACGGAAAAGGCACCGACCACGCCTGGGGCTCCAATCAGATTGTGATGGGAGGTGCGGTTAAAGGTGGGCAGTTCTACGGCAGCTATCCGGAACTCGCACTGGGATCCAATCTGGACACCGGACGCGGCCGGCTCATTCCCACCCTTTCCACCGATGAATATTTCGCCGAACTCGCCAGATGGTTCGGGGTGGCGGATGCGGATCTCGGTAACGTCTTCCCGAACCTGGACCGGTTCTTCACCATCGGGTCTGGAGCCCCCATCGGGTTCATGAAATCCTGATGGCTTTAGTCCTTGCGCAGCCCGTGATTGAGGGCCGCAAACACAATGAGCACCAGGGCTTTGATCAGCATCTGAGTGCCGGTCTGAACACTGCACTGATACAGACCGGATCCCAACACCTGCATGATCAATGCTCCGAGGGTCGCTCCCAGGATCGTGCCTTTCCCGCCACGCAGGGAAACACCGCCAAGAACACAGGCCGCAATCACATCAAGTTCCAGTAGGTTTCCTGCTCCTGATACCGCGGTCCCCTGCTGCCCCAACTCCATCATCGCCGCAATGGAGGTCAGCCCTCCCAGGATCGTAAATCCCACAACCGTTACCCGGTTTACTTCAATGCCGCAAAGATACGCGGCTTCGCGGTTTCCTCCGGTGGCATAGAGATGCCGCCCCCACACCGTGTGCTCGGTCACATAATAGGTCAGAATCACCACCAGCCCCCAGATTCCGGTCAGAATGGAAATTCCCCTTGCCTGGGGGAGAACATGCTTATGGGGCAGTTGAAGAAACACGATCAGGCCTGCAGTCAACAACAGCGCAACCATTCCTCCCCAGGCCGTACCTCCTTTCGTTCCTTTGTTGCGGACAACCCGAAATACAGCCAACGCGAGCAGGCCCGTAACCACACTCCATCCAAACCAAAGCGGAAAGGTCCCGGTTCCCAACCGGGACATCACATTCTCAGGAGGAAGTGCGATTTCCCGGGCGGCAATATTCAGCGCCAGTCCCCGATAGGCCATAAACCCACCCAACGTAATGATGAAGGCCGGCATCCCGGTTTTCACCTGGAGAAGGCCTTTCCCGATCCATAACCCCAAACCAAGTATCACCATCAACACGAATACCAGAAGAGGCGAGAGTCCAAACCCCGATACCGTGTGACTCATTTCGGGGTCGGCGGGCGGAGACATCATCCAGGCAGCCAACGCGCCCATAAACGCGACGGCAGATCCGACAGACAAATCGATATGAGAGAGGACAATAACAAGGGTCATGCCGCAGGCGATTACGCCTACCACCGAAACCTGTCGAAGGATGGTACTGATCGAGCGGCCGGAAAGAAACGGGCTGAAACTGTCCAACGTGAGGATCTGGAAGACAAGAGCCAGTGCTACCAGTGCATACACCAGCATGGCGTTTCGGCTGAGGAGAAGAGAACGAATGGATGAGGACATGAGTGGGCACCTCCTTTACAGTGGAGTAGGCTCCTGTGTGGATGCGGCCATGACGGCCTGGTCATCAAAGGGTCGTTGATGAAAGGACGCGACTGCGTTTCCCTGGGACAATACAATCAGACGGTCAGAGAGACCCAACAGCTCCTGAAGTTCTGAACTGGCCCAGAGAATGGACCACCCTTCCAGTGTCCATGCTTCCATGCGGCGGTAAATCTCATTCTTAGCCCCGACATCGATTCCCCGTGTCGGCTCATCCAGCAACAGGATCTTTGGCGCAACCATTGCCGCCCTTCCCATCAGAACTTTCTGCTGATTCCCCCCGGACAGGGTGTTCACGTTTACGTCCGCATTCGGAGCCTTCACCCTGAACTCCTTCATCTGAGTTTCGGCTTCCTGCATCACCGCCGCTCCATCCAGCCCCAAAGGGGTCCGGAACCGTTTCAACGATGCCCAGCCGATGTTCGAAGCAATTGACTCCTCTAAAAACAGTGCCTGTTGTTTCCGGTCTTCCGGAATCAGAAACAACCCGGCCTTTCCCGCCTCCGCAGGAGAAGAGGGCAATGACCTCCACTGCCCGTCACCGGAATGCCATTCACCCTGGACAACCGATCCGGATGTGGCCGCACCTGCGAGGACCTGCAAAAGACAACTGCGTCCCGCTCCCATCAGTCCTGCAAGACCGACAATCTCTCCTGTATGGACTGTAAGTTCAGGCACCTGCAGAATGGGGTGTCCATGTTTCAGAACCCTCAGATCCCGTACCGCAAGGGCCACCTTCCCCGGACGACAGGGTGTATGCCCGTATAAATCAGAAGGCGGTCGGTCCACCATCGCCGCAATAACTGCGTCTGGCTTCACCTGGTCCCGGTCCCGGGTCCAGACACTTCGTCCATCCCGCAGGACGGTAATGCGATCGGCGAGGGAGAACACCTCCTCCATTCTGTGACTGATGTAAACGCATGCGGTTCCACGGCCTGCAAGTTCCCTGATCCACTCCAGCAATTGGGCGGCTTCATCCTCCGGGAGTGCACTGGTCGGTTCATCCAGAATCAGGACCTGCGGCTGACCCAGCAGTGCCCTGGCAATTTCCAACCGCTGTTGTTTTCCGATACTCAGTTCACGAACCTTTCCGTCCAGCGGAAGAGTGATGCCCAGTTCCGCAAACAGGGCATGCGCTCTGGAGCGTTGTGTGTTCCGGTCGAGAAAGCCGAGGGTTCGGGAGGATTCAGCCCCCAGAAACAGATTATCCAGAACAGACAGATCCTGAATGAGGGCGAGTTCCTGATGCACAATCGCAATACCCGCCTGGCCCGCATCCTTCAAAGAACGGAACCGAAGCTCCTTTCCTTCCTTTACAATGCGTCCTTCATAACTGCCAAAAGGATGAACCCCGGAAAGAAGCTTCATCAAGGTACTCTTTCCGGCACCGTTCTCCCCGACCAGTGCGTGAATTTCTCCTGCCCGCAGGTCAAAATCAACCTGATCCAGCGCCACCACGCCGGGAAAGCATTTCCGAATGCCCTCCAGCTTCAACAGCATCGATTACAGACCCAGATCTTCACGACGATGGAATCCGTCGCCGACAATGATCTCCTCCAGGTTGTCCTTGTCCACCACCACCGGATCCAGCAGGACACTGGGCACTTCGATCTGACCATTGTTGACGGTCTGATTGGTTTCCACCTCTTCTTTTTCGGCGAGTGCGACTGCCACCTGCGCAGCGCGGGTTGCCAGAGTCTTCAAAGGTTTATAAACCGTCATGGACTGTGTGCCTTGCAGGATTCGTTTACAGGCCTGGAGATCAGCATCCTGACCGCTCACAAGCACCTTGCCGTCCAGGCCCTGCTGCCGGAGAGCCTGAATGGCACCACCCGCAGTTCCGTCGTTGGAGGCCAGAAGCACATCCATTTCAGTCCCAACGGACACCAGAACATTTTCCATAATGGAGCGGGCCTTGTTCGGGGACCAGCCGTCCACCCATTGATCTCCGATCACGGTGACTTCCCCGCTGTCGATCAATGGAGTCAACACCTCCATTTGGCCCTGCCGGAATAGTTTGGCATTGTTGTCATCGGGTGCACCTCCGAGCAGAAAATACCGGCCCTTCTTCCGTTGGGTAAGATACTCCGCCTGCATCCGGCCGACACGGACATTGTCAAAACTGATGTACACGTCGGGCTTGGAATTCAAAATCAAGCGGTCATAAGACAGCACCGGGACACCTGCCGCATTTGCGCTCTGTACGGCCCGGGCGGCAGCGGTGGCGGATTTGGGCACGATGACCAGCACGTCCACTCCCTGACTGAGCAGGAGATCGCATTGTTCATTCTGCTTGCGGGCATCTCCGTTCGCATCCTGAAACACACACGTCGCCCCCAATTTTTCCGCTTCGGCAATAAAGACATCCCGGTCTTTCTGCCAGCGTTCAATGGCCAGACTGTCGAAGCTCAATCCAATGACAGGCCCTTTCGTCTCCTGTTCGGAAGTCGAAGGTGATTCTTCCTGTGAACCACATCCTGCGAAGAACAGGGAACTGACGGCGGTAAAGCATACGACAAACCATTTTTTCATACTCGAATCCTCATTGTTCTCATCATGTGCGTTGGCCTCGGCAACTACCAAAGGGCCTGTTGCAAGTCCAGATGGAACTCCCATGACCGCGGACACGGACGGGATACGATTATAATCCGACTTCGTTCCGGAGGCGCTCAAGCTCCCGGCCGGCAATTTCCCGGGTCCCTCCAACGGCCAGGTCCTTCACATCCAGACCGGCCATGCGGATGCGTTTGATTCGGGCCACTTCGGCCTCAACTGCCGCACACATTCTGCGGATATGCCGGTTTCGCCCTTCTCCCAGGATCATGGAGTAACAGAAAAAGCGCCCCTGGGTTTCCACGGGCTGGATGGATAACGCCCGGAGAAACTCCCCTTCATCCCGAACTCCGTCCAGCATGGCATTCCCCTGGGCTTCATTCAGTTCTTCACGCAGCCAGACGAGATACTCCTTCTCCACATGATGACGGGGATGCGTGAGACGATGCGCCAGGTCGCCGTCATTGGTGACAAGAATCAGTCCCTCACTGTTCCGGTCCAGCCGTCCCACCGGATATAGACGAAGATCTCTCCAGGTTTCCGGCAGCAGATCCAGAATCGTTTTCCGACCCTCGGGGTCCTCTACAGTACACAGCACATTCCGCGGCTTGTGCACCATGAGCACACGGGTGGATTCCGGACGGAGTTCGCGACCGTCCAGCGTCACCCGGTTCCGAAAAGGAACAACCCGCATCCCTTGTGAGGATACGGGTTTGCCGTCCACCCTGACGCGCCCTTCCGCAATTAACTGGTCACAGGCTCTGCGAGAACCCGCACCACAGGAGGCGAGAAAGCGGTTGAGACGGATGGAGGAATCAGGCTTCGGGCTTGGTCTTGCGGAGGCCAAATGCACGATCCCCTTCTTTCCATTCGCCACGGGCCTTGAGCAGATCTACCCGCTCGTAGCGCTTAAGAACATTACGACGTTTCTGAATTTTGCTGGAACCTTTCAGGCTGCGGTGCATAGACATGATGAAATCTCCAAAAAAGGGGGAAGGTTGGGAAAGGGCGGGAAAATAAGCTCTAAATACGAAAAATGTCAATGGAAAACTGGTAAAAGTTCGAATTCATGTCAACCTAGATGCGATTTCCGGCTTCACAGCCTCCCGGTCTTCCAGTATGAGCCATTTTTGCGTATGAAATCCTTATCTCTCCTCTTCTTGTTGTCTTTTCTGAGCCTTCCGCTTCTCTCTGCTCCGAGAGGACAGCCGGTGGACGGGTTTGCGGCGGAGGTGAACGGCCGCATTATCACGGTGGCTGATGTCGTGGAGCATACATTTGGTGCCATGCAGGAGGCACGGGACAATTATCAGGCCGGCCCGGAACTGATTCGAAAGCAGGAGGAGATTTTCCGCAAAGGGGTGGAAGACCTCATCGACCGCAAACTGATCCTGACCAAATTTGAGCAAATGGGGGCCCAGCTCCCTATCACAGCGGTTCGTGACTACAAAGAACGGATCATCCGAGACCGGTTTGACAATGACCGCCCCAGGCTGCTGGCGGTTCTTCGGAACATGGGGATGACTGAAGTGGAATGGGAAGAAGACCTTCGGGAAGCGATTGTGGAGCAGTCCATGATTCAGGAATATGTTCAAAGCAAAGTTCTGGTGACACCCTCTGAAGTGCGCAGAGAATACGAGCTGCGGATGGATACCCTTCAGACGGATGTGGAGCTCAAACTTCGGGCCATAGCCTTCCGACCGGCCACCCGCGGAAACTTGGCAGAGGAACAGGAGCGGGAGAGAAAAATTGAAACGGTTCAGCGACTGGTTGCGGAGGGAAAAGACTTTGCAGAACTCGCAGAGACCTACTCCGAGGGTCCCAAAGCTCATGTAGGGGGGGATCAGGGGTGGAACCGGTTGTCATCCCTGAGTGGACCCATCCGGGATGCGGTTGCCGAGTTGGCGGTTGGTGAAGAATCCGAGGTGGTGAATTTGACGGCCATGTCCTACATTTTCCTTGTGGAAAACCGGAAAGGAGGCGAGGCACAAACACTGGCCCAGGCCCAGGCGGCCATCGAAGCTGACATCCGCTCGCGGAAACAGGAACGCCTGTACGACGATCTCATGGATGGACTCCGAAAACAGTTTCCGGTTCATTATTACAATCCGGATATCTCCGCGGTGACAGGAGAATAAGGTGACCCTCCGCCTGGGCATTTCCATCGGAGATCCGAATGGGATCGGTCCGGAGGTCACCCTCAAAACGCTTCATCACTTCGCAGACAGACCCGAACTGGAGTTGATTCCGATTGGCGATTCTGACCTTCTGCGGAATGAGGCGGATCACCTCTCCCTCCCTCCCCCCAGCCAGATCCTAACCTCCGACATCCCCTTCCCCCTTTCTGCCCCTGGCGACATCTCTGAAAAGGCCGGGCTTGCGTCGGCATCCTGGGTGGAACGCGGCATCAGAGCCTGTTTAGAGCAGGAACTGTCGGGTCTGATTACGGCTCCCATTCACAAAGAGGCCTGGAACCGTGCCGGTATTCCGTTCCCTGGGCATACTGAACTCCTGGCGGAGCGGTGTCAGACAAAACAGTTCGGGATGATGCTTATGGGAAAGGGCCTGAGAGTGATGCTGGCCACTCGGCATATCCCTCTTCAGCACGTCGCAACGGCGGTCACAGAAACAGAAATCCGGACCGCCGTGAATTTACTCCTCGACGGCCTTGCCCTTCTCGGAATTCCCTCTCCACGAATTGCGATTTGCGGCTTGAACCCTCATGCCGGAGATGGAGGTGCCCTCGGAACCGAGGAACGGGACTGGATTCAACCTCTCATTACCACTCTTCAGTCTGAAGGGGCTCCGGTTTCAGGACCTCATCCTGCAGACACCGTCTTTCATCAGGCCGTTCATCAGAAAGCATTTGATGCCGTTGTGGCCCTGTACCATGATCAGGGACTCGCACCGCTAAAGCTGTGGGCGTTTGATGAGGGTGTGAATGTCACCCTGGGTCTGCCCATCATCCGAACGTCTCCCGATCACGGGACTGCATTTGGGATTGCAGGAAAAGGCATTGCAAAACCCGACAGCATGATCGCGGCCGTGGAAGCGGCGGCAGAACTAGCAGGAAAGGAATCACCATGGGCCGACCCAGCCTGACCCGGTCCTCAGAGGTTCGGGCCTACCTGCGTGAGATCGGATTCGTCCCGTCAAAAAGTCTGGGGCAAAACTTCCTCATCGATGCCAACATGCGTGACCTGATCGTACAGGCCGCAGGCATTCATCCTGGTGACCGGGTTGTGGAAGTAGGCCCCGGTCTGGGGGTCATGACAGAAGCATTGGTGGAATGCGCCTCCCATGTGACGGCCATCGAACTGGATTTCCGACTGGCGGAACATCTTCAATCCCGGTTTTCCGACATTCGGAACCTGACCATTCGGAGAGAGGACGCCACGGAAACCAATTGGAAAGAGCTGCTGGAGCCAGGCCCGGTCCGTGTCGTTTCGAATCTGCCGTACTCGGTAGGAAACCGCATTCTGTATGAACTGGCCGATCCGGAACGAACCCCGACCTCGATCACCGTGATGGTCCAGAAAGATGTGGCAGACAGACTCCTGGCACCTGCAGGTCACGAGGATTATGGGCTTCTCACCGTTCGACTGTCATGGGCCTTTCAGATTCGAAGAGTGCGGAATGTGCCCGGGAATTGTTTTCTTCCTCCCCCACGGGTCGCAAGTTCCGTGGTTCACCTGGAACGACGGGCCATCCCTCCCGCCCCCTTACGCGACCCCCAGCAATTTGAATCTCTGGTCCGGTTCGCCTTCACGCGAAGACGCAAGCAATTGAAAAAAATCCTGAAGGATTTCGGAGCCCCTGAGGTGGAGACCGAGGTGGATCTTCAGCGTCGGCCTGAAACGCTATGTCTGGAGGAATGGGCGGAGTTGGCGAACCGACTCAGTTCCTGATTCAGTCGTCCTCGACCTCGATATCCACATTCATGGTTTGCCGATTGGCGAAATCCGATTTCACCTCAAGCTGATCGAGAATGGAGCTTTTCTTGAGTTTGACAATCGCCCGCAAGGGGGAGGCCATTGAGCCGGCATCGCCTTTGGTAATCCGTTTTACCGGCACCTGATCCCCCAGGTGAAGGGTGGAGTGGACATGCTTTTCCTGCTCCGGCAGGGTAAAGCCTTTTTTGCAATGCGGGCAACGTCCGCGTTTGTCAATGTCCGCATCCCGTACCCAAAGCTTCTGCCCACAATACGGGCAACTCATCTTGAAGTCCTGCTCGTTCTCATTGCGATAGACCAGTATTGCAATGGGCTTGGTCTCATACCCCGGAACCGATTTGAGCAATTCGTCCATTTTCTGCAGGCTGAGGATATCCACAAAACGGAGGACCCCGACCAGCACGTCTGCGGCGTTCCCCATGTAAGGGGACGCAGGGTCCGTATGAGACGTAAACACTAACTCTTTTCCGGAGAAGGTTGTGGTCATACGTTCCGGGCTGGTTTCCACGCCAAGATCCGCAAACAACCAGGTGCAGAGATCAGGGTCAGGAGAGAGAAGCAGCAGGTTCAACGGATCAGTGGCATCAGACATAACGCACTTGTAACGGAGGGATGCTCTAAAGTCAATGAACCCCATTCGAACAGTGCGGATGAAAACGCGTACAGGAAAAGTCCAAGCGCACAAACGGTATACTCTTGAAGGGGCAGATCCAAAGGCGTAGGGATGAGACTATGAACCGAAAGATCCTCCTGCCTGAGTCTGAGATTCCCACACATTGGTACAACATCGCAGCGGATATGCCCAATCCTCCGTTGCCCCCGTTGAACCCGCAGACACATGAACCGCTTGGTCCCGAAGCCCTCGCGCCCTTGTTCCCGAAAGCACTGATTGAACAGGAAGTCAGCACAGAACGCTGGATTGAAATTCCGGAACCCGTGCGTGAGATCTACACACAGTGGAGACCCACGCCCATGTTCAGGGCCTACGGTCTGGAAAAGGCCCTCGATACCCCGGCAAAGATTTATTACAAATACGAGGGCGTCAGTCCTGCCGGATCCCACAAACCCAATACAGCGGTTCCGCAGGCCTGGTATAACGCCCAGGAAGGGATCAAACGAATCACCACGGAGACCGGTGCAGGGCAATGGGGATCCGCACTCAGTTACGCCTGCAGCCTGTTCGGCCTCACCTGCGAAGTCTACATGGTGAAAGTCAGCTATGAAGGAAAGCCGTACCGGAAACTGTTGATGAACACCTGGGGTGCAGACGTCTACCCCTCTCCCTCAGACCGTACTGCCGCAGGACGGGCGATTCTGGAACAGGACCCGAATTCCCCGGGAAGTCTGGGTATCGCGATTTCAGAGGCGGTTGAGATGGCCGCGCAGTCGGATGACGCCCATTACGCTCTGGGAAGTGTGCTCAATCACGTCCTGCTTCACCAGACCATTGTCGGGCTGGAAGCGAAGAAACAACTGGAAATGGCGGGCGACTATCCGGATGTAATCATCGCGCCTTTCGGCGGCGGATCCAACTTTGCGGGACTCACCTTCCCGTTCCTGAAGGATAAACTCGACGGCACTTCCTCTGTCCGCTGCCTGGCGGTTGAACCGGAGAGCTGCCCGAAACTGACCCGGGGTGTGTTCCGGTACGACTTTGGCGATACGGCAGGGATGACCCCTCTTCTGCCGATGTACACCCTCGGTCATGATTTTGTTCCGGCCCCGATTCACGCCGGTGGCTTGAGGTATCACGGTGCAGGTGTGCTGGTGAGTCAGTTATTAAAAGACAACCTGATCGAAGCGCAGGCGCTTCATCAAACGGAGTGTTTCGAAGCCGGTATTCTGTTTGCCAACACTGAGGGAATCCTGCCCGCACCGGAGGCCACACACGGAATCGCCCAGGCGATCCGTGAGGCCACCATCGCCAAGGAAGCCGGAGGCGAAAAGGTCATACTGTTCAACATGTGCGGACACGGACACTTCGATCTTTCGAGTTATGAGGCTTTCCTGGCGGGAAACCTGGTCGATAATGAACTGCCTCAAACTGAAATCGACGCCTCTCTGGCGACGCTGGATACGCCGCAGGTGTAACAGGTGGACCGGATGTCCTCGGCTGGGCAACCTAGCAAGCAAGTTGACCAACGGAGACCGTTGGTCCTACGTTAGGAGATGCCTTCAGACCAGTCTTTGAGCTGCTCCAACACATGGAGAGCGGACTGACCGAAATCCGTGATCGCGTATTCCACGGATACCGGACGCGTCTCCAACACTTTACGGCTGATCAACCCGTCGGCTTCCATTTCTTTCAGACGCTGAGAGACCATTTTGCGACTGGCACCGCCTACCTGGCGTGCGAGATCATTAAATCGCTGCGGCTCCTCCCGGAGGTGCCAGAGAATGGATCCTTTCCATTTACCGCCGATTAACCTCATCCCCCGTTCAATCGGACAGGGTTCGGTACAGATTTTCTTGGGAGTCGCCGCTACTTTTGCCATGCGGTAAACCATATCTAATAGGTTACTAAAAGTCAACTGGTTGACTAAAGTAACCTAATGAGGTATTTGAGTCTCATGACACGCATTCTACCCCGTACCGCCGTACCCGCCTTTGAAGTGAATACCCTGAATGGAGGCATCTGGAATCTTGCAGATCAGTCACCTGAGCATTTCACCTTTGTCTTTTTCTACCGCGGATTGCACTGCCCTCTCTGTGCCGGGCAGCTCCAGGATGTGGAGCGAAATCTGGATGCCTTCCTGGAGTTGGGCATTGAACCGATTGCCATCAGCAGCGATTCGAAAGAACGTGCTGAAAAAAGTCAGAAAACATGGGGGCTGAAAAGACTGAACATCGGCTACGGCCTCACTGAGGAACAGGCCCGTACCTGGGACCTGTACATGTCCAACGGATTCAAAGAGGGAGAACCCGAACGCTTCAGCGAACCCGCGCTGTATATTGTCCGCCCGGACGGAACCCTCTACGCAACTGCCATTCAAAGCATGCCGTTCACCCGTCCCGGTGCGAAAGAGCTGGTTCAGGGGTTTACGTACATTATCTCCAACAACTATCCTGCGAGAGGGGAAGGATGACCCCATTGAAATACGGCCAATCCGGCCGTCATGCCACCTGGTTGGAACTCTTTCTGGATCTCGTGTTTGTCGCAGCCATCAGCGCTGTGACCCATACCCTGTCCCATGCCCATCACGGACATTTGCAAGCGGGTCAGATTGGAGGGTTTCTCGTCGGAATGGTCTCCATCTGGTGGGTCTGGGCCACCCATACCCTGTATGCCAACCGGTATGATACCGACAACCGTCATCACCGCATTGCCACCCTCGGCCTCATGTTTGTCACCGCAATGATGGCGGCGTTCTGTGGCGGTGGACTGTTTGAGCACTTCATCAAATTTGAAGCCTTCTATGTGCTCATCCGGAGCGGGCAGGCCATTCAGTATGTGATCAGCGGTCACCAGGTGCCGGATCAAAAGGGATTCTGCAGGGCCATGGCACGAAACATCCTGATCGGAACCGTGCTCAGTGTCAGTTCACTCCTCATCCAGCCCCCCTTCCGCCAACTCCTGTTCCTTTCCGGAATCCTGGTGGAAATGGTGCTCGGTGTCTACGCATCCCGACGTCCTGACAGTGTACGGGTGGACCTGGGCCATCTGGTGGAACGGGTGGGCCTGCTTTCCATCATTATCCTGGGTGAATCCGTCATTAAGCTCGTGAAGGGGCTGCAGGAAGTCGCGTGGTCCCTTGAAACCATCGCGGCCACCTCTGCAGGTTTTCTCATCATCGGACTGATCTGGTGGATCTACTTTGACAGTTTTGATGTACTGGAAAAAGCCATTCGGCTCAAAAGCGGACTACCGGTTCTGTATGCTAATATTTTCTTTGTCATTGGGCTCGGGCTGTTGGCCAATGCGATTGGCTACGGCATTCAGGGAAACCTCGCGCTCAAGGAATTCCGTTGGCTGGGAGTCGTGGGAATTTGCTGCTTCTACCTTGGCAAACAGGTGGCGTACTTCACCGCCATTCCGATCTACCGGAAAAATATCCTCATCAATTCCACAGGATGTGTTCTCATTTCTCTCGGTTCCGCGTTTCTTCCCACCACCGCAGCGGTGCTTTGCGGGATCGCTCTGGCAATGGGATATTACGTTTTCTCAAATTACCGATGGACGCTGACCAAGGATGCATCGGCCTACCTCGAACCTCAAAACCCTGAAACATCATGAGCAATCTCTTCCTGATTAACGCACACCAGCCCTACCCTTTCTCTGAAGGCAACCTGAACCGGACTCTGCAGCAAAAGGCTGTAGAAGTCCTGACCGGTCTTGGTCATGAGGTTCGGGTGACCACCATGACCGAACCCTATGACATTGATGATGAAATCGCCACCCACCAATGGGCGGACAGCATCCTGCTGCAAAGTCCTGTCAACTGGATGGGCGTTCCCTGGAGCTTCAAAAAATACATGGATGAAGTCTACTCCTACGGAATGGACGGACGGTTGTGCAATGGAGACGGTCGGACCCGGTCGGATGCGAGCAAGCAGTACGGTTCCGGAGGAACTCTGGAAGGAAAAACCTACATGCTGTCCCTCACTTTTAATGCCCCGGCGGACACGTTTAACGACCCGGAGCAATTTTTCTTTGAAGGCAAAGGAGTGGATGATCTGTTCTGGCCAACCCACCTCAACTTCCGCTTTTTCGGCATGACACCCCTCAAAACCTTTTCCTGCCATGATGTGATGAAGAATCCGGACATCGAACAAGATCTCGTCCGGTTCGACGCGCATCTCAGAGAGCAATATTCGTAGACCCAGACGTCACGGCTGGGTAGTTGACCAACGGAGACCGTTGGTCCTACGTTTGTGTTCGTATGCCCAGACGTCCCGACTGGGCAATTGACCAACGGGGACCGTTGGCCCTTCGTTTGTGTTCGTACGTCCAGACGTCTCGATTGGGCAATTGACCAACGGAGACCGTTGGTCCTACGTTTATATTCGTAGGCCCAGACGTCCCGACTGGGCAATTGACCAACGGGGACCGTTGGTCCTACAGCCGCTTCCGCCAGTCACGCGGACTCATTCCGGTTTCCTGCTTGAAGGCTCTCGACAATTGAGAGCTTTCCATAAACCCGCAGGCTTCCGACACTTCAGAAATAGTGTGACGGTCATCAGACAGCATCTCCTTTGCCCGGTCAATCCGGATTCGGGCAAAGACTTTTCCCGGAGGTTGCAACAGGTCCTCCTTGAATCGGCGCTCCAACGTTTTCGCAGACACACCGAACCGGGCAGCCAGCTCCGGAAGATTCAGCGGGTGCGCCAGTTGTTCCCGCATCAGGTCCATGACCTGCTCGACAAACGGATCGGCGGACTCACGCAGCCGGGTACTGTCCCGGGAGAGAACTCCCACGGGCGGGATATCCGTTCTTTGAGCAACCTGTCCGCCCTGCATCAGAGTATGAAGGGCCTCCGCGGCTCTGTATCCGATTCCCCAGTCATTCCGGTCGGTTCCGGTCATCGAGGGGCGGAGGGCATTCAAAAGCTGTTCATCGTTCCCACCCACCATCAACCCGTAGTCTCCGGGGACATTTCTTCCCAACTCTTTCATCAGAGTATGGAGAGGATAGGCCTCGATTAGGTTCCGGGCAAAAATCCCGAGCGGACGGGGAAGACGGGCAAGAAGAGTCCGCCATCTGGCCAGGTTTTCCGGCGTCAACAGCAAACAGTCATCCCGGGAAATACCCGGCATACCCAGTCGATGCCAGGGCACCCCTCTTTGTTCCGCCACTTCCCGAAAGCCATCCTCACGGTTCTGGTCCACTTCCAGCACGGGTTCCCGCAACGGAAGAAGGGCTAATTCACGATATCCGGATTCAATCAGATGCCGGGCGGCCATTCGGCCCACTTCCCGAAAGTCCGTGGTAAAGCAGGGGCAGTCCGGGTGCGGTCTGGCGATAGAGATCAATACCTGAGGAATATTCTTTTCCAATGCCCAGGTATCCGGCTGTTCCGAAATCACACCGTCCACTAACCCACTGTATTTCTGTCCCTGAAACAAGGTGGTGGGGTGCAGCTTGTCAAAAATGAAATGCCAACCTCCCTGTGATTCTGCATAGGCCTCTACCCCACCGAGAATTCCCCGGAACCAGGGAAGATAGGGATCAAAATTCAGCAGGATGTGCAAGGAATCGGACAATGTCTATTTATGTTTAGTATTTGTCTAATATTATCAATACTTTTTCGAGAGAATTCGGTACCTTTCATTCATCTGAAACATGAGGAGAACTGCACCCACAAGAGGAACATGATCATATGAAGCGAACTGTACTTATTCTGACATCCACCCTTCTCACCGGACCACTCTTGAACGCGGCACCCATGGCCCCAAACGATCCGAGTGTATCCGGGAATCTATTACTGTGGTTAACAGATGCCACTGCAAACTACTCGGGCGGTACTTGGACGGACAGCAGTCTTTCCAACGATGTATCAAACTCCACGGTTGGAAGCGGATACGGCGGGGGAAGCTCCCTGAACGCCTCCATTGATTACAATGGAATCACGCGTTCCGCTGTGACCATTGCCAATGACGGTTTAATGGGAGCCTCGAACATTAACGGGGCCGGTAGCTTTTCAGAAATCACCATTATCAGTCTGTATAGGGTCAGTTCTACAGGACCGGAAATTCGACCGGTCGGGATTGGCTCCAAAACATTTGAAGGTGTCACCGGGGTTAACTTTGACCGCCTTAATCTCGCGACGGATCCGACGAACACCACAATCCGGCATGACGACGGCCGAACAGACGGCACTTATTCCCATGGAACAGATGTGGTTCTGCGTGTCACCCGTCTCAACGCCGGTTTGATCACCGACCAGTTTTACGACACCGGCACCGGCACTCTGGTGGACAGCATGACCAGCGCCTTGAATGGATCAGGCTCCACAAATGGAACTTCAGGCGTTACTTTTTCTACCCGTACGGCTGATTTTTACATCGGCGAATTGGGCACACTGGTGGGAGGGACGGACAGTGCAACGGCAACAACCGATATCCTGGAGGTGGCCGTATACGGAACCGCTCTCACCAACACTCAGGTTGAGGATATCTCAGATTACATTGCCACCATCCCCGAACCCAGCACCCTCGTTCTCACGGGCATCATGCTGGGAACACTGGCATTTTTCCGCCGACGCAGATCCTGAGTCTCCCGGAATTGGTTCAAAGCGCACCGGGAAACCGGTGCGCTTTTTCCTTTCACAAACCGGAAACTCTGCAAACTTTTCTGAATGAGTTCACAACCGCATATCCTCCTGATTACCAGCGACCAACACCGAGCCGACAGTATGGGGTGTGCAGGTCATCCCGCAGTGCGTACGCCTCATTTGGATCAGCTCGCACGGGAGGGGATCCGGTTCACCCGGGCCACCACCGAATGTCCCGTCTGCATCCCCGCACGAACCGGACTCCTGACCGGAATCCATCCGGCGATCTACGGTATGCCCTCCTATGCCGATGCCCACCGGTTTGAACGCCCCCGCGATCAGTTACTGGGAAGTCTGATGACCCGGGCCGGATACCAGACGGTCCTGGTTGGGAAACGGCACTGGCACCGTGACCCTTCCTGCACGGGCGGATTTGAAACCGTTATTCCAATTGAACGGTGCAAACGGCAGCAGTCCCTTGCCGCAGGAGGATGGGGCTTTCCCTCGGGAACCGAAGCCAACGAACTCTCGCCCAGTCCGTTCCCGCTTTCACAGGACCTCTATTCCACCAACTGGATCACCGACCGGTGCTGTGAAGTCTTTGCGGAGAGGGACGAGACCCGCCCCTTGTGTCTCTGGGCTTCTTATGTGGATCCTCATCCCCCTCTTGCCATCCATGAGCCCTATTATTCGATGTACCGGCATCAGGATCTTCCCACACCCGTAACAGCGGATTGGGTGGACTCGGAGGACTGCCCCCTTGATCATCTTGAGCATGCTCTGGCATGGGGAGGACGGCTGGGACCTGCGGAGCTACAGGATGCGGCCGCCGTCTATTACGGCATGATCACCAACCTGGACCATCAACTCGGCAGGTTGTTCGGCATGCTGCAAACCATGGGCATTCTGGACAACACGCTGATCCTCTACACCTCCGATCATGGCGAGATGATGGGAGATCATGGGGATGCCGCCAAATCCAGTTTTTATCACTCGGCCTCCGACATTCCATTTATTGTCCGCCCACCTAAAAGCTGGGAGGTGAAACCGGGACAGGAGCACCCAGCCCTGGTTGGCCTAACAGATCTGCTTCCCACGTTGTGCCACACCGCAGGCGTCACCCCTCCTGAGGATGTGAGCGGCAGAGATCTCACCCCGATTGTCCGTCAGGGGGCCGATCGGGTCAGAGACTCCTTCATCGGAGCCATCGACGGCCGGTATCTGGTGGAGAATGGAGAACACCGCTGGCTGTATCATGTCGCAGACGGGAAGGAGCAACTGTTCCGAACCGATGACCGGTACGAGGAGCAGCCTCTTCCCTGTGACGCACAAACGACCGGGCCTTTCCGTCAGGAATTGATCCGGTTCTTATCCAATGCCGGCAGCCCAGACATTGTGGATGGAGACCTGCGGAATGATCACCGTACCCCACCGCCATTGAATGAGCTTCGAGCGAGGAATTTGCTGGGGCTGCCGGCTGCCGGCAGGTATCTTCGTTTCCCGGGATCTGTGTAAGATGCGGAAGATATGGATGATGTTGAGCATGTTGGCCGTGCATATTGCACAGGCCGCGCCGCCGGAGCGACCCAATGTGATCCTTATCCTCTGTGATGACCTGGGTGTGAATGATATCGGAGCCTACACCTACCCATCCACAGCATCACCCTACCCTGCCTCAGGACCGGCTCCGGTCAACAATTCCGGCTTCAATCCACTTCTTCCCGCCAACTGGGCCTGGAATACCTCCACCCAGAGTTCCCGAACACCCAACATTGATCAACTGGGGGCGGAAGGAATCCGGCTCACCTCCTTTTATGCCGCGTCGCCCGTGTGCTCCCCTTCCCGGGCCGCGGTAATGACCGGGTCGTACCCCAAACGGGTGGACATCAACCGCGTCTACTTTCCCGATTCAGCCCGTGGATTGCATCCGGATGAAATCACCCTCCCGGAACTGTTGAAGCTGAGGGGCTATGCCACTGGCATGGTTGGCAAATGGCATTTGGGGGACAGGAAAGATTTCCTCCCCACCCGGCATGGATTCGACCGGTATGTCGGACTCCTCTACTCGAATGACATGTGGGTGGGCAACTACCGGTCACAAGGCTGGGCCGACATGAATCTGATGGATCAGGACTCTCCGTCCGCGCCTGTGACCACGGCCACTGGCGGGGTCATCACCAATCCTGTGGATACCTTTGCCGAACAGTCCTATTTGCTGGAGGCGCTTACAGAAGCCGCGCTCGGTTTCATCGATCAGCAGCACACCGCCAACAAACCCTTCTTCCTGTATGTGGCACCGCATGTCCCGCATACTCCCTGTATCCCTCACCCCGATTTCGCCGGAGGCAGTGGACTCGGCACCTATGCGGATGTCGTCATCGAGCTGGACCACCGTATTGGACAGCTGATGCAGAAACTGAAGGAATTGAACATTGAGAATGAAACCCTGGTGATTTTCACCTCGGACAACGGACCCTGGGTGACCCGTTACCAGTCACAGACCGATGAGTCAGGCACACTGAAAAGCCTGCTCCCCGAAAACACCGCCGGTTCAGCCTATCCGTTTCGGGGCTATAAACACGAGACCTGGGAGGGTGGGCAGCGCATCCCCTTTTTTGCCAAATTTCCCGGCGTCATTCCCTCTGGGTCCAGCACAGATCAGGTAGCGGCACACTTTGACCTCTACACCACCATCGCCGCCTGGGCGGGAGCGCCGCTGCCGGCCGACGGACGCGTGATGGACGGCCAGGACCTCCGTCCCCTGCTGACCTCCCCCACCACAGCAACCTCTCCACACGATTTCTTTGTTTATTACGACAGCGGGGTCAACACCCCGCAGGGGATTCTCGATGATGGGTGGAAGCTTCGTCTGGGCAAACTCTATAACCTGAGTACCGACCTCCAGGAATCGGTGGACGTGGACAACACCACGGTGGAAGCCACGCTGGACGGAAAAATGAACACCTTTCATTCCGCACTCCTCAACAAAGCTCGGGACGAAGGTGCTCAGAAGACCCTCTCCATTGAACTGGATACCAACACCGTCATGGTCCCGGAAAATGGAACCGCCACCGTCCGGATCCGTCTCAGTTCTCCTGCCACCACCACCGTGACCCTGTCCCGAAAACTCGGCGACACCGACCTGACGGCCGACCCGACCACGCTGCCCTTCACCACAACCAATTGGAACCAATGGCAAACGGTGACGTTTTCCGGGGCCCCGGATGTGGATGAAGAAAACGGCGGGGCCCTCTTCCGGGCCTCCTCCCCCTCGACCAACCTCCGGGAACTGTTCATTTTGGAACAGGACGCCAACCAGCCAGCAGTGATCCGTACCGAAACGGATGGAAGCACGGAGGTAACGGAAGGTGGCGCAACCGATCAGTATGAACTCGCGCTCTCCGTCTCTCCAACTGACACCGTCTATGTGAACCTTCAGCCGGGTGCTCAGTTGATTGCGAATGGAACCGCAACCTCCTCCACCTTGGAGTTCACACCGGTCAACTGGATGACGCCCCAAACGGTGACGGTTTCGGCCACAGATGATTTTGTCCTGGAGGGGCCGCATTCGGACCTGCTGTCCCATACCGTGCAAAGCAACGATATCCGCTATCAGGGGTTTTATCTTTCCGACCTCCAGGTGGCGATTACAGACAATGAACCTGGCACGGATGCCCCCAATCAGCCGGGGGTTGCCAATGATCTGGTTCTCTGGCTCCGCGATCCGGAAACCCACTACACCTCCGGCACCTGGAACGATGCCAGTGGACATGGTCATCACGTAAGCGACCTGACCGTGGATGCCACCTACGGAAGCCACTCCAGCCGGGTCACCCTGAATCCTTCTACCGGGTTGTTTGCCGGTCAATCGGTTGCTGCGGTGCAGATCGGCGACAATGGACTGATGGCTTCTCCTGACCTGCTTGAGGAAGCCTCCGGGTTCACCGACCTCACCCTTCTGGCACTCTATCAGGCCTCTGTTCTGGATGGAGAAACCCGTCCGGTTGGAATTGGATCCAGCACTGTGAATGGACCGGGTGCTAATCGCTTTTACCTGGCCACAGATGCGTCGCTACGCTTCGATGACGGAAACAATACAGGCACCGCCAGCCACCACCCGACCCGCCTGATTCTTCGGGCGTCCAGATTGTCCAACAGTACCGTGACCGATTGGATCCATTCAGGCAGTGGCTGGGTGCAAAACATCGCCTCAACCTCCTCCAACAGCAGTGGCGGTTTATCCGTCACGTCCTCAGAGAGGCTGTATCTTGGGGAACTGGCAAGCCCGGCAGGAAATGACCGGAGTACGTCTGTGAACCAGTATGTGCAGATTCTGGTTTACCGCAGCGCTCTCTCCGATGCGCAGATCCAGGCTATCGGTACCTGGATGATGGCCCATCCCGATGGACTGGACACAACAGATACCTCTCCAGCCGCCAACTGGCGACGGCACTTTTTTGCCTCACCGGACAACAGCGGACCTGCGGCGGATGATCAGGATTACGATGCCGACGGAGAAAGCAACGTGTACGAGCGGGCCAGCGGCGACGACCCGACTCTCTCCAGTACGGCCCCAAGACCGAAGGCCGTGATTGTTGAAGTAGAGGGGATCCCGTATCCCGGCATCCGGTACACGCGTCTGCGACAGGGAGCGTCAACCATACCCGGCGAATACCTGAGTCAGGGAATCCGATATGATACACGATGGGGACACTCCCTCGAACCTCCGGACTGGAGCACCGTTCATGCCGGGTGGGTTTTGCATGGAGTTCCCATTCCCTCAGCAGACGGTTTAACCGAGACGGTAACCCTGTACCGAACGCAGGCTCTTCCTGTTGGCCAATCCTATTTCCAGAAACTGGATGTGGAGCCGGTGCCATGATCCCGAAAAACCTCCAGACATCTCCACAAACCAATCCGCTTAGTGAATCCGCGGATTCTACAAATTTTGCCATGATCTTTCACTTGTAACCCTTCACGATTCAAGACAGCACCCCCCTCATGAAATTGATTCCTCTTCACGACAACTGGACACTTCACGACACAACCGACCCCTCTAAACGTCTCCCCGCTTCAGTTCCAGGTTGCGTTCACACCGACTTACTTACAGCAGGGTTGATTGAAGACCCCTGGTACCGCGACAATGAAAAAGACATCCGCTGGGTGGAAAACCGGGACTGGGTCTACGAGAGCATAGTCCAGGTGGAGGCCGACCTGCTGGCCGCTCATTTCGTAGAGCTCCTTTTCGAAGGTCTGGACACCTTCTGTGAGGTCGAAGTGAATGGCAAACCTGTGTTGTCTGCGGACAATATGCACCGTACCTGGACGGTCAGCGTGAAGGAACATCTTCAGGTGGGCGAGAACACGCTCAGGGTCACCTTCCGCTCCCCCCTTCCCTATATGAAGGAACGGGATGCCGAATTCCGGTTGCACCAATGGAATGTGTTCCACTCTGATTATTTTGGCAAAAGCTATGTCCGCAAAATGGCCTGTGCCTTTGGCTGGGACTGGGGGCTGATGGCACCGACCGCCGGAATTTGGCGTCCCTGTTATCTGGTGGCCCGCTCGGCAAAACTGGAACACCTTCAGGTCTCTCAGCAACATGAGCCGGGCAAGGTAACCCTGCATCTGGATCCAATCATCACCGGTGAAGGCATACTGAAGGCCACCCTCACCCGGAACGGCGAAACCGTGGCGCAGTCCGAACAGGGGGAGGCTCTGACCGTCGAATCGCCTGAACTCTGGTGGCCAAACGGCATGGGCGAACAGCTGCTGTACAGTCTCAAAGCGGAAGTGGTGGATGATCAGGGAACCCTTCTCGACGAACGCACACTGCAGATCGGATTGCGCAGTCTGGAACTGATCCAGGAGCCGGATGAACATGGCACCTGCTTCCGATTCCGGGTGAATGGCCGGGACATCTTTATGAAAGGGGGAAACTGGATTCCCTGTGATGTCTTCCCATCCCGCATCGAGGATGAACATTACCGCCAGCAGGTGCAGTCCTGCGCCGAATCCAATATGAACATGATTCGGGTGTGGGGCGGAGGCATTTACGAAGATGAACGCTTCTATGACCTCTGTGATGAATACGGCATTCTGATCTGGCAGGACTTTATGTTCGCCTGCTCAGGCTATCCTTCCAATGATGCCGCGTTCATGGCCAACGTGAAAGAAGAGGCGAAAGACAATGTCCGTCGGCTCCATCACCGGGCCTGCCTCGCGCTTTGGTGTGGAAACAATGAACTGGAGCAGGGTCTGGTGGATTTCGATCGCACCGAATGGGAACCTGCCAAGCCCATGCCGGCAGAGGATTACAAGCAACTGTTTGATGTGCTGCTGGCGGAAGCGGTAGCGGACCATGACGGTGTCACCCCCTACTGGCCTTCCAGCGGCCACACGCCGGGAGACGAGCCCCGTAAAAACTGCTGGGACGACACCGCCGGGGATGCTCACTCCTGGAATGTCTGGTTCGGAGGACAGCCGATTGAAGCTCAGAGGGGCTGGAAGTTCCGCTTTATGTCGGAGTTCGGGTTCCAGAGTTTCCCGGAGCCCCGTACGGTGGAAAGCTTCACCCTTCCCGAGGAGCGGAATCTGGTGAACTGGGTCATGGATTACCACCAGCGGTCCGGTCCCGGCAACATGACCATCTTCAAATACCTGCTGGACTGGTTCCCGGTACCGACCACGTTCAACAACACGCTCTGGATGACCCAGATGATTCATGCCATCTGTATTCAGGTGGCCGCCGAACATGCCCGACGGATTCAGGGTCGAATGGACGGACTGCTGTACTGGCAGATTAATGACATCTGGCCGGGTGCCACCTGGGCCTCCATGGATGCATACGGACGCTGGAAAGCGCTGCAGTACTTTGCCCGTCGCTTCTATGAACCCGTTCTGGTGAGCTGTTTGGAAAACCATGCCGATCACAGCATGGCTCTGCATGTGTCCAATCACCGCCCAAATGGATTTCGCGGCAGGTTGACATGGAAGGCGACCACCTGTGCCGGAGACGTGCTTGCCTCCGGTGAAGAAGAGGTCGACGTTCCGTCCCAGTCCAACCTGAAGGTCACGGTGGTGGATTGTACCGAACTCCGGCAGAAGGGGGGTACGGATCTGTTGCCGTTGGAAGTCCGCACCCACCATACCATTCCCATGCAGGGTGACCGGGATCTTCTTTTCTGGATCTTTCTCGAAGAGGATGGCCACGAGATTTCCCATAACCTGGGGTTTTTCGCGAAACCCAAGTACTGGCAGCTTCAGGAACCGGGCATCCGGTACGAAATCACGGACTCAACCGAAGGACCTGTCATTGAACTCACCGCAGAGGCCTGCGCGCCGTGGACCCGACTGGAGCTCACAGACTCCGATGCCGTTTTCAGCGACAACTTCCTGCATCTCGTGCCCGGGCGCACGACGAACGTCGTGGTGGGAGGGAATCCGGATCTGAGTGTAGACATCGTGCGGGAGCAATTGCGTGTGACTCCCATTCGGGACTGCTGGCAGTAGGCGGTTAAGTGCTTGCCAACGAAGACCGTAGGCCCAGGCGTCCCGACTGGGCAATTGACCAACGGAGTCCGTAGGCCCAGGCGTCCCGACTGGGCAATTTGACCAACGGAGACCGTTGGTCCTACACTATTCCCCCCGAAGCTCTCTGGGCGAACGTCCAAACGCTTTCCGCACCGCCTTGGAAAAATGCTGAGGATCCTCGTATCCGCAGCGGCGACCTATTTCTGCAATGCGCACCTCGGGCTCATGTTTCAGCAGCCGCTCCGCACAGGCCATTCGTCTGGAAACGAGATACTGCATCGGGGCCACCCCGGCCCGTTGACGGAAGGAACGCTGCAGCGTGCGGACACTCATTCCCGCCTCACGGGCGAGATCTTCAACCTGAATCGGCTCTTCGAGATGGAGTTCAATCCAACTGAACAACCGGTTGATTCCGCTGGGGCTTTTGCATGCTGACCCGGCTTCCCTGGCAAACACCTGCCCTGCCCGGCGACTGAGCAGGCCCACAATTTGGAACGCCCAGTTCTCGGCAAGGGCTGGAGCCTCAGGAGAAGCCGAGTGGGTCTCGTCTTCCATATGCTGAATCCAATCAGACATCAGGTCGCAGTCCTCCCCATCAAGTTGGACCCGACTTTGATATCCGTTTCGATCCCACTGATCTCCTGCCAGAACAAACAACCGCTGAAATCCTGACAGCGCAGAAAACGCCCGGTTCCATTGAGGAAAAAGTCCCGGATCCAGCAGTATATTTACAATGTTGAGACCCACGGTCTGTTCATAGCCATGAATACGGCGGGGATCCAGGACCAGCACGTCCCCCTGTTCCACCCGGTGTCGGAATTCTCCGGTCATATGAATCCCGGTCCCGTTCACGACCCAGACGATTTCGTAAAAATCATGGCGGTGCTGTTTTGTGGATCCCGCCTGATCCGGTTCCTGATGAACCGTGACCCGGAATCCACTTCTCGGGGCGAAGGTCGACCGTTGCAAAACGGGATGTGAATGTGACATATCCATGGCAGAGCGAGTCAAAGACGTTCAGCAGTTCTACCGTCTTTTGTTTTAGGCTGTCAGGGATGAAGTGCCTCCATTTTCAAGCACGTTCTCCACGGGTCATGTAGGCAAAAAAAGTTCTCCCGAGGACTTCCCCCCATTGAAGATATCCCCATTCCATCATGAAACGGCCCTCACTGTCTTGGTGATGAGGGCTTTCCAGGGTGAGGGCCAGGAAATCGTCGGCCTGGGAAAGATGCGTCGCCGCAAAGTCACGAGAACGCACGGTGTCTTCCGGCTGTCCGGCGAGAAAGGACTCCACCTCCATTCCGTGACGATTGATGCACCCGGCCTTTTTCTGCTGACGAAGAAACTCCGTTCGGAAGATCTCCCAGTGCTTCTCGGAAGAAGCCACATACCACTGGGGACCCTGCGTGAAGTATGGGCTGTGACTGTCGACAAATCCAAGAAACGATTCTCCCTCACGTTTCAGGTTGAGAAGCAACTCACATGTCGCCTCTATCACCTTCCAGGGACAGGCTGTCTCCTGCCAGCACCGGTTGAAGTCTCTCGGCATATCTTTCCCGCTCTTGCCAAGATACACGTTGTCGACATCCATAATCGGAACCACGTACACGATACACTGTCGGCGAAACGCTGCCGCAGTCTGATCCGAAGAGGCTATCCAGCGGATCAATCCCTCCGGGGGTAAACTTGATGCGCTTTCAAAGGCATGCTGACGCCCCTGTACCCATACGATCCGCTTCCCTTCATCCCTCACAGAAGGCTCGGTGATCCGAAACAGTTTTACCGCCCTTCCTCCCTCACTTATGGCCAGATTCTGTATCCGGACATAAGGAGAGTTGCTCATTTCAGAGGCAAGTTCCAGACTCCGCGTATACGGGTAGGCAATATTGGGGGCGATAAACACTTCCGACGAAGAAAACCGATACGTGACATCAGACATTCCCCGAAACGGGAACCGATGCCAGATCCGCCGGTCATAACTGTAGACATAGTGCATATCCACAGAGGGCTGATGGCAGATCTGGACAGGCTCTCCAGGAGAAAGCCCCCGGATGCGGAACTGCCAGAATCGCATCTGGGGGTCCTGGGTGTGGTCATCATCCGGAACCCGGGTGGTCAGCCTCCGGAGTTCCTGATCGATGTCCACCACCTCAATTCGTCCATTGTCGAAATCATCATCAACAAAGAGCTGACTCATGCGTCCGGTATGAACGAGGGGTTCTATCCCATGACCGGGTTAGGATTTTTTCCGGAGGCGGATGATTCCCAACGTACAGGCGGAAATCAGTACCAGGCCCAGCGTTCCCGGTTCGGGGATGGCCACTACCTGTAAGGCATTCACGAACACGGTGTCCCCACTGTCGGGCGTCGCGGTGATGACAATTTCGCCTGCAGTGGGACTGACCGACGTCCAGTTCAGAATGCTTTGGTTGGTAAACGCGGTTGCCGCATTGTAGGAGGAGCTTGCGACTTCATCCGACGTTGTAAGCCCCTGCACGGTGTAGGTTCCGATTCGGTTGGACCCCCCGTTACGAACCGCAACCAGCGAAAGAGTATAATCCAGAGAGTTATTGAGTCCTGTCAGGGTAATGGTGAACTCAGATCCATTCCAGACATAGTCTCTTGTGGCCTCGCCATCCACCCAGGATTTATCTCCGCCACCCCCCCAGACACCCTGATCCGTGGTGGAGGTTGCGGCGTTCGTCAGGTCAATGCCGATTCCGGTCGCGGCGCTTCCATCACTGTACAGCAGGCCGGAAGAAACATCGGTTTGCAGTTCGTTCCAGGTACCGCCAAGTGAGGCCGTTCCTGTCACCTCTGTGCCGAAATCAATCAGCAGAGTGTTTGCGGAGGCCAAAAGGCTGACTCCCAGCGTCACGGTCAGGTACATCCAAAATTTCGTCATGATATTGCTCCAGGAATAGAAGTGATTGATCCTGTGACCTTAAGGGACGTGAGCCAAAGAGGCCATCGTTTAAGCGTAAATGTATTTTGTCATAACGCATACATCTTGACATTACGTTTGTTTCATATTGCAAAGGGCCATGCCTGTACGAACTGACCAGACACCCGCGCGAATCGGGTTAGTCGGAATGCCTGCAATGGGGTATGCCCGATGGATCCTTGAGGGGTTTTTGTCCGTTGCAGATCAGCAACCTCACTGGGTCCTGCATCACGAGCCTGACAGTTCACTTGAAGCACTGGAAACCATGCTGGACCGGTTTCAGCCGGATGCCCTCTTGTGTGAAAGTCGGAACAAGCGGGTGATTGACCGCTTGGTGCAGTGGGACAAACCTGTTGTGTTTGCCGCAGCGAACATCCGGCATCCTTCTGCAGATTCGTTGTACCGGGTTCGCGCTGATAACCGGGAAGTGGGCATGATGGGGTTTCACTATCTTCGGGAACGAGGATTCAAGAGGTTCCTTTTCGCGGGATACTCCGACCAACCATTTTCTGTCCACCGCCAGAAGGGGTTTCAGCAAGCCGCAGAACATGCCGGATGTTCGGTGGAGACCCTGGACGCCTGTGAGAAAAACTGGGACAATGTACTGCGACACCGGTTACAGCAGAACCCTGTTCCGATGGCGGTTATGGCGGCCGCAGACGATCTGGGTATTCGCATCATCCACGCAGGCATCGCATCCAATCTGTCGATCCCGGAACAACTGGCCGTTCTGGGAGTCGACAATCATGCCATGATCTGTCGGTTGTGTCACCCGACACTTTCCAGCATTGATCCCGGGACAGAGCGCATCGGAGAAACCTCGGCGAATCTATTGAAACAGTTATTGAACGGGACAGCGGAGGCCCCGTCGGAAATCAGGGTCAAACCTGTTCGGACCGTCACCAGGGCATCCACGGATGTGCTCTCCACTGACGATCCCAACATGCGCAGAGTGTATGCCTTTATTCGCGACAATACATGCGAAGGCATCGCGTTTTCAGAGCTGGTGAAACTCTCCAACATGTCGCGCAGAGGACTTGAGAATAAATACAAACTCACCTTCGGCATGACCCTCGGGCAGCATATGACACATGTGCGGGTCGCAAGAGCACGTGAACTACTGGAATGCACGGATATGGTTACGCCCGATATCGCCGCGGAATGTGGCTGGCCTTCCGCTTCCCATATGAGCGTGATGTTTAAACGCTTTGCAGGCATCAGTCCCTCTGCTTATCGGAAAGCCACCAGAGGTGGATAGGGATCACGGCACCTCGTATTTGTCGCTATTTTGCATCTATTTGTCGCATATATACACTTATTTCCCTGGCAGGGATGCTAGCATGCCCGCATGAACTCATCCCTCGCGATCAAAGAAGCACACTGGATTGAATCCGATCTTATCGGTTCTCCATTCGCGGGCACTAGCGCCCCACGGTTCCTTCACACCTTTTGCCTTCCAGAGGCGATTCCCGATGCTGTACTCCAATGGACCTGTCTCGGTCTGGCGGAAGTGCGGCTGGATGGGAGAATCCTGCACGAGGGAGTATTGCTTCCCGGCTGGACAGATTACCGGAAAAACCTCCGTGTGCTGGAAGTGCACACCGGCCCGCTGTCTGCTGGAGAACATACGGTTGACGCAGTGGTGGGCGATGGCTGGGCTGTGGGTCACATTGCCGTAAATCCGCGTCAGTTTTACAGTGACCGAGTACGGTTTCTTGCCCGGATGGAGTGGGAGGGAGGACATTGGGTTACGGACGGAAGCTGGGTCACTATCCATTCCGAGGTGGTCAAAAATGACCTTCTCATGGGGGAGCATGTGGATGCACGGCTGAGAGAGATGTCGCAGGTGCCGCGTCCTGTGGTCGTATCCGAATTTGACCCCCCTCCCCTCACCCTTCACCGGGATCCTCAGGTAACACGTCAGGAAACGTTCCCCGCAACAAAACTGCATTCCCGCAAAACATCCACGATCTATGATCTGGGACAAAACATTTCCGGACGTATGCGGATCAGCGTTCGGGGAGAGGCCGGAGCAACCGTGATCCTCCGGCATGCAGAAGTGCTGACGGAAAGCGGGGAACTGTATCTGGACAACCTCCGGGGCGCGACCGCAACCGATATGTACACCCTCTCCGGTCAGGAACAGGAGTACTGGGAACCCCGGTTCACCTTTCATGGGTTCCGGTATGTCTCGGTGGAGATCAAAGGGACGGCGGTGATACTCAACCTGACCGGGGTTGCCCTTTACTCAGACATGAAACGGACGGGTGACTTCTCCTGTTCCAACCCTCTGCTCAATCAGTTATTCTGCAATATCGTCTGGGGACAAAACGGAAACTTTCTCGAGGTCCCGACCGATTGCCCTCAACGGGACGAACGGCTGGGTTGGACCGGAGACGCTCAGGTATTTGCCCCCACGGCCGCCTTCATACGGGACACAGGGCCCTTTTTTAAGAAATGGCTCAAGGACCTTCGTGAAAGCCAGTTTCAGAATGGAGGGATTCCGTGTTATGCTCCATATGTGTACGCGTTCACCATTCGGGAATATGGCGGACCGGCATGGGCGGATGCCATGATTCTGATCCCCTGGTATCTCTACGAAGCCACAGGAGACCTCTCATTCCTGTCGGATAACTACGAGGCGATGGTCCGCTATATGGAATTCCTCGACAGAGAGAATGTCCTGAACGGCATCTGTTGTCATCCGGACAAAACAGACTGGCAGGGCTTCGGAGACTGGCTTGCGTTGGACGGGAGTGGAATCACATCCGGCAACACCCCGAAAGATCTCATTGGAACCTCATTCTATGCCCGGAATGCAGAGCTGCTTAGCCGGATGGCCTTGCTCCTCGGCAATCCAAGGGCGTCAGAGAAATGGGCGTCGCTTCATTCCGAGATTCGAAAGGCCTTCCGGAAACGCTTCCTGACTCCGGAGGGTATTCCCACCGGTGCGACCCAGACCTCCTGTGTGCTTGCACTTCATTTCAACCTGGTCACGGACGAACAGCGCCCCGGGTGTGTGCGGGAACTCGTGCGTCGCGTGAAGAACGGTGGACCGAAACTCGGTACCGGATTTGTGGGAACTCCCTACCTTCTTCAGGTACTCGAGGACTCAGGGAATCTGGATCTCGCCTATCAGTTACTGGAGCGGACGGAATTCCCGTCCTGGCTGTTTCCGGTTACCCAGGGAGCCACCACCATCTGGGAGCGCTGGGATGGCTGGCATCCGGAGCGGGGATTCCAGAACGCCAACATGAATTCCTTTAATCACTACGCGTATGGTGCGGTGGGAGAATGGATGGTCAAATTCGTGGCGGGTCTGGCGGCGGAAGAACCCGGTTACAGAGTTATCCGTTTCCAACCGAGACCGGGAGGGACCATCACTCATGCCAGCGCTTCTCTGGAAACCACTCACGGTCGAGCCTCCATCTCGTGGAAGCAACGTGCGGACGGATTGCAGTTGGATCTGGAGATTCCGGAGGGATGTTCCGGAATCCTCGATCTACCGAACAAAGACCCGGTCACACTGAAATCCGGGAGCTATTCTATGTTCGAAGAGAGGCAAATGTAGGCCCAGACGTCCCGGCTGGGCAACTTGACCAACGGAGACCGTTGGTCCTACGGTATCGCTTCAAGAGAAAAAACATCCCCTGTTTCCGCGATGTATGCTTTCAGAAGGTTGCGATGATACTCCAGCTCATCGGCATGTGCTGGATCTCCTGCAAGATTCAGGGTTTCCCCCGGATCCTCCTCCATGTCCGCGAGAAATTCCCGGTGTTCCCCTTTGCTGTACACGGAATACTTATACCGCGTGGTCCTTACAGCACGCCCCATGATCCCGGCGGGTTCTCCAAAGGTGCCGAATTCGGTTTCCACTACCAGATGGTCCGGTGGATGGGAAGGAGGACTGTTCTGGAGGACACCGCTCCAGTCGGTGCCGTCAAGATGATCGGGCACCTCGATCCCTGCCAATCCACACAGGGTGGGGATCAGATCGATGCCCGTGTTCACCAGATGAGACCGATTCACCACCTGCAGTCCGGATCCGGGTTTGCAAATGATGAAAGGAACCCGGGCCGATTCATCATAGAGGGATTGTTTCTGGTTCCAGTGATGATGTGCATTTCCATCGCCATGATCACTGGCAAAGACAATCAGCGTCTCGTTTTCAAGACCATGGCGGTGCAGTACCTTCAGCAGGTTTCCGATATGGGCATCCACCATTTCCACCATCCGGTTGTAGAACCAGCGATGCAGTTTCCAACGCGTCTCATCCCAGTGATGCACGGGATAATTTCTTGCCCCGTACCGCTTCTGCACCTCCCGGATCACGGTCGGTTCATGATCAGGAATGGCAAAGTTTTCAGGTAAAGGCGGAAGTTGCCCCAGGTTCTCCGGAAGCCCGGGTTCCCCGTCCGGGAATGGCCCTCCCCTCGCGGCTTCACAGATGTTGTGCGGGTTATTGTAGGAGGCGGAGAACAGAAACGGACGGTCATCTTTCTCTGACAGGAACCGGTCAAAGTCGGGAGCAATGCCGACATCGGCACCATTGCTCCGGAGATTGCTCATCCAGTCAAACCCGTGACGTTCACGGTCATCCTCGGGAACCATCACATGCCATTTGCCGGAATATCCGGTGGCATACCCGGCCTCACGGAAGATTCGTCCCATCATGGTGGGAGCTTCGACTTCTTTCCCTCGCAGGTTGAAGGTCAATCCATGTTGATGGGGCATCAGCCCCGTGTACCAGGAGCAGCGTTGGGGAATGCAGAGGGGTTGCGCGGAATACGCGGTTTCAAAGCGGACACCGTCCGCAGCCAGGGCATCAAGGTGGGGCGTCTGAACAAGCGGATTCCCGGTACAGCCCAGCATGGTGGCGCTCTGCTGGTCGGTGGTGATGAGCAAAAGATTCGGGGTAGGCATGGCCCTCATCATGGGAAGACCGAGCCCTAAGGTCAAGAGATTGCGCAGCTATGGAAGGACGGGTCGGGGGCAGGTATGTCCCCGGTCCAGTTCCCTAACCTGCTCCACCGGTCAACAGTCTCCACTCCCCGAAATCTTCGGAATCCTCCTCACCGTTATGGCAGTTGTCGCCAGTCGGCAGTGAATACATCCGGCACCTTTACCTGAGGGAACGCACTCGAACAGGCATCCACCCCTCTGGATTTGTCGACCACCCGCCCTGACAGCGCATCAAAAATCCCCCAGATCGCAATTCCTCTGGGATAAAAACAAAGATTGTTTCCGGCAAAGGTTTCAAAAAACATTTTCGCCTCCTGAGAATTGGTCGTGGTTTGCCAGTCCCAATAAGAGCAGGCAAGATGCCGCAAATCCACCCCCCGGTAGAAGGCCGCGATATCCCGAAGCATGTTCATCGACACCCAACCGGGATTGGCGGCGACACCTGCCAGACCCAGCATGGCCTCGTGCTGCTCCATCTCGGCATTGGCAAAGTCCGAGTGCGTATTGCCGTATGCATGCCCACAGCGTTCGGAGGCCACCCGCAGGTCGGTTTGGATCCGTCCCGGATCCAGCCCCGCATCCATCCCAACCAAATCCAACACCGCCTGTGCATTGCAGGAATAAATATGCGCGGCATCCCAGCCGGGAATTTCCTCACAAGGCATGGTCTCCCCGGTCCAGGGGTTTTTCAGAATACCAGACCGTTCAAGCAATACGCCGTAATGATCGTCCACCCAGCCGTCCGATTCAATCCGGTCACGGATCCGGTCTGCCCGATCGCGGCAGTGTTGCGCCATCTCGGCCATGCCCAGATGGTCAAATATGGCTTCCCCTGCGACAAAGGCGCAAAGGGTTTTGGCGGACAGATAGGTCTGTTCCCGCCCGAACTGGACGGCGGGAGAGGCATCATCAATGGTATTGGCCACTCCGGCATCCGGCACACCCCGGTCACGGGTATCCGTCTTGGTCAGGAACATCAGATAAGCCCGCAGGGTGTCCTGATATTTTCGGATGAGATCATCTTCCCCAGTCCGTTTCCAGTACGCACAGGAGAGAATCACATAATTCGCACTCTCCTCCACCGCCATGTCATGGCTGTAGACTTGTGCCCGGACCCCGGCATGCGCTCCGGTATCATGCGACAGGTAGAGCGTGTGTTCCCCCGCCTTCCCCAGAATCTCTTCGCCGGGAAAACTGAAGGCAGGCCAGGCATTCAGTTCACTGGCGAGCAGTTCCGGCCACACACACAGATAAAACGGACTCTGGGTAAACTCCACATCGACGGTCGAATGGAAATAACAGGTCCCTTCCCACACACTGAACCGGTCCTCCACCCACCAGGTATTGATCATCCAGCTATGCAGACTGTAGGCCAGAAGGTGGGCCACGGCACTGCCCAGATTGTGGTTTCCTAGATAGGCATCCACACGTGATGCATTCTCCCGGATCTCCTGCCCGCCTCCGTTCTCTACCCAGTCACAGACAGAAGACAGGGAATCAAAGTATTCCGTGTAGGCAAAGGGACGAAGAGTTCCTTCCACCCGAAGCACCGGGGAACTCCATGTTGCCCATGCCATGCTCAATCTGTCCTCAGGAGCGTTTTCTGATACAGGAAGTGTTTTGTGAAACCGATTCCCGGTTGTGAGACCGTTTAAGGTCCATACGCGGTCATGCTGTGGGACCTCCTCATCCACCGTATCCCATACATCGGTAAACGCTTCTTTCACTTCGGCGCGAATCGACGTGAAGGTCAGATCAAGTCCTTTGGAACATGCCTCAACCCGCCAGGATTCGGGAGGAATCAGCTCACAAAACACCTCTACCGCATCCACATCTTTCGATTTATCCCGCACATTCCAGCGAAAAATTCCCGTGAGCCGTTGAACGGACACATCGAGCAGGAAGACCGGTGTGGTACTGAACCCACGGTCACGCGGCCGAAAAGGAACGGTAATATCCAGCCGCACCTTCAAGGCTGTTTCGGGGTGAATCCCCATGAACGTCATGCGGGAGGGGGACATGCGTTGATCCAGAAACTCAAAGTCCTTCTCCTCCTCACAGAGAGGAAACAGGATCTCCTCCCCATCGATCACCGCCCCCACACGAAGCTGAAATCTGGGAAGGCGGGTAAAGCGGTCAAATCGAATCAGACCACAGTCCCGGGAGGAGGGTTGAACCAACATTCCATGCCGCGAACCCACAACAGCCACAGCATCCGTAAGCAATTCCATAAATACACCTTTATTTCATCAAAACGCGACTTGTAGCAAATCCTGAACTTAGAAGAAATCCTAAACCAACGTTCAATGGACAGACAAAATACCCTCGGGGGTCACCCGAGGATTCGTTACGTTTCCCGCATACAATCCCTTCAGCGTTTCCGCAGTTTCATCGGCACCAGCACCAGTCCCAGAATTCCGAAAAGTGAAACAAGCAGGAGTGTGGAAGGCTCCGGTACCACCGCCACATTGTCTCCCAGATAAAGCCCAGCGCCATCCCCGGGAAGATCGAACGCTGTACTCTGACCGGTGGAGGGATCAAAACTTGTGGTTAACGACTGGAGTAATTCCTCGGTCAGAGCCGCATCCGGACGGTTGAACCGAATGTAATCCACATCCACAATCAGATCCGGCTGCATCTCCGGGCCATCCAGCACCGTATAATTGTGATGGAACTGGGATGAATGGCTCCCTCCGTTCCAGTAATCGTCCTGGAGGTTATTCCAATCTGTGTACGCAGTTATGCCGACCTGCAGGGTTTCGCCCAGGACGGGTAGTGAGTGAGCGGAATTCGGATACCGGTTCTCCACGATCCAGTTTCCGCCGGGGTGCCGACGCATGACCACCACCGTGTCTCCCACCCTGACCATTTGCAACTCGACGGTATTGCTGTTGGGAACGCCCGAATTGTCATAATACAGAGTCGAGTCACCGTTCACCGTTGTTTTCACTTCGTACTGCCAGGTTCCCGGATTTCCTGCAGAACCGTAAGAGAGAAAGATATAGTTATCCGTTCCAGGCTGCCAATCACTGCCGTTGGCTGCGGGGGGCCACACCGGAGATGTAGTGTAGGGAGTTGGAGCAGCTGACGTTATGTTTCGGGGCGAATGTGCAAACAGCCCTGCCAACGAAAACAGGCGGCTGGGAGGAAGGTTCATGTCAGAGCGGCTCCCGATTTCCATGCGGGCCGTCACCACAAAATCACCGGTGACATTTTTATGAACCAGCACGCCACGCAGGTCATCAAACCAGGCACTGGTATGCGGCATGAGCCTCATGTGGCCCGCCCGGGAGGTATTCACATCCCAGACTTCAAGTTGATCCGCATTCCATCCTTCAACATCATTCAGTCTCAGCCAGTCTGACTGACTGGAAGCATTGGAAAAGTCATCGCTCAAATGAGCAAGGTCATCTGCATAAACGGATCGAACAAACAGGCTGAGTACTACACAATTCATGATCAGGGTTTTCATCGGTTCTCCAAAGGCGAGAGGTTGTATTCAACCTGTACTTGGAGAAACACCGGCCAAGGTTACGGCTCATCCATCTTTTTTTTATTCGTCGTCAATGGGCCTCCAGACGATCCGATCAAACCGGGCTGAAGATTCCCATGCCCCCACCCCGAATTGAAGGGACTGCGGGAATTCCCACAGCCCGGGTTTGGAGAGTTCCCGATGTTGAAGGGCAAGCGTCGATTTCAGCTCTCCATTCACCCATAACTGAAGTTGCTCTCTGCGGACACGAATCAAGACCGTCAGAGGCACTCCGTTCTGATACCGGATCGGGAAGGATCGTCCGGAGCTGCGCAAATCCTGCCCGTCCACCAGTTGAAACCCACCGATTCCCTGCCTCCAGGCATCCAGTTCAACGGCCACCACACCACTGGAGGTGGGAAACACGATCGGTAACGAATCGGTTCCGGTCAACCGGGTGGCCACCACCTCCAAATCATAAGACTCTCCTGGAGCAGAAGGAAGTTCAATCCAGGCCTGAGACGTACGGCCTGGCTGAACCACCAATGCGCCCTCTTCAAAGGACCAGTTTCCCCGACTCCGTAAATCGGCCAGGTTCTCCTCTAAACCTGATAAGACATTCACGTCTGTTTTCTCAACAGAAGGTGCCACAGCTCTGGGGGCAGGTGTGAAAAGAGGAACAGGTGTAGAGGTCGGTTGCGCGTGCAGTGGTGGAGAGGCTGACTCGCTCTCTGAGCCAGAAGGCCTAAGCAGAGCGTTGCCAAGAAACCCCAAAACAGAGAGAACCACAGTCCCGAAGGCAACATAGGGAAGCCAACGGTTGGGTGTCCGATCCAGTTCCTGCAACAGAGCTTCGCAGGAAGAATACCGGTCTTCGGAACGTTCAAGAAGGCAGGTCCGGACAATACGGTCCAGACGCTTATCCTTGAGGGCAGAAAAGATCCCCTGCGGTCTCCGACCTGTCAGCATCTCATACAGGATCACCCCAAGACTGTAGACGTCGGTTCCGGCATCCAGTTTCTCACCGTTGCGCTGTTCAGGAGACATATACGCCTCCGTTCCTGCTGTGGTACCGCTCAGAGTTAACGTGAAGGTCACCTCACTCCGGTCAAGAGCCGCCAGGCCGAAATCACCTACTTTCACCATCCCCGACGGATCAAACAGAATATTGGACGGTTTGAGATCGCGATGCAGCACCCGCATCGAGTGCGCATGTGCCACCGCCTCCACAATCTGCCTGAACCAGATCAACGCCTGTTCGACGGAATACCCGCCCGCCTGAATCCGATCTGCCAGATCTCCTCCTTCCACATATTCCAGCATCAGACAGGGATGTCCCACCTGATCAAACAGGACATCATACACACGGAGGATATGTGCATGGTCCAATTTTGCCAAGACCTTCCCTTCCCGTGACAGCCGCTCCGCTTCAAGTGTATCCCCATCTCCGTGAAGCACTTTTAATGCGACCGGACGATTCAACCGTTTGTTCCGGGCAAGATAGACAACCCCCATTCCTCCCTGCCCCAGAAGGGTCTCGATTTCGATCCCGTCCAGCTCCGGAGGCTGAATCTCGGACTCTGTTTCAAACGGGCCGGGTTGAAGTCCGGCTGCAAACAGTTTTCTCAGATCGTCGGGTGAGTCTGTCATATGGAAACGGATTCAGGATACAGCCATCAACAGATGCCGCAGTTCTGACTCCACCTCTTCATCCGGTCCGAGTGTTTCCGCGACTTCATACCGCAACGCTTCGCCAAAACGCTTACGCGCTCTGTGCAGGGCAACCTTCGCCGCACCGGAGGACATGCGCTGTTCATCCGCGAGTGCGGCATATCCTCCCTCCGGCAACTCTCCAGTCAAGTAAGGACGTAGAGACTGAAGGAGTTCCAACCGGCCATCCTGCCGGTAACGCTCCTGCAAACGCTCAAGACTGAGTTCCATCACCCTCGCGGCCCATTCCTGATCCAATGCATTCCGGGGTTCATTTCCCTGACTGTCACGGGATTCATCAAAGGACAGAATTTCCAACCCTCCCCCCCGCTTCCGTGCACCAGCCTTGCTCCACTGATCCTGCAAATAGCGGCGAAAGGCTGTGGCGAGAAACGTACGCAATTTTCCGCGTTCCGGATCGGCGCGGGCAAACAGATCTTTCTCCACCACCTGAATAAAAAACCCCTGGGCCATATCATCCGCATCATGTGATGTGCATCCCATCCTGACCGCGAAACTTCGTAATGCCGGCCAGTATCTCCGACAGAGCTCCTCCAGCGCCACCTCGGCGTCAGGTCCCTGCTCTCTCGCAGACAACACCAAACTCCATCGAGTGGTTTGGAACCGATTGGGATTGGGGGAAGAAGATGGTTTCATCAGACTCCCCCCACTGTACAGGACCCACTTTTGGTTTGTACAGGGTGGGATCCAGTGTTTTTCCAGACCATGTGCTTACCGGACGGACCGTTCCTCCAGCTCTTCCCACCGGGCAAACATCTGCTCCAGTTCCACCGGAATCGCCTCTGCACGCAGCCGGACCGCTTCCTGTTCTTCCGCAGACTGCTCGTAAAATTCGGCAGTGGACATCTGCTGTCCCAACGCGTCCAACTCTGTTTCCAATGCCTCCATCTGTTCAGGAAGAGCCTCCAGCTCGCGTTTCTCTTTTCCGTTGAGAGGTTTGAGATGCTTTCCGGTTAAAGCCGTAGGCTGCTTATTTTTCTGCTCTTTCGCCGGTTTCGGCCGTTGGGCGTCCCAGTCCGCATATCCGCCCGGATATTCTTTCCACCGCCCCTCCCCCTCACTTGCCAGGGTCGAGGTGACCACATTGTCCAGAAACTCCCGGTCATGGCTCACCAGAAGCAGGGTGCCACCATAGTCAACAAGCAGAGCCTCAAGCAGTTCCAGCGTCTCGATGTCCAGGTCATTGGTCGGTTCATCCATCACCAGCACATTGCCGGGATTGGTGAACATTTTGGCCAGCAGCAGCCGGTTCCGTTCTCCTCCGCTCAGCACCTTCACGGGGGTGCGGGAGCGAGAGGGAGGAAAGAGGAAATCCTCCAGATAGGAGATCACATGCCGTTTCCGGCCATCGATCACTACATGATCACTGCCCTGCCCCACATTTTCCACCAGGGACTTTTCTTCATCCAATGCCATTCGGTACTGATCGAAAAACACCACCTCGAGCTGGGTCCCGTGCTCCACCATACCCGCTTTGGGCTCAAGTGTTTTCAACAACAGCTTCAGAAGTGTCGTTTTTCCGGAGCCGTTAGGACCAATCAGCCCGATTTTATCCCCGCGGGTAATCAGGGTGGAAAAAGAGGAGACGATGGGACGGTCTCCCCAATCGAAGCGGATATCCTTGGCCTCGATCACCTTCACACCACTGCGGCCGGATTCCTGAAGTTGAAGTTTGGCAGATCCGGAACGCTCCCGCCGCTGCTTCCGCTCCTCCCGCATTTTTTTCAGAGCCCGAACCCGTCCTTCATTCCGGGTACGCCGGGCTTTAATCCCCTGACGAATCCAGCGTTCCTCCTGAGCCAGACGTTTGTCGAACAGGGCATTCTGCTTTTCCTCCGCCGCTAACTGTTCCTCTCTGCGGACCAGATATTTGTCATACCCACAATCCCAGTCACTCAACTGCCCCCGGTCCAGTTCAAGGATGCGGGAGGCGGTTGCACGGAGAAACGCCCGGTCGTGGGTGACAAACAACACCGCTCCTGGAAAACGGGGCAGAAAACGTTCCAGCCACAGGATGCCCTCCACATCCAGATGGTTGGTCGGCTCATCCAGGATGAGGAGATCCGGATCTCCGGCCAGCGCGGACGCCAGAAGCACCCGCCGCTTCTGCCCACCGGACAAGGTGTCGTACACGGCAAAAGGGTCCAGCTCCATCTGGGAGAGAAGCTTGTCCAGCCGGAGATGAAACTCGTGGTCATCCGCAGAGGCATGCTGATCCTCCTCCACTACCTCACGCACCAACCCCGGACGGGAGGCGGGAAAGACCTGAGGCAAAGATGCCACCTTACAGCCGGCTTCAAACGCTAGCCGGCCCTGATCGGGGGTTTCCTCCCCGGCAATCAGTCGGAGCAGGGTGGATTTCCCCTCCCCGTTCCGTCCCACCAGACACACCCGCTCCCCGCGGTCCAGTGTGAAACTGACATCATCCAGCAGAGGCGGACCGCCGTACGCCAGGGTTAATGAATGTACACTTAGCAAAGCCATGGAGGATGCCCTTAGCAGGAAAATGGCATCGGGAAAAGAGGGGCAGGACGATTATTGGCAGAACGATGGCTGGGAGGCCAAGATTTTGATTTAGGCAGGTCGATTATTGGCGAACGATAATTGGGGAGATGGGGTTTGGCTAAGATTGAGGAGGTGTATGATTACTGGGTCAGTCGAATGAAGCTCAGGGTATGAAGATCGATATTGATCCAGAGTAAAGAATGAAGGGGAGTCAGCGAGAGCAGTCTCTGTAAGTTGGTTTTGCGTCCTGCCTGATCTCCGGAGTAGCTTGTCAACATGATGACATGATTGGATTTCAAGATGTCCATTTGCTTCTCTCCCAAGAGTTGAGACGCATCCCTTAGGGGCACGGCTCTTTCGTGTAATGAGGAATTAAAATGTTCTCGAATGGCTGAAAGATAACAGTTCCGTAAAAGGCCTGTCCCCCAATCAGCTACCAGAGATTGTACGAATGTTGAGAGAGGGAGACACTCGTCCTCGTCATTCCATCCCTCAAACCGAAGCTCCGGGTGCCGACGTTCGTTCAAGGGGACCAAGTTAGACATCATCCATTTCTGAACCGATGCAGGCCGGAAGTTGATCAACCGGCCATATGAAACACCTGTCAGGAATAAATAGTGAAGGAGTTGCAACTTGTGGGCATCAACAAGGTCAGGCGTTGCTTTGCACTCTAAAATGAAAGATTCATTGAGAATCAGGTCACAGGAATACAGACGGCGAAAGGTACCGAAGCGCAAATTTACTCCAGCCTCTAAGTGGACATGAAATCCCTTTCGCCTGAGTCGGCGTGCAAGTGCCTCCTGATAGATCTTTTCATCCAGCTGATTTCCATACCGATTCTGGATCTCAAAACACACCCCCATCACCTCAAAATCGAGTTTCTGAAACTCCGGTTTAGAGATGGGTTGAGGATTAAATGAAGATTCAATTGGCATAAAGTAACTATTCATATGAATACGACCATATCAATGATGAAAATTCCTCAACCATCGTTCTGCCATTAAATCGTCCTGCCCAAAATTGTCCTGCCCTACCCCTCACACCCATCGTCCTGCTCATTCTGCTTGCCCCATTGCCTTTCTCCTGACACAGCACCCCACTCATCTTTGTCCCTTTTTAACCCTCCTTTTCTAACCCGATCATCCTGCCATGATTTCCGCCGTTTCCCTCACCATGCGTTACGGAGAGAAAACTCTCTTCGAAAATGTCAGCATCAAATTCCGTCCAGGCAACCGCTATGGTCTCATCGGAGCCAACGGCTCAGGAAAGTCCACCTTTATGAAAATCCTGACCGGGCAGATCGAAGCGTCTGCTGGCGAAGTCGCCCTGGATTCCGGGGCGACGATGGGATTCCTGCGCCAGGACCATAACACCTTCGATCAGGAGACGGTCAGCAATACCGTCTACCAGGGAAATCCCGAACTGTGGAAACTCCATATGGAGCGGGAACACCTTTACACTGCCGCCGAACTGACGCCGGAAGAGGAGGAGCGCTGTGGATACATCGAGGAGGATTTCGGAGAAGCGGGTGGGTATACCATGGAAACCGATGCCGCCAAACTTCTCGACGGTCTGGGGCTCCCCGAGGACAAGCGGGAGGAGCCCATGGAGACGCTTCCCCCCGATTTGAAACTGCGGGTCCTGCTGGCCCGTGCCCTGTTCGGAAAGCCGGATGTCCTGCTCCTCGACGAACCCACCAACCATCTGGACATGTCCAGCCGGGACTGGCTCGAAGGATTCTTACAGCAGTATGAGGGAACCGTCATCGTGATCTCTCACGACCGCTTCTTCCTCAATGCGGTTCCAACGCATATTGCCGACCTCGACTTCCAGCAGATCCGGATGTTCACCGGGAATTATGATGATTTCATGACCACCAACGCCATGCTGTTGGAAAAGCGTTCCCGGGAGAACGCGGCGAAAGAAAAGCGGGCCGATGAGCTAAAAAGCTTCATCAACCGCTTTGCGGCAAACGCCTCCAAGGCCAAGCAGGCCACCTCCCGCCAGAAAGAGCTGGAGAAAATCGAAATCGAGAAATTCAAGCCCTCCTCACGGGTCTCTCCTTATATCCGCTTTGAGTCCGCAACCCGGCTGGGAGATAAGGTGGTGGATGCCGAGGGGATCAGTAAAACCTTTGAGACCACCTTGTTCGAAGACGTGAACCTCACGGTGGGTCCCGGTGAAAAAGTGGCCATCATTGGCAACAACGGTGTGGGAAAAACCACCCTGCTCCGCATCCTCTGCGGGGATCTGGAATCCGATTCCGGAACCGTACTCCGCGGTGACACCGTTGATCTCTCCGTTTTTCCGCAGGAAGCGATGGATGTACTCGATCCAGACGCACAGGCCATTGACTGGCTCTCCAAATTCTGCACGGATGAACAACAGAAAGAAACCGAGCTGCGTTCCGCCATGGGTCGCATGCTCTTCCGCGGTGAATCCGTCTTCAAACTCTGCGGCGTCCTCAGTGGTGGAGAAAAAGCCCGGTTGATTCTTTCCTCGATGATGATGCGCCAAAGCAACGTGCTTGCCCTCGACGAACCGACCAACCACCTTGATCTGGAAAGCATTGAGGCCCTGAACTATGGACTGGGTCTTTATGCTGACACCGTGCTGTTTGTGAGTCACGACCGCGAATTCATCGACAGTCTGGCCACCCGGATCATCGAAATCCGTGACGGGAAGGTCACCGACTACCCCGGCACCCTGAAGGAATATGAGGCCTGGAAACAGAAACAGGGAATCCGGTAGTGCACATCTGACCGCCTGACAAACCCAAGGGGAAAGACGATGAAGAAACATACGTTGAGATTATCACTCCTCTTCATCGCCCTGGCCTTTTCACCCAACAGTTTCGCGGAGCTGCGAACCTGGACGTCTACAACCGGGAGCAGCCTGGACGCCGAATATCTTGGATATGAAAACGGGCAGGTTCGTCTTAAAAAGGCCGATGGAGCAGTACTGACCGTCCCGGTCAAGATGTTGAGCGAAATGGATAAGGACTTCCTTCGGGAGGAGTTCAAACGAAATCCCCCTCTCCGCATACGCGACATTCCCCTCTTCCCGGTCTACATCGATGGGAAATTCGGCTACATTGATGGTAACGGCAAAGGCATCATCCCTCCACGGTTTTCCAAGGCAGAGCCGTTCTCAGAAGGGCTGGGACTGGTAAAAGGCACCCATGCAGGGTTTATCACCGCTGACGGAACCGTAGTGGTCGGAGTGGATGAAGCAGGACCTGGTGACAGATATCAACCCTTTTCCGAGGGGCGGGCGGCGTTCGAAAAGGAGGGAAAATGGGGGCTTATCAACCAAAAGGGAGAGGTGATTCTGGAGCCCCGTTATGCAGAAATCGGCCCCTTTTCTCACGGGAGGGCCGTAGTGAGAATTGGACCTCAAGACACCTGGGGCATCGGCAAAAGAGGATTTATTGACCGAACCGGTAAGATGGTGATCGAGCCGGTATACAATGAAGCCCTGGATTTTTCTGACGGACTGGCTGCGGTGAACCTGAAAGGCGTGTATGGGGAGTGGGGGTTTATTGATCCGAATGGAACCATGATCATCAAACCTCAGTTTCACCGGGCGTACAGTTTTTATGACGGCTTGGCACGCGCCATGCCCAAAGGTGGAGGAGGCTTTGGTCTCATTGACAAACAGGGCCATTATGTGCTTTCGAAAAGCAAAGCCAAAAGCAGTAAACAAAAGGTGGGCGGGTTTACCGTGGAAACCAGCAGGGAAAGCTGGCACACCCCTGGAGATTTTGGCTGCGGAGTGGCACCTGTCTACATGGAGGGCAACCTGTATCTGGTCGACCAACGGGGAAAAAAAGTTTCCAAAGCTCTGCCGTACAACTCGGTTTCCCAGTTTGTGGAAAACCTCGCGGTGTTTGAAAAAGACGGCAAGTACGGCTTCATAAACCCCAGAGGACAGGTCGTGATCCAGGCCCGGTTCCGTTCCGCCAAACCCTTCCAACGCGGATTGGCTATCGTGAGAACGGACCAGGGATCTGCCTACGTGAATCCGCGTGGCCAGATTGTTTGGCAGGAAACACGCTGATAGGGTCGCGAAAACCAACATGCCGGCACATTGATGAAATCCCTCTCGATCTTTGGTACAACTTCTGACGCAGGGAAAAGCTGGGTTGCAACCGCCTTCTGTGCCTTGCTCAAACGACAGGGGTACCGGGTGGCCCCGTTCAAAGCTCAGAACATGTCCAACAATTCCTATGTCACCCTGGAGGGCGGCGAAATCGGTCGGGCTCAGGCCGTCCAGGCGGAGGCGGCTGGGCTGCGCCCCATCGCGGAAATGAACCCCGTCCTGCTGAAGCCCTGTGGCGACTCCACCTCGCAAGTTGTGTTCCGTGGAGTACCGGGGCCACACATTCAGGCCGGCAGGTACTATGAAGAAATCGGAAACCTGTGGGAGAAGGTCGCGGAGGTCCTCGACTGGTGGAAGACCCGATGCGATGTGCTGCTCATGGAGGGAGCCGGCAGTCCGGTGGAACTCAATCTCATGGACAGGGATCTGGCGAATCTGCTCCCCATCGACTACACCGATGGCCGTTGGCTGCTGGCCTGCGACATCGAACGCGGAGGCGTGTTTGCCCAGGCCATTGGAACCGTACAACTCATGCCGGAGGCTGCACGAAAACGGGGACTCGGACTGATCATCAACAAGTTCCGGGGAGACATTGGCCTGTTTAAGGGTGCGGAGAACTATTTCGCCAAGCATATCGAGACACCCATGCTGGGGACTCTGCCTATGCGATATGACCTGCAGCCGGAATCAGAAGACGGGTTTTCCCAGCAGCCGGAGATGGGGTCTTCAGATGACCCTCTGATCGCATGGATCGCCCTGCCCCGAGTCTCCAACACAGCAGATGCACATCCCTGGACCCTCGATACAGGAGTCCAGACCCGTTGGACCCGCAGCGCGGCCGATCTGAGAACCGCTTCTGCGATCGTCATCCCGGGCTCCAAGAATACTGTGGATGACCTCAAATGGCTGCGGGAAGAAGGATTGGAACAGGTAATCAGGCAACGGGCCGCCGAGGGTGTGCCGGTCATCGGAATCTGCGGTGGATATCAGATGCTGGGACTGGAAATCAGCGATCCCGAGGGAATTGCCGGAGGTGCGGGTGTGATTGAAGGCTTGGGCCTGCTCCCACTTCGGACCCAGTATGAACCCGGAAAATGCGTCAAACAAGTGCAGGCAAGATGGAAAGAGGCTAGCTGGCAGGCCTATGAAATTCACATGGGCCGAACCGAATTCACCGACTCCATCTCGCCTCTTCTCGTCGCAGACGATCATCCTGAAGGAATCCGGGCCCAAAACATCTGGGGGACTTATTTACATGGTCTCTTCGAAGCTCCTGAGGTCCGGCGGAGCCTGACCGAGCTGGCGGGGATCGAGACCCATCGGGCTCCCAGTCAAACCTGGCAGGCACATAAACAATCGGTCTACACTCAAATGGCTGACATGCTTGAAGCGTATCTCAACCTCGAGACGGTCTTTCGGTATCTGGATACCTCTCGCCAGGACTAAAATTCCGGAAGCGCAGACACCCGTCGATGATGGGAATTTTTTTTCCTCCCCTTGCAGATCGGAAAAAACGCCTTAGCAATACACGACATCTAATTCGTGCAATCAATATCAGGAGAATTCATCATGCACCGTATCGTTCCCCGTCTGTTGGCTCTGTTCATTCTCATGCCACTGCTGTCTCACGCGGTGAAGGAGATCAACCCCGAGGATCTCCCGGAGGCCGTACGCATCACTGCGCAGAAAACAGTTCCAGGTCTAGAGCTCACGTTGGCAGAGAAAATCAACGCCGGTGACATCGTGTACTTCAATCTGGTTGGAAAAGCAGACGGCACGATGTGGGACATGGAGATTCTGTCGGATGGGCGAATGCTGGAAGTGGAGAAAGCCATGAAAGTAGCCGACCTCCCACGCTTGGTGCACAATGCGGCCATGATCCGCCTTCCCGGCAGTACTCTCACCCATGCGGAGCCGTATGAGGAAGACGGAAAAATGTTCTATGAACTGGAGGCGAAACTCAACGGAACCCTCTACGATATCGAAGTTGACGAAACCGGCAACATCCATGACATCCAGCAGGCGGTGGAATTGGAGAATCTTCCCAAGCCGGTGAAAACAGCCATCAAACGGGCCTTACCCGGTGTCGTTCTGCTTGAGGCGGAACGTGGAGTCGACGAAGAGTCTTCGCTCTACGCAGTAGAAGGAATCGCGTTCGGCCGCACCTACGAGATCCGGGTAAACAAAGACGGCGAACTGCTTGGACTTGAGATCGAGCATGACCTGAATTCCTGATCTCCCGTCAGCCTCACTACATCGAGAAACGGCTTCGTGGTGCCATCAGGCATTCCAGGCTACTTTTTGCCGATACCATGGTATTCAAGCCGCCGCCTCGCATGATGCAGGTCTGGAAGAACTTCGTGGGCATGCTTCTGCCAGTCGAGAGGTACAGGTTCGTGTTCCGGGACAAGGATGGCCAGGGACCCTGCGGTTCGAGCCCCTTCGATTCCAGGCCCTGAGTCTTCAAACACCGCACAGGCGTCGGGAGGACAGTGAAGTCCAGCGGCTGCTTTCAGGAAAATTTCCGGGTGGGGTTTTCCATGCTGAACCTGGTCTCCGGCAATGAGGAATTCAAAGTAGGAACGCAGACCGGTCCGCCCGAGTTTATCCTCTGCCTGATAGGACATGCTGGAGGTGGCGAGGGCGAGAGGCACATTCAGGGAGGCCAGCCATTCCAGCAGCTCCTCTGCCCCGGGCTTCACCGGAGGGATGGTTTCCGTCACCAGGCGGTGATAATGGAAGTTGGCGCGATCCAGTAATTCCCCTACATCCTGCCCGGGGAACGCCCCCTCAACAATGCGTTGGATATCGCGGAGATTCCGGCCCACCATCTGATTCTTCACCTCAAGCGGAACGTACATCCCGACATCATCCCCCGCATGATCCCAGGAGGCATGCCCCAGGGTCTCGGTATCAATCAGAGTGCCATCCATATCAAAGATTACGGCTTCAAGCTTGCGGACATCTTTTTCCATGTTCCGGCTTTCCTCAACCGGTTTTGCGGGTAAATCAAGTTCTTCCCTTCTTTTTGGAGACTTTCTATGTCAGTCGAATCCCTTCGTTTCCTCACTCCTGAACAGACCCGGACGCTTGCATCCGAGTACGGCACCCCCGTGTATGTGGTCAGTGAAGACCTTCTCCGGCAGCGTGCGGAAGAAACGCTTTCCTTTCCGGCTCCGTTTGGCCTCACCGTCCGGTATGCCATGAAAGCCAATCCCAATCGAGCATTGCTGAAGATCTTCGCAGGGATGGGTTTGCAGATTGACGCAAGTTCCGGTCATGAAGTTCAACGTGCCATGGAGGCCGGTATTCCCGCCGGGCATCTTTCTCTCAGTGCCCAGGAACTACCGGAGAATCTGGCTGAACTCCTGGACCTCGGGATTGAAATCAACGCCACCAGCCTGAATCAAATCCGGCTCATTGGTGAAGCACGTCCGGGCAGAACCATCGGTCTGCGCTTTAATCCCGGCCTTGGATCGGGAGGAACCAACCGCACCAATGTCGGGGGGCCCGGCAGCTCTTTCGGGATTTGGAACGAGTATACTGCAGAGGCCCAGGAATTGCTGGACACCTACAACCTGAGCTGCATCCGGATCCACACCCACATTGGCAGCGGAAGTGATCCGGACGTCTGGATGAGGGCTGCGGGCCTCAGTCTGGATCTGGTGCGCAAATTCCCGAATGTAACCACTCTCGATCTCGGGGGGGGATACAAAGTTGCCCGTATGGCAGCGGAAAGCTCCACCGATTTACAAACCGTCGGCAAGCCGGTCGCGGATGCACTGCGCGCGTTCGCAGCGGAAACCGGACGGGAGATCCATCTGGAAATCGAACCGGGCACCTATCTCGTCGCCAATGCCGTCTCCCTGATCAGTCGGATTCAGGACAAAGTGGATACGGGATCCGACGGTTACACGTTTTACCGCCTGGACACCGGAATGACGGACGTGCTCCGCCCCAGTCTGTACGGGGCTCAGCACCCTCTGGTCGTGGTGGGAAAAGAGTCGGATCCCACCGAAACCGAAGAGGCCATCCTTGTCGGACACTGCTGTGAATCGGGCGACATCCTGACTCCGGCGCCCGGAGATCCTGAAGCACTTCAACCGCGTGAGGTTGCAACCGGTCACATCCACGACTACGTGGTGATTGAAGGGGTGGGTGCGTACTGTTCCTCCATGTGCACCGTGGGATACAACTCCTTTCCCCCTTCTCCGGAAGTCCTGGTTAACACCTCTGGTTCCGCGAAACTCATTCGCCGCAAACCATCGGCACAGGTTCTCTGGGCGAATGAGGTAACGGACTGAATCGGCTGATGCAACGGTGCGCAAATGATCTTTTGTCTGAAACCGCGACATCGCGACAATAGCTTCATGACACGTTTCATTCTTTTCGCATCTCTTTGGATCCCCCTGCAACTCACTCTGACCGGGTGCGGGGGACCTTCCCGTCCGAACGTCCCGGAACCGGAACTTCCCGATTCGGCCTGGCCGGAATTGAGCCTGCTGATTGATGCGGTCAAACCCCTCCGGGGCGGAGCTGCAAATGACGAAACTCTGATTCTTCAGGTCTTCCAGCAGGCACAACTCGCCACCCATTCTCTGCTGGAGGGGGATATCCCGCGGTCTGCCTCCGGCCCCGAGACGACCCGACTGCTGGAGGAACTGAGCCAACACCAGAAGAGCATGCGGGATTTTGATCAGTTTTCCACCGAAAAGGTACTGGTTTACTTCCGTACAGCGACGGCACTGGCTGAAATTGCCGGCCTGGACGGCCCCTGAACCGTTTACCTCCTTCGATGGGGGTCACTTTTTGAGCGATGGGGCTTGCAATGGGGAATTGGTGAGACTGCTGTGTGCGCATCATGAAACCCCGCTCCAGCACCCACTTTCTCGAATGGTCCTATAACTCCCAGCTCCCCCTGCGAACGTTGTGGCGGTGGACCGATTGTTCCACCGGCCGCGCGATCTGGATGATTCTCGTTTTTGCGGTCAAACAGCTACCGGCATGGACCACTCCCGTGCTGGTCGGCTTTCTCATCGACGAAGTCCGGACCCATCCGGAAACCTGGACCCGGCACTGGCCATTGATTGCGGTTCAATTTGTACTCATCATTCAGAATGTACCGGTCCACACCTATTTTATCACCCAGCTCAGCAAACTGACCCGTCGCCTGGAAAACCGCATTCGCCGTGCACTGGTCACCCGGCTGCAGCAGCTCTCTATCCCCTACCATGACGACTCCGAATCGGGAGAACTTCAGGCGAAGGTCCTCCGGGATGTTGAACAGATTCAGGTACTGGCTCATCAGTTGGGCGAATGGGGAATCACCGCTCTGACCACCGCAGTGGCGATGCTGATCATCACCATCAGCAAACAGCCGCTGGTCCTGCTGATCTACGTGCTCCTCATCCCGATCATGACGCTCCTGACCCGGAAGTTCAGGGACCGGATGAAAAAGGAAAACCAGGCATTCCGCCGAAATATTGAATCCATGAATTCGGAAGTCTCGCAGATGATCGACATGATTCCGGTCAGCCGCGCACACGGAGTGGAGGACAAGGCGGTCAACAAAGTCAAAGCCAAGATCCGCCACGTGGGCCAAACCGGCCGCAGACTTGACCGTATCAATGCGATTTTCCAATCCAGTAACTGGTCCACCTTTCAAATGTTCAGCCTGATCATGCTGCTGGTCATGCTCACCATCTGTGCCAGAGGTCTGATATCCGTTGGGGATGTCGTGGTGTTCCAGGCTCTGTTCAATCAGACCTTCATGCTGGTGAACATGGTGTTGAACATTTACCCGCAACTGGCCAAGGGCATGGAGTCCGTCCGGTCCATCGGGGAGGTTCTGGAGTGCCCTGACCTCGAATACAATCAGGGCAAACCGGATGTGCCGGGCGTCAACGGTGAGATTATCTACCAGGATGTCGGCTACACCTACCGGGGAGCGGAGGCACCGGCAGTGCAGAACGTCAGCCTTCATGTTCCCGCCGGTCAATGCCTCGCCGTGGTCGGCCCCAGTGGAGGAGGAAAATCCACCCTGCTGCGCCTCACCATCGGATTCCGCCGACCTACCGAAGGACAGATTCTTCTGGACGGTCTGGATATGGAGAAGATCGACATGCGCAGCTGGCGCCGATTTATCTCAGTGGTGCCGCAGGAGAGCGTGTTCTTCGAGGGCACCATCCGGGAAAACATCCTCTTCGGCACCCGCACCGTCGATCCGGACCGGTTTGAGGAAATCCTGGATGCCGCCAATGTACGGGAGTTCATCGAACGGCTTCCACAAGGTCTCGATTCTCGGATCGGGGAATCGGGGGCACGTCTGTCCGGTGGGCAGCGCCAACGCCTTGCCATTGCCCGTGCCCTGGTCCGGGACCCCCAGGTGATCGTGCTGGATGAACCCACATCGGCACTGGATGTGATGTCGGAAAAACTGGTGCAGGAGGCCATTGAGCGTCTGGTCAAAGGAAGGACCACGCTGATTGTGGCTCACCGCCTTTCCACGATTCGAAATGCGGACAAGGTGGTGGTGATGGAACAGGGACAGATTGTCGAAGCCGGCACCTACGATGAACTTTCGGCCCGCCCGGACAGTGCATTCAAGCGCATGAAAGATCTACAATCCTGAACGAATGTAAGGAAAAGCGGCTCCGATTCCGCTTTTGACTTTGCATTTCGTCCTCTCTGTCGTAGGCGACCCGACATGCAACCCGTGGATATCCAACCCATCCTGGACGCGGCTCTCCAGACGCTCACCCATTCCCGTGTGGAGGGTGCCGAGGGACGTTACATGTCTCAGGCGGATGGGAACGGGGTTGCAGACCCATGGAGTTCAGCGGCTGCGGTCAACGTTCTGTATGGGTTGAACCTTCTCCCCGGGCAGACCCGGGACCGGGAGGAATGGGTGGAAAGCCTTCAATCGCATCAGTCAGAGGAGTCCGGGCTGTTTGCCAATGAACACGGAGAATCCCTCATTTTAACGGCGGCCTGTATGTCGGCGTTATCCTGTCTCGAGACCCGGCCGCGTCATCCTCCCCATGCTCTGAAAGACTATCTCGACCCTGAGGCCTTTGTCTCATTTGCCCGGGAATTGTGCTGGTGCAAGGAACCCGAGGCCGCCGCTCGGGAATTCGCCGCGATGTTCACCTGTCTGGTCCTCACGGATGAAGCAGGCCGAGACTGGACCCAGACGTTTTTTGACTGGATGCTTCAGGAAACCGATGACCATACCGGACTGCTCCGGAAAGAGTGCCTCGCCCCTATTGAGCTGGAAGGACACTGGACCCTTCTCCCCTATCTCTGTGCCTATCAGTATCCCCTCGCCTGCAGCCTGTTTACGCATCATCCCGTTCCCCGCCCCTGGCGACTGATCGATACCGCACTGGAAGTGATGGAGTATCACCGCGACCTGTTTTTTCAGCCAAGAGGACAGCGTCACCTTCCCTGGGTGATCTGCGTGAATCGAGCCCGCCGTTTGACGGCCCATCGGTTTGAAGAGGCCCGGCAGGCCCTCGAACGCTTCCTGCCCGCTTACCTGCAATTCCTCTATTCCCAGATTCAGCATCACAACTTCCAGTCTCTGGTGTACATCCAATGGGATGTAGCGGTTCTGGCGGAGTTACAGGCCGCCCTGCCCGGAACCCTGCTGAGTCGGCGGCCCCTGCGTCAGATTCTGGACCGGCATCCTTTTCTGTAAGCGCAAATTGCGGTTGACCTAAGGGTTTCGGCGTGTTTGTTTACCCGCCTTTTTGAACCCCGACCCGGTTTTGTTATGCTGATCATGCGTTTTCATAAGTTGATCCAATCCAGAGTTCTCTGGTTGATCTTTCTTGGTATTGTTATTTTCACCTTTGTCGGTCTTGGCGTCTCCAGTACGGGCACGGGTGCCGGGAATGATCAGACCCGCCAGCTTCGTTCACAGAAAGTCGCCTCCATTGCAGGAGAGAAAGTCACCTTTGGCGAACTTCTGGCCAGCCGGGAGCGGCTCGCGATCCCCAGAGGGGCCAGCTTGGACGAAACGGAACTGGATCAGATGGCGTTGGAACGGCTGGCCCGTCTGGAGTATGCGAAGCAACTGGGAATCGAGGTTCCCCTCCAGGTAGCGCAAGACCAGTACTTCCTCCAGTTCCAACGGGAAGATGGTTCGCATGATGCAGATATGCGGGCGTTAATGAAACAACAGATGGAATTGCAGGGCTTTTCCGAAACGATGATGTTTGACCTCCTCCGGGAACGAATGACTCTCCAACTTCTGAATCAGGTTCTTGCCTCGAGTGTTCTGATTCCTCCGTATGAGGCCGAACGGTGGGCACAGGAACAGACTCACAGACTCACCATCGAATACGCCGCCGTCCCCTCCTCTCTTCTGAGCGAAGAGGTCAGCGTAAGCGATGAGGAGCTCACAGCCTTCTTCGAAGACCATGATGAGGCGTTCCGGATTCCGGAGCAGAGAAAGATCCGTTACATTACGGTGACAGCCGCCCAGATGAAAGATGAGGTTACCGAAGTGACCGAAGAAGAGGCAAGAGCACGCTATGAACAGCGTCCGGAAACCTTCACCAAACCAGTGGAAAAACCCGATCCGGATAACCCTGACAAAACCATTACCGAGCGGGTGCCTCAAACCTTTGAGGAAGTAAAAGAGACTCTGATTCAAACCATTACCGATGAACGTGCACTCGAATTGGCAGAGTCAAAAGCAAGCGACATTGCCTTTGCCATGATCCCCACCCGTCGCCGTCCTGCGAAAACACTGGATGAAGTCGCGGCGGAACATGGGCTGCAGATCAAATCCCCTGAACCCTTCGGTCAGATGGATCTGATTCCAGGAGTGTTCAATCCCTTCCGCCTCTCGCGGGCCAGCTTTGAATTGGACACCTCCGATCTGGGGAAAATCTCAGATCCCATCGTCATCGGTCCCCAGGTACTGGTTGCGGTGCTTGAGGAAATCCTCCCGGCACGGATCCCGGAACTGGCCGAAGTTCGGGAAGATGTACTGGCCCGGGCGACCGAAGTGGCCGAGGAAGATGCCCTGGAGGCACTCGGGGAAGACATGGTTCGAACCCTTCGGGAACAGACCGAGGCGGGCACCCCCTTCCCCAAGGCTGCTTCCGATGCGGGCCTGGAGGTTCGCGACCCCGAAATTTTCCAGCCGCGTGACTTCAATTCCGGAATGCCCTCCCTCCCGCCTGCTTTACTTACAGACCTCTCCGGAAAGGCCGTGGGTGAAATTTACGGCCCTGTAATCAGCCGGACAGGTGAGGTACTCATCGGTCGGCTTGCCGCCCGGGTCCCCCAACCTGCGGACACAGCGGAACTGGTCACGGAAATCAAGAACCAGCTTGGATTCCGTTTCTTCCTTCCCGCCCTTTCAGAGCGTTTCGACACCACTCAGATTGAAACCATGATTACGAAAGATCCTGATTTCTTTGGGTCGGATGAACCCGAAACCGATTCGGAAAGCTGAGAAAAGAATGGGCCGGGCGCATACCCGGCCCTGACGTCACCTTCCCGGGTTATGTTGGGGGCTGTCCGTCCGGAGTCACCTACCTCCAGGCATCGGCCAGGGCTTTGCGATCAGGCTTCAGCCCATTCCCTTCAGGAAGCGAGCGGAATCCAACCGGAACCATATAACCCGGCAGCAGATTCCGCAGTTCTTCGCGCCATTTCCCCACATCATCCTGCGACAAAGGGCCTGTTACCCAAGCTCCGGGACGGTGTCCGAATTCCGCATCGGGTACCGCGACGACCACGACCTGCTCCCGCCCGCATACCCCTTGCAGTACGTTTTCGATCTGCTCGGGATGAACATTTTCTCCTCCAGAAATAAACATGTGATCCAGTCGGCCGTCGATATGCACCCAGCCCTGATCCGTCCGGGCAATGTCTCCCGTGTGATACCAGCCCCCTGGATCCGTCAGCGGGATAACGGAGCCTTCTTTCCAGGTCCCCAGGCAAAGACTTTCACTCCTGACCAGCAGTTCACCGGATGCAGAGGTCTTGAGGTCGGCATGGGGGAGACAGGTGCCCGAGGATCCCCTTGCTGACTCAGGTGAGATTCCTGGAGGAACCGAAACAACTTGAGAAGCGGTTTCCGTGGAACCGTAACTGGCGGCAACCGGCCACCCCCCCGCATACGCTCTCGAAAGAAGGCCTGCCTCCACAGCCGCGCCGCCAATGAGAACCCTCTTCACAGGGAGCCCTTCCGGTTTCACTGCTGAGAGGTCCAGTAACCGGTGGAGCTGTGTGGGTACCAGTGAGGCATGCGAACAGGTGCCACGGCACAGCAGTTGTTCCGCCGGAGTATTGTCCTCTGGAAACACCACCGATGCACCGGCAAGTAGACACCTGAACAGAATCGCCAATCCTCCCATGTGATACAGAGGGAGCGACAATAACCAGGAATCCCCCTGCTGCAACTGGTCGCGTGATCGGCAACCTTGCGCAGAAACCAGATGGTTTCCAAACGAGTGTACCCGTGTTTTGGCGGACCCTGAACTTCCCGAAGTAAAGACCAGTGTTGCCGGACGGGACAGGTCCACATAGGGAGTTGAAACGGTTTCAGGTTCTATCTGCGGAAACTCGTGCAGAACAGCCATTGCGCCCACCTCACGGACGTGATGGTCCAGAACAGACGCAGGCTGGCGGGTATGTAACGGGACCAGAATAATGGACTCACGCCAGCAGGCGGACAGCAGAGGAATCCAGTAAGGATGAGGGGGAAGACGGACAGCTAGTCGGTCACCGGCTGACAGATTCCGGGAGCGGCACCAGAGTTGAAACCCACCTGCCATCGCGTCCATCTCCTGAAAGGAAAACGCGCGTGAACCATAAACGGCGCACACGCGTTCGGGAAGCGTCTTGGCCAGATGAGCCAAGGGACAGAGCTGCTCTCCGTCCGACATCGGGTACTCAGCGTTCGACCATCGGGACAAACGGACGGATGGGGTGACCAACATAAATCTGACGGGGACGGCAGATCCTGCGGTTTTCATCGGCTTGGAATTCCAGAAGATGCGCCAGCCATCCTGCCATACGGCCCATGGTAAACATCACGGTGAACATCTCTTTGGGAATCCCCATCGCTTTGTAAGCAATACCCGTATAGAAATCGACATTCGGATAGAGGTTGCGTTTCACAAAGTACTCGTCCTCTGTGGCAATTCTCTCCAGCTCCATGGCGGTATCCACCAGAGGCTCCTCCACGCCAAGCTTCTCAAGCAGGTCATCCACCACCTGTTTGGCAATGACAGCCCGGGGGTCATAGGTTTTGTAAACACGGTGTCCGAATCCCATCAATTTGAACGGATCGCTTTTATCTTTGGCTTTTTCAATCACCGTGGTGAGGTCCCCTCCCGACATCTCGATGTATTCCAGCATGTTGATCACGGCCTCGTTCGCGCCACCGTGGAGCGGCCCCCAAAGAGCACCGATTCCGCCGCCAATCGCCGCGTAGACATTCGCACCGGAACTGCTGATCATACGGACGGTGGAGGTCGAACAGTTCTGTTCGTGATCCGCGTGAATGATGAGGAGTTTTTCCAGCGCATCCGCCATGATTTTCAGGCGCTCTTCCGGTATCCGTTTCGAGAACATGGAATGCAGGAAGTTCTCCGCATATCCCATGTCAGGGTCGGCATAGATATACCCCATTCCGCGTTTCCGGCGGTAAAAATGAGCCGCAATCAATGGCGTTTTGGCGATAAGGCGGACCACATCCATATCGAACTGGTAGAATTTCTCTTCCCCCAGGTCTCCGTAGAAGCCGGTGAGTGAGAGCACGACACTCGCCAGAAGCGCCATCGGGTGAGAGCGGACCGGATAGTGATTCAACAGTTCCTGAAGGCTGGGTCCGAGATAAGAATTGTCCTTCACCAATCCTTCCCAGTTCCGGTATTCCCCTTTGTTGGGAAGCTCTCCCGCCATGAGCAGGTATGCGACTTCGAGAAAACTGCAATTCGCGGCCAATTCCTTTAACTCATATCCGCGATGGTGAATGACCCCTTTTTCTCCATCGAGGAACGTGATCGCACTGGCGCAGCTGCCTGTGTTGCCATAGCCGGGGTCCAGATTAATGACTCCGGTCTGGCTCCGAAGCTTCAGCCCGTCAATCGCCTTTTCATTCTCAATGCCCTCCACCATATCGAGAACAATCTCGGAGCCGTTCAGGTTCAGGCGGGCGGCATCAGTGTGAGTGGTTAGATTCATAGTAAATAATGGATGCGAGAGTTAAAAGAGATAGGCAACGTACGCGGATTGGGATAGAAAGGCAAGTGAACTTTCCTTTGGCGTGGCGTTTTCGCGCCAAAAAGCTGTTGTCCGCTTCCGACTTGCAACCATGGGCTCCTCCCGTTAGGGGAATCTCCCCGATTTTTAACCCCTCTTGAGGATTTCCCTATGAAGATACTTGTACTCCCCGGCGACGGGATCGGCCCAGAAGTTTGTCATGAAGCGGTGACCACGTTGCGCGCACTTGCGGATGCGAAAAACCTGAGCCTCGCATTTGAAGAGGATCATGCAGGTGGAAGTGCCATCGACACCTATCAGGACCCCATGCCGGACTCGGTCATCGAAAAGGCGAAAGCCTCGGATGCGGTTCTGCTCGGTGCCGTGGGTGGACCGAAATGGGATGAGGCCACCGGGGACATGCGTCCGGAATCCGGTCTGCTGAAAATCAGACGTGAACTGGGGGTATTCGCCAACCTCCGTCCGGTCGCCGTCACCGATGCGCTGGCCGCGGCCTCCCCCCTGCGTCCGGAAGCCATCAGCGGAACCGACATGCTGGTGGTCCGTGAACTGACCGGAGGCATTTACTTCGGTCAGCCCAAAGACCGGAGCGGAGAACCCGGGGCCGAGGACGCCTACAATACCATGCGGTACACCACACCTGAGATTGAACGGGTCGCCCGCGTGGCGTTCACCTGGGCCCGCCGCCGCGGGGGACGTGTCTGTTCCGTGGACAAAGCCAACGTGCTGGTGGTCTCCCAGCTCTGGCGGGATGTGGTGACCGATCTGCATGCACGGGAATATTCCGATGTGGAACTGTCCCACATGTACGTCGATAACGCGGCCATGCAACTGGTGGTCCGTCCGAGTCAGTTTGACGTGATTCTCACCGGAAATCTGTTCGGAGACATCCTCTCCGATGCCGCCGCCACCCTCGGCGGCTCTCTGGGTCTGCTCCCCTCTGCCAGTGTGGGCGGTCCGGTCGGACTGTTTGAACCGGTACACGGAAGTGCACCCGACATTGCCGGCCAGGGAATTGCCAATCCGGTCGCCATGTTGATCAGCAGCGCGATGATGATGGACGAATTGAACCAGCCGGAAATCGCGGCTGCGATCCGGGCCGGGGTCAGCCACGCCCTGGATCAGGGGCTGCGCACCGCAGACCTGCACCGCGAAGGGAGCACCACCAAGGTGAGCACATCTGAAATGGCCACCGCCATCCGGGAGGCAGCTCTTCACTCGCTGTAACCGACACATGTCCTCTCCCCTGCCTCCCCGCAATCCCAGACCCCTGCTCATTACCTTTCATTGCGGGATCTTCTTTGCGGTGTTTTCTCTGATTCTGATGTCCATCAGCCGAAAAGACATTCAGGAGGTATGGGATGCGGTGACCCCGCATCACATCCCGACAATGCTGATGTTATTCGGGGTGAATTTCATCGGGTATTTTCTTCTCTGGAACCTCCGGAAATCCGCGTTCATCATTCTGATTCCCGGGGCCATTCTGCTGGCGGTCTACGGCCATATGCTGTCCAGTATCGGGGTGCCGGTGAATTTTATTCCCCACTACCTGCCGGCCATTGCGGTCCTGACCACCTTCCCGATGCTGCCGATGCTGAAGTAGCCAGCACCCTTCGTGATCTTTTCTTCGCGATGGATCGCCATGCACCTGATGACTTGGTAGCATGGGTGAATGGGAAGAATTGCGTGGATTCTTATGTTGCTTCTCTCGGGATGCGCCACTGTTCCGCAGGAAGTCGGCCTGCCTTCCGATCAGGAGTTGTTGACGTCCATGCGCCCGAGAGAACCGGAGACATGGACGGCAGATCCACAGAAAACGAGCCGTCTGCCGCAGGAGTTCTTTACCAAGCCGGTACAACAGGCTGCAGCAGAACTGATTCAATTAAATCTTAGGTTGGATCTCCGGGACCACACGACACTCACATTTCCTCCACGCCGCCCCAACTCTCCTGAGCGTCTTTCCGGGATCGGTTCCGTCTCAGCCAGACTTGGAGGTGAGGGACCTCACCGGACTCCTGACCTTATGGCCTTGCAGTTCAGTGTGGACGAAAATGAGGGCGTTTTACTTGAAGCGAGAAGCTATTTCATATGGCCTGACCAACCTCATCACCCTGTCCATGCGCAACGTCACTATGAGATCACGACCTATTACGTGAACCTCAAACAGGCGAAACAGATTCTCAGGGTGATGGACGGGACAACTCGATATCAACTTTATGAGGATGAAACCGAGGCCATGTTGGGCCGGACGCGTGGGAATCCTAACTTTGGGTGGTCTTCTTCTATCAAAAGAACCGACCAAACAGGAAAAACGGTCTACAGGTCCTTCGGAGAGGTGGAGCCATACCGTCTTCCCAGATATCTTGCCGGGAATGACCGATTATCAGGAGCCACTAGTTTAATCACCTACCTCTTATTCTGGATGCGGGAGCATTCAGAACCCTCTACCCTGTCTGAGGGAGAGCAGCTTGTTCAGATGCTGCGTCGCCATCTGTATTCCTCACCTTCGCTTTCTGATGAGATGCTACATCTTCTGGCTGAGATCGCAGGAGAACGAAGTTACAAGCAGACCCTTCCCCTCTTTCTTCAAATCCGAGATGCGTTACCCGAGTTGCCTGAAGATACGGCTGAACGGATGAACGAAATAGAATCACTAACGGATAAAACGTATAGGATTCAGGATCAACATTCAGCGATTCGCTCTTCACTCCCCTCCATGCAACCCGTGAGGAAACACACCGGCAGCATCCTCAGCCCACCGGAACAGATCCGGGAACTGGAGAAACTGGAACGGCACATCGAACGACTGGAGAAAAGAATCCATGAAATAGGCCTCACTCATCAGGAACAGGAACTGCACAAAACCTATGAGGTTCTCCAACGATGTATCCTCAAACTACAGCACGGAAACGATCCACGTGAGTTACTGAAACTTGCCACCCTCGAGACACCAGAATGCAGTTGGGCCTTACGAAGGCTTCGGGACCACTTCCCTGAAGAGTTTGTCTCCGCCCTGTCAAAACGGCTCTACATGGAGATGGAATGGAAACAGGACATCCTCCTTGAAGAACTGCAGAAAACCAACCCGGTGATCGCAAGCCAAGAGGCCAAAAACTTTCTGGATGATGAGGATCCCCCGATTGCGGCTCAGGCACTTCAGGCCGTGCTGAATGTAGAAGACCTTCCGAACGAATCCCACTATGTGAAGAGGCTGCTTCAGAACGAACATACGTTTCAAAATATAGAGGCCGTGTTTAAGGTATTGGTTCCAGCCTCGAATCCGGGGCGTTTTCCGGATCCGGAGATTGAGGACACCCTACTTCGGATTGTGAAACGTTCTGAACCGTCGTCCTATGAATGGGAAATCCTTCCCGCGGCAAAGGCATTAGTGAGACGGGATAAGAAGACCTACCTGGCAAAACTGATCGAACGTTATGAATCGAGTTCTTCCTATCAAGGTGACCCCGTTGCACTTGGCTTTTTGATTCAGCAGTCACGTGATGATCCAGCGTTACGCGGTCACATCGACAGGTTGGTTCTTGAAGCACTGACCTATTCCAATCGGCATCTGGAAGAGTTGATCCATCTGGCCTGGGTGCTGGACCTACGTGACTGTACGTCCAGGTTGGAAGAGCTTGCCGCACTTGAAGACAAGGCGTCCCGGACGGAAGAACACATGAAGGCCTTGGGCTTTGATCCGCAACAGGACGAGCCCACCGATGCTGCAGGTCATCTCCTGTCTCTCTGGGAAGATGCAGACCCCATGCACGACGCGAAAGAATTGATCGTATTTGCTCTACAAAATCCGGATATATTCTACGAGCCCCCCGCATCTCCGGCTTGGCAGCGGTTCAACCTCGAAATGCAGAAACAAACGACCTTTCTCTTCCCGGAGGAACTAAACAGACTTCATCACTTTCTTGAGTGGGCCGCTGCAGAGGTTCCCAAAGATGATGACCATGAGAAACGGATCTACCGGTACCTGCTCTTGAGGCTTAAAGAGTCCTTGAGCCCTAACCTTCCGTAAGCAGGCTCACACCAATGCAGCTTCCGGGTCGTGGACCGGTTCTTCATTCACACGGCGGACAGCAAGGCTGCGGCCGGGTTGCGTCATATGGGCGGAGGCACGGTTCGTTTTGGGAAGGTTCTTGGGAACATTCCACTCCATCAACTCCATACGTCCGTCAAAGTGCTCCACCAGTGCGGTGCAGCTTTCCACCCAGTCACCGGTGTTAAAATATTCGATCCCTTCCAGCGTCTTCATGTCCGCCCGGTGAATGTGTCCGCATACCACACCCTGCACCCCACGGCGGCGGGCTTCCTCTGCCACTGCATGTTCATAGTTATCAATGAACTGCATGGCGTTTTTTACTTTCTGTTTCAGGTAATTGGAAAGAGACCAGTACGGCAGCCCCATCTTCTCCCGGATCGCATTCACCCACCGGTTCAGCACCACCGAGAATTCGTAGGCTCCACTGCCCAGAACCGCGAGCCATTTGGCATGGGTCACCACACTGTCAAATTCATCGCCATGCATCACCAGAAGACGACGCCCGTCCGCGGTTTCATGCTCGTAATCACGCATCACCTCAATGTCCCCCATCATCAATCCGATGTGGTCACGGGCAAACTGGTCGTGATTGCCGGGGATGTAGATGACTTTGGTGCCTTTCCGGGCCTGGCGGAGAACTTTCTGCACCACATCGTTGTGGAGCTGGTCCCAGAACCAGCTCTTTTTCAGTCGCCAGCCGTCAATCATGTCCCCCACCAGATAGAGGTTGTCACAGCTGTGATGGCGGAAAAAATCCAGCAGGCAATGGGGCCGGGAGGATTTTGCTCCGAGGTGCAGGTCCGAAACCCAGATGCTCCGGAATTTTTGAGGGGTGGGCTCTTCCATTCGTTGAATCATGGGTGTCTCTCCTAAGCACGCATTTGTTCGCGGTGGAAATTCCAGAAGGTGTCAAAGGCGCGTTCCTGGGTATGCTCTTCCGCATACGCCCGGGCCGCGGTTTTCATTTCCTGAAAGGTAGTGGTGTCATCCAGCAGCTGGCTGATTTCCTGCTGGAGGTTCTCTGGAGACATGGGCGTGAGGACCTTGCCTGTCACGCCGTCTTCCATGGCATACCGCGTTCCACCGCGGGAGGAGACCATGACGGGAAGGCCGGACGCCTGGGCCTCCATCAGTACCACACCGAAGGTGTCGGTCTCACTTGGGAACACAAACAGATCGCAGCTCGCATAAATCCGCTGCAGATCCTCTCCGGTCCGACGTCCGGTGAACACCACCGGAAATCCCCGCAGTTTCGATTTCATGGTCTCCAGGTAGGGACCATCCCCAACCACCACAAGGGTGGTATCGGAACGGTGCTGGCAAAGAAGCTGGTAACTGTACACCAGGCAATCCAGGTTTTTCTCTTCAGAAATCCGCCCGACATACAGCAGGGTATTGGGGTTTGCGGCCCATTCCTCTCGGAGGGACGCATCGCGTTTCTCAGGATGGAAAAGATGACTTTTTACCCCGCGACCGACGACATGAAGCGTCTCGCGGTCGAATCCATGATCCGCCAAATCCTCCAGGGTGGCCCGGGATGGGCATGCCACTCGATCCATCTGTCCGTAAAACCACCGCATGAAATTCCAACTCCCGGCTTCTACGCCCGGATCACCGGATAATTTCACCGCGTAGCGAGGGAAATCCGTATGGTAGGTTCCACTGACCGGCAGTCCAAGTGCCCGTGCCGCCAGGAGTCCCAGCATCCCCATCGGACCTGGGGTTGAAATATGGATCATGTCAAACCCGGCCGTCTGCACATAGTCCATGACCTCAACAACCCGGGGCATATGCAGGTTCATGCCCGCGTAGTTTTTCAACTCCAATGTTCCCATGGGTTCAAATTCAACCGCACCGGGAAGCGTTCCCCGGCCCGCAGTATGAACCGTAAGATTCAATCCCCGGCTTTCTGCCTGACGAACCCAGTTGCTGATGGTCACCGCAACGCCGCTGAGATGTTCGGGTGCGTCCACAAACAATGCAACACGTGGTTCACCGGGTTTGCCAGGTTTTGCCGGAGGAATCCGCGTCGGTTCACTGGCTTTCTGAGGGGTGTAACTCACTTCAAACCGTGTGCACAGGTCAAACACGAGCGGATAGAGGTCCAGTTTTTCTTCGACAGACGTCTTGCCGCGAAGGGGTTTCACCAAACGGTGCCAGTTGACCATGTCCTGAACCCGCCACCCTTTGGCGGCCCTGAGATTGTGAATGACATTGGGGAGATGCTGTGTCTGAAGTGCCATCTTGTGCGTCCCTGATTGGGGTGTAACAATAGGCACAACCTACCTTTGATAGATTAGAGATCGGTGTGACAATGCTTACGAACCGATCAGGACAAGGTTAGAAAACCGTAAATGGGCATGAAAAACACATAATATGGGGGCTGTTGATAAGTTTTTCCCAGATATTGTGGTTATTCGAGCCCGCTGGTCCTCCCCGACCCATCCGAAGGACGGTCAGCTACAAAACGGTATCGTCGAGATTCCCGGGAGCATCTCCCCGCTCAGGGGACGGGAGGTCGACCAGGACAACAGTGATGTTATCAAAACCGCCAGCGTCATTGGCTGCATTGACCAGATCCGCAGCAGGATCCTGAGAGCCGTTGCTCATCAACTGGTTCATCTTCTCATCCGGCACCATGTTGTAAAGGCCGTCGCTGCAGAGAAGAAAGCGGTCTCCCGGTTTCACATCAAAAGGCGTCCGATCGACTTCGACATCCATACGAACACCCACGGCACGGGTAATCACACCGGCCATAAACATGGGAACCATCTCCCCGTCACGAATTCCGGATTCTGCTGCCATCGAGTGATCAATGGTCAGAGACTCGATGTTTCGGCCCCGTTGCCGATACACCCGACTGTCACCCACATGGAGAGCACATCCCTCTTTCATGGTCTTGAGGTTCAGGCAAATCACGACCACAGTGGTTCCCATTCCGGAAATCCCGCGAACAATCGCCTCCTGTTTGATCTTCGCACTGGATTCTTCAATCGTGGTTTCAACCAGATCAATGGTTTCGCGATACGAAAGCTCATCCGGGGAAACGGACTGAAAGGCCTCCGACATACAGTCCACCACCAGCCGGCTGCAAAAATCACCTCCATCAACCCCCCCCATACCGTCTGCCACAACAAAGACGCCGTGTCGTGCCATCACCCCCAGAGAATCTTCGTTCCGCTGGCGGCGTTTGCCCACATCCGTCCGGCTGAAAATCCGGAACGGTCGTGGGGGGGCACTGGCAGAAGGCTCTGTCATGCCTGTTCTCCCTCTGCCTTTTGCAGGAGGATTCGGTGGTACATACAGGTTAGATACATGGGGGGAACATCCTAAGGCTAAAATCGGACAGGAAACAAGCCGGAATCCGTTTCAACCCATTTTCTCCAATGCTTCATAAAGCCGTCTCGACACCCACGCATCGGTGGCCGCATAACTGATCTGCTTCTCAGACAGTACGTCCGACGCCCAGTTCGAGACCTGAGCTCCTTTACTCACCCGCCCATCCAGGAGCAATGCGGCCAGGGGGCGGAGTCCTGTCTTTAGAAACCCACGTTTTTCCGCCAGTTTGCCCACATCCTTGAATCCTGCAGGTCTGAAGTCCTGCAATTCTTTTAATTCCAGTACATCACGCTCAATCGCAACACCCGTTTTCAACACATCGGGATCCGCCAGCACAGCGAACAGAGGCTGTAGATCTCTCAGTTTCTGCAACTGAAAGATCCACACCTCGGATTCACCCCCCAGTTGCAGCAGGCTGGGAAGATAGGATTCCCCTTTGCGGAAGGCGGGCCGGGTTTCGGTATCAAAGCCCAGTAAGGTTTCCTTCTTCACCTCCGGCAATGCGGCTTCCAGTGCCACCTCATCCGATACAAGCGTAATCTTCCCGGTGTAGACCAGTAAAGGCTTCTCATTGATTTCAGCTTTGGTTATGGATACCCGCATGTCATACCCTGCATGTGATCGTGTTCATCTAAGACGGAACCCTGCAACTCCAAAGCCGGTCTTGCAACTCCTGAGCCTGTTTTTTCTTTTCATCACCGGATGCACAACAGGTGTTTCCGCCGATCGGGCGGGTGACCTTCCGGATGGGTTGTATCATTTTACCGCAAAACCGGCCGTCCCTCCCCAGTTTGCTCAGGTCGCCTGGACCCCCGGCGGATGGAAGGTGAACCTGCTTGGAGATACGGGAGGATCGTTTGTACTGAAGCCGGATGACCAAGGCGCGGTCCAAATCACCGGGGCCGACATGAGCTATCCGGGTCTGAAACGAACCATGAAGGGGATGGGGCAACTGGAGCCCGACGCTCTCGCCAGCGGAAACCTGGAGTTATGGCTGGGAGGAAAAGCCACCATCAAACGCAACCACCGAAAAGCAGAATGGACCCTTCGTCCGGCCACGCCCAGGGAACAACGGAACTGGACACGGAAACAGAGGCTGCTTGAGGAGCGGAAAAAGCGGGCCCAGGAAGCCGGGTTGGACCTCAAAGAACCCTGAATCTTTTCAGGGTTTTGAGTTGCCATTCTGACCATAAAGCCTTAGAGATCCCCGCTCCCGCCATACCCGGCACCATTTTACCCTATCTTTTGGAGAATCTCACAGGAGAATCCTATGGCCAAGCTGAATACTCGAGGATCGAAAAAAACCACCACCGGAAACCGCATTACCCGCAAGGGATTGCCCAAGAAATCCGGAGGCATCGGCCTGAACACCACCGGTGTGGCCAAGCGTACGTTCAAAACCAACACCCAACGCAAGAAAATCCGTTTCAGTGATGGTACCGTCCGCACCATGTGGGTCAAAGTGTCTGACCTCAAGGCCGGGAAGTACGACAATCCCCGCAAAGAAGATTTCCTGGTCTAACCCCCGATTCGGAGAACACACATCATGCCACGCGATTTGATCAAACTTGTTTCATCTGAAGGAACCGGTCACTTTTACACCGCGACCAAGAACCAGAAGCTCAAGCCTGAGAAACTGGAAACCAAAAAATTTGACCCCATTGCCCGCAAGCATGTGGTCTACCGCGAAGCGAAGATCAAGTAAGGATCTGTTCGTTTCCCCTGAACACCGTCATTCGAAAGAATGGCGGTTTCTTTTTGCCTTTCCTACGTGATGAAAACCGTCGATGAAGGTGATCGTGGCATTGCATGTTCAAAGGCCTTGCTTTAGGAGTGAGGGATGACTGACCAAGATCCTGTATCCGTGGTACTCCCCATTTTTAATGAATCGGATGCAATTGGCCCGGTGCTGGAAGAACTGGTCCAGTGCCTGAAAAAGGACTGGGACGATCGCTGGGAAATTCTGGCGGTAAACGACGGATCGACAGACGACACCTCTGAGGTCATTTTACGCATCACCCAGGAAACCCCGGGTGTGCGGTTGGTGGAACTGGAAAAAAATGTCGGCCAGTCCGGGGCCTTGTGGATGGGATTTCGGGAGGCCAGGTTTGACTGGATTGCCACTCTGGATGCAGACGGTCAAAATGACCCCGCCGATCTGACCCTGCTTCGGGATGCGCTCAGAAAGGGTGCAGACGCCGCATTCGGCTTCCGTGCAGACCGGAAGGATACCTGGTCGAAACGAGTCGGCAGTAAGTGGGCCAATGGCTTTCGAAACCGGGTTCTGAAAGAAGCCATCGTGGATACCGGCTGTGCAATCAAATTGTTCCGCAGGGAGCTCACAGACCGGCTCACCCCCTGGAACGGGATGCACCGTTTCCTGGGATCCCTGTTCGCAATGCAGGGAGCCGTGATCGAACAACGGGCGGTGAATCACCGCCCCCGCACAGCGGGTACCAGCAAGTACACCAATTTCGGACGGTTAAAAAAAACCATCTGGGATCTGTTTGCCGTCCGCTGGCTCAGGAGCCGCTACGTGCATGTGCAGGTCAGGACTCCTTCCTGAACAGTCCATACCCGATCCCACGATGATCCAGCGGTAACCGTACGGATACCTGATCGGAAACAGAGATCCGCTTTCCATCCATCCATTCAAGCTGACCCTTGAACGCCGGGATCAGGTCCTTCTCTCTCTGAGCAGACTCGGAGATCAACACGATGACGGTGCCCTCTGGATGTTGGAGGTGACGAAGGACGGTGTCATCCGACGCAACATCCTTCCGAAGCGGGAGCACCGGAAAAGCAGAGGAGAGGATGTCTCTCAGCCATCGTGACGTTTCCGGGTAGGGCCCGAGAAGAAACCGGTGAAAAAACCAGGTGCCGATCATGCAGATGGCTCCCTCCCCCACCCGGTGTGTCCAGGTTTGAGGGACCCCATCCGTCCAGGTACTGTGTACATCGCCATCGACAGGCTTTGAGAGAATCGTTCGATACCACCACCCAGCAGGCTGCGGTTGATCTCCCGGTACGTCGGCGGCATTGCGCCAGGATTCGAGATCCAGACAGCGCCCTCCCAAAAACCGGGTCAACTCCGTTTCTCTCCACGTGGCAAGACGCCCGAAAGGATCTTTCCATCCCGGGCAGGCATCCGCCACCACCAGACCTCCTGCGGTGACATACTCCAGCAACCGTTCCAAGAGACCTTCGGACAGAACTTCGAGGCCCGGAACAACCAGTATGCGGGGCGGACCCTCATCCAGGGCCTGTTTCAGGCCGTTCTCCTCCACGTACCGTACTTCTGCACCCAAACGGGAAAACAGCATCCCGGCCCCACTTGCACTGTCGGTGACCCGTTGAAGGTTTCTCGGGCTGTGTACCCCCTCCTCCCCATGAGATTCCACTGCCGCCAGGCGTTCTGCCGCATCTGATCGCAGGATCCAGATTTCTGGATCCCAGGGTTGGGTCGCGGAAAACCAGGACCGATGCGTTTCCATTTCGTTGGCAACTTCGGTGGCAGCCTCCAGTCTCGGTGACGGGCTGCCGTCCATTCGGGTTAATGCCCATTCGCCGGCTTCGTAGCCTTCATCTCTCCAGTTAAAACACCAGAACAGTGTGGTTGAGGCCCCTGCTCCGATTCCTGCCCAGATCCAGCGCGCCAATTCATTTCGGTCCGGCCCATCCGGAGACATGGCAGACAGCCGGGTCGTCCCTCCCTGCAATTCAGACACCCAGAACTCTCCGGAGTCAGACGGACTGGCTGAACGGCAGACATCGGCAAACATCCCCACGGCCTGCAGCCAGTTATGGCGAGGGAAACGGGTCGCGTGCCACACAGGATGAGAGGAGCACCCAAGAAAGTCCACCACTTCGGCCTCTTTCCACACCGACTGGCCGGCATGTTGGAGTGCGCCACACAGATTGTGAGGGTTCACATGAAGAGGATGGACCGAATCCTGCATACGAATCCGTTTGCCAATCCGCGCGAGGTGCCGGCACAACTCCACTACCGTAAACTCCTGCCATAAGACGCCCTCCGCGTATGTCGCGAACTCCAATTCCATCCCCCCCTCCTCCCGGGTCCGGCCTACCTGATCAAAATCAGAATACCGTCGAAACTGCAGCGCATTCATCGCCTGGATCTCTCCCTGAAACCGGTCACAGAGCCACTGCCTGAACCGTGCCATCGTCTCAGAATTCCGAGGAAGAATTCTCGAGGCCTCGTTCCATAAAATCCAGGAATGCAGGGCCGGATGAGATCCCCACCTCTGCACGATGGTATCGATATACCGGTCGCCCTCCTCGATGATGGCAGGATCTTCGAGATTGGCCACCGCCTGAACGCCCCCGGTCCGGAGCATCCATCCCGGTGGGGATATGGACATCAGAGTGGGCACAACATCCATGCCACATTCCTGAGCCGTATCAAACACGGCATCATAGGTGCTAAAGGTCCAACGATCAGGTTCCGGTTCCAGAAAATCCCAGACCATAAACAGTCGGATGCGGAGAAGGCCTGCGTCCCGCATTCTCTTCACCCACACGGAGGCTTCAGCGGGGGTCATGTTCCGGTTGATAAAGAGCTGGCTGCCAATTACCGGAGGATGGCCGTGAGACGAAGAGACCGAGTTCATAGCGGCATGCAAAACCTGAATCCGGTCACTTGTCAATTCTGACAGAGCCCAGACTCCTGAATGAGTTGCGTTCTCTCCGAACCATCAATCCGGCCACAGAGAAAGGGTTCCGGAGTTCAGGTTCGAGCACGGTTGCAGTCTCATGACAAACACAAGGCACGGTCGGATGATCGTGAGCCAATGTTTATTGTGAGCGCCTTGCCGCTCCGGATCTCCCGGTTGATTCGGCAGGTTGAGTTCACGCCTAAGGTGTGATCCTCTCCATACCGCCCATGTAGGGACGCAGCGCTTCCGGAATGAGAACACTTCCATCCTCCTGCTGTCCCTGCTCGAGGATGGCCACCAGCAGACGGGGGAGTGCCACACCCGATCCATTCAGGGTATGAACCAACTGAGGTTTGCCCCCCTCTTCCTTAAACCGTATTTTGGCCCGTCGGGCCTGGTAGTCCTCGAAGTTGCTGCAGGAGGACACTTCCAGCCACGCCTCCTGGCCTGGAGCCCACAGTTCGATGTCATAGGTTTTCGCGGACGAGAATCCCAGATCTCCTGTACACAGGGTGATCACCCGGTAGTGAAGCCCGAGCCGCTGCAAAATGGTCTCGGCATGCCCCGTGAGTTCCTCGAGCCGCTGGTAAGACTCCTCCGGTTTGGCAAACATCACAAGTTCGACCTTATCAAACTGATGCAACCGGTTCATCCCGCGGGTCATTTTCCCTGCAGCCCCCGCTTCTCGCCGGAAACAAGGGGTCACACCCGTGAGCTGAGTCGGAAGTTCCTCTTCGGTGAAAATGTGCTCCCGGTACAAGTTGGTGAGCGGCACCTCTGCAGTTGGAATCAGCCAAAGACCATCCTCAGGGATGCGGTACAGCTCTTCGGCAAACTTGGGAAGTTGACCGGTTCCCTTCAGGGCATCGTCATTCACCAAAAACGGAGGCAGCACTTCGCGGTACCCGTGTTCAGTGGTGTGGATATCCAGCATGAACGACACCAGTGCACGGCTGAGACGCGCACCGGAACCGGTTAAACAGGAAAAGCCGGCCCCACTGATGGCGCTTGCACGCTCAAATTCGAAGATGCCGAGATGTGCGGCGAGTTCCCAGTGAGGTTTTGCTTCCAAAGGGACCGAAGGGGGTTCCCCCCAGGTGCGGATGACGGGATTATCCGCCTCGCTTTGCCCCACCGGTACAGACTCATGTGCATGGTTGGGAAGAGACAGCATCATCCGTTCGACTTCAGTCGCGGCCTCTTCTTTCTCTTTTTCCAGGTCAGAAATCTTCTGTCCGATTTCACGTACGGCAGCCATTGCGGCAGACGCATCCTCCCCTGCCTGTTTCAGTTTCCCAATCTCTTTACTGGAGGTATTCCGTTCCCTCTGCAGGTCCTCCACTTCCGTGATCAGGGTACGTCGCCGGGCGTCAAGGGCCAGCAAGGCCTCGACATCCACGGTCACTCCGCGGTCCGCCCATTTCTGGCGGGCCTCACCGGGATTTTGTTCAAGTGTTCTCAGGTCCAGCATGTTTCTTTACTCCGAGGGGGCTTTCACCGGGGGTGGCGTCTTGGGGATTTTGATGTTCTTCACATCCGGCAATCGCTGTTTTGCGTCTTTGCTGAGGGGGATGCCGTGTTTGACCAGTTGTTTGCGGTACAGGGCCTGTGCCGGCGGGGAGAACCCACGCCCAATCGCATCCAATTCCTCCAGCGAACGGTATGGAAAGAGGCAGCAGAACGGGATCGGTTGCGGGGGGATACCGAGCGCAAATCCGACAATGCGCATAGCCTGCCGATCCAGCCGGCGGAGCGTTTTTTCTTCGATGGCGGGAACAAGCCCTCCAACATGAATCACCCCGACTCTGCGTTCCGGATCCACAAAGGCATGCTGTTCCAGCGGGTCCAGCGAGGGGGAGAGGATCACGGTCACAATCACGTCTTTTTCCGTTTCCGGCAGGAGTGCCTTGATCAGGTTGTCACCCGTTCCCGGCTTCCAGCTTTCTTTTCTCTGCACCCTCACGTCATAATGGAGATTCTGTTTCATCCATTCCTCCACGCGCTTGACGATTTCATCCTCCATGTCCTTGGGAGCAATCAACTGATAATGAGCCTCCACCTCTTCCGCAAGCAAGGGGGGGAGCAAAAAGAAGGTGCAAAACAGCAGACGGAACATACGCATGCCCGCCACGTAAACAGATCAGGCAAAAATGCAACCCCTAGTCGGATGGGAAACCAAACCGATCCTGCGGCTCTCCTCACCTTTTGCTTGCGATCTTGCCGGCATTCCATAGGAGAACTCCATGGCATCCCGAAAGAGGAAAAAGGCAGTGGCGACCGAAACGCCACCAGAGCGCAGAACCGGTAAACGACAGATCCTCGGCATCATTCTCATGGCGGTGGCTGTTCTGCAGTTCATGGCCTTATTGACCTATAATCCCTGGGATATTCCAAGCCTTCAAAGCCCTCCGAATCAGCCGGTCCTGAACTGGATTGGCCTCATCGGGGCCTACAGTTCCTATGCCTGTTTTCTCACGCTGGGGGCGGCCTCTTACGTCCTCCCGTTTATGATCGGGGCTCAGGGTCTCCTGTGCGTGTACGGGGAAGAAATCCGTCCCGGAATGAAGGTGTCCCATAAGTTTGGATGGATGGCATTGCTGCTGCTGTGCCTGTCCTGCGGGATGGAGCTGATGGATGCCCCCATGACCGCCATGAAAGAAAAACTCATTATTCCATTCGCAGGGGGCGGTGCCGGACATCTGGTGGGTGCGATGATCCTCATGCAGTTGCTGGGAGAAATGGGCACAGCCATCATTCTGGGGGTTGTCGTCCTGATCAGTGCCATCTGCCTGTTCGATGTGGAGGTGATTTCTCTGTTCCGGGATCCGAAAGGGACTCTGGGACCTCTGTGGAAACGTCTCACCGGATGGCTCATCCCACCGGATGACACGGAGGAGGAGACGGAACTGCCGGAAGAGCCGAAACCGAAAAAGCGTAAACCCCGCAAGGCCAAGACTCCGAAACCGGAAGTGGAGCCGGTGGCTGAGGAGGAACCCGCGTTCCGACCTGCCAGCGAGTTAATCCCGGAGCCGGAAGAGGAGGTGCTGCCTTTACTTCCCGAACCCGAACCTGAACCGGAGCCTCCCCCTCCGGAACCGGAACCCGAACCGACGCCCGAACCCGTCAGGGACGAACCGGAAGAACCTTCCATTTTCAAAAATCCTGAACCCCAGGAACCGCCCCCACCCAAGCCGGTCCCGGTCAAGAAAGCCCACGATGGTGCCCAATCCGATCTGGTCATGCCGGAGCACGAGGAACCCGCCGCACCGGCTCAGAACTGGACGCTCCCCAGCATTGAGCTGCTGCAAGCTCCCACCGGAGGCGTCACCTCAGACGGCACGCGGGAAGAATACCTGCGTCAGCACCTCGAAAACACCTTGAAGGAATTCGGGGTTGAAGCCCGGATTACCAATGTACAGCGTGGGCCGGTCGTCACCAGTTTCGAAGTGCTTCCGGCTGCAGGTGTCCGGGTGGAGAAAATTGCCAACCTCAGCAATAACCTCGCCCTGGCACTGAAAGCCGAAACCATTCGCGTCCAGGCCCCGATTCCCGGAAAAGGCGTAGTGGGAATTGAAGTGCCGAATAACAAGAGCACCGTGGTCTATGCACGTGAAACCATCGAAAGCAGCAATTGGCAGCAGGCCAAGGACTGGAAGAAAGGAAAAATCGCCCTGCCCATGCTCCTGGGAGTGGATGTAAGCGGAAATCAACTGGTCGGTGACCTCGCGGACATGCCCCATGTGCTGATTGCCGGCGCAACCGGTTCCGGAAAGTCTGTCTGCATGAACTCGTTACTGGCAGGATTGCTGATGTCGAGGACCCCGGACCAACTCCGGTTGATTCTGGTGGACCCGAAAATTGTGGAATTCACAGCCTACAAAGATCTTCCTCACCTCGTGGTTCCGGTCATCACGGACCCCAAAAAAGTGGGATTGGGACTCCGGTGGGCCATCACGGAAATGGAAAAGCGGTATAAGCTTTTTGCGAAATGCGGCGTCCGGAACATCAAATCCTTCAACAACCGTGTGGTGGCAAAACAGGGAGACCTTTTCGGCGCGGAAGAACCGGAGGACAAAGTCCCGGAAACGCTTCCCTACATTGTGGTCGTCATTGACGAACTTGCCGACCTGATGATGGTGGCACAGGCAGAGATTGAAAACTACATTGCCCGACTGGCCCAGCTTTCCAGGGCCGTGGGTATCCACATGATCCTTGCAACCCAGCGTCCATCCGTGAATGTGATCACAGGTACGATTAAAGCCAACTTTCCGGCACGGATTGCCTTCCAGGTGGCACAGAAAACAGACAGCCGGACGATTCTGGATGCGATTGGTGCGGATAAATTACTCGGCAAAGGGGATATGCTGTACCTCTCTCCCAGCAGCTCGAAATTGACCCGTGCACAGGGGGCCTGGACCTCGGATGAGGAAATCAACGAAATCGTGGCTCATTACAAGCAGCAGGGAACACCCGAATACGAAAATAAAGTCACCGAAAAACTGACCAGTACCAAACCCGATCTACCGGAACAGGGAGAGGAAGACGAGTTGGTCAATCAAGCGGTTGAGGTGATCCGTCAAACCCGAAGGGCGTCCACCAGTTCCCTTCAGCGTAGGCTGCGGATTGGGTACAACCGCGCGGCCAGACTGATGGATCAGCTTGAGGAACAGGGGATCATCGGTCCTCCTCAGGGATCCGAACCCCGTGAAATCCTCATCGATCTTGAAGGTGAAGTTCCCGAGAATCCCCCGGACAAAGAGGACCCGTCATGACATCCATTCCTGAGAGCCCGGGAAAGCGACTGAGGGAAGCACGGGAAGCCCTGGGAAAAACCACCAGCGAGCTTGCGGTCAAAACCCGTATCAAGGTCCAGCAACTCGAGGGGTTGGAGGCGGATGAGTATGACTCCATCCCGGCTCCCATGTATGTACGGGGATTTCTCAAGTTATATGCCCAGGAATTGGGCCTCGACCCTGCCCCGATTCTGGAAGCCTACAAACAATCCGGTCAGGACTCCACCCCGGAACGGAGAATCACCCGTCAACCGCCTGATCCCCTTCAGACGGAGCCGATTCCGGAGCCGCGTGCGGAAAAACCCTTGCGGAAATCCCAAAAGCCTATTTTCTCCACCGCCACCCCAATTGAAGACCAACGTGAACCGAACGACGGGAGAGCACAGGCCGGAAAAGACTTTATCAACCGTCTTCTGAACCTCCTGCTGGATGCCGAGTGGTGGACGGGTTCCTGGATTCCTCGTATCGTGGGGGGGATTGCGGGAATCCTTCTCATCAGCATGATTCTGATCCGCAATCTGTCCGGTCCCGGAACTGCGGAAGACCCGGTCGCAGACTCACCTGAAGCAGATGGATCAGGGGCATCCCCTCTCCCCGAGTTGTCAGACCCTCTGGTCCAGGATCCTGCGCCCCTGTATTTTGAACTTCCCAGGACGCTGGAATGATCCCTCCAGATAAATTGAATCGTGCACGGATTGTAGGTGCCGTTGTGGCACTGGGCTGCCTAACCCTCTCCTTTCCCTTTGCCAAAACCCTGGCACTTTCCCTCTATCTCCTTTCTCTTTGGGCCGATACATACTCCCGCAAACAGGCCGAAACGGGCACGCAGGCCCCCGATGTGTCTCCAGGATGGATGGGGGACCTGGCGAACAACATCATGCTGACGGTCGTGATCCTACGACTCGTCGAATACCATTTTGATGAGGCCTATCCTTCGGTCCCCCTGGTCCCTGCATTTGTTGCGGCCCCTATCCTGATCCGAACCTATCTGCTTGTCGTAATCAAAATGGTCCTCAAGCAAGTGGAAACCCCTCTCACGACATCTCCGTTGGACGCATGGCAGGTCTTGGTCGAAAGAGCCTCGATCATCTTCACGCTCTTCTGCATCGCCCTTGTGCATGATTACCTGACCCGGATTGACTCTCAATTATTAACCTCCATTGAATACACCATGCACTGGTTGATCTGGGTCTTCATGGGTGCGGCTGGTATCCTCAGCCTGGTTTCAGGAGTCGACCAGTACAACCGAAACCTGAAAGGGCTCAAACAGGTGTGATCCTTCAGATGAAGGATGCTTTACTCACTGTCATAAGAGGCTTTCAAATACGGCAGGTATTGGGCTGTATACACCCAGACCGAAATGAGATTGATCAGAATCCCCACTGACTCGATTACATAAAGCACGGCCAGGGGCACATCCGGGAACCAGGCCATAAACACGAATACGATGCAAATGATGGGGAAACTGATCGCCGTACGCAGTTTTCCGGACCAGTTTGCCCGCACATCCGCATGATGTTCCGATCCAATGGAACGTAAAAAACTGACCCACTGATCGCGCAGGAGGAAAAGAATCGTCAGGGTTAACAGCATCACACCGTGTACGGTCTGGCCCTCAAGCATCGCGAGGAACAACAGGGTCGGAAGCGCGATTAAATAGAAGATTTTATCCGCCAATGGATCGGCATACGCTCCCAGTCGGCTGGTCACTTCATACTTCCGGGCCAACAGGCCATCAAACAGATCCGACACGGCCGAGAGGACCAGCAACACGAAGCCCAGAATGTTCCACGCGGGCACCTCCGCCAGAAACGCGACCAAGGTGCAGATGGCAAAGCCCAGGACCAAAGGGATTCGGATCACGGTGATGACCATCACCAGGAGTTTCAGCTTTTGTTTCGACATCGCCATAGATCTTAGTTGGTTTGGGCATCGAGGATCAGGCGGATCATTTCGGAAAAACCCTCCCCTCCACTTTTTTCTGTGATTTCCACCGGGTGACTCGCCATTTGCGGTAAAAAGCTGCGGACATTGGCAACGCCAAACGAATTACGGAAGTACGCAAACATCGGCTCATCATTCGGAGAATCTCCGCAGAAGGCAAATGCATCGTTTTGGCTCTCTGTATTGATCCCGATCACATCATTCGCGAACTGTCTGGCCATGGTAAGTTTATCGAATTCACCGAACCATCCATTTACGTGAATGGAACTCACCTTGGCTGTGGCACCATGTGCTTCGAAAATCTCGACAATCCGGGACACATCCTCTGGTGGAAGGGGTGGGACATCTTCACAGAAATCAATCGCAAGATCATATTCGCGGTAGGGTTGGTCGGAGGCAATTCCACATCCGGGCACTTCCCGCTGGATCTGTTCCTGAACTGCGTGAAGCCGTTTGCGGAATTCAGCTCTTTCTGAGTCAGTGTACAGGAAAACGCGCTCCATTTTGTCTTTTGTCATACGGAAATAAAGGCCACCGTTTTCTCCGATAACACCTGCCACCGGCCACATACGCGCAATATGGTCACACCAACCTGCCGGACGGCCGGTGACCGGGACCACTGATAATCCAGCATCATGTGCATCCCACAGGGACTGAAAAGCTTCTGCAGTGATTTTACCATCAGAGGAAATGGTATCGTCGATATCTGAGAAGATACACGTGATGTTCGAAAGGGAGAGGTTCATGGGAAAGAGGGACCAGCGGGGCAGAGCATCCGTTCAATTGCACCCCACATCAGGGTCGGCCCGTGTGGTTTAGGCCTTTCGGGGGTCGAGTCAACCTTAACTTACCGTCAGCCGGGTTGCAGCCGTCCTCCGGATGGAAAGAGAGGTGCACGCCTTTGATTCGCCTTATGCGCATCAGGGATCTGCCCCGTGATCTTTCATACAAGTTGTCCCGGCTGGTGACTTGTCGAGAGGACCAAGTATGGTACGATCTTCTCATGCATCGGGTATCCATGATATGAGTTCCAGCGATTCACCCATCCACCGCCCAGGGAAACGCCTGATGAACTCCTCCCCTGATGAGAAGGACAGCCGGAAAGTGTCTTCCGGAATCCAGAAACCTTCCCTCGGGAAAAGTATGCTGACCCATCGGTCACCGGAGAAGGATAACAACCGTCCAGCCCTGATCCCAGCCGACAGGCCGCCCGCCTCTCCTGAATCAGATTCTTGCCAATCGGAAGAGAATGACCAGACCCTGGAAATCAAACTCGACTCAGTCCCACCCTCCCGGAAGGGTGTGAAGCTTTCAACGTCGATCCAAGCTTCCAACGAACACACCGGAGAGGATCCACCGCCTGCAGATCCTCCTCCGGCGGCAACCCCTCTTCCGCCGAAACGGTCCAGAAAACGGGATCCTGGCTCTTCCACCTCTTCCCGCCAGTTGCGGGAAACCATGCGTAAGATTCACGCCCGCAAGACAGAGGAGATCACAGAGGAGGAGCTAGAGGTGATCGCCAGAGAGCGTGCAAAAAGTGCTTCGACTCTGCCGGAAGCCATGGCCAGGGTTCACCGTGAAAACCGGTTTCAGGCAAAGTTAAACCGGGCCCTGAATGAGGTCCCTACCCCTGGAGTTGAAGCCCTCGAAGAGGACGAGGAAACCTCCTATTCCGTGGATGACCCTACACCCGGTATGCTCAAGGCGCTGGCCCATTTCATTTTCAGCTTCGGGCGGTTTGCCAACGGGGTGCAACTTGCCCAACCTGTCTGGGCCACCGTCACCTTCTGGATGATCTGCGGATTAGGGGCCCTGCTGCCCCTCATGGCAGTGTTGCTCCCTGCCGACCCAGGCCCGGAATGGATGATGAACCTCGAGTATCTAGGCCGTTTTCTAGGATTAGGATTTCTGATCGGCCTGGCAGCCGTTTTAGGGATAAGCCTTCTCTTTAATGTTTCCGTATGGGCTCGATTCGGACGCGTTGGGCTGTTGTTTGGACTGCGTACCGTCACCGGTGCACTCCTGCCTCTTGCCCTGGTTCAGATGATTGCCTTTGCCGTGAGTCTCGCTCTTCTCGGTGAAGCATTTTTGCGCGGGGCGACCTACCCCTGGCTGATTTTTCTTCAAACCTGGGTTCTTCCCATTCTCTGGAGTTGGGGTGGACTCCGTCTCGGTCAGGCAGTTGCCCGTATGGCCCGGCCCCCGTTCTATGCCTCTGCTGTGTTGATGATTTTACTGCCCCTGGGTTTTGCCGCGATGTACATCCCGATCCATCCCGCATTCACTCAATGGAACATTGACCGTTTATCAGATACGTCGGAGTCCATCGGCAGCGTTCGTATCCTGAATCCGATGCAACGGCTTGCCGCCTGTGAGCACTATGCCTCCCACCTTCCTTTCTGGGCGATGGAGGAAAAACAGAACCTCCATTTTAAGAGAATGGAACTGTATCTGTCCCTGAATGATATCAGAAGTGCGCGGACAGAAATGCTTCTTCTCGACAAGGCATCCATTCCGGACAGCAGTGTGGAACTGGTTGCCAAAAGTGTAAACTATTACCTGCTTGCGAGAGATCATGATGACGAAGACAAGAAACAGCGGATCATGTCGGAGGTGGAGTCGCTGTTGAAACAGGCAACGGAACAGGAAGATGTCGTGGTCAATGCATACGACTGGCTTTCCGTTCTGAAGGAGGACTCCTCTCTCCCCGAAGCCTCTGATATGGCAGGCCAGGCGTATCATCTGGCGCCCACCCCTGCCCGGTTCCAACGTTATATTCAGCTTCTCCACCAGGAGCAGGACTATGCTTCGATGTGGGAGACCATGATAGAGGAAACAACCCCTCCGCAGGAATGGTCCGTCAATACCCTGTTACAGTTAGCCGAAGCCTCCGAATCCCTTGGAAAAGGAAAACGGGCCGCCCAACTGCGACAGTGGGCCGCTCCCGCACAACAGAAAACGGTGTTGGATTCGGACGTAGAATAAGCTGGATTGCACCGCAGGTAGATCGCTAAGTACAGGCCTTCACCCCGGAGCCCATATCCCCATGCTGACCACTGAACGCGCACATGCACTGATGACCTGCTTTTCTGACTGCCATGTTCTGGTGGTGGGAGATTTAATGCTCGATCGGTACATCCACGGACGGGTGGATCGAATCAGTCCGGAAGCACCGGTTCCAGTCCTGTTGGTGGAGGGGGAGCGGAGCGTTCCGGGAGGAGCCTGTAATGTTGGACTGAATGTGCAGTCACTGGGCGGGAACTCGAGAGTGTGCGGACTTGTTGGAACCTGTACACTTGGGGATGAACTGCTGGACCATCTCAGGGCTGCTCAGGTTGATGTATCGTCCATTTACCGTGATCCTGAACTCACCACAATCGTCAAAACCCGAATGGTGTCTGACCGCCAACAGATCCTCCGGGTGGACAGGGAAACCGCAGCAGAAACATCTCATGCAAATCTCGATGCGTTTCGGCAAAAACTGACGTCGGCCCTACAGGGGGTCAGCTCCGTTGTGCTGGAGGATTACGGAAAAGGTGTTCTGCAGCAGGGCGTCGTGAAGCAGGTCCTTGATCACTGCAAACCACTTGGGATTCCCACGGGACTGGACCCTAAAGAGAACCATGAATTGGATGTCCGGGGAATCACCGTGGCAACCCCGAATCGGAAAGAGGCCTTCACCGTATCGGGCATCCGTGACAAAACCCCAAACGCTCCTCCCCTCGAGGACGTCTCACTCCTGCAGGCCTCCCACCGGCTTGCAGACCTCTGGCAACCCGACAATCTGATGGTGACTCTGGGTCCCCAGGGAATGCTTTTGCAGGAACAGAATCAGAAGCCCGTCCATTTGTCCACCCGGGCACGGGAAGTGTTCGATGTCAGCGGTGCCGGTGATACTGTGATTGCCACCACCATGCTCGCACTGGCAGCAGGGGCTTCCTTTCTGGAGGCGGCCGAACTGGCAAATGTAGCCGCAGGGGTGGTGGTGGCAAAACTGGGCACCGCCACGGTCACCCCGGAAGAAATTCTTAACGCGATGGAGCAGTCATGAAGACGCTGGGAGTGGTACCCGCCCGATTTGCGAGCTCCCGTCTCCCCGGAAAAATGTTGAAAGATCTGGGGGGGCTTCCGGTGGTGGTTCGAACCGCTCAACAGGCATGCAAGGCCTCTTCTCTGGATGAGATTCTGGTGGCAACCGACCACCCGGATATTGAGAACGCTGTAAAACAGGCAGGGATAAACGTAGTGATGACCCGGCCTGATCATCCGAGTGGAACAGACCGGATTGCGGAAGCGGTGGAGCAGGTCGAAGCAGAACTCATTGTGAACATCCAGGGAGACGAACCGTTTGTGGATCCAGCCACCCTGAATGCGCTGGTTGCACGAATGAAACAAACGGACTGCCCGGATATGGGGACCGCTTCCACCCCGATCCTCACCGAAGAGGAACTGCACGAACCGTCTGTGGTAAAAGTGGTGGCCGACTCCAGCGGCCGTGCCATGTATTTCAGTCGCAGCCTGATTCCTCACTGCCGTGATGCCTCCCCCGCTACCCTCCTGAGCACCGGCCTCTATCAGCGGCATCTGGGACTGTATGCCTATCGGAAAACATTCCTGAAGGCATGGAAAGATCTCGTGCCTCACCCATTGGAGGACACCGAAAAATTGGAACAGCTCCGGGCGCTGGCAAACGGATTTTCGATCGCGGTGATTCAGGTCGATCAAACCGCACCGGGCATTGACACTCTTGAGGACCTTGAGGCCGCCCGTGCCCGTTTCCGTGTCCCCCCCTCCTCTGACCCCCTTACCTCTCCATTATCATGAATGTCCGTCATACCCGCACGCTTGATCTGGGACCTTTTACTGCAGGAGGGACCAGCGGTCTGTTTCTCATCTCTGGCCCCTGCGTGATTGAGAGCCGCGATGTGCTTATGGAAATTGCGGAAGCGCTGGCAACCTGGTCGGAAGCGGAAGGTGTCCCTCTGGTGTTTAAAGCCAGTTATGACAAAGCAAACCGGACCTCGTTGTCCTCGTTCCGGGGTCCTGGGCTTCAGGAAGGACTGACCATGCTTCAGGAAGTGAAAAGCACCTTTGGCTTGCCGATCCTTACCGATGTGCACACCCCGGATGAAGCGGCACCGGTATCCGAGGTTGCGGATATTCTGCAGATTCCGGCCTTTCTTTGCAGACAAACCGACCTTCTCGTTGCCTGTGCCTCCACCAAATCCATCGTCAATGTGAAAAAAGGGCAGTTTCTTGCCCCGGATGATATGGCTCCTGTCGTGGAAAAGCTCACCGAATCCGGTTGCCGGAAACTGATGCTGACAGAACGGGGCACGTCATTTGGATATCATAACCTCGTGGTTGATATGAGAGGTCTGGTCGAAATGCGTGACTTCGGGTGGCCGGTGATCTTCGATGCCACTCACAGCGTACAACGTCCGGGTGCCGGCAAAGGCTTTACCGCAGGTGATGGTGAACTAGCCCCCTATCTGGCTCGGGCTGCAGCGGCAGTGGGTGTGGATGGATTCTTTATTGAAACCCATATCCGGCCGGAAGAAGCAATGTCGGACCGGGAAAACCTTGTTCCTTTCAGTCTGCTGCCACGTCTTTGGGCCCAGCTTCAAGCCGTGTCTGAAGTTCTGGAAAGCGAATAACGTTACAGAAGTCCGAGCACATTCCGGATCTGCTGCATCGCGACCGGATTGGGTTCAATCCAGTTCCACCCAAGCTGGAACGTTTCCCGGGACCGCGCTTCGGTATTCGGGAGGGACTGAGCCTGATAGTCGATGCCTGACTCGCGAAGATAGGCATGCCAAAACACCGGCGGGCCGTCATACGCCGCCCAGTTCATACGGGGCAGTTGATGGAGAGGTGTCGGAATGTACAGAAATGCACCCAGGCCTGTGTCCTGCAGCCGTATGAGTGCCTCTTCCGGTGCGATCCGGTCAGGGTCCAACCGAATGGACAGTAAATGGTATACCGGTGCAGAACTGTCCGGTTCGGGATCCAGATCCACACCCGGGAGGTCTGCGAGCAACCCGCGAAGATAGCGGGCATTTTCCCGACGGGCTGCATTCTCCTCATCCAGAGACGCCAAGCCAGCTTTGACCAACTCAGCACCGATGGCGCAAGGGCGCATGGCGAGTTGGAGCGCATCCAGGTAGCGTGAATCCTCCCATTGCGCCAACCGGTCCGGGTTCAGTCCGCGGGGATGTTTTCCATGAAGATAGGCTCGTTCCGCAGCGGTGGAATCTTCAAAGACCGCATACCCACCCTCCGTCCCGGCCAGGGGTTTGAGGGCCATGCAGGAAAACGCCGCACCATGGCCAAACCTCCCGACTCTTTTGCCATTGAGTGTGGCGCCATGAGACTGACTTCCGTCTTCAAACAAAAACAGCCCAGCCTCATCCGCCACGCCCCGCAGAGAACGCATGTCACAGGGAAATCCAAACAGATGAACGGCCAGGATGGCTTTGGTGTTTGGGGTGATGTTCTCCCGGACAGATTCAGGGTCCAGCAAGGGCACATCCGGGAGAATATCGGCAAACACCGGGATCGCGCCAACCGACAATACCGCGGAGACCGTCGCACCCCAGGTGTAAGCTGTGGTGATCACTTCATCTCCGGGACCAATGCCATGTCCAAGCAGCAATGACTGAATCGCAGCCGTTCCGGAGGCCACGTACCAAATCTCCCCTCCTCCATGATACGCCTGCAGTGCTGCCTCTGTATCCGGAGCTCCTTCCAGACGCGTCCATTCTCCGGTTTGCAGTCGTTGCAGCGCACCTGAAATGCGATCCTCATGACGGCGGGGATAAAGAGGCGGGCGTTCTATGAGTCGCGGATTCAAATCATATTTACCCATGATTAAATCCTTTGTTTTCAATCCAGATGATCATTCTTTGGGTCAATTCGTTTTCGGGGAAATCGTCAATATCCTTTTTCGAATACCCTTCCAGAGTTAGCTGATCATAAACATCTGCCAGGCAATCATTGAAATCGTACCAAATTTCTGTTGGACTTTGAGGATTTGCCCCTGCCTCCTGAACAAGCCAGTCCCTCACCACTTTGACTGCCTGAATGGGCTCTCCTCCATGTGCTTTTATATCAGAGTTGGAGATATCCGATATCGCAGCTTGAAATCGATAACGCTCTTCTTCCAAAATAAGGAATTTCTTTGATTTCAGATTTCCTTGTCCAAAATATCTGGCACCTAGGCCAATCCCAAGCTCTAGGGGCATATTGAGCCGGAAAAGCTCCCCCTTTTTCTTCGCTATGCACCTGGACAGATCATGAATTTCATATTTGGACTGACGAATAATTTCGATCAATTTTTGGATTCTAGGCTCACCACTGTCCGCTCTCTCAAGAGAAAATCTCGGTTTGTGACCCATTCGAATAATGGTAAAGACAATTGCCCTAAAGATATCCCAATAATCATCATCAAACGGACAATTGATGAATACATTCGTATTATCCTGCACCATCACCCCTTCGAAGGGATAACATCTCGACTGTACGAATTTCTTTCCCTAATGCGCCCTGTTTTCCCATGAATGTACAGTTCACCGGATTCACGTTTTGCTGTTTTTCTTGCAAAACTGATCGCTTCGCCCTGGGTTTCAAAATTTTTGATGGACCGTGTAGCTCCAGAGCGTTTGACACTCCACTCGCCTCTTGGGTTTTTCACTACATGTGTGCTTTGGTTTGCCATGAAAGTACTATCCCTGATATCCCGAATCAAATCAACATCTTGTTGTCACGAATCATGTATACAGGGCCATATTCCAGATGATTACGTCTCCTGAACATGAGCTGGAAGCGGGGCTTCCGATTCGGCTAACCCTTTCACTTTTGGGAACAAAAGGATGGCTTCCACCACCATCCAGATTTCCAAGAGCAGGGTCATGCTTCCCATCCCGAGCAACAGCCAGTTTTTATCCGACCACCAACTGGCTTTATCCCCTGCCCCGATGAACATTTGCACGAGCATGGCCCAAAGAGGCATCGCAAGCATGAAAATCATGGGAATCAATGTGAACAGGATCGGGAGCCCTCTCCGCCAGAGAAAAAATGTGATCACAAGAAACGCCAATCCACCGAGAAGCTGGTTCGTGGCTCCGAACATCGGCCACAACAGCAGGCCTCCTTTACCAGCACCCGACCAACTGAAGGGGTCTCCACCCATCGGCCACATGGCGATGATGGTGGCGAGGATGATCGAGAAAATGGTCGCGCCGTGTTTGTTACGGAGCGGAGCCATGATCTGAACCGCAGCGGATGAGGTTGCGGTTCCGGCTAGTTCCTGCACGACATACCGCTGCAAGCGGCAAGCCGTATCCAGCGTGGTCGCGGCAAAAGAGGCCACCAGAACCCCCATCAGGGGAATGCCGTATTGAGCGGGAACGCCGAGTGCCGCCAGCAGGTTGGCCGCTCCATCGACGAAGGCTCCTACTTTCGCTCCAAGTCCGTTCGAGGTCTGCCAGGATTCATAACGGGTCAGCCAGGCCGCCTCTCCCTGCAAGACAGAACCATCTGCGGCGGCAATCCCCAGACCAAGTCCGGCGGCACAGGCGATGATCACCAGCACGGCCAGGAACCCCTCTGTCAGCATGCTGCCGAAACCGATGAACTGAGCGTCCGTCTCTCTGCGAATCTGCTTGCTGCTGGTACCACTGCTGACCAGACAATGAAATCCACTGATCGCCCCGCATGCCACCGTGATAAAGAGAAACGGCATCACTGGGGGCGCTCCGGCCGGACTCCACTGCACTGCGGGAGCCACGAGTTCGAGGGAGGGACGAGCCGCTTCCGCCGTGACCGGGGCACCCCCAAAGAATGCGGCCGCGAAGAGACCCAGAATCACCAGGCCCAGCGCAGAGAGCAGTTGAAGTGAATTGATGTAGTCCCGTGGTTGCAGGAGTATCCAAACCGGAAGCACGGATGCGATGTAGGAGTAAACCAGCAGGATCACCACCCAGGTCGCGATCGGCAGACTGGCAAGCCTGGTGTTTGCGGTTTCCAAAACGCCAAGGTTCCCAGTAAACACTGTGAAATACATGAGACCGAGTGCGATCAGGGAGGGAATCAGCAGATTCTTCCCTTTCCGATGCAATGCCAGGCCGATCACCACTGCAATGGGTATCTGCAACATACAGGGAAGGATCGATGCAGGGTAGCGTTTAAAGACCGCCGCAATCACCAACCCGAAGATCGCCAACACGATGGTCAGAGCCAGAAAGAGAACCAACAGGAAAAGCATGCGTACCCGGGAATTCAGCATCCGTCCGGCAATATCCCCTACGGTCTGCCCGTTGTTCCGCAGGCTGACCACCAGAGAACCAAAATCATGCACGGCACCGATGAAAATGCTACCGAACACCACCCAGATCAGAGCGGGCACCCATCCCCACATGATCGCGATGGCCGGTCCGACGATCGGGCCGGTCCCTGCAATGCTTGTGAAATGATGGCCAAAAATCACTCCACGACCTGTAGGACAATAGTCCACGTCATCCTGAAATTCTTCCGAAGGACATGTCCGGTCAGAAGAAAGGTCAAATACCTTTCCGGCTAGCCACTTTCCATACGTGAAGTAAGCGGTGATGAACAAAGCGGCCGCAGCCAAGGCAATCAACAGGGGAATCATGGTCTCTCCTCAGGGTCAGGAGCTGGGTTTGGCTTCAAACTGGGGGCAACTGTCTGTTGCCTGTACTTCGCGGTCATGTACCGCACACATCTGGGTGAAAGGGTGCAGCACATAGTGTTTGCATTTGCGGCATAGACGGGCGGTTTCTTCTTCCACATCAAACAGGTCAGGACCCGATTCATCATCCATATCCCCAAATAAGGCCGCAAGAGGATCCGGTTTCTCTACCGGAGAGGAAGAGGCTCCAGCACCCTCAAGCTCTTTCCCGCATGCCGTACAGATCCGCTTTTCACCCACTTTTGTAAAGCCGTCATACACGGCTTCCACCTTGATCAGGGCCTCTTGACCACAATGGGGACACAACTGAAACATGCTCAGTATCCGGAGCCCTCAGCGTCAACCCCTTTGCATAACGCGGGAACGGAACTGAACCCCACACCGAGTCGACTGGCTCCCATTTCAATCAGCGCCTGGGCCCGTTCCGCACTCCGGATCCCCCCGGAGGGTTTGACCTGAATTCGGCCTGCCGCCGTTTTGACCATCAACTGCACGTCCTCATCCACAGCGCCCTCCCCGTTGAATCCTGTCGAGGTTTTCACAAAATCAGCCCCCGCCTCGATACAAACGGTGACCATCTTTTCGATTTCAGCGGACGTAAGAAAACAGGTCTCAAAAATCACTTTCAACGGAATCCCCCCTGCATGAGTCGCTTCGGCGACAGAGGCAATTTCATGTTGCAGGAGATCCCATTCACCGGAGCGGACCCAACCGATATTGCAGACCATATCAATTTCATCCACACCCGCTTCCACGTAGTGTTTGGCTTCGTCCACCTTGGAGGCCGTCAACTGATCCCCGTGAGGAAATCCCAGCACCACACAGACGCCCATACCGGATTCACGGCAAAGCGGGGTTACCAGTTCGAGGTCGCAGGGGCGGACACACAGGGTCTTGGGTCGAAACGGTCGGCAAACCTCTACGGCTTCCAGCACCTCCGGTATCGACATCTCCGGTTTCAGAATCGCAGCATCAAGGTATTCAGCGAGTTGCATGTCGTGGATCATACTGAACCCCACCTAGAGGTACAAGTACCGATTCTTGGAGCATCAAGGGGAACTCAGCAGGCCTCTGCGAGGAAGGGAAGATGTTTCCCACAGAGGCCTGCGGGATTACATCCTGCACGATTCAGGCATTGCGTATAAGAATCCGGCTTTCCCACTCTGCGAGTTCCACCTTGGAAGAGACGGGGTCCCCCGTTTCCATACAGCAGTAGTCTCGGTCATCAAGGCTGACGGTCACAGTCGTTGTGGTGAAATTCTGAAGAAAAACAAAGTCCTGTTTTCCATTCGTTCGCTTCTGGGCGGAAACTCCCTCCGGGAGGACCGTTTCGATCACCTGCTTCACCCCTGCGGTTCGTATGAGGGCGGGACCCAGCGCATCCAGAAACGTTTCCTGCATATGCGCTCCGAGATAGAACACCTTCCCCTCCCCCTGTTCTTTGCAGGTGAAGATCGGATACCCGGCATAAAAATCGCTGGTGACAGTGGCGAGAACATCGGCTCCCTCAGCATGAAGCACCTCAAGCTTGCGCTGCGTCCTGAAGGTTCCGGACAGACCGAGAGCGTTTTCAGCACTCATTTCAATGGTCTGATGTTCGCCTTCATACAGGAAATCCATTTCCTCTGCCCACACTCCGCAGAACTCCCGGAGGCCATCGCCGGGAAACCCGCCCATGAAACAGAGATTGCTCTCATTCACCACTCCGCTGAAGCAGGTCAGCAGCAGCGTCCCGCCCTTTTTCACAAAGGACATGAGAGCGTCTGCCACACCGGGCTTGAGCAGGTACAGTTGAGGCGCCACCACCAGTCGGTAGTCTGAGAGATCACAGGTGCTTTCGATCACATCTGTACTGACGCCCAGTTTCCAGAACATGCGGTGGAATTCGAAGACTGGACTCATGTACGTCGCCTCCTTTTCCATCCGTGATACCCCGTCTGAGAATTCCATGGCCCAGCGGGCATCCCAATCCATCACCACGGCCACTTCGGGCTTGTTCCCCCACCCGGTGATCTGCTCCAGGTTTCCGAGAAGAGATCCGATCTCCCTCACCTGCTGGAAGGTCCGGGTGTTGGTGCTTCCCTCATGGTCCACCACGGCGCCATGAAACTTCTCCTGACTCCCCCGTCCTTTTCTCCACTGGAAGTACATCAGAGAATCGGCCCCGTGGGCGAGAGCCTGTATCATTTCGGTTCGGTACACCCCTGGCCGTTTCAGTTTCGGCACCTCACACCATTGGACGGTGTCTGTGCAGGATTCCATCAGCATCCAGGGGCGCCCCCCTTTCATGGCGCGGTGCATATCGTGGCTGAATGCCGCACCTGCGGCGGTGACCAGATCGTCCTGATTGTACTTCCAAAGTGGATAGGCATCGTCTGCAATCACATCCACATCCTCGACAAACCGCCAATAGTCCAGTGTGGGAAAAGTTCCCATCATGTTGGTGGTCACGGGTTGGGTCGCCCCCCCTTCCCGCAGCGCCCGGGTCTCCGCTTTCATAAAATCAACTGTCTGATGGGAAACAAACCGCATCCAGTCCAACCGCATTCCATCCACGCTCTCATCACGTGGGTCGATTTGATCCCAGTCGGTAAGGGTATGACTCCAGAAATGGGCCCACCAGGCATGATTCAGATTATCGAGGGTCTTGTAGCGGTCCTGCAGCCATTCCCGGAACGCAGCAAGACAGAGGTCACAATAACATTCACCTCCGTACTCATTGGACAGGTGCCAGAGCACCACAGCGGGATGGTCTCCGAATTCCTCCGCCAGCCTCCGGTTCATCTGCGACACTTTTTCGCGGTAGACCGGCGAGGTGTAACAATGATTGTGACGACCGTGGTGATGATCCCGCCGATCCCGTTCGTCCACCCGCCGAATCTCCGGATAGGTCTCACTCATCCAAGCGGGCTTGCTTCCGGAAGGTGTCGCCAGGACGGCATGTTTCCCCGCCGCATGCAGGCGGTCCAGCAGATCCCGCATCCAGTCGAAGTGATACTCCCCTTCGCGTGGTTCGTATCGGGCCCAGGCAAAAATTCCGACCGAGAAAGTGTTGCAACCGGACAGATCCATCAATTCCAGATCCCGGTCGATCACCTCTGGATAGCGGTCCATCCACTGATCAGGGTTGTAATCTCCTCCGTGAGCGAAGGTACGGAATCCAGGATAGAGGAACTGACGCGTTTTCATCGCGTCCGGTTAGAGTCCCACAAGGGAAATGCAAGGAGGATTGCTGTTCATGTGCTGGTAGGAACAAGGATATACAGCTTGCCCCGCAGAATGCGGGGGATAGGCAGGATGATTATGAATGCTATATGAAGATATGACCGAAGCTTACTTGATCGATTCCCAGGCTTCTTTGATTTCATCCAGTGGGGTCAGATCTTTCAGCATATTTGTGTAGAGATGTTTTTTCATCTTCAAGGCGATCCGTTTTTCTTCTTTGATGTCCTCAGCTTCAAGTAATTCAAAGAGCCGAAGAGCTTCATTGAGGTGCTTTCTCGCCTTCCACCAATTCCCTTTATCCATTTCATCAAAGGCTTTTCCCAACTCACTTCTCCCCTTGTATTTCCATACATGGTGGAGTGTGTAAACCTCTCCAGCAAGCTGTTTCGCTTCCTCTTCCCGCTGTTCATCCGTCACCTCTTCCAAGGGAGGAATGTCTGCCATAACATCCTCAGAGTCTCCAAGCCCAAGGTCGAGGGTGTGAGGTGCAGGGGTTGGCATCGTTGACCCAATGGGTTCGAATTCGTGTCCCCGTTCTCTTATAAGTACAAATCCAACAAACAGCAGGATCAGTAGGGCGACAACGGTCAAGCCTAACCTTTTGGGATGGAGATCTCCCTTCATGCGGGTATTGTAGACTCCTGATACTCCACAAACAACTCCCGCTTGGTTTCTTCAGCGGCTCCACTCCGGAGCTGGCAAGAGCGTTATTGGGCAGAACCTTGTGCCGCAGGATGCCGGATGGGTCGATTGTCCGGAAAAGGATCACCGAGACGGAGGCCTATGATGGATTTGAAGACAAAGCCTCCCATGCCCACCGCGGTCCTACCCCCCGGAACGAGGTGATGTTTGGGCCTCCTGGACGCAGCTATGTGTATCTATGCTATGGCGTTCACTGGCTCCTGAATCTGACAACCCGCCCCAAAGGAATTCCGGGAGCCATTTTGATTCGGGGCGTTGCGGGGGTGTCCGGACCTGGTCGTCTGACCAAACAACTCGGCATCACCGGTGATGACAATCGGAAGACCCTTACCCGGGCTCATGGGATCTGGGTGGAAGACTCTCCCATGGCACCGGAGGAGGACATCCTCGCAACTCCTCGAATCGGCATTGACTACGCCGGACCGGAATGGGCGGCAACACCCTGGCGGTTTGTCTGGGACAAGTAGAGGGATCCCTGCCTGTCTCCATACTGAAGACAGGCAGGTTCGCTCTTCAGGGTTACAGTTCCGGTTTCATTACGTCCAGTAGGTCAGATGGACCTTCGGATGGTGGGCCTGGCTCTTGTCCTGAATCCGAATCCGGTTCAGGCGAGTCAACGCTGTGCATGAAGTTTCGCGTAAGAACGGCTGCCAGTCCATCCAGAGAACCGCCGCCTCCCCCTCCGCCAACCAGAACTTCCGGGACGAATTTGTTCGGGCTGTCGGCCAGGGCTGTTGCCACATTGACCAGAGCGGTCTGTGCCTGCCCCAGAGCATCCACCTGCGCTTTAAAGGATTCGGCCCGGGCCATTCCAATCGCCCGTACCTCCGCTCCATGCGCGGCACCGGTTTTCTGGATGTAATCCGCTTCACCTTCAGCCTCGGCCTTTCGGGCTTTGGCATCATTGTTTTTGATTTCGATGGACACTTGAGACTTGGCAAGGGAACTCTGCATATCCGCCGTTCCCCGGGCCTTTTCCATATTGATACGCTCGCATTGCGCTTCTTCCTGCATTTTGTAAGTCGCCACTTCCTGATTCGCAATCTCGCGCTCCGTCAACACCTTGACCAGCTCCCGGGGTAAAATCACATCCTGAATGTACACCCCGGGAGCTTCGACTTTATACTGACCCAGTTCCCGGCTGATATGCTGCAGGGCGTCACGCTGCACCACCTGACGGGTTTCAATGAATTTAATCGCCGGGATACTCTGCAGTTTATCCCGGAAGTGGTTTCCAACGGCCGCCTGGAGAACTTCATTGACCAGGTTCTGCATCGTTCCCACCATGGAAATCACCCAGGGAGCCTGGGTATCGGCGACATGGATCTGCACCTGCAGGTCAATGGAGAATTCAAAACCCTCCCGGCTCTTGGCCAGAATCGGACTCAGTTTCGCGTCCAAGTCGTGGGCATGCGATACGGTGTCTGCCCAGTTCAGTGTGAGGATGGCAGTCGGTACGATTTCCGCCTGATAGATCTGGGGATTAATCGGGTACTTCCCGGTCCGTAGCGGTTCCTGCCAAATCCCTCTATGTCCAGGACGAACCAGAGAGCCAAACTTGAATTCCTCTCCCGAGGTGTCCTGGGTGACCAGTCCGACATAGGATTTTATCACCGCAACCTGCCCCTGCTCCACCACCAGCATGGGAACCAGTTCCACGCTGACGAGAAAGGGGTTCAGGTTGTACGCACCGTACAGAAGCGGATCATGCTGCAGGCCGATCCGTCCGCCACAGTCGAGGAAGGATTGGAAGTTCTGATAGTTATTGTGCTGCTGGTTTTTGTTTCCGAAGATCGCCTCCATAAGATGGTGATCCGTGACCCCCTCCATGTTCTCCATTCCTTCAATATCCGTGAAACCATTTAACCGGCTGGCAATGTTCCCGGCGGGAAGAGGATCTCCCTCGTACACGGTCACAATCCCGACCATATCTGTGACATGACCGTCTTTGGATTTCTGAGGAGCAATGCGCTGCACCCGCAACTGTTCCGGGCGAAGACCGAAGGCCTGTTCGGTTAATCCACTTCTCCACAGGGGACGGATCATCTGGACCGCGTCTGCCGACTTGCCTTTCCATGGGCTTGGAGGCGGCGGGGGCGGCGTATCTGAGGGTACGGCCTGCATCTTTTTTAAATCCTTCAGAATCGGAAGCCCGAAAACCCGTCCTTCTGTAATGATCAAAAAAGCAACCGGGTGAATCGGAGCCAACGTACCCGGAGGAAGCACGGGACGTTGAACCCCTTTCTGCCCGCCATGTTTGAGGAACAGTTCCAGATGGCTGTAGTTCCCGAATTCTTTATGGTAAACCGCTGATTTTGCCCCGGTGGGCAGAGGTTTCCCAATTTGAGACACCACGACCCCGATTTTTCCGGCGGGGATCTGAACCCAGGGATGCTTCGCAACGGCATAGAGAATCCAGAATTTAAAATTCACCCCCGGCATCAGGAGCTTCGCTTGATATCCCGCCTCCCCCTTGAAGGCAATCGGGCAGTCATCCTTGAGGGTTTTTAACGCGAATCGCTTTGTTACCAATCCCACCTGGGAAGGTCCGATAATGTGAATGGATGGTAGAACCAGCACCACAGCCATCGTGGTGAGCAGCATGAAGGTTATGACAAATGTCATCGATATTCCTTTGTTGAGTTTCCCACACTCGGAATGAGTGCAGATCATCTCCATTTAGCAACAGGTGTGCCAACAAATGAAAGTTCCTTCATCATGTTGGTATAAAGGTACTTATAAATTTTTTAATTCTAATTACTTCTGAAAAATATGAGGATAAGTATAATACAATGTGAGAATAATTCTCATATTCTGTCTTTACTTCATCCGGTCCCGAATGGGAAAAAGAACGGAACCGGGAATATTAAATGCCATACCGTTTTCTGATCCTGAATACGCCTCACACGGAGTTGAGCCCTTTGCTCCGCACGATCGCCACATTATGCCCTTCCCCCCATCAGGTGATCTCAACGCATTCGGCCGCAGAACTGATTGAAAACCTCCGCAGAGAACCTCACTGGGATCTGATTCTCGCGGATTATGATCTTGGCGACGGAAGACTTGCCGGATCCTCCTTATTCAAAAAGCTACGGAGCGTATGTCATGAGACCCCGCTGGTTGCAGTGGCAGAGCATGGAACGGTTGAACGTGCGGCCAATGCGATTGAGGCTGGGGCCAATGATTTTATGGTTCGCCAAGAAGATCTGGAGGAACGGGTCCGTACCTTACTGGAAAAACTCGAACCCCATCTACTGCTCCTGCAACGGAACCGCATCCTCCGGAAACAGAACCAACTCCTGACAGAGGCGGCCGAATTCCGGAATACAATCAAAGGGGATTCCAAGGAACTTCAGGAAGTCCTGGTGCAGATTCAGCGGGTTGCCCCCATTCCCCGTCCAGTCCTGATTACGGGTGAACGAGGGACGGGGAAAGAACTCGTTGCCCGGGCCATCCATACCGCCGGAGGATTGCCGGAGCGTCCCATGATTTCCGTGAACTGTGCAGCCTTCTCGGACAGCCTTCTGGAAAGCGAACTGTTCGGTCATGAAAAAGGGTCCTTTACCGGGGCTGACCATCAGGTCCTGGGTAAATTTGAGCTGGCATCCGGCGGTACCCTCTTTCTGGATGAGATCGGCAATATGAGTCTGGCCTTTCAGCAGAAAATATTACGGGTGGTGGAATATGGAGTCTTCACCCGTGTGGGGGGAATCGAAGAAATTCAGGTAAACACGCGGATTATCGCGGCCACGAATCTTGATCTCGATCAACAGATGCAGGAAGGCCATTTCCTCAGAGATCTTTACGACCGGCTTAGTTTTGATGTGATCCGCGTTCCCCCGCTTCGCAAGCGGGAAGGAGATATTGCGATCCTCTCCCGGTATTTTCTGGAGCAGTTTATGCGTGAAATCCCTTCTTTCCAGGGGAAGCATCTCAGCCCCGAGGCCCTCCAGCTTTTAAACGGATACGCATTCCCCGGAAACATCCGCGAACTGAAAAACATCATTGAGCGGGCAGCTTACCGGGACACCACCAATGAAATTACACCCTCGGATATCGGGTTCCTGTCACAGGAAAGCAGGTCAGCACGTTCAGGATCCTTTACCGAACAAGTCGAAGAGATGAAACGGAATCTGATTCTGAAGACGCTCTCAGAATCGAATGGAAACCAGGCGGAAGCCTCGAGACGCCTGGGACTCTCCTACCATCAATACCGGTACTTTCTGAAAAAATATCACCCTGCACCCCCGGATGCATGAAGGCGTCTCTCTCCACCAAACACCGCCGGTACCGGGATGTGTATCCATCCGCTCCTGTCAAGAGAAGCGATGATCACCTGCGCCCTTCCGCGGCCAGCCTGTTGACAGTGGAGCTTTTCGCCGCACCGCCTGCCTCCATGCCCTCCGAGGTGTTTGCAGAGCATCATATTCTCATCAATCTCAAAGAGCTCCCTCACCGGGTGGAAAACTGGCGAAACGGAGAACACCGGGATTTCATTTATCAGCAGTATGAACTTGTGATTACGCCCGCAGGCATCGAATCAGGATGGAAATGGCATGCAACATCAAGATGCATTGTCGTGACGCTGAACCCCCGCCAACTCGAATCGTTCGCGAAACATGAATTGGGAGTATTTCTGACCGGCCAGCAGCTACGGGACATTCCGCAAATCATGGATGAAGATCTCTCCAAAGCCGGGGAGCTGTTACTGGAAGCGTTAGAATCCCCACTTGGCTCGGATGTGATGTTTGAAAGCCTGGCCCGGGTTTTTCTTGTGAAGCTGCTTCAGCGCTATGGGCACATGGCCTCCGAGGCCGAACCCCAGTTCAGCGCCGCTTTCACCTCCACCCAATTTCAACGTGTACTCTCTTACATATCCGAACATTTCAAAGAGGAGGTCCGAACGGAGCAGATGGCCGCCCAGGCCTCCATCAGTCCTTCTCATTTCTCCCGCCTGTTCAAAAAAACCATTGGGGAAAGTCCGCATCAATTCCTCATGAGTTACCGGGTTGAGCAGGCAAAAAAACTGCTGCGAAAAAAACACCAAACCATCATCGGCGTGGCACTTGCCTGTGGGTTTTCCGATCAGGCCCATCTCACCCGCGTTTTCCGGAAACGGGTGGGGATGACCCCCAGGCAGTGGATGATCGCAGCTTCGGATTAAAAAAGCAGAAATATTCAAAAAATTGAGCAGGAGGCTTCAATCCTTTTCCGGAGAGCCGACATAGGTTCCAGACAGATTCCGTGATCTATCAAATGAACCTCACAACGTCAAAGGGCTCACCATGAAGACTGCATTCCTTCCTCTTCTCCTCACTCTGGCCTGCGCCGCCGTCACATGCCTCTCTGCAAAGGAGGTCCCGGTACGGTTCCAAAGCAAAGGCACAACACTCGTGGGCACACTCTATCTTCCCGAAAACCGGAAGGAGGAATCCCCCCCGCCTGTGATCATCATCTCGGGTGCATGGACAACCGTGAAAGAACAAATGCCTGCCACCTATGCGAAAGCATTGTCAGAGAAAGGCATGGCCGCTCTCATCTTTGACTTCAGAGGATGGGGAGAGTCTGAGGGAGACGTGAAGTACCTGGAGGATCCGAAACGGAAAACGGAGGATCTTCTGGCAGCCGCGGAGTTTCTTGCGACCAGAACAGACATCGACCCCACCAGGATCCATGGACTCGGGATTTGCGCCAGTGCGGGCTATATGGTCGATGCCGGAATCCAGAGCCCCCGGATAGACCGGGTCGCACTTGTGGCTCCATGGCTGCATGATGCCGGGATTGTGGCGCAGGTGTATGGGGGTCAAGAGGGAGTGAGTCAACTGATCGCGCTGGGGCAGGAAGCGCAGAAAGCTGACACGCCCCGCTACCAGGAAGCGGCCAGCACAACCAACCCTGAGGCGCTGATGTACCAGGCACCTTATTACACGGAGCCGGACAGAGGTGCGATCCCTGAATATGACAACAAATTTAACCTGGCCTCATGGACAGGATGGCTTCAGTACGATGCCATTCAACGCGCATCCAAGGTCGACTCGAAGATCCTGATCGTTCATTCCGAAGCGGCCGCGATTCCACAGGGTGCAAAAACCTTCACCAAACAGGCCGGAGGAAACGTCACCCCGCTTTGGCTGGAAAATGTCAGTCAGTTCGATTTCTACGATCAGCCGGGGCCGGTCTCCGCAGCCACTCACGCCATCGCAGGTTTCCTCCTCTCCTCGTCCCCCTGGGCCCCCTCTTCCGATGAAGCCATGCTTCAGCTCATGATCGGCAATGTCGGCACTCTCGCGGACCGGGGGGAGTTTGAGACACTAGAGCGGCTCTATGCGGATCAGGTTGTAGTAGACTACTCCTCCCTGAATGGGCAGCCACCCACCTCAAAATCAAACCGGCAGCTCATGACCGAGTGGGCGGGTATTCTCCCCGGATTTGACCGGACCCATCATCGCATATCAAACATCAGGGTGAAGGTGGACGGCGAACAGGCAACCGGAACGGCACAGGTCGTGGCAGATCACGTGCTTGGAGATGGATTCTGGCAGGTCACCGGAGATTACGAATATAGATTCAGGAAAACGGAATCCGGCTGGGTGATCACACATCACACCTTCAACAAGGGAACCGAAAAAGGCTCCGCCGCGATATTTGAACACGCGTCAAAAAAGGCCGCTGAACATCCATCGCCGTACCTGAAGAAAAAATAGAGCCCCATGCGGGTAGTAACCATCCGGCAGCCGGATTCCTAACCGGCTGCCCGGATCAATCGGAGCAGATCGTCACCGTACTTTTCGATCTTCGCCGGTCCAATACCGGGAATGTCCGAAAGTTCCCGTTCGGTTTCCGGTTTCACCTGGGCCAAAACATCCAGGGTTTTATTCGACAAAACATGAAACGGTTTGAGGTGGGCCCGTTTGCAGGTCTGCATTCGCCAACGTTTTAATGCCTTGATCAGATCCTCATCCACGGGCGAGGACTCAGAAGAGGCCGGGACAACTGTGAACTCTACCCGGGGACGGATTTTCCGCCACATGGCCTCTTTCCCCCGTTCAGTAATCCCCACCATGGGATACTCCGCTCCCCGCGTTTCCAGGCAGCCATCCTGAAGCAATTCATCTATGGCCGCCACGATGGCATCCAGCGTCCAGCTCGAGAGCAGGCCGTAACATCGGTGCTCATCCAGATGCGCCTTCAGGATCCCTTTCGATTTGGACCCCTTCAGAAGTTCCGCAACCCGGGCACGGCCCAGTTGCCCATTTAAGCGAGCGACGGCACTGAGGATTTTCTGAATCGCCACCCAGGTCTCTTCCTCCAGCTCCTCGGGCGGCGGTGCGGCTTCCGCTTCGCAAACATCACAGCTTTTGCAGTCCTGGTCGAGATATGCGGGGTCGCCGAAATACCGTAAAATCTGCTGATGTCTGCAAATGTGTTTCGACGCATAGTCGATCATCGCGTCCAGTTTGGAATGATCACGATTTGCCTTTTCCTCAGCCCGGAGGATTTCCTTGGCCAGGGCACGTTCATCAATTTTTTCATGAGCCAGCACGGCAACGGATCGTGAACCCGGGTCTTCTTCCCGCTGGACACACCCTGCCCTCTCCAGAATCCAGGTGGCGGTTCGGATGGCCATGGGATTCCTCGTGGATTCCAGCTCTTCTTTCCAATCGTCTGCACTCCGGGCAACCGGACGCTTCATGCATTTCCGACGGTACACGGCGAGCAGTTCAAGGATCGTCTCTTTCGACGGGTTGCTCCCCTCGAAAAAAAACTCCTGCGTCCGGACGTCGGCAAAATTATACAGGAGTTCACACCATGCCGGCTCTCCATCGCGTCCGGCACGGCCGATTTCCTGGTAATAAGCCTCCATGCTGCCGGGGATGTCCCAATGAAGAACAAAGCGGACATCTGATCTGTCCACCCCCATGCCGAAAGCATTTGTTGCCACCACAATATCCGCCTGGTCTGTCATAAACCGGTTCTGAATTCGTTCCCGTTCAGCATCCGGTAAACCTCCATGGTACAATGTGACCGGAACGTCTTTACCTCGAAGAAGCATCTGAACCCGTTCCGCCTGTTTTCGGGTGGAGCAATAGATGATGCCCGTTTTCCAACGTTCGATCGCCTCCATCACCCGACGCAGTTTGTCGTCATGATTCGGAGAGCGGGATACCGCAATATGCAGATTGGGACGGCTGAAGCCATGCACGAAGACATTCGGTTTTTTCCGTCCATTCTGTCCGAGTCCAAGATGCCGGATAATGTCCTCCCTGACTTTCCCGGTCGCGGTCGCGGTTAACGCAATCACACACGCCTCAGGATGCTCGCGGGATAGATGGCCGATCCGAAGATAATCCGGACGGAAATCATGTCCCCACTGGGACACACAGTGAGCTTCATCGACAGCAATCAACGATAAGGTTACTCGGTCAAGCAGGCTGTGAAAGCGGGGATCCCGTAGGCGCTCCGGTGCCAGATAAAGCAGTTTGATCTCCCCGCGCGCCACCCGGTCCAATCGGTCGCCCATTTCGCGGGGATGAAGGGTGGAATTTAAAAATGTAACCGGGGCTCCAATCCGCTCCAGCCCATCAACCTGATCTTTCATCAGGGAAATCAGTGGGGAGACGACCACCGTCAGTCCAGGCAACTCCAGAGCAGGTAACTGATAACAGAGTGATTTTCCAGACCCTGTGGGCATCACCACCACGACGTCCCCCCCTTCCAGTACAGCACAGACAGCTTCTTCCTGTCCTTCACGGAAAGTCTCAAATCCGAAATGCTGTTTCAACGCGCTCTGTATCATCCGCATCGATCTACTCTGCTCCGCCGCCTTTTCCAATCGGAAATATACAGAAGGATACATTTCCCCATGGCATGGAAAAAAATCGATTCCGGTATGACCCCTGACGCGGACACCGATCGGTTTCCCATGAAAAAGAATCGACAAGAGGCTGAACGTTCCACACGTTTCGGTGTCCATGTTTACGGAACAACCTATTATCCCAATATGAAACATTCGATTCCCACCATCCTCACGACACTTCTTTTTCTGGCCATGCCTCTCGCGGCACAGGAGATGCCTGATGCCGAAACCATGAAAAAAGTCAGCTATGCCCAAGGCTATGATACCGGTCGACAACTCAAGGCAAACGCGGAACAAATCAGCATGGAGAAGTTTCTGGAAGGCTTTAACGCCATCATTGAAAAGAAAGTCGATCTCCGGGAGGCCAACGGGTACGCTCAGGGAGTTGCCCTCGCCATTCAGCTCCAGAGCGAGAACAATCCGTTTGATCCTGAATCCACCTTAAAAGGAATTCTGCAGGGGAAAGAAGGTACACCGCTTACAGAACTTGAGTACTCCGAGGAGGAACTGAAGGCGGCGACCAATGAAATGCGCGCGTTCATGCAGGCCCGCCAGGCCAAACAACAAGAGGAACGGCAAAAACAAATGCAGGAAGCTCTGCAGAAGGCTGCCAAGGAAAACCTGGAAAAAGGACAGGCTTTTCTCCAGGAGAATGCGACAAAAGAAGGTGTCAGCACCACACTCTCACAGCTGCAGTACAAAGTTCTGAATCCCGGGGAAGGTGCCAAACCAAAACTGGGAGATGTGGTGATGGTCCATTACGAAGGCCGTCTGCTGGACGGTCGTAAGTTTGACAGCTCGATTGACCGCGGAAAACCGCAGGAAATCAATGTGGAAGAGGGCAAGATTATCCCCGGATGGGTTGAAGCACTGCAACTCATGTCCCCGGGTGCCCGGTATCGTGTGTGGATTCCCTCTGAACTGGCTTACGGTCAAAACCCCCGCCCACTGGGCCCCAATCAGGTTCTTGAATTCGACATTGAACTGATCGAAATCAAATAACGATCATCCAGTTCCTCTCAGACTCCGTTCCTTGCAGGTCCGGAGTCTTTTTCTTTTTCCCTTTCTCCACCATGACCCCACTCAACCTCACCTCTGTCCCCCTGAGCCGCCGCGGAAACTGGCTCAGTTTGTTCCAACCGGAAAAGGCACACCACCAGCCATTAGGGCCAGGGTTGTATCTCCGCAGCAATCACGCGAGAGGCATCATTAAACGCGAACTCTTCAAGATCGAACTCTCTACCGGGCAAGGAACTCCCGAAGCAGATGTACATGAATGCAGGATTCAGGGAGATCGTGCCTCCGCGTCTCTGGTCTTCACCGACGGAAATGGTGTCAGGATCCGGACACAGGGCTGTGGTTTAAAACTTACGGCGGTCCCTGGAGAAAATTCCATTGCCTATTCCCCTGCCCCGGGAGAATGGGTTTTTAATCTCCGCAAGAGTATTCGCCGGTATCATGCCGAAGCGCTTCAGGGGACTCTGACCGTCACTCAGGACGCGAAAGCCACCGATACAAATTTTGAAGCCGGGGAGATGATCCTGGACGTTCTTCCTGATGAAACAGGATGCTGCGAACTTGCAATTGATGAATTCTGGAGTGGATGGGTACCGGTCAGTCGTCCAGGTTACGATGAAATTCTTGACAACCTGAAATCCGAATTGGCTGATTTTCATGCCAAAATGCCTGCTGTGAATCCGGAATGGCAGGATGCGGCGTTCCTGGCATCCTATGTTCTCTGGTCATGTACCATGAGCCCATGTGGACAGTTAAAACGGGATACCGTGTTCATGGCATTGGGATGGATGGACCAGATCTGGAGCTGGGACAATTTATTTAACCTCTGCTCCCTCGCGGCAGGCCATCCTGAGTTGGCTGCGGACCAGTTACGGGTCGAAGCGGATCATCAGGATGAACACGGTGCCTATCCGGACGGCATGAACGATATGTTCAAGCATTACAACTTCGGAAAACCTCCCGTGCACGGCATGCTCTTCCATCACTGGCTTGCCAAACGGGTACCGGAGTTCTGGACCCTGGAACGACAGGCGGAATTCTATGAAACCCTCAGTCGGTTTGCCGATTTCTGGCTTAACCAGCGACTGGACCGGGACACAGGCCTTCCCTTCTACATTCATGGAAATGAGACCCAGGACAACAGTACCTTGTTTGACCAAGGCGCTCCGATCATCACCCCCGATCTGGCCTCCTATCTGATTACCCATGTGGAGAACCTGGCGGACATGGCAGACGCCTTGAACAAACCTGGGGATGCTACCCGATGGAAGCAGACGGCAGATCAACTGACAGAGCGTCTTCTTTCCTGCAGTTGGAATGGAGAACGCTTCGAGGCGATCAAAGTGGATACCCGGGAAAAAGTATGGTCGAAGAGCATCCTTCCTCTCAAACCGTTACTGCTGGGTGAGCGTCTACCCGAAGAGATCCGTGAAAAACTGATCCATGATCTCCCCGGTTGGTTAACCGATTATGGAGTGGCAACGGAACAGCCTGACAGCCCACTTTATGAATCCGACAGCTATTGGCGCGGGCCTATCTGGGCCCCCACCACCATGCTCCTGGTCTTGGGGCTTCGCCGTTGCGGTGCAACGGAACTGGCAGACACGCTGGCCCGGAACTTCTGCAACACCTGTGCCATGAGCGGATTTGCCGAGAATTTTGATGCCCTGACCGGTGCTCCACTCCGGGACAACGGCTACACCTGGACGGCCGCAGTCTTCTTCTGTTTGGCAGGAGATCTGTCCGAATAACTCGCATCGCACGGAGCGCACAACGATCACGGAGAATGAAAGCTCCTTCATCTCTGTGATCTCTGTGCGAGAAAACTCCGAAGCCTAAGCCTGGAACGGAAGCCGGTTATTCTTCCCCGCCCTCTTCCTCGTCGGTAGCTACGTCCTCTTCTTCAGCCGGATCATCCGCAACGGGAACATCATCACCGGGTGCTTCTTCCGGCTTCACGCTGCTTTCTTCGGAATCGTCCTCCTCCGCATCGCGTTCAACCGGGATCGCAGCCACCAGACGGTCCCCTTCATCGAGCCGGACCAGACGGACCCCCTGGGTATTCCGTCCCATGGGACGAAGATCCTCCACCTTCATCCGAATCACAACCCCCCGTTCCGTGATCAGCATGATCGCGTGATCCTCATGTACGGTGAACGCGCGGACCACTGCACCGTTCCGATCGTTCACCTGGATGGTGCGAACGCCGAGTCCACCACGTTTGGTTTCTCGATATTCTGAGATCGGAGAACGCTTCCCATATCCGTTTTCACAGACCACCAGGAGTGTTTCCTCGGGTTCAGCCACCGTACAGCTCACCACTTCCTGCCCCTCTTTCAGACGAATTCCCCGGACACCACGTGCGGTCCGGCCCATTTCGCGGAGCTGATGTTCGTGGAAACGAACCGTCATACCGCCAGAGGTGGTGACCATGAGCTCGTCATCGCCGTTGGTGAGGCGGACATTGATCAGAGAGTTATCGTCTTCAATTTCAATCGCCTTGATCCCGTTGGACCGGACATTCTTAAACGCGGCAAGATTCGTTTTCTTCATGGTGCCATTCCGGGTGGTAAACACCACGGACTGGTCTTCACTGAATTCACGGATCCGCATAAAGGCGGTAATCTTTTCATTCTCCTGGAGGTCGAGGAGGTTGATGATGGCCTTGCCCTTTGATTCGCGCGGAGATTCCGGAATGTCATAGACCTTTTTCCAGAATACCCGACCTTTCTCTGTGAAGCAGAGAAGAATGTCATGCGTTGAGGCAAAGAAAATGTTTTCGACAAAATCCTCTTCTTTCGTGCTCATGGCGCGGATGCCACGACCACCCCGACGCTGTTCACGATAGGTGTCAGCGGGTACACGTTTGATGTACCCCTGGTGACTGATGGTGATCACAGAAGGACGGTCCTCAATCAGATCTTCATAGTTTATTTCAGAATCATCGGCTCCGATTTCCGTCTTACGGGGATTCCCGTAGATGTTTTTCATCTCCAGCAAATCATCACGGATCACACCGTAAATCAGTTTGGGATCAGCCAGCAGTGATTTCAGGTAGGCAATGCGTTCCTGAATTTGATCGTATTCACCCTGAACCTTGTCGCGTTCCAGGCCTGTCAACTGATACAGGCGCATCTCCAGAATGGCATTGGCCTGAATCTCCGTAAACTCAAACCGGGCAATCAACGCGGAACGGGCCTCATCCCGGTTGGAGGACGCACGGATGATCCGGACCACTTCATCCATATTGTCCAGGGCAATGAGCAGGCCTTCGAGGATATGTGCACGGGCCTCCGCTTTTGCCAAGTCAAACTGGGTCCGGCGGGTAATGACCTCAAAACGGTGGTCCAGAAACGCTTTCAGCATTTCCTTCAGGTTCATCACCCGGGGACGGCCATGATCAATCGCCAGGAGCGTCGCACCAAAGGTGGTTTCCAGCATGGTCTGCTTATAGAGATTGTTCAGCACGATGGATCCCATCGCATTCCGTTTGATCTCAATCACCATGCGGATGCCGTCTTTGTCGGACTCATCCCGAACATCGGAAATGCCCTCGATCTTTTTCTCCCGCACCAACTCCGCAATCTTCATCACCAGATTGGCTTTGTTCACCGCGTAAGGAAGTTCGGTGACAATGATGGTTTCCTTCCCTTTGGCATCTTCAAGAATCTCAGCCCGTCCCCGCATACGGATCAGTCCGCGTCCGGTTTCATACATCTTGATGATTTCATTCACCCCGCGGATGAGAGCCCCGGTGGGGAAGTCAGGACCTTTCACGTGCTGCATCAGATCACGCACCGTGCAGTCGGGTTCTTCGATCATCAGCACCAGAGCCTCAATCAATTCATCCAGGTTGTGAGGCGGAATGTTGGTGGCCATCCCCACGGCAATCCCGGTACTGCCGTTTGCCAGCAGGTGAGGGATCCGGCAGGGAAGAACGGAGGGTTCTTCCAGCTTTTCATCAAAGTTCAACCGCATGTCCACGGTTTCTTTGTCAATGTCCGCCAGCAAATCCTCCGCCAGGCGGTTCAGACGACATTCCGTATACCGGTATGCCGCGGGAGGGTCCCCGTCGATGGAGCCGAAGTTGCCCTGGCTGTCAATGGTGGGATACCGCATGGAAAAGGTCTGAGCCTGTCTCACCAGTGCATCGTAGACTGCCGAGTCACCGTGCGGATGGAATTTACCCATCACTTCTCCGACCACACGGGCGCATTTCACGAACGGACGGGTATGACTCCAGCCGCCTTCCTTCATAGCGTAGAGGATGCGGCGGTTCACGGGCTTCAGGCCATCCCGGGCATCCGGGAGGGCACGGCCGATAATGACGGACATCGAATAATCGATGTAGTCACGCTTCATTTCCTCTTCGAGGTTGATTAATTCAATGCGGTCAGCGGGGGGATTGTCTGGGTCCATATATGTCTCACTACATCAGAAAGGAACGAAACCCCTGATCGGCACGGATTTCCTCTGAGGGCAGGAGGCGCCATGCCGGAATGAACTCTGTATTCATCTGTGGGGTATGTGGTTCTCCGATTTGGTCTTACTTAAATATCGAGGTTACGTACGTTCAGGGCGTTTGTCTCAATGAAGTCACGGCGTGGTGCGACTTCGTCCCCCATCAGCACGGTGAAAATCTGGTCAGCTTTAATGGCATCATCCAGCACCACCTTCACCAGTTTGCGTTGGGAGGGATCCATGGTGGTCTCCCAAAGCTGGGAAGGATTCATTTCACCCAACCCTTTGTAACGTTGGATGGTCATGCCTTTCTTACCAAGATCCCGAATGGTATCCAGAAGAGGCAGGATGCTGTTCAGGGTTGCGACTTCCGCCTCTCCTTCGTGCAGGGTGAACAAGGTCTCTTCACCCGCAAGCAGCCGGGAGGCATCCAGGCCCAGATCTGTGAGCTTGGTTAACAGAGTCTCTATCTTGGTATGAGAATGGATTTCCACGTAGCGGAATGGCCGACCATCCTGTTCAAACTCTTCGTTTAAACCACGCAATTCATCCTCTTCAAAGGCAAACCGGAGTTCTTTGTCTTTCCCGGTTCCACGAATGACCACGTAGAGAGGAAGCGTGCCGTTTTCACGGCGGGCCGCGAGATACAGTTCCGGCTCCACCTCCCGGCGACGGACCAAATCCACCAGCGGCTCCAGGTCGTTCAGAATGGTAAGGGTCTTCGCGACCCCTTCTGCATCGAGGAGTTCCGATCCGTCAGGATTGTGGGCGGTAATTCCGTCGGAACCCAGCTCCAGCAGAATCCGGGTGAGTTCCGCATCGTTCTGCACGTACTCTTCCCGTTTCCGCCGAACGATCTTGTACAGCGGAGGTTGTGCGATGTACACGTATCCGCTTTCGATCAGCTCTTTCATCTGACGGTAGAGGAAGGTCAGAATCAGGGTGCGGATGTGCAGGCCGTCGACATCCGCGTCCGTCATGATGATGATGCGGTGGTAACGGGCTTTCTCGAGGTTGAAATCATCCTTGCCAATCCCGCATCCGATTGCGGTGATCATGGTCTGGATTTCTTTATTGCCGAGAATTTTGTCCAAACGGGCTTTCTCAACATTGAGCACTTTTCCGCGCAGCGGGAGGATCGCCTGGAACGTGCGGTCACGGCCCTGTTTGGCGGAACCACCGGCGGAGTCACCTTCCACGATGTAGAGTTCGCATTTGGAAGGGTCCCGTTCCGAACAGTCCGCCAATTTTCCCGGGAGGGACGCAGAGTCCAGTGCGCCTTTCCGGCGTGTAAGTTCACGGGCCTTCCGGGCGGCTTCACGGGCATTCGCGGCCAGCACCGCTTTTTCGATAAATTTCCGGGCCTCAGACGGATGCTCCTCAAGATAAATCGCGAGCTGCTCATTGACCACGTTCTCCACGATCCCCTGAACCTCACTGTTGCCCAGCTTGGTTTTCGTCTGACCTTCGAACTGGGGGTCCGGCACCTTCACACTGATGATCGCAGTCAGACCTTCCCGGATGTCATCACCGGTCATCGAGCCGTCTTCTTTAATCAGTTTGTTGCCTTTACCGTAGGTATTGATGGTCCGGGTCAAGGCAGAGCGGAAACCGCTCATATGGGTCCCGCCTTCGTGCGTGTTGATGTTGTTCGCAAAGGACAGCAGACTTTCATTGAAGGCGTCCGTGTACTGCATGGCGATTTCGACACCAATGCCGTCCTTCTCGCGCTCAAAATAAATGACGTCATCATGCAGCGGAGATTTCGAGGTGTTCAGGTGGGTCACAAACTCCGCGATGCCCCCCTCATACATGAATTCGTCTTTGGTGGATCCATCATCCTTCTGCAGGACCACCTTGACCCCACGGTTCAGGAACGCCATTTCCCGGAGACGGTTCGCAAGAATGTCCCAGGAGAAGTCCAGCGTTTCGAAGATCTCAAAATCCGGCATGAACGTGATTTTGGTGCCTGTCTCTTTCGAGTGACCCAGCACTTCCAGCTCCTTCACCGTATTTCCACGCTCAAACCGCATGTGGTGGATTTTTCCGTCGCGTCGGACCTCCACCTCCAGCCACTCTGACAAGGCATTCACACAGGAAACCCCCACCCCGTGCAGACCTCCGGAGACCTTATACGAGTTGCTGTCGAATTTCCCACCGGCGTGGAGGACCGTCAGTACCACTTCCACCGCAGGCTTCCCTTCCGTTTTGTGCATGTCGGTGGGAATGCCGCGACCGTTATCAGACACCGTGATGGATCCGTCCAGATTCAGCGTCACATCGACAAAGTCACAATGCCCGGCCAACGCCTCGTCAATGGAGTTATCCACCACCTCATACACCAGATGGTGCAGGCCGCGGATCCCCGTGTCTCCGATGTACATCCCCGGCCGCTTCCGAACCGCCTCCAGCCCTTCCAGAACGGAGATATTGCTTGCATCGTAATTGGCCGGATCCGTTCCGGGCGGGAGAGAAGAATCAGGGGAATCAGGCTGGTCCGTCATAAGAAATGGGTGTCTCCGAAAGGTGGGGAATCACATGGGGGGTGATGTGAGAAATTTGTTATCTTTCTGGCATGGAAAAACAAGGGGTTTGTGGGCTTATTTCGTGACAGAACCCTGACGAAACCAGCAAGGGACGCCCTTCCCGCAAATCCTCCTATCCTCTTCTCCCGTTTACGGTTATCTCGTGAGCTTTTCGCCATTGCAAGATGGCCATTCATACCCGAGAGTGTCACTATGAAATACCTCGCCCTTGTCCTCCTCCTTGCCCTCTCCGCCTGCGCAACCCCACAGAAACGGATCGAGAAAAATCCTGAGCTCTTTGCCAGCTACCCGCCAGACGTTCAGGAAGCCCTGAAAGAGGGAAACATCAACCTGGGGTTTGATCCAAAGATGGTCGAAATCGCGCTTGGGAAACCGGACCGGACCTATCTCCGCACCACCGAGCAGGGAACGGAAACCGTCTGGGTGTATGTCTGGCTGAGTAAATACACCTACACGCAATCCGTGAGCCTTTCCGGAGTACGGGGCAGTGCCTGGGTCAGTGTGGATGATATCCGGGAAGTCCCGCTTAAAACCGTGACCTTCACAGACGGACGCGTGACCGGGATTGAGGAACTGCAACAACGCTGATCTCTGCGGTTGATTCCCGCAGGCAGGATGGCTATAGCGTCCACTCGCAAACCTTCCCCGCCCTTCTTATGCTTTCAAAGCGCATCATACCCTGTCTCGATATCAACAACGGCCGTGTGGTCAAAGGGGTGAATTTTGTCGACCTGGTGGATGCGGGAGATCCAGTGGAGCAAGCCCGCACCTACGAGGCGCAGGGAGCGGATGAATTGACCTTCCTGGACATCACCGCGTCTCATGAACGCAGGGAAACTGTGGTCGATCTCGTGGGACGGGTGGGCAAACAGGTGTTCATGCCCATGACCGTGGGCGGAGGAATCCGAACGGCGGCAGATGTCCGGAACATGCTCAATGCCGGAGCGGATAAGGTATCCATTAACACCGCTGCGCTTCTGAACCCGGGTGTGATTGATGAGGCTTCTGCATTCTATGGATGCCAGTGCATTGTGGTGGCCATTGATGCCCGCCGCAATGACTCCGGAGGATGGACCGTCTACACCCACGGAGGACGCAAGCCGACTGAACGCGACGCAATCGAGTGGGCTCGGGAAGTGGTGGACCGCGGTGCGGGCGAGATCCTGCTCACCAGCATGGATGCAGACGGCACCAAGGACGGATACGACATCGAATTAACCCGAACCGTGGCCGAAGCCGTGCACGTCCCGGTGATCGCATCCGGTGGCGCCGGGAAGCTGGAGCACTTTGCCGAAGCACTCACAGAGGGGAAAGCCGACGCGGTACTCGCCGCTTCCCTCTTTCACTTTGGTACGTTCACCATCGAGGATGTGAAACGCTACCTGCAGGAACAGGGGATCGAAGTCCGAATCTAATCGACTGAGGGTCTGGACCTCGAGACGAGGTCACTCCGGAAATGGCGCCGCTTCCAGCCACCAATCCCCGTCTTCCTCCAGCCATTTGGAACCACCGTCATCCTCCAGATCCGGTCCCACGGAATACCATTTCGCCTGATGCCCGTTCATCTTCCGAAAGGGTTCATCTGTCAGCGGGTCGAGGGTGATTTCCTTTGCAATCAGTCCCGCCTCCACCAAGTCCTGCAAACGCTGTGGGACTCGTTTGTGACGTAGAACATACACCCGTTGCGCCGATTCAATGAGAAAGAGATGTTCCATCGCGAGAAAGGCGCGATGATGCCGCGCAGCCGCATGCACACCGGGTGGCATCACCTGCAAATAGGACCTTGTCAGATCACGTCCAAGCTCTTCATGGATGCGCAGGAGTTCCGGAAAAGAATGGGTCGGATACCGCAGGGCCTGTTCAAACGCCACGCTCAACGCATGGTGCCTCTTTTCATCAGAGCGCCTATCGTACTCCTCATCGGAAAACCGCTCTGTCACCTTGTCTTGATGACTGGAAAAATCCCGCGTGGGGAGCCCCTCCAGTTCGAGGTACGCCATTTTCAGAAACGCCTCCACCTCCTGCAGTATTTGAGCCCGCCACTGGGCAGAGGAGAGCCATTCTCCTTTCTGAATCCCAGTGAGGATGTCCTCCGCCGTTCCCTGCTTCCGCAAATGCGCAATCAGCTTCTCCATGGCACCCTCGGGAAGGGTTTCAATACCCCCACCATCTGGAATCACCATGTCGACTCCGTTCCTGAACAGAAACCGCTCTCCTTCGGTCACCTCTTGAAAGGAAGGAAATCGTTGGTATTGCTCAAGGAAACGACCGTGATACGCCTCCCGTTCCTCATCCGGCAAGTCAGCAAGGCCTTTCATCAGGACAGGGTAGGACTTGCGCCTTGCTGCCTGATACACCAGCCCATGAATCAAGGATCCTGAAACCGCAAACCGTTGCCCAATTCGATTAAACGCAAGCAGAAGGTCGATCCCATCTGTAACCCTCCCTTGAGAAAGAAGGTGATATCCCTTTGTGGTCCCCAGGATCAATCCCTGAAAGCCTCCGGCAAAATATGGATACTCCGTCGAAGGGGTAATCTCCTCTTTCGGAACCCCCTTCCATTCTGCAGCGTTCGCAATGTTTTCCATCCGACCCCACCAGGCGTCCAGATGTTGAAGCTGATTCAACGATGCAGGGGGAAGGTCCCGCGCTTCGGCCATCGCCTCGTTCGTGAGTTGAAGGGTTTCCTGACCCACCTCCCCCTGCAGCTCACTCACAACTCGTGAAAAGTCCACCCAAGCGGCATAGCCGTCCCGAATGGGCTCTTCAGGTAACGCATCCCCTGTCGACACGACCAAAAGCAGAAAACAACGCCATGCAACTCCGGGTTTCAAGCTTCAGCCCTGTACCTGGACTCAAACGGTCCTACGTCTTCGTGATGCCTTCACGTTGTGGAGTGTATATGCCCGTCGCCGACGAGGTTTCGGCCATGACCGATTCGGATTCGTCGAGACCCAACGTTCGGAGGATTCAGGAAGAGTTTTGGCAGCGATGGGATGGAATTCCCAGCGCGAAGGAGTGCCCTCCAGGGTGTTCCCCGCTTCCAGCAGGGAACCCAGGGAACAGGCAATGAGTGAGAGGCCCACTCGTTTTTTCATCAGCCCTTCTCCCGCATGGTCTTGAAGGTGTGAATCAATGTAGAGGTGGAAGAATCATGGGCATCCGGGTTCGCCTCCCCTTCCAGCTCCGGCAGAATGGCTTTGGCCAGAATTTTCCCCAACTCCACCCCCCACTGGTCAAAGCTGAAGATGTTCCACATAATGCCCTGGGTGAAAATTTTATGCTCATAGGCTGCGATCAACATCCCGAGAGTTTTGGGTGTCAGCTTCTGAATCAGGAAGGAGGTGCTCGGGCGGTTACCGGGAAACGTTTTGTGCGAGATCAACGCATCGGGCACACCTTCGGTCCTGAGCTGTTCTTCCGTTTTTCCGAAGGCCAGCGCTTCGGTCTGGGCAAAAAAGTTGCTCATCAGTTTCACATGGTGATCAGACAGTGGATGATGCGTTTCTGCAAAGCCGATGAAGTCACAGGGAATCAATTTGGTGCCCTGATGGATAAGTTGATAGAACGCGTGCTGCCCGTTTGTCCCCGGTTCCCCCCACAGTATGGGTCCGGTTTCATAGGAGACCGGTCGTCCCTGGCGGTCGATGTACTTTCCGTTGGATTCCATGTCTGCCTGTTGAAAATACGCGGCAAACCGGTGGAGATATTGATCATACGGCAAAATGGCCTGACTGTCGGCTCCCAGAAAGTTGTTGTACCAGACGCCCAGCAGGCCCAGAAGAACCGGCAGATTCTCCTCAAGAGGGGCTTCCTGAAAATGGGTGTCCATCAGGTGATATCCATCCAGTAATGCCCGGAAATTCTCGGGACCGATGGCGATCATGATCGGGAGGCCAATCGCGCTTCCAAGCGAGTAGCGCCCCCCGACCCAGTCCCAGAATTCAAACATGTTCTCGGTATCAATGCCAAAGGCAGAGACCCCATCGGCATTGGTGGACAGCGCCACAAAGTGGGAGGCCACCGCAGCTTCATCCCCCAGTGCATCCAACACCCAGGCTCTGGCACTATGCGCATTGGTCAGGGTTTCCTGGGTGGTGAAGGTTTTGCTGGCCACAATAAAGAGCGTTTCCGCCGGATCCAGATCCATGACGGCCTCGGCAAAATGAGTACCATCCACATTGGATACGAATCTCAGCGTCAGAGAACGCTCTGAAAAAACCTTGAGGGCTTCTGTGACCATCACCGGTCCCAGATCGGACCCGCCAATACCGATGTTGACGATGTTTTTGATGGGCTTTCCTGTAAATCCTTTCCACCCGCCGGAGCGCACGTTCTCCGAAAGGGCGGCCATCCGGTCCAGAACGGCATGGACTGCCGGCACCACATTCTCTCCGTCCACGAAGATCTCCGCGTCCCGGGGAGCACGCAAGGCGGTATGCAGGACCGCCCTCCCCTCGGTTTCATTGATCTTCTCCCCCGCGAACATCGCCTTCCGCATGGTCTCGACACCGGTCACCCGGGCCAACGCCAGCAGCAGGTCCAGTGTCTCGTCGGTAATGCGGTTCTTGGAGTAATCCAGGTAGAGCTCATCCACCGTGATGCTGTACCTGGAGGCACGCTCCGGATCGGAGGAAAAGAGATCACGCAGATGGACGGCATCCATGTCTCGTGCATGGGCCTCCAGTGCGGCCCATTCTGGGAGTTCATTCACAGGGGAAGTCATGTCAATTTCCGGGGATCAGGGTGATATGCGTATAGGGGACCTCCTTCTTAAACGGCATTCCGGAAGTGGCAATACCACACTGAAAAAAGAAGGGAGAAACGTGTGCCGAAGGAGCTGCACATCGCGGTGATCGTGTTCGACAACTAAAACGTAACTCAGCCATACGAGTTGTAACAGGCTTATTCTCCCCTGCTCAAAAATGCATTCTTCCTATCCTCATCCTTGTTTTCTTGTCGATCCCGATACCGATTTCGATTTCGATTTGGATGTATGCAGTGAACACACATGGGAAACGTTCTTCAAACACTCGGTTCCCATATGTGCTTGCACAGAGGCATGGAATCTGAAAAGGGATTCCGACCTTGAGCACCAAGGCCCGGCATCCCGCCGCCAACCCGATTTTTGAAGGACATTTGTATGCCCAAACGTGAGGACATCCACAAGATCATGCTCATTGGCTCCGGCCCGATTGTCATCGGCCAGGCCTGCGAATTCGACTACTCCGGTACACAAGCCTGCAAAGCCCTTCGGGAAGAGGGCTATGAAATCGTCCTCATCAACAGTAATCCCGCGACGATCATGACCGATCCCGAGATCGCGGACCGGACCTACGTGGAGCCCATCACTCCGGAAGCGGTGGAAAAAATCATCGCCAAAGAGCGCCCGGATGCTCTTCTGCCTACCCTGGGCGGCCAAACCGCTCTGAACACCGCCCTGGAAGTGGCCAATCTGGGCATCTTGGAAAAATACGGTGTGGAAATGATTGGAGCCGATGCCGAGGTGATTCACCGGGCGGAAGACCGGGATGCCTTCAAGCAGGCGATGAAGGAGGCCAACGTGGAAACCCTGACCTCGTATCAGGTCCACACCGTAGAGGAAGCTCTCGAAACCGCAGACAGGATCGGCTACCCGGTCATTGTCCGCCCCTCGTTCACCCTGGGCGGGACCGGCGGAGGAACCGCAGACACTCCGGAAGAGCTGGCCAACGTGGCGGCCGGGGGCCTGAAAGCGTCTCTGAATACCACGGTCCTCATCGAAGAATCCGTTTACGGATGGAAAGAGTATGAGATGGAGGTGATGCGGGACCATAAGGACAATGTGGTCATCATCTGCGCCATCGAAAACTTTGATCACATGGGCATTCACACCGGGGACTCGATTACGGTGGCCCCCTCCCAGACCCTGACCGATAAGGAATATCAGGAGATGCGCGATGCCACCATCCGGGTGATGCGCGCGATCGGCGTGGACACCGGAGGGTCCAACGTTCAGTTCTCCATCAATCCGGCGAACGGCCGGATGATCGTGATTGAGATGAACCCCCGGGTTTCCCGGAGTTCCGCACTGGCCTCGAAAGCCACCGGGTTCCCCATCGCCAAAATTGCGGCCAAGTTGGCTGTGGGGTACACCCTGGATGAACTTCCCAATGATATTACCCGGGAAACCCCGGCCAGTTTTGAACCGACCCTCGACTACTGCGTGGTGAAAATTCCCCGCTTTGCGTTTGAGAAATTCGTCGGTTCTGCCCCCAGTCTCGGCGTCAGCATGAAATCCGTGGGCGAGACCATGGCCATCGGCCGCAACATGAAGGAAGCGCTTCAGAAAGCCCTTCGCGGACTGGAACGCGGGTTCGACGGATACGATTTAAAGTGCGAGGAAGTGGTGAAAGACCAGCCACTGGAGGGCAAGTTCGCCACCACCAGCCCCGACCGTCTGTACCGGATAAAAACCGAGATCAAAAACGGCATGTCCATTGAGGAACTGCATGCACGCACGCTCATTGATCCCTGGTTCCTCGACATCCTGATGCAGATCTGCGACCGGGAGAAAGAGATCCTTGAGGCGGAGGAGCTGACCGCAGAACTGCTCAAAGACGCCAAAGACGACGGCTTTTCCGATGCACAGATTGCCGTACTCCGGAAGATGGAGGAACTCGAGGTGCGCGAACTGCGCAAGTCCTTCGGTATCATCCCCCGCTACCGCGTGGTCGATACCTGCGCCGGAGAATTCGAAGCCTACACCCCTTACTATTATTCCAGTTACGGGATCAGCGACGAATACCGGGAAAGCGACAAACCCAAGATCATGATTCTGGGCTCCGGTCCGAACCGGATTGGTCAGGGAATTGAATTTGACTACTGTTGCGTCCACACCGTGATGGCGTTGCGGCAGATGGGCTACGAAACCATCATGGTGAACTCCAATCCGGAAACCGTATCCACCGACTACGACACATCGGACAAGCTGTACTTTGAACCCCTGACCTTTGAGGATGTGATGAACATCTTCGAACGGGAAAAGCCGGAAGGTGTGGTGGTCCAGATGGGTGGGCAGACTCCACTGAACCTGTCCGTCCCTCTGGCAAACGCCGGAGTCCCAGTACTCGGCACCCCGGCGGACAGCATTGACCAGGCGGAGGACCGTGAGCGTTGCCGCGTGCTGTTGAACAAGCTCGGACTGAAACAGCCTGAGAGCGCAACCGCCCTCAATGTGGAAGAAGCGGTGAAAACGGCGGAGACACTCGGGCTGCCTGTGATGATCCGTCCATCCTACGTTCTCGGCGGACGCGCCATGATGGTTGCACGCAGTCAGGAGGATGTCCGCCCGTTTGTCGAAGAGGCGATTAAAGCCGCGCCCAACCACCCGGTCCTGTTGGACCGCTTTCTTGACGGGGCCATCGAGGCCGATGTGGATGTCCTCTGCGACACCGAGACGGTTTACATCGGCGGAGTCATGGAACACGTCGAAGCGGCCGGGATTCACTCCGGCGACAGTGCCTGCTGCACGCCCCCCTACTCTCTCGATCCGCTGATGGTCGACCGCATCAAAGACGCCTGCGGAAAAATTGCATTGGAGCTCAACGTGAAAGGGCTGCTGAATGTGCAGATCGCGGTGCACCAAGGGGAGATCTACATCATCGAAATCAACCCCCGGGCCTCCCGAACGGTTCCCTACCTGAGTAAATCCACCGGCATTCCCCTGGCCAAACTGGCCGCACAGGTTTCCGTAGGTCGGAAAGTGGGTGAACTCAACCTTCCGAACCTCGGAACCCCGAACTATCATTGGTACGCGGTCAAAGAAGCGGTCTTCCCCTTCAACCGCTTTGCCGGTGTCGATCCGATTCTCAGTCCGGAAATGAAGTCCACCGGGGAAGTGATGGGCATGGACTACGTGTTTGAGGCCGCGTTCTGGAAAGCCCAGATCGCTGCGGGTCAGGCCCTTCCCCGTTCCGGAACCGTTTTCCTGAGTGCCAACGATGAATGCAAAGAGTGGATGACGGACATTGGTCAAACCCTGCACCGCCTCGGATTCACCATCATTGCCACCGAAGGCACGGCCAAATCACTGGCGGAAAAAGAAGTGCCGGCCGAAACCCTGTTCAAACTGGCAGAAGAAAAATCTCCAAACATCCGCGATTACATGGCCGATGGCAAAGTGGATTTAATCATCAACACGCCCAGCAGCGCGGTTTCCCGTCAGGATGAAGTGAAGATCCGTGGAGAAGCGGTCCTTCGCGGCATTCCGATTATCACCACCAAATGGGGCGCCCTGCCCAGCATCGCGGCCATCGAGTACATCAACAAACGAGACTGGACGGTCACTGCGCTGCAGGAATACTTCCTCGCCTCCCCCAGCGGAGCGCGGTTCCGGTAAGTATTATTCAAACGACCTCTCACCCTCTGCAGAAACGCTATCTGCAGAGGTCTTTTCCTGCCTCCTTTGAGGTGGGAGCATTTACCCAGTTGAGTTGGAATTGCATAATCCTCGACTGAAAGGTACGCTATCACGGATGACTCTTTCCAAAGACCCATTCGGAGACGTCCTTGAACGCCTGCAGAATACGGATCTGGACTTTATCGTCTGTGGCGGTATGGCAGCGATCATTCATGGAGTGGAAAGAACCACTCTGGATTTGGACCTGTCGGTTTCGCTTTCACCGAAAAACATTCCTGTTCTCCTGACAGCTGTCGAAACCTTGGGGTTCACTCCTCGGGTGCCCGTGCATCCCTCCATTCTCGCGGATGAGGTTGAAGTATCGAAGATGATTTCTGAAAAACATGCTGTCGTATTCACCTTTATCGACACAGAGAATCCTTTTTTCCAACTGGATATCTTTCTCTTACCTGATTTACGGTATGAGAATCTCCTGCCATTCTCGGAAATCCTCAGCTACAGAGACAAACCTCTACGAGTGCTCACGGCAAAAAAATTGCTGGAACTGAAAGAATCCATTGATCCTCCCCGCGCGAAAGATCAGATGGACATTTTACTCCTGAAACAGATACTGAATGAACAATCCTGAAGAGTCCACAGATGACTCTCCATCATTGGAGGCGTCCCGCAAAATCCTTCGAGAGACCTCTCAAAAGGACTTTGATGGTCATACTTCTTTTCAGAATATGACTCTTGAGGAACGCATCCAATGGGCGTCGCTTTCGGCAATGGCCGTGTGGGCCATCAAAAATCAGGCTCAGGAAACGGAATAGACGGGATCGTTCTTTTGATTCATTTACTCCGCGACCGCATTGTAGGCGCGGTCTCCGGCATCGCCCAGACCGGGGACAATATATCCCTGATCATTCAGGTGATCATCCAGAGCGGCCACATACAGGCTTACATCCGGGTGAGAAGCCGCCACCGCCTGCACCCCTTCCGGAGCGGCCAGAATCCCCAGGAAGCGGAGGTCTTTCACCCCCCAACTCTTCAGCTTATCAAACGCAGCAATCGCACTGCCCCCGGTGGCAAGCATCGGGTCTAAAACCAGGGCGACATCCACTGGCTGGGCTTCAGGCAGCTTCGAGTAGTACGTCACGGGTTCCAGAGTCTGCTCATCCCTGAACAGCCCCAGATGCCACACCTCCGCTCTAGGAATCAGCGACAGGACCGGATCCACCATGCTGAGACCGGCCCGGAGGATCGGAATAATGCCCACCCGGACATCCAACGCTTCTGCTGAGGCACTTACCAACGGAGTTTGCACCGTGGTGGAACGGGTTGGCAAGGTGCGGGTGGCTTCCAACGCGGCCAGCACCGTCAAACGGTGAATGGCATCCCGGAACAGAGGAGAGGGAGTGGCTTCATCCCGCACAATGCGGAGGGCATCAGATGCGAGAGGATGGTGACAGATCTGGAGGTTCTCTTGGGTCATGGGTCAGTCTCTCAGGTCGAATTCGTTCAGTTTACGGTGAAGGGTTCTTCGGGAAATTCCAAGCTGTTTGGCAGCGAGAGTACGGTTCCCTTTGTGATCATCCAGCGCCCGGATGATCATATTCCGTTCCGCATCCTGCATCGAGGTGGCGCCCTTGAGCGGCCCAGAGGCGACAAAGGTGTCAGCCCGGTCCTCCCGGATCTCCTGCGGTACATCGCGAAGGGTGAGTTTCTCCCCACGAGACAGGACCACCATCCGTTCCATCAGGTTCCGCAGCTCACGAATATTTCCCGGCCATCGGTAATGGATAAGCACATCCAAAGCATCCGGAGTAATCCCGCCGATCTCACGTCCGTTTTCCTGAGCGAACTGGGTCAGGTAATGGTGCAGCAGCAACGGAATGTCCTCACGGCGTTTGCGAAGAGGAGGCAACTGGATCTGCACCACATTCAGGCGGAAGTATAAATCCTCCCGGAAGGTCCCCTCCTCCACCATGGCCTTGAGGTTCCGGTTGGTTGCCGCCAGAAGCCGGGTATCCACTTCAATGGGATTCATCCCTCCCACCCGTTCAAAATTTCGTTCCTCGAGTACCCGGAGCAGTTTGACCTGGGTGGGAGATTCAACCTCACCGATTTCGTCAAGAAACAGGGTCCCTCCATCCGCGAGTTCAAATCGTCCTTTGCGCGTCTCCGTCGCGCCGGTGAAGGCTCCTTTTTCATGGCCGAATAGTTCACTCTCCAGCAGGTTTTCAGAGAGTGCGGCACAATGCACCGCCACAAAGGGATTCGTGGCCCGGGGACTGAGCTGATGCAGTGCATGGGCCACCAGCTCTTTCCCGGTTCCACTTTCACCCTGGATCAGAACCGTGGCCTTACTGGGGGCAACCTGCCGAACGGTATCAAACACCTCCTCCATGGCAGGAGACTGACCGATAATATTGTCCATGCCGTACTTGGCATCCAGTTCCTGACGCAACTGCTGATTGGACTCCTCCAGACGGCGGGAATGAATCGCCCGTTTCAGCACCACTTCCAACTGCTCCAGGTTCACCGGCTTGGTCAGAAAATCATAGGCTCCATTCTTCATCGCCTCCACCGCGGTCTCCACATTGCCGTAGGCCGTGAGCAGGATGCAAACCGGTTGCGGATCCTTGGCCAGGATTCGCCGCACCAGGGTCATTCCGTCCATCCCCGGCATCCGGAGATCGGTCAGAACCGCCTCGGGCGTTTCGGTTTTCAGGATCTCAAGCGCAGCCATGGCGCTGTCCGCCAATAGGATGTTGTATTTCCGCCGCAGAGCCCTTGCGAGTCCTTCACGCGTATTTCGTTCGTCATCCACTAAGAGTACGGTTGGTTTCATGACACGGTTTCTCCATCCTGATGACCCAGCAACCGAATTCGTTGATCTCCCCGGGGCAACAGCAACGTCACAGTGGTTCCCTGGCCGGGCCGGGTTTCCAATTCAATTTGCCCCCCGTGATCCTGCAGAATCCGCTGCACGATCATCAGTCCCAGGCCTGTTCCTTCCTCTTTGGTCGTATGATAGGGATCAAATACCGCCCCCAGATCCTCGGCATCGATACCGGTTCCCGTGTCGGTAAAGGCAATGGCTACGGCCGGTTCGGACACATCCACCCGCACGGTCATGATTCCTCCCTGGGTCATGGCCTGCACTCCGTTTCGCAGGATGTTGTAAAAGGCCTGATGCATCTGCCCTTTATCGAGCTGCAAGGTGGGCTTCTCGTCGGGAAATTCGGTTTCCACCCAGATTCCACGATCCTCGATTTCCCGTCGCATCCCCCTCAGCGTCTCCTCCAGAAGCTCGCAGACCTCCACATCCTCACGCTGCGGCTGAGACGGCCTGAGGGCCCGGAGAAAGGAATGGATAATCTGGTCAAGGCGTTTGATTTCACTGCTGGAGACCTCCACCAGTTCCCGTAACGAGTCCTGCAAGTCCTGATCCTGAATGTCCACCAACTCCCGCTCCATGATCTGGAGATGAATGTTGAGCGAATTCAGCGGATTGCCAATCTCATGCGCAACGCCAGCGGCGAGGAGTGTGATCGCCTCCAGCCGTTTGGATTCGACGGTGGATTCCTGACGTGCCCGTTCACTGGTGACATCTCGAAGAAAGATCAGCGCCCCCTCTGTCCCCTCTTCTGCCCCCTGCACCACCTGGAGCGGAACCACATAAAATTCCAGAAACCGGTGGTCCGGATAGGTGACTTCAATCTCGCGGTTCACCATTTGCGTCCACGCCTCCGGATCCAGCCCCATCAGTCCCTCCCAGTCCAGAGTCGGAAGAGCCTCCTGCAGGTTCCGCCCCGCCATCTGCTCCACATCACCGCCCAACAACCGCCCCACCGCTTCATTCGCATACGAAACCGTCCCGTCTCCATCCACCACCACCAGTCCCTCCCGGATGGATTGCAGAATGGTTTCCAGCAGCCCCTTCTCCCGGGCCAGCCGAAGAAAATGCGTCTGCAGACTGTCCGGATCAATCCGGTCAATCCTGCGTAAAAGCTGTTCGAGAAACCCCGATTTCATGGCGAAGTCGCTAGCAGAAGACCCCGCCGGAATCGAGACAGAATGTCTCACAATGTTCCCGAAATTTTCTTCCCAGATGGTGAGCCGTCATCACCAGATGCTGCGGAGGGCGTCCCGCCCTCTTATTCCCGCTCTGCGGGAATCCGGTTTCCCGCCTCCGGCGACTGGCCTGCGGCCAAACGCAAGCCCAGGAAATGGAACCGCAAGCCCGGGTGGCGCTCGAAGCGGACCGCGGCGCGGCAGTCCCAAGCCGGAAGGCCCCAGGAACCACCCCGCACAACCCGAGAGATGGAATCCTCCATCGGTCCAAATGGGTCCTGCACCGCCAAGTGCTGGTAGTCACGCATTCCATCCCTGCACCATTCGAGCACGTTTCCCCGCATATCATACAGCCCCCAGGCATTTGCCTCTTTCTGAGCCACATCGTGGGTTTCACCCTCGGCATTGTCAGCATACCAGGCCAGAGCCGACAATTCGGTTCCCGCAACTTCTCCGGTCGTTCCCGCCCGGCAGGCGTATTCCCACTGGGCCTCACTGGGCAAACAGGCAGAAAAACCGGGCCGAATCTCCGAAAGGCGCCTGCCAAATCCGTTCGCCGTCTCCCAATCCACAGTTTCGACCGGCTTCGCCTTCCCCTTGAAGTGGCTCGGATTTTCACCTGTCACGTCCTGCCACTGCGCCTGTGTCACCGGAGTGGCCCCCAGCCAGAATCCCTGTGACAGGGTTACGGCATGCTGCGGCCCTTCGTCATCAAATCTCCCTTCTTCCTCGCCCGGAGACCCCATCCGAAAGGTTCCGGGAGGGATCCAGCGCCAATGGAAGGCAACATGCTTCAGGTGGAAGGTACAGAAAAGACCATAGCGGTCTTCCCCGAACTCCTCTGCCCACGTTGGAGGAAATCCGGGGAGCTTGTCCCCGGGGAGCATTTCAGGAGTCATTACGAATACTCCCCTTGAAAAGGTGCGCTGTCGGGGGCTGTCGGCCAATGCCGTCCGGCACTCCTACCCGCCCCCGACAGCACGGGGTCTTTCCCGACTGTAGCGGAAAACTTCGGAAACCGGGCCAGCCGCCGGACATCCATCCTGCGGGTGAGCTGCGGCCAAACGCAAGCCCAGGTTCTGGAACCGCATGTCCGGGTGGTTCTCGTTGCGGATCGCGGCGCGGCAGTTCCTTGCCGGATTGTTCCAGGAACCACCCCGAACAACCCGTTTGGCCGTGTAGGTTTCCGAAGTCGTTTCATATCACCTCCATTTCGACTGCATGTTGCGAGACAATGCTTGTCCGCCAGGACCGGCCGTTCGCCACATCCACAAACGCGTTCAGCGCATCCGTCCGTCGTTGCAACTCCAGCGCGGACAGTTCCGCTCTGGCATGCTGATCCAACAAACCTCGGATCCTGCTTCGATAGCGTCGCCTTGCCCTTCGCCCCAGAAGAATCGCTCCGGGAACCACCCGATAGCCAACAAAAGGAATCCCGGAGGCACAGGGCTGCGGCTCAGGTCTGGTTTTCAGCGAAAGACGGCGCTTACAGTGTACCCATTCTTCAATCGCATTACACCAATCTGTCAACACCTGAGTCTCCGGGTGCCACAGGACGAAATCATCCATGTAGCGGACGTACCGACGCACCTTCAATTCCTCGAAACAGAAGCGGTCCAAGCCATCCAGATAGAAATTCGCCAGGTATTGGCTGGTCAGTGTTCCGATGGGCAGACCCGTGCCCTTGCCGTGTTCGTAGCCTCCGATAATCCTTCCCATGATCTCAAGAAACCCACCATCCTTGAAGCGGCCGCGCAGCAGGTCAGCCAAGGTTTCATGGTGGACCGAATCGAAGTACTTCCGCACATCCAGTTGGAGAAAGGAACGATCTGCCCGCGTGTGACGTGCGGCCGCATGCAGCGCGGCAAGACTGCCTTTGCCCCGCCGACAGGCAAAGCTATACGCCGAGGCACCCCGCTCCATAGCCGGACCCGCGATCCGCATAAGCGCGTGATGCACCACCCGGTCGCGAAAAGGTGCGGCGTGGATGACCCGGATCTTCGGGCCCCGCACAACGAAACGTCGGTAAGAGTCCGGCGTCCATTCTCCCGACCGAAGCTCCTCCAGTAATCTGTTGAGGTTGGAATCCAGGTCATCCATGAAACTCTGTGCCTCACCCGAAGTCCGTTTTCCCTTCACAGCGGCCCGGAAGGCCATCACCAGGTTGCCACGCTCAGCCACGTTCGTCATCATGTCCCCCACGCGTTTCACGAACGGCTCTCCCCTTGCATCTCACGTTCGCAAACGCTCAACAATGCGTCACCGTATTTGCGCATACGCGATGCTCCGAATCCATCAACCGCCTCCAATCCGGATTTGCTGCAAATCCGATCCGTCGCGATCCTCGCCATTTGTTCATTCGTCATCACGGAATACAACGGCACCCCCTCCGCCGTTGCAATTTCTTTGCGCCAGGCACGGATCGCCGCGAAGATTGTGAATGTATCCGCGTCCAGGATTTCGCGATAATCGACCTTACCTTTGGACCTCCTGGTCGTGGCAGGCTCGCCCTCTCCCTGGACCCACTCGATGCAGAAGGACCAGCCCGGCCGCAGATCCGGGGCAGAGACAAACTCCTTCGTAAGGCTGACCACCGCATGGGAGGAAAGAAACTTGTTGAGGGCGTTCACCTCCGTGGCATGGTCCACCACAGGGACCCAAAAGAAGGCATAAGGCATATCGGTCACCTGCCTCCCTTCCGGCGGCGGCGCGTCCGGGCCGGGCGTCGTCCCTCCGCCTCGGCACGACCGGCCTTTTTGCGCTCAACGCGCACCGCCTCCGGCGGCTGGCCTGCGGCCAAACGCAAGCCCAGGTACCGGAACCGCAAGCCCGGGTGGTGCCCGCCGCGGATCGCGGCGCGGCAGTTCCCCGCCGGAAAGCTCCAGGAACCACCCCGAACAACCCGCCCGGCATTTTCCTTTGTAGTACCGGAGGCGTTGTCCAGAGTTCCGGTCCATTCCCACACATTCCCCAACATATCATACAGCCCCCAGGGGTTGGGAAGCTTCTGTTTTACGGCATGGATTCCCAGTTGCTTCTGGCGGTACCAATCCATCTTTAGAAGATCAGATGCCTTATCTGGATTCTCCACCTCAAGGTCGATCCCGGCGTTCCCTGCATACCAGGCAATTGAGTCCAACGCTTCGGAGAACGTGTCGGAATCCGTGTCCAGGTTCTCTCCGGTGTAGAAGTCGGTCCCGGTACCGGCGCGGCAGGCGTGTTCCCACTCGACTTCAGAGGGAAGCCGGAATTCGAATCCACCGCTTCTATCCGATTCCTCGAGTAACACCTCACCAACGGCTTTACAAAAGTTCCGACTCGTCTCCCAGTCCACCGACTCAACCGGCAGCTCATCTGGACCCTGAAAGTGGCTGGGATCATGATCGGCTGCCTGTGGGCGAGGGGTCGAGGCCTTGATCACCGCCCGCCATTGCGCTTGTGTGACCTGTGTTTCCCCCAGCCAGAAACCCTCAGTGACCTGAGCGTTTTCTAAAGGCCCCTCCTCTTCCCCGCACCACCGTCCCGGTGGAATCCAGCGCATGACAAACCGCACACCGCCAATGGTGAACTCCGCACGCACCCCATGGCGGTCCATGACCAGGCGTTCTGCCCAGGGGGGACGTTCGAGCAAGGACAGGGACAATGTCTGGAAGTCCGATTCCAGTCGTAGGGCACAGGGCCGGTCCAGACGGATCAAGGGAATATTGCTTCCGGGGCGGTCCGGAATCTGCAGACGTTCGGCCCGGAACTCCGCCCGGTCTCCGGGCCGGAGAAACAGCGAGGGTTTCGCCGCGCGAAAAAACGCCAGCGGAACCGCGCCCTGCACCCGCTCCCGGGACAAATGGCGCAGCAGCAGTTCCCCACCCCGCAGTATCAGTTCGTAGTCAACCGGTTCGGGTTCGCGACCACCCGCGGCATGGGTTTCCGCGGCATAAAGATCGTCGGACATCCCCTCCGGTACAGTATAATCCTCCTCCCGGAAGTAGGCGGAGAGTGCCGCGCCGCGGGCGACGAAATCCTTCAGTTCCGGATGGTCCCGCATCTCGGGGCTGAGCCGGTCCACAAAGCCGGGAAACCAATCCGCCAGTCCTCCCCGTTTCCCCGCCTCGCCATTGGGGCGTAAGGCATCTCTGCGCATGCGTTTAAGCATACCGGGTATGGCGTGTTGCAGGGCTTCGTCAAACTCGTCCCAGTCCATCAACCCCGCCGCAATCATCCGCAGAGCCGCTTCCAGACGGATCGCCAACCCGCAATTCATGAGGTGGACGGCTATCTCTCTCGCGACGGTACAGGCCATTTCGCGTTGTCCATCCTTTAAAGAAGAAAGCTCCTGCAGACGTTTGGCGTACGGCTCGCCAGCCCGAATACCAAACGAGTCCAGACTTCCCCAGCAGTCCGCATGATGCCAGGCCTCCCATTCCGTGCCCGCATCGGCCCGATCTCCCAGGCAGAGGCGGGCTTTCCGCAGCAGGGGCGGCTCAATACGTGGCGCGGGGGACAGCAGCACCAGGAGGTCCTCTACCACATGACCGCGATCCTCACACGGAGGAAGGGAGGACAGGCCTCCCCTGCGCGGCGGGCGGGGACGACGATCCCAGACCGTGGAGGGCCAGAGTCGGCACAGGTCGGCTTCCCAGCGCTCCCTGGGCGCGGGGGACAGGCGCGTCAGGGAATTTCCACGTTTTTGCAGATGTTCACCCAGCCTGCTCCAGGCTGCCCGCGTTTTGGCGGAACCTGTGAACGCGCCCATGGCAGATACTGCCAGAACGGGAATGCCTTCGGGAATCCGGTGCGAAACTGCGATCACGTCTTCATTCCCCCGCAGTTCTTCTACCTTGACGCTGCCGAGTCCGGAAATCCGTCGCAAGTGAACGGTCAGATCCTTGAGATCACGTTGAAAAGAAACCATTTCAGCACTTCGGTCCCAGAGAAGCACCACCAGGGGATGCCAGACATCACGTTCCAGTTTGGGCAGATCATGGAGAACCTCTCCACGGCCCACCTGCCGCATCAACCGGCGCATATCCAGTCGTCGGCCCGGGGCGCGGTGTCCCAACGCCTGCCGAAGCCACAGGGACAGGCGCGGCCAGGGGCAAAGTGGCGGCAGAGGTTGTTCAAACCTCCCCCACGGAACAGACAGGTCCGCATCCTCCAGGGGTTCGATCTGGTCCTCGGGCCGATGGTTATGCTTCCGCATGGTCGTTTGAGTGACCAGAGGAAAGGCATAGCGTGGATAGTCACTGTCCAGCTCAGGCTCTGAGGCGTTTCCCTTCTCATCTTCAAGCCCCGATTTTTTTTCTTCTGCATCGAGTGGTCCCGATTGGAACTTCCGAGACGAAGAGTCCCCCTCCTCAGGTTCGAGCCCGAAAAGTCCCGCCGTCGCGAGGTCAGCGCGCTGGCCCTTCAACACCAGTTGGAGTAGGTCGGCCCTCCCGACGTCCCCCCTCATCTTTCTTTTAAAGGACATCGTCCATGTTCTTGCTGAGCGCAAAAACGCCGACTTCATTCAGGGCCTGTTCCTGGGCTTTATCCTTCCCTGGACAGAGTTCGCTCAGGATTCGGACCAGATCCAGAAACTCCGCCGCGCCCGGGCGGGCAAGTCCTTCGCGCTGGGCCTTGGCCCGATCTTGCAGTAGCCGTTCCGCGATCTGCATGCATATCGCATCCGAGACCTTATCCCTGGAAAAATGAACCCGGGCTCGTTCGAACAGGAATTCGGTGGCGTTGCTTTTGTCCTCCGGAAAGCGCATTTTCAGTACCAAACACCGACGGAGAAACGCAGCAGGCAGTTCGCGTTCCTCATTGGTGGTGATCATGACCAAAGGCGGCTTTCCTTCTTTGGGAACCCGCACCGGTTTTTCCATCTGGCTGGTCTGAAACCCCTCATTTCCCAGACTCTCCAGCAGGCCGTTGGGCACGGAGGGATCGGCTTTATCGATTTCATCAACCAACACCACCGGACCACAATGACGTTCCGCTTTCTGGATCCAGCCATCCGGTTTTGACGGCCGCTGCAGACCGCGGCAGTGGGTTTCGTAGGTATCCGTCTGAGTATTCGCATCGTCCCAGTTAAACGCCCACCAGAGAACACCGGGGCGGAAAAAATTACATTCAGAAAGCCGCGCACGCCAGTCTTCATTTTCACGGGCGGTTAATGCACTCACCTGGGCTTCAGCCAGCCGGGAAATCGCGTCATAGCTGTAGAGCAGATCATCGCGTTCGCTCCTCTCGTCCACCACATGACAAAGGAACGGAACCTCAAGCACTTTCGCTGCCGCACGGGCCAACTGACTCTTGCCGATTCCCGGCTCCCCCCGAAGCAGTAAGGGGCGACCGGAATAAATCGCCGCCTGAATCGCAGCCACACTTTGACGGTCAAACTGATGGCGAGAAGCAGGCCAGGAATCCTGTTCCGGAAGGAACAGAGGCCTTTCGATATAATCATGGAAGTCTTTTTCGATCATGTCGTCACCTCACGAGGTTGGGTGTCACCGCCAGTTTGTTTCTGAATAACGGTGAAAATGTCATACAGGATTTGGAATACCAGCAGGTGGTTTTCGAAAATCTTCTCAAAACGACCTGATCCTTCGGGAAAAATAAGATAAAGATCCGATAGCTTTAAGTCCTCTTTCAGCAACCTCTCGAAGCGTCCGTAGGATTCGCTGCTTCCATAATACGGTTCGTGAAACCTCACACAGGCATTACGGAGCAGGTCTCTGACATCCTGAAATGCTTCCTCCAACGCTTCGTCTGTGTCGCATTTTTCCGCTTTCTGAACGGATTGAGTACACTTCACCAAATGTTTCTTCACCTCAGCCTCGCGATCACTTTCGACTGTACCCGCAGGTACTGCGGGAAGGTCCGGAAGCTGCCTACCCACCAGCTCCTCACCAAACATATGGTGCAGGCGGATACAACCATCCGCCAAAGCGGCGGAAACCAAAGGAAGAAGGTCCGCATGCTTTTGTTCAAATACAACGTTTGCTTCACGCGACGGAAACTGGGCCGAAGAACGGCTCAGTTTCGTCCGGTGCAGCATAACCCAGTTCGGATCGATTCCCAGAACCGTCAGACCACCGATAAATTTTTCAAGGGAACGAAATCCATGAACGGAACCCTTAAAGGAGTCCAGTGATTTCCAGATGGCTTCCAGACTGTCTGCCAGATCAAATGTTGAGCCGTGAGCCTTCCCAGACAGAATCCAATGATTCCCCTTCTTTGTAAGAAGATCCGGTAAGCAGGAAGCCAAAAACGCTGCAGTACCAGGATCTGCGGCGAGGCTCTTCTCCACTTCGGCGAGAACGTTCTCGAACACCTTCTCAACGGTTACCTGTTCGGTGGTCTTTTTTTCTAATCCTTTCAGTTTCTTCACCCAACCAGCAAATTCATCAACGGATTGAGGGCCGAGTTTATCCCCAATATGATTGAGAATATCGTAAACATTCTGAGCGATCTCAAGCGTTCTCGCATGTGACTCCTGTCCGGTCTTCCCCAGATAATCCATCCCGATTCGCTCCCGCCTGGCTTCTGAAGACTCCTTTTTATCCTTCCAAAACTCAACATAGTCCAGTCGACCTTCATCTGTATAAATCTCGTTCGCGCAATCAAATGTCCACACCTTGACCCGGGACTTAAACTCTTCAGGATGGTCCTTGCTGCGCTGCCAGGCGACCAGCAACTCATACAGGGTGTTTGGCGACTTAAGGTACGCATCGCTCAGGAACACACAGAGAAGGTCCTCTCGACCAAGATCCCGCATAAACTCGCGTAACGAATCCCCGAGTCCCACACCCGTCTCGGGGTCATTGTCGCGCACCACGGTCGTGTATTTTCCCAATTCCGCACAAAAGCGGTCAACTGCCTGCTTGTTCTGCCCGGATTCTTCTTCACTCCAGGCGTATGAAACCGCGACTCTTGTTGTGCTCATCCTTCACTCCTTTTCGGGATATGTGTTTATTTACCATATCCTGCCAAAGTTCGTGAAGTAACGAATTACCCGGAATCCAGAAAAGATGCCACTCAGACGAAATGATGGCACAAAAAAACCCCCGCGCTTGCGGGGGTCTTTCATTGGGGAACTCTCCGGATTAGCGGGAGTAGAATTCCACCACAGTCGCAACGTCACCCACAACCGGAATTTCTTCACGGGTGGGGAGTGCGCTCAGACGGCAGGACATGTCGTTTTCGTTGGTGACCACGTAGGGGACTTTCTCTGCCATCGCGAGAGCGTTCTTGAAGCAGTCAAGGCTCTTGCTCTTCTCTTTGACTTTGATTTCGTCCCCCACTTTCACTGCGTAACTGGGCACATCCACTTTCTTTCCGTTCACCAGGAAATGTCCGTGGTTCACGTACTGACGGGCGGCAAAGATGGAGCGTGCGAAACCGGCGCGAAGCACAACGGAATCCAGACGGGTTTCCAACACCTGAATCAACACGTCCGGAGTCGGCTCCTGACTGCGGGAGGCTTTGTCGTATGCACGACGCAACTGTTTTTCACCGATGTTGTACTGGAAGCGGATACGCTGTTTTTCCATCAACTGACGGCCATAGTCAGACATCTTGGAAGGACGACGACCTTTGCCGTGCTGACCGGGCGGAAAACCGCGGGTCTCCAGATATCTCTGAGACTTGGGGGTGATGGCCACGCCAAGACGGCGTGATTTTTTCGCTTTAGGTCCGCGATAACTCATAAAATCTCCTGTCGGAAATACGGGGGGTTCAATCAAAAAAGGGTCGCCCCTTATACGGAGACATGCCTCCATTGCAACTTCAAAACTACGAAAAAATGTGCCGTTCCTTTGCCAAAAGACCCCTCGATTATCGAAACATGCCCTGCTCCAGCGAAGGCAGCCGGTTCACGTCCACCCCGACACGGGCAAGGTAACAGCCTCGCATTGGTTTTCAGTCTCCTGACAGTCCTCCCCATGTAAGAAGCGGGAGCCCACGGAATGATCCTGAATAGACACCGGCACGTCAGGAAACCGCCAGACGCTCCCCCTTCGGCAGATAGGCCGATCATCAGTAATCTCTCGACTGCAGAGACCTGTGCCCCAACCAAAGAGGCAGCCCTGCGGCGAACAAGGACAACACCACAATATACAAAAGGGTCATGGGAAAAATCCATTCTTTCATTCCCGGAGAAAACCGATTTTCCAGCATGAAGTGGGAAACCATTCCAGGAATCATCACCAGGAGAATGACAGTGACCAGGCTGAGAATCAGGTTCAAGGTTCCCCCATATCCGCTGAGGATCTGAGCGGGGGTTTTCGGCCGGACTTCCATAAAGATGGCTCCGAGCCCGATGGACATGCCTGAAAGCGCAATGGCCATACTCGGCATCAGCACACTGCCAATCAACGCCGTGTGTCCACTCACTCCAAGCATGAACGTCGAAAGACGGGACAAAGTCATCCCGACGATGGAAAGGGACAGGGTTGCGAGTCCAAATTTGATGATCATCAGACGGCTCATGCTGTGCGGAGCCAGACCGACCATCCAAAGCGCACGGGTCTCCATGCTCATCTGGGGAAAGACAAACCGGGCACTGAGCGAGCTCATCACCGCCGAGAGACTGAACATATTCAGGAAGGCAATGAGATTACTCCAGACGTACCCCAGGTCGTTGTACCCCAACGAACCCAGGTTGATAAAATACAGCCCCAGTAACCCGAAGAAGATCAGGAACTGGGTCCATTGAGTGGGGTCGCGGAGAAATATCAGCGCATCCTTAATGCCAAACGCCCTGACGGATGCTCTGCCGGGAAAGGCATACTGCAGGAACCGTGAGGCCGAGGAGGCCCGGGCGTTGAGCTGAGTGGATCCGGTGATTTGGCGTTGCAGTGCTGAAGGGTAGACCCACTCACCCAGTTTTGCCAGAAAGAGAAACAGCACTCCCACACTGGAACACAACAGGAGGAAGTAGAGAATGCCCGTGCCCATCTCGTCTTTGGTGAAGGCAAGGATCCCGTTGGCCATCCAGCTATTGGGAAGCACGGGCTGGGAAGCCAACCGGAGGCCCGGAATGAAATTGATCAGGACCAGCATATCCTGGCTTTGGCTACTTCGCACCTCTTTCACATAATTCATTGCCCAGGTGATTAATGTGACCAGAAGCAGCGCACCGATGAGTCCCAGAGTCCGCCCACGCGGGAACCAGCGGACGATCAGCAGCATAAGAAATACGCCCAAACCGGAGAACAACATGACGTAAGGAACGGAATATACCGCAGACCACAACAGCAGTCCGGGGCCCCATCCATCCTGTATTCCATATGAGGAGATCATGGGCACAATGATAAAAAAGAACGCCCAACTGCTCATAAGCGTACTTTTCACCAGGGCATAGTAGAAGAGATCCCGGGTGGGTACCGGCCAGGTTAACAGCCGTTTAACCTCGGGGGTCTGGAAAAGATTTGCATATCCCGTCACCGCACCTGACAGCATCAGCATTAATCCCAGACCGAGGAAAAAGAGGGTAAAGAGATCCGGGACCAGTCCGAATGCCACCCCGCCCCTCTGATTCAGAAATGCAAAGCCTTCGTAGAAAATCCAACTCAGGCCCAGCAGCCAGCACAGGCTGAACCCGCCGACAAATGCGACTTTCAGTTTGGGCTGCTCCCGAAGTTCGCCCATTGCGGTACGAAGGCCGAAGACATGATTCCGGATCAGGATCAGAAAAGGTCGCATAGCTGCCTATTGGAGCGTGAGGCTGAGAAACAGATCTTCCAACCGGGCAGACCCTGGAGTAGCGGCTTTCAGTTCCTCCAGAGTACCGCATACCACCAGTTTTCCCCGGTCAATAATGCCAATTCGATCTCCGATCTCTTCCGCAATGGCCAGAATGTGCGTCGTCATCAGAATGGTCATCCCATTCCGGGTATGCTCACGGAGAAGATCCTTGATTAAGCGGATGCTATGCGGATCCAGACCGATAAAGGGTTCATCCACCAACATGACTTTGGGACGATGCATGAGAGTAGCAGCATAGATGACCCGTTGACGCATTCCATGTGAAAGATCGCGGCACAGCGTGTGAGCCCGTTCCAGCATACCGAACGTCTCCAGCATCTCTTCCGCTTTTTCCGGAACCTCTTTGCGGGGCATCCGGTAGAGATCTCCGGTAAAGAGCAAAAACTCCATGGGGGTGAGACGGTCGTACAGAAAGGGCATATCCGGAATGTATCCGACCTGGCTGCGGCTGCGGACAGGCTCTTCCAGCGCATTGATTCCGGCAAGGGTGATCGTTCCCTGGTCCGGTCGAACCAGGCCGGTCATCATTTTGATGCTGGTTGTTTTCCCGGCCCCGTTGGGCCCGAGAAAGCAGAAGAGCTCTCCCTCCGGCACCTCAAGGTTGAGGTCATCCACGGCCTGCAGACTGCCGTAGCGTTTATGAAGGTGTTCGAGTCGGATCATGGAGTCAAAGGGAGTGTGGGGACAGTTGGGAGCGGCGAACCGGAAAGCAAGGTGGTCGGATTCAATGCGGCATCCTCCGGGACCTTCATGGCCTCGTTAAACGAGGAGTACACAAGCTGAACCCCGAAAGGCGTGTCCTGCCGAAGGGGTCTTCCCACTTCATCAATCCATGCATTCATGTTCATTTCATATTTAGGAACGTTCAGGGAGACATGAAACACATCGATGGGTTCTCCTTCGGGTCCTTCCGGCCAGGTCTCGCGGCCTTCCCCCCTCAGGGTAACCTTCATGGTCCCTCCCCCAAAGGAGAACGGATCGAGCGTCCGGATGTTCAGCTCTTCACCGGGTCGCAGTTTGGTAAAGCCGAAGTCTAGCAGTGGCGAAGAGACAATCGCCTCCCGAGGCAGATCAAAGGTTCGGTCAATCGCAAACGGAGGCAGATTCATCATTTGGATTTGGCCATGAATTCTTACCAGCTTGGAATCAGGTGACACACGGTCAATCGCCAGCTTCCCCTCCACCATGCTGGTTTTAGAGGAATCCTTCAGAGTGATCTGCAGTGAACTGGTTTCAAATTCATCCCGGGCATCCAACTGGATGACGGACTGCATCCGCAACTCTGCCGGACCGTCAAACAACTGAAGTTGAAGGAACAGCTTTGAGGACATGAGGGTGACCCGTTTCCCCTCTTTCCGATCCATCTGTGTGGTGGAATGTGCGTACCCCACGTGCTGGTCCCCGTCCATCACCTTCATCCAGCTATCACGGATCTCCGGAAGTTCCCGGGCAAGCCCTTTGTACCCCTGCACAGTTTCCTCAAACCACTGCGGATAGGCCTCATACCGTATAAGCCACGCCGTACAGCCTATCCAGACGGCAATAATCAATGCTTTAAGAATCCGATACATACAGAGGTCAAACATACGTCAGAAACGGACATTGAACAAGAATCGGATGAGGGATTCTTCTGATTTGATTTCCCGTTTCAGGTCTTGCAGTTCCCGATACCGGGATTAGGTACTTGCCATGGCTGATTCCTCCACCCCGACGCACCCCGGTTTACGCAACGTTCAACGCATTCTTGCCGTCTCAAGCTGCAAAGGAGGCGTCGGAAAATCCACCACCTCCGTGAACACCGCCCTTTCCCTTGCCCGGTATGGGCTGAGGGTCGGCTTGCTGGATGCGGATGTGTATGGTCCCAGCCTCCCCACCCTCCTGCGGCCAGCATCCCCGCAGTTGTTTCAAAATGAGGAAGGCCTGATCCTGCCGCTGGAGATCCACGGCATGAAGGTCATGTCCTTCGGATGGATCGATCCGGAACAACAACGCGGACCGGCCATCCTGAGGGGCCCCATGGTGTCTCAGGTCGTCAGCCAGTTGGCAACCCGTGTGGAGTGGGGAGACCTTGATTACCTGGTGATCGATTTCCCTCCCGGGACCGGGGATATTCAACTGACCCTGACCCAGCAGCTTCCCATTGATGCCGCGGTCATTGTCACGACTCCGCAGCAACTGAGCTTCGTGGATGTGGTCAAAGGCATTCAGATGTTTGATACCGTCAATGTGCCCACCGTGTCTGTGGTGGAAAACATGAGCTACTTTCAATGCGAGAGCTGTGGCGAGAAAATGAGAATTTTCGGGGAAGGCGCGAGGAAACAACTCATCGAACAATTCGGGTTTACCCATACCATGGAGATGCCGCTGGACCCCAGGCTGTCCGCGATGTCAGATGCAGGCACTCCAATGGTCCTCGAGTCCCCCGAAGATCCCGTCTCTCAACTCTATTACGAGTTGGCCGAACGGGTACATGGAGAAATCAACCGGCTGCAGTCCGAAGAAGCCGGGATCCCCACCCTGTCGTATAATGTGGGTCAAAACTGTGAGCTCACCTACCCAGACGGCCGGATCATCGAAATCAACCCTTTTGAGCTTCGCTTGGCCTGCAAGTGTGCAGAGTGCGTGCATGAATTCACGGGCGAACAACTGGTGAAAGCCGAAGACCTCGATCCGGATGTCTATCCTGAAGCCATCACACCGGTTGGACGGTATGCGGCGAGTGTGAAATGGAGTGATGGAAAATGTGCATCCATCTATCCGTATCACTACCTCGAGGAGAAGTTTTCTTCCCCGGATGCGTAGTGCATCACGTCACTCTCCATCCGAAAGTTCGGCAATCCGGACCACGCGGTTGGTTCCGTAAGGATACCCGGTGGCGTGAAGCGTCCAGATGTCATCCCCTTCGCGTTCCAGTTTCAATTCCTCGCCGGAATCCAGCCAGTGGGCCCGTCGCAGTGGGGCGGTTATTCCCCGGAACATTCGCGGACCCTCTGATGCTCCCATTGCACCGGTGACGTGATTGTTCTGCGGAATCGGCAGGTTGTGGGCAACGTAATAGTATCTGCCGGTGTTCGGATTCCGCAGTACAAAATCCTGCCCCTCTGCTTGAGCGCCGCAGGGTTTGGATTCATATACTGCAGCTTCAACATCTTCGATCCATTCCCCGACCCTTTCCAGACAGGCCTTCTCATAAGCAGGAATGCCCCCCTGTGCCTCGGGTCCGATATTAAGGAGGTAATTCGCACCGACCTTCCGACAGGACGTCAGATCGGTGATGACCTCGGCAGGGGATTTGTAGTGAAAATCATTTGCCCCGATTCCCCAGTGCAGATTCATGGTCTGGCACATCTCCGGCACCACGTACTTCGGCAAGCCGGACCGGTCGAGTGGTTCCGGCCGTCCCTGCTCGAAGGTCACCACATCCAAATCGGGATGCCCCACCGCCCCCAGGGCTCCAATGCTGGAATTGTTCACGATGATGGTGTTCGGCTGATGAGAACGGATCATCTCATACAGCCGGTCCTCCTGCCAGTCCGCATCTTTCCGTGACCAGTTTCCGTCAAACCAGAAGCCGCCAATCTCCCCATACTGGGTGCAGAGAATCCCCACCGAGGCCACCAGATAATCAATGTACTCCGCAAAGGCTTCATCGGAGCAGTTTTCCGTATCCCAGGACCAGTCCAGGGTGGTGTGATAGAAAAACGGGACAATGTCCTCTTCGCGGCAGGCCTCGACCAGTTCTGCAATTAAATCCCGCCCGGCAGGTGAATGAGGAGCGTCATAGGTGTTGAGCCCCCTGGTGTCATACAAAGAAAAGCCGTCGTGATGGCGGGTGGTGTGACACAGATACCGGAAACCGGCTCGTTTGGCAAACCGGGTCAGCTCCCGGGCATCAAAGTCTTCCGCGGTAAAGGTCTCCACCAGCTTTCGGTAGTCCTCCATCGGGATCTGATGCCATTTTTTGACCCACTCCCCTTTTCCCAACTGGCTGTACAGCCCCCAGTGGACAAACAGGCCATAGGCCATGGATTCAAAGGCGAGATGCTGGGGAAGAGGTTCCGGGGTGGATTTCATGGCACTCCCCTACCCAATGTCAGGCGGAGAGGCAATTCTCATCTTGGATCGTCACCTGTAACCCCGCAGGCCCTGCGGGGAAGGATCTGGTATTTCCCGCAGGGCCAGCGGGATTACGCAAAACCGGCCAGTACGGCTTGCCAGTGAGAATAAGGAGAGGCCTTTGTCCTCTGAGGAGCTTTCACAGGATCAGTTGGGTTGGATGACAACCCCGTTTGAAGTAATCCTGTGCTCGATCCTTCCACTCTCCTTTTCAATCACAACCCTGTACTCAATGACTTCATCATAAACCTGAACATCAAAGATCCGCACTTCAAAGACTTTGTATGACTCGTTTTCCTCAACCATATTGGATATGATCTCCTGAATTCCACTCGGCACGTCCGCTTCTTGGATTTCAGCCTCCACGAATTCAGGTGAAGGTGGATTTCGAAAGCGATCCGTCCTGCAAGAACAACCAAACGCGAGAACCAGTAAACCGATACAGAGACTCGTGTGCACATGTGATGTCATTTGTGTTTCACCCCAAGCTATATTCTGCGACTTTCCTGCTGAGCATACCGTTTTCTGCATGCAGTGACGATTGTCTTTTTGAAAATCGGCATGAATTGTCACAGAGCACCCTATTCATCCTATGAGCAGGACGCTCTCCTGTACCCCCGCAGGCTCTGCGGGGAAGGATCCGCTATTTTCCGCAGGGCCAGCGGGATTACGCAAAACCGGCCAAAACGGCTTGCCAGTGGGGATGCGATCCGATAGCCGTCCCGCCATCAACCCATAGGAACTCAACTCATGTCTGAAGTGAAAAAAGTCGCATTCCTGACCGCCGGTGGACTGGCCCCCTGCCTCTCCTCCGCCCTCGCCGCCCTGATTGAACGGTACACCGAAGTCGCCCCGGACGTGGAACTCATTGCCTACACCAGCGGATACAAAGGCCTCCTTCTGGGGGAATCCATCCCGGTCACCCCAGAGGTCCGGGCCAATGCCGCGGTTCTCTACAAACACGGAGGCAGTCCCATCGGCAACAGCCGGGTGAAACTCACCAATGTGAAAGACTGCGTTAAACGCGGTCTGGTTCAGGAAGGGGAAAACCCTCTTGAAGTGGCAGCCAACCAGCTCACCTCAGACGGTGTGGACGTTCTGCACACCATCGGCGGGGATGACACCAATACCACCGCTGCGGATCTGGCGGCATACCTTGCTCAGAATGATTACGAACTGACTGTCGTTGGCTTGCCCAAAACCATCGACAACGATGTGATTCCGATCAAGCAGTCTCTGGGAGCCTGGACTGCGGCCGAGGAAGGGGCAAAGTACTTCGCCAATGTGGTCGCGGAACACAATGCCAACCCCCGCATGCTGATTATCCACGAAGTCATGGGCCGGAACTGCGGATGGCTGACGGCGGCCACGGCAGTGGAATACCGCAAGCTTCTCGACGGCATGTCCTTCGTGCCGGAAATCGGTCTGAGCCGTGCCCGGAAAGAAGTGCATGGGGTGTTCGTGCCTGAGATGGACATTGATCTGGAGAAAGAAGCCGAACGCTTAAAAGCGGTCATGGATGAAACGGACTGCGTGAACATCTTCATTTCTGAGGGTGCGGGTGTAGACTCCATCGTCAAGCAGATGGAAGCAAACGGTGAAGACGTTCCCCGGGATGCATTCGGTCATATCAAACTGGATGCGGTCAACCCCGGTGCCTGGTTTGGCAAGCAGTTTGCCGCCATGCTCGGTGCAGAGAAAACACTGGTGCAGAAGAGCGGATACTACAGTCGTGCCGCTCCCAGCAATGACGCCGACATTGATCTCATCAAACGCTGTGCCACCCTGGCCGCCGACTGCGCACTGAAACGGGAAACCGGTGTGGTCGGCGAAGATGAGGAACAGGGCGACGTCCTCCGCGCGATCGAATTTCCCCGCATCAAAGGCGGCAAGCCCTTTGATATTGATGTGGCCTGGTTCGGCGAGCTCCTGGGCGAAGTGGGACAGCCAAAAGGGGCGAAAGTGGAGGTCAGTCACTGATCCGCTCTATGAAATCTGTCCAAGAACAACTCGATATTCTCACCTCCCGCGTGGTGGATCTCCACTCCCGGGAGGAACTTGAAAAGAAACTCACCCGTTCCGCGGAGACGGGAAAACCGCTGCGCATCAAGCTCGGAGCGGACCCCTCTGCCCCGGATATTCATCTCGGTCATGCGGTCGCCCTGAAAAAGCTCAGGGAATTCCAGGACTGCGGGCACACCGTCGTCTTCATCATCGGGGACTTCACCGGCATGATCGGGGACCCCAGCGGCAAATCCAAAACGAGAAAATCCCTCAGCCGGGAAGAAGTCCTGGCCAATGCGGAGACCTACAAAGAACAGGTCTTTAAAATCCTGGATCCGGAGAAAACGGAACTTCGCTTCAATGGAGAGTGGTTTCATCCCATGACCTTCGAGGAAGTGATCCGCCTCAGTGCGAAAGTCACGGTGGCCCAGATGTTACAGCGGGATGATTTTTCAAAACGCTTTGGCGCCAACCAGCCGATTTCACTGGTGGAGTTCCTCTACCCTCTGGTTCAGGGATATGATTCCGTGATGGTCGAGGCGGATGTGGAACTCGGCGGGACCGATCAGCTTTTCAACCTGCTGCTGGGCCGCGAACTTCAGAAAGAAGAAGGTCAGGAGCCTCAGGTGGTCATGACCATGCCGCTCTTGGAAGGCCTGGACGGCGTTCAGAAGATGTCCAAGAGCCTGAACAACTACGTGGGAATTTCAGAAGCGCCGAAAGAGATGTTCGGCAAACTGATGTCCATCAGCGACGACCTCATGTGGCGGTACTTCAGTCTGGTTCTTGGACGGACAGAGGCCGAGGTGAACACGATTCGGACCGGCGTGGAGTCCGGCGAACTGAATCCGAGAAAGGTCAAAGACGAACTCGCTCAGGAGATCATTTGCCAGTTCTATTCGCCGGAAGAAGCCAAGGAGGCCTCCGAGGAATTTACGGCTGTGTTTGCGAAAGGAGCCCTGCCGGAGGACACTCCCGAACTCCATCTTGACGCGGATATCGCCTTGCTCGACCTGCTGGCGGATCAGAACATGGTCGGATCCAAGGGAGAGGGTCGTCGGCTGATCAAACAGAATGCGGTCAAACTGGATGACGCAGCCATTCAAGATGCCCAACGGATCCTCACGGCGGGTCAGACCGGTATCCTCAAGGTTGGTAAACGCCGCTTCCTGAAACTCATCTAACCGGATCACAGCATGCCCTCGATCGAAACCCTCCTCCAACAAAATCAGGACTGGGCGGATCGGTTACGTCGGGAATGCCCTGAGACCTTTGAACGCATGCAGGAGGCCCAGCACCCCCGCCACTGTATCTTCAGTTGCAGTGACAGCCGGATTCCGGTTCACGAAATGCTCGGGGTACAGCCCGGTCAGATGTTTGTTCACCGCAACATTGCAAACATTGTGTCCCATCAGGATCTCAGTTGTCTGGCCGTGCTCCAATTTGCGGTTGAGGTGCTGGAAGTGGAACGGATCATTATCTGCGGACATTATGACTGTGGTGGCGTAAAGGCCGCGCTGCATCATGACAAATTGGGCCTGGTTGATTACTGGCTTCACCCCCTGGAAATCGAAGCCGATGCGCGTCGCTCTGAACTGGTTGCGCTGCCGGAACACGAACGAGCGGATAAAATGTGCGAATGGAATGTCCTTCTCCAAGTGGAAAGTGTCATCCAAACGGCCATTGTGCGGAACGCCTGGAAAGAAGGTCGTGAACTGTATGTTCATGGCTGGATCTTCAACCAGAAAACCGGTCTGGTGAAAACCCTGACGGATGCCATCGGGCCTGAAGCTCTAAAAAGAGACCAGGATTCACTGCCGGCCGGTTTCCCCAGCCTATCTGGTTGATAAGATCAAATCTCTCCTCTAGGGTGCTGGAATGGATTCCTCTGACGATTACCGACTTTCATTTCTCAGCTGGAACCCGGAACCCCGGAGACCGGAGGACCGGGTTCCGGTGACAATTTTTACAGGGTTCCTGGGTTCAGGAAAAACCACTCTGCTGAAGCATCTGCTTGAACACCGGCAGGAGGAACGTTTTGCCCTGGTGATTAATGACGTCGGTGACGTGAACATTGACGCAGAAGAATTCCGGAAACAGGCCTCAAACGAAAACAGCCGTGTCCAGTTGATCCGAGAACTGACGCAGGGGTGCATTTGCTGCTCCATTGGAAATGAACTGGCAGATGCAATGGTGTATCTGCTGGAGAACACCCACCCGACCCACGTGCTGATTGAAGCATCGGGAGTCGCGAACCCCAAAAACCTGCTGACGTCCTTCTATCACAAGAATTTTGCCGGACACAGTTTACCGGAGGCATTTGAAATCCGGAACCTGATTTCCGTTCTGGATTCCGCCATGTTCAAACATGAGTGGGGACTGGCCCTCGCATCCAGGGCAAGAAGAAGACACATTTTCCTCAATGATCCACGCACCCCTTATCTTGAACTGATCATGGATCAGATTGAGATCGCGGATGTGGTGGTGATGAACAAAACCGACCTGCTGTCACCGGAGGAGCTGAAGGAGGTCGACGGGATTCTCGCTGGACTGAACCCCCGGGCTGCACGTTTCGCCTGCTCGGAGGGAGATCTTGAAGCTGCCGCTTTACTGGATGAACCCCGGTTTGATGTCCAGAAAACACAACGGGGTGGAACGGTGCTCCAGCGACTGAGTCTGACGCCTCACTCCCCCCCCGGGTCCGGATCCGGAACCAGTGTGTCCCATCATGCTCATGTCCATCATGGTCTTGATTCCGTCACCTTCAGAGCCCGGAGGCCTGTAAACGGAGAGAGGTTTTTCAACGTTCTCCGAACCGAACTCCCCGACGTGATTCGCGCGAAAGGGTTTTACTGGACAGAAGACAGACCTCATCTTTGCGGCCTGTTGTCTCTCGCAGGTGGAATTCTCCGCGCAGACTGGGCCGGCCCATGGTTTATTGATATGCTGAAGTATGAGGAGGTGACGGAAGACGATATGCCCGCCACGGTCCGGGCGGTTTGGCAGGATCCGCCCATCGGAGACCGGCGGAATGAAGTGGTACTGATTGGCGTCAACCTCGACGAAGAGAACATTCTTTCAGCCCTGAACGCCTGCCTGACAGAATGTCCCGATCCCGCTTCCTTTCCGGATTCAGGCAGGTAGGATGGTCCACATCGCGACCGGAACTTCGATTTTCACGAACTGTTTGTTTTTTCCTGTTTTTTATTGATAATAGATTATCATTAAAACAAGTATCCGACCCTTTTTGATGTATGGAGAGCCCTTATGACTGACACACGACTACCCGTTACAGTACTGTCTGGATTTCTTGGAGCCGGAAAGACCACCCTCCTCCATCATATCCTGGCCAACCGTGAAGGCAAACGCGTAGCCTTGATTGTCAACGACATGAGCGAGGTGAACATCGATGCCATTCTGACCAAAGACAGTGGGATCACCCTCAAACGTGCGGACGAGAAGCTGGTGGAGTTATCGAATGGTTGTATATGCTGCACACTCCGGGACGATCTTCTGGTGGAGGTATCCAAACTGGCCCGGGAGCAGGCGTATGATTACCTGTTGATCGAATCCTCCGGAATTTCGGAACCTCTTCCCGTGGCACAGACCTTTACCTTCACCGATGAGGAGGGAAACAGCCTGGAGGACTATACCCGGCTGGACACCATGGTCACAGTCGTGGATGCCGTTCATTTCCTCGAGCAGTTTGAAGGCGAAACCACACTTGCGGAGTTGGAGATGGCGGTTTCAGAGGAGGATGAGCGGGGATTGGCAGACCTGTTTGTCGATCAGGTGGAGTTTGCCGACGTCATTCTGGTGAACAAGTCCGATTGTGTTTCCAAGGACCGCCTGGAAAAAGTCATCAACACTGTCTCGACACTGAATCCCGACGCAGAGGTTCTTGCAACCGTCCGCGGGAATGTCTCTCTCGAAAAACTCCTCGATACCGGAAAATTCGACATGGAAAAAGCCTCCATGTCTGCGGCCTGGGTGAAAGAGCTTCAGATCGAACATACCCCGGAAACCGAGGAGTACGGGATTGGAAATTTCGTGTTTAGAGCGCGGGATCCCTTTCATCCTCAGCGACTCTGGGATTTTCTCCACCAAAGCTGGCCGGGGCTGTTGCGCTCAAAGGGATATTTTTGGATCGCGACCCGGCACCAGTTTGCGGCAGTGTGGTCACAGGCCGGAGGAATGGCCGATTACCGCCCTGCCGGCTACTGGTGGGCTGCGGCTCCCAAAGCGAACTGGCCTCAGGACCCTGACAGCGTGGCCTGGATTGAAAGCAATATGGAAGAACCCTGGGGCGACCGGCGGCAGGAACTCGTTTTTATCGGACAGAACCTTCCCCGAAAGGAGATGATGGAGACCCTGCAGGCGGCCTTGTTGACCCGGGAGGAAATTGAACACGGCATGGGTTCCTGGCCCATGATTCTCGATGACCCCTTCCCGAAATGGCAATTGGAAGCGCAAGAGGCCAGTGCCTGAGATGCCGGGCTCCTTTCTCCGATTCAAATACAACATCCTCACTCTGGGCCGCCGGTTAACAGACCAGCAGCTCTGGTGTCTGGGGTGTGATGTCAGGGAGCAACGGGACACTCTGACGGAGCTCGGGTGGACCTATCACCCCCGACCGAACCCGAAAAAAGGATGTGGTCGAGTAACCGGTATGCTTCCGGATGGAGGACACCTGTCAATTTGGGGGTTTGGGTTTCTCTGCCGAGACCTTACGCACGGAGCCATGTGGTTGGACCGGCAGGGTTTTCGACCACGCCGCAGAGAAGATGTGGATCCGAGCCTGCCAATGTACGCAGTATCCGACATTCCAAAGTGCCATGCCCCGGAAAACGAAGATCAGGCAGATGCCGCCCTGTTTCTGCTGGGACAGCTTGCCGAACGGCTGGCGGATCACGAGGACGACATCCGTTCCTTGCTGGGGACAGATTACCGCGATCACTGCATGGATCAGTGGAAGGCGAAGAAGTCCGCAATAGAGTGCAAGAATCTTCCGACTCTCTGGAGAAAGATCGCATCCAGCATTCGAGAGATGCGGCATACCCGTACATACTCACCTGGACAAAACGTTCCGGCATGACTCCCCGCTCCACCCCTTTTCAAACCGAGGACCCTCACCGCTTCGCGTTCCTCAGTTGGACGCCCGAGCCCGAGGAGGATCAACCGCCTGTGCCGGTGACCATTATAAGTGGATTTCTGGGCTCCGGCAAGACGACCTTGTTGAAGCACATCCTGAGTTCAACTCCCCACGGGCGTTTTGGATTGGTCGTAAATGATGTCGGAGAGGTCAATATAGACGCCGATGACCTGCGAAGCAATTTCCCGGAAGACCGCGATACCGTGCAGGTACTGTCCGAACTCACCCAGGGATGTATTTGCTGTTCGATCGGAGATGAACTGGCGGATGCCATGGTGTATCTCTGGGAAGAGAGCCGGCCTTCGCATATTGTGATTGAAGCTTCGGGTGTCGCGAACCCCCGGAATATTCTCCAGACGTTTTACACCCAGAATTTTGCCGGCCATCATTTATTGGAGGTCTTCAGCCTTTCCAACATGATCACTGTGGTGGACACCCCCCATTTTCTTCAGGAATGGGATCAGGCCCTGGGCGATACCCGCAGGCGGCGGAGGATCTTTCTTACCGATCCCCGTAAGCCCTATCTGGAACTGATCATGGAGCAGATTGAGACCTGTGATGTCCTCATTCTCAACAAACAGGATGTGCTCGAGGAAGAGGACCGTGAGCGTGCAAATCAGATTTTGGCAGATCTGAATCCCCGTGCGCGGCAGTTTCCGACAGTTGAGGGTGCAATTGATGTTGCGGAGATTCTGGAGAACTCCCGGTTTGATTTGGAGAACACCCAAAGAGGCGCAGAGGTGTATCAACACTTGGAACAGGTTCCTCGGGAAGATGCCGATACCACACACCACCCTACTCCTCACGATCATGACCACCATCATGCACACGACGGGCACCACCACCATGATCACCATGGATATGGGTTGAACACGGTCCTGTTCCAAGCCCGGCAGCCATTCCGGGAAGCCGAGTTTTTCCGCATCATGCGGGAAGAATGCACAGGCGTTCTGCGGGCGAAAGGATTTTACTGGACGGTGGAGGATCCGGAACAATGCGGCATGCTCTCTCTGGCAGGTGGAGTCTTACGCGCAGACCGTGCGGGACCCTGGTATTTCGATTTACTTCGCAGAGGAAAGGTGAAACGTGAGGAGATGCCCCCGACCGTTCAGGCTGCATGGGAGAATGAACATATCGGAGACCGAAGGCAGGAAATCGTATTCATCGGGGTGAATCTGGACAAAGAAAACATTTTGCAGCAGCTTTCCGGTTGCTTAGAGCCTGCTTTGACCGAAGAGTCGTTGTCATGATGTACAATGTTCTAATTGTCGGAGCCGGCCCTTCCGGTATTGGGATGGCGCTCGAATTACAAGGACGGGGCCTGCAGGATGTCCTGATCGTGGACGGTTCCGGTGTAGGAGCCTCTTTTGAGGCCTGGCCAGAGGAAACCCGCTTTATCACCCCCTCCTTTCCTTCCCATGCGTACGGGTGTCCTGATTTAAATGCGGTTGAGATGGGGGCCTCTGTGGCGTCTGACTTAGGTGTGGAACACCCTTCAGGTGTTCAGTATGCCCGGTACTTGAGGCAGGTGGTGGACCATCACCGCCTTCAGGTCAAAGCCCCTGTCCGGGTTCTGGATCTTCACCCCCGGGGAGATCTCTGGGAAGTGGTGACCACAAACGGCAACCTGACATCCCGTTCTGTGATCTGGGCGACCGGGGAATATTCTGACCCGAACACGGATAGCATTCCCGGACTGGAGGAATGCGTACATTATTCCGCAGTCACCCGTTGGTCGACCCTTGCCGGAGACCATTTCCTGGTTCTTGGAGGTGGCGAAAGCGGAATTGATGCCGCCTGCAATTTGATTGCCTTGGGAAAAACCGTCAAGGTGTTTGACCGAAGTGCTTGCTGGCAGGATACCGCATCAGATCCTTCCTGGACCCTCTCACCGGTGACCAGAGAGAGGCTTTTGCAGGCTCAGACCACACGCCGCATTGAGTTAGTCGATGGTGCGGATATCATCAGGGTGGAGTCCACACAGGAAGGATATCAGGTCCAGGACAGTCAGGGACACCTGCACAGAACCACCTCCCGTCCTGTTAATTGTCTCGGATTTAAAGGAGGGGCCAGTCAGATTTCCGATCGATGGGAATGGTCCGGACACGAAGTCAAACTGACCCCAGAGGACCAGTCCACCCTTCATCCCGGCTTGTTCCTTCTGGGCCCACAGGTCCGGCAACCCGGAGAAATTTTCTGCTTTATCTATAAGTTCCGCACCCGGTTTCCTCTGGTGGCCGATGCGGTTCAACGTCGCCTGAACACCACACCCACTGAACTCTCAACATGACAGACACGCTATCAACCTTAATCCCCTTTGCCGAACGTACCTCGATTGAACAGGTGGAGGAAGGTAATGAACTCGCACCCAAACTTGACGGCAACGGCCTGATCCCTGTCGTCACCACCGATCTTAACAGCGGTGAATTGCTCATGCACGCCTACATGAATGCAGAGGCTCTGCGCAAAACCATCGAAACGGGCGAAGCCCACTACTGGAGCCGAAGCCGTCAGTGCCTCTGGCACAAGGGTGCCACCAGTGGTCTGGTGCAGAATGTAAAAGAATTGCGGATCGACGATGACCAGGACTGTCTGTGGATGCGTGTCACGGTGGCCGGATCGGGTGCGAGTTGCCATGTGGGCTACCGTAGCTGTTTTTACCGTGCCATTCCCACAGGGGAGAACGCCGGAAAACCACTGGAATTTCTCGAAGGCGAGAAAACCTTTGATCCGAAAGATGTCTATGGCGATGCCCCCAACCCCACTCAATTGTAATGCAGGACGCCCCTTATCAAAACTATCATGAATGGCGCCATGCTCTGACGGAACTTGGCGGGATTCCACTCACCAGTGAATTCGCACGTGAGAGGATCGAAGCCTTGCAAAACCCTGGAGACCCCTATACCGTCGAGTTTCAAAAACAATATGGAGACACCTACCTGCAACAGGTCATCCGCTGGTTTGAGCAGGCAGAAAAGGGGTATTAACATGAAGATGCTTCTCATTGGCATGGAGAGTTCGGGAAAGACAGAGCTTGTCCGTTCCCTCACTGGAAAATCCGGAGAAAGTGGCCGGTTTCGGGGAACAACCCTTGCTTGTGAGACGTACAAAAAGGACGGAAGAACCTTTATCGACAGCCCTGGGATACTCCGCAGCCTGGACAGCGAAACCACGCGGACCGCTCTTCAGGCACTGGAAGAAGAGGAGCAGGTCATGCTGGTTCTGCACGCGCAGCATCTGGACCGACAGCTCCCCGAACTGCTTCCCCTGCTGGAAGGGAAAAAGGGGGTTGTGGTGCTGACACATTGGGATCGTGCAAACGAGTTTCCCCATGCGGAACCTGCACGTGATCAACTGAAGGCGGCTTTCGGGTTGCCGGTTGTTGCCCTGGATGCGCGCAGACCTTCCCAGGAGGCAAAGGAAGAGTTACTTCAGAGCCTCGATCAGGCCGGAGAATTCCCCCGGGAAGGCCCGGTACTTCCCGCTTTGCGAAATGAAACCCGAAAGGATGTGTTTTCCATTCCCCTGGTGGGCCCCCTCCTCGCCCTCGCATTGCTGTTTTTACCTGCCTGGTTTGCAGTGAAAGGTGCGAATGCATTCGCAGACAGTTTGTACGACCCATTGTATGAAAGATTGGATCCGTTGTTGTCCTGGTTTGAGGGTCAGCATCCCTGGTTGAATGCCATGTTGGCTGGCGATTACGGCTTTGTGGCCATGTTTCCGTTCTTACTCCTCTATGCCCTGCCCACCGTATTGGTATTTGCCCTCTTCCTTTCGCTGTTAAAAACCAGTGGACTGGTGGACCGGTTAACGGTTTCAATCGAAAACTGGCTCCGGCCTGTGGGGCTAAGTGGTCGTGATCTGGTTCGGGTGGTCATGGGGTTCGGCTGCAATGTCCCCGCGGTCATCAGCACCCGGGCCTGCTCCGGTTGCAGCCGGGGAGCTGCAGTACACGCCATTTCTTTCGGATCGGCCTGCTCGTATCAGCTTCCTGCCACGATGGCCGTGTTCGTCGCAGCAGGGAAAGAAGAATTGGCCCCCTTGTTCTTACTCTGGTTGGGGATCACCACGCTGGTTTATGTTAGGTTTACGACACCGAAGGAACTGCGGGACAGTCTGAATACTCTGCAGCTTCCCCCCTGCGACCCCATTCAGCTCCCTTCTTTACGCAGTGTCTGGATGGAGACCTGGCAAACCCTGAAACAATTCCTCCAGCTCGCCTTGCCGGTCTTTTTCATCATCTGCTTTGTGGCGGCCCTCATGCAGCTCACCGGACTGTTGAATCTGTTGTCAAAAGGAGCAGCCCCTCTGATGGCTCTGTTCAATCTCCCGGGTGAAGCGGCAACCTCTGTGATTCTTGGATCCATCCGTAAGGACGGATTGGCCATCGCTCTGCTGGATTCAGACTGGGAAGCGCTCAAAGTACCGCTCTTGACTTCCGTGCAGATCCTCACAGCCGTTTATTTGGCCGGAGTCCTCCTCCCCTGCCTGGTGACGGCGTGGACGATTGCGAAAGAGTTTTCAACCCGATATGCGCTCAAGCTCTGTCTCCGACAGATCGTTGGGGCAATGGCCTTTTCCCTTTTGCTGGCCTGGGGAGGACACCTCCTCCCGTTGGGGGATGCGCCGCAGGATGCCGTCTCCCAGCTCACCTCAGACGACACGCCGGATTGACGTCGGCCAAGGATCAGAAAACGTTTCCCCGTTTCTCCAGGCAAGGACCTCCTCATCCGTGCAGAGCGCGTCTTCAAGTGCAGCATAGAAGCGGTCGCGGTCTGCTTTCAACCCGATCAGTGTCAGCTCATTATGGCGGTCACCGAATAGAGGATGCTGACGATGGAGCTGCTGCTGAAGAATCTCCACTTCCTCATCGGTGAGGGTTCCGTCGCGGTTCCGTGCGATCTCTGCCCGCCAGAATCCGGTCATTTCCAGAGAAATCTGACTGCCGGACTGCTGCCACAGCAGCACCTGGTCGGGTCGGGATGCAAGCCAGAGAAATCCTTTGGTACGGTAAAGTCCTGTGCCTAAATACTGCTGACAGGCTTGATGCAGACGTTCCGGATGAAAGGGCCGGGGATCCCGCAGGATGAGAGACTCAATCTCATCTGCGGTTGCGGTGAGGGGCATAAGTCCCAGGTTCTGTGCCCGACCTTTCATTTCGGCCGTATTCGGAGAAGGCACACCCTCCAGTTGAGGAAGCAGAAGACCCGCATGCGCCGAAAGGCCTATTGCAGCATGGGGCTGGAGTTTCTGCAACCACCGGACCTGAGTATTCACCACGGAATCTGACAGCATGTCGATCTTCGTCAGCACGATCATGCTGGCAAATGCCAATTGCTCGGCCAACACCTCAGCCGCATGCCGCAGCGCGGGGTCTTGAAACGAGTCGGGCTTCCCCGTCAACCCTTCACCATCCGCAAAATCCCGATGAAGATTCAGCGCATCAACCGTGACCAGAAAATGCCGTAAAGAAAAGCGGTCATCCTGGGTCAGGGCTTCAATCAGTGGCCAGGGCTTGGCAGCACCCGTACTCTCACACAGGACAAGCGGCGCGGGAGGGTCAAGTTGAGCGATTCCCTCCAGAGCGTTTGCGACAGAGGACTGAAGCTGATCACGGGCGTGCACCCCGTGCAATGCCGCCACGCGGCCTTGAAGGTGACCCTGAGCCGGAGGCGCATCGTCACCGGACAATAACTCAACATCCAGGCCGAATTCGCTGAGATCATGTACAAGGACTGCGGCATCCTGGAGCGCCTCCTCACGACGCCAGCGCCGCAGCAGGGTTGTTTTACCGGAACCAAGAAAACCGCAGAGGGCAACGATTGGAATTTTTTTCATAGCAGCAGAACAAAGGGGAAACTCAGCGTCCTCCCCTCAGAATCCATTGATCACAGGTGAAAGGAAAGCCGTTAGCCAGGAAGACCCTCTCCTTCGTAACCGCATCGATCAATAGAAAAATCGTTTTCAGTCTTTTTCCACCCTTCACATCCAATCGAATAGGCCACCGCATCAGGGTTTTGCAACCGGAATGCCCCCTCGCCCTTCGCAGTCGAAGATAAACAAGCGTACCCGAAAAAGACCGTCGATTGCTGTCCGCAGATAAAGGGTTATGTTGTTGATAATGGCTTATCGATATACATAATTAGTGGCCCCTTCCACAGGGTTCCTGCCCCGTCGGAATGCTGAGGATACAAACCTAGAGGATCAACTGTTGCCATATGAACACATCTAAAAATGCCCAGGACCTGTTGGACATGTACTTTCTTCACATGAGATCCGCTTTGATCGAGACAGCCGCTTCATTCGACCGGATCCAACTGGCAGATGATGTGGAGGCCGTTTGGAAGGAATCACAGCTGGAGGATCTTCGACAGGCCGCCACCATCCTGGCCGGAGATGAACCGGACCGGGCCGCTCGGATCCTGCACCTGTTGTCTGTACCTGCAGGAGAAGACGCATGAACATCATCGAACCGCATGTCCACATGATCGCACGTACGGTTCAGGATTATGAACGTATGGCACGGATGCATACCGTGGCCATTTGTGAACCCGCATTCTGGGCGGGGTATGACCGGACTTCACCGGCGGCCTTCCATGATTATTTCACCCACATCTCCGAATTTGAACCGACGCGTGCGGCCCAGTACCTGATCGACCACTACTGTTGGATCTGCATCAACCCGAAAGAAGCGGAAGATGTGGAGTTCAGCCGCGAAGTCATTTCGTTTATGCCGGAATTCCTCTCAAAACCGAACGTACTCGGAATCGGAGAGATCGGCCTGAACAAAAACACCCGCAATGAAATGATGATTTTCGAGGAACAGGTGGAACTGGCTTTGCAGATGGATCAGTTAATCTGGATCCATACGCCGCACCTTCAGGACAAATGGAAGGGCACCAAGATGATGGCGGATTATCTGGTGGGTCATGGAGGCATTGACCCCAATCAGGTCTGCTTCGACCATGTGGAGGAGCATACCATGCCCCTGCTGCATGACCTGGGGTTCTGGACGGCCATGACGGTGTACCCCGTAACCAAAAACTCACCGGACCGGGTCATTGATCTGGTGGAGCGCTACAGCCTGGAACGGAAGATTGTCGATGCAAGCGGAGACTGGGGCCCCTCTGACCCCGCGACACTGCACGATACCTTGTTCCAGATGCGCCTTCGTGGACACGCCGATCCGGATGTTGAGCAACTGTTTTATGGCAACCCCAAACACTTTCTCAACCAGAAGGGTAAGTTTAAGACCCGGTAACCCATCTCTCTGCCCCATGTTCGTATCCCTGTTTCCTGTTGAATCATGACCGCCATAAATGAGACGGCTTCCCGCCCTTTACGCAATACCGCTTACGTGGTCACTGCGGTGTTTGCATGCGCCACACTGGCCGGTTTTGCCGCGCCCGGATTGCTGCCGTTTTTCGTATGGTCCACATTCATTTCGGGACTTCACGCATGGTATTTCCGTCTGCAGACTGCGGATCAGCGTATGGCCGCAGCCCGGAAGAACGCCGAAGAGAACACGAAGACCGGCTCCTCATCCGTATGGGCCCTGGAGGAGGAAACACCGGTGCTCCGGTCTCCCAGCCTGCCGTCATTCCAAAAACGGGGACAGTGGGGATGGTTGGGGACAGGAGTACTTGTTACGGGATGGATCATCTTCCGGGTCTGGCACTCCGGTTCCGCAATGCCCTTTCGCCTGTCACCGCAACTGCAAATCGCGGTTTCAATTGGAGCGGGCGTGGTCTTACATGTGTTAAGCCGGTATGCACGCGTACTGGGTGAGAGTTTGGAAACGGCTGGATTGAAAGGGATCGCCAATCTGGCCCGGTTCGCGTTTTGGGTCGGGCTGATCTTCGCGGCCAGCCGGGGGGCACTCCTGATCCTGCAACGCGATCTGCTCCGGCAAACCGACCAATTCCTGGCGATACTAACCGCCATCCTGGTCGTAGAAGGACTGATACAGGCCGTGCTTCGTCTCTACCGGCCTTCCAATCCGGAAGAAGCCTTGAGCCCATTGGGCAACAGCTTCCTTCTCGAAACCGTCTTCAACCGGATCAACCCCTGGGAGGAAGCCTCAAACCGGATGGAGGATTCCCTGGGAGTCAACCTCTCCGATACCTGGGGCTTTCGCTTCGTAAAACGCTCAATCGGGCCAGTGGCCGTGACGGCAGGTCTCCTGACCTGGGGCGCAACAGCCGCTACGGTGGTTCCAGTTGGACACACGGGAGTCCGAATCCGACTGGGAACCTTCAGCGAATCCTTGGCGAATCCGGGACTTCACTGGACCTACCCCTGGCCTTTTGAAACCATGGAGATTATTCCAACGGGACGGGTGGAGGAGTTCATCCTGGGGTTTGAAGAAGATACCGGCCAACCGATCCTCTGGACCGAGCAGCACTATGTGGGAGAAAAAAACCTCCTTGTGGGTGATGGGGATGAGTTACTGACCATCAGTGTTCCCGTTCAATACCGCATCTCGGATCCACTCGCCTATTTAATGTCCACCACCGAATCACGGACGGCATTGGAACATCTGGCCTACCGCGAACTGTTACGGGTTGCCACAGCACGCGACAGTTTTGCCATGATGACAGACGAACGGGCGGAGGTCAGCACGGCACTTCAGCAAGGTCTGCAGGCAGCAGCCGATGCACAGAGACTGGGCGTGGAGGTGGTTTGGGTTGGACTACGGGACATTCACCCTCCTGTGGATGTCACATCCGCTTACCAGGATGTCGTCAGTGCTGAGGAAGAACGGCAGACACTGGTAGAAGTGGCCCGGGCCTATCGGGCCAACACACTACCTGCGGCCCACCAGGAAGCAAACCGCCTGCGGGTCATGTCGGAAGCAGCACGTCAATCGCGGACCCTCACAGCTGAAGGTGAAGCCGAACGGTTCCAACTGCTGTCCAGTGCGGAACAGGAACACCCGGAGCTCTTCCGCACCCGGGTAACATTGGAAACCAAAGAACAGGCATGGAGCAGGCCTGTGAAGTTACTGTTCGCAACGGACACCCCGCCGAACATCAGCCTGGATGCACGAGAGAAAGGAGACACCTCATTCCCATGAAACCAACCCTAATTGTTCGAATGTGTGTGGGTGCTGCGGCGTCCATTCTGCTGATCGGCATTATGTGCAGCTTTCAAGTTCGGCAGAATGAAAGCGTCGTGTTAACCCGTCTGGGAAATCCCATACGGGTTTTGCAGGACCCTGGCCTGTACCTGAAATGGCCATGGCCCATCGAAAACGTCAACCGATATGATGCCCGACTGGATTTTTTTGAGACCCGTCTCGCGGAGGCCCTGACCCGTGACAAGCGAAATGTGATTGTTCCGGTTTTTGTCTCCTGGAAAATCTCTGATCCCAAACGGTTTCTCGAATCCCTGGGCAGCACAGAGAATGCCCGGGCAAAACTCGACAGCCTGGTGACCAGCGCCAAAAACACCGCGCTTGGCCGCTTTGATTATGATCAACTGGTCTCCACCAACAGAGAGAACGTAAAACTGGATGAGATTGAAGAGCAGATCCTGAACCTTGTGGTGCCTCAGGCACAGGAAAGTTTCGGAGTAGCCATCCAACAGGTGGGCATCAAACGTCTGGCCCTGCCCGAAGCCAACACAGAGTTTGTGCTGGAGCGGATGCGGGCGGAACGGCAGCAGTTCGCGGCCAGGTTCCGTGCCGATGGACGGAAGGAAGCCGATGAAATCCGGGCCCGGACGGATGCGGAACGGACCGTGTTGCTGGCCGAAGCCAGACAGTTCGCAGAGGAAACCCGGGGGAAAGCGGAGGCCGAAGCCGCTCGGATTTATGCTGCCGCACATTCAAAGGATCCCGACTTTTACCGTTTCCTGAGGGAACTGGAGACACTCCGGAAGGTCGTGGATGAAAAAACCACACTCATCCTGGACGGGAAAGCCCCTCCCTTCCAGCATCTCTGGACTCAGGAAGAGGATGGGCATGGCAACTAAAACGGGCGGCTCTTTATCTGCTCAGGCGGTTCTGGGAGCATTAAAGGAAAGCTCCCGCATCCTGCGATGGGGCTTCGGGCTTCTTGCGCTCCTGTACCTGACGTCCGGCTTCACCCGCGTGGCACCGCATGAGAACGCAATCGTACTGCGGTTCGGCAAACTTCAGCCGAACATTCATTCACCGGGATTTCTGTTTGCCTGGCCATTCCCAATAGATGAAGTGGTACGGGTGCCTGTCCGCAGCGCGTTGGAACTCCGCTTGGACGCCTGGGGATCTCCGGGAGATGCCGCCCAGGGTGTCACCACCCTGCACCCGGTGCGAAATGGGTACACCCTGACCGGCGATGCGAACATTGTTCATACCCGGCTGACTGTGCGCTATCAGATTGTGGACCCGGTTGCCGCGGTCTTTTCCGCATCGGAGCCGGAACCTCTGCTTGAGGCGATTCTCTATCAATCGGTCACTTCGGTTCTGGCACATACCGGAGTGGATGCCGCCCTGACTTCCGAACGGGACCTCATGCGTCAGGAAATCCAGCGTTTGGCCCAGGAGGAACTGAACCGACTGGGAATGGGCATCCAGTTGGTCGCGGTGGAATTCCGGGAGCTCCTCCCCGCGAGAGCGGTAATCCCGGCCTTCCAGGAAGTGGTGAGTGCCCAGGTGGAAGCGAGAACCATCTCACAACAGGCTGAAAGTTACCGTGCGGAACAACTGCCTGCAGCAGAAGCGGAAGCATACCGTGTACGTCAGGAAGCCATGGCGGAAGCAGGCAACCTGGTTGCAAGAGCGAATGGAGAGGCGAGTTCATTTCTGGCCCTTTACGCGGAGTATGAACAGACGCCTGCGGTCACTCGTGCCAGACTCCGGGCGGAAACCTGGGAACTGATTTCACAAAACGTGAAAACCTCCATGATCCTGCCCGGAAGCCCCGGACAGTTATGGCTCCCGACAGAACCTGAGACGCAGCCATGACGGACAACAGGAAACTGCAGGTTCGTCTGGCACTCGCATGCATCAGTCTCGCATGCTGGGGAGCATGGCTTCTCCTGAAGATCACCCGCCCTCAACAACCAGACGTTGCCGATCTTTTCCTGGCCGCAGGGGCTTTTGTCATCGCCTCCCCTATCCTCTGGGATTCCGTGAAAGGTCTTCGACAGGAGGATACGGACTCTGCAACTCCCCATATGGGACGCTTCGTCGCACTGGCAGTGATCGCATGTTTTGTCACCGGTCGGTATGGCACTGGAGGCATCGTGGCCTTTATTCTCGTGATCGGAGAATTACTGGAGGATCGTAGCGTGCTGGGCACACAGGAAGCCCTGGAAAGCCTGCTTGCATTGTCCAGAGTTCGTGCACGGCGTCTTCGGAACCACAAGGAGGAACTGGTGGAGGCCTCCGACCTCACACCGGGGGATGTGGTACGTGTTCTTCCCGGGGAAACCATCCCGGCGGACGGACGGGTTGTCAAAGGATCCAGTACGCTGGATCAGGCCCATATCACCGGTGAATCCCTGCCCGTCGACGTTCAAAAAGAGGCAAATGTCTTTGCCGGCACCGTCAACTTAACAGGTTCATTGGAGGTAACGGTTACCGGCACTGGTGACGAGACGGTCATTGGTCGCGTACGTCAGATCGTCGAAGAGGCAAAAGGGACCCGGGCTCCGGTAGTCCGACTGACCGAGGAATATGCCCGGTACTATACACCCTTGGTCCTGCTCACCGCCGGTTTTGTACTTTTTTTCACTCGGGAACTCGATCGGGCGATCGCGGTACTCATTGCCAGTCTCCCCTGTGCCTTTGTCCTTGCGGGTCCAACAGCAATGGTGGGCTCACTCGCAGCAGCAGCCCGGTTGGGGATTCTGGTAAAAAGTGTGAAATTCTTTGAAGCGGCAACGACCATCGATACCGTGGTGTTTGACAAAACCGGAACCCTGACCACCGGAAAGCTCGCTGTGGTCGACGCGGAAGATGAACTGCTGGTAAACGCGGCGGCACTGGCGAGACATTCCACCCACCCTGTCAGCAGAGCCGTCACCGCTGAAGTGGAGAGACGCGGACTGACCATTCCGGAAGCTGACGGGGTTGAAGAAGTCCCTGGGTCAGGGCTGAGAGCGGAGGTCAACGGAAAACAACTCGCCGTCGGCCGGGTAAGCTGGCTTCGGGATCTGCAGGTTGACGGTATCCCCGCCGACTCTTCACAAAATCAGTTCAGCGCGCTGCATCTGGCTGTGGACAGCACCTGGGTGGGTGTGATCCGGCTTGCAGACACCCTTCGGGATGATGCGAAACCTCTTGGTGCTTCCCTTCGCGCCCTTGGGGTGGATCAGGTGGTCATGCTGACTGGAGATCATCAACACGTGGCCGCGAATATCGCGTCCGAACTCGAGATTTCAGAGTTCCAGGCCGAGTGCCTCCCGGAAGAGAAATTAACGGCTGTACATGCACTCAAAGAGAACGGACGGGAAGTTCTGGTCCTGGGTGACGGTGTGAACGATGCCCCCGCATTGGCAGCAGGACATGTAGGTGTCGCGATGGGTGCCTTAGGCAGTGATGTCGCTATCCGCACTGCAGATGTGGCACTGATGAGTGGTGACCTTGCCCGGCTCCCACAGTTTCTCCACCTTTCAAAACGGACTGTGGCCATCATCAATCAAAATTTATTGTGGGGACTGGCCTTCATCCTTTTATTCATCATTGGATCAAGCCTGGGATATATCAGCCCCGTCATGGCCGCGATTCTGCATGAATTCAGTGCCTTCTTTGTCATTGGCAACAGCGCACGCCTTCTGAAATTCGAGGGTGGGGTCTGAACAGCGACACCCCTAAAACGCTCGAGAAAAACATCCCCTTCAGGTTTTCCTGAAATTCCCGATCATTCACGGATAAGAATGGTGAAATACCCTTCCCGTTCCGATTTGATTCGGGAGAAGGCGTCTTCCTCCTCATCCCTTTCTTCTTGCTGTCCAAGCCTTTCAGACCGGACTCTCACGGCAAAGGTATACTCACCGGCAACTGTAGGCGTTCCGGAAACCAAGGCAAAATCATTTCCCAACTCACGGTTCGTGGTGAAGTCTGTACCGGGAGGAAGGGTTCCGTCTTCGAAGCGGAACCGATAGTCAAAAAGCTCATCCTGAGGCTCATTTTTGATGTTTGCAGTGATTTGAAAACGATAAGGCTCTCCCACAACACCTTCCGGAGCATTGGAGACCGAAAACCGAATCCGTTCGTCGAACTGGTTCAGCAGCAGATCGCATCCTCCTGCAAGCAGGAGCACCAACATTGCCGCCTTCACATTCACTCTTTTCATGACGAGGTCCCAAACGGGGTTTCTCATAAACGCTATGACTCCTGGTAAGCAACGTTAATCGTGGATCCCTCAACTGTCGACAAGAACCGTGAAACCGACATAAGAAATCCTGTACGGCTTCTCACAAGCAGCCTTCGGATCCTCTCCGTCGCACAACTTTGATTCTTTGTGTTTTTCCTTTGAGCATCCTACCCGAAACGCCTACAGGACCTGTTTCCGATTCGTTCACAGGGATCTTTATTGATAAATTGCTCTCATTACCTATGTTAGAAGTATGGACACCGTCGTCACCCCCCTGCCAGCCTCCCGCGCGGACCGCATCGGCGTACTTGCATCGATTTTATGTGCAATTCATTGTGCAGCAACCCCCTTTTTACTGATAGTCCTCCCTGCTTTTGGAGAAATCTGGGCCCATCCGGCCTCTCATTGGATCGCCGCCGCCTTTGTGGTACCCTTGGCATTTATCATGGTGATCCGGGGCTATCGGGTTCATCGGAAAAAATGGATCCTTGCTGCAGGCGTTCTTGGCATCGGTTTCATCTTGATGGGGGCGGCACTCCCCCACATGGGATCGGGTACCGCCAAACCTGCTTACCACGACTCCTCATGCAAGGCGGACCTCTGCTGCCCTTCGGTTGTCACAAACTCCTCAGGGCAATCCCGGCTTCATCTTCCAGCTTCCGCCGTGATCACCACCCTCGGCGGGATTGCCCTGATCACAACCCACCTCGGCAACCTCTGCGCGTGCAGAGGCTGTAAAGTCTGTAAGCCTTAGTTCGATACACAGTCTTCCAACCTGGACTCACATTCCAGTTATCCAACAATCACAATCCATCCCGGAGACAAACGATGCGTGCGATACTTCTCATCCCCATGATTCTGATTCTGACCGCCTGTGGCCCCCAGTCCGAAATCGCGTTGGAATGGCCGACCCTGACCACACTGGACCTAGCCGTAGAAGAACTGGATGGTCTGCTGAAACAGGATGCCGCCACAGACAAACTCGCAGAACATGTCACAGAAGTGGCCTCTTCCCTGGAAGCCGTTGTGAAGGGAGGCATTCCCCCCGGAGCGAAGAATCCGGAACTGGTAGAGCAGAAACTTGCAGAACTGTCGTCCCTTCAACCTGAAATCCTGACCGCCTCCACCACCGGAAATCAGGAAGCCCTGCATGCACTCCACCCTTTAGTCGCCTCCATCATGGAAACCGCAGGCATGCCACATGTCCATTCCTGCGCGAACTGTGCGAGTTGCTCTGGAGATCACGGGCAGAAACCGCATGACCATGCGCATGGAGAGCACCAGCACGAAGGACACGACCATCACGACCACTGACTCCCCTTCAGTGGTGCGCTCTTCCCGACTGGAGTTGCGCCCGGCCGGTGATGACTCTATCCGGATTTTCCCTGGGGATTTGCACATCTCCAGAGGGGAACGCTGGGCATTAACCGGCCCGAGTGGATGCGGAAAGACCACACTGGTGAATTCTCTATGCGGCCTCCTTTCCCCTGTTTCCGGAGATCTCCGAGTCCTGGAACAGGATCTCTATGCAATGTCGTCAAGTCAGCGTGACCGTTTCCGGGGCCGGCAGTTAGGGGTCGTTCACCAGGAATTCCATTTGCTGTCCGGATTCACCGCAAAAGAAAACCTCGCCATCGCATTGCGATTTGCCACGGGTGAGACAGGCCGCACTGCAAACCGCAGGGCCAGCGAGATGCTGGAGATGGCAGGTCTCTCTCACCGGGCAGAGGCCCGGGTGGAACGTCTCTCCAGAGGGGAAGCACAACGGGTTGCCGTTGCGAGAGCACTCGTTCACAAGCCGAAACTTCTGCTCACGGACGAACCCACCGCTTCTTTGGATTCAGAACGCGGGGCCAGGATCCTGGAGTGGATCGAAACCTTACGCGACACCACGGGTTGTGCCTGGATCTGTGTCACTCATGATGAGAAGGTGGCCCGGACGTTTGAACAACATCTGGATGCACGGAGCTGGTTGCGGCCGGAGGAGGAGGCATGAACACGGTGGGAATGTCACTTCGGGCCCTGAGGGTCAGAGGGTGGGTCACCATTCTGACCCTCACCAGTCTGGCTCTCAGTGTCGCACTTCCCTGTGCCATTCTGCGTATCCGGAAGCAGATAGAGCATGCCCTGCTTCAGGAAGGAGACAGCATTGATCTGGTAGTGGGAGCGAAGGGCAGTCCGCTTCAGCTCGTACTCAGTACCGTACACCACCTCGACATGCCGACCGGAAACATTCCGTGGCGTATGGTCGAGGAATTCAAACAGGATCCCAGAATCACGCAGATACTGCCCGTAGGCTTAGGCGACAATATCGCCGGGTTTCGAATTGTGGGCACAGACGATCACCTTCAAACCTGGACCCACCGAGATCAACGTCCGTTGGTTTCTCTCGCAGAGGGAGAGTGGTTTTCTCAGGACTTCGAAGCGGTAATGGGAGCAGAGGCGGCCAAACGAACCGGACTGAACATTGGCGATCGCTTCGTTGGATCACACGGATTGATTGAGGCACCGGGCACCGCGCATGATGAGTTCCCGTACATTGTAACCGGCATCCTGGAACCGAAAGGTGACGGTACGGATTCGTTGGTCTTCACCACCATTGAATCCGTATGGAAAGTGCATGAGGAAGAACAGAATGTCCACAACCGAATGTTTGGTTCAGGCCAACAGGCTGCAAACACCGAACTTGAAATCACCGCCGTATGGCTGCGCCTGCGTTCTCCTGGTCTGCGAATGTGGATGAGAGAGGAAATTAACACGCGGACTGAGGCCATGGCGGCGGCTCCACTGGACGAACTTCACCGTCTTGCCAAAAATCTTATCCGACCGGCCCAGGATGGGCTAATGGCCATGGCGGCGGCGGTCATCGCCGTTTCGGTGATTGCGATCCTCAGCACCCTTCTTCAGGCGTCTCAGAGTCGTCGTAAGGACTGGGCTCTGCTTCGAATTCTCGGAGCCCATCCCCGGGAACTTTTCTGGATGGTCTGGCTGGAGTCCTTCTGGATGAGCCTGGGCTCTCTCCTCCTGGGTCTGTTGCTGGCCCATGCGGGAATCGCAGCGGCTCAGTCCCTGACAGATCTTTCCTGCCTTCGCGGGCTAGAGGCATGGGCGTTTGCTCAGGGGGAAGGCTGGGTCCTACTCATTGTCTTTCTCTTCGGCACCTTCTCCGGATTACTCCCGGCGATGTCCTCCTATCGGAATTCTCCACTTGAGGAGCGTCTGTGACTTCATCTCCGCTGAAAAATGTCAGCCTGTTTCTCATTGGATTGGCAGGGGTATTGGTTGGGGGGTGGTTCGTTCTGAGAGAACCTGTTGGAGAAGACGTGCCCCCCACCCCGCGTCCTGTTCCGACTCTCACATCCGAAGCGGCAAAGACCCTGATTGGATTTGACCTGCTCGGAGAAACGTATCCGGATGATAATTACCTTCCTGTGTATCCGGAGGCTCTTGAAAAACTGGATGCGACTCCCGTGACCATCCGGGGATTCATGACCCCATACGACAGCCTGGAGGACATGGAAACCTTCATGATCATGCCGTTTCCAACCGGTTGTAACTTCTGTGCGCCTCCCTCAGTGGACCAGGTCATTCTGGTCCGGCAGGCACAGCGGGACAAACCCTACACGTATATTGAAGGTCCTATCGAAGTTCAGGGGACCCTCCGGTTATGGAGCAAGGAAAGTGAGGATCCCGCGCACAAAGATGAATACTTCCTCTATATTATGACGGATGTGCACGTCAGCAGCATCCCTCCGGAGCTGTTCCAGATGCCGGAAGGCCACCTACAGCATACCACTATGCAGCCCGGAACCTAACACCGTTCTGTGAACAGAGGGTTCGTCATAACGGTTCAACCCGTACTCTGAGGAATTCTTTTCCATCCACGTCCTCTGAAACCGGCAGTTTGAGACGAATTTTCTGCGTGTGCGTGCCATCTCCGTTATCATCTGTTCCCTGATTCCCGAGAATAAGAGCTCCGGCATTCCAGGTGGCGAAATCCGTACTGCTTTCAACCAGATACCGGAGTCCCTGCACTTCATATCCTGTGTGTTCCCACGGATCACCTGAACCTCCCGGCAAAAAGCGATAATGAATTTCCAGATACCGTTTCCCATCCTGCTGAATGATATGGTGGGTTGGGATTTTTCCAGTCGCATCAGACGGATCCAGGGAGTCGATTCCAAAGGCCATGATCAGGCCATTCTGGATTCTGCCATTTGAGACCTCCGCAAATCCCTTCTTTGTCTCATCCACTGTGATTCCGGCAGGCAGTGCATTTTTCCAACTGTCAAACAAAGAGGCTCGATACCCGACAGCAGCCTCTACCCGAACCGTGACATTATCGAAATAGTAGTGCTCCGCTCCCGAGGTATTGTGCATCTCAACCATGACTTCCAAGGTATTGCCAGTCAGCCCTGTCTGCACAAACGTGATCCAATCGTCTCCTATCGGTGTGGTTTTATCCAAGTATTCCACCGCTGTCACCGGAGTTCCACCATCGATCCGGTACGATACCCGGAGAAAATCGGGAGCCTCCAATTGACTGGTGGGAGGACTCTTAAGGTCGAGGGTGAAATTAGCGGTCCCGTTCGAAATGTCGATGGCTTCGGAGGTCCAGATGAAGGTGGCGTCGAGGTTGCTTCCGTGCATCTCTCCATTCAAGACCGATAAGGCCCCTCCGGTGTTGCTGAGGCTCCAAGCGGTATCACCATTATCGACTGTGGCTCCCGAATCCAGATCGGCAAACGTCTCTTGCCAAACGATAGAACCAGGAGCGGAGGGCGTCCCCACATTGAGGAGGATACTTGTTGTGTCTGTGCCGGTACGGCCATCATGTACGGTCAGCTTCACCTCGTACACTCCCTGGGTCGTAAAGAGATGACTTGGGCTGGCTTCGGTGGAGGAAGCTCCGTCCCCGAAGTCCCAGAGATAGGTTAAGGCATCAAGGTCCGGATCCGTTGATCCTGTCCCATCAAAGGCCACTGTCAGCGGTGCCGGTCCAGACTGCACATCAGAGCTGATCATGGCAGTGGGTACTGCATTCAACGAATCCAGCACCGTGACCGCATAATCCTGCACGGCAGAGAGCCCCTCTCCATCCGTTACCGTGATCCGAACCACATAATGACCATAGGTGGAGAACTGTACGGTGGTCACATCTGTCGATGCAGAGCCAAACACCACATTCCCCGGACCACTGATCTTGGTCCAAAGATAGGTCAGGGAGGAGGTGCGGTCATCCTCCGCAAGAATCTCCAGATTCCCCGTGTCATTCTCACTGGCAAGGGTCAGAACCGCTTCAGAAGGATTCACAAGCGTGAGAAAGGGTGCGTAATTCGTCTGAGCATCCAATACCTCAACCTGAGCGGAGCTGAGCCCCAATGTATAGCCCGACCCGGCCTCCAACCGGAAATCGAGGCTCTCCGTGCCCTCGACCACCCCGTCATTTACCGGTGTCACCCTCATCGTCTTCTCAAGGTCTCCCGCTCCAAACGTCACGGTGCCACTCCGGGTGACCTCATCCCAGGAGGTGGCTCCGCTTACCGTATAATCCGTACCAGACGCGGTTCCCCCGATAGAAAAATGTGCGGTAAACACATCTGTGTTGTTCAGTATGCGGTCGATGACAAATTCTGCTGCTTTCGGATCCCATTCATTTGCAGGCCCTTCAGCAGAAACGGAAAGTCGTGGCAGGCCGGAGGACAGCAACACCCGGACATTGTCCAGGAACACTTGTTCATTTGAACGGCTGGTGACCACCTGCATCCGGATTTCGAGAGTGGTTCCAATCAGACCGGGAATCACAACCGGCTCCAGAGTTCCAAATCCATCGAGGTCCTCAAGTTCGCGGTCTGTTAACACCACATGCTCCATCCAGGCACCGCTGTCCAGCCGATAGGAGATCGTGGAGGTATCCCCTGTTTCCAACTCGCCTAAAGAGGACACGTCCATCAGCACCATGACTTCCCCCTGGGAGATATCGATGCTTCCGGACGTCCAGGTGTTTGACGCATTACTGGATCGAAGTTTGCCCCCCTGCACCGAGATCCCGTTTCCACTCGCGGACCAGGGGGTCACACCTGTATCAGAGGTGGTACCATCTGTCCATTCATCAAAGGTTTCTTCCCAGAACACCAAGGAGGGATCCGGTTCCACCACAACGGGAAGCTGAGCCAGATCCATCCCCCCCCGCCCATCCTGCACCGTGAGTGTCACAGTATAAATTCCAGGCTGAAAAGTATGGTAAACCCGCATACCCTCCAATGTCATCCCATCTCCAAAATCCCAGGTATACGTCAGTCTGTCATCATCCGAATCAGTGGATTCATGTGCAGACAGCAGAACCCGGGCTGGACCAGTGGGAAAAACATGATCCCAGTACCAAATGTCAGCCGAGGGAGATTGATTTGCCGGCAGCACCGTTACCGACAGGTCCAGTGAGCTACTGTTGTTTCCTGCATCAGTTGCGGTGATCCGGATTTGATACACTCCATGAGTTGAAAAGCGTGCGGAAGTCGCAGCGGCCAGGTCTGAATCAAATGTAACCGTACCGGGTCCGGACAGAACGGACCAGGCATACGAGATGGGCGCGGCCCTGTCATCCGTGGCTGAAACCTCAAGCTGCAACTCAGAGGGATGCAGACCGTGGGTTGCAGTTGCAGAGGAAGGAGAAATCAGGTGGATGACCGGAGCATAATCCGTCTGCCCATCGAAAAGGTTCACCGACGCCTGTTCCTGTATCAGCACATAGCCGGTTCCTGTCTGCAGGGTGGCGGTGACGCTTTCCGTGCCTTCGATCGCAGCATCAGTGAGTGGCGTCAGGGTGAATTGAACTTCAGATATTCCATCCGCAAACTCAATCACGCCACTGTTGGTCGCTGAATGATATCCCGTGATGCCTCCGACACTGTAGTCAGATGCCGAAGCCGTTCCGGACAGGGTCACCGGAATGGAAAGGGCCCCTGCCGCCTCCCCAGCCCGGGTCACGGTGAATACAAGATCACCTCCGCCTTCCGTCGTGTCTCCATCTGCACAAAGGATCACCGGATGGGTCCCCAAGCTCTTATTATAGACAATCGTTTGCGGGCGCGGTTCCCAGACTTTGATCAACTGGCCTACTTGCAGCACACCCTCTTTCCGAATTCGGGCACCCAAATGGAAGTACTCCGCATCCGCATCCAGATTGATAACCTGCACACCGGATACGGTGACCGTTCCATGTTCTGGATCCGTGATCACTGGGGCACTGAGAGTAAGTTCATTCCCATCGATCGCCGTGATCTCCCCAAAGGCAATCGGGTTCTCACTCGACATGATAAATGAACCAATCGCACTCCGGTTTCGGCGGGTGGATGCGACATAATGACGGCCTTTCCGCAGCCAGTCTCTCCAGATCGTCCATTGACCGGTGAAATACCCATCGACAATTGCGTGCGGATTGTTTTCGTAAATTCCCCGATACACCGGACCGCCTGGATCCTCCGGTCCCCCGTTCAGCAGCCAGGCCGGAAAGGTGGATGCGTCATCAAAACTTGGAAAGCTGGGCCAGGTATACGGGTCGGTTTGGATATTCCGTACCGCCGTCTCATTCGCCATCATAACCCCGTAAAAATTGCCCTGGATCTCTGCATTTGTCCCCATTGGCCGGTCATTCACAAATTCGGACCATCTTCCATAGTTCGGAAGGTCCAATTCGACCCGCATCTTCCGTGCATGCTGGATCATCACCTGGTTGCCATCACTTAAACCGGGAATGCTTGCCAGATTCCCTTTCTCTGGTTGTACCCAGCCCTTCCAGGGATAGGTCCTGCCGTCAATTTTCACCACAGCATCCGGCTCAATTTCGACCCGTTGCTCCCGATTGGGGAAATCGGTAAAATTAAAGCCAACCGTCACGTCCGGATACCGGGTGAGCGAACGGCCCTCGGAGCCCCAGTCGGTAGTATTCGACTGCTGACGTTCGATGACCAGGAAATCCTCACCCACTGTGTTTACGAAACCTAGCTTACTTTCATGGTTCCGGGCCGGCACATGGGTGAAATAGAAAATCGACCGGTTTTCAAACGCCGCGAAACGCTGACCCGGAATCAGGAACGGCCGAATCGCTTCATACGGGACAAGTGCTTCGTCAATGTACCAGACCCCTTTATTGCTGTTGGTGGTCAGCATTCCCAACTCCGAATGAGTAAACCACGTCGTGTCGTAAGTTCCATCCTGATAGGTCATGTTATTCAGCAGACCCTGGATCGACGAATAGGGAGAAAAGCTTAAACGTGCCCGGATGGAAGTGTCCGTGCCCTCCTCAATCACACCATCCCAGATTTTCGAACTGGCCCTTACTTCAGGGTGCAACAGGCCGATGAAGAGTAGACCAAAACTGAAGAGACGTCGACAAGGGGTTGGGGTTGAATACATAAGGATCTCCGGGTTGCTTGAGATCCTACAAATATTGTAGATAATTGGATATTGTGATTCACGCAAAGGATGTTCACAATAACGCGGATGAACACTCTTGCTTCCGATCAGGTTCCCGGATGGTTTTATCGGCAATGGCGGGATTTCGCCTACAGGGCGAACCGGCATTTCGGGATTTGGGAAGAGAAACACCTACGTCATCGGTATGCGGGAACCAAGGATCACTGGATGCTCCTGATCGTGAAACAAGGTGACCTGAGCATTCATCAGGGATTGCGGCATTGTGAACTTCACCGGCACGATTTGTTGCTGCTTCGCCCTAATGATCATGGATTTCTCCAGGAAAACCATCAGCGGGAGAATCAGGTCTGCCGTTTCCCGATTGTCCTATTGTCCCCAGGAGCCCCCCTTTCTCCTCTGAGTTATTTGCCGGAACTGTGCCCGGTTCCCTATCCCGATTCTAAACGGTTGGACCATATCCTCAACGAAATAGACTCCATGACGCGGAAACTTAAATCAGAAGCAGAACGTGTTCAGGGAACCGCATGGATTCATGAGCTGTTGAGTGCCTATGTTCTCACAGGTTTCTCCCTGGGGCTCTTTCCGCATGAACCCCGTCACACTCCCTCCTGGGTCGATGATGCCAGGGCGTATATCGATGAACGGCACAAAGAGACGGACGTCCGCTTGGAACAGATCGCGTCCAAAGTGGGCCGTGCCCCGAGAACGCTGCAGGAGGGATTCAGAAAGGCCTATGGACTTTCTCCCATCACCTATCTCCACCAGATCCGCATCCTCACAGCAAAACGGCTCATCGCGTCAAACCCCGAGTTCACGATTCAGTATCTGATGTCCCGTTGCGGATACCGGAACCGAAGCCAGTTTCACCGGATGTTTGTCAAGCACGTCGGAAAAAGCCCTTCCGCTTTCCGGGCAGCACCGGAGTAAACGGAAACCCGACGCTCCGAATTACGGGGCGCCGGGTTCAATACGTGTTCGGAAAACCGAAGGCTTACTTCTTCCGTTTCGGCTGAAAGAAGTGAGGGCTGTGGCCGTAGTAGGCTTCCGCACTTTCCATCACCGTTTCCGACAGGGTCGGGTGCGGGTGAATGGTCAGGGAAAGATCTTCAACGGTAGCTCCCATCTCAATGGCCAGGGTGCCTTCAGCAATCAACTCACCCGCTCCCGGTCCGCAGATCCCGATTCCAAGGATCTGTTCGGTTTCCGGATGTGTGATCAGTTTGGTGAGACCATCGCTGCGGTCGAGTGTAGTCGCGCGGCCGGAGGCACTCCAGGGGAACTTGGCCACTTTGATGGCGATGCCCTGATCTTTGGCTTCGAGTTCAGTCAGACCGGCCCAGGCGATTTCCGGATCGGTAAAGACCACGGCAGGAATGGCCGCAGGGTCGTACACCGAGCGTTTTCCTTGAATGGCCTGCACCGCCACTTTGCCTTCGTAGGTGGCTTTATGTGCCAGCATGGGCTCTCCGGCAACGTCTCCAATCGCCCAGATATGGGATTCATGCGTACGTCGCTGACTGTCGGTTTCAATCCAGCCGCGCTCATCCACTTTCACACCGGTATTTTCGATGCCGAAGCCCTTGGAGTTGGGACGGCGTCCAATCGACATCAGAACCAGTTCAAAGTTCTCTTCCGTGACATTCCCTTTCTCATCTTCAAAGGTGACCTTGACGGAGTCGCCGACATCTTCCAGCTTGGCGACTTTGGTCTTGGTCTTGATCTCTTTGAATTCCTTCTTCAGGCGCTTCTCAAGCGGCTGAACCAAGTCGCGGTCCGCACTCGGCAGCAGACTCGGGGTCATTTCCACCACGGTGACGTCCGCGCCGATCGCACTGTAGACGGTCCCCATTTCCAGGCCAATATATCCCCCACCAATCACCAGCATGTTCTTGGGGTTGAAGGGCAGTTCGAGAGCTCCCGTCGAATCCACGACGCGGGGGGAATCAATGGACAGCCCTGGGATTACCGTGGGAGAAGAACCGGTGGCGATAATCGCTTTTTCAAACTTCAGCTCTTTGGTTTCGCCATCCACCGTTTCCACCGACACCGTATGGTTGTCGACAAAGGTGGCTGTTCCCTGAATGAAGTCCACTTTCCGCTGTTTGGACAACATGCCCAGACCGCCGGTCAACTTGTTGACGACGCCTTCCTTGAATTTGCGAAGCTTGTCGATGTCCACTTTGGGCTCCCCGAGATCCACTCCCCACTCAGAAGCTTCTTTGGACTCGTTGATCAGTTTCGCAACATGAAGCAGAGCCTTCGAAGGAATACAGCCTTTGAACAGGCAGACCCCGCCCGGATTCAGTTCCTTGTCGATCACGGTGACATCCATACCAAGATCTGCCGCATAAAACGCCGCGGGATATCCGCCCGGGCCGCCGCCGATCACCACCAGTTCACGCGTCTTGTCATTACTCATAGTCGTCTTATCCTTCGAGGGAGATGAGGAGGGGTTGTTCAATTGCTTCCACGATCCAGCGCATGAATCGGGTACCGTCAGCACCGTCAATCAGCCTGTGGTCGTAAGAGAGAGAAAGAGGCATCATCAGTCTTGGTTCAAAGTCCGATCCGTTCCAGACCGGTTTCATCGTAGCCCGCCCCACCCCGAGAATGGCCACTTCAGGGCCGTTCACAATCGGAGTGAAGTGCTTGCCACTGAGGCCGCCCAGATTGGAAAGGGTCATGCATCCGCCCTGCAGCATGGCCGGGTTGATTTTTCCGTCCCGCATCTGTCCGGCCAGCTCGCCGAGATCTTTGCTGATCTCGATCATGTTCTTGCCATCCACACCACGGATCACCGGAACCACCAATCCCTTGGGCGTATCAACGGCGCAGCCGACGTTAAAATACTTCTTGTAAATAATCTCTTCGTTTTCCGGATCAATGGATGCGTTGAAGTTCGGGAACGCTTTCAGAGCGGAACCCATGATCTTGATCAGCATCGCGGTCATGGTCAGCTTGGTGCCGGCTTTCTCCGCTTTGGGCTGGAAGCTCTTTCTCAGAGCCTCCAAATCCGTGACATCTGCTTCGTCAAACTGGGTGACATGCGGAATCGTGCTCCAGCAGTTGTCCATGTGCTCCACCGTCATCCGGCGGATCGCATTCATCTTCTCAACATTGATTTCCCCGAATGTGGAGAAGTCGGGAAGCGGAACTTTTTTTGCCGGCGCTGCTGCCGCTACCGGTGCAACGGACTGCTGTTGGTGCAACTGCTTGGACCAGGCTTTGACATCCTCCAGACGAATCCGGCCGCGGGGACCGTTTCCAGGAACCTGATGAATGTCCACGCCAATCTCACGGGCAAACTTCCGCACCGAGGGAGACGCGGGGATCGGTGCGTGATCCGGACGCTTGGCAGCCGCCTGCAGCGGTGCGGTCGGTACGGGCTCTGCCGTGGACATACCCGCAGGTGCGGCAGAGGGAGGAGCAGGTTTCTTCTGAGAAGAGTCGGTCTTTTTCTTGGCGGGCGTTTTGGCCGCAGACTTCACGGCGCCTCCAGACAGAATACCCACGGTATCGCCAACCTTGACCTCGTCTCCCTCAGACACATCCAGAGACACGAGCGTCCCGCTCCCGGGAGCGGGAACTTCGACGGTGGCTTTTCCGGTTTCGAGTTCAAACAGGGTGTCCCCCTCTTTGACCTGATCTCCGGCAGCAGCGGAAATCGACACCACGGATCCACCTTCCACACCTTCGCCCAAAGCCGGAACCACCACCGGGGATTCCCCGCCGGCTTCTTCGACTTCAGCTTCAGATTCTTCAACCTCCTCCGCCTCTGCCACAGGTTCTTCCGCTGCGGCGGGTTCTTCTGCTTCAGGTGCGGCCTCTTCAGCGGCTGTTTCACCGCCAGCCAGAGCACCAAACACATCACCGACGGAGAGTTCGTCCCCTTCGGAAACCGCAAGGGATTCCAGAACACCGTCTGCGGGAGACGGAACCTCTACGGTCGCTTTTCCGGTTTCAAGTTCGAGAAGGGACTGCCCCTCGGTCACAGCGTCGCCGACCGCCACTTCGATCGAAATGACTTTGCCGCCTTCAACACCCTCGCCCAGGGCGGGTACTTGTAATTCAGTCGCCATTGGGTTGTCTCCGGGTTAGTCCTGCAGGGGGTTGGGTTTGTCAGCATCAATGCCGAGGTCTTTCACCGCTTCGGGCAGCACCTTGGCATCGAGTTCGCCTTTGCGGACCAGCAATGTCAGCGTGGCCAGAATCACGTAGCGGTGATCCACTTCAAAGAAATCACGAAGCGCCTCACGGCTTTCACTGCGGCCAAATCCGTTGGTACCCAGAGTCTGAAGGTCACCGGGGATCCAGCGCGCCAGCGTGTCTCCAAGACACTTCATGTAGTCACTGCTGGTGATGAACAGATCCGGCTCCCCTTCGAACAGCGAGGTCACGTAGGGAACTTTCTGTTCCTTATCGGGGTTGAGCAGGTTGTAGCGGTCGCATTCCAGCGCATCGTCCGTCAGCTCTTTGTAACTGGTGACGGAGTAGACGTTGGTGTCGATGTCGTAGGTCTCCTTGAGAATCTGAGACGCTTTCACCACCTCATTCAGAATGGTACCCGAGCCCAGCAGATTGGCTTTGGGTTTCTCACCGCCGCTGAATTTATAACATCCCTTGAGAATGCCCTCTTTCACGCCCTCTCCTTCCGGAATCGGGGGCATGCGATAGTTTTCGTTCATCGCGGTGATGTAGTAGAAGACATCTTTGCCTTCGTGATACATCTCGCGGATCCCTTCCTCAATGATATGCGCCATTTCGTAAGCGTAGGCAGGGTCGTAGCTCTTACAGTTTGGAACCGTGGAGGCGAACACGTGACTGTGTCCGTCCTCGTGCTGTAGACCTTCTCCATTCAACGTGGTCCGGCCGGCCGTACCGCCGATCAGGAACCCTTTGGTCCGGCTGTCCGCGGCGGCCCAGATGAGGTCGGCGACCCGCTGGAACCCGAACATGGAGTAGAAAATGTAGAACGGAATCATGTTCAGTTCATGTACAGAGTAACTTGTGCCCGCCGCAATCCAACTGGCGGTGGCACCGGCCTCATTAATCCCCTCTTGCAGGAGCTGACCGTCTTTGGCCTCTTTGTAGTACATCAACTGGTCCCGGTCGACCGGAGTGTACAGCTGACCCGTCGGGGCGTAAATCCCGCACTGGCTGAACAGTGACTCCATGCCGAAGGTACGGGATTCGTCAGGAATGATGGGGACGATCAGTTTGCCGACATTTTTATCTTTCAGCAGTTTGCTGACGATACGGCCCACGACCATGGTGGTGGAGGCCTCACGGTCACCGGTACCGGCATCAAACTCATCATAGAGCCCCTCTTTCGGAAGGTCGATGGGATTGGTAACGGAAACCCGGGAAGGAACATACCCGCCAAGAGCCGCACGCCGTTCGCGGAGATATTCCATCTCCATGCTGTCTTCCGCCGGTTTGTAAAAGGGAGCATTCTTCACGTCATCGTCACTGATCGGAATACCGAAGCGGGTGCGGAAACTGAGGAGTTCGTCCTCATTCAGTTTCTTCTGGTTGTGCGCGATGTTCTTGCCCTCACCTGCTTCACCCAGTCCGTATCCTTTTACAGTCTTCGCGATCACGATGGTGGGCTGCCCTTCGGTTTCCACCGCCGCCTTGTAGGCGTTGTAGACTTTAACAGGATCGTGTCCACCGCGCTTGAGTTTCTTGAGTTCCTGATCCCCCATGTGTGCGATCAGCTTCTTCAACTCATCATTCGCGCCGAAGAAGTTTTCACGAACATACGCTCCATCAGAGACGGAGTACTTCTGGAACTCCCCGTCCACGGTTTCTTCAAAACGCCGAACCAGGGCACCGGAATTGTCCCGGGCCAGCAACTCATCCCACTCAGACCCCCAGAGACATTTAATGACATTCCAGTTTGCGGAACGGAAGCGGGCTTCCATTTCACGCACAATACTGCCGTTCCCCCGGACAGGTCCGTCCAGCCGCTGCAGATTGCAGTTCAGAACAAAAATCAGATTGTCCAGTTTTTCGCGTCCAGCGATGCTGATACAACCGGTGGTTTCCGGTTCATCACTTTCGCCATCCCCAATGAAACACCAGACTTTCTGGTTGGTTTTGGGAATCAGCCCCCGGTTTTCCAGATACTTCATGAACCGGGCTTTATAAATCGCCATCAGCGGTCCAAGTCCCATGGAAACCGTCGGGAACTTCCAGAAATCCTTCATCAGCCAGGGGTGAGGATACGAACTGAGCCCTCCGCCCGGAGCCAGCTCACGGCGGAAGTTGCCCATCAACTGTTCGGAGAGACGTCCTTCCACAAAGGCACGTGCATACACACCGGGGGATGCGTGGCCCTGGAAGAAAATGAGGTCGCCGGGATGCTGCTCACTCGGACCATGCCAGAAGTGGTTGAATCCGATTTCATACAGCGTGGCGGCGGACGCGTACGTGGAGATGTGCCCCCCGATTCCTTCCAGCTGTTTATTCGCCCGGGTCACCATGGCCATCGCATTCCAGCGAATGATACTCTTCAGCCGCCGTTCCACTTCGCGGCTGCCGGGAAATGGGCTCTGCTGTTCCCGGGCGATGGTGTTAATGTAAGGGGTATTCAGTGGGTGCTCGAAGCTCAGCCCTGCTTTCTGGGCTTCCGCCTGCAGTCCCAGCAGGATATGTTTCGCCTGCTCAGGTCCTGATAACTCCAGCACATCCCGAAGGGATTGCTGCCACTCTTGAAGTTCAATCTGCTCGTACGCGTCGCTCATACGTCCTCATATCCAAGTTGAAATCGGGGTTCCGGTCGAGGGGGTCCCAGGCCGGAAAAATCGATAGGCAAATCCCGCACACTCCCTCAGGAGCGTGCGAGAGACTCCTATACCCCGCATTACCCGGTTTGGAAGTAAAAAAGGGAGTTTTCGTCCAATTGAAGGGAGAAAAAATTCCCAAAAACGCCCTGGAAGCCAAAACCTCACATTTTTGCACCCACCCAAAAATCAGAAAATCCCTCTTTTTGAGAAGAACGACGAGATCGTTCTCTTTTCATACAGACCCATAAAATACAAAAATGGAGGATATATTGATGTCGAATGACTTTGTTCGATAACCGTGTTTTGGGGTCGTTTGGAGTGGGGGGAAGACAAAGACAACGACAAGGGTTGTGGTTTTTGAACATCCAACATCGAACACTCAACATTCAACGCCCAATTCCCACTTGGATGTTGGGCGTTGAATGTTGAATGTTGAATGTTGGCTGTTGGATGTTGGATGTTGGATGTTGGATGTTTTCCTCAGAACGATCAATTTAATGTCTCCAAATCTAACGGAGAAGCGGTTTTTAACCCAGGTTTCATGAAGGGCAGGAATGCCCCGGCGCCATTGTTCGCTTTTTTTCTCCTGATCTTTGTCTTTGTCTCAGAGCCCTCAAACCAAATCAGGACTTATATTTTTGCGGGATGCGGGTGTGGGCACCCATATATAATGACAACCCTGAGGATCCATCGGGATCGATATCGAAATAGGGATCGAAATCGGAACCCTCAGGAACACTCCGTCAGGGTTTTGCAAGGTTTGCACGGGGTCCGAAAAAATTTCGGAATGTAAGGAGAGGGGACAAAAAAACACCCGGTCCTTCTGCAGGACCGGGTGAAGCGTTTCAGAAGAGCGTCTGACTCAGCTTTCTGGGAGGATGACAGAGTCGATCACATGGATCACACCGTTTGCGGTAACAATGTCGGTTTTCACCACATTGGCACCGTCGATTTTCACACCTCCGTCGGCGACTTCAATCGCGACTTCCTGTCCCTGTACGGTTTTCGCGGAGTCGAGTTTTACGACATCAGCCGCTTTCACTTTGCCCGGGACCACGTGGTAGGTCAGGATTGCGACCAACTGATCTTTGTTTTCAGGTTTCAGCAGGTTTTCCACCGTACCTGCCGGCAGTTTGGCGAAGGCCTCGTCCGTGGGTGCAAACACCGTGAACGGTCCGTCGCCTTTCAGCGTATCGACCAAGCCGGCTGCCTGAACCGCAGCGACGAGGGTTTCGAAAGAACCCGCGCTGACCGCAGTGTCGACAATGTCGGGTGTTGTGGATTTGGCCGCTTTCATGTCTTTGTTCCCGCCGTATGAGCAGGATCCTGCGTATGCAGTTACAGTCAGGGCTCCGCCCATAATCAGGGCTGCAATGGTTTTGGTTGCAGATGTCATGTGTTGTTCACTCCGATTGAGTTATGTTGTAGGATGAAGTGAGCGCGCGTTCCCACATGAAACGGCACACCGTCCGGTTCCTTACAAAAAGTTATACTTTCCTGAAAACCGGAACAGTGAAGGTCTCTGGCAAAGGCACGGAGACGAAGAGAAAGGTCAGGGCTGCAACACCCGGTTCGTGGCAGAGGTCGGGTTTAAAATATCCCAGAAGAATTGCTTCGGCTTCAACACATCGGACCCTCCCCCTACCCTCACCACCATCAACGCTTCCTCCCCATGAGGCGTAGAGTAGGTTCCTGTCCCAACATTCATGAGAGGGGGTTGAGGCTGACTCCATTCACTCAGCTGCATTTCATTTACGTTTCGACTGATCATAAAGGGAGTACCCGATGCTGAAGTCTCACTGAGATCAGCGACCACCACCCATGGGTTTGAATCCGCAGTAAGATCCTCAAGCCTGCTAATTGCCTTGAGACCAGGTCCCTGAAATGGAAAAAAATCCTGCTGAAGAACCCCGGCACCTTTTGCGGGATCATTGACATCAAACGGTGTCATCAACCACCGAAAATAATCCGTACTGGTTGGCTTGTAGTTGGCATATTTTGTATCTGGTTCACTTGCGGCCCAATAGTTAACCCTATCCCCGGTGTTTTCTGTGGCAGCGGCAAACACTTGTTTATACATACTCGACATATCATACCGCCTGGGATGACCATGACCTTTCATCAGGTGTTGAATCACGATCGGCACCATGATCCAAATCACTACCAGGGTGAGAACAAGACATACGATGACCTGAATCAAGGTGATTGCTGAGCGAGGGTGGCAGTGGTGATTCATGTCATCCTTCAAAGACAACTAGGGCTGCAGGATCTGATTTGTTGCCGACGTTGGGTTCAATTCATTCCAGGAAGGTGGCGCATCAAAGAACAAAAGTTTATTCTTCAGGATCTCAACGCCCCCACCTGTCCAAATCACAATCAGACGTTCGCGGCCAAAGGGGGTATCGTATTTCCCGATTCCCAGATTCTTTAATTTCTCAGGAGAACCACTCCTCACTCCAACCAACTCGTTTTCATTCAAATTCCGAGTGATCATAAAGGGGATACCGGAAGGTGAGGCCTCACTCAAATCCGCCACCACGACCCATGGATTCGATTCAGGTTTCAGATCTGAAAGATCAAAAACATAAAATCCGGCAACATTGAATACTCTAAAATCCTGCTGAACCGCTCCCGCACCCTTTGCCGGATCCTGGATCTCATATGGGGTCATCAACCAGCGGAAGTAATCCGTACTGGTGGGCTGATAGTTGGCATGGGTTGTATCGGGAGAGCTAACAGCCCAGTAATGGGTCCTCCCTCCTGCATTCTCGATGGCTGCAGCAAAGATTTGCCTGTAGATGCCGCTGGCAGAAGATGCAATAAGAAGGTGCATACTGTCCCTCTCCATCATGCGTAATTTGAGGTGTCCAAGATAACCAACGACAAGCGCCAACACCACACAAACAACAACATCCGTACGCGAAATTCCGGCTTTGGAGCCATGTCTTATGAGTGCGGTTTCCGTCTTCATCCCATCATGGTTGAAGGATAAGATTGGTCGCTAACGTTGGATTGAGGATATCCCAGAAGAGTTGCTGCTGATTCAATATCTCGTTGCCCCCCCCCACCCGAACCACAATCAAGGATTCCCCACCAAATGGTGTGTGAAAAGGACCCGTTCCTATATTTTGAAGAGGTGTTTGGACATGATCCCATTTTCTCAGACGGATTTCATTTATATTCCGAGTGATCATGAACGGCGTTCCGGATGTCGAGTATTCTGATAGATCCGCGACAACCACCCAGGGGTTGGTTTCAGGGGTTAAGTCGGAAAGGTCACGAATTTCCAGAAGGCCTTCCGCATGGAACGCCGAAAAATCCTGTTGCAGGGCTTCAGCTCCGTTCGCAGGGTTCATGATGTCGTAAGGAGTCATCAACCACCGAAAGTATTCCGTACTTGTCGGCTCATAGTTGGCAAATTCTGTGTTTGGTTCAGTAGCGGCCCAATAGTTTGTTCTCCCGCCTGTGTTCTCCGTAGCGGCTGCGAATATCTGGTTATAGATACCACGAGCATTCGAACGCAATCGTGAATCAGGGTGATGGCCATGCCCACTTGCCCCCCTAATTGCCGGGATCAAGACCATGGCCGCCAGTCCTAATATTACCAGAACAACGAGAACCTCCATCAACGTCAGCCCCACTTTCGTTCGGTGACATCGGCTGCGAGTTTGTGAAACGCTGATATTCATGGCTGAAGAATGACATTGGTGCCAGCGTTCGGATTCAACAGGTCCCAAAAAAGCTGTCTTTCAGTCAAGACATCTGACCCTCCCCCCACCCTGACGAGGAGAAGAAACTGATCCCCAAATGGAGTCTCGTAGGGTCCGACTCCAACATTCTGCAACGGCTCCTGTTCGTTGGTCCAGGCTTTCAACCGGGTCTCGTTTACGTTCCGGCTGATCATAAATGGCGTTCCGGATGTTGAGTTCTCGTCCAGGTCCGCAACGACCACCCAGGGATTCGAATCCGGTGTCAATTCCTCCAAAGTACTCACCGGGTCAAGGCCAGGTGCGGAAAACGCGGAAAAATCCTGTTGACCACCTCTGCCCCCTCGGCCGGGTTTTCCGGATCATAGGGGGTCATGAGCCAGCGGAAGTAATCCGTACTGGTGGGTTGATACTTTGCGAACTGAGTATCTGGTTCATGCGCCGCCCAGAAGTTGGTGCTGCCACCCTTTGTTTCCGTGGCGGCAGAAAATACCTGGATGTAGATCCCTCTTGCGAAGGAACTGAGTCTGACAGGTTTCGGGGGTTGGTTGAGTGCGGGAATCAGCACACTGGCAATCATCGCAAACAGAATGACCATCACCAGTACTTCAATAAGGGTGACACCGGCTGTGGAATCGAGCCGTTTCATGGTCGCAGCACCCTATTGGTTGCGGCATTCGGGTTGAGGATCTCCCACAGAAGACGTTTCTTCTCCAGCACTTCGGTTCCGCCCCCCACTCTGACAACAAGAAGCCTTTCCTTTCCATATGGTTCTGCATACGTGCCAATCCCCAATCGATCCAGAGCTTGACGTTCATTCGGTCTCCACTCCTTCAGTCGGGTTTCATTCACATTCCGGGTCATCAGGAAAGGCGTCCCCGAAGTGGAGGTTTCCGTAAGGTCGGCCACAACCACCCAGGGATTCGTCTCTGATGACAGGTCGTCCAAACTGGCCACTCCGGGCAAGCCGGAAGCATGGAATATGGAAAAGTCCAGTTGAACCGCTCCAGCCCCCTTTTCCGGGTGAGCCTTATCATAGGGGGTCATCAACCAGCGAAAATACGCAGTACTGGTGGGCTCATAGTCGGCATAGGTTGTGTTGGGGACACTTGCCGCCCAGTAATTGGTCCGGCCTCCGGTATTCTCTGTCGCGGCTGCGAAAACCTGTTTGTAGATTCCCCCGGCATTCGATACCAAACGAATGTAGCCAGGTGTTCCCATTGGGCTTGTGACCGCAGGAATGATGATCGATGCCAACAAAAACAGAAACGCGACCAGCACCACGACTTCCAGCAGGGTAAGCCCTGCCCGGGAATGCTTGTGTGTCATTCGCACCTCCATATGAGGTATTCTCCACCCATCACGGGGTCAGGAACAAGCGAAAAAGCCATTGGTTTTCCTTGACCAAAGTCCGATTCCGGCTAAACAATCCCCCCTTTCATTTGATCTCCCTGTTCAAGGATTTCCCGTTATGAGCACACTTTTGCAGAAAATCGACGCCGACAACCGTAAAGAAACCGCCCCTGAATTCGACGTGGGTGATGCCGTCAAGGTACACGTTAAAATTAAGGAGGGGAACAACGAGCGTATCCAGGTCTTTGCCGGTACCGTCATCGCCCGCGACGGCCACGGTGCCACCGAAACCTTCACCGTTCGCCGCATCTCTTATGGTGAAGGCGTTGAGCGTGTATTCCCCGTTCACGCTCCCGTAGTGGAAAAAGTGGAAGTGGAACGCCAGGGCAACGTCCGTCGCGCAAAACTGTACTACGCACGTGGCCTCAAAGGCAAAAAAGCGAAAATTACCTGAGGACCGTTCCTCCGGAAAAAAGCGGAAGGTCCAAGAGAACTCTCTGGACCGTCTCGCCTATGAACACGCCGCCTGGTCAGGTGGCGTGTTTCGCTTTGCCGGAGTGGATGAAGCCGGCCGGGGGCCCCTTGCGGGCCCTGTCGTCGCCGCCGCCGTGGTGTTTTCCCCTTCCCTGCTCAAAGACGGTATTCCTGAGGAATTGGAGGACCTCAACGACTCCAAACAGCTTACGCATAGGAAACGGGCCCGTCTGCGTTTGGCACTCGAATCCATGGAAGGAGTCGACTACGGACTCGGGATCCTGTCGCCCCGGGAGATCGACAGGATCAACATCCTCAAAGCTACCCATAAGGCCATGGCGGTGGCACTGGGGAATCTCCCCAGCCCGGCCGAGGAAGCGTTGGTCGACGGTCTACCCGTCCCCGGTCTTCCATGCAAAGCAGGAAATCTGGTCAAAGGAGACAGCAAATGCTTCTCCATTGCCGCCGCCAGCGTCCTGGCCAAAGAAACCCGGGATGACCTCATGCGGGAGCTGGACACCACTTACCCTGGATACGGATTCGGTGCACACAAAGGCTACGGCACCCAAAAGCATCTGGCCGCAATGCGTGAACTCGGTCCCTGCCCCGCCCACCGCAGAAGTTTCGCCCCTGTACGGGATCTGATCGAGCCGAAGCTGGATCTTGAATAGGATACAACCACGGACCACACGGACCCAGGCAGATGGATGATGGTCGTGTTTGATGAGACGTCTTGTGAGATGATCTAGTCGACGCTGAATCTTAAATGAGAGACGACAACGGACCACGCGGACGGCACGGACCCATGCAGATAGAGAATGAAGGGATTCGATGAGAATTGTTGTGGAATGCTCCTTATAGCAAATTCACTTACACCTCTGGTATGGGTCCGCGCCGTCCGCGTGGTCCGTGGTTGTTCCCTCTTCATGCAGGCAGCGCATCCTATCCCAGGTACAGATTCGGTCTACGGCACCCAAAAGCACCTGTCCGCGCAGCGTGAACTCGGCTCCTGCAGAAGTTTCGCCCCTGTACGGGACCTGATCAATCCCAAGCTGGATCTTGAATAGGATACAACCACGGACCACGCGGACCACACGGACCCAGGCAGATGGATGATAGTTGTATTCGATGAGACGTCTTGTGGGGTGAGCTAGTCGACGTTGAATCTTAAATGAGAGACGACAACGGACCACGCGGACGGCGCGGACCCAGGCAGATAGAGGATGAAGGGGTTCGATGAGACCTATTGTGGGATGCTCCTTTCGAAAACTTACTCACACCACCGGTATGGGTCCGTGTGGTCCGTGGTTGTTCCCTCTTCATGCAGGCAGCGCATCACTCCTGGCCCTGAGCACTCTCCTTTCAAACTCAACGTTTACACCCCTTTGCATTTCTTTGGCATTTGTTTCCGTGAGTCCTTCGAGTGAATCCCGAACCATGGAGGAAATCAGCGTGCACGTTGCACGTTCTTTCCTTCAACCAAACGGAGAACTCGAATGACCACCTCACAAAACCTCTTCATCGCTCTCAGCCTGCTTGCAGTTTGCCTCCAGGCAGAATCACGGACCGACGTCGCCTTTCTGGCCTCTGCCGGGCAAATCAACCTTGAAGGTCCGGCCGTCACCGGCAGCGAAGACGGCGAAGGCACCGACAAAGACGGATACGGATTCCGCATCGACGTGGAACACCACCTGAACAACAACTGGTACGTCAAAGGGCTGATTGACTGGTCGTCCTGGGATGACCGCTTCTACATCATCCAGTCCACGCTGGGAGTCGGCAAAACCTTCCCTCTCACGCAGGGAGACACCTGGTCCACCTCACTTTATGTGCTCCCCGCCCTGGAGTACATCCAGTTGGAAGGGATTGACGCCTATGTGGACGAACCGGAATTCGGCGGACGTGGGACCGGTGAAGATGGAAACGATATAGGTCTTTCTCTGGAATCCGGTTTCACTCTGACACATGCGAACGGCGTGTCCGGCACACTCTACGCAAAGTACCTTACTTTTGACGAGGCAGACGGCCCCGCATTCGGATTCCGCTTTGTGGCTCCGGTCGCAGACTCCTGGAATGTCCTCGCCTCCTGGGAAGGGATCTGGGTCGAAGATCAGGAGGATTTTCCCATTGATCTGGCCACACAACGGATCACGCTGGGAATCTCACGCCGTTTCTAATCTGTACGCACGATTCTCTCCCCATGGCCCGCCTTCTCCTCATCGAAGACCACCCCGCGCTGGTGGAGACCCTGACCGATTTTCTCGAGGGGGCGGGCCATACCGTGTCTGCGGAACAGCGCGGTCGGAACGGCATCCAGGCAGTCCTCCGTAATGCACCGGATGTGATCATCCTGGATCTGGGCCTGCCGGACGTGGATGGGGTCCAGGTGTGCCGGATTCTTCGGGAAGAGCATCAGCTCCACACACCGATCCTGATGCTGACCGCCCGGGATACGCTTTCCGACAAACTCGAAGGGTTTGATGCAGGGGCACACGACTATCTCTGCAAACCCTTTGCTCCAGCCGAACTGGAAGCACGTATTCGGGTATTAGCCGCCCGGGAGGCCTACTCCCGGGAAGACATCCTCGAGTGTGCGGGAGTCCGGCTGGACCCTTCCGCCCATACTGTGGAGCGGGACGGGATCCCCCTCTCCCCCAGCCCCACCGGATTTAAGCTCCTCAAAATTCTCATGCAACGGAGTCCGGACTTTGTTGAACGGGACAGTTTGGTGCGGGAGGTCTGGGGCGATTTCCCGCCAGGCTCTGATGCCCTGCGCACCCATCTGGCTCAGCTCCGAAAGCTCCTGGACAAACCGTTTCCCACCGCACTCATCGAAACCCGGTATGCTGTCGGATGCCGATTCCGTGACCCGGAGGCAGACGATGCGTAAGTCACTGAGATCGCGCATCTTTTTCAGCTTCAGCCTGTTTGCTGTCTGCATGACAGGCTTTCTCTTGATCTTTGTCTGGATGAGTTATGAAGCGGGCCAAGAAAGTGCGACACAGAAACTGCTCGAAGCCCAAGCCACGGCGTTCCTGAAAGATCCGACTCAGCCCCTGCCGAATACGGAGGTCCTGAAGGGGTATATCGGAACCGGGCAAATGCCTCCGACCTTCCGGAATCACCTGGAGGAGTTTGAAATTGAAGATTACGAAGTTCCGATCCGGGAATGGCAGGAAATCCAACTCTGGCAATCGGAGCTGCCCAATGGAGGCGGGACATTCTACCTGTTTCTGGATCTCCGGGAGACTGCGGACCAGGCCATTTTCCTTCCCAATGCACTTCGGGCCCTTCTGATCGCGGGGGTGACAGGTCTTTTTCTTCTCCTTGTCGTCAGTGCCGGAATCAGCACACGCCTGACCCGCCCGTTAAACGCTCTGGTAGAGGATGTGGATGCCATCAAGCCAGGGCATACCACGGAGCCTCTATCTCCCCGCCATCCTCAGGGAGATACCGCCCGGCTCGCACAGGCATTTGACCGGCTGCTGGAACGGATTCACACCTTTATGAACCGGGAGAAACGCTTCACCCGGAATGCCAGCCATGAACTGCGGACCCCCATTACGTTGATCCAAAGTGCGACGGAAAACCTGAAACGATCCATTCCAGATCCGCAACCCGTTCAGCAGCGTGCTCTCCAGCACCTGCAATGGGGGGCCCGGGACATGAGTCAGTCGGTGGAAACTTTCCTCGCCCTGGCCCGCGAGGAGTCAGAGCCAGAGCCGCCTTTTCATGGATGGGAGGCCCTGCTTGAGGACTGTGTTCAGTCCCAGCAGGTGCACCGACAGGATGACCGCATCAAAATCCATGTTGATGTCAGCGGCGCTCCAAATGACCGAATCCCGCCCCGGATGATCCGGGCGATCGTAAACAATCTCCTCCGGAATGCGCTTCAGCATACCCGGGAAGGAATGGTTACAGTTGTCCTCGACGCAGAAACCCTGGAGATCTCAGACACCGGGCCGGGCATTCCCGAAGAACACCTGAACCCGGACACCGGGCTACCGGTCGGAAAAGGGGCCCACAGTGACGGCGAAGGATTAGGGCTGCGAATTGTACAGGAAATCTGCCTTCGCTACGACTGGACCCTGTGCCTTCAAACGGACCCTTCCGGCAGCAAGTTTACTGTATTCCTACAAAAGTGAGGTCTGAAGCTGAAAGTTGGAACTTTCCATTGGCAAAACTCAGAGGCCGGAAGTAAAATGATCTCAGAACCACTCCCGTGTTCGTGATCAGGTGATTTCCTCGACCTTTCTAATCCTATGGGAGCTGTCGCCATTAGGCGGTTACGGTCATGCCTTCTGCGGAAGGACGGCTTCAACTGTCGGCTTGCTCCCCCTTTGAACTTCCGGTTCAAGGACTCTACCTCAGCGGCACGGTGGTGGTTCTTATTTTTTCCCCAATCGGGATCGGGTCTCCTCATCGGGATCGAAATCGATCCTTGCCCATCCCTCTTCCGATCTCGATTGCGATTTTTTACCCAAGAATTAGTCACAAAACCCACTGTTTTCACTTGCAAAGCCTCTTCGTCAGGCCTATAAACATCCCCCTTTCAAACCACTTTCGAGGATTTTCATGAAAGCAGACATTCATCCCGAATATGTTGACGCAAAAATTCACTGTGCCTGTGGAACCGTGGTGGAGACCCGTTCCACACAAAAGGAAATGCACGTGAACACCTGCGCAACCTGCCATCCCTACTACACCGGAAACTCCAAACTTATCGACACCGAAGGCCGGGTCGAACGCTTCAACAAGAAGTACGCCCGCCGTCGCTAGTTTCCGGCAGATGCAAACGGGCCATTCCCGCCTTCCCGGCAGGATGGCCCGTTTTCTATGGTCTGATCTGTGATCACTTCCACCTATCTCGAAACCCTTTCCGCCCGGCTTGCCGAGTTGGAGGAGCTCATGGCACAGCCGGAGATCGCAACCGATCCCGTCCGCATGCGGGATATCCTCCGCGAACACAAGCACTCGAAGCAGCTCCACGGGCTCGGTGCTTCGTTTCTCGATCTCCAGCAGCAGCAGCAGGATGCAAAAGACATGTTGGAGGACGCCTCTCTTCAGGAAGACATGAAGGAGATGGCGGAGCTGGAACTGGAGGACCTGACGGCGAAAATTCCTGAAGTGGAAAAACAGCTCAAAGTCGCCCTGCTGACTCCGGACCCTCAGGATGAGCGAAGCATTATTCTGGAAATCCGTGCAGGAACTGGAGGAGATGAAGCTGCGTTGTTCGCCGGGGATCTGTTCCGGATGTATCACCGCTATGCGGAAAGCCGCGGCTGGTCCTGCAAAGTCCTCGATTCCAGTTCCTCAGAAGTGGGGGGATACAAGGAAGTGATTGCCACCCTCGAAGGCGAGGATGTCTTCAAATGGCTGAAGTATGAGAGCGGAGTTCACCGCGTACAGCGGGTTCCTGCAACGGAAGCTTCCGGACGAATACATACCTCTGCCGCCACTGTGGCCATCCTGCCGGAGGCCGAGGAAATTGATGAAGTGAATATCCCTGCGGAAGAAATCAGGGTGGATGTGTTCCGGAGTTCCGGTCCGGGAGGTCAGTCCGTAAACACAACGGACAGTGCCATCCGGATCACTCATCTTCCCACCGGGTTGGTCGTACAGTGTCAGGATGAAAAGTCCCAGCACCGCAACCGGGAAAAGGCCATGCAAGTACTTCAGGCCCGTTTGCTGGACAAACAGCGTCAGGAAGAGAATGCCAAGCGTGCCGGTGACCGGAAATCCATGATAGGATCCGGAGACCGAAGCGAACGCATTCGCACCTACAATTTTCCGCAGAACCGACTGACCGATCACCGGATCAACCTGACTCTCTACGCTCTTGAATCCGTGATGGAAGGAGAGCTCCAGCAGTTGATTGAGCCGTTGTATGATCACGACATTGACGAGCAGCTCGCGGAACGCATGGAGCAGTCCGCCGGGGCTGAGTGATCACAATAGGGTGGCTGTCGCGTTTACGCTACAGCTCTCTGAACCTCATTACGCTTCTGGATGATATAGCGCGGACGTTCCTCCTTCGCCGTTACGGCTTGGGTCTTCCCTCTACGAGCTACGCCCGCACAAGACGGCGGGACGAGTCAGCCCACATGCCTTGGGACACCGCTGAAATCAAACGATGGCAAGCCCCTCCTCTTGATATGGAGGAAACAACAACGGACCACGCGGACACCACGGACCCATGCAGATGGAGCATGATACTATTTAATGAGAGAGGTGAAGGGGTGATCGTTTTGACCCCATCAACTCCCCCACCGGTATGGGTCCGCGCTGTCCGCGTGGTCCGTTGTTGAATTACCCACTGTAGAACATGTCCACGGCCTGAAGGGTCGTGTCGATACCAGCCTAGGCCGCAGGCCCAGGTCATCAGGTTTCAAAACGATAAAGCGGGCTGAAAGTCCGCGCCATTTCTCCTAAATTCGATTTGATCTACGCCCCGAATCCGACAAGGGTTTCGCATGCTGACATCCCCCCCGCCCCTCCCTATCCTCTGCTGCGGTCCTACGCCTGCATTGCAGCGCGCATTGCGGTTTTCCGACTGGGAATCCGACTCCGATGTGGTGCGGACCTCCGAGGTGGAACTGAGTGTGGGCGGGAAGGCGACCAATGCTGCCAGAGCGATTAGCTGTGCAGGTGGCGAGGCAACGCTCCTCAGTTTTGCCGGGGGTGCTGTCGGAAACAGGATCAAATCCCTGTTGACAGACGAAGGTCTAAATGGCGTCTGGGTTGACACCCGGGCGGAAACCCGCACCTGTCAAACACTGCTGAATGAGGACGGCAGCCGGATCCGGGAACTGGTGGAGAATGCCCTGCCCGTCACCCTGCATGAGTGGGGCGAGTACTTTGCCAAAGTGGAACAGGCCATCCCGTTCCATGCGGGTCTCCTTTTATGCGGAAGCCTTCCTGAAGGCTCTCCACCTGATGTGTATGGTACGCTGACAGAGATTGCCCATCTGGCGGGAAAACCTGTGGGAGTGGATGCAAAAGGGGCTGAGCTTCTTGCCACCCTGCACCGGGAACCGGAGTTCGTGAAAATCAATCGGGAGGAGTTACGGACCAGCACCGGTAAAGATGAGATTCAGGAGGGAATGAAGGCACTTTCCTCTCAGGGAGTCCAGCATGTCATGATCACGGACGGCCCTCACCCTGCATGTCTTCAATCAGGTCGCAAACGGTGGGAGTTTATCCTGCCGGAGATCCATGCGGTAAACCCCATTGGCGGAGGGGATACCGTCACCGGGGTCACGTTTCAGAAACTCATCCAGCATGCAAAGCCAAAGGATGCGGCATCCGCGGGTCTGGCCGCCGGTCTCGCCCAAACTCTGACAGCCCACCCCGCCATCTTTGATGCCTCAGACGCCTCCAGGCTGGAAACTTCCATCTTATGCCGTAAAGGGTAAGCATGTACGAGCAGGTCCTGTTGGCACTTTCCAAAGAACGGGCGTTCCGATCCCCGGAACCCTTCCCTTCCCCTTGTTCCGAGGGGCGGAACCCCGCGTGCGGTGATGAGGTGGCATTGGAATGGGACCTGGAGGGAACCACACTCAAAAATCTGACGTACTATGCACAGGCCTGCGCCATCAGTGTGGCGTCCAGCAACGCAATGTGTAAGGAACTGGAGGGGGTGGAGGTACATGTCGCCCTGGAACGGGTTCAACAGGTGATGTCTTTTCTCGATTCAGATGGCGATTGGACGGAAGACTGGGGACAGGAAGCACTGCCGGCACTGGGGGCGGTTCGGGCGAAACCAATGCGTCTTACCTGTGTCAAACTGCCGTGGAAGGCACTTCAGGAAGGCCTGGCGTCATTGTGAGCCTCCTGGAGCCCCGGACGAAGGGGTTGTATTGTCCTGCGGCGGATCTCTATATTGATCCTGTCCGCAACGTCGACCGGGCTGTCATCACCCATGGACATGCGGACCATGTCCACTCCGGGCTCCACTCGGTGTTAACCTCAGAACCTGGGTCGCCTATCGTCGCGCATCGCCTACGCAGGGGAAGCCAGCTCCAATCCTTACCCTATGGGGAAAAACTGCGAATCGGTGATGCAGTCCTCTCGCTTCATCCCGCAGGACACATTCTCGGCAGCGCACAGGTGCGGATCGAGGTGAACGGCAAAGTGGCGGTGGTGACGGGTGATTACAAACGGGGTGCAGACCCTACCTGTGAAGCGTTTGAACCCGTGCCTTGCGAGCTACTGGTCACTGAAACCACCTTCGGAAGGCCTGAATATGTTTGGCCACCCCCTGAACGTCTCCGGAATCAGCTCCGCACCTGGTGGGCGGAGAATCAAGACCACGGGCAGTTAAGTACCCTTCTCGTCTACAGCCTTGGCAAAGCACAACGCGTCCTGGCCATGCTGGACCCGGAACAGGGCCCTATCCTCGTTCACGGGTCCATCATCCCCTTTTTGTCCATGTACAGGAATGCCGGAATTGGTCTCCCGCACACCTACACCTTGAACAACACCCACCTTCAGGAATATGGAAAACGTGCGATCGTATTGGTCCCACCAGGTGCCTATCGAGGATCCGTGAAGCAAAAACTGACTCCTGGTCAAAGCGCACTGGTCTCCGGCTGGACTCTTCACGGGGATCAGCGACAGGAGATCAGCACCGACACCGGCATTGCGCTCTCAGATCATGTGGACTGGCCCGAACTCCTTCAGACCGTAGAGGAATGTCAGCCGGAAGAACTCTGGGCCATGCACGGATTCAGGGAGGAGGTCAGCGAGTATTTTTCAGCCCAGGGATATAAAACATGTGTGGTCTGATTTCGCCACAAAGCCCCCCCACAACCCCATCACAACAAACACAAATCCATTCAGAGCGGGGGGGAATGGTCTATGAGGCAAACTCACCTAAAGTGAACTGCCAAAGCCACATCCTGTCTATCCTGTATATCCGTGTTCCCTACCTCACGCCGTTTGCGCAGGTCGTCGTGGCGGTCGTTTGATCGCCGGACAACAATCCGCAGGACAGACATCGTGCTTGGCCGGCAGATTGCCGAGGGTGCGTCGTTCCGGCCAGTCCTCCAGACGTTCCCGGATCAACTCCACGATCATGTCGATCATGCGAGGGTCATTTCCCGGGGTGGAGGCCCGGACATAGTTCATCCCGAGTTCCGCAGCGTGGTCGCGGGCTTCAAGATCGAGGTCAAACAGCACTTCCATGTGATCCGACACAAACCCGAGTGGCGACACCACCACATTGTTCACGCCCACTTGTTTCAGTGTGTCCAGATGGTCACAAATATCAGGGTCCAACCAGGGGACTTGAGGCGGTCCGCTGCGGCTCTGGTAGACCAGATCCCACTCCGACATGCCCAACCGTTCCGCAATCAGACGGGCCGATTCAGAAAGCTGTTTCACATAAGGAGACGTCGTCGCCATGGCCATGGGGATACTGTGCGCGGTAAACACCACCCGGGTGGTCCCTTCTGAGGGGAGGAGATCCAATGCCTCGGCTACGTTGTCCGAGACGGTTTCAATAAACAGAGGGTGGTTAAAGAACACCCGGATCTTGTCAAAGGCCGGAGCACCGTCTCCCATCTCTGACTGTGCGGCGATTAAATTCTCCCGATACTGTCGGCAACCTGAATAACAACTGAAGCCACTCGTCACATACGCCAGCAGGTTCTGATACCCCTTCTCTTTACACTCCTGGAGCACATCAGGGATAAAAGGAGGAGTATTCCGGTTGGCCAGCAATACGGGCAGGTCGATGTTCTGTTTTACCAACTTCGCGGTTAGATGCTCAACCAGCTCCCGGTTCTGGGCATTGATCGGGCTGACACCTCCAAACAGTTCGTAATGATGTGCAACCTCGAGTTTGCGCTCTTCCGGCACCCCTTTTCCCCGGAGAACATTGTCCAGAAACGGCATTACATCCTCCATCCCCTCTGGACCACCAAAGGAAACCACTAACACTGCATCATACTTCATAAGGACCTTCTGGAAAAGAATTGAAACTTGCTGGGCATACCCTAGGTTTGAATCCTTTATTGTCAATGGATCACAATGACATCGGAATCGACAACTGAAGCGCTTTATGGGGTACACCCGGTGCAGGAAGCCCTGCGTGCCGGCAGACGGAACTGTTACAGGGTCTGGGTGGATGAACGGGCCCCGACGGACCGCTTTGAACCCATCCGATCTCTGGCAGAGGATCGCGGGATCCGCCTGGAACCGGTTTCCAAACAGAGATTATTTGACCTGTGTGGAACCCGACAGCACCAGGGGGTTGTCATGGAGGCCAGTTCCTACCCGTATACGCCACTCACGGATGAGATTTTCACCCGTCCCCGTCTGCTGCTGCTGGACAACATTGAAGACCCCCGGAACGGAGGGGCCATCCTGCGGAGTGCGCACCTGTTCGGATTCACCACATTGCTCATGCCCTTGAAAGGTGGGGCGGGCATCTACCCTTCTGTGGTCAAAACCAGTGCAGGGGCTTCCGAGCATGTGGATGTCATCCGGGAGGCCAACAGCAACCGGTATTTCCAACGGGCAACGAAAGCGGGTTATCGGACTGTCGTTCTCGACATGCAGGGTACAGTTGGGCTAAAGGACATCCCGGTTGACGAATCGGAACCCCTCTTTTTGGTTCTTGGGGGAGAAGACAAACGTGTGGGTCAGTATATTCTGAACGAAGCGGATGTGGTGGCCCGGATCCCTCAACAGGACTCCAGTATTAACAGCCTGAATGCCTCCGTTGCAGCCGGAATCGCCCTCTTTCATTTTTCCGGGGTCTGACGAACATGGATAAGAAAAAGAAACTCAATTTAGAAGAAACCCGGACGATTGAACTGAATTCCACTTTAGCGGAAACCCAGACCCTCACGTCTGAACAAGGGTTCGACAGCACAGCCACCATGGGTACGCAGACCGATGCCAGACCCAGCATGCCATCGTATGGGCTGCAGCGTGATCGCGAACGTTTGATTGAAAATTTCGAGCAGGTGATTTCTGATCAGGTCATCTATTATCCCGTATGCTACCGGTTTGCCGAAGAGATCGGACGTGGCCGGCAGGGTGTGGTGTATCTGGCCAACCGGCAGGGAGGACGGGGATGTCTGACCAAGCACGCCATCAAAATTTTTGACCCTGCGATCTATTCCTCGCCCATGGTCTACTGGACGGATATGGGACGGATCGCCAGCCAGATTTCTGTCATGCAGCAACTCCGGAGTCCGAACCTGGTCTCCATGGAAACCTACGACGAGGTAAACGGCATCGGCTATCTGCAGATGGAATTAATCAACGGCGTTGACCTTCGCTATTTGCTGACAGGAAAACGCATGGATCAGGTCGAGCGTGCCACGCCTCCCCTTGAATGGCGGGTGATGAAAGACTGCATTTTCCGGGAGGATCATGAGGGACGTGCGCTTCAACCGGGTGTCGCGATTTACATTATGAGGATGATGCTCAAAGCGCTGGAGGCCCTGCACGAAGCCGGGTTCATTCATAGCGATATCAAACCCTCCAACGTGATGGTGGATCAGTTCGGATATGTGAAGGTCATTGACTATGGGCGCGCCGTGAAACCCAACGAGAAAGTCTCGATCCTCCTCGGCAGTCCTCTGTACATGGCACCGGAAAATCACCGGCGGGAGCCCGCCACGGAAAAAGCGGATATTTACGGTGTGGGAATGGTGGGACTGGAGCTTCTCCGGGGAAAACCGCTGGTGGATGCCTCCAGTATGACGGAAGAGGATCTGTATAATTTCAAGATGGACCTCCCCAACCGGCTGATGGAACTGCTTCCGCCTCATATCCGTGAGAATGAGGCCTTTGTCCAGGTGCTGTCCAAGTTCATTGCTCCGGATCCGAATGAACGCTACGCGGATGTGGTGGCAGCCGAAACGGAAGAAGAAGGCCTGCGCATTGTACACAAGCAGTTAACCGCTCTGGGGAAAGACGTGGATTATGTCCGCGTGATGGGAAGTTACATGAGCCGTCTGTGTAAAATTCGCCGCGGCGAAATCACGGTATAGAAGGCAGGTAGTGGCGGAGTCCGGAGCGGTAGTCGGGATGAATCATCCGGTATCCCAGCCCTTTCAGCCTCTCATTGCTGACCCGTTTATTGCCCCGGTTCCGCCCAGCCCCGGGGTGATCCTCGTCATAGACCCCTTCCACATAGCCGGTCTCCTGCCGGATCCAGTCGAAAATTTCCTGTCGCTGAACCGGGTGGTCGTCACTGACCAACAGCACCTCCGGCATCAGCTCATTCTCGATCACGTAGCCGACTACGCCTGCGACGTCTTCCACGTGGATCTGATTCGACCAAAGGTCCGCTTTAAAATAGGGACGTTTGCGCAAAGCCTGCCGGATCAGCCGGGTTCGGCTGGGACCATACAGTCCGCTGAGACGCAGCACGGACAGATGCCCCATTTCAGCCCGGAGGGCTCGTTCTGCCTCCAACTGAACCTGGCCTCCATGATGAAGAGGACGGGCTTCCGTATCTTCTGTGACCCATTCCCCTCTTTCTTCCCCATACACACCCGTGCTGCCCAGAAGCCAGCATTTCGACTCCCCTGCCCACGGGAGCATCCTGGCAATTCTGACAGGACCTTCCACATACAATTCACGATACAGGTTTCGGTCTTTCACGCCTGTTGCGGACAGAGCTGAGACCATGACATCCATTTCGGGAAGGGCCTGAAGTGGGGCTAAGCTCCGGGGATCCAAGACGTTTCCTGAGAGCATTTGTACCTGAGGGACCGAATCCAGTACACCCTTCCGGTTCAAACCGAATACCTCATGCCCTGCGTTCACCAGTTGTTTGGCAATCATGGCTCCGCTGAAACCAGTACCTGCGATAAATATTCTCATGCAATCCCTTCAAGTTGAGTGTATAGTCAACGTACAATGTTGCGTGACATCTTCAAACAAATGCTGCCGTTCATCATTTTGATGGTGGTGCTGTGGCTCATGACGATTTTTCTCGAAAAGGCTTTCGAAGATACTTCGCTGCCGAAACCTCTTCCAACCCCGACTCCAAGGGGGATCGAGAAGTAGATCCCATGCAGAACCTTCCTCCCTATCCTGTTGTGCTGTTTGACGGCCCGTGCGGACTTTGTCAGAAGTCGGTCCAATTCCTGATGCGCCATGAGAATGGCACGGAGTTGCGTTTTGCCTCCATTCAGTCAGAGAAAGGTCAGGAGCTCCTGAAGAACATGCATCTCCCCCTTACACCTGACGAAATGGTGCTGGTGGTAAACGGAGAAGCCTTCTCCGGCGCGGATGCAGCGTTTGAACTGTGCCGTTATTTAACCTATCCGGCTCGGATCCTGGGCATTTTCCGTGTTCTGCCCAAAGCACTGACTCACCGTGTTTACCGATGGGTCGCACGTCATCGGTATCAGTGGTTCGGAAAAGCAGAGGAATGCCTGTTGCCGGAACCGGATCAGTCCGCCCGCTTTCTCGACGAAGTAAAGGTGAGTTGATCGGAGAAGGTGAAGCAGAGAGGCCGGGCATTTCTACGATGACAATCCCGATGCCCCCTCCACAATCATCCGGGCCTGTTTGTTATGAACCCGGAGATGAAAGGCAAACATCCCGTTCCACATGTGAGCCGTGAACGGTCCGAATAAGGGATGATCTGCGGTGGGAGTTTTCCGTAAGTCGATCTCTTCAAGAGCCTGAACCGACGAAAGGTGGCTCTCGACGGATTCCTGAAAAAGCTGCACCTGTTCCTCCCCAACTGACGGACCCGGGAGAACATCATGCTTGGGGTCCATGACAGCAGGACCATGAAGCTCTTCCCCTTTTGCCAACTGAACCGTAAGCGAGGTGATGGCCTGATTCACAATGGTGTTGTGAGCCAGGAGCATGTAGAACGACCAGTGTGTCATATCCTCATCCACCCCCTGCATCCGTGGAACCTCCACGATTTGGGTTCCCCGTGTATCCGACAGGCGTTCCGCAAGCGAAAGATAGAACTCCAGCTGAGAGGAGGCGTTCTTAAGGGCCCATTCGCGGCTCTGCGTCTTCAGATAGGATCGGATAAAGGGTTTCATTGTATGAAGGGTCCCTTCAAACCTCCATCACCATGCCGAAAATGGCAACCCTTTGTTTGAGGCAGACCTCAGCCCTCAGGAGATGGAGAGGGTTTACGCCGGAAGGGCTTGCTGAAGAAAAGGAACATCTTCTTCTCCTTTTCCCAGAAAAACCGGAACTGACCCAACAGAGTTCCGAATATCATCAGCATGACTTGGTAGGTTGGAAAGACCAATAGTAACCAGGCGACAACTTTCAACCAGAACGGGGTTTCAGGTGTGAACCCCAATAGCGGCCAGAAAACCCGTTTAATCTGGGTGATACTCAAACCTGCGAGAGAAAAGACAATGCAGATCACGATCACATGACCGGTGGATTTAATCCCCCACTTTTCTTTCAGGCGGTCCGTCCAACTCACGTGAGGCGCCTTAGGAGTGGAGGTCTTCTTCGTCTAATGCACGTGCTTTGGCCGCTTCGGAGCTGTCTGCCTCCTCCGCGAAATCAACCAGCAGCACCACATCCGGTTTCCGCACTTCAAGCGTCCCTTCCCCAAAGACATACCACTGGGTGGTCCCGTCTTTGGTCACCTTTCCGGGACCCGACACCACGGCGGAAATCATGGGCGCGTGGCCAGCCAGCACACCCATGGAGCCATTGTATGCGGTGACCACAATGCTTTCCACCTCGGCGTCCAGCACCGGGCCTTCCGTTGTCAAAATGCGAAGGGGAAAGGAACTCATAATGATTCTTACAGGGTAGCGGCTTTGGTGCGGACATCGTCGATGTTGCCGACCATGTAGAACGCCTGTTCCGGAACGTCGTCGTGTTTCCCTTCCAACACTTCTTTGAAGGAACGGATGGTGTCCTGCAGTTCCACATAAGTACCGGACATGCCGGTGAACTGTTCTGCAACGTGGAAGGGCTGAGACAGGAAGCGCTGCACTTTACGGGCACGGTTCACGGTCAGACGGTCTTCTTCGGAAAGCTCTTCCATACCGAGAATGGCGATGATGTCCTGCAGTTCTTTGTATTTCTGGAGAATTTCCTGCACGCCACGGGCGGTTTCATAGTGCTCTGCACCGATGATCTCGGGGGCGAGAATGGTGGAGGTGGAACTCAGGGGATCCACCGCAGGGTAAATCCCAAGCTCGGAAATCGCACGGCTCAACTCCGTGGTCGCATCCAAGTGGGCAAACGTGGTGGCAGGCGCCGGGTCCGTATAATCGTCGGCCGGTACGTATACCGCCTGAATGGAGGTAATGGATCCATTCTTGGTGGAGGTAATTCGTTCCTGAAGCGCACCCATATCGGTACCCAGGGTGGGCTGATATCCCACCGCGGAAGGAATACGTCCCAGCAGCGCGGATACTTCCGCACCCGCCTGGGTGAAACGGAAAATGTTGTCTACGAACAGGAGGACGTCCTGGTTCATTTCGTCACGGAAATGTTCCGCAACCGTCAGAGCGGAGAGGGCCACCCGGGCACGGGCACCGGGAGGCTCGTTCATCTGACCGTAGATCATGGACGTTTTGTCGATCACACCGGATTCTGCCATCTCTTTGAACAGCGCGGTCCCTTCACGGGTACGTTCTCCTACACCGGCGAACACGGAATACCCACCGTGCTCTTTCGCGATGTTGTGAATCAGTTCCTGAATCAAAACGGTTTTTCCAACACCGGCACCTCCGAAGAGACCGACTTTACCCCCCTTCCGGTAGGGAGCGAGAAGGTCGATCACCTTAATACCGGTGACCAGCACGCTGTCGCTGGTGTCCTGCTGATCAAATGCAGGCGCGGAACGGTGAATCGGTTTGTGACCATCGGCTTTCACATCCCCCTGGTTGTCAATCGGCTCACCCAGCAGGTTCATCACGCGGCCGAGGGTGCCCTCACCAACCGGCATGGAAATCGGAGCGCCGGTGTCACGCACTTCCACGCCGCGGACCAGACCGTCGGTGGTGTCCATCGCAATCGCGCGGACCATGTTGCTGCCCAGGTGCTGTGCCACCTCAAAGGTCAGGTTATCCTCCTGATCACTGATCGAGGCATTGGTGCATTTCAGCGCGTTCAGGATGGGAGGAAGGTTTCCATCCGCAAATTCAATATCGCACACCGCGCCCAAAACCTGGGTGATGGTTCCGGTCGCCGTTGCGGCTTTCTTGGCAGTGGTTTTCTTTTTGGCGGGCATAAACGTTCTCTCGATTCGATGGTCTACAGCGCTTCCGCGCCGGAAATAATTTCAATCAATTCAGTGGTGATCGCGGCCTGACGGGCGCGGTTACGCAGCAAGGTGTTTTCGTCGATCAGCTTGAGCGCATTGGTGGTGGCGTTGTCCATCGCCGTCATCCGTGCACCGTGCTCACCGGCAGCATTCTCCACGAGGGAGTAGAAGAGTTTAAACGTCACCAGGCGGGGCACCAGAAATTCCAGCAGCGTGGACATTTCCGGTTCCGCCAGAATGTCTTCCGCAGGTGCGGCATGTTCCAAAGGTTCATCCGGAAGATCCGGGGGCTCCAAAGGCAGCAGGTGATGCAGTTTCGGCGTCTGGGATAACGGGCTGAGGAACTCGTTACAGATGACTTTGACCTGATCAAACCCTTCTTCCAGGAACGCCTGTTCCAATCGGATCCGGATCCGGGTGGCGTCACGCGCATGTGGGGTGGCACTGGGAATGTCATCAAAGAATTTGAAGACCGTGGCCCGGCTGGAGAAGTGGTGGTACCCTCTCCGGCCGATGAACGCGAGTTCGTACTCGATGCCATCATCCTTCCGTTCTTCAAGGTAGTTCTCAAGGTAACGGATGAGGTTGTTGTTAAATCCACCGCAGAGCCCCTTGTCGGAGGTGAACACGACCAGCAGGACGCGTTTCACTTCTTCCCGGACCTCAAGCAGCGGATGCATTCCACTTTCCACGTGCCCGCCAATCCGGTGAATGAGCTGGTTCACCTCATGGGCAAAATCCTTTGCCTTACGCTGTGATTCCTGAGCCTTACGAAGCTTACTCGCGGAAACCATTTTCATGGTCTTCGTGATCTTGCTCGTGTTCTTGAGACTCGCGATCTTGCGGTTGTAGTCTTTAATACTCGGCATGGGACGTCAGGAAGTCGTGCGTCAGTTCCGCAGGGCGGACATCAGGAACGGGATTTGGTGAACTCCTCCAGGAGCTGTTTCAGTTTTTCTTCAAGCTCATCGCTAAGGGCTTTCTGTTCACCGAGTTCGCGGGCGAAATCGGCGTACGTGGAGTCCAGTGCATCGTGAAGCTCAGATTCAAAGGCGATCACATCCTCCACCGCAATTCCATCCAGGTATCCACGGGTTCCGGCGTAAATCACCACAATCTGTTTCACCACGTCCAGTGGAGCGTGAACACCCTGTTTAATGACCTGCATCAAACGCTGTCCACGTTCAAGCTGACGGCGGGTGCCAGCATCCAGGTCACTGGCAAACTGGGAGAAAGCGGCCAATTCGCGGTACTGCGCGAGGTCCAAACGGAGGGTACCGGCCACTTTTTTCATGGCTTTCACCTGCGCGTCCCCCCCCACACGGGAAACCGAGATCCCTGGGTTAATCGCGGGGCGCTGTCCAGAGTTGAACAGGTCACTTTCGAGGAAGATCTGACCGTCGGTAATGGAAATCACGTTGGTGGGAATGTAGGCAGACACGTCACCACCCTGCGTCTCGATGATCGGCAGCGAGGTCAGAGAACCTGCACCTTCGGCATCGCTCATTTTTGCAGAGCGTTCCAGCAACCGGCTGTGCAGGTAGAAGATGTCACCGGGATAGGCTTCACGTCCGGGAGGACGACGGAGCAACAGGGACAACTGACGGTAAGCCTGCGCCTGTTTGGTCAAATCATCATAGATAATCAGAGCATGCTGTCCATTGTCACGGTAGTGTTCCGCCATCGCGGTACCGGAGTAGGGAGCAAGGAACTGCATCGCAGCCGGATCGGACGCGGTGGCCGCAATCACAGTGGTGTATTCCATCGCACCGTGTTTTTTCAGCGTTTCCACCACCTGAACCACGGTGGAACGTTTCTGACCGATGGCCACGTAGAAACAATGTACGTCCTGTCCGCGTTGGTTCAGAATGGTGTCGATCGCCAGAGCGGTTTTGCCGGTCTTACGGTCACCGATGATCAACTCACGCTGTCCGCGACCAATCGGAGTCAGGGCGTCGATGACCTTGATCCCGGTCTGCATCGGCTCGTGAACGTCTTTCCGTTCAATGATGCCGGGAGCTTTCAACTCAATTACACGCTGATTGTCGGTGTGAATGGCAGGTCCGCCGTCGATGGCAACCCCAAGTGCATCCACGACACGTCCTGTCAGTTCATCACCCGCCGGTACGGACGCAATGGTTTCTGTACGTTTGACTTCGTCCCCTTCCTGTACGCCGGTGTCATCGCCGAAAAGCGCGATCCCCACGTTGGTTTCCTCAAGGTTCAGCGCCATTCCGCGCAGACCGGATTTGGGGAATTCAACCAATTCACCGGCCATGACGCCGGAAAGGCCGTGGACACGGGCGATCCCGTCTCCCACACTCAGGACGGTTCCGACCTCATAGGTCTCGGGACCTGTCCCCAGATTCTTCAGCTGGGTTTTGAGGATGGAAGCCACCTCGTCGGGTTGGATGTCGATGGACATAAGAGCGTTCCTTGCGTTATGCGTTCAGCACATTCTGTTTAAAGGTTTCAAGTTTGGTGGAGAGGCTGTAATCCTCCACCAGGTCGCCGAGTTGAAGGCGGAATCCCCCAAGCAGAGATCCATCCTCTGAGCAGGTCAACTCGATGGTTTTTCCTGTCCGTGTGGACAGTTTTGATTTTAATTCGTCCTGTTGCCGCTTCAGAAGCGGTTCGGCAGAGACCACACTCACAGGGAGAATTCCCTGAAGCTCCCGAATCCGGGCATTTGCAAGCTCAAGCACAGAAGGCAGTTCTGCCAAGCGTTCGCGGTGCACCAGCAACACGAGCAGGTTCCAGGTAAGTTCCTGCACTTTCCCCTGAAAGAGGGCTTCAAGAGTGGAGAGACGTTCGGCGTCACTCACCAGTGGATTTGACAGGAATGCCGCAAGCTCAGGGCTCGCACTGATTAAAGAGCCCAATGACTCCACATCAGTCAGAACTGAGTCCAGCACACCGTCTTCACGGGCAGTGTCGACGAAAGCAAACGCGTATCGTTTTGCAACAGAGGACATAAACCGTTACATTCCCGCTATGAGCTGGTCGGCAAGATCCTTACGGCCCTTGGCGTCCAATTCACGATTGAGAAGCGACATGGCCATTTCGACCGCAACTTCCGCACTGGTGGCCCGGAGAGCATTTTCGGCTTTTCCCTGGGCAGAAGCGATATCCCGATCTGCGTTCTCACGCAGGATCTGAGCTTCTTCCCGGGCTTTGTCCTCAATGACCTTTCCGGCCTCGCGGGCAGCTTCGCGTCCGGAGTCAATCAACTCACGGGCTTTGCTGTCTGCGTCATCCAGTTTGGTTTTTACGGTTTCGTCGAGGGTCGCCAGCTCTCGTTCAAGACGGTCGGCATTCTCCAGGGACCGTTCGATCTCCTCTTCGCGGGCTTCCAGACCCTGAAGAATCGGCCCGAAGGCGAATTTCTTCAGAATCAGCGCCGCGATCACGAAGATCGTCAGGAACCAGAAGAACATGGAACCGCTGACAGGGCTGGAACCGCCATGCTCCCCGCCTCCGGCACCGTGAGAGGTCGGGACCTCTACGTGCTGCGTGACGGGTTGTTCCAGGGGTTGTTCGGAAGGAGTCGACATAGGATGAAACCTAGACGGGGGTAAATCCCGTCAATTATTTGCCGACAGCCATGATACAGATCACAGCACAGAACAGTGCCACACCTTCGATCAGAGCGGCGGAAATAATCATCATCGTCTGCAGTTTGGCCTGCAGCTCGGGCTGACGGGCAGAACTTTCCAGAGCAGCGGCTCCGATTTTAGAGATACCAATTCCGGCTCCGATCGTGACGAGACCAGCTCCGAGGGTGGACAACATTGCAGCGGTAATAGAATCCATTAGATTTACCTGTGTTTAGTGGGGTTACGAGTGTTTTGGTTACGTTGAGAGGGATCAGTGTTCGGGATGGAGCATTTGCCCCACAAAAATTGCGGATAACATCACAAAGATATAGGTCTGAAGGAAGGCCACGAGAATCTCGAGAAAGAACACGAAAAGGCCCAATCCAATGGCGGGGAGGGCAACTCCGCCGTAAATCACGGTCATGCCGATCATGGCAAAGAGAACGATGTGTCCCGCCAGCATGTTGGCGAAGAGTCGGATGGCCAAAACCAGGGTCTTGATGAACAGTCCGACGACTTCGATGGGTACCAGAAGGAACAGAACCGGGGTCGGAATGCCGTGCGGAATAAAATTCTTAAAGAATCCCATCACTCCGTGGCGCTGAATCGCCCACCCCACCATGGCGAGGAAGGTGGTGGTGGCCAGAGCTGCGGTTACGCTCAAACTTGCGGTTGCGGTACTGAAGATGGGCACCAGCCCCATAAGATTCAGGGTAAGGATCAGCGTGAACTGTGTCAGGAACAACCAGGCGAACTGCTTACCGTCCTCTTTGCCCAGGTACGGAATGCTGATTTCATCACGGACAAACACCACAATGCTTTCCATCAGGTTGGTCCATCCGCGAGGCACGCGGGCCCGGTGGTTGTAAACCTTGCAATACATCCAGCAGAGAAGGGTTGCACCGATCAACGCCATTAGACCGGAAAGCCGGAACGAATTCGGCAAGTTGGCATCGGCGAATTCCAAATGGAGGGTGCCAATGCTCCATGCGCCGCCGTCGGAAACGTGATGGGAAATCCATTCCGTCACTTGTTCGGTTTTCTCGGCGATTGTGGGAGTACTCATCCGTTTAAAATGCAGAAGATCACTAAGGTTTACGGGCTAAAAGCAACACGCTGCCGAATAGCAACAGCGTGTAGGCTCCGAAGAACTGCCACACAAATACATGGGTTCGCCCTGCATGCAATCCTATAAAGATAAAAATTGTGAAAGTATTCACGAATAGCTTCAAACCAAAGCCTGCCATCGCGACCGCAGGGCTCGAAAACGCGTCATTTCCATTTGTAAACACATGCGCGGCAAAGAAAAACAACGCATTCACAACCAGAAGGCCAAGAGAGAATACCAACTCCACGCCTATGGTTTCACCCGTAAGATGGTTGTGGATCAAATAGGAAACCGCACCGGTTGCCCCCAGTAAATAGGCCCAAAAACACCAGGTTAGAGGTCGGACATTGCTCATGATTCTGTCTCAGAGTCCGTGTCTGCGGCCGAAGAGTCCGGTTCTTCCGCGGCTTCCGCAAAGTGTATTACTTTCCAAATCTCATAGACCCCGAACAGAAGTCCGAGAATCAGTCCGGTGACCACGCCCAGCGGCTCCGTATCGAACTTACCGTCAAATGCCATTCCCCCCCAGACAAACAATCCCATTGCAAGGGCAAGGCTGCTGCCCAGGAGGATCGCCGGAGACATTTTCTGGCTGCTTTCCACCGTTTGACGGTGGATACGCAGGAACGCGCCTGATTTTGTCGAAGGTGTTGTGGACCCCTCCTCTTCCTCGCTCATCGTCCCTGACCTGTTCTGGAGTGAGGCAGATCGAGCATTTCCTCTAACCGCCGATGCAGGACAAGATTATCCTCCCGGTCCGTTTCCACTTCAATCAGACAGGAGACCTTATGATCAAGCGCTTCCTGGTAGGCCTCCTGGAAGTCCTCAAGGGTTTGGGCAAAGGCATAGGGAAGTCCGAATTGACCTGCGGCATCTTCAAACCGCCAGGTATGCGGGGTTCCGAAAAAAGCTTCAAAATCCGGATCCTGGGATTGGGGAAGAAAATGAAAGATCCCGCCGCCATGGTTATTAATCACAATGACGATCACGGGCGTGCGGGAGGTGGCGACCATGGCCAGACTGTTTAAATCATGCAATGCGGCAAGATCTCCCAGCAACACCGTTACACTTTGCCGCAATCCTCTGGCAAAGCCAACAGCGGTGGCAATGGTTCCATCGATCCCGCTTGCCCCCCGGTTACACGTCACCTGAATCCGGTTCGGATTCCTCGCGGCAAACCGGTTCACATCCCGCACCGGCATGGAGGCGCCCAACACCAATCCGTTCAGATTATGAATAAACCGGGTCACCGACCGGGCAACCGAGGGTTCGGATAAATCCGCTGCTTCATCGAGTTCGGCCTTGAGCAGCCGTTCCACCTGCAGATCCGCCTGCAGCCAGGCCAGCTTCCAGTCCGCGTCGGCCTCCCCTCGCCTCTCCTGCTCAAGCTGCAGACAGAAGCGGTCAATCCCGGCCTGAATCCGGTGCGTCACCCGATGGACTGGATCAAACCTGCCCTTGCGGGGAGAGACCTGAATCCAAGCCGGCGGGGGATGTTCCTCCAGTGCTTCCAGCAATCGCTTTGACAGAAATCGACTTCCGAACTGGATCAGGACATCCGGCACCAGGTGCTCGGGAAACTCGGAGCCGCCGAGTACACTGTCGATATGCCGCACCACCCCGTTCCTTCGCGGACCAAAATGGAGGCCGGAGCTGATATCACTGATAATCGGCCATCCCCATTTCTCGGACAACTGGTCGATCGCCATGGCCTCAGATTCATTGAAGCCTCCGCCCGCCACCACGAGAACCTTTTGATCCACCAGCAAATCCGCAAGACCGGACACCAGCATCTCGTCGGTTTCCGGCCAACTGGGAACCACGGAGGTGTAGGGATTATGCCCCATGGACCATTCATGCACTGGAATCAGATATGCTTCTGCATCCGTCCGGTCCGGAAACGCGGCCAGCGGCTCACGGAAGGGGCAATTCAAGTGAACCGGCCCGGTCTCAGCCTGTGACAGGGCCTCATCCATCGTCGTCAGCACCACCTGAGGAGAAACCGGGACGTCCGGGGCAGGCAGATCCATGCTCCAGCGAATATAAGGGGCAAAGGCCTGCGTCTGCGGAATGGATTGGTTCGCCCCGCACTCTCTCAACTCAAAAGGACGGTCTGCCGTGAGGAGAAGCAGAGGCTGTGAATCCATGGAGGCTTCCACCACCGAGGGGGTCAAATTTGAAACAGCGGTTCCTGAGGTACAGATCACCACTCCCGGCCGGCCGGTTGCGCGGGCAAACCCGAGGGCGGCAAAGCCAAGTGCCCGTTCATCCACATGCTGGACAGCCCGGGCATCCGGATGGCGGGCCACGGCCAGGGTCAGCGGAGTACAACGCGCTCCCGGAGCAAGGAAAAAGGTATCCGCGCCCTTCCGGATACATTCCTCCACCATCAGGGACGCCCAAATCAGGTTGATGTTCTCTGTCTGGATCATGCCTCCGGAGCATCCCCTCCATGGCTCGCCTTCCAGAAATATTCATGGGCCAATGAACGTCCTTTTTTCGTCGTGAGAAACTCTTTAAAGGACTCCGCACGTTCTTTCCGTGTGAACGCAGCGTAAAAACTGATCCGCCAAGGTGCATACTCGGCGGTCTTTTCCACTTTTTGACGATTGTGCATCGCCAAACGTTTCTTGACGTTGCGGGTGGTGCCCAGAAACGTCTGTTTGGGATGCTGCACACTTTGCAATCGGTACACGTAATACATCGGAATCAGAACGCACCGAAGAAGATGGTGCTGAAGGTGGTGATGGGAGAGGTCTCACGAAAATCATCGATCGTCGCCCGGGCCTCGTCAACCAATCCCTCCACTTTGATGTAGAGAGTATCGTCAGACAGTAAGCGTGCAACCGTTCCCTCGTCATTGTTCAGACTTTCAGAGAAAGACCGCAGGGACTCAACAGTCGCACTCAGATCTTTGTACACCTGGTCATCCGAGCTGAGAAGTCTTCCCAACGTTCCCTCCCCTTTTTCCACCCGGGCCACGATCTTGCGGATATCCCCGGAGGCTGCGTTCACATTGGCGACGGTATTGGTCAGTTCCGTAAACAGACCTTCGTCCTCCGAAAGGAGTCGACCCAGGGTTCCCTTTCCTGTTGCCAACCGGTCACTGATCAGTCGGGCGTTCTCCGACACGATCTCCAGATCCGCCGCCGTTTCGTTCAGACTTTTCACCAGTCCTTCCGCCTCAGCATACAGCCCATCCTCATAAATGAGCCGTCCAATCGTTCCTTTTCCGCTGGAAATCTGCGAGGTGATTTCCCGAAGGTCCCCCACCAGGAGATTGGCTGTTTCCAGCAGGTCAGGCGTCGGTTCCCCTTTCAGATTCATCAACTGATCCTCCGGGATTTTGGGTCCGGAGTGATCCCCTTCATCAATGACCAGGCGCATCCCTCCGAGCATCGACGCGGTTTCCACCTGAAGTTTGTACCCTTCATACAGCGTCACCGGTCGGTCCAGCCTCATTTCCAGTTCCACCCCGGATTCATCCTCCGCCACTTCAATCTTATCCACATTCCCGATTTTCACACCGCGCAGGAACACGCTCTCTCCTTCTTTCAGACCTCCCACATCCGGAAACTCCGCTTTCAGGGTCCAGCTTTTTTCAAAAAACTTGTTCTGGCTCATGACCACGGTGATCGTGAGCAGGACCACCAGCATGGTGAACATAAAGGCTCCGACCACGATTTCGGTCGTGACGTCTTTTTTTCGGCTGTTCTCACTCATTTTAATATCCTCTCAGGGAACTCTTCAAAAAAGTTACGGCTGATGCACTGGGAATCCAGAAAATCCCGCACCACTTCATTTTGGGAGGCCAGAAACTCCCGGGGTGGGCTCACTTCGAGTACGGTACCCTGGTGAAGCATCGCAATCCGATCCGAAATCGTCAAGGCGCTGATCATGTCATGCGTCACCACAACGCTGGTCACGCCAAGATCCGACTGAAGGTCATGAATCAGGGTATCAATCGTGCGGGAGGTGACCGGATCCAGCCCCGAGGTAGGTTCATCGTAGAGGAGAATATCCGGCTCCGACACGACCGCCCGGGCCAGGCCGGCACGCTTCTGCATCCCCCCCGAGATGTCCGCAGGCAACTTCCCTAATGCATGACTCATGTTCACACGGTCCAGGACATGACGCACCTTCCGGTCAATTTCCCCGTCACTCAGCTTGGTCCGTTCCCGCAAAGGCAGGGCCACATTTTCATAAACCGTGAGCCACTGAAGAAGCGCGGCACTCTGAAACAGATACCCGAACTTTTCCCGCATGCTCGAAAGTGCTTTGCCTTCAAGCGGCTGGATATCCTCTCCGTCTATGAGGATTTCTCCTGACGAAGCCTTCAGGAGCCGGACCATGTGCTTGAGAGTCACGCTCTTTCCGGCACCGGACGTGCCCACCAGACACATGGTCTCCCCTTTGCGGACATGCAAATTGAATCCCCGCAGCACAGGTCTGCCGGAAAAATCTTTTTTCACATTTCGGAATTCAATCATCCGTAGAAAAACTTGGTAAGGATGAACCCGGTGATCAGGATCACCAGAAAAGAAATCACCACGGTGGAGCGGGTGGATTTTCCGACTCCTACCGCCCCTCCCTTGGTAGTCAGGCCCTGATGGCAGGCCACCATATTGATGACAAACCCGAAGACCAGTGCTTTGAACAGCCCGGTGTACAGGTCCTTGTTCTCAGCATACAACAGGGCATTATCCAGATAGGCGGCAGGTTCCACTCCCAGTTGAACGGTGGCGATCACTCCGCCGCCAAAAATCGAAAGCACATCGGTATACAGGGTTAAAAACGGCATCATGACCATCAGTGCCACCAGCCGGGGCATGACCAGAAACCGAACGGGGTCAATCGACATGATTTCAAGTGCGGAGATTTCCTCGCTGACCTTCATGGTCCCCAGTTGCGCACCGATACTGGACCCCACGGATGCGACAATAATCAACCCCGTCATAAAGGGTCCCATTTCCCGCAGCATCACCACCGTCACCGCCCCCCCGACGTTCACCTCCTGTCCGAATCGCGCGAGTTCGATCCCGGTTTGCACCGCAAAGATCATCCCGACAAAAAACGCCACAACAGACAGGACAGGCAGGCTCTTAATCCCGGTATAAAAAAGCTGGTAGGCCACCTCTGTCCTCATCCGTTTCCGGAACATCAACGGGGTCATAAACAGTGCACGGCTGTTCAGCAGGATCGCTTGACCCACCTGCTGGAAAAACGCCAGTGTATTGTGACCCCATTGAGCAAAGAGGTTGGTGCAGGCCGGGCATTCGTATGGATCGTTCAGCGCCATTACGTGTCCCCCTTACCGCCAAACTCAAAAAGGTACAGGATTCGCCACCGCTTTTTCCCCTGCTCTTCCCGCCAACCGAAAAGCCCCTTCAGCAGAGAGACATGCCCTCCTTTTTCTTCCCGGCTCCAGGAGTAAAACGGGAACAGGCTTCGGTACCGGTAGTCTTCCCCCCGATCCATGGACCGGTACATCCCCCAGAAGATTTCCAGATCGCGGTCCTGTTTCTCCCGGTGATAGACCACCCATTGCCAGAAGGGGCCGTAATTGCGCTCAATGGGTCCATCCCGCATCGGATTCAAATCCGGAAACACCGTCCGGACCATTTCCCCATTGTCCCGATTGTGATGGGAGTACAAAGGCCATATTTTCGTCCAGCTATCCCTGGGCTCCTCCTCTTCCATCTCCTCAACGGGTTCAAACACGTAACGTCGGTAAAACGGAAAAAACTGAAACCGGGTCTTGGTTCCGGTCGGATTCTCCAGCTTTTCGTAATGCCCCAGCGGCCAGAGAAAAAACCGCTTCTCGACCCCTCCAATGGTTTTCCTTCCATAAATCGGCCACAGATAAAATTTATCCATGTTGCCTTTCTCCTGCTGCACAATCGGCCAGGGCCCAAAGAGTTTGAAATGCTCTTCCCCCTTGGTCAGACGAAAGATGGGAGGAATCAGCCACCAGGTTTCCTGTCCGGGCAATTTCAAATGACCGGTAATGGGAAACAGAATCCATCCACCACCCTGAGCCCCGGCGGCCGTGTACTTGACAGACGTCCAAAAGGGCCAGAGAATGAAGGTTTTCCGTCCGAGACCGTCCCGTTCATTGTAGCCATAGAAGGGAAAAATCCGGAACCGTTTTACCCCGGGACCTTCCGTTCGGGAAAACACCGGCCACAGCCAGGTGCGGGCCTCGATTTCATTGATGCGGCTTCCGACGTACAGAGGAAAGAGGGCAAAATGAATGCGGTCCCAGAAAAAGAATTCCCGGATGGTCCCACCAAAGGGGAAAATCCCGAGATAGGATTTCCCTTCTGTCGACCGGCCCTGAAACCAGATGGGAAACACCCAGGTCCGATGTCGGGAGTCCGGATCATTCATGTCCCAGTCCCAGCGGAAAATCAGCAGAAAGCGCCAATACTCCGAATCTCCCCGCTGACGACGTGCCCCGATCGGCCAAAGCATTTCCTGACGTTCCACTTTCTGCTCTTCATGTTTCCATTCATGAAACATCGGCCGCAAGGCGTTCGCCTTCCATCCGTCAGGCGTGACGCTGTTTTCATAAAAAGGGCCCGCGACCCGGGTACGGTCATTTCCCCGTGCATCCTGCACTCTGGATGCAAGAGGCCCCCAGTCATAATACACATGCTCGGAGCGCTCAAGAGACGGACCCACGCAACCCGTCAGGAAGAGCCCTCCCAACAAAACGAGTCCAACTCGGAGGAATCGAATCAAATTCCCCCCAGCGACTGCGAAACCGTTCTCGCCACATCATTCGCAAGGGAATCCGTCATGGCGGTCGTCGGCCCCTCCACCATGACCCGGCACATCGACTGAGTCCCGCTGTAGCGCACCAAGACGCGTCCCTGATCCCCCAGGGTCTGTTCCGCATGATGGATCGCCTGCTGAATGGATTTCACCTCTTCCAACGGTGGTTTGTCACTCACGTTCACGTTAATCAGTTTCTGCGGGAAAAGCTCCATCACCTTTGACAGTTCCGACAAGGGTTTCTTTTCTGCGCACATCACGCGGAGCAACTGCAGGGCCGCGATAATCCCGTCACCGGTGGTGTGATATTCGCGACAGATCAGATGCCCACTGGCTTCCCCTCCCAGTACGGAATCTGTTTCCATCATCCGTTGCAGGACATACCGGTCCCCCACCTGGGCCTGATCCTGTTCGATGTCCAGTTTCTCCATGGCCTTCACAAATCCAAAGTTGCTCATGACGGTCGTCACCACTTTGTTGTTTTTCAGACGGCCTTCTTTTTTCATCCTCTCCGCCAGGATGGCAATAATGTGATCCCCGGTTAGTTCTACCCCCTTTTCATCCACGGCAATCAACCGGTCGCCATCGCCATCGAACGCAAGACCGATATCGGCCCGTGTTTCCTTCACTTTATCCACCAGGTCTTCTGTATGCTGGGATCCACATTTCTCATTGATGTTGGTTCCATCCGGATGATTGTGGATCGGAAAGACTTCTGCACCGAGTTCCTGAAAAATGATCGGGGCCACCTTGTAAGTGGCTCCATTTGCGCAGTCCAGCACGACCCGAAGCCCCTCAAGAGAGAATTCGTTCGGAAACGTGTTTTTGCAGAAGACAATGTACCGCCCAATGGCATCCTCAATCCGTTTCGCCCGGCCAACATCGTTGGAGGTCGGACGGATTTCACGGATGCGTCCGGTGGAAATAATCTCCTCAATCTCATCCTCCATTTCATCCCGCAGTTTAAAGCCGTCACCACCGAAAATTTTGATTCCATTATCCTCAAAGGGATTGTGGGAGGCGGACAGAACCAGGCCCGCATCCGCGCGCATGCTCATGGTCGTGAACGCAATGCCCGGTGTCGGCAGGGGTCCCAGAAGAAACACATCCACTCCCATTGAGCAAATCCCGGCGGACAATGCATTTTCCAGCATGTATCCGCTGGCACGGGTATCCTTGCCGATGACAATTCTCCGGCGGGTATCTTTTGAGACATGCCGCTGGGTTTTGCAGACATGAGCCGTCGCCCGGCCGATTTCCAGGACCATTTCCGCGGTCATATTATTGACATTCGCGACACCGCGAACGCCATCTGTGCCAAACATTCTACTCATGAGTTTGTCTCCTCAGGGATGGGGTCCGCCAGAGCAACGAACCGCTGAATTTCAGATTCAAGGATGGTGATCACAGCCGAACGGCTGTCATCAGAAAGGGCCACAACGGCATTGGGATAAGGATCACATATGCCGATCCCGTCAGCGAGGGTTTCCAGATCCGCACTGACGGGCTGAGACTGCGTCTTCTCTTCCAGATCCTCCACCCACCCCCGTGTCCCCGCAAACGGGCCTGTAGAAACCGAAACCATGCCCAGCCATTTCTTCAACTGCTTGATGCGCTCCGCCTGCGCGGAGGCCAGAAGATCCTCTGCCCCCTCCAGGACCATGCGGGTATACACGGATTGCGTCATGACCCGGGATCGGAAGGAGTGATACCACATCCGGAGAGCGGACAGGGAACCGATGTAACGCAGGTTCTTCACCAGCTTCTCCAGAGGCTCCCGAATGGTTCCCGTCTGATAAGGCATCCAGCGTTCTTCAGGAACAGCGGACTGGTAGAGGTGATGAGGGGCATCCAGGTCCCTCCGGGAAATTGAACCTGCGGCCTGTATCACCCCGAACTCGGTGACCACCGGTCCGACCACTCCCCCCTGACCACCAAGGAAAATGGGCGGCTGGTCCAGCAAGACTCCCCGCGGCACGTCTCCAAAGAGAGAGGGAGTCGCCTTATCCTGGTGGGGAGTATAATTAAAATGGATGAAGGAGGACCCGACTTCGCTGTGATTCTTCCGACTGGTGCCCCCGGTCATCAGACAGTCACAAAAATTGATCAGGCTGCCCAGTGTAACGAAGGACATGAGAATGGTCTGTTTGCCACCCACCGCATGTGCCGTGGACGCCTCTTCTTCAAAGAGGCATCCCTCCCGAATATGACCGGCATTCCCTACGGAACTCCCGTTCAGGAACACAGACCCTGATACATACCCTCCCTTCAGGGTCACATTTGACTCTAGCTGAGAGTTGATGACCGTTGCCGGGTTTTCACTCCCGATTTTACATCCGGGCCCGATCGAGAGACGAGAGCCGGACAAACGTGCTCCCGGAAAAAGTTCCACATGTTCCGAGATACGATCAGGATTCACGTCCTCCGCCACCCACACACTGGCCGGCATCGGTACGGACACCCCCTTCTGAATCAGGGCATCAAGAACAGGTGAAATGGACAGTGTGGTCATGCGGGGCTTCCTAAGCAACCAGGGGCAAAAGGTCAAAAACGATTTTTGCGTTCCCGCAATTCCTCAAAGACTGTTTCCGGCGGGAGCCCGGTCAAGCCCAGTGACGCAGCCACACCGGGATCATCAGCCCGGAAAAACAGGTTATGCTGTTTCTGCTCCCCCACCCGGATGGGAAGAGGAAAAGAAGGTGCACACCAGGACGCCTCTCTGGCTTTCGACAAAAGCTGAGGGTTGTGAGGCAGCACACTGCAGGCAAACCGGTAATTCTCCTCTGCGTAATCATGACCCACACAGAGTTGCATGGGTTCAGGCATCTCCCGAATCCTGCAGATAGAAGCCCAATAGACAGAGGCAGGTCCCGCGAACATCCTCCCGCACCCGCCATCAAACACCGTATCGCCGCAGAAGCAAAGAGACTGCTCAGGCAGGACGTAGGTCAGGTCAAGAGGGCTGTGTCCGCTGGTTTCCATGACCTGGATCCCCCATTCGCCCACCCGGATCCGGTCACCGTCCTGCAGGGGCTGCACCGACACCGGCAGCCCCGCATCGGGCGCCCCCCATGCCCGACACCCGGTTTCATGCAACACCTTCGGCACCCTGTCGATATGATCATGATGTGAATGAGTAAACAGGAGGTCGGAAAGGCGGAACCCCCATACAGCAAGCACACTCAGCAACGCATCCGCATCCGGCACATCGACAGCACATGCGTTTCCGTTTGGATCCGCCAGTAACCACCCCACATTGGTCTCCCGTGCGCGCCAGCAACAAAGGGATCCCCCTCCTGGAAGATTGAACATTCTGAGATGTGGAGGCGTCAGAGCCATGTAACTGATGATAGATGTCCCGCTCTTCCAATCATACAAAAATGACGAATCTCTGAAAAAATGTCAGAATAGACATCGTATTCAAGGAAAAATCTGTTATAATCCCAAGCTCACAAACCGGATACAAAATCCGGCTTGGTTGAAAGTAAGACAAGGTATTTTTGTATGATCATACTCCACGCGAGTTACGCTGACCATCATTTACATTTTTGGGGGGAAAAGCCAGTGGACGACCTGGAAGGCTCCTCCAAGTCTCGTGCCACCAAAAAAGCTGCCATTTTCCCCTACGACGCGGGTGAGGAAACACTCAAAGAAATTCTGTGTGAGACCCTCTTTGACCGGAGTATCCGTCGGCAGGAAGCCGATTTACGCACGGTTTGGCTCCCTACTTCCGGCGAAACGGCCATTGCCTCCAGCCCTTTGCTGAGCAAAAATCCGACAGCCCATCGGGACGTGGAACTGAAACCCTGGAGGGTCACCACGATGTCCCTGCCCCTGGAGAGTACCATCGGGTTTTTGGCGGCGTTCGTTGGCAAAGAATTGCTCAGTTCAGGCGTGATGGGCGGAAATGACCTCATGTTCTGGACCCGGGTCATGCGGTTTGCCGGTGCGCTGGTTGCACGCCAGGAGTATCTTCCGGGTCTCGAGAAAACCCGTGCTGGCGATATGGAAGCCATTTGGGAGCCCATTTTCCTTGGCAGCGACCTCGATTATCTGAACGAACTGATTGCGGCAATGCCCCACGCCTGCGGCTGTATGGAAGCCATGAAGCCCGAGGATGACTCTCTGGAGTCGCTCTATCCCTCGACCATGGTGAAAGGACTGATTACGCAGATCGTAGATTACCTGTCCCGGTATTCGATCTTCACCCAGCAGCAGTCCAGTTGGCCGAAAAGCTTTCTCGAGGAGCCTGGGACAGATTTCGATTCCATGCACGACCATTGGCTGAATGCCCTGGTGACGGAAGAACCGATTTTACCGGATGATGAAGAGGATCTGCAGGGTCTCTATCAGCAGGTTCGTGAATGGAGGAAGCCCATCTCCCTCTCCACCACCACGCCCTTTCGGCTCTGCCTTAAACTGGAGGAACCTCCCAGGCTCAAAAAAGGTCAGGACGGATCCGAGGTAAAATGGAAGGTTCACTTCTATCTTCAGTCCTACAACGATCCGGAGTTGTTGATTCCTTCCGAACATGTCTGGAGTCCGAGTGCGGCAGAGGCCAAAGTTCTGAATACGGAGAACTTTGATGCGAAAGAGTTCATGCTGTCCTCTCTGGGAATTGCCAGCACGATCTGCCCCCGGATTGAAGCAAGTCTGCACCAGGATGCACCCACCGGATACGAGCTCGACACCTCAGGTGCCTACGAGTTTCTCACGGACCGCACCCTTGCACTCGAGCAGGCCGGATTTGGCGTGATCAATCCGGGTTGGTGGACGCCTCAGGGATCCAGACAGCGTCTGGGTACCAAGGCCATACTCAAAGGCGGAAAAGCGACAAGCCGGACCAAGAAATCCTCCTCTTTCAGCCTGGATCACGTCCTGGAGTTTGACTGGCAGGTCACGCTTGGCGGAGAGAAAGTCACCCGACAGGAACTGGAGGATCTGGCCAAGTCCCGGATTCCTCTGGTCCAGATGCGCGGACACTGGATCCAGCTCGCGGAGAAGGAAATCGAAAAGGCTCTCGAGCTGACAGCCAAGAACCATAAAGCCAAAGCCAGCCTGCGTGATGTAGTCCAGATGGCGCTGGGCTCCGCCAAATCCCCGAATGAATTCAAATTCGACGGTATTGAAGCCACGGGCTGGGTAGAGGACTTCCTCGACCAGTTGCAGGGCGAAGAAGGATTTGAGGAGCTCAAAGTTCCGAAAGGATTCAAAGGTGAACTCCGTCCCTATCAGGTAAGGGGCTTCTCCTGGCTCGCCTTCCTGAAAAAATGGGGACTCGGTGCCTGTCTCGCCGATGACATGGGTCTTGGTAAAACCATTCAAGCTCTCGCCCTGATTCAGCATGAGTGGGAAGAGGGAAACCGGAAACCATACCTGATTATCTGCCCCACCTCTCTGACCGGCAACTGGCAGAAGGAGGCGACGAAGTTCACGCCCGACCTTCCCGTTCTCGTACACCACGGTGTAAACCGGAACAAAGGGGCCGCCTTCAAAAAGGATGCGGAAAAGTACGCCATTATCATCAGCAGTTACTCTTTGCTCCACCGTGACATCGAGATTCTCAAGACCATTGACTGGGGAGGAACCATTCTGGACGAGGCCCAGAACATCAAGAATCCCAAGACCAAGCAGGCCCGCTCGGCCCGCTCCATTAAATCGGAGTACCGGATTGCTCTGACCGGTACACCGATCGAGAACAACGTGGGTGACCTCTGGTCCATCATGGAGTTTCTCAATGCAGGCTTCCTGGGGTCTCAGGCGGAATTCAAACGAAATTTCCTCCTGCCGATTCAGGCGAATCGGGATGTCGATGTCATTGACCGTCTGAAGAAACTCACCGGTCCGTTTATTCTCCGCCGTCTGAAAACTGACAAGACGATCATCAAGGATCTTCCCGGAAAGATGGAGATGAAAGTCTACTGTAACCTGAGTAAGGAACAGGCGGCTCTGTATCAGGATCTGGTCACCGATGTGGACAACGCTCTGGAATCCACAGATGGCATTCAGCGGAAAGGTCTGGTGCTTGCCACATTGACCAAGCTGAAACAGATCTGCAACCACCCTGCACAGTATCTGAATGAGAAGAAAAACCTCTCCGAACGCAGCGGAAAACTTGCACGTCTGACCGAGATGCTGGAAGAAATCATCGAGGTGGATGAACGGGCCCTGATCTTCACACAGTTTGTTGAAATGGGTAAGCTGGTTCAACAGCACCTGCAGGAAACCTTTGGACATGAAGTGCTCTTCCTGCATGGCGGTGTGCCCAAGAAGCAGCGTGACAGTATGATTGACCGCTTCCAGGAGGATTCGAACGGTCCCCATGTATTCGTCCTCTCGTTGAAAGCCGGTGGTACCGGGTTAAACCTGACACGGGCAAACCACGTGTTCCACTTCGACCGCTGGTGGAACCCGGCCGTTGAGGATCAGGCAACCGACCGGGTCTACCGTATCGGTCAGACCAAGAACGTTCAGATTCATAAATTCCTGTGTACCGGTACCCTGGAAGAGCGGATTGATGAAATGCTGGAACACAAGAAAGGTGTCGCGGACAGTATCGTGGGCAGCGATGAAGCCTGGCTCACTGAGCTTTCCACGGACGATCTTAAGAAACTGTTCGAATTGCAGAAAGACGCGATTGGCGAATAAACGAACCCCCTCCCCTATACGATTATGGCAGATTCAAATCGAGGAACACGACCCCTGACCGCACACGGCGGTATCCGTGCCCAGACGAAAAGCCGCAAAGTTGGAAAGAACTGGTGGACAAAACGCTGGATGGCGGTTCTGGAGAATCATTACATGGGAGCAGAGCTGCCCCGTGGGCGCGCATATGCTCAGGCCGGACAAGTTCTGGCATTAAAAATCGACAACGGTACGGTTACCGCAACCGTGCAGGGAGCGCGGGAAAAGCCCCACAAAGTCGAAATCAAATTCAAGCCTGCCCCGAAAAAGAACTGGCAGAAGCTGACGGAAATTCTTTCCAGCCAGGCAATTTTTGCCGCGAAACTTCTCTCCGGGCAGATGCCCGAGTCCATTGAAGAAGTGTTTGAGGAGCAGGGTCTGTCTCTCTTCCCGGTAAACATAGATGACTTGGAAACCTCTTGCACCTGCAATATTGGCGGTCTTTGCCGTCACATTATTGCGGTTTACTACATTCTGGCCGAAGAATTCGACCGGGACCCCTTTCTGTTCATGCGACTTCGCGGACTGGAGCGTGACCGCTTGATTAAGGACATCGGTTCCTCTATTAAGCGAAATACCCGCAAGAAACCAGATTACCTGGATATGGAACTTCACAGCGGGCCTCGTGAGGCGGGTACGCCCTTTACCCGTGAAGTCTCACACTTCTGGAATGGCGGCAATGTGAATGAGGATCACCTCACCGATGTCCGCATCCCCCCCAGCCCGGGAGCTCTGTCCAAACATCTGGGGCATTTCCCCATGTGGCGAGGAGAAGAGCGTTTTCTCGACGCACTAGAACTGGTGTACAAGAAGGCATCCAATAATGGAATGAATGTCTTCATGGGAGACTGGTAAGTCAGGAGCGGTTCGGAGGAATCAATTCCTCCTCCGGGCACTCCACAAGCGTCCGATTCAGGACCGCCTCAGAGTGGGTTCTCAGATTGGCCCCGACCGTTTCCAGGTCGGGGCTTTGTTCACCCAGGATCTGCTCAAACGAGGTCACGGATTCCCCGACCAAGCCACAACCGACGATCAGATCAAAGATCCGGAGATCGAGATTTACGTTCAGGGCCAATCCGTGCATGGAGACCCAGCGGGTAAACTTGAAGCCTATGGCGCAGAATTTTCCTTCGGCCGCCCAGGCTCCGGCCATCCCCTCCCTCCGGAAGGCAGCGATACCCGAATCCGAGGCCGTGTTCAGGGCAATCTGTTCAAGTGCTCTAAGGTATCCATGAGCCCCCTTCTCATTCCCGGTTAACTTCAGGATGGGATAGAGCACCCATTGACCCGGTGCGTGAGCCGTCACATCTCCTCCTCGACTTGCAGTAAATACGGAGAGGCCTGCCTGATTCAGCAAAGTGTCCGTGGCCTGAATATGCTCACGACGGCCTCTCCTGCCAAGGGTAATGACCGCAGGGTGCTGAAGCAGCAGAAGTGTATCCGGGATGGCGTCTTCGATCCGGAGTTTCACGAGCTCTTCTTGCAACAAAACCGCCTCCGGGTAAGGAAGCGGTTCGGAAAATTGGCAGAAACGGGCCGTGTTCATTCGTCAGGAAGAAGCTCCCGGTAGGCAGCGGGTGTCAGAAGCGCATTCAGAATGGATACATCTTCAGGTTTCAAGACAAAGAGCCAACCTTCACCATACGGGTCTTCGTTGATTTTCTCAGGGCTGTCAGAGAGCTCTTCATTCACGTCCACCACGGTGCCGGCAATCGGAGAGTACACGTCGGAGGCTGCTTTTACAGATTCAACCACGGCCACTTCCTCACCTGCATCGACAGCAGCGTCAACAGCAGGAAGGTCCACAAACGTGAGGTCTGCAAGCTGGCTCTGTGCAAACTCTGTGATTCCAACCTTCATCAGGTCCCCCTCGAGACGAACCCATTCATGGCTTTCGGTGTACTTCAGATCCTCAGGTACTTGCATCGTCAACTCCTCACATCGCAGGAAAAATTGGAGGCGTGGGTCGGATTCGAACCGACGAAAACAGGATTTGCAATCCCGCGCATTAGACCACTCTGCCACCACGCCTTAACGAGGCTCTCACATACCTCAGAAGGAGTGCTTGTCAACCGGGAACGCCTTCTTTCGCAAACCTTCTTCGAACAAAAATGCCTGTTGAAAAGAGAACACTCACTTTCTGATTTTTCCCCGCAAATACCGGATATTCAATTCCACCTGTTCATCTCGACCTGGCCGCATTTTCCGAACATGACGGAAAACCTCCAGTGATTCTTCGTAGCGTTCCACTTCCTGGAGCAGGATCCCTTTCCGGATCCAAATCGCGGTGTCATATGGGGAAAGACCTATGAGAACATCGATTTCCTCCACCGCTCGTTCATAGTCCCCCTCAAGGGCAGCCAATTCCACCAGTCCGATCTGGGCGATCGGGTCTACCGGATTCCTCTTCAGTGCCATTTCATAGTCTCGTCGGCTTTTTCGAATCAGGTCCTGCTGTGTAACTGGGTCCTGATGAAAAGTGGCCGACACCCGGTTTGCTCTGGCGGACTCGACCCATCCCCGCCAATGCATCGGCGTCCATTTCCTCATTTGAGCCGCATAGTTTCCCCGGCTTTCTGTATCTTGCTGATTGTCCGCGACATCTATTCGGTATTCTGCATAACTCCCCATGAACAATGCGACTGACAGAGGAAGTAACACGAGACAAATGGCCACAGTCATCCCCGCGACCCAACGGGATTGACCTTTGGTCAAGACACATGGAACCGAAAGACGTGCGGCCTGTGCGTTCCCCTGCAGGATACCGAGAAGCATAATCAGAACCAGCATATTGGCTGTGATATGAAAATTAAAATCAAACACAGCATGTACAAGTGAACCGCCTAGAAGACCCAACTGCATAATCGGAATCATGGCACTTCTTTCATCTTCCACCCGGAACGCCTGGCGAATCCACTTGCACATACTCCACACCAAGGTGCCGAAAATGAGACCTGTCATCAGCCATCCATATTCAGCGAGGATATGAAGATATTCATTATGGGCGTAATGAAGGTACAGTGAGGCACTGGAAAAATGCTCACGATACTGATCAAACAGGTGTCGGAATACGCCGGGGCCTACTCCCCAGAACCCTTCGCCTTTGATCATGTTCCAGGTGTCAGGCCAGTACTGACTGAACCGGGGATCCCCCTGGGCAGCTTCTGCAAGTCTCTCTAAAAATGGCGGATACAGGACCCAGATCAGTCCCACCAGCAGCCCTCCAATTGCACCTGAGAGCAGGATTCCAACGACGGCCCGCTTCCACCCTCTTCGGGCCAGCTTCAGAAAGACCATACCGGCCGATCCAATGCCAAAACCAAGTAATCCGGATCGTGATTGGCTTAACACGAGTCCAAACAGGATCCAGATAAGTGCAAATCCGGAGATCAGCTTTATCGCGATACTTTTTCTAGGGAGTAAAAACACGGAAACCGCACAGATTCCAGCCATCTGAAGGAGGTGTGCAAAGTGATTGGGACAGATAAACGTGCCACTGGCCCGCATGCCATACCCATCAGGCCTTGGTAACCAAAGGACCATATTTGAGCCATTAACATAGAGTTGAACCGCCCACATCGCCTGAAGGATCGCCACAATGACCAGCATGATCCAAACTACGTCACGGAATCGGGATTCCACCCCAAGATCGGTGAACAAAATGAACACAAGTAATCCAATGCCAACCTGATACCCTGAGGTCCAAACCTGGTAGGGCACCAATGGGTTCACAACCGCTCGGATCAGGATGTACAAAAGGATGAGTCCCCAAATCCAGACCACATTTGGTAGCTGGACAAAACTACCTCCTTTGCCGAACTGAAACAGTCCGATTGACTGATGGAGACCAAGCAAAAGAATCAGGGGGATCAGAAAAGGGACAGATGCCCAGAACTGTGTGCCTCCATACAGGAACACCATGCCCAACAGACAAAGAGTAGCCCCAATCCCAATACACACCCGTAAGGATTCAAATTCTGCAGTGGGTGAAAGATCCTTGGTGTGTAAACGCTTTTTCCTGCGACGACCGGAGGAGCTCATAAGTTCATGCGTTCAATGGTTCAATCAACTCTAACGTGCTGCCGTACTGTAGCGATTTTATACCTCAAAAAAGAATACGACGTTCGACAGTCACACTGTCTCCAGGTTGAAGTAAAATGTCCTTTGAAGGGTCCTTGGAAATTTCCCGAAAATCAATCACGTATCGCTCATTGCCTCGAACCAGGATGATTTTTCGTTCATTCGCCCATTCCGTAAAGTTCCCTGCTGCCGAAATCGCCTGGCTAAGGGAGACTTTCCCCACAATGGGATATCTTCCAGGTGACCGAACTTCCCGTCCGATGAAATAGAACCGATTCGGGACCACAACCCTTGCGACCACGTCCTTGTATATTTTCTGCCTGTCAGTGTACTCCGCTTCGATTTCCCGCTCCAGCTCTGTGGTCGTCAGTCCATCGGCCTTCACAGCCCCGATAAACCGCAGTTTTACCCCTCCCTCTTCATCTACCACCGTCTCAATCTGATCGTTCAAACCGCCAGAACCGGAAAGAGTGATCATGAGAACATCACCTGCTTTCAGCTTATAAACCCCCTTTTCCTCGTCAATGCGGGGAAGCTTCGCGATCCCTTTCTCTTCCTCAGCCTCCTCCTTCAAATCGGAAAGACGTTCTCCTGGAGCGGTATCCTCTCCAAGATTCTCCTTATCGTTGTCATCCGCCTCAGAATTTTCTTCTCCACTCTCTTCCCGCGTTTCTTCTCCGGCGTCCCTCTTTCGGGAAAGAAATGACCAGAAGCCTTTCTTTTTCGGCGTGGATTCTTCGGCGTGGACCTCCTCTACGGAAGGTGCAGCCTCCACTGCATCTACAGATTGTTCGTCAGGAAACGGAGGTTTCACATCAGATTGGACTACGGAATCCTTCGTATTTTCTTCAGATGCACTTGCCCAAGCGGGACGTTCCATTTCCGCCGATTCTGTTACAGGTCTGTCAGTACCTGCGACAAGGGCTTCATTTGAAGCACAGCCGGCAAGACCTACTGCCACACCCAGCAACAGCACCTTCAGAATACGTGAGGAATAAGAGACCATAATCATATCAGAAACGCTCCCGGGAATCCCCATTTTCTTCATCAGCCCCAATTGTCTCTGCCGTCTTTGTGTCCGAGTAATGTGAGTAATATGAGCTGTAATAATAGTAATAGTCATCCCGGAGAATATTAATATTATTTAAGACGACGCCCAGGACTTTTCCGCCGACATTTTCAACCAGGCGTTTCGCACGGGACGACATTTGTCTTGGATACTTCCGGTACTGGATTACCAGCAGAACCCCATCCACTTCACTCGCCAAGATAGAGGAGTCGCTCACCCCCATGATGGGAGGAGAGTCAAAGAGGACGACATCATATCTAGCCTTCAGGCTCTTCACGAGTTCACCTACCCGCTGATTATCGAGCATACCCACAGAATTCCGCGGGAGTCGTCCACTGGGTAAAAAATGAAGGTTTTCATGCTCTGTCGGCTTAATTGCATCCTCGATTGGGAGGTCACGCAAGAGAACATTCACCAGGCCCTCGCGATTGGACATCCCGAGAATTGTATGCTGCACCGGTCTCCGCATGTCCGAGTCAACAATAATAACCCGATCGCCCATCATCGCACAGACATAGCCAAGGTTGAACAGTGTCGTGGATTTTCCTTCTCCGACCCCACCGGAACAGACGGCGAATGCCCCCCCCTTCCGACCATCATTTGCAAACTGGAGGTTCGTCCGAAGGACCCGGTATGATTCGGCATGAGGGCTTTCACTTCCCTCCTGGTTTAAGGGCTTAATTTTCTGTGGAATCACGCCCACCACCGGGGTGCTCAAATACCTTTCCACATCATCCACCGTTTTCACTGATGTATCAAGATACTCAATGAAGAAGGCAAGAGCCACCCCGAACACGCCCCCGACAAATAACGATAACACGATGTTCAGGAGGTAGTTGGGTGTAAACGATTTGGCAGGTGGCCGCGCGGCCTCAAAGATCTGGATCGGCTGTCTTGGAAGTGCAATATCAACGCCTTCCTGCGCTTTTCTCGCCTGAAGGGTTGCCAAGACGGAACGCTGGATTCGAACCTCACGCTCTGCGCGTTGGAAAGGTAACAACTTTGAACTTTGCGCCTGACGTTCCGTCTGCTCAACTTTGGCCAGTTCAGATTCAAGAGCCTCCACTTTACTCCGCGAGACTTCATAATCGGTGCGTAGACCGGCCTTTAATCCATTAATCGCGGAGTTCAGTTTATTCTCAGTTTCCACCAATCCAGCGCGGATACGTCGAACATCGGGATGATTCTCACCCAGAGTTTCAAGCAGCATCTTCAGTTGAATTTCCGCATCCACTTTCTGCCCACGTAACAGTTCCAACGATTGGTCTCTCACACTCATTAAGAGTGCATTGACGAGTCCATCTCCCTCCAAAGACTGCAATTGTTCAAGCCTGGCTTTCCGCGTGAGCATATCCACACGGTAGGTCATCAAATCAGCCTGCAGTTGGCGCACCCTTTCCGTCTCCGCAGAAATACTCACTCCCACATTGAACGTGGTGACCCCCAGCTCTTCACGGATCCGTTCCAACTCATCTTCCGCAGCTATGACTTTTGCATTCTGCTCTTCAAGCAGTTGCTCCAGTTTCGAAAGAGCAAGCTGCACATCCTCAAGGCTCGAGCGAATCCGGTACTGCTCGTAAGATCGTGCCACCATATTTGCAAGATCCGCAGCCATTTCGCCTGAATCCGCAACCACTGTAATATCAATATTGCTTGTATTACGTTGCTGTTGGACCCCAACTCGGCTTTTGAGAATTTCAATAGCCTGTTCACGGGTCAGAGGCGGTTCCGCTTCAAATTCCTGTGTCCAGTGCTGGGCCAGATTTTTTTTATCGACCACATCTCCCAGAATCAAATCTGACTTCAGAAGCTCAAGTTCGGTCAGAAGAAAATATGGGTTGTAAGAAGAACCAATGCTCCTCGGACTGAAGACCTGCATGGACTGGTTTTCCTCAAACACCTTCATTCTGCACTTGGCCTGAAAGCGTTCGGGCATGAGCTGCGTCACAAACAACCCTAATAGAAATACCATCAGGGTTACCGCTAAAATAATTTCTTTGCGGGACCGAACCACCCGCCAGTAATCCAGAAAGTGAGTGCTTGCGTCTGTATGTTCGTTCAGGGAATCCATGTCACATCAATATCAATGAGAATAAAAACCGGCGTACAAGCGGGAACTAGTACACCGGAAAATCTGAGAGTGGAAATTTCTACTCGTCAGGTTCAATCGCCTTACAGATCGTACTGCCAACCAATCGAGTAGCGGTTGCGGTCATAATCACTTTCAGGTCTGACATCAGATTCAAGTTCCGTAAACTGATAGGTCGCAACGATAGAGTTACGGATATTGACCTTAAAGGTTAAGCTTGCAGACACTTGGATCACGGTTTCTTCCCCAGCCTCGTCCACGGTAGGATCAAAGACACTCGTCGCATCGCTTTCATCAAATGTTCCCTCGGAAAAAGATCCGGAGAGGGCGAGGTCAAGCGCAGGGGTGAAGGAGTAATTCCCCGTCGCGTAAAATCGGACCCGCTCCTGTTGGGCAAAGTTATTGACGGGCGATTTATCAAGTGAGTACGCCGCTCCCAGAGTTAATACTGCATTCGCGGCAGGATTGGTGACAATACTTGCATCGAAGTAGGGGCTGTCAGACTCTTGCTCAACCGCATCATCCAGATCGCGGGTTTCATATCCGGCACGGAGGTCAATCCGGCTCGTGGGGGTAACCTGCTGGACATACGAAAGGCCGGCCTGAACGGATTCACTGTCCCGGAAACCATTTTCATAGTCGAGGGTCGTGTAATTCACTTGCCCGGAGACCTGTTTATCCGGTCCGAGAGTGTACACCAATTCAATCCCGCCAGAGAGCTGATCATAATCGGAAGCATCCCCGACCAAGTCCTCGTCATATCGGGTAATCGCATACCGGCCGTCGATGAGGAAATCGACTTTTTCCGGGACAAGTACGGCACCGATGGTGGTGTTCAGGGAGTTGTAGATGAAATCGTTATTCCGTCGGAATTGAACATCATCTGCGACCAGCTCAGGTTCTTCCGCCCGACGAAAGGTGTCTTTAACCCGGATGGAAAATCCATTGGGACCAACGTATCCTGCAGAGAGATCGAACAGATGACTGACATCGGTGTCATCATCCGGACGGTCCGTGTAGTAGGTGAATGCGGGAGAATACAGAAAGCCGAAGGATGTAGGCCCGGATTCGGTATCAAACAGCAACTCAATCTGTTCCGTGATTTTATAACTGTCCAGGACGTTTGTGTTTAGCTCAGGACCGGTGTTAAAAATATTGTCGTCATATTCAAACCGGACCAGGTTACTGATGTCCACAACGTTGCGGCCAGCTTCAGCCATAAGGGAAACAGGCAGAAACGACAGTGCGGAGAGAGAGAGAAGGAGAGATCGCTTTATCATGTTGCTTTCAGGTGGGGTAGAACGTTAAACGTCTGTGGTATCTCGTGGGTCAAGATCAGGGGGTTGGTGCACTAGGAGTGGTGTTGTTTGAAGAGCCATCCACACGACCATCATTCCCTTGCGAAGGAACCGTCGCGAGAAGAACACGGTCCACTTCCGCATCACTCACAAAATTAAAGGCACCCGCTCCTGAAGAAAGGCCGGCTGCACGGAGTTCATCAATCTCACCATCCGAGCCCCGCCCTTCCAGGGGGTTGGTCGACGTGCTGTCATTGAATTGGCTGGAAGGGGTTGTGCTCCCTTTCCGGATCACAGGGGTGTCGGCGACATCGACACCATTCACATCAAGGTTGTATTTGCGCTTGAGGTAATCCATGTAAGCCGTGGTTTCGGGATTGTCCTCTTCCGCGTCATCGATTTCATCCAAGGCTTTCAGATGCTGAACCAGCATTCTGGCAAAATCGTTGGGGGTAACCGCATTCGCCGCATTCCACCCACCGAATGGGGATATGCCGATTTCGGTCAATAGTGAAATGGCTTTGGTCGGAGTCAGCGGACGGGTCATTCCTTTCCAGAGTCCCATCTTGCTGGCGAATTTGACGGCAAATTCCCCTTGAGAAATCGCACCCTCTGGGAGCTCAGGAGTCTCTGCATCCGGATTAATGGTTGGTTGAGTCTGTGCCGGCTCTTCCTGGGCTGAGAGCTGGGGGGCTACTGTCAAAGATGCAAAGGCAAGCAAGGAAAGAAATAATGGATGTTTGCAATTGTTCATGAGGAACTCCTAAGCCAAATGATGGGTAAGAACAATACCTTTGTACTGAGAATCCTCAAGAAAAGTCAATCGCAATCATGGTTCAAATCCGGCGCTTCAAACGCTGATTTTCCCAAAAAATGAACACATTTTCGACCAAACTGACCTCCGATCAACTCCCTGCAGTGCTTACCCATCTTCAAGAAGGAAATTATGAACCTCATCATGTGGCGTATGCGCAGGCAGCGGGAAAAAAACCGGGATTGAGCCTGGTACTCTACCAAAGCGGGAAACTGGTTGCGCAGGGAAAAGGGGTAAAAGAGTGGCTGGAATTCTTCTGGGAGCCGGTGGTGACCGGTGTGCCGAAAGACGCCTCCCCTGCTGCTGATTCGAATCTTCCCCTTCCTCGAATCGGGATTGATGAAAGTGGAAAAGGGGACTTTTTCGGGCCGATGGTCGTAGCCGCGTACGCCTTGCACGCCGACCATCAGGCCACCCTGGACACATTAGGGGTGAAAGACAGCAAGCAGATTAAGTCCGCTGCCAAAATCCGAAACATCGCAGAAGCTCTCCTGAAGTCCTATCCTACCTACTGCGAAGTCCTGATGCTCGCTCCCGAAACGTATAACCGTCTGGTCGCCAAAATGGGCAGCGTAAACCGGGTTCTGGCCTGGGGACACGCCACCGTTCTGGAAAACCTGCTGACCAAACATCCCGTTATTCAACATGCAACGGCTGACCAGTTCGGTCCTGAACATCAGATTCTGAGTGCCCTGAAAACCAAGGGAAAAGGAATCAACCTGAAACAAATGCATAAAGCGGAATCGGATCCTGCCGTGGCTGCTGCATCGATTCTCGCCCGCCACCATTTCGTGATCGAGATGGAGAAACTCAGCCAATTGGCAGGAGAACAATTGCCCAGAGGAGCGACTCATGTCCGCGAGACAGGTGAATCCCTTGTTTCCCGAGCAGGTCCTGAAATTTTGACCCGCCTGGCTAAAACGCATTTTCGCACAACCCGTCAGGTTTTGCAGGCCTGCGGGCATCAACCCGATCTGCTGGGAACTCCGGAGCCGAAAGACTCTTCCCGATGGAAAAAGCGGTCCTGACCAACAGATCCTTCTGTTCCCGTCTCCACAGTACTCTTATTGAAACAGGAGGCCTGCGGCCACCTGATCCCGGGTCGCTTGATCCGTCAGCCGCTCCACCAGCGTTAATGCAAAGGCCATGGCCGTCCCTGGTCCCTGGCTGGTCACAAGTTCGCCATCCTCAACCACAAGACTATCCTCAAACGTTCCACCGGAAATCGAAGGGGCAAAGGTCGGATAGCAGGTAAACCGTTTTCCTTCTAAAAGGCCATAGGCATCCAGCACCAAGGCAGCGGCACAGATCGTGGCAACGATCACACCCTCTCTTGCAGCATAATGACGGAGCAGATCGCGCACCCGCAGGTCCTCCCTCAAGGCCTCTGTCCCCGGCATCCCCCCTGGAAGAATCAAAGCGGAAAAGGAGTTTGCATCTTCGAGTGCGTCCAAATCCACATCGGGCACCAACCTCACCTCCCGTGACGCAATCAGCTCCCCTCCTCCCGCAATGCCCGCAGCGGTTACTCTCACCCCGGCTCTTCGCAGGATGTCAATCGTGATCACCGCCTCCATTTCTTCACACCCGGGGGCAAGCAGGATCAAAGCGGAAGGTGTATCATTGTGTGAATTCATACATGGTCTCCAGACGTTCCGAAACTGAGTCAACCTGAAATGAAACGGATGGCAGAGACCGTAACCCCTCCACCAGCATGGATTCATCTACCAGTGACAATCCTTCAGGTTCAGCGCCTCCTCCCGCAATACGCCCCCCTGCTACAACCACAACGGTGTAAACCGGCAAAACCTCCCCCTGCAGCGACTCCGCAAATGCAGTGCTTCTCTCCATGAGTTGCTCCACTCCATATCCCGGATACTCCCGGTCCCCATCCCACAGTTTTCCGTCCCGAATCGTCACTCTCCCCCGCCAGCGAATGGTTTCAAGCACCACCAGGCCCGGGGGGCCCAGCAGAACATGATCCAGATCACCGGATGCAAACGGGACGCCGTGGAACACTTTCCACTCCTCAGGTAACTCTGTTAATGCGGCAGCCACCCGCTCTTCCCCCTCTGCACCTCGTTCATAACGACGTAATACTTTTTTCGCCCTCACCCAGGCCCAAAACGCACACGCAGCCAGCGGAAGCGCCACCCAAAGTCCTTTCTCCCCACGCAGAGCCTGTGGGGCACACAACGCTCCCACCCAAAATCCCACGGCCGCGGCAAGCCCTGCAAAGGGAAGCCAGGCTCTCAGCCAGCCCCGTTCGCGGGCTGCGGCACCTGGAGACGATCCGGCAGTCTTCAAAGAAGTCATGGAGCCGTTGTAACCGGGAAGCCAGGACTTGTAAACGGTGCACAGGTTCATTATGCGGGAAAGATGCAAAGTCGGGAAACCTCTGCTCACCTTCTGTCCAGCCTTTTGGCCGTGACCGCCGATGCATTGGCGGTGTTCGGAGGTCTGGCGGTTGCCGTGTGGTTTCGATTCGAGAGTGGATGGTTTCCCATTGACCCCGCCAAGGGCGTCCCCTCTCCCACTGAGCTACTTAGACTCATGCTCCTGGTGGTGACTGTCTTTCTCGGCGTCTTTCGCAGCCTCCACTTGTTCAAACGACCTCACCAGGGGCGGTTTGAAGACAAAATCCCCCGAATCCTCCGAGCCATTGGGATCAGTTTCATTCTCTACTTTGCGATGGAGGCGGCCCTGCGTCTGGACCCGGGGTTCAGCCGGAAAGCACTGGGCATTTCGTTTGCAACCGTCCCTTTTCTGGTTCTGCTTGAACGCTACATTATTTACCGCATAGAACTTCATCAGGCCCGTCACGCTCCGATCGAAAACCGGGTTCTGGTGATGGGTACGGACACCAGTGCGGTCCGGCTGTGGCATGCCATTGAATCCGACAAGTTTCTCCGGGCAAGAATTCAGGGATTCCTGCGGACTCATCCAGAGGAGGATTGGCCGGACACGATCCCGGAAGAGATGCGCATCGGTGAGATTAACGACGTCGACCGTCTCATTGAAGCCCATACTCCAAATCATGTCGTGCTCTCCGACATCGGCCTCGACCGGGACACCCTGCTACATCTGGTGGTCCTGTTTGAGCAGAACTACATCTCCTTTCATCTCGTTCCCGATCTGTTCCGCATCCTCACCAGCGACCTGGAGGTTCGCCATCTGGAAGGCATCCCCATCGTGGGCCTCGGACAATGGCCTCTGGATCAAGCAGGCTCCCGAATTGTTAAACGATGTTTTGACATCGGATTCAGTGTCTGCGCCCTCCTGGCAAGTGCTCCCCTCCTCCTGATGGCGGCGATTGCCATTAAAATGACCTCCAAAGGCCCCATCTTCTACAAACAGGAACGCTGTGGAGAAAAAGGGAGGACCTTTGAGATGATCAAACTCCGCACCATGGTCGCAGAAGCGGAATCCGAGGGACCGGGCTGGACCACACCGGATGACCCGCGCAGGACCCCCATCGGGGGCTTCCTGCGGAAGTGGAATATTGATGAATTCCCTCAATTCTGGAACGTGCTCGTTGGGCACATGAGCGTGGTGGGACCCCGCCCGGAACGACCGCATTATGTCGAGCAGTTCAAAGAGGAAATTGAACGATACATGAGGAGACATGTTCACAAACCCGGCATCACCGGGTGGGCCCAGGTCCATGGCCTCCGGGGAGACACCAGCATTCAGGAACGGATTACCTATGACCTGTTCTACCTGGAAAACTGGTCCCTGGGTCTGGACCTGAAGATCATTCTGAAAACCCTCGCTTCCCGCGAGAACGCGTATTGATCAAGGAACGTCTGGTTCAACAGGATGAATCAGGCTTCCCCGACTGTTCCTTGAACTCTGCAGACTGGGATATCCACATCACATGTGCAACCGTCTGTGACACAGTGTGTCAAAGTGTGCCATACAGACACACCACGTGTGACACACTTACCAGACCATCTACCAAAATTTCATATTAAACTATTACTTAGTAATACTTTACATAAAACATACTCCAGTTGGCATTGTTGGTGCTTATAGGCGTTTGACTTTAAAAAACAAACACGCGAACAAAAGGAAACCGCATGTCCAACAAAGTACTTGGAATTGATTTAGGGACCACCAACAGCTGTATGGCGGTCATGGAAGGGGGAGAACCCGTGGTCATTCCCAACGCAGAAGGCGGGCGGACAACCCCTTCAGTCGTCGCCTTCACAAAAGACGGTGAACGTCTGGTGGGACAGGCTGCCAAGCGGCAGGCCGTGACAAATCCTCTCAACACCGTTGCTTCTGTAAAGCGCTTCATGGGCCGTCGCCACGACGAAGTCTCCGGCGAATTGAAATATGTGCCTTACGAAGTCTCGAAAGCCAGTAATGGCGATGCGCAAATTGATGCGAACGGAAAGACCTACAGCCCTCCCGAAATTTCGGCCATGATCCTCCAGAAACTGAAGGCTGATGCAGAGGCTTATCTCGGTGAGACCATCACGGAGGCCGTGATCACGGTGCCGGCCTACTTCAATGACAGCCAGCGCCAGGCGACCAAAGATGCCGGAAAAATTGCCGGATTGAATGTTCTTCGGATTATCAACGAACCCACCGCCGCGTCACTTGCCTACGGACTGGACAAGAAGTCCGAAGAGCACATTGCCGTCTATGACCTCGGTGGCGGCACCTTCGATATCTCCGTCCTGGAAATTGGAGACGGTGTTTTCGAAGTGAAAGCCACGAATGGTGATACCCACCTCGGGGGGGATGACTTTGACCAGGCCATCATTGCCTGGATGGCCGGTGAGTTTCAGAATGAGAACGGCATTGATCTGACACAGGACAAGATGGCATTGCAGCGGCTGAAGGAAGAAGCGGAAAAAGCAAAAATCGCGCTGTCCAGTTCCACGAACTATGACATCAACCTTCCCTTTATCACTGCCGACGCCTCCGGGCCGAAACACCTGAACCTCGGACTAAGCCGGTCTAAGCTGGAATCCCTGGTGGATGACCTCATCGAACGGTCGCTCAAACCGGTTGCCGCCTGCATCTCTGATGCCGGATCCGATACATCTGACATTAAAGAGGTGGTACTTGTGGGTGGATCCACCCGGATGCCCAAAGTGCAGGAACGTGTCAAAGACTACTTTGGAAAAGAGCCTCACAAAGGGGTGAATCCGGATGAAGTGGTCGCAATCGGCGCTGCCATCCAGGGCGGTGTCCTCAAAGGGGATGTCAAAGACGTTCTCCTCCTCGACGTCACCCCCCTGACCCTCGGCATTGAAACCATGGGCGGAATTGCCACACCTTTGATTGAGCGGAACACCACAATCCCGACCAAAAAATCAGAGATTTTCTCAACGGCGGCGGACAACCAGCCCCAAGTGGACATCCATGTGATTCAGGGTGAACGAAAAATGTCCACTGACAACAAAACCATTGGTCGGTTCAGCCTCGACGGTATCCCCCCTGCCCCACGTGGCACCCCTCAGATCGAAGTGACCTTCGACATTGATGCCAACGGGATCCTCCACGTGAGTGCGAAAGATCTTGGAACCGGCAAAGAACAGAAGATCACCATTCAGGCGTCGAGTGGACTGGAGGATTCCGACATCGACCGAATGGTCAGAGAAGCGGAAGAGCATGCCTCTGAGGATGCCGAACGCAAAGAGAAAGTCGAAGTGAAGAATCAGGCGGACTCCACGGTCTTCCAGATCGAGAAACTCCTCAGTGAAAATGAGGACAAGATTCCGGAAGAAAAGACGGCACCGGTGAAAGCAAAAATCGAAGACCTCAAGAAGGCCATCGAATCCGACAACACCGAGGCCATCAAAGCCGGGATGGACGCCCTGAATAACGAGATGCAGGCCATCTCCCAGGAACTCTACAGCCAGGCCGGACCTGACATGGCAGGAGCAGCAGATGCCGCGGGTGCGGCAGGGGCTGATCCTGGACAGAGCGCTTCGTCTGCTGATGATGATATCATCGATGCCGAAGTTGTAGACGACGGCAAATAATCCCAACACTCAACAATGCCCCGCTCCCCGAATCCTCGGTGAGCGGGGTACCCACTACCCCAAAACCCAAACACACGCAGAACCATAAGGAGAAATTGCGTATGAACTTCAAACCTCTCGGAGACCGTGTACTGGTCGAACCGGCTAAAGACGCTGACCAGGAAGTCGGCGGCATCATCATCCCTGATTCCGCACAGGAAAAACCCCAGCAGGGTAAAGTCATTGCACTCGGAACCGGTGGCAAAGACGAAAACGGTAACCTGAAAGAATTCAACGTGAAAGAAGGCGACACCGTTCTGCTGCCGAAATACGGCGGAACCGAGATCAAGCTCGAAGGTGTTGCGTACCAGATCCTGCGCGAGGACGACATCCTCGGCGTCATTGGCTAATTGAACAACCGATAAGGAAACACACAAATGGCGAAACAACTCGTATTTGACACAGAAGCCCGTCAGCACATCCTGTCTGGCGTACAGAAACTCAGCAAAGCTGTCGCAGTCACCATGGGACCCAAGGGTCGTAACGTGGCTCTCGACAAAAGCTTCGGCTCCCCCACCGTAACCAAAGACGGTGTCTCCGTTGCAAAAGAAATCGAACTGGAAGACAAGTTCGAGAACATGGGAGCTCAGATGGTCCGCGAAGTCGCGTCCAAGACCTCTGATGTTGCCGGTGACGGAACCACCACTGCAACAGTTCTGGCGGAAGCCATTTACCGCGAAGGACTGAAAAACGTCACTGCTGGTGCCAACCCCATGGGCATTAAGCGTGGAATCGACCAGGCCGTTACCACCGTGGTGGAAGGCGTGAAAGAACAGGCCTCCCAGGTGAAAGAATCCGCTGAAATCTCTCAGGTGGCCACCATTTCCGCTAACGGAGATAAAACCATCGGTGACATCATCGCGGAAGCGATGGAGAAAGTCGGCAAAGACGGAACCATCACCGTCGAAGAAGCCAAGTCCATCGAGACCTCTCTCGACGTGGTCGAAGGCATGCAATTCGACAAGGGATACCTCTCTCCCTACATGTGTACCGACATGGAGTCCATGGAAGCGATCCTCGAAGACCCCTACATTCTGATCTTCGAGAAGAAAATCAGCAACCTCCAGGACCTTCTGCCCCTGCTGCAGAACGTAGCCAAAACCAGCCGTCCTCTCCTCATCATTGCGGAGGACATCGAAGGCGAAGCACTGGCCACCTTGGTCGTGAACAAACTTCGTGGAACCCTGAACGCGGCTGCAGTGAAAGCCCCCGGATTCGGTGACCGCCGCAAAGCCATGCTGGAAGACATCGCGGCCCTGACAGGCGGACGCTGCATCACGGAAGATCTCGGTATCAAACTCGAGAACGTGGCCATCGAAGATCTGGGTTCCGCAAAACGCGTGACCATCGACAAAGACTCCACCACCATCGTGGAAGGTGCGGGAAGCTCCGAGGCCATTCAGGGCCGGATCGCGCAGATCAAACGTCAGATCGAAGAAACCTCTTCTGACTACGACCGTGAGAAGCTGCAGGAACGTCTGGCCAAACTGGCAGGCGGAGTTGCCGTGATCAACGTTGGCGCTGCGACTGAGACTGAAATGAAAGAGAAGAAAGCCCGCGTGGAAGATGCACTGCATGCCACCCGTGCTGCAGTGGAAGAAGGGATTGTCGCCGGTGGCGGTACCGCCCTGATCCGCGCACAGGCCTCTCTGGACAGCCTGTCTCTGGAAGGCGAAGAAGCCATCGGAGCCAACATCATCCGCAAAGCCTGCGAAGCTCCGCTGCGTCAGTTGGTGGCCAATGCAGGTGGCGAAGGCGCTATCGTGGTTGAGAAGGTCAAAGAAGCGGCTGGAAACGAAGGCTACGACGTGGCCACCGGCACCTACGCAGACCTGGTGAAAGAAGGAATCATTGATCCGGCGAAAGTGACCCGTTCCGCTCTGCAGAACGCTGCGTCTATCGCGTCTCTGCTCCTCACCACCGAGTGCATGGTCGCAGACCTGCCCGAGAAGGACGCACCTGCCGGTGCCCCTGACATGGGTGGCATGGGTGGTATGGGCGGTATGGGCGGCATGATGTAATCAGCCGGTCATCCGACCTGACTCAGCGCCCTCCTGCGAAAGCGGGAGGGCGTTTTGTTTTCGAACAAAACCCGTAGAACCATATGCCCGGTCGACTGTCCCGACAGGTCGACATTCCCTGAACGCCCGGCAGGAAAACTCTCCAGCATGTATGAGCACGTCCGAAAACCGTTGAACGTTTACGACGGATCACTCAGCACATCTCGCCAATTCAGTTCGCTCCGAAGCGGGAGCAGTTTCATTGCCCCGTCCTGTTTCCCCATTCCGACAAGCGTTTGTCGGACACGCATCGATCCGTTTTTGACTTCACAAACGCTGCTGTGTGAAAGTTGTCCCAGATGACGGGCGTGGCGGTACTGGTAATTTTGACAGAGACCCGACTCCAGAATTGCGGCCAACGATTCGGGGTCATGGGCTCCCTCCACAAACAGCGTGTAACGGAATACATCTCCATCCTGTTCCGGAGCGACCATGGCAAATTGAACCTCCGAAGGGAGTGCCTCGATGATCGTCTGCACCAACGGCAGAGAGACCTTTTCCCCCACCAAATCCGTTGTCAGGTCCGTCCGGGTCAAAAACTGAAGGCAGGGAGTTCTGCGGTACGTTCCCGTCACCAGAACCCTATCAAACGTCCTGTACCGGTAGAGGCCTCCTCCGGTTGTGAGAAGAACCTCATAGGTGTTTCCGACTTCCAGATCCCAAAGAGGAAAAATCTGATCCGTTTGTTCACAGACGAACTCAAGCACATGAGACCGAACAGCCGCGACATCGGACGTGAGTCCAATGGGAATGGATGTGACCCCTTCTGTCGCCAGCAATCCCTTCGGCTGAATCACAGCATGGGGAAACATCTGTTGAATACGGTTTACCCAGTGACTGCAGGTCGGGCCGGCCCAACAACTGATCACCTTCAGCTTCTTCCAGATTTTATCAGGACGACATCCAATTCTGCGAAGATCCTCCGCCCGGTGAACCGGGAGTTGGAGGAGGAGTTCCTCATATTGATCCTGAAGCAGGTCCAACAGCAGGGTGAGAAAGGAGGGATGCCAGACGGAGATCAAGCGAAGGTCAGGGGTTTGTAGAAGATGAAGCAGGGTCTGCACTCTCACTTCCTGAGGGTCATTCTGTTGCGCAATCTCGGGAGGGACCGCGAACATTCGTTTGGTCATGGCCTGTTGAAACAGACCCAGATAGGAAGCGTCAGAATCAAACCCAACCGGAATCTCAGACTCAATGGGATCCTCTGTCGATGGTGTGACACACCAGTACTGCCTGCCTAAAAAGAGGCCCGGCCATTTTAGAAACAGAGAAACGACCCAGGGCTGGATGGACCGTTGATATTCCTTCTTCAGAGACGAGGTGTAGGGAATCAGTTTCGGACCGGCTGTGGATCCGCCCGTTGGTTCCAGCAGCAAGACCGCTTCGGATGTCAGGACATTCCGCTCTCCTTTCATCAGTCGTTGAACGTAAGGGCGGTATGCGTCATACCCCTCAGGTTCGATATCCGTCATCTCTCGTCCATTCAGGAAGGCCACGGCTTGATTCCGCTGAAGGATACGTTTCTGCGCGCGCTGCTGTGTCAATCGCGGGCACCATACCGCCACATGAAAACAGACCCATCCGGGAAGAGAAGAAATCACCCAGAGCAGATTGCAGAGCGATGTCAGGAAGCTACGCATTCCAGCTTACAGGAGTTCGTCGGATCACCCGGTCTCCACAGCGGGTGATGTTTTCTTTCACCAGAGGACAGATACACGCCAGTTCCACCCCGGCGACATGGTCAGGATTTGCAGTTGCAAAAAACGAGATATGCGGATCTGACAAACGGTTCTCCGGAATGTGCCCCACGGATGGGAGCGCATGGTCACGTTGTTGTCTGAATTCGATAAGACCTGTCTCTGGGTCAAATTCGTTTGCAAAACGGGAAAATGCCACGAGATCACGCAGTGGTTTCAGGTGTGGGTCTTTCGCATCATAGCGCGGAAAGAAGTGATGAAAAAACACCGGCAAAAACCGGTATGTGCGAAAGCCTTTACTGATGAGAAACCAGTAAAGCGGAGGACCCGGTTGGTCTAGAAGTTGGAACACCAAATGCCCGAAGGCTCCTGAAAGGTGGATTCGATCCCAGAAATCGGGATGGACAATGGTATCACCGCTAAACAGGATCCGGACGGGTCCATCCGGGCCTGAAAACGGAAACAGTTTCTGAGTGGAAAATCCCACCACCCGGTCCTCTGACCGTAACCGGATCACCCAGTCTTTCTCATGTAGATCCATCTGAAACCGGCTCTCGTCCGTGTTGGCGTAAAACAGATCAAAGAGTCGAAACAACTCACGCTCTTCTTCAGCGCAGAGATGGTTGACTGAACATATTTCCGTATTCACTAGAGGATGGCAGGGTCAAAGTACGGAACACGATTATCAAGCGCTATGTAGGAAGGAAGCTCTTTTTCCCATCCAACCGCATACAACCGGCTCCGATATCGGGTTTGTGCAACATCCTCCATTCCGATTCGGCACGGGTCTCTCTCGTGACATCCGGTAACCAGGTAAGTGCCGCGACTCTGACGCAACACCTCTCTGGCTTTCGACACCAGGGCCCGGGTAATGGCCGGGTCCTGATCCCGAACAGCCCGGAAACAGAGATATACGAAAGGAAGATTCTGTCCCGGGGGGGGAAGAGTGTTCCTTCCCGAAAGAACCAATCCGGCATTCAGCAGGTAACGAATACGGTGTATCCAGGGGCTGTAGGCGATGATACGATGCTGTTTAAACCCCGATTGATCCCACAACCCGGCCACGCCACAATCACCGTGCGCATCCTCTGCAATGAGAAAGCGCGTCACAGGTAGGTCCCGTAACAACGGAGAACCAAAATCTCTTTCATGTAACACAGGAAAAAAATGAGACGCTGGCCCATAGCGGTTCAGGAGAGAGATGACCCTCCCTTCCTCACCTGGTTCTGCAAACCGGACCTGTATCCCCGCGTCTTTCCTGCGCGCGCTCCATCGGGAACCGGAGACCGCATAGGTTGTACAGGTGCCAAGCGGATGATAGGTGGGGAGTCCGGCACGGCCACTGGCGATGGTTGAAACCGCATCCGCATTTCCATCAATAATCGTCGAGAAATACCCCTCACATCGTCCATCTTCATGCAGCGTGCGGAAGAGTTGATATCCTCGGGCCAACCCCAGACGCTGCTTTCCCTGCAGGCTGCTGCGAAGGCTGGAGAGGTATCCATACTCACATGCCTCTCCGTTGACATACATCGGCCGAACGGATCGGCACCCGAATCCGAGGACCCTCCCCTCCTCTACACCGGCCACGACTTGCGAAAATGAACCCAAAATTCCCATGGCATGGAAGAAATCAGGTTCCCGTTCATACCGGATGCGAATATGCCCGGGCATTGGATCCTCACGCAGGATCGCACGTAACTGATCTTCATGGGACGAATCCGCGAGAACAAACTTCATACCTTCACACACCCGCCATTCACACGCGTTGGCATTCCCATCATCTTTTCACTGCAGATTGAAGCTCACAGCATTTCACAAGTTCTCCCTGCTTTAGAATGGCAGTGGGACAGTACGAACAGTTCACAAGCTCTCCACTCTCCGTCAGGTAGGGTCCCCCGTCATACACCAGCATCTTATGTTGGTAATGCGTGTGGGGCTTCCGTCGCAGAAACTGCCAAGCAGAGCGCAGCTTGAAGGAGGTCAACCCTTCCAAGGCAACCCGGAGACGTATGAGGCGTTCATGTTTCGGCATCCGGTGCATGTAGGTGCCTTTCAGCAATCGCCCCAGCCGCATCAACCCCAGATCCGCAACTGTTCCCTGATAGGGGTAAATTTTTGATTCACGAGATTCAACTTTAATGGGGATAAAATAGGAATACCAGACGGGTGGGTTCTGTACCCCGGTTGCGGGGATACATGCGAACGGCTTCACGCCATAACGTTGTTCCAGGGAGGTGGAGATACTCTCCCACCGGGTCTGATCAAGTGGTACGGGATGGAGAGGATCCTTCGCATCCGAGAGAAACAGCATCGTCCCGGAAGGATGAAACAGAAACCAGTCAAGGAGTTCCTCCAAAACGGATTCGGGTTCATCATACAGGGTGAACGAAATGGATGGATCCAACCCGGCGCCTTCCGCCATCTTCATCAAATCCGTTAACTTGTCCTGAATATCCGGCAAGGTAGCTGGAGACGGGATATCAGACCGGTTCTGACCAAAATCCACATGGAACAGAATGTCCGACAATCCGGCCTCCTTCAGCCTCTTCAGTCTTTCGGCAGAGGCCCGTACACCGTTGGTCAGCAGAAACACATTCAAGTTCTGATCCGCAAGCATCCGGACCACTTCATCCAGGCGAGGGTGAAGCAGCGGTTCTCCACCGGTCAAGGTCACCGTGTCGATCGGGCGAAGCGTCCGGGCTGTAGTTACTTCCTCTGAAAGTTCCTCCAGAGATTTGAACGAGGTCCCCAGAAACGCATAGCAGGCCCTGCAGGCGAGGTTACATGCATTCGTAACCTCCAGCATGACGTTAGGTGTGGTCTCGTCTCTCCAGGGCAGCGCGATCATTTTAACGGCTTCCTTCGGGTGATACTGACGTCTCTCTCATGTCCTTCCATATTCTCATCCTCAAAACCAGAAGCAGAAGCGCAATCACGAATAAACTGCCCAGATACAAACTGTTTTTCTGGGCCGTCAGCCCAAACGTGTTCTGGAGATCGTTAAAATAAAGGCTCCTCTGAAGGACCCGGACCACCAGAAACCCCGACGCCACACTCAGCAGCGCGCGATTCTGAACCGGCCGCCAGGCGACCAGTCCCATCGTCATCCCGAAGAACGCCATATACACACCGATCAACCGTGCCGCCAGAATCAACACAGGCTCCTCCTGAAGTTCATAATCCAGAAGCCGGACCGCCAATCCCTGAATCACGGTTTCAGAACTGTTAAGGCACAGTCCAAGGATGAGGCAGTAAACACAGATGATTCCCGTTACCATACGGAGGAGCCAATAGGATTTCATGTTGTTGGTGGGGGTGAAAGGTCGGAAACAATCAACAGCTTTGGTGCGCGGCTTCATATTCCAGCGAACCCGGAAGATCCTGGCGCTGATAAAAATGGAGGCAGGAGCGAATGGGACCTGCGGAAGTGTGAAAAGCAGAGGCACATCGACAAAGCCTTTGTTCATCCAGGAACTCTGCCGCCCGGTAATCGGTAATGCCAAGATTTAAAAAACCGAATCCTTTTCTCTTCAAGGCAAACCCTCCAGCCCATCTCAGGAATCCAGGGAGTTTTTTCCAGCGTACAGATCCGAGAAGATACAACAGGGGCTTCACGCGCATGGCAAATACAGTCCTCGAGGCAGGCACCTTGGAGAGCCGTTCATAAAAACGGGAAAGGTTCACAAATGCATTCAACGGTTTTGCCCCTTTTCGATCCCGCAGCATCAGGATATGAACGCCGCAATCAGGATGCACCTGGAGCCCCCAAGGGAGATAGGTCGGAAGAGGCTGTACATCCTCCAAACGAAAATAGGGATTCCCCTCTCCTTCTGTGAGACCGCTGACGATCTGTTCCCGATCGACAGTATGCCCCTCAGGAATCAGAAACCGACCCACCGGCGCTGCGCAGCCGAAGGTCATGTTCCGGACCCGTTCCCCGAGAGAGATTCCGTGCTCAAGCAGAGAGGTGAGCTCCGGTAAGGTCTGCTGGGTGACGGTGCAATTAAGACCGAGGTCAAGCCCTGCCTCAATGACATGGCGAATGGCATTCTGTTTTTCCTCAAGGTAGTCACGCGAAAGAAGACAAAGGGAGGTTTGCTGTAATGAATCGAACTGAAGACATACCCGCTTGCAGCCATGTTCCTTGAGGATCGACGCATACTCAGGATCGCGGCCTAGTCTGTATCCGTTGGTCACCAGCCCAATACTGAGTCCCATGTCGGTGAGTCGCCGAAGAATTTCCAGCAACTGTTTGTGGAGCGTAGGTTCACCGCCAAAGAGATGAAGAACGTTTGCCCCTTCGTCCCGGGCCCGTTTTGCCCGGGCACAGATTTCCTCCACCGAAAGATAGGTATGCTTGTCTGGACCTCCAGCATTGGTTCCACAAACTGTGCAATGAAAATTACAGGCATTCGTGATGGAGAGATAATTCAGAACGGATTTCAGACCGGTTGGGGGGGGCTGTTCCGGCAGGATCTTTGTCCGGTCTGAAAGGATTTGATACAGCTCAGGATTCGAGGAGATCAGAACCTCTTGATCGCCATCGGGGCAATGAGTAATGCCAAATACAGCACCGTCCCGGATCACTACCTCGGCAGGATGGGATTCGTGACAGTCCCTGCACAACGCGGTGGTGGTGCGAATCGTTTTCATTAATTATATATTGGATACAATATAGAAGAATTAGCATGCCTGAAGGCCCTCACCCTGTCAAGAGGAGGACCTCATTTGAATAGCGCAAAAAAAAGGCGGCACCGAAATGCCGCTTTCCTGAGGTATTGTATCGATAAGGTTTACACACTACCCGCAGCAGACATGCCCATAAGCACGGCCCCAAGGATAATAAACGGGATCGAAATCAAATACTTCAGGAATATAGATTTCGTATCCTCCCAGTGCATGATGACAAAAACCAGAGCCACAAAGGGAACAAAAATATATCCAAGTCCCCAAAGAACGCTGGTCTGAAAGGCTTTAATCAACAGCATGATCCCAAAAATCAGTGCGATAATGATGCCAATGCCATAAAGAATCATTCCAATAATTTCCATAGCTTCTCCATATGTTAAGTATACACGCCTCTGAGTTCAGAGGCTAAACCAATAGACAAATCAAACATTTTGGTTTCTGACAAGGACGAATGCGGTATGAGAATCACAGGAAAAGGCGAGGATAGAGGAATCGGATTTGGAGGGAACCCGAAGGCCACCTGCTTAGAGCTCGTATGACGATGAGGATCTATCCGGTTGAATGACCGCACGTTTTCCTTTCGGGACGATCAGCCTTCTCAGCCAAACTGACACCACGGAAAAAATCAATGAAGCCGTCCACATGTCATACCCGACCATGTTGCGGGAGTACAAATTCAGGGGGGCTTCAACTAACGCCAGTAGAATGATGATGAGTGCGAACACTTTCCAGTTCAATGACCCACTCAGCCCATGAACAGCCAGCAGAGACGAAAGAATCAACCCGTTCCCCCAGAACAGCAACGGATACAAAAACGCATAGGGGGTAAAGGTTGCCACAGGCAAAATTTCATACCCCAACAGAAAATGAGGCCTTGGGGACCATTCCACATAACAAAAGGGTAACCAAATACTGGCCAGGAAGCAGAGCCAACCCAGGACGTAACATGTCCAGTAGAAAAGGTACTTCATTCTTCTCCAAAGACCATTTCCACCTGCCCCTTTTTCAGAGCAAGTCTTGCGGTAAACGGCTTTCCCGATTTGGAGGTAAAATCGGAAATGGGATCCGTAATCCCCTCCGTCAGCAGCTGTTTCACCATCGCCTGGGTGATGGTACGTTTGGCCATGGTTTTCCAGATCCGGAGTGGGCAGCCTTTGGATTCGTTCACACACACATAGAGTTTCTGCTTCACCACCACCTCCCCTCCACAAACCGGACAAATACCCAGTGATTTCTCTCCACTTGCCTTCTTCCCTGATTTTACAGCTTTGGCTGTAACCTCCCCTTTTTTTGACAGGGATAAAACGGCCAGGCCCGGTGTTCCGTCTTTCTGTTTAACCGGGACCGCTTGAAGGGTATGACCCAAATCGAGTAATTCCCGGACCAACGACTTATCCAAAGTGGCCCCTGCGGCATCTCGCCGGATCACAAACGAGCACCCCTCTCTCCACTGGCTGCACCCAAAATCGGTTTTGCCTTCAATGACCGCTCCCTCACACAGAGGACAGGGTCCTAACCCTCCCTCCTCCGCAGTCAGGGTCCGGGATACCACCAGCTCCTTCGCATGTTCCCGAATCCCCTGCATGAACGCTTCCGGGTCCCCTTCTCCCGTTTCAATTTCTTTCAGTCTCGCCTCCCAATCCCCCGTCAGTTCGGCAGACACTAACCGGGGATCCCGAATTAAACTCAGCAGATGCCGGCCTGCATCTGTGGAAAGCAGTTGTTTTTTCTGCCTTCGAATATATTTCCGGGAAATCAGCGTTTCGATAATGGCCGCTCGGGTTGCGGGAGTCCCGAGCCCCCTCTGTTTCATCGCCTCCCGCATTTCCTCATCCTCCACCAGTTTCCCTGCCGTTTCCATCCGCTTGAGGAGGGTTGCCTCTGTAAAACGTTTCGGAGGTTTCGTCATCCGGGACACCACCTCCGGTTCATGCGGACCTGATTCCCCTTCCACCATTGGAGGCATCACCTGGTTGTCGTCTTCTTTATCATCCTCCTGCGAGGTTTTCTTCTTCTGCAGATGTGGATACAGAGCTTGCCAGCCCCAATCCCGTACCACCGCCCCTCTGGCCTGAAACGGCTCTTTCTCGGACACCGCTTTCACCGTGGTCACATCCTGAAGACAGGGGGGAAACAACGCAGCCAACAGCCGCCGCACCACCGCAGCGTAGACCTTCTCCTGACGACCGGACAACTGCCCGGGTGATACCGATGTTGGGATGATCGCATGGTGGTCTGTGACTTTGGCATCATCCACCACCCGTTTCCCGGGCTTCAGGTTCTCCAGATCCAATTGGCCCACGAAGGACTGATACTCTTCAGAAAGAGATCGCAGCAGGGCCGGCAATCCGGCCGCCTCCTCTTTACCAATATGCCGGCTGTCCGTACGGGGGTAGGTTAGCTTCTTGGCTTCGTAGAGCTCCTGTGCCGCCTGCAATGTCTCCTCCGCCGTGTAGGCAAACCAAGTGTTCATGTCCTGCTGAAGACTGGACAGATCGTAGAGTTGTGGCGGGGAAATTTTCTTCAGTTTCTTTTCAATCGACTCCACTACAAGGGGATGATTCCGGATGGCCTCCAGTCGTTCCTCGGCTTCTTCCTGCTTGTCGAATTTCCGTTTCGGCTGGGTGAATTTGGTGTCCCGATACCTGGTCACCAAGACCCAAAACGGTTCCGGAACAAACCCGTCGATCTCACGGTCTCTCTCCGCAAGCAGCGCAAGGACCGGTGTCTGCACCCGCCCCACACTCCAAAGCTGATTCCGTGATCCGTAACGGACGGTGTGAAACCGAGTGGCATTCAACCCGATAATCCAGTCAGCTTCCGAACGACAACGCGCGGCCTGATACAGGGGATCAAAGTCTGTCCCCTGCCGGAGGCTGGAGAACCCTTCTTTAATGGCTTCCGGAGTCAGCGACTGAAGCCAGAGACGCCGGAACGGTTTCTTCTCCGCCTTCGCCCAGAGTTGAATATTGCGGAAGATCAGCTCCCCTTCCCGTCCGGCATCGGTCGCGCACACAATACCATCGGCATCTCGGAACAGTTTTTTTACGGTTTGGAGTTGAGTTCTCGCTCCCTCATCCCCCCGGGGTTGAAGCGCAAAGACCTCAGGTAACATCGGAAGATGTTCGAGATCCCAGCGTTTCCATTCCGGGGTGTATTCTCCGGGTTCCTGCAGTTCGACTAAATGACCGAAGGCCCAGGTGACGGCCCAGCCATTTCCTTCCAGATAGCCCTGTTTTCTCTGCGTAGCCCCCAGGACAGATGCAAGGTCCCGGGCAACCGAAGGTTTTTCCGCAAGGACAACCTTCATGCAGTCTTAGTCGCGAAGCGACATAATCAACCGGAGAATGTACCAGAAGAGGAGTGCCACACTGGCGAACAGAGAAAGACTGGCGGCAACGTGCTGATCCGTACGGTAATGCAGCATGATATTCGAGGTGTCATACAGAATGGCTCCGGCAGCGAAGAGGATCATGATGCCGGAGAACAAGGTTCCCAACGTGAACCCGAACACAATACTGCAGACAATCACGCCGATGGCGACAAAACCGGCAACGGTCAAAATGGGCCCCAAAAAGCTGAAATCAGATCGAGTCATAAACACGATCGCAGTCAGTCCCGCAAACAGGACCAGCGTCATAATCCCTGCCTGCTCAATGGCTCCGGGGTAGAACTCACCCGCGATGTAAATCATCGGAAGAAAAATGATCGCTTCCGCCAGAGTGTAAAGACCCAGGCCCATGTACTGCATGCCGACCGAGGTGTCCGAACGGGCCCATCGATCCGCAATCCAGGACACGCCCATAAACCCTCCCATGACGATCAGCCAGCCAAACTGTGAACCCATGAGCGCACGTGTCATCGATTCCGCAAGACCCGTCTGAAGCATCAGACCCAACAATCCTGTAAAGATGAGAATCGCGGCGGCCAGGTGAGAGTAGGTTTTACGAATAAAAGCGGCACGGGCCTCCGGTGCTGCGGAAGCGGCGGGCACGGACATTGAGGAGCTATACATCGACATAAAACAATCCTTCCAGTTAAGTTTCCCTACACCCTGAGCCGACCCGGCGCTCAGGTCAAGAACTACTCAAGACAATGACCGAAAAGACTGGAGCCCTACTTCATCCTCCGGACAGACCCAGAGCCGGCCCTTTTTCTCTCTGGATCTGGAAGCCCCTCATGCTGGGGCCAAACGGTGAGTTGGTAGATCTCTTTGAAACGGGAACCCGTAGTGCCGTTCAGAGAATTGATTTCAGGATCCGGAAGAACAGACGGATACCGTCGGAGTCCTTCATGGCTTCCCAGGTTGGGGCCCATCCTTCAGATGCGGTTTGCAGGGACGCATCGAGCTCGGGATGAAACTGCGTGGTCAATGCATTTTGTCCGTGCTCCCAGTGAATTCCTGAAGCCGCCACTTCACACAGCGGATCCCCATCCAGGGTATGCGTGGAGGCTAGGATCTCGACACCCAGTGGAAGTCCCATCAACTGCTGCAGGTTCGGATCGGCAGCCGCTTCAAGCTTATAGGCCGTGAACACATGGCGGAGTTGCTGGTAGGCCCAGCAGGCGAAACACATGGACTCCCTTGAGACTTCATTGCCGTGAAACGCCTGAATGTGCAGATCATTTTCGTATTGCAGGGCCACATCAATAATCGCGTCATGGTGTGTGGCGACCACGCGGTATGCTTCCCGTATTTCGGTGGGAATATGATCAAGTTCGATATCCCGGTAAGGGTACAGGCGGGTTTGCTCCAGAGAAACCGCCTCATTTTTTGCCACGGCAAACGAATCCTCTTCCCAGGACCCGGCGACGGTACCGTATCCTTTTTCAACCCGCAGCCGCTCCCCCATCTCCCTGATTCGAACCGCGACATCCTGAAATGCCGGGCTGGCGGAGTTCTCAAGTTGTTCCACACTCTCACGGATTACCTCCATGTGTGCCTGTGCGGTCAGTTGATGAGAGAGGCAGATTCCAATAAAGGGCGTCTGCCTGAGAAGAAACTCTTTAATCAGGGTCGTCGCGGCGGATCGGGGAAACGATGTTGAAAAGGTTTCCGGCAGGTGCACATCCGGCTCCCCGCCTTCAAGCACGACCAATCGGGAGAGGGTTGCCAATGCCGCAATATTTTTAAGGTCCGAGATCTCATATTTCCAAGCGGGAACAATCAAGGTGGGAATGCCCAGAACCTGATCCACCAGATACGCCACGTTTTCAGATGCAACCACGCCGACCCGGTCATGGGGTCGTTCCCCGACGTGCTCCCAGGGTTCAATCACCACCACACTTTCCGCCAGTTCTTTTGGCTCAATTTGGCTAAGGTCCGAAACCCGTCTGCCCCAGTAAGAGCCCCTGTCCCCCAATGGATTCGGGGAATGCCGGTCTGAAAGAAATGCACCGATCAGAACATGCAGGGCAGATGGCATATGGCGGGGAGCGGACGAGGGTGACCGGAGGAACGGAGAGGGGAAACTCTCTCAGGAATTCGATTGCCCTGAACCGGACAGCGGAGCCCAGAGGGTCTGGAGAGGGTTAAACGTGGTCAGGACATACAGGAGGTGATCTCGGTGTCGCCTGATCTCGTCCTGTTCAGACAGGTCATCGGCAAGATTATGACGTTCGTCCGGATCCTGATCCACATCAAAAAACAGTTCTTTCGGACCCGACACGTCACCCGCAGGTAGCCGAACGTATTTGCGATGACGGCTTTGTACACATTGCCATCCGGATCGGGATTCTGAAAAACTGAATTCACGAATAGCCTCCCCCTCTCTGACGGCAGGAAGAAGGGAACGACAGGGGATCAGATTCCGGAACGCCGGCCAATCTTCGGACAAAGCAGCTTCAGGATCCAGTCCGGCCGCATCGAGTTGTGTGGCACAGAGATCGGTAATCTCCACAGGGTCCGACACCACCTGGGTCACTGGATGCAGGGGATCCCGGACCAGGGTGGGAACGGTAAGAGACTGTCGCCAAAAGATATCTTTCTGTACCCGGTAATGATCTCCCATCATCTCCCCATGATCGGTGGTGAACATCACGATGGTATTGTCCCACTCCCCCTGTTCCTTCAGCTCCTGAACAATGCGGCCCACCTGATCGTCAATCAGAGCAATGGTTCCGCGATATGCCCGTTGCAGTCTGAGCAACGTCCGGGTCATCTCCTCCGAGGGTGTCTCTCCCCCGGGTCCCGGAATAAACTCCGCCTGTGAGGGCTCGGGCATTTCATCAAGATAACGCTGTGGGGGATCAAACGGTTTATGAGGGGAACAGAAGGAAACCGTCAGCGCAAAGGGTTGATCTTTGGGTCGCTTTCGCAACGCTTCCAGTGCTTTCTCCCCGGTCACCACATCCACATGATCCTCCTCCGGAAACGGCCAGGGCTTGCCATCGTACTGAAGCTCACCGGAAGGCACATTGTGATTGGCTCCGGCGGCGTCCACATAATCCCGCACCTCCTCCAGGATTCCTTTCTCCTCAAGGTGCTGACACCAGTGACAGTGATTTTTGAGCGCGAGCTGTTTTCCCGCCGACTCCCATAAGTAATCGTAGCCCAGCATGTCCGCAATTTCGGAATTTAGGTCCAACAGGTTCAGCCCCTCTCCCCTGGGGGTCTCCCATCTCCACGTCTGCATCACATGCAGTTTCCCGACCAGTGAGGTCCAATATCCTGCGGTCTGCAATGCAGCCGGCACCGTGGGAATGTCCCTGGGCAGATCCCCGGACATCGCCAGGGCCCCAATCTGTCGGGAATAACGACCGGTATGCAGGCAGCTCCGGGCAGGCATACAGATCGGGTTTACACTCTGGCACTGCTGAAAAACGGTGGCCCCTTCCCCCAGCGCTTTGAGATTCGGTGTGGAAAACACCGCTTCCGGCATAAATCCCGCATGATCGGGTCGAAGCTGGTCCACCATCAAAAATAACAGATTGGGTCGTTTCTCATTCATCCCGCATTGCTCCGGTTGTTCTTCGGATCTGTGAGGTCCGCAGCCGTTCCGATTTTCGTATTGATGGCCGCATCGGCAATGGACCGACCATCCCGCATCCGCACGCCCCTCCTCTGCACCCAGGGACGGGGACGGGCTTTGATCACAAGGTAATGATTCCGGGTAAAGGAAAACAGACGGTCCAAACCGGCGGAAAGTTTCTGAAAGGGATACATCAGGCTGTAGAGGCGGTATTGTTTGGAAAACCTGCGCAGATCACGCTGGCCCATGGTTGTTCCCTGTCGCTCGGGTGGTTCGCCCACCTCTTCGTCTGCCGCACCGGAGAAAAACTGAATCCACGATTCCAGGGATTCGACCAGGTATCCCCCGTAGGTGAGATTCTCCACGATGTCATAGCCATCTTTGGAGATCTCATACAGTCCGGAAAGCCGATATCCGGGACGGAGACGGCCGAATTTTTCATCCGTTAACCCCAGCAGGTTTCTCAGGCCCCGGTTCAACGAAAAAGATTTAACGTGAGGGACGTGGATAATCAGTTCCCCCTCCTCTGACAGGCAGCGGTGGCACTCTTTGAGGAAGGTGGCGTCCTCCCGGATGCTCTCCAGATATTCAATGATCACAATCACATCGAAGGTATCATCCTCAAACGGCAGCTCCGCCCCCTGTAAGTCAAACACCTGCTCCTCACCAAACAGTTCCTGCATGGAGGCAACCGCCTGGGGACGGGAATCCGCACTCACCCAGCTTCCTCCCCTCCGTCGCAGGAGATAGGGAATCACCCCGCTTCCTCCTCCGACATCCAGACAGATTTTCTCGTTGGTTTCCGGAAGAAACCGTTGCAGACTCTCTAAACGAGCCTGCTTGGTCAGGGATTTTTTGAAGAGACGCACCTGCCATGCGGCGGCGCTGTCCGGATCAAATTGATCTTGCATCATGTAGGAAGTTCAGTGGTAGGAAAGTAGAGAGGATCTATTGACCCGCCCGCCCTCTGATTTCAAGCCCAACCGACGTTGAACGCATGCACACATCTGACCTGAACATCCAGCTTCCGCACGGTGAGTCCGTCACCTGCCCTGCCTACACCCCGGTACGGGACCTCCTGCACACACCGACGGACCCCGAAACCGGCCTCCCCTGGTTGGCCGCCCTGGTCAATCACCAAGTGTGTTCCCTGGACTCCTCTCTGAGCATGAACAGTCAGCTCTCACCGGTCACGTTTCTCAACCGCCACGGAACCCGTGTCTACCGGAGGACTCTGGCCTTTTTGCTGGCGAAAGCGGTACATGACTGCTTTCCGGATGCCCTGTTTGCGGTTGAGCATTCACTGGGAGACGCCTACTACTGCACCTTTCAACGGAACGGTCACACCGGCATCCGCGAGCAGGAACTCGAGGCCATCCGGGACCAACTCACTCTGATCCAGGACCAGAACCTGCCGATTACCCGCCGTTCCATCTCCTTTGCCGAAGCCGAAGCCCGCCTGCTTGAACAGGGTCTCACCGACAAACTGAACCTACTGCAGTATCGCAATCCACCCCAAATCACGCTGATGGAATGCGGAGGGTTTACCGATGCAGGCCTTGGGGTTCTGGCCCCCACGTCGGGTGCGGTTCCGCTATGGAAACTGCTGGAGTATGAACCGGGGTTTGTCATCCAATTTCCCTTCTGGGATCACGAAACCAAACAGCTGACCCTGCGGCCGTTTGAACGTCAGCCACATCTGTTTGAGGTCTTTCAGGAACACAAACGCTGGGGAAATGTAATCGGGGTCAACACCGTGGGGGACCTGAATAGCTGCTGTGCGAAAGGAGAGTCTTCCGGACTGATCCGCCTGTCCGAAACCCGCCATGAAAAACATCTGGGGAGACTCGCAGATCAGATTGCGGAACAGAAGGGTATCGTCCGCTGGATTCTGGTCGCCGGCCCGAGTTCTGCGGGAAAAACCACCAGTTCCAAGCGGCTGATGGTGCATCTCCGGGTCAACGGACTTCGCCCTGTCCGGCTGGAACTGGACAATTATTTCTGTGCACGGGAGCACACGCCTCTTCATCCAGACGGCAGTTATGACTTTGAGCATATTGAGGCCATCGACCTGGACCTGCTGAATGACCACCTGGAACGGCTGGACCGGGGGGAGGAGATTGAAATTCCCACCTTCAATTTTAAAGCCGGCCAACCGGAATATCATGGCAACACATTAAAACTGGAAGAGGATCAAGTGGTGGTGATCGAAGGGATTCATGCCCTCAACCCGCGGCTGACCCCCCACCTTCCTGCGGATCATAAGTTCCGGATCTATGTAAACGCCCTCACCCAGTTAAAACTCGACAACAATAACCGGCTGTCCACCACGGACCTCCGCCTGATCCGGAGGATGGTACGGGACCACAGCCATCGGGGACACAATGCCCTGCAGACCCTCCGGATGTGGCCCAGCGTACGCGCCGGAGAAAAGCGCTGGATTTTCCCCTTTCAGAAGGAGGCGGATGCCACCTTCAACAGCAGCCTGGATTATGAACTCGCCGTGCTGAAAGCCTATGCAGAACCCCTGCTCCATACGGTCAAACCCACCGAAGACGTGTACGGGGAAGCCAGAAGACTGCAGGACTTCCTTTCGCTTATTGTGGGGGCCCCGTCCATGGATGTCCCTGCTCATTCTCTTCTCCGGGAATTTATTGGCGGCAGCACCTACGAGGAGGACGCCTGATGGGCGAAGGCGTTCGATTGGATAAATGGCTCTGGGCCGCTCGGTTCTTCAAAACGCGTCCACTGGCGCAAAAGGCGATTGAGGGCGGGAAAGTTCGGGTGGAGGGTGCAAGAGCCAAGCCCGGAAAATCCGTACAAGTGGGCCAGCAGCTTGAGGTCCGGGTGGGCACAGTCCTCTACGAAATCACCATCAGGGCCCTCTCCAACAAACGGGGGCCCGCATCTGTGGCAAGAGAGCTGTATGAGGAGGACCCGGACAGCATCAAACGCAGGGCCCGCGAGGCGGAGGAGCGGAAAGCGGCATCACAGGCTCAGCCGGACTACGGCGGCAGGCCGGATAAATATCAGCGGCGGAGGATTCAGAAACTGATGCGGGATGCCGACCGACCGTCCCGATAAAATTACACTCTAAGATTGCCAGTCCGGGTGTTTTGCGATTTAAACATCCGTCTATTTTCGTTAACCACAAGGAGACTTTACTTTATGAACATCGTCCATATTTGCGCAGACCCTCAACCCATGGAAGAAGCCGCATCCAAACAGATTGCCGCCTCTTTCTTTGCGAGCGTGATTTCTCAGAAAGAAACCGCGCGGATCGTGAACGTGGATCTGACCCAGGAGCCTCCTGCACCCTATACCACCGAAGAGTTTCGGAACTTCTGGTATCCGGTTCTGATTGACGGATATGTCCCCACCAAAGAGGAAGAGGCGGCCTCCACTTATGCGAATGAGCAGGCAGGTCAGATCCGTGAGGCGGATGTTCTGGTTCTCACCATGCCCATGTGGAACTACAGCATGCCCGCCATGATGAAGTCCTGGATCGACCACGTTCTGGCTCCCGGCCTTCTCTACACCGTGACGGACAATGGCAAACAGCCGCTTCACTCTATCAAAAAGCTGGTGTTGCTGGTCAGCTCGCATGAGGTCTTTTCCGAGGCTGACCCCCGTGACGGTCTCAGCCCGGCGATCGAATCCGCGTTCGAAGACATCGGTGTGACCGATGTGAGTGTGATCTGGGCCGACGGCCAGAACCCTAAAGAACACGTGGACTTTGAAAGCCGGAAGCAGATTGCCATGGATGCAGCGGAAGAAGTCGCCGAAGAAATCTGCGAAGATTTCCAGTAAACGATCTTACTGCCCTTCGAAAAACCGGAGCCGGAACGCTCCGGTTTTTTTATTCCAGTTCGTATCCACCCCGACTGACGCGGGTCCCTGCCCCATCCGGCAGGTTGGTCAACTGCTGTATCGCAAGGAGTTTATCCCTCCTGTGCCTGTTTTCCCATTCCCAGAAGGGTGGGCAGAACCAGAATGGCCCCCAGAAACGCCACGCCCAATCCCAGCGCACTGAGGATCCCGAAATGAGCCACGGGCGGAAACGACGTCATGGCCAGAAGTCCGAGAAACACCGCCAAAATTGAGGAGGTACAGGCCATGGGACGGAACTTCAGATGGACTGCTGCGGCGGCCGCTTCCCGGGGGGAAGAACCGCTCGTGCGTATACGTCGATAGGCACTGACGAGATGAATGCCATCATCCACGGCAATCCCGAGGATCACAGCCGCGACCATCACCGTGATCGAGTTCAGCGGAAACCCGACAAATCCCATCACTCCGAACAGGGTCATTAATGCCGGCAGATTGGCCAGGAGCACACAGGCCGCAAAGCGGACCGAACGCCAGAGCACGGCCAACAGGACCGCAATGCAGAGCGCACTGAGCCCCAGCGTCCGGAATTGATCCTTCACAAGGGCCCGGTCTCCCTCCAGTATGGTGTGGAGCCCCTGAACCGGCTTCAGCGTCACCCCTTCCGGCTTGGTTGACTCCGCATAAGACATGAACGCCTCCAGCAGGCCAAGATACTCCGAACCCGGCATATCCTTGGAACGGAGGATCACCAGTGAGCGGCTTGCGTCCTTATCCACAAAAGAGTCCTGAAATAGAAGCGGTGTATTGTTCAGGAGATTGCTGAACAGATTCAGTTTCAAGCGCCCCTTGGGCAACTCCCCATTGGAGAGCACCTCCCCTTCCCATATCTGATTGATTGCCACATAGAGCTGCGAATAAGCATAGGCATCACTCACCCCCTCCAGGGTATACGCAAATGTCCTCAGATCCTCCATGTACTGCAATACCTTCTGTGTCTGGAGTCCCCGACGACGCCCCGTATGCACCTCCAACTGAAAAATATTCACCCCCCCGAGGTCATGATCCAGTAACTCGATGGTCTCCCGAATCGGATGGTCCGGCCGTATAAACTCCTTTGCACGGATATCCGTCCTCATCTGCGGGATTCCCAAAAGAAGTCCTCCGGTAAGAAGCACCGAGGGGATCAGGACGACCAGCGGATGTGGCAGGTCACCGCCTCCACTGAACGGTTCAACGGGCACCTCTCCCTGAATCCCACGAAACGAGGCCCCGTACAATGCAGGGAGCAGGAACGTCAACACAAACACAACCAGTACGGCGATCAGTCCCAACCGCCCGAACCCCTGAACGGTGGGCAGGCCGGAAACCGCAAGCATGGCCAGTCCCGCCTGGGTTGTGAAGGCAGCCACCAAACTTGGAGGGAAGACATGCCGGAAGGCAACCCGTGCCGCCATGGAGGGGGGATGCATGTCACAGGCGGTTTGAAACACGGCCAAATAATGGATGATAAAGGTGAGCTGTAAACCGCCGATGAGTGGAAACAGAATCCCGGTGTACACGTCGACAGATACGCCCATGAAATGGAAAATGGCAAGTAAGCCGGCAGCCCCCAGACCTTCCAGCAACACCACGAATAACACCGCGGGAAAAGAGCGGAAGGTAATGAAGAGGATGGCCACGACCAGAATCGACCCCCAGATTGCATACCGGGTAAGATCGTGTTGCACCGCCAGGGTGCCCTCCGCCTCCAAAAACGGGAAGGACAGCAGATGGAGGTGTTCCACCCGAGCATACATATGATTCAGGGCCGCCAGGAATTCCTGACGAAACGCCTCCCGGGCATGATGATCCGGCAGATCCCGTTCAAAGAGCCCGACCAGAACCGCATAGCGTCCGTCTTCGGACACCATGACATTGCGCGACAACGGGAAAGAGGTGGTGAACTGGCGCAGGATGTTCCATTCCGCATCACTTGCGGAGAAAGGAAAAAAGGGTTCAATGTCCAATTGGAAGCCTTTGCGGACCGGGCGTCCACTGTGGGTAAGGCTCTTGACTTCGTAGGCACCCTCCACCTGCATGATGGCATTGGAGACATCCCGAACCACGGCAGCCCCCTCATTGCTGAAAAGATTCTCCATTTCCAGCACCACCAGGACAAAGGTGGTTTCCGGCAGAAGCGAGGTCATCTTGTCGTAGGTCTCCCGGTTACGGGGATCGGATGCCAACAGGGTTTTCGCCGAACTATCCAGAGAGACTTCAATACCCGCCCAATGCCCCATTCCAGCCACAATTCCGACCAGAACCAAAAGCGGCAACACAAAACGAATCAGCAAATACCGGTTCATACCGCCCTCCATACAAAAAATTATCCCGCAAGCAACTCCTTGAAGGCCTGAAGCCGCCTCTCCTGCCGTCCCGGTTTGCCCTCATCCAGCATTGACCCCACCCGGGATTCTGGACTAGGCATACTCACCATGACCGATATCACGACTTCCTCACTTCAGTCAGAGATTGACCACGCGCATGCGTCTGGAGGCGGACAGGTTCGAATCCCCCCCGGGACTCACCTCATCGGGACCCTCCAGTTGAAAAGCCATGTGGATCTGTATTTGGAGGCGGGAGCAAGGCTGAAGGCCTCTCCGAATCCCGCAGAGTTTGAGCAGGTTGAAATTGCCGGACTCTACGGAGGAAATCAAGGCGGGTTTCTGCTCACCGCCCAGGATGCGGAACACGTCACCATTTCAGGGCCGGGTTCACTGGATGGGTCTGCACTGGACTACATGGACGGCTGGTGGCATGAGCCCTACATCCGGGCCCCCAAAGACTGGCGGCCACGTGGTATCGGTCTCTTCAACTGTACGCATGTCACGCTGAAAGACTTCACCTTTCATGACTCTGCCTCCTGGACGATTCACTTGACCGGATGCGACGATGTTCTCTGCCAAGGGTTGCGCATTCTGAATCGCCTGGACGTCCCCAACTGTGATGGGATTGACCCGGACCATTGCCGGAATGTCCGGATCCTGGGTTGTCACATCGAGGCGGCGGATGACGGGATTGTCCTCAAGAACACACGGGAATATGCGGACCTGGGCCCCTGCGAAAACATCGTCATTTCCGGCTGCACCATCATCAGTACCTCCGCAGCCATTAAACTGGGAACCGAGAGCGAGGGCGATTTCCGAAATGTGGTCGTGGATAACTGCGCGATTTCCGCCAGTCACCGGGGGCTTGCCATCCAACTTCGGGATCAGGGCACCATTGAAAATGTTTCCTTTTCAAACTGTGTGGTGCAAACCCGACTGTTTCACGAACGGTATTGGGGGCGGGCGGAGCCCATCTACGTGACCGCAGTGCCCCGGCACGACGGTGATCCCGCAGGAACCGTCCGCGACATCCGCTTTTTCAATATCCGCTGTCAGTCGGAGAACGGCATCTTTTTATGTGGCTCTCCGGATGCTCCATTGGAACACATCCGGCTCGAACAGGTCCGGGTAGAACTCCAGGTACAAAGTAAGTGGCCGGGTGGCCAGGTGGACTGCCGCCCCCGACACAGTCTGGAACATGGAGGGCTGGAGGATGCACCCACGGGGGGGCTCCGTGCCTCTCATGTCCACCACCTGACCTTACGGGATGTCGATACCCTCTGGAAAACCGAACCGCCAGCATGGGCCGGAGACATGGAAGTCCTGGATCAGTGTACTGAGATTGTGCGGAGTTGAAATGCCCCTCCCTCTGCCAGCCCCGAAACACTGCGCCTGGATTGCCGGTGGACTCGGCATCATCCTTTCTCTGTGTGCGGTGTGGTTTGCCCCGCTGAATCAGGATGAAGGCTGGTACCTTCTGAGTGCGGGACGTACCGCAGAAGGGGCGATGCCATATCGGGACTATGCCTTTACTCAGGGCCCGGTGTTTCCTTACATCTACAGCCTCATCCAGCCTTTGGTAAAGACGCATGGGCTCCTGGCCGGCCGCATCTTTACCCTTGTTCTGGGTTGGATGTCCATTGGAGTCACGGCTTGGACCGTGTTTCGGATCCGGCGCAGAGAGACCCCGTGGTTTGCGGTCTGCCTCGTTCTCATTCTGCTGGGAGTAAACACCTTTCATGCCCAGTATCTCGCCACCGTGAAAACCTATTCGCTGGCAGGTTTTTTTCTGGCATCCGGTCTGGGGTGTTACCTGCTGAGTCTCCGCCACCACAGTCGGATTCCCATGGTGTTTGCCGCTCTGTTTCTCGCCCTGGCTGCCGCAACCCGTCTTTCCCTCGTCCTCTTTATCCCTGCGCTGCTTCTGCCTCCTTTTTTGGAACGGAAACACCGGGGTCAGGCACCGTGGCTGATGCTCCTTCTTGCCTCCGCAGGTTTCGGGCTGCTGCTGTTCCTCCCCTTTCTTCTCTCAGCAGGAAAAGGCCTGCGCTTTGGACTGTTTGAATATCATCAGGCCAGAACCACCTCCTCCAACGGTCTCCTCTATAAAGCCGCGTTCCTTTCACAATTCTGCCTCGCCTATCTGCCCTGTGCGCTTCTCGCCCTTCCCATTCTTGGAGGATGCCGCCCCCGTACGCCGGGCCTACTCGGTGTGCTGGGCGGGGTGTGCGCCGTCACCGTACTTCACCTCTTCAGCCCGTTCCCCTATGAGGATTACCAGGTCCCTGTGATGCCTGCACTGGCCCTGGTGCTGGCCGTTCAAGGGTCAGAAATCGTGGTGGGCCCCCGGGACCGGTACCGAGCAGCTCGACTGTTGCTCGGTTTTTGCCTTCTGTTCGCGCTTTCCTCTCCCCAATGGCGGGTTTGGTTCTCCTCAGGCAGAGACCGCATCTGGTGGAATGTCAGGGATGAAGCCCCGCTGACCCAGTTGCGGCACGCGGCGGAAGCTCTTCGCGAACTGGATCCTGAAGCCGGGGATGTGCTAACCTGCGATGCCTATTTGGCCGTGGAGGCCGGACTGGAGGTCCCGGTCGAACTCAACATGGGTCCCTTCAGCTTTTTTCCGGAGATGGAGACAGATCAAGCAGAACGCCTGCATGTTCTCAATCCAGAACGGCTGCAGGCACTGCTTCAGGAAGCCCCTCCAGCCCTGGCCGCTCTCAGCGGGTACGCCTTCACGATCCAAAGCCCGGGAATTCTTCCAACCGATCCCGAATTGCTGGAAACGATCGAGAACTGGATCCGTCAGGTCTACCTGCCGGAAAGACAGATCCCGGATTTTGGCCAGGCCCATACAGAATTGCACCTGTATCGCCGAACAGACCCATAAACCGCCTCCCCGCGCTCCGGATTAGTCGCGTTTCTCGATCCGGTACGTTTGGGACAGACCGTCCAGCAGCCGCTCTTTCCACACCTCTGTCCGTGAGCGGTCGACAAACCGGAGATTGTTAGCACGGGCCAGACTTTCCAGTTCCTCTTCCAGCAGGTCATGCCATTCCGAATCCGCCGGCACATCAGGAGCGAAGAGAAGACCGTCCTCATATCCGGTTAATTGCTGCAGATGCTGCAGCACAAACTGCCATTTCAACATCCAAACATGCAGTGGCATTCCTCGCTTGAGATCATGCAGATCCAGTTCAACCGCCACGAAGGATGCGGGTTGTCGTTCCAGAGACATGAGGAAGCCATTCACCCGAAACCACCCCTCCTTGTCAGGCAGGACCTGCCGGGATTTCTGGATGGTGATGGGAGCAGGAATGCTCTCCTGAAGAGAGGAATCATTCGCGGCCAGCCATAATGGATCCGGAAGATGCGGTTTCGATGCAAACAGTTTCTCCCGGAGCACATTCAGGGTTTCCCAACGACGGTCCAACTTGGGGGGAAGTTTTGGATCCGGCAATAAGATGACCGGGGTGTTTGCCCGTTCCAGAAATCCGTCTCTCTCGGTCAGTTCCCCTTCGCTTCCAGGCCGGATAACCGAAAATGTCCAAACCGGATCCACGTCTTTCAGGACCTCAACCACCATCGATTCCGTGGGGTACAGCGAGGATTCCATTATCTTTTCCGTGCCCGACGACCAGCGGATCCATTCCACACCATTTGTGTGAACAGATCCGGCATGACCATGAGGCTGTATCCGGAACGTCATGGGTTTGCCTGTATACACCGCTTCGGGGGCATACAGGACCTCCGGCGACTCTTCTCCCCAAGCCAAAGCGGTAAGACACAGCAGAAACACCCAACGCATACCGGGCCTATAAAGTTCCCATGGGCAAAACACAATGGAAAGACGTGTCTGAATTCTCCATCCGGATGCTGGCGGGATTAGCGCCTGATACTCACGGCCACAATTCCGGCATGGGTCGGGACAATCTCAGATTTCACCACAGAATCCAAACGGAGTGCCACCGTATACTGACGTCGCAAGGCCTCCATCAACAATGAAAGTTTGGCCTGATCCACCTCCGAGAGATCCTTCCGGGGCTCCCCGAACCCCAGCACAATATGATCCACGCCTTCCAGATGGACCCGCACCTGATACCGGGTTTCATTTTGACTGAGCCCGAGGTTTTTTGACAGATCATCCACGGTGATCATGGTGACGGTCCCGACAAGGGTGCGGCGTTGAAGTTCCTGAGCGTGTAACGGCGAAACGAGACTCGTGAAGAGGACAACGGAGAGAAGTGAGAAGAGTTTCATAGAACCAATATGGAGCTGAATCTCTGAATTCACAAGGCTTTCCTGAGACAGGCTACGTTCTGGAAGCAAACGCGTCACATCCTCAATCAGGTGGAACGACGTGCCTCCAATACCACCGGGCTCCCCAGAAAGCGGGTCAGAAACAGAATCCGTGCCGCTCCTTCAAGGAACGCACTGATCCCGCGGTTCCTGATCATCCGGTGAAGCACCATGGGAAAGAAAAACTGTGGGTGACGTTTCAACTCGGTAAAACCGTGTTTGTGAAATTCATCGGCAATGTCTTTGTGGGAAAAAGTGCGATAGGTGCGGGTATTTTTCTCCACCCCTTTTTTCATGCCGAAGAAAAGGTCTGCGAGCATGTTGACACTCAGTTTGGCCGGATAATCCACGATGACCCGCTGATCCGCCACCCGGCACAGTTCGGCAATCAGTTCCTGCCACCGTTCACAATGGGTCACCAGGCGAAAGCTGATGACAACGGAATGAGAACGGTCTTCATGCGGAAGCTCCAAATGATTGGCCACTTCAAATGACACCCCATCCTCTAAGCGCTGCGAGCAAACCTCTGCACTGCCGGTTACAAGCGTTTGAAAGCCTTCAGCTCTCAGCACCGGCTCGGTTTGCCCGTGCCCTCCGCCCACGTCAAGCGCCGACCCTCCGGGCGTGGAACCGAGTAACGCCGCACGCAATTCCCGGGTCTGAACGTCCAGCATCCAGGCCCCGGCCTGTCCGGCAAACCGGGTCGCATAGTCCTCACTGGCACTTTCAATATCGGCGGTTTCAGGAAAGGATGACAACTTCATATCCCCCTCCTAGTCTTACGCCGGTAAAATCCAAATCGAAAATCAACCTATGCCCCCTCCTTCGCCTGCTTCGTCGCCTCAGGACGAAGAGAAGACCGATTCGTACAAGTCCCCAATCGCCTGTTTGTAGACGTCGAAGTTGTAGGTGTCTGCGATTCGTTTTTGCCCTGCTGTTGCCAGTAGATCCCGGCACGTCTCATCCTGAGCCAGGCCTGCAAGTCCGTCTGCATAGGACTCAGGGTCCGGTGCCGCGAACCGGGCGGTTTGTTCATCCAGGATCAGGCGGTTGGATTCAACATCCGTTGCCATGATGGCGCGACCGGCTTTAAAATAATCGAGGACTTTCAGAGGCGTATTATGTCCACTGATTCTGGGAGACAGCAGGATATCAGACGCACACAAAACCGCACTGAGCTCTTCCGGAGGCATTTTCCCGAGGAATGTCACTTTGTCCACCACTCCGGCATGCTGCAATTGTGTTTTCCGCTGGTTGATGTCCTCCTCCGACCCACCCACGATCACGAACCGCAAGCATTCCGCTTTCCGGCATGCCAACGGAATGGCCTCAAACAGCAGGTCAATCCCCTGATACACGGCGAAGGATCCCACATAGGTTGCGAGAATCTCCTGACCCTCAGGACGCAGGCCTGAGGACCGGTCTGAGACTTCTCTCTCATCAGGAGCATCCATCGACGACGGGATATCAAAAATATGACGGCAGGGAGTCCCGGGCACCTGACGGCGGACAGCATCGGCCAACCCTGCTCCGGTTGCAATCACGGCAGCAGCCCTCTTCATGCTGATCCGTTCCATCCGGCTGTACACATCCATGATCACATTGCGAATACCGCCTTTCCGGTAAGACGCGGGGTCGCTGTGTTTTTCATAAATGAACGGGATCCCGGCCCGTTTCGCGGAACCACTGTTGAAGAATGCAGATTCCTCCACCGCATGAACCAATGCATAGTCCTGATGCCTCAACAGGGAACGGACGTTTGCCTGGATTTTGAAGTTGAAGAGGAGTTTCGGAAACGAGGGACCAATGGGCATATGGGTTACACCCGGAATCGGAGACATGCGATGGACCGTCAATCCCTCCATCTCAACCTCCTCCCCAAACGGAAGTGTCACGAGATCCACCTTGTAGCCCAGATCACAGAGCGCCTGGAGATTGTATTTCACCCGTATGGGGGAACCACGCCACTGAAAAAACGGTTGCGGGGAAATGAAGAGAATGCGTTTCGGGACCATGGATCCTGTCTCTTTCAGGAGGCTTTTGACCGGGAATGCGTCCACAGCCGCCTGAACATTCCAACGACATGGTTCCGTTCGCCAGTAAGCTGGAGGTCCGAATCCGAGAAGGCATTCCGAAGAGTCTCCCAGACCGCCCCCTCAGGGAGAACCGCAGATCCTTTCACTCCATAGGTGCCACATTCCGCCTCTTCTCCGGGAACCGGAAGCGGATCCGACCCCGCAAATACAGGGCGAGAGGCCCGCTTCATCAGGGCGGGTGCCGGCCAGCCCTGACATCTCAGACGGCTGTCACCCAGCCACACCCGGTCTTTGAATTCCGTGGCAACCGCTTCCACAATCGCTTTCCGTTTGAACATCCATTTTCCAGGAGCCCAGGCCAGCACCGGGATTCCGCCCTGTTCCTCCACGTCGGGAATGACCTCCCGAATCGGCAGATGATCCTCAGGCGCATTGAGACAGCCAAGAGCGAGAATTTCCAAGCGTTCCCGGCAGACAATCTGGCGGCCTGCGAGCAAAAACAGAGTCTCCTCTCCTTGCGTTACTTTCACCACATTTTTCTCGGTCGTAGGCTCTACCGAATACGATGGCGGCAACGGAAGGTTGCCTTGCTTCAGATCCTGAAACGCATGACAGTTGGCGGTTTCAGTGAGGCAAAGGATTCGTTGGGCCTCCTGATCGAGAGCCCGGAGGTTGGAGAACGCCTGATCAAAAAAACGGGCAAGATTGAACTCCGGGTACAGGTGCACATGGGTATCAGCGAGAAAACTCATGCTGCATGCTATTTCAGCCCGCAGTGGATCTGCACAGCAGAAAACAGGAAAAAGTCATACGAAAGCTTTTCCGGTGAACGCTAAGGAAGAATGGACCCCGTTTGTTCACTCTGTAGGTGCGCGTTCCCCTTGTGCCGTTGGGTTTGTTCGCAAAAGCGGTCACATTTTTTGCTCGTCGCACCTAGGGAAGTCTGTATGGTTTTTCTATCACACTAGAGATGAAATACAACAAAACCACTCGGACTGGATTCACCCTGATCGAGGTGATTGTGGTGATGGCAGTGATGATTCTGCTGATCTCCCTCCTCTTTCCTGCGGTGACCCGTGCCCTTGCCCGGGCCAAACAAACCAAATGCGAATCCCAATTAGGGAGTATCGCCAAGATCTGGACGATCCGATACAACGAGATAGACGGTTCCTTCCGGAGCCGGACGGATGACCGGATTTATCCCTGGTTGTCGAGCATGTTTCCCGACGACATTGGTGATCCGAATCTGTTCGTCTGTCCTGCTGATACCAGTAACGGTGAAGATGGCAGTAAACCGGACTCCACACAATATGCCGACATCACCGGTGACAATGATCAGTTTCCGGAAACGGATGACAATGCCTCCAATGACGCAAATGGTGATCATGCCCGCCGCAATCCGGACATTGAACGGAACTCCTACATGTACGAGTTTTCCGATGCGTCAAATTCCTGGTGGAACAATTACGTCAAAGCTCCTGACGGTGGTTTTGCAACCATCCCACAGATCGATAATAATGGGGATGGCCGGATCACCTGGGCGGAGGTGAAAGTCGATCAACTTGCCTATGGCGATACCCACTCCCAAGGGCCGTATGATCCGAATGAGTTCCCGATCATCCGCTGTTTTCATCACTATCAGGACCGCCAGATTACTGTGCGCAATGTTGACACCAAAGACCGGGAACCTGCGATACGGGTTCTGAATGCCGCGATGACAGGACGTGTGTTTATGTCCGGCCCACGCTGGGAGTACCCTCTTGATCAATAAACCCGCTATGCCTATGAAAACCTTTCTCTCTATCGGCCTGTCAGCCATTCTGCTGATGCTTTCGGGCTGCCAAACCGGACAAAGCGGATCCAAAGAGGTCGTTTATGCCGATTCACTGGCACGAGCCAATGAGCTCTTTCAACAGGGCCGACTTACGGATGCACTGATTGCCTGTGTAGAGATTCAGCACTATCATCCCCACGCACCGGGCCTGGCTCAGCTTCAGTCCGAAATTATGACGGCCATCAGTGATCGGCGGGCCGCCAGCCTGGAGGTCCGTCGGGAGGATTCGATCACCCGGGCCATGCAGGAATCAAATGAAGCCGCACTGCTGCCAGACACCTTTGGCGTCCGGAGGTATATCCAGGGGAACGACAGCACACACGTGCGGGCAAAAGGTCCCATGGCCAAGACGCTTGAGATGGAACTCTCCCTGCATTTTGATGCGGTGAGCCTTGCCGATATTGTCACCTATCTCGGTGAAGAGCAGCAACTCAACATCATTGCGGATCCCACCCTGGAAACCCCTCCTGTCACCATCCATGCAGAGAATCTGACGCTGGGAGAACTGTTTGACTATCTGTCACGGAACATGAACATCGCATTCCACCTCGGCACTGGCGTCATCTGGGTGACGGCCGCGGAGGAAACCCGTTCCACCACGCCCCTGTTCACCCGGATTTACCGACTGCGACACGGAGTTCCCACTCAGTACCTGACCGAAGACGGTGTGGATGACAGCTCACTGGTTCTCATTGATGCGATCGAACGGTTTGTTCCGGTCCCTGAGGGAGGAGATCTGCTGTTCGATAGCAATTCGCAGATCCTGCTGGTGAAAAACAGTGAAGCAAACCTCTCCATGGTCGACCGACTGGTGGAGGCCATGGACATCACTCAGCCTCAGGTCCTCATCGAAGCCCGCTTCATCAGTACCGACGTGAGTGACCTCCGCGAACTCGGGGTGGACTGGCTGTTTACAAGTCCGGTGGTGACCTCCCGCGAAGGCGGGGATGCCCGTACCCAACTGAATGGAGGGGCCGCAGTTGATTTTGGAGATTCTCTGAACGACGGAGAGGGGTTCACCGGAACCTTTACCGGAATCCTGACCGATCCTCAGTTCCGAGCCGTCCTTCACGCCCTGGAAATCAACAGTGACGCCCGTACGCTCAGTGCGCCGAAAGTGATTGCCGTGAACAACCGCCCCGCTTACATCCGGATCGGACGGGACATCGCCTATGTGTCTGATGTGGACATTGAACGGGAAACCTTCGGTACCGGGGAAGACCGGGACGAATTGCTCATCCGGGATCCTGAAGTGGAAACACTGGAAACGGGGTATGAACTGCGGACGACTCCGAGTGTCGGTCTCAACCGCCGCGACATCAACCTCCGTCTGCGTCCGGAAATCACCGAGCTGATTCGGTTCCGGGAATTTACCCAGCAGGTGATCGACACCAATGAAACCGACAACATTGACGATGACACCGACCTTGACCTGGCCTCCCGCCTCCCTTTCGGCGGCATCGAGTTTCCGGAGGTCTCCAGAAGTCTGATCGAAACGGAAGTAGTGGTTCAGAGCGGCGAAACGGTCGTCATGGGAGGACTGATGCGCCAGCGCGAGCAGGAGGATATCCGCGGCGTCCCCATCATCAGTTCGCTTCCCCTCATAGGAAAACTTTTCCAAAGATCCTCTGTTTCAATGGAGCAGGAGAACCTGCTGATCTTTGTGACCGCCACTCTGATTTCCAAACGTGGGGAGGACTTGGTCCCCCTGCAATGGAACACTCCAGATGAGGCGGAGACCAGGGGGCGAGTCATTGAAGAGAATGGTCCTCAGGACGAATCCATCCCGAACTGAGCTATGCGACGTCGTTCCCGCACATCGGTAGGCCTCGATTTCGGTCACCAGTCCGTCAAAATTGTCGTGGCGTCTGCCAACGGCCGCTCCCTGCGGGTGCAGAGAATCGAACGGCTGAGCCTACCGCTGGATGGGGCAGATCCCGCGAGTGTGGTGCACAAATGGTGGGAGGAATCCGGGCTGGGTTCGACACCGGTGGTGGCTCAAGTGGGAGGCAGCAGACTCCTGTACCAGAATCTTGCGCTTGAACCGGAGGATCCCCGGGAGCCGGATCAGGTCGCCGCCATGGAGGCTCTCCGATTTGGAGAAATGACAGATTCGGTGATGGAGGTATCCATCACTCCCGCAACACCCGAGCCTTCGGAACGGCGTCATCTTCTGGCTCTGGCCCGTCCGGATTTACTGAGACTGGCGTTGAAACCGGTTGTGGGCACCGGTGTGGACTTCATCAATGCCTGCCCTGCCCCGATCGCCCTGTACAATGGTGTGGTCGCCCTGGGCGAACCGGTTCATCAACCCACACTGTTTGCAGATCTAGGTGCCACCCATACCGAAGTTGTCATCGGAGACGGACGGGGAGTGCTTTTTGCCAGATCCTTTGCGATGGGCAGCCTCCAGTTGACACAGGCACTGGCCAGCCGTCAGCGGATCGCCCTGCAGCAGGCCGAACGGATTCGGGTTGGAGCAGACCGGATCGAAGACCTGCCGGAAGGGATGCAGCAGACCATGGAGCAGTTTGTCCGTCAGTGGCATCAGGAGCTGCAGGCCTGCATTCAGTTGTTTCTCGAATCACGGGATGCGACCGCTTCCCGGGTCGAAGTCTCACGCATCCTGTTGAGCGGAGGCGGGGCATTATGGGAGCCATTGTATGGATTGCTTCGGGCAGAAAGCCGCATTCCCTTATCCTCCGTGGGCAGGATCCCCGGACACGAACAGACTCCAAGCCTTGACTTTATGATTGCGGCCGGACTGGCGGCAGACGGACTGGGGATTGCCCGGGCCCCCTCCTCTCTCCTCACACCGGAAGTCCGTTCCCACTTGAACCGTCAGCGGAATAAACAGTATTGGATGATGACCGGGGTCTTTGCGGTGGCCTCCGTCGGCATGCTCTTTGCCGCCACACAAGTCGCCTTTGGCAGAGAGGAGAAAACACTTCAGAAACATAACCGAGTGCTCCAACGCTCAGATAGAATCCGGAAAGAAAGCGAATCCGCACTGGGGAAAAAACAGCAGATCGAAGAGATGCTGGAGCCGCTTCAGGAGGTGGTCAATAACAGCGTTCGGATCCGGGACCTGACCTTGTACATTGCCCGGAATAAATCCCGGAGTGATTTCCTGACCTTTCTGGGCGACAGCGAATCCTACATTCGGCAGCGGATGGACCAGCCCGTGGAGTCTGAGGAAGGAGAACGGAGAATCCGCTCTCCCCGGCGTGAGCTGCAGATTCAGGAAATGACCCGAAAGGAAGCGGAAGCGCTGCGAAACGCCCAGATGAACCGCCTCATCATCGAAGGGTATACCCGGAGAACCAATTTAAGCACCGTAAAAGCACTGATCGAGAAACTCAATGAACATCCCATGGTGGAAAGGGCTGATCTTCTCAGCGATGACCTGGTGTTCTCTGACCCTGCAGATGAGGAACAATGGAGTTCGAAGCGTAACAAGAAATTTGTCCTGCTGGTCAACCTCACCCCTCTGAACCGGGAGGACGGAAAATGAGCATGGAATCCCGACTGACAGAACGACAGTTCTTTTTCCTGTCCCTGACCGGCATTCTCATTTTGGTGGGGGGCATGTACATGGGGATCCTTCGCCCGAAACTTCAGGAACGAAACCAACTGAGAACTCAGATTCGCAACCGAACCCAGCAACTGGAATCCTCCGGCTATCTGCTTGGGGAAGGTTCCCTGCTGCGGAAAAAACGTGCCGTGGATCAGGAGGTACAGGAACTGGTGGAGGAATGGGATGCCATCACCGAGAGTTTGAGTGCGTTTGCCAACCAGCGCCAATGGAGGACGGTGGACGTGGCAAAAATTGACTACAAATTCTACCTCTTTGCCACCCGGGACCGGCTGCGGAAAAAGGCCAGAGGCCAGAAAATTGATGTCCCGGTGGAATTGGGGATGTCGGATGAAATTTTCAGTAACGAAGTGGCGAGAGAGTTAATGCTCCAGCTTCTTGCCGTGGAGAAACTCGTCGACACCTCTATTGAATACGGCATTGCCGATATCCGAAGCATTGAGCCCCTCCCCCCGGTGATCCACCGCGCGGAGGATGCCGCCGAGCCCTACATGGAGGAATATCCTCTCGAAGTGATCTTTGAGGGTGACATGAAACGGCTGTACCGGTTGTGGGAAGCCATGCTGCAACCGGGAAGTGCGATGATGCTTCGGAACATTGCCATGTCCAAGACCTCCCGGGACAGGCCGGATGAGGTACGGATGACCGCCACCCTCAGTTCATTTCTCTTTCTCAAAGATGCGGAGAATATTGATGTGCTGAAGAGAGATCCTCATGAACGAACCGCGGCGAAGGGGTACTGATGAAGTTTCTCCGCAAACAACTCGAAGGATTGAAACAGGGGGATCCTCGCGCCGTTTCCTTCACCGTTGTCTTTCTCTTTCTCCTCAGTGTCCTGTGGTTCAGCTACACGTGGCTTTCGCCTGGGAAGACTGACAGTCTTCCCCTGTCAGACCGGTACCGGCCGGAACCGGTTGAGGAGGAACTCCTTCTCAGTCAGATCCTCAAGGAGGAACAGAAAGGCATCGAGGGCGATCCCCTGAATCCGTTCTTTCTCAAACCCCTTCCCCCCACCCCAACCCCTCTCCCC
>DIYN01000038.1 GCA_002429065.1 Verrucomicrobia bacterium UBA6053 | reverse complement strand
TTGACCTTAATGTAACCTTTGTTCCTCCTAAGCTTACAGCAGAATCGGCGAAGAAACAGTTGGACATCCCGGAGAACAATGACCGAGAAAGTGACCACTTGCCAGAACCCGAGCCGGAACTTGAGCCAGAGCCGGAACCTGAGCCTGAGCCAGAGCCGGAACCTGGGCCAGAACCCGAGCCAGAGCCTGAGCCAGAGCCGGAACCCGAGCCCGAGCCAGAGCCTGAGCCAGAACCCGAGCCTGAGCCTGAGCCAGTGACTCAGTCAGAACCTGAACCCGAGCTTGAGCCTGTTGCGAAAACCAAGGTGGATGCGTCAGACCCTTCGGAGTTGTCGGATTCCCCCCCGAAAAAACTCTTGGCGGTCCGCACACTTCTGGCATCCTTTTCAGGGCTGACTGCTGCCGAAAAACTCGAACGTCTCCTGGACCTGAGCATGGATGGGTTGGCGATTGTGCATGCCTTCCTGGCAAAGTGGCTGCCGATCATCATCGGCTTTTGTGTCCGCACGTTCTGCCGGCTGCCCATTCCCGCACGGTTCTGTGTCGGATTCAGCCTGATGGCGATCACCGCAGCCCTGGCGGGATGGGTGACTCTTCCCCGATATTTCCTCCGCTTCGAATTTTCAGAAGAACACATGGAGTTGCTTGGCCGGGAAGGGTTTGTATCCCTTCACGGTCGACTGGTGCAAATGATGCGGTACCTCACCGTGTTCTCTGCCGGGGCTGCGGCCTATGCCTGGGTGAAACGGGCGAGGACCATCTATGTGTTTAAGTCGGTTCTGGCCCTGCAGACCCTGTTTTGGATTTATGTGTTCAGTTTCTTCACCCGGGTGCCGTCTTTTCTGAACGGCATAGATCACAAGGGATATGACAAGTACATCCGGAATGAACACTGGATGAACAGTTGGACCCCCTGGACGCTGGTCATGGTGATTCCCGTGCTCCTGATGCTGGGGACAGCACTCCGTTCTGTGTATGGAGAGTATCAGATCTCAGGGAGTGAGGAGGAGGAAGAAGAGGAAGAGCCGCTGATGGGGGATCAGGTGTTGGAAAACCTGAAAACCGGCGGGGCCGACCCTCGGATGCGTTCGTCCAATTACTGGGCCTCGTTTGTGTTTTTCAGTGTTTTGGCTCTGCCGTTTCTGATGACCACCTGTGGATGGGAAAAACCCTACGGCCTGCCGAAAGGGAGCGGGGAACCCGTTGTCGAAATGGTGAAGGTCAAGAAGAAGAAGAAAAAGCCACAGAAGCGGATGATCGTGAATAACTGGTCTCCCTACATCTTCGAGCGCATGAAAATCGATGACATCAAAGTGCTCGAGGAACTGGACGAGCAAAGCATGGATACCTACGAGATCATGCAGGAGAAATCCGGTAAGCTCGGAAAAGGCGGAGGCAAAAAAGGCGGCTGGCCCGAGGGCATGGAAGGAACAGTGGTTCGGTTTATCCGGTTGAAGTATAAAGGGGGAGACTGGGACCAGGGGATGAAAGAAGGGTCCGACATCAATCTGCTCAACCGCTTTAATCAGATTACCGGCTTCCCGGTTGCGAGAGAGTCCGAGGCGAAAACGGCGTCCCGTCTCAAACGGTTCCCCAAAGGACGGAAACCACCCTTTGTGTATCTAACCGGAAAACGCGGCTTAAGCTTCAGTTCCCAGGAGATCAAAACGCTCAAGTGGTACACCCTTGAAGAAGGCGGCATGCTGTTTATTGATGATGGAGGACCCGGATTCGGCCGACAAGTTGAGAACCTGATGCGCAGGCTGTATCCAGGAAACCCGCTGGTGGACATTCCGAACGACGATCCGATTTTTCAAGCACCGTTTGTTTTCCCCAATGGGGCTCCGCCTCTCTGGCAGCACAGTGGGTCCCGGGCGAAGGGGATTCGCCATAACGGACGCTGGGTCGTCTTTTTCCATCCCGGTGACGTTGGTGATGCGTGGATTAACAATGCCAATGAGGTGAAACCGGAGATCGCGGAACAGGCCTACCGGTTAGGGATCAATGTGATGTACTACGCCTTTAACAGGTATTACGAACAGCACTTTGAATAAGTGCAGTCGGTAGTTGACCTTTTGGTCGTGTTTGTGCAGGAATTACGCTCCATTTTTTCGGACAATTTACACTTGGAGACACCTGTGAACCTATTTGACTTTTCCATGATTGCATTGGGACCGGCTGGAGGCGGTGGAAATCAATCCCCACTCGGTTTCCCGGTCATGATGATTCTCTTCTTCGCCATCATGTATGTGATGATGATCCGTCCCCAGCAGCGGAAAGAAAAAGAGCGCCGTGCCATGCTGAATGAGCTGAAAAAAGGGGACAGGGTCCTGTTTGCCGGTGGGCTGATTGGTACCATTGCCCAGATCGGCGAGAAAACCGCCAAGATCAAAGTGTCCGATAACGTTCGTCTGGAGGTGGCCAGGGGCGCCATCACCACGGTGGTCACCGATGATTCCGTTCTGGAAGAGGATCTTCAGGGTAAGGCCTGAGTTCCAAGGATTTAAACAAAACAAGGAAATCTGCAAACATGAAAAATCAAAGCCTGATGTGGCGTTGGCTGCTGTTGATCTGCCTCTGCGCCCTTTCCATTTGGCGTGCATACCCCCTGAAAGAAAAACTCCCTCTCGGGATCGATCTGCAGGGAGGGTACCGGTTTGTGCTGGATGTCGATTACGATCAAATGAAAGATCTGGACGGGGGGGAACCCAGTCCTGAACAACGACGGGAAGCACAGAACAAAGCCCTGGTGGTGCTTCGCAACCGGCTGGATAGCACCGGTACCAAGGAGGCGACGGTCTACACAGAGGACAGTGGACAGATTGTGTTCGAAATTCCGGGAGGGATTACACCCTCCGCTGAAGACACTTCTGCTGAGGAAGAGGGCGGGGAGCAAACGGCTGACACCGATGGAGATGAGGCTCCTGAGATGTCTGAACGGGATAAGCTCATTGATTTGATTGAGCGTCCTGCCTACCTCGAATTCCGGATTGTGCATGTGGACAGTCCCAGCCTGGTGGAGGAAAAACTCTTCAGACCCGGGATTGCGCCTCCCAGTTACAAGCTGGTGACGGTGGATGGGGTCAACTACTTCCAGAAGGATCCCGACTTTCAGGGGGCGACTGGGGAGGATTTGCAGGACCAGATCCGGGAATTTGCCCGGGTGGATAATCGTCACGTCCTCTATATGCAGAGAGACCCGAATCAGATTCTGGAATTGTACCGTCCGGTGTATGTGGAACGCATTCCGCAAATGACGGGTGAATCCATCGCGCGGGCCTTTGCGCAATATGACACCCGGAACCTCGGTTATGAAATCACCTTGGAACTCCGTCCGGAGGGCCGGGAACGGTTCAGGAAAATCACCACAGATTACGCTGTTGGAGGCGAGAAACAGCATCCGCTTTCCGCACAGGGCTTCCGCAGACAGCTGGCCATCATCATGGACGACAACCTGCTCAGCGCTCCGAATCTGAATGATCCGATCGCCGGAGGGATTGCGTCGATCACCGGGAATTTTTCCTTCGAAGAGGCCCGGACGTTGGCGGCCTCTCTCGATTCCGGTGCGCTTCCCGCTCCGATCCGGATTGAGTCGGAACAGTTGGTGGATCCGACGCTGGGGAAAGACTCCATCTCCCAAGGGGTGAATGCGGCAATTTACGGTTTGATCGCAGTTGTGGCCTTCATGTTCATCTACTACATGCTGGCCGGGTTTGTGGTGAATATGGCCCTGGTGCTGGATGCGGTTCTCATGCCTCTCGGGATGTACCTTGCGGCTGGATTCCTGGGAATCTTTGGTGACGGGGGAGGTTCCGGTACCGGAAACGTGAACCAGCTTCCCACTCTGACCCTGTACGGTATTGCCGGTCTGGTGCTGACGATTGGTATGGCGGTGGATGCAAACGTTCTGATCTTTGAACGACTGCGGGAAGAGCAGGCGGCAGGCAAACGGTTTGTTTCCGCCGTCCAGGCCGCATTTGAAAAAGCGTTCAGCACGATTTTTGACGCAAACATCACCACCATGCTGGTGGCGGTGATTCTGTTTATCCAGGGGTCGGGTCCGATTCGCGGGTTTGCCGTGATGCTGACGGCAGGTATCCTCGTGTCAATGTACACCGCTTTGGTGTTTACGCGCATGGGCTTCGATATGATTTCCCTCTCAAAGATTGAGAAAATCAAAATGCTGTCTCTGCTTCCGGCAAACCTGAACCTGAATATTCTGGGCAAAGACAAGATGGCGATTGGACTCAGTGCCGTCCTGCTTCTCCTGTCCGTCGGGACCTTCTTTGTAAAAGGGGATAAAGCCCTGGGAATTGATTTCACGGGTGGGGCGGCAATCCGTTATTCCCTGATTCTGCCCGAGGGAGAAGAGTCGGGACCCAGCGAGGAAAAAATCCGCGAGATCCTGTCTCAGGCGGGAGTGACGGAGTCCGTGATTCAGTACCAGAAAGTGCTGATCGACGGAAATGCCTCTTCGGAAGGGCAGACCCTGCAGGTTCGGGTCGACAGTGAGTTTGTGGATACGGTTCAGGACACTCTGATGCAGGAGTATGGCGAAACCTACTCCCTCAACCGTGTGGGCCTGGATCAGATTGGTCCCCAGGTCGGGGGAGAAATGCGGGAACGGGGCCTGAAGGCGATTATCTTCGCCTTGATCGGAATTGTGATCTACATCACCATCCGGTTTGAGTTTGCGTTTGCCATCGGGACCATCGCCGCGCTGGCGCACGACGTGATCATTACCCTTGGAATCTATTTCCTGCTGGGCAATCAGTTGAGCCTGCCCATTGTGGCGGCGCTGCTGACCATCGTCGGGTATTCCGCGAACGATACCATCGTCGTGTTCGACCGAATCCGCGAGGACCTGAAACTTCTGAAAGGCAAACCCTACCGTGAGATTGCCAACCTCAGTATCAACCAGACCCTCAGTCGTACGCTGTTGACCTCTGTCACCACACTGTTCACCATCATTATGCTGCTGATGTTCGGTGGCGGTGCGATCTTTGACTTCGCACTGGCGCTGTTTATCGGAGTGTTGGTGGGAACCTACTCCTCCACCTTTGTCGCCACCCCGGTTATGCTGCTGTGGCACAAAGAGGAGAAAGCCGCATAAGCGGTTCCGACGGACGGAAGGCGGGAATTCCTTCCTTCCGACTGTCGGAAAGGACACGTAATGGCAGCCCAGTCCCGTGTGTGGGTTGAACAGGAGCCGGTCGACGGACATGTCGGTGCGGTTGCCGACTCCTTGGGCCTTCCTCTCCCGCTTGCCAAGGTCCTGGTCAGACGAATTGGATCTGATCCTGAACAGCTGAAAGAGTTTCTTGCCCCGGAAAAGCATCAGCTTACAGATCCATTTGAGCTTCCGGATATGGGAAAAGCCGTTTCCCGGATCTGGGAATCTCTGCTGGCAAATGAACGCATTCTTGTGTTTGGGGACTACGATGTGGATGGGGTCACCAGTACGGCTTTTCTCACCCGGATTCTCCGAAAGCTTGGAGGGGAAGTCACGTGGTTCATTCCCCATCGGATTGAGGACGGGTATGGCTTGAGTGTGGATACGGTCCGGCGGTGTGTGGAACGCGACCATCCCAAACTGATCGTCACGGTGGATTGCGGTACCGGCAGTGTGGAAGCGGTGGAGGAAGCCAGGCGGTTGGGGGTGGAGGTGATCGTGACAGACCACCATGAATCCGGCAGTGGACAGGTGGCCAATGCACATGCCGTGGTGAACCCAAAAGTCGGAAACAAGGAATCGCTGAAAATTCTCGCCGGGGTGGGGGTGGCCTTTAAACTTTCACATGCGTTGATTCGCTACGGTCGGGAGCATGAATATCCACAAAGCCGGACCGCGAACATGCGCCCCTGGATGTACCTTGTTGCACTGGGAACGGTTGCAGACATGGTGCCGTTGGTGGGAGAAAACCGCTTTTTGGTCCGGTACGGCATGGAGATTCTGAATTCCCGGAAACGGGAGCCGGGAATCCAGGCCTTGATTCATGCGACCCGGATTGATCAGGAAATTACCAGTTATCATGTTGGATTTGTACTTGGCCCCCGCATTAATGCGGCTGGCAGGATGGGGTCACCGGATCGGGCCTTACGCCTGCTCCTCACCGACTCCACCCGGGAAGCTCAGGATCTGGCCCGGCGGCTTGATGAGGCCAATCAGAAACGTCAGGCGATCGAAGAAGGCATCCGGTTAGAGGCCGAAGAGACGCTTCAGGAGTCGTTTGATCCGAATTCGCCTGGAGTCATTGTGGTGGGGAAACGGGGCTGGCACTCCGGAGTCGTGGGGATCGTGGCGTCCCGTCTGGTGCGGAAGTATCACCGTCCTGCGATTGTAATCTCAATTGATGAACGGGACGGGATTGGCAGAGGGAGCTGCCGGAGCATTGAAGGGTTTGACCTGATCGCCGAGTTAGGTGCGGTCGGGGATCTTCTGTTGAAACATGGAGGTCATCGCATGGCCGCGGGTTTGGACGTGCGGGAACAGGATCTCACTGCGTTTCGAACGGCCATCAATGAAAGGGCGAAACAGGTGTTGGCGGATGCGGAACTACGTCCGACCCAGGTGATTGACGGGTGGGTACAGATTGAAGATCTGACAAAGGAGTTCCTCCGGGCACAGGAACGGTTGATGCCCTTTGGCCATCAAAATCCGGTCCCGGTCTGGGCTCTTCGCCGTATCCGTCCCCACAAAATGCAGAAAGTAGGCAAAGAAGGGCGTCATCTTCGGTTGGTGTTCCATACTCCTCATGGTGTGCAGGATGCGATTGTGTTCGGCTATGGGGACCGTGAACCCCCGGACGGGGACATTGATATTGCCTTCCAGCTTCGCCGGAACGTGTTCCGGGGGGAAGAAAGACTTCAGCTCATGGTGCAGGACCTGCGGCCTTCCCGGTAGGCGGGTGTGGCACCCCGTCAGACTCAAGCCTTCAGGCTGCAGATCGGGATCCCTGGGCCGGAAACGTCTGTTGGGAATATCAGACGAAGAGGGAGACGCTGGGTTGGGTGAAAAGATGCCCTCTAGCTGTCTTGCAAACCCAACCGATCGAGTTGGTAATCCCCGGAGAGGATGCGTTCCCACCAATCGCGGTTTTCCAGATACCACAGAACCGTCTTCCGGAATCCGGTTTCAACATCCTCCTGGGGTTCCCAGCCGAGTTCATTCCGGATTTTTGTGGCATCGATGGCATACCGTTTGTCATGTCCGGGGCGGTCTTTTACAAATGTGATCTTGTCTGCATAGGGCACTGACCCGGGATGGAGGTCATCTAAAATTCCGCACAATGTCTGAACCAAGTCCAAATTGGTCCGCTCGTTGTCCCCTCCGATGTTGTAGGTCTGACCGGGAATTCCCTTCGTGAGCACGGTGTAAAGCGCTTCCACATGATCACGAACATAGAGCCAGTCGCGGACATTGTCTCCGGTTCCATAAACGGGGATGTCTTCATTTCGCAGGCATTTCAGGATGACCACCGGGATCAGTTTTTCCGGGAACTGAAAAGGCCCGTAATTATTGGAACAATTCGTCACCAGAACGGGAAGACCGTAGGTGTCGCACCAGGCGCGTGCAAGATGATCGGACCCGGCTTTGCTGGCGGAGTAGGGGGAATGGGGGTCATAAGGAGTGGATTCCGAGAAGCCTGGACCTTCAGGCGCAAGCGAGCCGTATACCTCATCTGTGGAGATATGAAGAAACCGGAACCCTGCCTTTCTGTCTTCGGGGAGTCCACGGTAGTATTCCAGAGCGGCCTGCAGTAGTTCAAAGGTGCCAAGCAGGTTGGTCCGGATAAAGTCCCCGGGACCGTCAATTGAGCGGTCGACATGACTTTCTGCGGCTAGATGCATGACGGCATCCGGCTGAAACTCCGTGAACACCCGTCTCATCGCGGCCGAATCCTCAACATCCGCCTGGACCAGTGTATGCCTCTCCGACAGGTCCTGAACAGAGGCCCGGTTCCCTGCGTAGGTCAGTTTGTCCACATTCACCACCCGAAGCTGTTTCTCCTTCACAAGAAGATGGACAAGATTGCTGCCGATAAATCCGGCGCCGCCGGTTACAAGAATGGTGTTCATAGATCTCAGAGGGACTGGTAGCCGCTTAGGAAACGTATTCCTTCCGGGCAAGCACCATCCCATAACGGTCTTGGGGATTTTTCATAGGTATTTCGACTTGTTTGAGGGGAAAAACATTATTCGTCCCTCAAAATCGGGTTGGCAATCCGGGGATCATCCCGTAAGGAAACCCAATGATTTCCACCAAAGGACTCCTGATATGAGTGACATGCTGAACCTGCAGTCCATGGACGCCGCCGGGCTTGAATATGTCGAAAGCCTCTACGAGCAGTTTCTTCAGGATCCTGGCTCGGTTTCCCTTGACTGGCGGGAAGTCTTTGAGGCCCAGCAGGACCCGGTCTCTCCGGCTCCGGTGGCCAATCCCAGAACCTTTGAAGAAGAGCTGATCCGCCGGGCTCGACAACCGAACAGCATCCCGCCTGCATCCAGCGGATCCGAAACCGGGACCCCTCCCTCTTCCGACGGGTCCTGGATGGCGAAACAGGCGGCGGTCCTTCGTCTGATTCAGGCCTATCGGATTTTGGGACATGTTCACGCTCACACCGATCCCATCGAGCTTCGGGATGCTCCTGAGGTCCGGGATCTGGACCCCATCACCTTTGGTTTAACCGAAGCGGATATGGACCTGGTCTTCAACGCCGGGAATCTGGTGGGAGACGATTTTCGGAAGCTTCGCGACATTGTGGCGGTCCTGCGTGAGACCTACACTGGTTCTGTCGGTGTGGAATACATGTTTATCTCTGATGCCGAACAGAAAAGCTGGCTGATGAACCGGATTGAAGGCAGTCATGCTCACGAGGAATTGACACCTGAAGAGAAAAAAGGCCTGTTGGGAGCCTTGGTGTCGGCGGAAGGGATGGAGAAATACCTCCATGTGAAGTTCTCCGGTAAAAAACGGTTTTCCCTTGAAGGCGGCGAATCCTTTATCCCGCTGGTTCATGAAGTCATTCAGCGGGCAGGGGCACAGGGGGTCCAGGAGGTCGTGATTGGCATGGCCCACCGCGGCCGCCTGAATCTGCTCACCAATGTGATGGGCAAGGCACCCAGTATTCTCTTCGATGAATTCGGAGAGCATGTCGCGGGCATGGATGACAAAATGACCGGCGATGTGAAGTATCACCAGGGCTTCAGCTCTGATGTACAGACGGAGGGGGGGCAGGTCCACCTCGCCCTTGCCTTTAATCCTTCCCACCTGGCGATTATCAACCCGGTGATCACGGGCAGTTCTCGCGCACGCATGGACCGGGCCGGGGACTCCCGGCACATCAAAGTGCTGCCGTTGATGGTGCACGGTGATGCCGCAATTGCCGGGCAGGGCGTTGTGTACGAAGCATCCCAGATGTCCCAGACCCGGGGCTATTCCGTTGGCGGGACCGTCCATGTTGTCATCAACAACCAGGTGGGCTTCACCACCAGTCACCCACGGGATGCCCGGTCTTCTCTGTACTGCACCGATGTGGGCAAAGTGACAGAGTGCCCGATTTTCCATGTGAACGGAGACGATCCCGAGGCTGTGATCTGGGCCGTTCGGACTGCAATCGACTTCCGGATGCGGTTCCACAAGGATGTGTATATCGACCTGGTCTGTTTTCGCCGTCATGGTCACAATGAAGGCGACGAACCTTCCGTGACGCAGCCGAATATGTACCGCAGAATCCGGCAGCATCCGGGCACACCCGCCAAGTATGCGGAACAGCTTCAGGCTGAACAGGTGGTCAACAAAAAGGACTTCAAACGGATGGTGCGGGACTACCGGGATGCATTGGACGAAGGGTCTCAGGTCGCTCCGAATGTTGTTCCGAAAAGCCTTCATACGAAATATTACACCGCCTGGCAGCCCTACCTGGACGGCCACTGGAATGAGGACACCGCCTCTGGTGTTCCGGTGAGGACCCTGAAACGTCTCGGTGTGAAGGCCTGCGAACTGCCCATTGATTTCTCTCTTCATCCTGCGGTTCGCAAACTTCTGGACGATCGGTTATCCATGATTCGCGGCGAGAATCCTCTCGATTGGGGGTGTGCGGAGACATTGGCCTATACCACCCTTCTGAATGACGGGTTCCGGGTGCGGATCAGTGGTCAGGACAGTGGGAGGGGAACCTTCTTCCACCGCCATGCTGCGGTTCATGATTATCAGTCAGGCCGTCGCTTTGTCCCGCTGCAGCACTTTGCCGCGGGGAACAATACCCTGTTCAATGTGTATGACTCGATCCTTTCGGAGGAGGCGGTCCTCGGATTTGAGTACGGATACAGCATGACCGACCCGGCAACCCTCGTTATTTGGGAAGCGCAGTATGGTGATTTTGCGAATGGAGCTCAGGTACTGATCGATCAGTTCATCTCCTCCTCTCAGCAAAAGTGGAGCCTGTTTTCCGGCTTGGTGATGATGTTGCCTCATGGCTGGGAGGGACAGGGGCCAGAGCACTCCTCTGCACGTCTGGAGCGGTTCCTCCAGTTGTGCGCACAGGAGAACATGCAGGTGATTGTGCCGTCCACCGCCGCTCAGATGTTTCATGCTCTCCGACGTCAAATGATGCGGAAGCTTCGTATTCCACTGATCATCATGAGCCCCAAGAGCATGCTGAGACGGAAGGAATCCTATTCGACCCTTCAGGATCTGGCGAAAGGGGAATTTCAAACCCTGATTCCGGAAGAGGACGGTCGGCTGAAAGATGAGAAAATTGACCGTGTGGTTCTCTGCAGCGGAAAAATCTACTATGATCTGCTGAAGAAACGGACCGAGGAGAAACTCCGGAATGTGGCCATCCTCCGTTTGGAGCAATTGTACCCCTTTGATGCCGACCGGGTGAATGCTCAACTGGATCGGTATACCCAGGCCTCGAAACTTGTCTGGTGTCAGGAAGAACCATTGAACCAGGGGGCCTGGTATCAGATTCGTCACCGTTTGCAGCAGTGCACCCGGGAGGATCAGGATCTTCTGTTTGCAGGTCGAGTGGCCTGTTCTGCTCCCGCCGGAGGGAGTCCTCTGCGTCATAATCAGCGAGAGATACTCCTGATCCATGATGCTCTCGGACTGGAAGAACCCTCCCTGAGTTGACAGAGCCCCGAAATCCGCTATCCCTCAGCCCACTTACACCAACTGAATCCCCCCTTATTACGATGAGTATTTCCATTAAGACACCTGAACTGCCTGAGTCTGTTGACGAGGCGACCTTGTTGATCTGGCATGCCGACTCCGGCTCAACGGTCGATCGGGATGATAAAATCGCAGATGTCGAGACGGATAAAATTGTCCTCGAGCTGTTTGCGCCCGCAGACGGAACCCTGATGACCAAAGTGGCAGAAGGGGACATCATCCGCCGTGGAGACGTTGTGGCGCTGCTGAATGAAGGGGAGGGAAGTGGTGCCTCCGAGGATGAGGAACCGGCTGACGATCCGCTCCCGGAATCTACACCGGCCGCCACTGGCAAAACCATGGCGTCGGAGGCCTCCTCTGCTGCTGCGGATGCCGCTCCGGAGGTGTCCAGCGATGAGCTGAAAGGGCTGAGTCCCTCCGTCCGCCGTATGATGGTGGAAAACAACCTGCATCCTTCCCAGATTACGGGCAGCGGAAAGGGAGACCGGATTACCCGACAGGATGTACAACGGTTTCTGGATGAGACGCCTGAGGCGAAGAAAAATCTGGGCCTGGGGCAGGCGGAACCCGTACTGGATCTTTCCGCTCCGAAACCTCCGCAGCCGGCTCCTGCCACCAGCGGGGTGAAAGAGGATCCGCCTTATGTGAGACGGGTGCAGATGACTCAGCTTCGTTCCCGCGTGGCGACACGATTGAAAGAGGTTCAACATACGGCAGCACTGCTCACGACGTTCAATGAAGTGAACATGAAACCGGTCATGGATATCCGGGCGAAATACAAGGAACGCTTTCAGAAAGACTACGGGGTTAAACTCGGATTCATGTCCTTCTTTGTGAAAGCCTCCGTGGAGGCCCTGAAGAAGTTTCCCATTGTCAATGCACAGATGGACGGTCGCGACATTCTTTATCATGAGGCCTATCATGTTGGCGTCGCGGTGGATTCGCCACGCGGACTCGTGGTACCGGTATTGAGAAACGCGGAGAATATGAGCTTTGCGGATGTGGAACGGGAAATCCGTGAGCTGGCCGGGAAGGCAAAAGAGGCCAAACTGGCCTATGAGGATTTGATCGGGGGGACCTTTACCATCACCAATGGCGGTGTGTTTGGCTCGATGCTTTCCACCCCGATTATTAATGCCCCCCAGAGTGCGATTCTGGGAATGCATTCCATTCAGGAACGCCCCTGGGTTGAAAACGGCGAGGTCGTGGTTCGCCCTGTGATGTATCTGGCGCTGACTTACGACCATCGCTTGATCGATGGCCGTGATGCCGTGCAATTCCTGGGCAGCATCAAGGAATCCCTTGAGGATCCCTCTCAGTTGATGCTGCAGTTGTAGGAGATTACCAGTCGATTGTCACCGAGGCGGAAACCCGGCGACCTGTTACCGTATCCTGTCCTGGAAACACACGGTAGTCATCATCCAGTGCATTGTGCACCATGAGACTCCACTGAACGTGAGGCAAGGCTTCGGCCCGCATGTGAATGGCGATCTCGGTGAGAAACTGTTCGTTTCCTCCTTCGGTCCGAAGGGGATTGTCCACTTGGTCCCTCCATAGTTGAGAAAGCTCAATCCGCATCCACTCGGTGCAGGACCAGTCAAGAGTCGCGGTCACCAAGTGCTTGGCATAATCCAGGAAATACCGGCTGGAGTAGGGTGGCGTATCGGCATCTTTATCCAGCCACTGGTACCGGAGATTGGCATTCAGTTGAGTGGTGACGCGGTGGGATAGAATGGTTTCGATCCCGAGGGTATCGACGTCCCCAATGTTTTCTGCCTGCCAGCGGGTGGCGGTGGGATCCGGACGGACCCAGTCAATGGTGTCGCGGGTGCTCTGATGAAAGAGTGCCGCATCCAGAGTGGTTTGTGCAGACAGATACCAGGCAACACCCGTTTCCCAGGCGATCTGTTCCTGAACTCCGAGTCCTGCATTTCCCAGGCTTCCCGGAGATTCATAATTCAGTTCAGTGTAACTGGGTCGGCGGACCGACTCGCTGACCTCGGCAAACCAGAGCAGGGATTCCGTCGGAGTGACCTCCACCCGTGCCAGGGGGAGAAGATAGTCTTCATCGCTTTCGAGAAGTTCACCCCTGACACCTGCCATGAGGAGAATCTGATCCGTGATCTGAATTTCTGGAACCGCGGTCACCGCCAACCGGGACCTGTCAAAATCGCCAAGATTCGTACTGTCGATGTCCTCCAGATCCGCAGCAATTCGGGTGGGGATCCGAACCGATTCAGAAACTGGAACGGTATAGCTGGCCTGTGTGGCGGCAGTCCGGCTGGTGTGCTGGTTTCGGAAGAGGCTGGTGGGCAGCCAGAGTTGATAATCGTCATCAAACTCCCGAAGCAGAAAGGAGAAGGAGGTCCCCGGTTGAGATATGGACTGCCAACTGCCAAGCAGAAGCGTGTCCTGAGTGGTTTCCTCCGCTTTCAAAGCATCGTTTACGCCGTAATATCCGCGGGCACCAAATGTTTTATCCTGATGCCCGAACAGTAGATCCGCCTGGCCCTCCTCCGTCAGGTATTGGGCTCTGGCTCCGACCCGGCTGGCCTGAATATCATTATCATCAAAGTCAACAGAGGGGATTTCCGTGTGACCGGCAAAAACACCGACTCCCACCTGATCGGTCACCATCAGTTGGCTGTCGGCATTGACCCAATATCCACTCTTATTGTCGAGTCCTGAGGTGACGCGTGAGGCGGGCAGAAGCGGCAGGGGCATGAAGGAAACGGTTCCGGTAAGGTGACCTTCACTCTGTACTGCCTGGGAGACACCGGTGAGTACTTCGGGTTGCCCCAGCCACCATCCCGGAATCGGAAGTTCGGCATGGAAATGTTCGGTTTGAGGATTTCTCAGGGAAAGTCCGGCAATGCTTAAACCGGCTCCGGAAAATCCGGATCCTCGAATGCTGATGTCGGTCTGACCGACGGGTTGACCTTGGGTGAGCACCGTGACGCCGGGAATGAACTGCAGACTGGAGGCAACACTGATGTCCTGACCCACACGCTGAACGGAAGCCAGGGGCTTCGCGGTGACCTCAAGATCCGTGGCCTGATGAGGATCATCCTCTTGAGACCAGACGACAGAGGAGACGGCAATAATCGGAAGGAGGAGGGAGCGTATGTTCATAGGGTCTGGGTGGGATCGGGTTTTGGAATTTTGCGAGCCTTTAGTCTAAGGATGTCAGTATTGTAAACCAAAAAGATATATGAAGTTTACATATAGACCTGTCCGTTCATCGGGTGTTTCTCCTCTGCCAAAAGAAGGAAGACCGTCATGCGACTGGAAGGCGGTGTGTCGTACACGGTGAATACCAAACGCCGTATCGCATGTCTTGACCGGTTTCTGAAAGAGAAGTAAGGGGACCGTATGATGACCTCTTTCCCTGAATCGCTTTCCATGACTGTGCGCTGCCTCCAGGAACAACTGGCGGAGGATCTGAAGATCCTGGATGTGCGCGATGTTTCGACCGTAACCGACTATTTTGTCATCGCGACCGGGAACAGCACCCCGCACCTGCGTGCGATGGCGGAAACGCTTGACCGTACCCGGAAGGCAGAGGGGATGAAAGATGTTCGCAAGACCGGTGGAACCGGCAGCGGCTGGATGGTTCGGGATTTCCATGAGGTCATTGTCCACCTCATGTCGAGTGAGCTCCGGGAATTTTACGCGCTTGAAAAGCTGTGGAGCGATGGGAAAACCGTAAGTGTCACGGATGTAAGTGGCTGATAATTAAGTAAATAACAAGAGTCATTCTTTCATTCGTATAAATCGTATAAATAAGGTACGAATTGTATTGGCAAAAGGATTCAATCTAGGGTAGTAGGGGTATTCATCAGTAAGAACGCTCTGGATGAGCCGGGGCGGTAAACAGATGAACCCGTAAGGAACCCGGATTGATGAGCCCCTCGCAGATTGTCACCCAGAAGCGCATGACCGCCGAGGAGGCGGCAGCCCTCATTCAGAATGGCGAAGTCATCAGCACCAGTGGATTCACCCCGGCCGGGTATCCCAAAGCGATTCCCGTGGCATTGGCGGAACGGGCCAAACGCCTTCATGAGATTGGGGAGGACTTCAAACTCAGTCTCTACACCGGAGCCAGTGTTGGAGATGAATTAGACGGCGAGTTGGCCCGGGCCAAAGCCCTGAACTTCCGGATGCCGTATCAGTCGAACAAAGATCTGCGTAATGGCATCAACTCCGGTGAGATCGAATTCGTCGATTTTCACCTTTCGCACGTCGCCCAGTATCTCCGGTACGGGTTTATCCCCAAAACGAACACTGCGATCGTTGAGGCCTGTGAGGTCACCAATGATGGAAAAATTTATCTCACCACGTCAGGAGGGATGAGTGCAACCTTCCTCAGGGACGCAGACCGGATTTTCGTGGAACTGAATACCGGAGCACCCCGCGGGTTGATGGGATTCCATGATGTCTATGTTCCCAAGTCTCCCCCCAACCGTCCACCGCTCCCAATTTATCATGCTGGAGACCGTATCGGAACTCCTTACATCAAAGTGGATCCGAAGAAAATTGCCGGGATCGTCACCACGGACATCCCCGACAACACCCCCGGCTTCCGGGCACCGGATGCAGACAGTGAGGCCATCGCGGCGCATGTGATCGAGTTTCTGCTGCATGAACAGAAGATGGGTCGGCTGCCGGAACATCTTCCCTACCAGTCCGGGGTCGGAAACGTGGCCAACGCGGTTCTGTCCGGATTTGCCACGCATCCTCAGATCGAACCGATCTCTCTGTACACGGAAGTGATGCAGGACGGAGTGTTTGAACTGATCGAAGCGGATCGCCTGGAAGTGGCCTCCACCTGCTCTCTGACGCTCTCCGCGGAAGGGCAGGTGAAATTCCGGGACAACATTGATGAGCTGAAACACAAGATCATCATCCGGCAGCAGGAAATGTCCAACAATCCGGAGGTGATCCGCCGTCTGGGGGTTATCTCCATGAATACGGCACTGGAAATGGACATCTTCGGACATGTCAATTCCACCCATGTCATGGGCAGTAAAATGATGAACGGAATTGGCGGCAGCGGGGATTTCTGCCGCAATGCCTACATCTCCATCTTTATGAGCCCCTCCATTGCGAAAAACGGGGACATCTCTGCTGTGGTGCCCATGGTGAGTCATGTGGATCATAATGAACATTCGGTTCAGGTTCTGGTGACGGAACAGGGACTGGCGGACCTCCGTGGATTATCCCCGGTTCCGCGTGCCCGAAAAATCATTGAGCACTGTGCACACCCCGATTACCGCGAACTTCTCACCGAGTATCTGGAGTTCGGGTTGAAAAACGGTTCTTCCCACCACACGCCTCACAGCCTGTCGCGAGCTTTTGAATTCCATCAGCGGTTTCTGGAAACCGGCAGCATGAAACACGCCTGAACAAGGAGTCCTTTTATGAGCAGTCCCTCTCTTTCCCCCACACTTGACCTGCAGGCACTGTTTGGTGCTCCTGATCAGACGGAATGGATGGCCTTGACAGAAAAAATTCTCAAAGGGGTTCCTTTTGAGAAGAAAATGGTCACCAAAACCCTGGAAGGCATTTCCCTGCAGCCGGTATACGACCGGACAACGGTGGAAGGAAATGAGTGGGCGGATACGACTCCAGGCGAATTTCCCTTTCTTCGCGGAACCAAGGCATCAGGGTATCATGCGGAGGCATGGGAGGTATGTCAGGGACTCCCTTATCCAACGCCGGAAGCCTTTAATGAAGCGGTTCTCGAAGACCTGGGACGTGGGCAGGATTCCGTGTTGTTGCAACTGGATGAAAAAGGCCGGCATGGGCTGGAGGCGGAAACGTCCGGCGGTATCTGCGGAACCCATCTGGTTGGGCTGGATGATCTGAAAACCGCCCTGGAGAATGTCGATGTATCTGCTGTCCCGCTTCATGTGGACGCTGGCGCTGCCGCACCTGCCGTTGCAGGTGCCCTGAAAGCGGCCGGAATCAATCCGGACTCCGGAAGTGTTTCCTTTGATCCGATTTCCCTGCTGGCAACTGAAGGCGAGCTGCCCATGGCCATGGAAGAGGCCTGGGGTCAACTCGCGGCGCATGTAAGCGGTATGAACAGGGCGTTTCCCGGCATGCGTTCTGTGGGTGTGGATGTGAGTTGGTGTGTGAATGCCGGTGGAAGTGCGGTACAGGAACTGGCGCTGATGCTGGCATCCGCGGCGGAATCATTCCGTGCACTGGCGGAACGGGAGGTGCCGGTTGGAATCGCCGCCTCAAAGGCCGTGGTCCGGTTTTCGATTGGAGCCGACTTCTTCATGGAAATTGCCAAGTTCCGGGCTGCCCGTTCCCTCTGGGCACACCTTGTGAAAAGCTGCGGCGGGCAGGGGGATGCATGCAAACTGGTGCAGTTTGCGTCCACCTCCATCTGGCATCAGACCAAACTGGACCCCTATGTGAATCTTCTCCGCGCCACCTCACAGGCCTTCAGTGCAGCCCTCGGAGGTGTGAATGGCATGCGGGTGGATCCATTTGATGCACCCTTTGGACTGCCTGACACCTTCTCCCGCCGGATTGCCCGGAACATCCAACTGGTGCTGCGGGATGAAGCGCATCTGACTGAAGTGGTCGATCCTGCCGGGGGATCCTGGACAGTGGAGAGTCTTACCGGAGAATTAAGCAAACGGGCCTGGGAGCTGTTTCAGGACATGGAGAAACAGGGCGGATTGTTGGCGGTGCTTCAGGATGGAAGCCTTCAGGCCCGGCTTGCGGAAAATGCGGAAAAACAGATGACGTTGCTGGCGCAGCGCCGGATGGTCAAAGTAGGCAGTAACCAGTTTGCGTTTCCGGAGGAGAAAAAACTGCCGGGCCGGAGGGTGGATGCTTCAGGTACCGCGGCAGTTGCAACCGAAAAACGCAAGGCTCTGTTCGCTTCCCGTGATACCGCCGCGGTTGAGGCCTTGCGCTCTGCACTGAAGGCCTCCTCGGATCTGGATGCCATCGCGGACGCAGTGCAGGCCGGGGCCACGTTTTCCGAAATCACAATGGCTCTTGGCGGAAACGAGCACACCCGGATCAACCCTGTATCCCTTGGTCGGCTGACACTCGGATATGAAAAACTCCGGGATACCATGGAGGACTACATGGCGCAGCATGACGGGGAAGCCCCTCTGATTCTCATGGCGCAGATGGGACCCGTCAAGCAGCACAAAATCCGTTCGGATTTCAGCCAGGAATTTCTCAAGCCGGCTGGTTTCCGGATTGAGGCCAACCAGGCCTTCGCCACTCCGGAAGAAGCTGCCCAGGCGGTGCTGGACTCGGGAGCGGCCGCGACGGTCATCTGTTCGACGGATGACACCTATCCTGAACTGGTTCCCGCCTTTGCAAAGGCCGTGAAAACCGTCTCGTCCGACACGGTGGTGTTGATGGCCGGGATGATGCCGGATCACACCGAATCCTTCCGCCAGGCCGGAGTGGATATGTTCATACATTTGAAAGCCAATAACCTGCAGACGCTGAACGATCTGCATGCTCAGACAGGAGTTGCCTCATGACGGCCATCCCCGACTTCACCTCGATTCCCCTCGATCTCTCCGGTTCGTTTTCCGATGAGGCATGGCGTGCGCGACTGGAGGAGGAGACCGGCCGTTCCGCTGCGGATCTGTTGACCATGTCCAACGAACACATCAACATCCGTGGCGTGTACAATCAGGCGGATTATGCAGACTGCGAGCATCTGGATTACACGTCAGGGGTACCGCCTTTTCTACGCGGACCCTACACCACGATGTACGTGACCCGTCCCTGGACGGTTCGTCAGTACGCCGGATTCTCCACGGCAGAGGAATCCAATGCCTTTTACCGACGGAACCTGGCCATGGGACAGCGCGGTCTGTCTGTGGCCTTTGACCTCGCCACGCACCGCGGATACGACTCCGATCATCCCCGTGTGACTGGCGATGTGGGGAAGGCCGGAGTGGCCGTGGATTCCATTCTGGACATGGAGATCCTGTTTGACCGGATTCCACTGGACAAGATGTCCGTCTCCATGACCATGAACGGCGCGGTCCTGCCGGTCCTGGCCTTCTTTATTGTGGCCGGGGAAGAGCAGGGGGTCCCGATGGAGAAGCTGACCGGTACGATTCAGAATGACATTCTGAAAGAGTACATGGTGCGGAATACCTATATTTATCCCCCGGCCCCTTCGATGCGGATCATCGCCGACATTTTTGAGTTCACCTCAAAGAACATGCCCAAGTTCAACAGCATCTCCATCTCCGGCTACCACATGCAGGAGGCGGGAGCCTCCGCGGATCTTGAAATGGGATACACCCTCGCGGACGGCCTCGAGTATGTCCGCCGGGGAATTGAGGCGGGAATTGATATTGATGCCTTTGCCCCCCGGCTCTCCTTCTTCTGGGCTCAGGGCATGAACTATTTCATGGAAGTGGCGAAAATGAGGGCGGCCCGTCTGATCTGGGCCAAGCTGATCAAGCAGTTCAATCCGAAAAATCCGAAATCCATGGCGCTCCGGACTCACAGTCAGACCTCCGGCTGGTCACTGACAGAACAGGATCCGTTTAACAACGTTGCCCGGACCTGTGTGGAGGCCATGGCGGCAACTCTGGGACATACCCAGTCGCTTCACACCAATTCACTGGATGAGGCAATTGCGCTCCCCACGGATTTCTCTGCGCGGATTGCCCGGAACACCCAGTTGTACCTCCAGCATGAGACCGGAATCTGCAATACGGTCGATCCCTGGGGCGGGTCCTACTATCTGGAAACGCTGACCCGTCAGTTGATGGAGAAGGCCTGGGAGCATATCCTCGAAGTGGAAGAACTTGGTGGGATGGCCAAGGCGATTGAAACCGGCCTCCCCAAGATGCGGATTGAAGAAGCGGCCGCACGCCGACAGGCGTTGATTGATTCCGGTCAGGAAACCATCATCGGGGTAAACAAGCACCGTCTGGAACATGAGGACCCGTTGGAAATTCTCGAGGTGGACAACACCGCAGTGCGTGATTCCCAGATCAAGAGACTGGAGAAACTCCGCGCGGAGCGGAATGAATCTGAATGTCAGGCGGCACTGACTGCACTGAGCGATGCCGCCGAAACCGGAACCGGGAACCTGCTCGAACTCTCCGTGAATGCGGCCCGTGCCCGTGCCTCTCTCGGGGAAATTTCCGATGCGATGGAGAAACACTTCGGCCGCCACCAGGCCGTGATCCGGTCCATCTCCGGAGTGTACAGCAGCACGTATGGTGAGGATGCGAATGTGAAAGAGGTCATGGAACTGGCGGATAAATTCGAGGAACTCGAGGGCCGCAGGCCACGGATCCTGGTGGCAAAACTGGGGCAGGACGGACACGACCGCGGAGGAAAGGTGGTGTCGACCGCCTTTGCGGACCTGGGGTTCGATGTCGATGTCGGCCCGCTGTTTATGACACCCGAGGAAGCGGCGCAGATGGCGGTGGAAAATGACGTGCACATTGTGGGCATGAGCTCCCTCGCTGCTGGACATAAAACTCTGCTACCTCAGTTGGTGGAGGAATTGAAGAAACGTGGCCGGGAGGATATCCTCGTCGTGGCAGGCGGCGTGATACCCGCTCAGGATTATGCGTTTCTTCGTGAGCACGGGGCGGCTGCCATCTTTGGGCCCGGGACGGTCATTCCGGTTGCGGCCAAAGTACTCTTGGAACAGCTTCTCGAACCGGAGGAGGAGGCCTAAGATGATGTCCCGTCCTGAAAGCACCCGGAATCCGGATTCTCGACCGCCTGAATGGGCGGAAGGGGATGGAATGTCCAGCGGGGTGATGCCTGGCGTTCGGGGTGGACACGATGGGGTGCCGGGAGCGAAGTCCCCTGTGCGGAGGTTTCGCAGGAAACGCCCGGGATACACGGAACAGCAGATGCTGGATGGGGTACGGGCCGGAGACAGAACCTTGCTGGGTCGTGTGATCTCGATGGTGGAAAGCAACGCGGAACACCATATGGATCTGGCGCAACGACTGCTCAAGGATCTGTTGCCGGATACCGGGAATGCACTTCGGATTGGGATCACCGGTGTGCCGGGAGCCGGGAAAAGCACCTTTATTGATTCGTTTGGTTCCATGCTGACAGCCAAAGGGCACAAAGTGGCGGTGCTGGCCGTGGATCCCAGCAGTACGATGACCAAAGGCAGTATTCTGGGGGACAAGACCCGGATGGAAGCTCTTTCCAGAGATGTGAACGCGTTCATCCGTCCTTCACCGTCCGGGGGAACGCTTGGTGGGGTGGGGCGCAAAACCCGGGAAACCATGCTGGTGTGTGAGGCGGCCGGATTTGATGTCATCCTGATCGAAACCGTCGGGGTGGGGCAGAGTGAGGCGGCGGTCCGTTCCATGACCGATTTCTTTATGCTCCTGACCCTGACGGGGGCAGGGGATGATCTTCAGGGAATTAAGCGGGGAGTGATGGAAAACGCGGATGCCATCGTGGTCAACAAGGCGGACGGAGACAACCGGTTGGCGGCGGAGCGGCTGGCAAATGAATTGACACATGCGCTTGCATATCTCCGAAACCCGACCCCTGGCTGGGAAACGGGCACCCATCTGGTTTCAGCACTGGAAAAAACCGGATTGGAGGAGCTCTGGGATGTCCTGCTTCAATTCAAGGAGGTAACCTTTGAAAGTGGTGAACTCTGCAAACGGAGGAGTGCCCAGGCCATTGACTGGATGATGGGGATGGTACGGGAGGAGGTTCAACAGCGATTTCTGACCCAGGCACAGGTTCGTGCCGCACTGCCTGATCTCAAGACCCGGGTCATGGAGGGGGCGTTGCCGGCCACCAGTGCTGCCCGTGAACTCCTCGCCCATCTTGATCGTTTTTTTCAACCCAAGTCATCGTAAACGAAGGAATGTCATGATCGAAAAAGTTGATCACATTGGTATCGCGGTTCGTTCTCTGGAAGAGTCGATCCCTCTCTACGAAAAAGCCCTCGGTCTCACCTTTCTGAAAACGGAAGAAGTCGAATCCCAGAAAGTGAAAACCGCATTTTTTGAAGCTGGGGAAACCCATATCGAATTGCTGGAACCCACAGCGGAGGATTCTCCGATCGCCAAGTTCATCGAAAAAAACGGGGAGGGGATCCATCATATTGCTTTTGGAACGGACGATATCACGGGTCAGCTCTCCTTGGCATCCTCCAACGGGGTCCGCCTGATCCACGAAGAGCCCATGATAGGAGCGGGGGGGAAAGAGGTTGCCTTCCTGCACCCCAAATCCACCCGCGGTGTCTTGACCGAGTTGTGCAGTCACTAAGTAAAAGAGGTCAGAGGGCAGGGGGCAGATCTGGATCTTCGCCCTTCCGTTTCCAAACACCTAACTGAACTCTGACCTCTACCCTCTAACCTCTTACATCAGACCTCTAACCTCTCCCCTCTGAACTCTTATGAGCGTAAAAATCATCATTCTCCGCAAAGTGCCCCAAGGGGCAGAAAAAGAAATCAAACCCCTGGTCATGAAGCTGCGTGCGATGTGTATGCAGAATGAAGGCTACATCGGAGGGGAAACCCTGATTAATGCCGATGATCCAACCGAGGTGCTGGTGATCAGTTCCTGGAAAGACGTAGGGGAATGGAACTGCTGGCTGGCCAGTGAGGAACGGGCCAGGATTCAGAATCAGATCGATGAAATTACCGGGCACGCCACTGTGTACCAGGTTTACTATCACGCGTGAGGGTGACATGAATACTGCCAAAAGTCTCGAATTGCTCATGGAGAAACGCGCGGAAGCCCGTGAGGGTGGCGGTGCGGAAAAGATCGAGAAGCTGCATGCGAAGGGTCGCCATTCCGCCCGGGAGCGGATTGACATGCTTCTGGATGAAGGAAGTTTTGAAGAATTGGACATGTTCAAAATTCACCGCTGTGTGAACTTCGGCATGGACAAGAAAAAGAAGTTTCTCGGTGACGGGATCGTGACGGGGTCCGGCACCATTGATGGCCGGCTGGTGTATGTGTATGCACAGGATTTTACGGTGCTGGGCGGATCGCTTTCGGAAACCATGGCGGAAAAAATCTGCAAGGTCATGGATCTGGCGGTGAAGAATGCAGCTCCGGTCATTGGACTGAATGATTCCGGCGGCGCACGGATTCAGGAAGGGATCGAGGCACTGGCAGGGTATACCAATATCTTTTACCGTAACGTCCGGGCTTCCGGTGTGATTCCTCAGTTGTCCGGAATCTTCGGTCCCTGTGCCGGAGGTGCGGTGTATTCTCCGGCACTGACGGATTTCACAGTTATGGTCCGGGATAACAGCTATATGTTCCTGACCGGCCCAAAAGTGGTCAAATCGGTCACGCATGAGGATGTCGATGTGGAAACCCTGGGTGGAGCCAGCGTGCACACCATGAAAAGCGGTGTGGCGCATCTGGCGGCTGAGGATGGTGATATGGGAATTCAGTATCTGAAAGACCTGCTCTCCTTTATGCCGCAAAATAACATGGAGCAGCCACCCGTCGTGGAAACAGAGGACCCATTTGACCGTTCCTGTGATGTGTTGGATTCGATGATTCCGGATAACCCCAACATGGCATATGACATAAAGGATGTGATCACCGAGACGGTGGATGAAGGGCGGTTTTTTGAGATCCAGGCGGATTACGCGGCAAACATTGTCATCGGGTTTGCCCGCTATGGAGGTCAGTCTGTGGGGATCATTGCAAACCAACCCGCAGTACTTGCCGGAGTTCTGGACAACGATGCCTCCAACAAGAGTGCACGGTTTGTCCGCTTCTGTGATTGTTTTAATATCCCTCTGGTAACGTTTGTGGATGTTCCCGGGTTTATGCCGGGTACAGTGCAGGAATATGGAGGGATCATCCGAAACGGTGCCAAACTCCTCTTTGCCTACGCGGAGGCCACCGTACCGAAAGTCACCATTACTACCCGCAAATCCTATGGCGGTGCACACTGCGTGATGAGCTCCAAACAATTGGATGGAGATCTGAACTATGCATGGCCCACTGCGGAAATTGCGGTGATGGGAGGCAAAGGGGCAGTGGAAATTCTCAATGCCCGGGATGTAAAAGGCAAGGATCCGGAAGAGGCTCAGAAGATCCTGGCGGAGAAGGAACAGGAATACAACGACACTTTTGCCAATCCGTTTGTGGCGGCAGGTCGGGGGTATGTAGATGATGTCATCGCACCGAATGAAACAAGGCTGCGGATCATCCGGGGGCTGCGTGCCCTGCAGAATAAGCACGTGACCGCTCTTCCCAAGAAGCACGGCAACATTCCTCTTTAAACCCGGCGGATTTATGCGAATGCGAACTGCAATCCTCTCATTGACACTTCTGGGCCTCCCGTTCCTGATCCAGGCGGCTCCGCCCACAGAAGAGGCGCTTCTGCAACAGCTACAGCAACGGGTGGTCGAGCGGACGGCTGAACTCCAGGCCTTGTACAACGAATACAATCTTGAGGAGGACTGGGCCAATCAGCACCTGGACGAGGAGGCCGAAAGTGCGTTCAGCCTTTCGATGGAACAGACCCGGGCGGAATTGAACCGGCTGGAGGCGGAAATCAACATGATTAAAATCAAGGAGACGCACGGATTTGATCTGGCGATCTCCGGAATGGTGATTGTGTTCTGCGGCCTTGCCTCCATCTCGCTGTTTATCGGCCTGCTGCCCAAAGCCCTGGAGATGAGAGACCGGACACCCGCCCCGGCGCCTGTCCCGGCCGCCTCTTCAGCTGCGGCCAAACCTGCACATGAACTGGATGATGAACTGCTCACGGCGATTGCCCTGGTTCTGCATGCGGAAACAGAGCGTGCATCCGGACAAAACCTGAAAGTCACTCTTGGTCTTAACCCCTCCCCATGGGCTCTATCCAGCCAGATGCGGGTCCTGCCCGGAAGGATACATTCATGAGAACCTACAAACTGAACATCAATGACACATCGTACGAGGTGGAGGTGAAAACCTTTAACCTCAAGGAAGCCACCCTGGTGGTGAACGGGAAAACCCTTCAGGTGAATGTGGATGAAGTGGTGTCCGCCGGACCCTCATTCTCGGAGTCAATGAAGCAGAAGGGGAAAACCATGGGACAGGCTCCTGCAAAGGCACCTGCGCCGCGGATTGCCGACGGGCCCGGACCTGCACCCGCCGGGGGGAATGCCGTGAGAGCTCCCATCCCGGGGGCCGTCCTCTCCATCGATGTTCACGAAGGGGATACCGTCGAGGCCGGTCAGCTTTTGATGACCATGGAAGCAATGAAGATGGAAAACCAGATCAAGAGCCCACGTGCTGGCAAAGTCACGAAGCTGTGTGTACAGCCTGGTGACGCGGTTGCCCAGGGTCAGGATCTGGCCGTAGTTGAATAACCCAGGACGGATATCCGACATGGACCTACTGCAAAATCTTGGCAACTTCCTGAGCACCACCGGGTTTACCCTCATGACCTGGCCGAATCTGCTGATGATCCTGATAGGGATTGTCTTTATCAGTTTGGCCATCGTGAAGGACTATGAACCCCTACTTCTGCTTCCGATTGGATTCGGCATTGTGGTGGGAAATATTCCCTCCCTTGCCACGATGGCAGTGGGCGTCTATGACGAAGGATCTGTGTTGAGCTATATCTACATGGGCGTGAGCAAAGGCATCTTCCCTCCTCTGATTTTTCTTGGGATCGGAGCCATGACGGATTTTTCCACCATGTTGTCCAATCCGAAGCTGGTGTTGCTCGGAGCCGCAGCTCAGTTCGGAATTTTTGCGACATTGATTGGAGCCACCTACCTTGGATTCACCCCGCAGGAAGCCGGAGCGATTGGGATCATTGGAGGTGCGGACGGTCCGACGGCGATTTTTCTTTCTTCAAAGCTGGCCCCGCATCTGCTGGGACCGATCGCGATTGCCGCCTACTCCTACATGGCCCTGGTTCCGGTCATCCAGCCGCCGATTATGCGTCTGCTGACATCAAAAAAAGAACGCAGAATTCATATGCCCGCTCCGAGGGTTGTCTCCCGTGCGGAAAAAATTATCTTTCCGATCGCGGCCTTCCTCATCTGTTCCATTATCGCGCCCGGAGCGGTCACCCTGATCGGAATGCTCTTCTTCGGGAATCTGTTGAAGGAAAGCTGTGTCACAGAGCGGCTGGCTAACACCGCACGGAATTCTATGATCGACATTGTTACGATCCTGCTCGGGTTTTCCGTAGGTGCATCCACCAACGCACAGCATTTTTTGAATAAAGAAAGTCTGATCATTTTTGGCCTGGGCGCAGCGTCTTTTTGTATCGCAACAGCCTGCGGGGTTCTGTTTGCCAAATTCATGAACCTGTTCCTGAAAACAAAAATCAACCCGCTGGTGGGAGCTGCCGGAGTGTCCGCCGTTCCCGACAGTGCCCGGGTGGTGCACACCGTGGGCCAGGAAGAGGATCCGTCCAACTTCCTGCTCATGCATGCCATGGCACCGAATGTGGCCGGTGTCATCGGCTCCGCGATTGCCGCCGGTGTGCTTTGGTCCGTGATGCTATAACCAAACCCGAATGCGCAACTCAGACAGCCGCATGTCGATAGCACTAGTCTATGAATAATTCTTAAATGCTTGGTGTTTGTCGATGCTGATGTGTTTTTATTAACCTAAATAGGTGATGATAATCGAATGCTTTTTTATGTCTTGAAAACAAACAGCGATGTCCATTATGGAGCTGAAGACAACGAATGCCACGTATGTTCACTGGCATAAGAGGAGCGATTATGAGTTGTAAGAAGATGAAGGTGGGGGGCTTACGCCGTCTCCTGCGCACTGCAGTTTCCGGTATGATATGTGGGGCTTCACTGCTCACACATGCCCAACTCGCCCCCCCCGGGATCCTCCGTTCAGTAGACGTCACCGATACCCAGGCCCTGGTGATGCCACTCCCCCTCGAGGCCACCCAACCCGACACCACCCAGACCTTCGGCACCCAGGCGGACCCCACCGGCCTGATCGTGGCGCAGTGGGATCCCTCCACCCAGGCCTGGAAGACTGCCACCCTCACCCCCGGTACCGGCTGGAGTGGGGATGTCCTCCAACTCACCCCGGCCTTTCCGATCAGCCTTCAGTTGCCCGCAGGGCAGGGTAGCCTCCGCCTCAGTATCGGGGGACTGTTCCCCGCCGCCGACCTGACGCAAACCCTGCATCCGGGCCTGAACCATGTCGGTTCGCCGACTTTCAGCACGAAACCCCTGACGAGTTGGACCTGGACCACCCAGGGTCTCGCCGGAACCACC
>DIYN01000044.1 GCA_002429065.1 Verrucomicrobia bacterium UBA6053 | reverse complement strand
GACGTTGTCTTTCAGAGAAGCCCGTACATTGTAACATCCTAATACTTAAAAGCTGACTCTATTCTCTTTCCTGTTCATGGACTCTTCCCCTTTCTTTTCCTTGAACGCAAGGAATCGCGCCGGGCCGGTCGTCCCTCCCTCAACCTTGCACAGTTGCCTGCTCTGCCCCCCCCCTCCGACCCCGGCCTGCCCGCAAGGTGATCCCCCCGAATACGCCTCCGGCGTACAAGCCCCCATCACCTTCCCGGCAGTCCCAGCCCCGGCGGTGTTCGCTTCGCTCACTCAGTCAATCCCCGAGCGCCGCGCAGGGAATCCCGCTAAGTGGTCAGCTTTCCCCCTGACCCCAAAGCTCACCACTTGTCACGCTCCCAGCTCCCTGAACCCCGCAAGCTCAGTATATGTGAAAGTTTCCCCAAAAATAAGGCTGGGGAGACCGCCTTCGCCTCGACACAGGCCAATGTGTTCGAGTACAATGCCCGTAACGAAGCTTATAACATCCTCACTCTGCTCGAAATGCACCTGTAATCTGCAGGTGCGTTTTCGTCTTGTAATCATATGCCGGTCTGAAACATGGGCCTCATGAACGCCATTTTCAGAGACCATTCCTCCAATCCTTTTGTATATGACATCCCGGTTGGTCTCCGGCGTTTGGCATGGACTGCAGGGTTGTGTGCCGTTGTTGTTGTGGTGGTGGCGAGTCTCGAAGGGGGGCAGGATCATACGGTTGAAGTGGACAAACTGCTTCACTTCGGTGGGTATGCGGTCCTGGGCATGATTTTCACGATGAGCTTACGTCCCGGCTGGATTCCACCGTGTCTGCTGCTGCTTTTCGGGCTGGGAGTCGGAATTGAAATGCTCCAGCCCCTGAATGGCCGCACCCGTGATGTGACCGATGCCATCGCGAACACGGTTGGGTTGGTCAGTGGGTGCAGCATTGGGATATTCCTTCGTGTGTTTGCCCGTCATTTTTTTACCGCGGTGAAAGGACGGCGGTGGAGGAAATCTCTTTTTACACACGAGAGAGGTGAGGTGTTAGTGGAGCAGGGCGCAGTACCGGAGGTGTTTTACATCATACGATCAGGCCGGGTAGAGTTGCTCCGGGAAGACGGGCAGGGTCATGTGAGTTCTGTGACCGAAATGAACGCGGGGCAGTGTATTGCGGTGGCTGCCGTTTTGAAGGAAGAGGCCCTCCCGGTTTCCATCCGGGTGGCGGAAACGTCAGAGATCTATCATATCCGCAAAGAACAGTTTTACCGGCAAACGGGAGATGAAAGCGAGGCCCTGAAGTTTTTAGTGCTCTCCATGGCGGATACGATCACGTCTGTTACCCAGGCGGAGTTGCACCTGGTGGATGATTCTTGTTGATAGATCGCCCCCCTGGGGGGGGGAGGGGGCTGGATCATCGTGAGGGGGTGCCCCACACGCCGATATTGGCGTTCGGGTGGAGTTTCAGTTTTCCATTCTGCATGGTCAGGTCCACCCCCACATTTGCATGAGGTGTGAGGGTACATCCCGATAGAACCAGAGTGGAGATCAGGAGGAAAAGAAACAGGATTGGTTTCAGGTGCTTCATGGCTGGGTCTCCTCGATTTGCTGCAGGAGAAAAGGAGCGTTTTGCGGATCCGCGACCAAGGCAATGTTTTTGCCCTCCGCATCGGACATGGTCAGAACCTCTCCTCCATGCTCGAGAACCGCTTTTAATTGGGTTTCCATATCCTGGATGCCCAGTACTGGAATCCATTGATTGGCTTCCCCCTGGAATGGGTTTGGGGAAACCGCGGCCACAGGTTGATCTTCATGCAGCAGCATGACACGCTCCGAACCTTCCGTGGGTTGAGTTGTAAACCCAAAAACCTTGGCATACCATCCCGCGGTATCCGCCACATTTTCGGTCACCAGCTCAAACCAAACCCACGGTCCGGAGTTTCCGGTTGGACTGGATTCACGAAGCTGGAGTTTGGCACCTTCAGGATCCGCGATCACTGCGGTGCGGATATTGCCGTAGACAGTGACGGGTCCGTGGGTGAGTTCACCACCGTGTTCCTTCACGCTCGCCAGTGTCTCATCGAGATTTGGAACATCCACCGTGGTGAGCCATCCGGCACTGTCCCCGAGACTTGGCAGCGAAATGACACCGCCAACCGCTTCACCTGAGTCGGTGGCGACCTCCCAGTAGCCTTCAGTCCCTTTCCGTTTTGCCTCCCAGCCAAAGGCTTTCTGATAAAAGAGCATGGAGGCATGTGCCCGGCCTGAGACCAAGTCCATTCTGCCCAGGGAGGTGGCCGGACTGGGGGAATCAGTACTGGATGTTGCACAGCCTGCGAGAATCCCCAAACTGGAGAGGAGTAGAATCGATCGTAGGAATGAATGTGTCATTGTGGGGACACTATGGGGAGTTCCTGGTGAAAACGCAAGACTGCATCATGCAGGGGATACCATCCAGAAAGAGCGTTCTGTTTTGTTGCGGCCCTGAACATCCGCTGACACGAGTGGTTTTTACGTAGGTCTCTCCAGTCTGTGAAAGCGTTCTCTGCCCGCAAGATCCGATGTCGATTCCAGTCTCCAGCCTGTTTTTTCCGCCAACGCCGCGAGGAAGGGGGTGTGGGTCTCTCCTGTTTCCAGTAGGATGTGACCCTTGGGTTTCAGCACCCGGGGCGCTTGTCGCAGGAGTTCCTGAATGGCCGTTGTTCCTGTTGCACCGGAAAAAAGTGCAATCTCCGGCTCCCAGTCCCGCACCATCTCCGGCAGTTGATCCCGTTCAGCTTCTCCGATGTACGGAAGATTGGCAATCAGCAAATCCCGGTCCTGATCCGGTACTGCCTTGAGGAGATCGCTGAGAGAAAACTCCACAGATAATCCATACTTGTTGGCATTCTGCTTCGCGACCGCGAGTGCTTCAGGGGAGATGTCCACTCCTGCAACTTCCCATGTGTGCCTCTCCTGTTTGAGAGACAGGGCAATGCACCCACTTCCCGTTCCCACATCCAGCACTCTACACGCATCCTTGTCTCTCAGATCCAGTGCCAATTGAACCAACTGTTCGGTTTCAGGGCGGGGAATCAGAACGTCCTTTGTGACGTTGAGGGTCAGGTGGCGGAAGGGTGCCCGACCGGATACATACTGGACCGGCTCTCCTTTGCGCAGTCGTTCCGCAGCCCGTTGGAATTCGTTCAGGGCCTCGGGAGAGGGTGTTTCCCCCAGAGGCAGCGATGTGAGAGCTTCACACAGATAATCGGACAGCCACCATTTCAGCAGCTCCGGCTGAACATCTGGAGTCTGGGAGAGCAGAATGCCCCAGGTGGTCCCATCCAGCATCATGAGATTTGGAGGTCGTCTTCCTCATGGGGCTCCTCCACCTCAAAGGGCACTGCGGTTCCAACCGGGATCTGTTCCGCACTGGGAGGTTCGTCCTCATCTCCGAACAGGGGGCCTCTGGCCAGCAACGCCGCCAGCAGGGGGATAAAGCTGTAAATCAGCAGGTCCATGGGGGTCATGGCCTCCTGGATTACATTCAGGAACTCTCCGTGAACCACAAGAAATTCAAACAGATCCTGTAGGCTGGTAGAGGTCTCATCGCCTGTACTCGCCATCAGAATTGTGGTGAAAATGTTCCCAAGAATCCCGAGGAGAAAGGCAATGGCCCCGCAATAAATCATGAGAGGTTTCTGCACTCCACCTCCAGAAGCCTTGCGGAGGGCGCACCCCATGGCTGCCGCGGTGAGAAACGGAAAAAAGACAAGAGGCAGGTCGAGGAATACGGTTGCCATGACCCAGAGAAAGGTTCCCGTTAACCCAATGACATCATTGGTGATCACGAGCAGGGGCCACTTCAGTGCTTTGCGTGTCTCCTCATCGAAAGGGGAAGCGGTTTGGATTTCAGGCTCCGTCATAACAAAGGACTGGAAATCTAGCATGACCTCTACGACCCTGACAACCCAACATCCATGTTTTTCTCGCTTGAGCCAATCGTCTCCTGTGGCATGGAGAAAGGATGAAATCATTGGCGGTCATCCTCGAAAAAAACAAGGTGATCCAACTGGCCCGGAAGGCTGGACGCTTTCTTACCGTCTTGGAGCCCTCATGACGCCGCAGGTGAACATCCTGGTGATTGCGGGTGAAATCTCAGGGGATCTGCATGCCGCGAGAGTGATCCGGTCTCTAAGGAAACAGGTTTCTGCTGATCTCCGGATCTGGGGGTTTGGAGGAGATGCGTTGGCGGCAGAGGGAGTCGAGCTCAGACAACATGTGCGGGAGTTGGCCGTGATGGGGATTTGGGAGGTTCTGAAGCGGTATGGCTTTTTCCATAAGATTTTTCACGATCTGGTTCGTGAGGTGGAAGCGGAACCCCCTGATATCATTCTGCTGGTGGATTATCCGGGCTTCAACCTTCGGTTTGCCCGGGATATCCGGCATCTCGGGGTTCCCATTGTTCAATATGTCTGCCCGCAGGTGTGGGCCTGGAAGCAGTCCCGTATCCCCAAGATGGCAAAGATTCTTGATACGCTTATCTGCCTGTTTCCTTTTGAGCCCTCTGTATTCGCGGATGTGGATCTGGATGTGCGATACTGTGGACACCCGATGGTGGAGGAAACCCTCTCGGTCACTTCCGATTCTGAGTGGAGGAAGGGCCCGAAACTGGCCTTGATCCCCGGAAGCAGAGAGCAGGAAATTGCCCGGTTGTTCATTCCGATGATGGAAGCGGCATCGATATTGAGACAGGAAATACCCGAGTTGCAGGTCCGCGTATCTGCAGTGGATGTTGAGAGAGAGCAACAAATGCGTCACCTGTTGCAGGAGCATTCCGGTCTGTTTGTCCCGGAGTGGAAAAGAGGTGGAATGCGTGAATTGGTCAAAGGGGCTGACGCTGCTCTGGTCACCTCGGGGACCGCCACCCTTGAGACCGCCCTGTTGGGAATCCCTATGGTGATTGTGTATAAAACGTCCGCTCTCACCTATGCTGTCGGAAAACGCGTTGTCAAAGTCCCGCATATCGGCATGGTGAACCTTGTGGCTGAACGGGAAATTTGCCCTGAATACATTCAGGATGCTGCGGAACCTGAGGCGCTGGCCGCTGCGGTTCGGCCTTTATTATCAGACACGGGGGAACGGTCCCGGATGTTGGAAGGCCTTGCAGAGGTAAGAACCCTGCTTGAGTCGGATGAGCAGGGGGCACGGGTGGCAGATGTACTTGTGGAACATCTTTCGACAAAGTTGTCATAAAGATGTAAAATCGGAGGTGCTCTATCCTTTTTTATTGCCATACCCTTTTCCTATGGGCAATGAATCAGGTCCATCTTTGTGCATCAGGCACGTTAAACCATACATGTAAGGATTCAGATTATGTCGCAGGAAGTGCAGGAAGTTCAGGGGGATGATGTTGCCGCAATCGAACAACTGCGGGATCAGATGGCCCAGGTACGAAGTGAACTCAGCAAGGTGATCATTGGTCAGGATGAAGTGGTGGACAAGCTGCTGATCTGTCTCCTCGCACGCGGGCATGGACTTCTGGTGGGGGTGCCGGGGCTTGCGAAAACGCTGTTGATTTCCAGTCTGTCCAAATTGATGAGCCTCGATTTCAGCCGCATTCAGTTTACGCCTGACCTGATGCCCTCCGATATTACCGGCACGGACATTCTTCAGCAGACGGAAGAGGGGCACCGTGAATTCGAATTCATGAAGGGGCCGATTTTCGCCAACATTGTCCTGGCGGATGAAATTAACCGTACCCCTCCCAAAACTCAGGCTGCGTTGCTGCAGGCCATGCAGGAGTACATGGTGAATGCTGGGAATCATACGTTTCATCTGGAAAAACCGTTTTTCGTACTGGCCACCCAGAACCCTATCGAACAGGAAGGGACCTATCCGCTGCCGGAAGCGCAGCTTGACCGTTTCATGTTCCTGATCGATGTGAAGTATCCCACGTATGATGAGGAGGTTCGGATTGCCAAAGAAACCACCGGAAGCGGGCACGTGGAGTTGAATCCCATCCTCAACGGTGAGCAGATTCTGAAAGCGCAGGATGTTGTCCGGCGCATGCCGGTGGCGGATCACGTGTTCGATCATGTGGTCAAACTCGTCCGTGCGGCCCGTCCTGGACAACCTGACAGTCCTTCCTGGGTGCAAGAGATGGTGATGTGGGGACCGGGGCCTCGTGCACTGCAATACCTGGTGCTGGGTGCGAAAGCCCGGGCGGTACTTCGCGGCAGTATGTTGGTTCAGACAGAGGATGTGAATGCAGTGGCCGAGCCGGTGTTGACACACAGGATTCTTACCAACTTCCACGCCCAGTCCGAGGGTGTGACTTCCGCGGATGTCATCGCCCGGCTACAGGAAGAACTGCTGGAAGCCTAATCCGTGCCCCCCACCGATCCTTCTTCACGTCCGTTCCTGAACGCGGGGGTGCTCTCGCGGCTTGCCCGCATGCAGTATCAGGTAAACAACCCCATGCTGGGGACGATTACCGGGATGCATCGAAGCGCCACCCGGGGAGCAAGTGTTGAGTTTGCGGAATACCGAAAGTATGTGCCGGGAGATGATCCCAAGCACATTGACTGGCAGGTATACGCCCGCTCAGACCGCTTCTACATCAAGGAATTCGAAGCTGATACCAACCTGCGGTGCTACATGGTCCTCGATTCAAGCGGATCCATGGCCTTTGACTCCGGTCAGGGAACGCGGTTTGATTATGCACGCAATCTGGCTTCCCACCTCGGGTACCTTCTGGTCCAGCAGGGGGACGCGGTTGGACTGCATGCCTGTGCAGAACATACCAATGTGGATTTGCCGGCCCGACAAGCTCCTTCGCATCTGCATACCTATTTCGATTTGATCGAAGGGTTGGAGCCCAAAGGGGACTCCACGCTCGTGGATGCGTTGCACACTCTGGCGGAACGGGTGCAGCGCCGTGCGGTGGTCCTGGTGATGACGGACGCATACATGCCCGCCGCTGACCTGCTGGATGCCATTCAGCATCTGTGCTTTTGCCGGCATGAAGTCACCCTGTTTCATCTGCTGGACCCCCAGGAACTGGCATTTGATTTTACCCGACCGGTCCGGTTTGTGGACCTGGAGGGTGGGGCGGATCTGGTCGCAGACCCCAGCGTGATGCATGATACCTATCTGCACGGCCTGGAACGTCATTTGGACACGATCAAAGACGGATGCCGGAAGTTCCAGGTGGATTACCAGCGGGCGTTGCTGAACCAACCCTTTGAAAATGTGCTGACGTCCTATCTGCTCGGACACGCCAATGTTGCCGCGACCGGAGGCGCGACCCGGAAATGAGTGCTTTATCTGCGATGTTTCTCTGGTTGGTACCGCTCGCGCTGCTACCCATTATCATTCACCTGCTGAACCGCCTTCGGTATCAGACGGTAAAGTGGGCAGCGATGATGTTCCTGCGAAGTGCGGACCGCGATGCCTCCCGTCGTGCAAAAATCCGTCAATGGCTGATTCTTGCCGCCCGTTGTCTGATGCTGCTGATGTTCCTGCTTGCGCTTGCGCGTCTGCAGTCAAAAGGCCGCCTTGCCCGGTTTTTCGATTCGGGGTCCAAACTCGTGGTGGTCCTCTTTGACCGTTCTGCCAGTATGGAGCTGACCCGGGGGGGGACATCCGGACGTGAACGGGCACTTGCTCTGGTCCAGCAGGGACTGTCCGAGCTGAATACCGGTAGCCGGGTGATTTGGATCGACAGTGCAACTGGACAGGCGATTCCACTGTCTCCCGGCGTGGTTCTCGACCGTCTCCCTTTCGTGGAGGAAACCTCCAGTGGATCGGATGTCGTGGCCATGATGCGTCTGGCGATGCAGGAAATCGCCCGTTCCGGTGCGGTCTCTGCTGAAATCTGGATTCCGACTGACCGGCAGGCGGTCGCCTGGCTGCCGGAAGGGACGAATGTTCCGGACTGGGGGGAATGGGCGGAAATGGATACTCAGGTCACCCTGCGATTGCTAGATGTGAGCCGTGGAGTCGCGGATGAAGGAAACCGGGGGCTGCAGTTGGACGGTGTGCCGGAACGAGAAGGCGGTGAACTCAAAGTTCCCCTGCGCCTGACCCGTGATCAGGAAGGACCCGAACGAGTGACTCTGGTTGTGGAATCCGGTGGTCTGCGCCTACAGGAAAGCCTGTTGGTGGAAGGCTCCAGTTATGTTTGGGAGCAGACGCTGCCCGTGGAGCCGGGTCAGGAAGAGCTCACGGCGTCTTTTTCGGTCCCTGCCGACAGCAACGCCGCAGACAATCAGGTTGTGGTCGCCTGGAGAGACCGTGGGGCGGTTCTGGCGAAAGTGGAAATGGAGGATCCCTACCTGTTTCGTGTTTCCAGAGCGGCGGTTCTGCCGGTGGAGGGTATTCGTGAATTCGTCGACACCTGGGAGGATCCCCGAAAAGGGCTTTCCCTGCTGATTCGGGATACCGATACTGAATTTACCGATGACGAAACGGCCTGGATTGAATCGGGAGGGGTTGTCCTTCTGGTTCCTTCTCCTGCCATTACCAAACCGGTTGACTCTGAAACGGGGGAACTCGGGATCGAGTGGTGGAATGAACAAACCGGGGTCTTTTCCACTGAGCAGCGTGAACCATTGCGGCTGGATCTGCTCCGGATCAACTCCTTTTCACCGGTGCAAACCCAGGGTGAGGACGTAGAGGTGATTGCGCGGATGGAAGGAGGGGAATCATTGCTGGTGAGGAAACCCGTCGGCGACGGTGCGGTTTATGAACTGTCGGTTCCGCCTCATCCGGATACCTCCAACCTCGCAGACGGATATATTTGGGTTCCGATGATTCAGCGGCTTCTCCTGGAGGGGCGACAGACTGACAAGCGGTGGGGACAGCAGATTCTCGGAGATTGGACACCTGCCACGGATGAACTCTGGCAGTCACTGGACGAGGATCTGAACCTGGATCCGCTCACGGACACCGGACTGTATCAGTTTGAAAACCGGGTGGTGGCCCTGAACCGTCCGGCAGAAGAAGATCAACCCGCACAGATCTCGGCATTGGAAGTCGAGGAATGGGCTGCCCCGCTGCCGCTTCTCACCTTTGAGGCCGCGGAGGCGGGGACAAATGAAGGACCCAGCCGGGTGGAATTCACATCTATACTCGCATGGCTTGGACTCCTCTTCCTGGCCATCGAATCTTGGCTGCTTACCAAGAACATCAGGAGACCTGCTCGTGAACACGCCTCTTCTTTCCGGAGGGCTGCCGCATGAATGTTGAGTCAACACAATGGATTTTTAATGCCAGTACCGGCATGATTGTGACCGGCGGTCTCCTGTTTCTGGTATATCTGTTCATCAGCATCTATCATTTGAAGCAAACCCACTTCACCCCGATGCGCCTGCTCACAGAAGGGTTAAAGCTTGTGGGAGCGGTCTTTTTGTTCCTTACCTTGCTGCAGCCGGAAATTCATCAGCGTTCTGCGAAGCATGATGAGGCCAAAATTGCCGTCCTGATTGATAAAACGGACAGTATGACCACCGAAGACGTCAGGATTGACGGCCAGTCCTACACCCGCACATCCTGGGTGGAGGATCTGCAGAAAACGGACGCCTGGGCGAAAATGGGGGAAGAGGTGGGCATCGAGCTCTTTGAGATTGGTCATGAAGAGAATCCGGTGCTCAAGGAAACCGATTTAGCGTCGTCCATTGCCCGTGCTCGGGAAGTGGAGCAATTGGCTGCGGTTCTGGTGGTGAGTGACGGTGCTCACAACGCGGTGAAATCGCCTTTGCCTGAATTCCTGCGGTTGGCGGAATCCGAAGTGCCGGCATATTCCATTGAGGTGGGGGCTGAAACCCGTCTGCCAGACCTGATTCTGGAACCGGTCGAATTTCCGACCTATTCGATCATGAACGAGGCGATGGTGCTTCCGATACGGGTATCAAACACGCTGATGGAGGATGCACCGGTTGAGGTGGTTTTACTGGCGGATGGATCCCCGGTTGCCCGGCAGAGCATTCAGGTGCCAGCTGGAGGAAGTGAGGACACCTCGCTCCGTTGGGTCCCCCGTGTGGAGGGAGCTGTTCCGTTGACCGTGATGGTGGAAACCCATCCTCTGGAGAACTTTGAAGAGAACAATGTTCAGTCTGCGGAGGTGGACATCCGGAAAACCCTGATTCGGGTTCTGGTCATTGACAGCGTTCCCCGTTGGGAATTCCGATTCCTGCGGAATGCGCTGTACCGTGATCCGGGCGTTCAGGTGGACAGCCTTCTGATCCATCCGCAGCTTGGTCCGCAAAGCGGTCCCGGCTATCTGTCCGCGTTTCCGGTTTCCCGGGACGCATGGTCTTCGTATGATGTGATTTTTCTTGGAGATGTGGGACTTGGGAACAACGAACTGAAACCAGAAGATCTCCGGAATATTGAACTCCTGGTTCGGGAACAGGGCAGTGGACTGGTGTTCCTGCCGGGCCCCCGCGGGGGTCATTTGCGACTGCGCAACACTCCTCTTGAGACCCTGATGCCGGTCGAATACGACGACCGGTTTCCTGAAGGGGTTGGACTCGACTTGGAAATGCGCATGTCGCTCACCCGCGAAGGCAAGGAGCACTTGTTGACACAGTTGCATTCCTCTGCGTCTCGGAATCAGCAGATTTGGAGACGTTTACCCGGGTTTTATTGGTATGCGGGCATTGCCCGGGCCCGAATCGGATCGGAAGTCCTTGCCACCCATGCCTCTCAACGGAATGAAAATGGCCGGATTCCACTTCTGGCAACCCGGAATGCCGGGACCGGACATGTACTGTTCATGGGCACGGATGCGGCGTGGCGCTGGCGGAAAGGAGTGGAGGACCTCTATCATTATCGGTTCTGGGGGCAGGTGGTTCGATGGATGGCGCATAAGCGTCACATGTTCGGTGAAGAGGGCGCGCGCGTGTTTATCCAGCCTGAACGTCCTGAAGTCGGGCAGGAAGTGACCATGACCCTGTCCCTTCGCGGGGCGATGGCGTTAAGTGAAGAGGTCCCATTCCGTCTGCGATTGACCAATGCCCAAAACGAGGTCGTCTCTCCGGATGTGACTCCCATGGAAGGAGGCGGCAGCTACCAGTCTCAGTGGGTTCCGGACAGTCCGGGACCTGTGACACTGGAACTGTTACCCGCGAATGGGGAAGGGGATGCCTGGTTCTCAACAGAATTCACGGTTGAGGGGGATGTGCCCGAAGAGATTGGTGTTCCGGTTCGTCCCGAGCTCCTTCGGGAGATGGCTCAGATTACGGGAGGGGAAAGTGTAACAGAAGAAGAGGCCTCCCGTCTCCTCGAAACCCTGGCCCGGCTTCCCCGCCAGCAAATGGTACTGACCGTGGATCGGATTTGGCAAAATCCACTATGGATTCTCGCCGTATTTGCATTTTTCGGACTTTACTGGATCCTACGGAAACGTCAGGGTTGGATTTAGCCCCCACAGAATAGGTACACATCATGAAAAACTTCGAAGCGACACTGCCAGAAGAATTACAGGATACCCTGAAGAGGTTCCAGAGGAAGTGGCGTCTGTTACAGACTCTGACGCTCATCGGCCTTGTGCTGCTCATCCCTTTGCTGAGCTTTGGGTTGCTCTCCCTGTCAGACCGTATCTGGGAGACTCCGGACTGGGCGCGGTTTGTCCTGGCGATTCCGGTCCCTGTTTTCGTGGTGATCTCACTCGCCCCCTGGGTCAAGCGTTGGGTGATTGATCGACCGGGTCCCCGCCGACTTGCGACTTATATGGGCAAAATTGATCCACGGGTGGGAGACCGCCTGCTGGGTGCGGTGGAACTTTCTGCAGGCGCTGGAGAATCCTGGGCCGGTTCTCCTGAGCTCCGCGAAGCGGCGATCCGTCAGGTTGCCCGTGAGCTGACGGGGGTCAAAGCGGAAGACCGTCTGGACACCACCAACATGCGTCGGGCCCTGGTGGGAGCCTGCACGGTGGCTGTGATTGTGGCGGTGTATCTGATGATGATGCCGGACGCGGCGTTCAACAGTTTTCAACGCTGGATGCAACCGCATATCGATATCGAGCGGTTTACATTTATTCGTCTCGAGAATTTTCCTGAGGACACCTTGTATGTTCCCCATGGTGAGGATTTCGGGTTCGACGGGGAGGTCCGGCACGTCAAGGGAGAACGCATCCCGGCTATTCTGACCCGTGTGAATGGGGATGAAACGGTTGAGGCAACCGTGACGGAAGAAAACGTTCGCGTGGAATCAGAAGGGATGACCCATGATCGCATCATCGAATTGGTGGCGGGCGATGCCCGGACGGATGTCTCGGTAAAACCTCTGCTCCGTCCCGAACTGGTGGCCATGGGAGCACAGGTCCGCTGGCCGGACTATCTGAAGCGGGACAATGAGGATGTCACCATGCGGCGTCCCCGCCTGGAAGTCCCGATGGGCAGCCATGTGGTTCTCAAGGGGACCGTGAGTCGGGATATTCAGGCTGCAAGTGTGCAGGGAAATGAAATGGAGGCCTTTCTGGAAGGAACCGACTTCATGCTTCCGGAACTCTTGGTCGAAACCAACAAGACCATTTCGCTCTCCTGGATCGATACTGTAGGACTCGAACCCCGTGATCCGGCCAAAGTGGAGCTGGTGGCAAAAGCGGATGAAGCCCCCCGGGTGGCCTTATCCGGACTGGCAACCGCCGTGGCGGTGCTTCCGGATGAGTTCATTGAACTCGATATCAGTGCCCGGGATGATTACGGCTTGGACCGGGTCTGGGCTGCCTGGTCGTTGGTGGATGGTGAGTTGGCTCAGGAAGTGGAACAGGACCTCACGTTGCAAGGAACCTCCGGTGCGGAAAATATCAGCTTTTCTCCCGAACGGCTTGGGTTCCAGCCCGGGTCGACCATTGATTTGATCGCATATGCGGTGGATGCGTTTCCTGGAAGGAAACCCAGCCGCAGCTCCCGTCACCGGATCCTCGTTCTCAGCAAAAGTGAGCATGCGAGGATGATTCTCCAGCAAATGGAGAATATTCTCAGTGATCTGGATGAGTCGATTCGTCAGGAAGCCTTGGCGCTGGAGGAAAACAAGGCGGATGCCGAGAGGTCGGAACAGGATCTTCAGGATGCGTCGATGGCCGAAAAACTGTTGGAACGGGCTTTGGATGAAATGGCCCGGGCTGAACAGCTCATGGAAACGCATCAGAAAATGGAGAATCTCATCGGGGAAGCGACTAAGAATGAGGAGATCCAGGATGAACAGATTGCGGATTGGGCACGGATTTCGGAAGACCTGAAGAATAAAGCGATCCCGGCGATGCAGAAAGCTGCGGAAGCGATGAAGAATGCTGCCGAAGCACAGGGTGAAATGGCTGAGGGTGGTGATCCTGGTGAAGGGGAAGCCGGAGAGGGAGCCGAAGGCGAACAAGGCGAAGGAGCGGAGGGGGAACAGGCAGAAGGAGCCGAAGGAGAGCAGGGCGAAGGCGAACAGGCGAATGCGGAAGGTGAACAGGGCGAACCCGGCGAACAGGGCGAGCAGCAGGCCCAAGGTGAGCAGGGCGAACAGGGAGAGCAAAACCAACAAGCTCAGCAAGGTCAGCAAGGTCAGCAGGGCCAGCAAGGCCAACAGGGTCAGCAAGGTCAGCAGGGTCAGCAAGGCCAACAGGGTCAGCAAGGTCAGCAGGGTCAACAAGGCCAACAGGGTCAGCAAGGTCAGCAACAACAGGCACAACAGGATGAATCTGAACGTCGGGAACAATTGGAAGAGGCCATTCGTCAACAGGAACAGGCCCTTCAGGCGATGCAGCAGGGAGAAGAGAACCTGAATGAGTCTATTGAGAATTCCCTGTCGGAGAGCTTTGTGAACCGTTTCAAGGAACTGGCCCGTGAGCAGTTGAACATCAGCCAGTCCATGGAAATGCTTCTGCCGAAAACCATTGGGTTAACGGCCGAACAGCTTCCGGAGGATCTTGCCTCCATTATTCAGTCCAACGTGGTACAGCAGGCCGATATTTCCCGCGAAGCCCGTTTCATTCATGATGACCTTGAAGGGTTTTTCCGCCGATCACAGAAAGCGGAACTACGTGAGATCACGGATGAAATGAAAGAGGAGGAATACTCTGTCCGACTCCCGGAACTCCAGAAACTGATCGAGCAGAATGTCATTGGACGCACGACTGCGGAAGCGAAAGAATGGAATCGTCTGTTCCTCGCCTGGGCCGATAAACTCACCGACGATCAAGGCGGGGGAGGCGGCGGCGGTGGCGGAGGCGGCGGCGGAGGTGAAGATGAAGGGGAGGACCTCGAAACCATGATTGCGTTGTTGCGTGCCCGTGAACAAATGGAAAAACTCCGCCGCCATACCCGTGAGTTGGACATCAACTATGCGGAAAATCTGAATTATAATCGTGACGCGACGATCCTGTCTGACCGCCATTACGATCTTTCCAAAACGCTCACACCACTTGAAAACCGGGTGAAAAAACCGGAAACAAAACAACTGGTCAGCTATGCCTCCGGTTTGATTTTTAACACAGGAGTGGAGCTGCGCCGTCCGGATACTGGACAGGACACACGTGCGATTCAGACCGAGATTATTGAAATCCTCGCTCAGGCTCTGGATCAGAGCATGAACAACCAGGACCAGCAACAGCAGCAACAACAACAGCAGCAGCAACAGCAGCAACAACAAAGTGCGGCCATGATGCAGGCGATTATGCAGATGATGGGGATGATGCCTGGCCAGGGTGGAATGGGAGAAGGTCAGATGGGAGGGGAAGGGTCGACCGGAAGCGGTGATCCTGGTCGACATGATCTCTCAGGCGGTGCTGGCCGTAACCCCACGGGTTCTGATTCAGGGGGAGGGAAAGCCGGTGCCGCAGATCCAACGCAATGGCCTGCACGATATCGTGGCATGATGGATTCATATTTTGAAGCGGTGGAGAGCACGCAATGATCACGCGAACCGGTATACTTGTTTCCATCATCGGGCTGATCTGTTTTCCATCTCTTCCGTCCTTTGCGCAACCGACCACTCCCGGTGGTGGATTGATGGTGGGGCAGGAAATTCCCCCCGAGCTGGAGTTGGTGTATAAGTCCGGGTTGACCTACCTCGCAGCCACCCAGAATGGAAACGGAGCCTGGTCGGACAACTACGGCGGGCAGCCGGGAGTTGTCGGGCTTGCAATGCTCGCGTTCCTGGCCAGTGGAGAAGATCCGAATTACGGACCTTATCGCGATACGATTCGGAAAGGAGCCGAATTTATTGTAAGTCAACAGGATCCAAATACGGGATACATTGGGAACTCCATGTACAATCATGGGTTTGCCACTCTGGCTCTTGCCGAACTGTATGGGCACCTTCGTGAACCTGATGTGGGTGTGCCGCTTCGTCGTGCGATTGATCTCATCCTGAATTCCCAGAAGAACAATCCCAAAGGGGGATGGCGTTATCGACCTAATTCCCAAGATGCCGATACGACAGTATCCGGCGCACAGATGGTGTCTCTGTTTGCCGCGAGGAATGCAGGCCTGCATGTGCCGGAAGAAGCATTTGAACGCGGCCTGGCCTACTACAAGGAAACGATGGGCAACGATGGCGGGATTGCATACACAAATCGTGGCAGTGGGAATGGTGTGCGGACCGCGATTGGCAGTCTGGCTCACAGTCTCTACAATGATTACTCCAGTGACCAGTCCAAGAAGATGTTCGAGTACCTCCGGAAAAACCGGGATTCGAGTTCTTCCTATGTATACTACCATTTCTACTACATGGCACAGGCCCTGTTTCAGGGGGACATGAATGAGTGGCGGACATGGAACCGGAAAACCATCCGGTTGTTTGAGGCGACTCAGCAGAAAAACGGTTCCTGGAATGGATCAAGAGGGGCAACGTTTTCCACCTCTTCTGCTCTCCTGGCCATGGCGTTAAATTATCGGTTAATGCCGATCTACGAACGTTAACGGACATGAATCCCTCCCTGAAGACTCGCAGGAGGCCGGGGTGGGTTCTGGCATGGGGGATGGCAGTGTTGCTGCCTCATGCCGTCTTCAGTCAGTCGGAACCACTGGGGTGGATACGATTTCCTGATGGAGACATGATCCGGGCAGACCCGGTTCTCATTGAGGAGGATGACTGGTGGTTGAACCTGCATCATGCTCATGAACCCGTACAAATTTTAACCCCTGTTCAGGTATGGCTGTCACACAAAACGGATGTGGAGGAGGAGGGGTTTCACCGTATTCTCTTTCGTAATGGGGATATCCTGACCGGGACACTCACGGGATGGACGGCATCCGGGATCCGGTTCAGAACGTACTGGGGGGAAGAGGTGACACTTCGGGAGACCGTGTTGAGCGCGATTGAGTTTCGGGAACCGGATGAACATGTGGTTCTCAAAGGCCCCGCTCCTCTTTCTGATTGGACGCAGCGTACCATGAACAACCCGTCTCTGAGCCGGTATCCGGCCTCCGCGCTGGAAGTGGGAGGGGCCGTACATTTCCAAAGGCAGAACCGGAATCATCTAACCCGCACTCTCGAAAATCTGCCTACCCGATTCCGCTTACAGGCGGAATGGACTTCCCGTTACTTTGGCAAACTGCGACATACCTTGAATTTGTACCGGAACCGGGGACTCGATGCACAAACACCGAATATCGTGGTGAATTTCTCCCAGGGGAATGCACAGGTCGTGACAACCGCCGCTCACATGCGGAACCGGGAAGAGATCTCTCTTGGAAATAAATCGGACCGCCAATCCATTGAGCTTTACATGGATTCTGAGTCGGAGGAGTGGAGTCTATCCATCAATGGAACTGTCCGGCTTCGGAATACTGCCAAAGCCATGGTGCTGGATTCAGAAACCGCTCCTTCTTCTGTGGACGCCTCGCGCCAACTCCGCTGGTACTCCTACTCTCAGGACCCCATTGTTTTTGAATTCCTTCGAATCGAGGAATGGTCTGCGGCCTTCCCCAGTGCGGAGACAGACGCTAAAAAGATTCCAAAAGGGAAAGCGGGGATATTGCTGAGAAACGGTGATACGCTGTTGGGAAGCCGTTTGCAGATGAAAGATGAGGTATTGACCCTCCAGATCCCGGGAATTGATGCCCTTCCCGTGCCTTTGCGAGTGGTGAAACGGATTGATTTCCGAAAAGACCGCTGGGCCTCTCATCCCATAGGGGCGGGTCGATATCTCGTCACATTCCGTGACAAGACCTCACGCCTTCGGTTACGGGACCTTCGTCTCACAGAGGAGTTTCTTGCCGGTGAAATGGCAGGAGGTGTAACCGTGCAAATCCCCCTTGAATCCGTCTATGCTTTGCAGGCCGGTCCTCGTCAGGTGTCAAAATGATCTGTATGAGGAGACATCTGACCTTCCTGTACCTGTGGACGCTTTCGTGTTCGTGGGTACATGGGGAATGGAATCATCGCCTCTTGAATGGGGAGAAGGTGACAGGGCGGGTTGGTACCATGGTGCAGGATCGAATTCCCGTTACACCGGCATGGTCAACCGAGGCGTTGTGGATTCCTGTGCAGCAGTTGTTTGTAACAGAGCTGCCCGCGCCGACAGAGCGAACGGCCTTTGCAGGCTATCATGTCTTATTCACGAATCAGGATCGGGTCTACTCATCCAGCATGCAGTACAACGGGGAATGGATTGGCATTCGAACGGGTTGGGGCATGGAAAATCAGGTGAAGCCTGACACCCTGCAGTCCATTTGGCTGTCCTCACCCGCGAGCACGGGTAAGGCGAAATGGCATATGGTGATGCCGGAGACGAGTTGGTGGTTTCATTTGGAACGGGGGAAGCATAAACCTATGCAGGTGGACTGGAAACGGGCAGAGGACGGCAGTTGGGTTTTTGGCCGAAACCGGATGTCATCCGGTCTCCATCTTCCGCAGTCGGATAAGGGATTGGAAGTCGAAATGGATATGGGAAAAAGTACGAAAAATTTTCGTATCCGGTTTGTTCGTTCATTTGAAGAACTGAAAAACAATTCCAACTCCGGCACAGATTTCATCCTGAATTCCTCCCAGGTGATGTTTCGCCATAAGAGGAAGATGATCTTTCGTAAAATCATCAATCAGGAATTTCCTGATGTTCGCCGGTTCAGAATGGAGTACAACATTGTTGGGCGAAAAGCCAGGTTGTGGATCAATGACCAGTTTCTGACGGACGTTGAATTTCCGGACGATTTTCATCCGGAGGTCCCCCATCTGCTGGTGTTGGAACCATATGCCGAGTTACGTCTCACGCACTTTGCTGTCACACCCATTCTCAAACAAGCTCCAGCCGAGTTGGATCAGCTTTGGTTGAATGATGGGAAACGGATCCTGGGAAGGCTGCAGTCCTGGAATGAAGAGCATGGGATCGGGTTTCTTGAAGAGAAAAAATCCGCTCCGGTTTGGTTCGACGTCTCCTCAGTGATGGGGATCCGGTTTTCTGCAGCGGACCGACAGCAGGTGAAACGCAATAACCGTGACATACTGATCCAGTTTCCGGATGGGTTTTCACGCCTCCACCTCCCATTGGACTCTTTCTCAGAATCCTCTCTGGGAGGAAAACACTCTGGTTGGGCCCAAAGGGTCGAAATCCCTCTGACCCAGATACAGATGATCCGTTGGAACCCATATACCCCGATATTGCAGGACCCGGTCAGCCCACTTTCTCAATGGGCTGGTGAGGGACGAAAATAGTTCCGGGGGAGGGGATGTCCTGGCCTCTCCGGTCATCGGGCTGCAGATCTCCCCAGTGGATGACGTTTTTGTGGCGAAACCTCAGGGATGGAATTCTCCATTCAAAAGTTGTTTCCTTATCATGATGGCCTATTTTTGTATGTTCAGATGAAAAGGCTTACTACAGGGTTGTTCCTTTGGGTCCTCACATGCGTGTCGGGCTTTCCGGTCCTGTCTGATCAGGAGACACCTTCTCCCGGGATGATCCTGTTAAAAAGTGGTGATCATATTTCATCAGGAATTCGTGGGGTGGTTCCGGGCGGATTTCTCGTTGAATTTCCATGGTCCGCACAACCATTCACCATCAAGTTTGAGGATGTGAAGTGGTATGTCCGGCCTGATGTGACCCATTCCCCCCTTGAGAAGGGAGTCGTGTTGCGGCTTACCAATGGTGATCAGATCACGGGAACGGACTTAAAGCGGGATCCAGGTGGTGACTGGTTGTTTACCACTCACTGGGGACAGACCCTTTCCGTGACTCCCGATCAGGTGGAGCGAATTCGCTTTTATCCCGAAGGCCGCCTCAAGATGGCAGGTCCGATGTCTGGAAAAAACTGGGGAAGTCATGCTCTCAGACGAATCCCCGGCACCAATCAACGGACGAGGAGGCCGGTGTATGGTGGACGATCTGTGCTCCATTCCCGACAGCCTTCGATGGTGATCCCATCCGTACCGTTGCCAGATCCTTTTCTTCTTGAGATTGAGTATACCTTTGCTGCTGAACCCTCCAATACCCGTTTCACCCTCTTTCAGAATTCGGGCAGAATGCGTTCGGGGCAGTTCAATATGACGTTGAACCGCGACCGACTGTCGGCAAACTGGTTTGAATTTGATGAAAAGAAACCTAACCGTCGTAAGGGCAAAAACTGGAATGAAAATGTTTCCTATGTTCCCGGTCTCCAACGCCTGCAGGTATCAGGTGGTTCAGCGAGCGGAAAACTGTTCGTGAATCTAAATGATGTCATGAAAAAGGAGTTTCCGTTCCCGGCAGTACGACAAGAGAACTTCTTCGATACCTTCACCATGACTCTGTCGCAGAACCACAGCGAATCTCTGGTCATTTCGGGGGTCAGATTGATTGGAATGGGGCAACAGAGAAAGTTGCCATCAGGACTTCCTGACAAAGGGAAACGCAGACTCATCACCTATGATGGACGAATTGAGGAAGGGGAAGTGGTGTCATTGACAGAAACAGATCTGGAATGGCGGAAAGCCTCTGATGGTGAATCAATGCTTGTGCCCAGAGCGAAAATCTTTGAATTGGCCCAAGCTGATTCGGATGAAAAGGAACCAATCGAGCCCACCGCGACTCCGCAGCATCATCTCTTCACAGGGATTGCCGGAGACCGGTTTGCGCTGAAGGTTACAGACTTGGAAGGAGATGTTGTGGTGGGAACGTCCCCGTTTACGACAGATTCCATCCGCATCCCACTCTCGCAGATCCAGTTCTGGAAAATGGATGGCACACATGCTCTGGAGGTGACACCATGAAAACCGTGTGGATTCTCCTGGGGATATGCAGCTGCGGTGTCATTGCATCCGCTTCATCCTCCAGATTGTGGTTCCTGAATGGGGACAGCTTGAAAGCGGATTTTATCGATCAGGAAGGAGCCTCGACGCAACTTGAATTTCCCTGGCATCCGGACCCTGTTTCGGTTCCAAGCCGGCTGATTGACCGTATTGACCTGGGTACCAGCCGTAAGGCGGATGCCGGACCTCACCGATTTTTCCTGACCAACGGAGATTCTCTCCGAGGTACACTTCTCTCCTTGAACCAGGAGGAGGCCAGGGTGAAAACCAATTGGGGGCCTGAAGTGATTGTATCCCGGAATCAAATCGAACAGATTTCTTTCTCCGAATCCGGGGGGGGGCTGTTTCATGGGCGGGGACGGTTGAAAGACTGGAATGTGACCAAGGATGCAACTCGTCACCATGTGCAGTCGACCGGACGTGTCACCGAAGGGCCCCATGGACTGTTGATGCAGGGGCGGGTGACTATTTCGAAAAAATTGCCGCTACCGGAAGAAGGGCTCACGCTTGAGGTTGGGATGAAGTTTGAAGGTCGGTATCCGAATTTGACCATTCTGATGGATGATCTGTTGGTGGAGAACGGTCAACGGGCTGGCCTGCATCTCTATTTTTCTCAATCCACGATTTATGGCCGGACGATGATGAACAACCGGAACACCATGGATTGGCGGATTCGGATTTCTGAAGTGCCGGATTTGTTGCTGGGCGAACCCCGTATTGTCGTGACGGTCGATCCCAGAACTACCCAAATGGCTCTCTGGATTAACAATGTGAAGCTGCATCAGTGGAGCTACAAAGACACCAAGGTGTCCTCGAGAAAGCACTTCACGCTTCAACTGACCAGTGGCAATCCGAACTCGGATAGCTGGGTCACGGACGTGTCACTGATGAGAGGGGTTGTCCCACCGTCCCAGGAGCAGTCGAATCCGCAGAGAATGGATGCCGACGCTCTCCTCCTCGGTAATCAGGACACTCTGAAGGGTAGCGTCGAACAAGTGAAGAATCATGCAGTCTATTTGAGAATCCCCGGTCGTGAGACTCCGCTTCCTGTTCAGACGAAGGTGGTCAGCCGGATCGATTTTCAGAGCCTCGATCGGGTGATCCCCAAGCGATTGAACGAGGATATCCGTGTTTCTTTCCAGGATGGAAGTACGATGACCGTACAGATTCTTCAGGCGGATGAGAACGGCTTTCTGGTGAAGTCCGGTGCGGTGAAAGATGCGTTCCGGGTGCCACTCCGTCATATTCAGATTCTGGATTACAATCCGTATTCCCCCCACACGCCTCCAATGGGAGATCGGTGGATGCTGGAACAGCTTGAAGCGTTACACTAATTTACTCTTTTCTGCTGTAGAGGCCGATTTTTCCCCAGGATCTTGGATTCAGGTGGAGATGGAGTTCAATCTGATCCCGGGGGCCGGGGTAGCGGTTGTTCCAGTAAAACCATCTGCCATCTTTTCCCGCTTCCCGAATCCCGATATCAAATCGGCGGTCACCGGCACCACTCCCAATGATAGACCATGGCAGAAGGAGTTCTGCTGTCCAGTTCTGCCCTTCGCCCATTTTGGTTTCTCCGCCGGTCTTTTCGCTGTCGAGCATCAGACCTCCGCCGAGTTCACCCATATCGAAGCCTCCGGGCCCACTGCCGATATCGAGTACATCGACATCGAGGGAGGCTTCCCGGATATGGATGCCGATTTCACTCTCATTCAGGAGACGGAATTCTTCCGCATTTAGATCCAGGAACGGGGAGGGCAGTTGGAACGGACTCTTTGCACCCGTTCCGGTAAGTGGACGGTAGAGGATTCCTCTCCATTTTCCTTTAATCTTCGAGATGAAGATTCGGGTGTCACCCTCGACAATATTCGGATTCCCCTGAATGCGTTTACCGGCCCTGCGAATCTGCAGATCAATGGCAAAGCCTTCTGAAATGGCCGCTTTCCAGTTGGGTGCCTCTCCGGCAAGACGTCCACGTCCGTCCAGTGCGATCAAAAGACCCTTGCTGTTGTAGCTAAGATCAAAACGGGTCGTGCGTTCTTTTTCGTCCATGAACGTAAACTGACCCCGGTCTCCCCAGTCTTCAATCAGCCCGTCGAGTTGAAAGCTCCGGTGCAGTCGGATTTTATCCGCATATGCCGGCATGGAGTGGCCCTCGTTCGCATAGAAACGGGCTTTCAAAACCGGCCGAAGCTGCGCAGCCAATGATGCTTCGTTGGCTCCGACCGTGAAGGGCTGGCTCAGGATCCGATAGTCATCGAGGCCATGGACTTCATTGATCGAATGGAAGGACTTCCCTCCCTGAGCCAGATAGCGACCATCCCGGGTTTTGACAAAATCGGCGTGCCAGCCTTCCCATCCCATGTAACGTTTGGTGACATCCGTTCCACGAACCGGCGGCATTCCATTGTAGGTGCCTTCTTCCTTGGTGAAGAATCTTCCCAGCATCACACCGTGCTTCACTCCCCATATGTGCCAGGCTCCCTTAAAGCTGTTGATGATGGCGATCTCTCCTACAGGAGAATCTGTCATGGCTCCTCCCGCCCAGGACCAGGCCGTCTGGACCCGCTGGCCAGGGATTTCCGGCATGTAATCTGACCGTTTGGGAGGGGGACCTCCCAGAATAGTCCCGTCCGGTTTTACGACAAAGGGCTGCCCTTCCTGTGCCAGATACCCGTCCGTACTGATATACCGGAACCCGCCATAGGTGGGTTTGGCACTTGTCTTTCCGCTCAGGGTATAGTTGCGGGGATAATGGGGGGCGAGTTCGTCATAATTGAACGGAGTGATCGTCCTGGTTTCAAAGATGGGCACTCCTTTAGGCGTAAAGCGGCTGGGAGTCCAGCGGGCATGTCTTCCCCACAGTGACAGTCCTGGGCCAACGGTTCCACCTCCACCTCCTTTGGGCAGCGAGGATCCGTCGGCCAGTTCGACCTCCTCAATCTGATACTGTCCGTCCTCATTGTGGTCACACCAGACAAAATATTTTCCTTTAAGGTTCTGAGTAGACCAGTGCTCCTTCCAGACCTCATGTTGGAAGAATTTATTGTCAGACGCCCAGCCGTACACCACGGCTGGAATGGCTTTGGGTTCCGAATCCAGTTTCCGGGAAATGATGCCCCACCCAACCAGATACCGGTTTCCGTTTACATAAACGGAATTGGAGTAGGGGATCCCGCCGAAGGTGAAGGAGGACGCCGCAGGTGTGTTGGTGGCATAGGGTCTGTCATAGAGTCCCACGAGTTCGCTGGTGCCTTTTTCGAAATCGTAGACAAATTCCATCCCCCGGTAGAACATGCGCTTGCCGTCTTCATCCAGACGGCCACCTCCGCCGTACATGGGCGGTCCGAGAAAATCCTCTTTGAAGTTTCCTTTACGGTCAAAACGGGAAATCCGCTTCGGGGCAAATGAGTTCTCAGAAATCCAGATGTCACCGTTTGAGGGCAGGGCCACACCGCGGGGGCGGTCAACCACGTTGTGATTCCATTTGCCTGGTTTCCGGTGATCTCCGGTTCCAATGTTGAAAAGCGCTTTTCCTTTCCGGTCAAAGACACGTACGATATGTGCGTTGGAATCCGAGATGGCGATCCGGTCCTTATCGACATCCATGAACAGGGTATGACCCGTTTCAAATCTCTCGTTCCCCAGTGGGGAGAAGAGAAACTCACCAGTGGTTCGATCCCATTTCACCGTGTTCAACCGGCCATTTGCGACTGCATAGAGCGTGCCATCCGGAGCAAAGTCAAAGGTGCCGATTTCATATTCGGGGCGTATCCAGCTCTGTTTGGTTTCACCGGTCATCACGTCCAGCCAGTAGAGCTGAAACTGCGGGGCCTCCTTGGTCGCCTCCATTTTTCTCGCGACCTGGAGGGGTTGCATATGTTCAGTTTCACTGAAGGAGGGGTTGTCTTCACCTTTGCCCCATTTTCCTTTCTTGTATCCTTCGGTCAGCCGATACCGGATCGCGGTGGTGGTGAAGTTTTCTTTAAATTGAACGTACCGGTCAAAAAAATGAGCACTGGAAGTCTTATGACCCAGTTTTTTATTGTAGAAACGGCCTAACACTCCGATTTCCGTCCAATCGTCTTCCTTGGCATCTTTTGCCTGTACGCCTTCACGGAGAATATCGATGTAGGTCCGGGTGGTTCGTGCATCCACGGCCATAATCGTGTTAAACGTGATGGGCTCCCCATAGTCCTGAACCACAAACAGGGGATAGCTTTCACTGATCGGAAACTCTGTGACGCCCTTCCAGCCAGTACGGGTTCCGAAGTTCGGGTTCCAGTTTTTCATTTTTGTGCTGGTGGAGACCACGGGATGGTTTTTACTGGAAGGCTGAACGGGATGAGCCAGAATCCGGGCCATGGGGATACGCGGTTTCCAGTTCGCCTTTGCCCTGCCTTTGGGATAGGCTTTGATGAGGACGGCTGTGGTGCGGGTTTTTTCTTTCCCGTTGATCCAGTTGTACGCCTGGGGCAGGGTGGAACTTCCAAAGGTGACCCATTCGGTTCCCTGGGCGTCAAGGGTCAGGCTCATCAGGCCATCTCCTCCGCTTCCTGCATTGGGTGCCATTTTCTCTGTGTACGTGACGCCCTCTTTCAGCGTGAGGACCTCCACTTTGCCGACATCCTTGCCAAATTTCGGGATCACCACGGACCCGATTTCCTGTTCCGTCTTTAAGGCGAGCAGGATAAAGGCATATCCATCATGCGGGACCATGGTCGCACCCACCTGTGGGCTTCCGCCATTGGTGAAGGTGCTGCCGAAGGCATTCTGCGGGCTGATGTGAAACGCACTGGGCGGTGAACTGTTCAGTTCCTGGGGAATGGATTTGATGAAGTCAATCTGGCGGTTGCTGAACGCCCGCGGATGCGGAATTTTTGCCACGGCCACTTTGTTGTATCCCATCACCAGCAGATCATTTCCATGTGCGGTCAGATGCCGGAATCCGGACCCGCTCATCAAACGAGTTTTCTGGACTTCCCAGCGCTCTTTGTCTTTTCGTTTGCTGTATTTCAGGTTTGGCTCAATTCGGTAAACACTTTTCCCTTTGCTGTTTAGGGCCACAATGGACGTCCCATTGCTGTTCATCAGAGAAGGACCGGTCCACCCTTCTAATTTATGTGCCCATACCACTTCGCCCTGAGGATTTACACCGACCATGTTCTGGCCTTCTTCCGCAAGTTTATACCCCAGGAAGACGGTACCTCCTATCGCGGTGGCTCCATGGGGTGTTGAATGATCCCCGAGCCATCCCCCGAAGCGGTGGTTGTCTTCCTGCTTCTGGAAATGACCGGGCCAAGGTGAGACTTTCGGGGGACGAATGGCCATTTCATACGTCACCTGAATGCCTGGATTGAAAAAGGTTTTCAGTTCCAGTTCAGTTCCCTTCGGCACCAGGTTGCCGAACAGATCCAAACCGTCCCAGCGCAGTCGGTATTCCCGTGCCTCAACCGGGATCACCTGACCCAGGATTCTCACCAGCTGCCCCTCTTTCGTGTAGAGGGCCATGGTGGCTTCGCCAGGCTGGTCAAACTTCACCTTCAGGATGGTGGCCCCAAGATCCCCTAACTGATCATTAAACACTTCTTCCGGATCACCATCATCCTCTTCTGTTTTGCCGATATTGTTTCCGGCCGCCCGCTCAAAATCGATGTCCTGAGCCTTCAGGTTCAACAGAGAAAACAGGATGAATATACATGAATACAGGAAAAAACGCATGGGGTTTCCTTTGGGTTACTACTCAGAATCTACATGGAATATGGAGAAAACATGATGGGGTTCAAGTGGAAACTGGAGTAGGAAGGTGCGAATCGACGGACAATGAGTTATTCTCGGTACGCAAACCGGCAATGCCGGGGAATTATGTCAGGAATCAACAAATGGTCACCATTTCAGGTCGACAGCTCTATCCAAAGCCTATGGATCCAGCGTAGCATGTGGATCCAGTTCCTGAATCTGCCAGGGGAGCCCATTTTGTGACAGTGCCTCCATAAAGGGATCCGGATCAAACTGTTCCATGTTCCAGACGCCGGGGCGCATCCAGTCTCCTGTCAGCATCAGTTTGGCCCCGATCATCGCAGGCACGCCGGTGGTATAGGAGACGGCCTGTGAGTGTACTTCCCGATAACATTCCTGATGATCACATACGTTATACACGTAAATCCTGCGTGGCACGCCGTGTTTGACTCCTTTGGCGATCGTGCCGATGACCGTTTTCCCTTTGGTGAGAGGACCGAGTGATGCGGGATCCGGTAGTACGGCTTTCAGGACCTCAATCGGAGCGATCTCAACCTTCCCGATCCTGATCGGCTCAATCGAGGTCATGCCGACATTTTGCAGTACCTGCAAATGGTTCAGATACTGTTCAGAAAAGGTCATCCAGAAACGGATGCGTTGGAGATCGGGGATGTGTCTGCAGAGCGATTCCATTTCCTCATGGTAAAGGAGGTACATCTCTTTCTCACCCACTTCCGGAAATGTGAAGGGTTGGTGAACGGAAAGGGGAGGCGTTTCGATCCAGTTCCCCTGTTCCCAATATCTTCCGTTGGCGGTGATTTCCCGAATGTTGATTTCCGGATTGAAATTGGTTGCGAAAGGGAGTCCATGATCTCCGCCATTGCAATCCAGAATGTCGAGGGTTTCAATCCGGTCCAGGTAGTGTTTTAACGTGTAGGCGGTGAAGACATTGGTCACCCCCGGATCAAATCCACTTCCCAGAAGGGCCATGAGCCCTTTTTCCTGGAACCGCTGATGATAGGGCCATTGATATTCATAGGAAAACCTTGCCTCGTCGCGAGGCTCATAATTGGCCGTGTCCACATAATGGGCCCCGGCTTCCAGACAGGCCTCCATAATGGTGAGGTCCTGATAGGGCAGGGCCACGTTTATAACCAATTCGCAGTCCACCTTCCGGATCAGGTCGGCGGTTTCCTGTACCTGGTCCGCATCAACCGATGCTATCCGAATCGCACCGTCCAGTTCCCGGGCAATGGTTTCGCACTTCGACAGGGTCCGGCTGGCCAGAGTGATCTCGGTAAACACCTCCGGATTCTGCGCACATTTATGGGTGACAACCCGACCCACTCCTCCAGCTCCAATGATCAGTATGCGTGTCATAGACGTGAACCCTTCAGTTGGCCGGTTTTACAAATGCGGGATCGATTTCCAACGCAACGGTTTGTTGGATTAACTCAATCTTCAGTAGCAGACAGGTTTCTCCTTTTACCTCTCCGATTTCCGCCTCCAGACCTTTCATGGACCCTCCGGTGATGAACACCTTCTGACCCGGTTGAAGCTGAGGGAGGACTTCCAGCGGTTTGCCTTCCCCCAGTGCGCATGCAACGGCGAGGAGAGGTTGGAGAAACTTTTTTTCGTCCACGACTTCCATGACATTCGCCACATACTGATTCTGTCGGTACCAGGAGAGATCCTCTTTCAGAAGTTTTGCAAAGACATACCCCCCGAAAAGAGGCACTTCGTACCGGCGGACTCTCGCCCCGTAATGGTGCACCCGCTCGATGCTGGGAAGAAACATCACTGCGGGCCGTATCCGCTGTAGTCCCACGACTTTCTTTTCACAACGTGGGCGGCAATGGAGGACCGTCCATATGGACTGTTCGTCTGCCGGAATCAAAATGGAGGAGGGGGGCTGCATCGGGGCTGGGATATGCCAGATTCCTCTTCATTAACAAGAGCCATTGATTAAAGAATCGGGCTCATCAGTCGGCAGACCTGGGCCCCGAACCGGAAAAGGAGAGAGCGTTCGGAATACTCGGTGATGGGAGAGGGGCGGCTGAGGCGAAAGTCGTTCTCCAGCATTTCAGCCACTGAGGAGATAAAGTGATCGTCAATGCCGGTAATGGAAATTTCAAAATTGAGCCGGAAGGAGCGGTTGTCTGCATTTGCGGTTCCGACCACTGCCAGTTCCTCATCCACCAGGACGACCTTCTGATGCAGAAACCCCGGTTGGTAGCGGTAGACGGTGATGTTCGGCATGTCCAGTTGCGGAAGGAAACTGTAGGAGGCCAGCCAGACCATCAGATGGTCCGCTTTGTCAGGTAAAAGAATCCGGACATCCACGCCCCGCAGTGCCGCGAGCTGGAGGGCGGTGATGACATCTGTATCCGGAACAAAGTAGGGGCTGACCAGCCACAGCCTGTCATCCGCCTGCCGGATACATTGGAGCAGCATCATCTTCCAGGTTTCCACTTGATCCGCCGGACCCGAAGGCACCACCAGGATTCGTTCGTCCCGATCCCGTGCGGAGACGGGAGTCCAATTCAGATTTTCAGGGATCCGGTCCATGGCCCAATTCCAGTCCGAAGCAAACGAGAGCTGAGTCGCCAGAACGGCCGGACCCATGAGGCGGCAGTGCGTGTCACGCCAAAGGCCGAGTTTCGGATCCAATCCAAGATATTCATCCCCGACGTTATGTCCGCCCACAAAGGCGGTCACACCATCGACCACCACGATTTTCCGGTGATTGCGGAAATTGAGCTGAAACCGGTTTCGGGGGCCACGTGTGGTTTTAAACCCGCTCACTTCGGCTCCGGTGTCCCGAAGATCTTTCAAATACCGGCTGGGGAGACGGGTACATCCCACGCCGTCATAGAGAACGTATACCCGGACGTTCCGTTTCCGTGCGTTGGCCACTTCAGCAAGAAGTTCGCGTCCGAGACCGTCATCCCGGAAGATGAAAAACTGAATGAGGATGTAGGAGTCCGCAGTCCGCATTGCCTCAAAAATGGCATCAAATGTGTCCCTTCCGGTTGTGTAAAAGTCCACCTGGTTTAACTGTGTGTACGGCATGGCCGCCAGTGTTTCCATCACCCGCTGATCTGCATTCAGATGATGAGGGTCCGCGAGGCTTCCGGGGAGTTTTTCCAGGGTGCGGAGGATGAGGGGATGGGTGCCCTCGTCTTTTCCCCTGCGCGCATCCACATAGCCGTTGAATTTCTCCCGCCCGAAAATCCAGTACAAGGGGAGAGCCAGCATTGGAAAGGTGCATAAACTGACCGACCAGGCAATGACCGCCTGAGAGGTGCGGCTGCTCATGATGACATGATAACTGGAAATGACCCCGAGGAGATAGGTAAGGAACGTAATCCCGGAGATGAGTTGGAGGTCCACCGGTGCGAGAAATGCGGTCGGACTCATTGTGAGGGCTGAACCTCGTCCTCAAGAGCAACCCGGGGACCGGCAAGGGAGAGGACTTGCAGTCTTCTGGTGGAGTTGGGCTGTGAGAGAATGATGTGAATCACCCCACGGTCCTGTTGGGGATAGACGGCTCCGGAATAGCGCCGGCTGTGTTTGCCGCCGCTTTCCATCAGTGAAATCCGCTGTCGGCCGTCCTCCAGCTTTAGCGAGATCCTTTCCCCGGCAGCCAGATGATGTATCTGATCCTGAATCCGGATCTCCACCTCCCGTTCGAGGTCATTCTGAAAGGTATGCCATCCTGCCGGGGAGCGTGAGGATGAGAGGGGGAACACTTTGAATGGGATGATGCCATCCTGGGTCGTCCTGGCGGGATCCAGCAGTGCCACCCCGTAGTCTGCGCCCTCCGGGAGAGAGGATTCGACGTAAAGCTCTCCTTTCATCCCATCCGGCGTGACCCGATACAGATGCACGCCCTCCTTGGTTTCCAGTTCCACGGGTTGGGTGTAGCTGTTCCGCCTTAGTTCAAGTTTGGTCGCTCCCTGAGCGGTTTGCACCCATACTTTAGGTGGGAATGCCGGTAACTCCGAGCCCTCTGTGAGGATACCGCGCATGGGGGGAATATAAAAGCGGACCCTGATCGTCCCGGGTGCGGAACTCTGCACGGCAGGGGAGTCAAGGGGAACCGGTGTCGGGGAGGCAGAAGACTGTGGGTGCCCCACCTGAGGGATGAGGAAGAGTGAGAAGAGAAGGAAATGTTTCATTCCGTGGGTACCGAGAAGGTCAGCTGGTCGATTTTGTTCAGAACCTGACGAACAAATTTTCGCTTCTCCGAGTAGGTGCCAGGAAAGAAACTGCCTTTGAATCCCGCTACAATCAGGACCCGCAGATCTTCAGGAGTAAGAGAAAAGGTGTCGGCCGCAAGCGTGAGTTCCCGTGTGACTGTGGTGTGGGAGACCAAACGGTTATCGGTGCAGATGGTGGCGCTGAGGTTATGTTCCATCATCTTTCCAAGAGGATGTTCCGAAAGGTCGGTCATGTCCGGGAGCGTCTGCAGATTGCTGGTCAGATTCACCTCCACACAAATCCGCTGCCGGGCAATGGATTCCACCAACCGTTCGACGTAATCATCAGGGTCTTCGATGGCAGGGTTGTTCACTTTTTCCGGGCTGAAGAGGAATGTGCCATGCCCAATTCGGTTGGCATGACAGTCGGTAAGGGCCTGGAAAATCGACTCGGGTCCATATGCCTCACCGGCATGCACGGTTTTTTGAAGAAAATGCCGGTGAGCCACCATGAATGCCTCCCGATGGTCCTCGGCTGGGTTCCCCGCCTCTGCACCTGCCAAATCAAACCCAACGATTGGAATGTTCTCCTCATCGCGCAATGCGACCGCCGCCCGGGCCAGTTCCAGGGAGGCGGACGCAAATACCGATTTGTCTGCGGCATAGGGCATGACCCCAAAAAGGTCGCGGTAATAGGGAGACATTCCGGCATGAAACCAGCGCAGGGCACACACGATGATTCCGTAATGGAACGGGAGATCCTCCCCGGACTGAACCGCTTGAGAATGATTATGCGCTGAGGAGGCCCGTTCCAGACCACGGTGAACGGCCCGGAGGATTTCTGGAAGACTCAGACCGTCATTGACATGTAACTGCGGCGCATAGCGGACTTCTAAGTACCGGACGTTTTCGGCGATGTTGTCTTCCGCCAATTCGCAGGCGATGCGTTCCAGGTTTTCCGACGTCTGCATCACAGAGACGGTATACTGGAATCCAGAGAGATACTCCGGCAGATCACGGTACTGAGACTTGAAGACCGTATCGCAAAGGCCGGCTTCCGTATAGGAAGGAAGATGCACCTGGCCTTCACGGGCCAATTCAATCAGGGTGGGAAGGCGGAGAGAGCCATCCAGATGGACGTGAAGATCCGTTTTGGGTAATGCGCGGATATAACTCTGCAGTGAAGAATTCATGATCAGTCCAGTGTAGTGGAAACCGGATTCAGACACAACGGGAATTGGGGGAAAGAACAAGGGGATTTCCCTGATCCGTTTTCATCTTTCGAAAGCGGAATGTGCTCGATTCGGTTTTCGTTGCGAATCGGGTGAATGAATGGTAGTAGAAGTGGAACAAATAGGAGTCTCCCATGAAAAACGTCGTATCCTTCTTCTGTGTATGTGCCTCTGTTCTGATGCTCACCGGTTGTTGCCATACGGGTGGGAAACCCGCTGAAACCGTTCCGGAAACGACCGCCTGCGGTTGTCCGGAGGGCTGCGGGTGTGAAGCAACGACCGCCAATACCTGCACCTGTAACGTTCATAACAACAGTTGATAGTGGCTGAATCCTGAAATGGAGGGTTCGATGAGACGGGTATGGTGGTGTCTTGTTTGTCTGATGGCACAGGTCCAGGTGCACGCCTGCCTGTGGGACACCGATACGCTGAGTGCGGAACGGCGGGAGATGCCGGGGGTACTCGAACTCATCACCGGAAAATTTGTCCGCCATTCCGCTGACTATTATCATTGGCGGATCGCGGACCGACTTGAGAAACTGGACGCGTCCCCGGATGATCTCCTGTTGCTGGATGATCTTGGGGTGGGATATGACAAAACCGGGGAGCATGACCTGGCCATCCAGACTGCCCGGAGGGCCTTGAACCTTGACCCGGACCGGTATGAGACCCACGCGAACCTGGGTACCTTTCTCATCCATGACCGTCAACTGAAGCAGGGCCTCGTCCACATCAAACGGGCAATTGAAATTAATCCGGATGCCCATTTTGGACGGGAAGTCATCCAGCAATATTTGGTGGAGTATGTGTCCCTGGTCTGGAACGGTACCCCTCGGAGGCTACCACTGATTCGGGTGCTTGAAGAGGAGTTCACATGGATAAACCGGGGAGAGGTGGAGGGTTCCGCCATACCGGAAACCTCCCAAGATCGTTTGCGGATCTCACGCTATATCCGGATCCCGGCAGGATTTGGAGCAAGAGGGTTTGCGGCCTACATTCTGGAGCAGGAGAACGGGAACCCGAATGCGGTTGAAGAAGCCATTCGCGGCATAACCGGCATGATGAGATTTGGACACTATGATTCTCCCATCCTGCTCGAAGCATTGGCGGACCTGTTAACGGCCCGGGCATCCACCCAGGAGACGCATCGGCATCTCGCGGCCCGGGCATATCTAAAAGCCTCCTATTCGGTATCCGATCCGGAGACAAAAGCGGCGTATCGAAAACTGGCAGACCAGGTCCTCGTTCCTCAACTCCGCAGTGGAAGCAACGAGGAACTGTCGCTGGAGGAGCTGGAAGCCCGGTTTGCACTGGAACGGAATGAGGCCGAACAGTGGTATGAAGGTCTGGTTCTACAAGAAGCAAGCTGGATTCAATCGGGCGTGGATGTGGATCAGGCCTTTACCCGCCACTTCGTAGAGGAGCCGCCTCCCATTCATTCACCGGAACGGAATACTTTTCCCTCCTCAGTTCTCGAGGTCTGGAACCTGTTTTTCCTGCTGATACTGGGGGTCCCGCTGCTTGTGATCGTGGTGTCCGTTGTTCGTCGTTCACGGTTGAAGAGAGCCGCTGCTTTGTAAACGGGTTGAGCGTCCGGGTTGCTCCGTCTGATTCAACGACCAGTCATAGGGGAGCCATTTTATTCGGGCATCTTCGGGAATGGGCTTGTGCCGATACCGGTTCACATACGTCAGCAAGTCGTCCTCTTCCGGTCCGAAATCCTTTCGATACCATTTTAAAATCCTGGACAGATGAACGATATTCCCCTCCGCATCGTAGCGAACATGCTGGGGGGAATTCAGGAATTCGAACGTGGCAGCTTCGAGTTGGCTCTCCAATTCCACAAGCGTAAACGGCGTCATTGGGAGTCGTGGACAATCCTTCACCATACAGTTGAGAGCAAAATGAATCCGGGGTTCATTCATGGGCCGTATGATACGGTTCTCCAAGTGCCAGAGTGAGACGTGTTCCTGTGCAAAGGGGAGCGTTGTGAGGAGGAAAAACCGGACCTTCTGTTCCGGTTTCAGATCGGAAGTCACGGCGAGATACATGGCCAGAGCGTTATACCCGTTGATGGAAAACACGAGTTGCTCTTCCGGGGAAAGGGTTTCCAGGGGAGGTGCGGTAGCGACTTCGAACACGGCGGTCTCCAAGAGTTCCGGATCCTTCTGGAGAGCCTCGAAGTCAATACTCCCGGTTTCGGTCACGTGCATCTGCAGGACCTGTTCCCAGGCATTCGCCTGAGGGAGTGTTCCCTGTCGGTCAGGGATTGGAATGGTTGTGGTGCACCCGCTCAGGAAAAGCAGGATTGTCCAGAGGCTGATCTGTTGTGTGAGTGAGTCGGGGGGAAGGTTTCGCATCATCAGGTTCGGGGTCATAGGTGTCGAGAATGGTTCGGTAAATCCGCTCACGGTGTCCGAGTGTGTTCATTTCACACATGGAAATCAGCCGGTCTCCATCCGGGACTTTGAACGTGCAATGGGCCAGACGTTCCTGTCCCAGAGGAGAGTCGACCTCCTCCCTGCTCATGAATTGATGCACCACGACAGAGAAGGGTCTGGTTTTGATGTCTCCCCGGCACCATTGGCGGAGTCGCATGATTCGTTGTTCGGGGTAGAGGTGCTTGATCTGGGCATACAACCAGCGTCCTCCGTCCCACAGCATCAGTTTGGGGGCGTGAAGAAGAAGGCCGGTGGCCCTCAGTTTTGCAGTGCGGGACGTATCGTCCCGGAAGTCGATCCCCCCAAACCGCTGCACAAACTTTCGGGGAAACTCCTCCCGTGGGGACTGGCCACCTGACACAAGGGGGAGAAACCGGACCGGGCTGTGGCCATCCTGTACGGATACACCGGTTATCATGGTATTGCACTCCGGATGTCCCTGCACCCAGAGATGATGCTGGAGATCCCGGGCGGACTCCAGGGACAGTTCCCGCCAGATATCCTCCATGCGTACTCCGCCGCCAAATCCTGCCTGGCTCCGACCCACTTGAGCAGCAGGTAGAAACGAGACGAGGTGGTAGACATCGGACAGATCGAGAAGACATCGGAACACCTCGCCCACCTCCGCGAGATTTTCACGGGTGACGGTGACGGTGGAGGCGGTGCGTAAGGAAATTCCGGTATCCCGCCGAATGGATCGAATCCGTTCTGCGAACTCGAGGCGCAGAGGGTTCAGGTCAGTCTCGTTCACGGCATGTTTATAGCCCAGGCGGCCCCGTTGCGTGGTATCTATGTGGAGACTGAGCTCCCGTAACCCTCCTTCCTGCACCAGCCGGGGAAGGAGCGTTGCATCCTGTCGAAACGTATCCCCATGGGTCATCAGCATGGGAGTGAGTCCCACCTCATACGCATACTGAATGAGGTGAATGACGTCATCCGTATCCCGGAGTGTGAGTTCCCCATCTGTCAGTTGGAGGTTCCCTTTGGGACCGAGAAATGCACGCAAGGTGCGGATCTGCTTTTTGATGTCCTCGATGGGGGAAGCGGGAATCCGGTTTGCATTGGCGGAGAGATAACACCCACGACAGGCAAAATCGCATTTCGGCATGGCGCCGATGGTGGCTCCGCATCCCTCCTGATGGCGGCCGTACAATTGCTGAGGGGTTCGGAATTCTTCCGAGAGGGCGTCCCATTTTTCGGAAAGGAGGCGTTTGGATTCAGATGGAACGGGATGAAACAGCGTCTCGAGAAATGGAACCATGGAAGTATGTCGCGGACGGTGGATGAATCTTTCACCCGTTTTATGTGATTTCGATGAACCCTGTTTCCTGAAAGGATGGGGTGGGGCGATGAAGGGGCCGTTATTCAGATTGGATCATGGCTTTTTGCTTGGCAGTACTCACAGGGCCTGTGTATCTTTGCGTTCTGTTTTAATAGGAAATTCCCACAGTTTAGAAAAACAAACCCGGAGACACTATGAGCGAATCGATCGAATCCACATATCAGAAAGCAGAATCCTTTGCGCCTTCCCAGGACTTCCGAAACGCGTCGCATGTCGGATCTGTTGACGAATATGAGGAGCTCTATAAACGTTCGATTAAATACCCGGAAAGTTTCTGGGCCGAGATGGCGGAAACACACGTGGACTGGTTCAAAACCTGGAAACAGGTGATGTGGTATGACTTCGAATCCATTGGAAAAGAAGAGGGGCCCTACGTCAAGTTCTTCGACGGTGCGAAAACCAATGTGTGCTACAATTGCGTGGACCGTCATGTGAAAAACGGCAAAGGGGATAAGGTGGCCATTCAGTGGCAGGGGGAAAACGCCGCTGAATCCAGAACGCTGACCTATAAAGACCTGCAGCGCGAAGTGAGTAAATTTGCCAACGTGCTCCGCTATCATGGTGTCAAAAAAGGGACGGTGGTGACGATCTACATGCCGATGATTCCGGAAATGCCCATTGCCCTGTTGGCCTGTGCCCGGATCGGCGCGATCCATTCTGTGGTCTTTTCCGCATTTTCCTCCGATGCACTCCGGAACCGGATTCAGGACTGCGGCAGTGAAGTGGTGATCACGTCCGACATCTCCTATCACGCGGGCAAAGTATCGGGCCTGAAAGATAAAGTGGACCATGCGGTTGCCCAGTGTCCTCAGGTGAGGAAGGTGTTTGTGTATGAACGTGGAGGTGGAGAATTCCATATGGAGCGCGGGCGGGACTTCCGCTGGAAGGAGGAGATGAAAGACGTCAGTGAGGAGTGTCCCTGCGAGTCCATGGCTGCGGAAGACCCACTGTTCATCCTCTATACCAGCGGCAGTACCGGGAAACCCAAAGGCGTTCTCCATACCACAGCCGGATATCTGTTATGGGCCACGCTGACGTCCAAGTATGTCTTTGACCTGCAGGAGAACGATGTCTTCTGGTGTACTGCGGATGTAGGCTGGATCACCGGGCACTCGTACCTGACGTATGGTCCAACCTCGAACGGAGTCACGCAGGTCATGTTTGAAGGGGTCCCCACCTGGCCTGCTCCAGACCGGTTCTGGGAGATTGTCGAGAAGTATCGGGTGACAATCTTTTACACCGCACCCACGGCGATTCGTGCGCTCATGAAAATGGGGGAAACCTGGCCGGACAAATACGATCTCAGCTCCCTCCGCCTGTTGGGCTCTGTGGGGGAACCCATCAATCCGGAAGCCTGGAAATGGTACCACCGCGTCATTGGCCGGGGGAACTGCCCCATTGTGGATACCTGGTGGCAGACCGAAACCGGTGGGGTGATGCTGACGACACTTCCAGGTGCCCACGAGGCTCGCCCTGGATCTGCCGGATTCCCGATGTTCGGGGTCAAACCGGAGATTCTCCGCACCGATGGATCCAAGGCGGAGGTAAATGAAGGGGGCAGCCTGTGTGTGACCGCTCCCTGGCCGGGGATGCTGCGGGGCGTGTACGGGGATGCCGTTAATGAGCGGATTTCGCACACCTATTTCCAGAAATTCCCCGGACTGTATTTTTCCGGAGACGGATGCCGTCAGGATGAGGATGGGTACTTCTGGTTGCTGGGACGGATGGATGATGTGATTAACGTCTCGGCTCACCGGTTTGCCACGGCGGAATTTGAAAGCAGTCTGGTGGGAGATGAGCGCGTGGCCGAAGCGGCGGTGGTCGGATTCCCGCATGACACCAAAGGGCAGGGGGTGTACTGCTTTGTCACCCTGAAGGATGGTGTGGCCACCAATGACCGCCTCCGAAGGGAGTTGGTGGAAAAAGTCCGTGAGGACATCGGACCGATCGCCAAACCGGATGTGATTCACTTTACGCCGGCACTCCCCAAGACCCGTTCCGGTAAAATCATGCGCCGGATTCTTCGCAAAATTGCCGAGAACGATATTGAGAACATCGGGGACACCAGCACGCTCGCAGACCCCAGTGTCGTGGATGCACTTCTGGAAACACGCGGCAACGCGTAAGCGACCGAATGACGTTTTGTCCTTCTGAGTTCTTTGCCTCCACCCTCGAACGGTCCGCGTTTACCCCGGACCGGGTCGAGGTTTATAAGTCCACAACCAATGCAGACGGAGCCCCCGTGGATCTTCGGATGCATCTCTTTTTTCCAGCGGGGCAGGTTCCGGGTACCCCCGTACCCGGTATCGTCTTCTTTTTTGGTGGCGGATGGCTCAGGGGCACACCGGAACAGTTCTATCCCCATTGTCGTTACCTGGCTGAACGCGGCATGGTGGCGGCCTCGGCGGAATACCGGACGGAAAACGAACATGGCACCCCTCCGGAAGCGTGCGTGGCGGATGGCATCACGGCCTTGACCTGGATGCACGCTCAGTCAAAGGCCCTGGGAATCACTTCGGATCAACTCCTCGCCGGTGGCGGATCTGCCGGAGGTCATGTGGCTGCGGCAACTGCCCTGCTCTCAGGATTCAGGGAGGCGGAGGAAGAGGGGCCTTATCATCCGAAGGCGTTGATCCTGTTTAATCCGGTACTTGATAACAGTCCTGCAGGCTACGGGCATGATCGGGTTCCGGAACCCTGGGAGTCTTTTTCGCCACTGCATAATGTGGGCTCTGCTGCACCGCCTACGATTATATTTCTCGGAGATCAGGATGCGTTGATTCCTGTCAGCACCTGTGAGTCTTTTCGGGATTTGATCGCGGAAACGGGTGTGTTGTCTCGTCTTCATGTCTACCCGGGACAGACCCATGGATTTTTTAACTGGGGCAGCCGACCGATGTTTATCGAGACTGTAACCGCGATGGATGCGTTCCTGACAGAACTGGGCTATCTTCCTCCCCAATAAGAAGTTGTGGACAACTCCACACCGCTTCGTCACTCGTTCCAAACAATTTCCCGATTGCCTGTTTACAAACACGCTTCCCGATTGTAGGTTTATTCAAACGTTTGAATTTTTTTATGGAGACTATCGTTCGTGCGTAAAGGATTGTTGTTGGCATTGAGCATCCTTGCATGCAGTACCCATCTGTATGCTGAAGCGATGCTCCAGTACTTTAATACGAGCTGGGCGGAAATCACCCGAAAGATGCCTGAGCTGGCGGAAGCTGGGTACACATCACTTTGGCTTCCCCCTCCCACCAAGGGCAGTGGGGGGCTGTCGGTCGGTTACGATTTATGGGATCCCTACGATCTCGGAAGCAAGGACCAGCGTGGATCTGTCCGTACCCGGTATGGAACAGAGGCCGAGTTGCTCGAACTCGTGAAAACGGCACACCGGTTCGGGATCCGCGTCTACTTCGATAATATCATGAACCACCGGGCGTTCGATATCCCCGGATTCAATGAGAGCACTCCCATCGACCTCTATCCCGGCATGGTTCCGGAGGATTTCCACCTGAGAGTCACCCAGGAAGGTTTTTACCGGAAATGGGACAACACCCGAGACTGGAACAGTTCCTGGCAGGTTCAGCATTTGGGATTGGCGGATCTCATCGACATTGCCCAGGAACCCGGGACCGTGAACGGGAACTTCGGCCCAAGTGAAGGTGATACTGCACCCAAAATCAAATTTATCCGCGACCTCGAACGCCCAGAATACTATGCCTACGATAAAGATGGAACCTATGTCGGCTTTGGAGGACTCCTTCCCATTGCCCGTCAGCTTTTGATTGATGCCGGGAATGCGAATCCCTCAGACGAACAGATCCGTGACCGTGCGTCCTTGTACCTGCAGGAAAATGCCTCTGTGTATGAGGAATGGGTTGAGGACTATCTGCACCGGGCCGCCAGGTGGCTGATGGACCGCACAAAAGCAGATGGTCTTCGGTTGGATGCGGTAAAACACGTCCGCGCGGATTTCTTCGGTGCCACCTTTGGCGCCAATAAAGATGAGAGTGATTACGGGTACACGGGTCAGGTACAGCGTCAGTTCAACCTGACCCGCGGTTTCAGTGATGCGAACCACCGTGACACCTTGTTCGATACCGAAAAACCCCGGGATGACGCCATGCTGTTCGGAGAACACCTGGGGGAGCCCCCCGGGTACGGACCGTATATCGACGCCGGTATGCGGCTGGTGGACAACCCTCTGCGGACAGAGTTTAACAATCGTCTTGGCAGTCCCTGGAATGGGTTGACAGGGTTCGACAATCCCGGTTGGGGCGGGTTTTCTCCGGAAACGACGGTGATGCATGCCCAGAGTCACGACAGTGATTTTGCTGCCCGCAGAGAACTTCAGCATGCCTTCTATTTTACCCGGGCCGGACTGGGACTGCTCTACACGGACGGAAACTATCAGGCGGAAACCCTCGGGGAATCCGGGGGGGCCTTCCCGCGGCATTCGAACACCTCATTCCTTGGACAATGGGACGATGTCAGGGTTCCAAACCTGCTGTACATTCACAATCAGTTTGCCCGCGGTTATCAGCAGGGCAAATGGTCCGATGATGATGTCGTCATTTACGAACGTGTGGATAAACGTGAAAACGGCTCCATGAATGATGCGGATGGGGTCACCCTGCTGTTCATGCTGAATGATAATTATTCAGCAGGGCAGGGGCGGAACTTTGACAGCAGTTTTCTCTCGGGCGATTACCTTTACAATTACTCTTCTTACGGAGGCGGGTTTTACAAATATGCCTGGGAGATTGAAAACGGGTCCACGGTGATTCCGGCCGGCGGTTATTTTGCATTCTCCTGGAAAAACCCGGATCCTTCGATCCTGTGGGCCAATTCCGGGGGCCGTCCGTTGACGATCTATCAGGGGGATGAGGAAGTGGGAACCGTCGCTGTGACCCGCCGAGACGGTCCCAACGGAGATGCGGATTTTCATGGGGACACCCTTCCGACAGAAAGCCGCCCCCTGATCGAAAATACGGATGGCGGCGATTTCGCCTACACGGCGTTTCTTCCACGCATTACGGATGGAACGGATCTCCGGTTCGTCGCCCGGATGGACGGGTCCGCGGAAAATGTTCTGATGCGTCTGGATGGAGGGGTGGATCTGAATGGTACCCGTCCAGCGTCAACGAATGTCGGCTTGGCAAATAATGACCCTGTCAACCGGGACAATCCACCCGCGTTGTCCTGGGATGCGTTTCTCGGCTACGAACAACCTACGTTCAAAAGCCGCATTCATCCTGAATTGTTTGCCGCCGTGGATACCGGCACCCGGATGCAAACGGGATCTGCCGGAGCGGAGACCTACACCACCGTCGGGGTCGCACCGGAAGAACAGGGGGCCGGGAACACCTACCTGGATGCAGATACCGCCACATTCCTGTATCATGACCCGGCGGCTGTTGTGGACGGGGAAACGTTTACTCAGTGGGATGGAAGTAAACTGTGGGTGAAATCCAACGATACCGGAAATGGGTTCCGGGTATTCCTTTACTACACCTCAGACGGAACGGCCTTTCCGGAGGGTGCCGCCGGGGAAGGTCGTGGGGACACCCGGGTGGTTGAACTGCAGTATCAGGCAGCCCAGAGCAGTGCCGGGAATTACAACTGGTGGTCCACACCGGCGTTGCCCGTCGACTTTGTCGCCGGAACCAGCAAGTATAAACTCAGCATCTTTAAGGACAGTGCGGCAAGCTGGTTCCCGGGCAGCCCGACCGCGGTGTCCCGTAAGACCCATATGATGACGGTATTTGAAGTGGATGGATTTGATGCCACGACTGTGGAGTATTTTCCCCACTATGATTACGGTCAGGATCCCCAAGGAACCTTGCTGACCTCCACTGGACTTGAAGAAGGGTTTCATATTCTCAAAGCCCGGGCATTCCTGGGGCGAAGCGGGAAAGCGTCGATTTACAACACATTCAAGCAGACCTTCTACTACGATACAGAACGTCCACAGGGGGAAATCCGGTTCCCGGAAAACAACGGGGATACCGTTGGCGGAAGCACGTACGGAGTCGTGGTGCGAACGGATGCCACCGTAACAGAGGTCTGGTACTGCATCACGGATGGAGAAACCGCAAACGATGATGTGTCTACCGGTTCCCGCAATGGCAACGGAGTCGGGTTCGAACCCTTTACCGATACCAATCGGAATGGGACCCGGGATGCCACCGAGCCCTACGAGGATCTGAACGGTAATGAGGTTTGGGACAATAACTTACCTTCCTCCTGGGTGAAAGCCACCGAAGTCACACCCAGTCTGAGCATTACACCCAGTGATCCTTCGTTTACCCGTGAATGGAGGTTCACTTATGACAACATTCCCGAAGCCTCCACGGGCCAGGCGGTGATGAAAGTCCGTCTTCGGGAAGTCTCTTCGGCAGGATATGAGGGCTTTGCATCTACGGATGTGGACGGACACTTCACGACTCTGACGCGTACGGTGAATGTAGACGGTCCGAATGAACGGGTATTTGTGGCATTCCCCCCGTCTGACGGTGAAGTGGTGGGGGATGACTACATCATGAAGGTCTACTTCAGCAAATCGTTGGCAGATGGACTCACGGAACAGGAATTGATTGATCGCTTTCTGATTCGCATCGGGTCCACTGAAGCCGGGGACAGCGGAATCGCCAGGGACCGGGCGGACTATCAGATCGAATACAACGTGACCGGGGACTATCACGCTCTGGCATATGACCTTCCGAATCTGTACAATGATCAGCCGGATTTCCTGCATAAAATCAGTGTGATTCATGACCGTCCGGTTGGGCAGTCAGACTTTGAAGCGGTTCGTCTGGTGAAAGCGCTTCCGGTGACCACCCCGCGGGTACTGATTGTCACTCCGCCTGAACTGGGGTCTGATGGTCGTCCTTATGAAATCGTGATGCCGGATGTGCCGGCACCCACCAGTGATCAGCGACAGTACATCATACAGATTGCCACCAATGTCGATGCTACGGATGTGACCCTCAAGTTTGTGAATGCACGGGGGAGTACCCTGTCCGCACCTGTCACCCTGATTGAAGGCAACAGTAAGCTTTGGGACTTCACCTGGACCGTGGCAGAGCAGGGAGATTACCGGTTTACGGCCACGGTAACCGCACCTGGAGGGACTGCTGAGGCCGCCCGGAATACGACGGTGGTGTTCCGTCAGGTTGTCACGGCTGACGATAATGATGACGATGATGATGACGATGGTCTCCTGGATGCAGATGAGAGCACCGCACAGGTCTTGCCGAATCAGAGTCCGGATGGTGGGGTGACCCCTCCTGCAAAACCCAACCCTGAGCAGTGGACCAACGGCGAAGTGCATGTCTACTACGCCTTTGGACGGAGCAATCCCACATCACCCGATACGGATGGAGACCTCCTGCCCGATGGCCTGGAAGTTGGCTGGCGGAACTACACGGATCCTCCCACCAATCCCCTTGCGGATACGGATGGGGACGGATTTCCAAACTTTATCGGCGATCTGGATCCCCCGTTTTTCAACACGCTTGACAATGAGGGCCGTGTCCCCGGTGTCAACAGTGCGGCTGAAGGAGGAGACCGGGCAAAACGACTGGCAGGTACGACTACGGATCCTTCGGATCCAGATACAGATAAGGACGGTCTGCTTGACGGGATTGAAGATGCCAACCGGAACGGATGGGTAGATGGGGACGGGGAAGCCATCCCCACCAATTTTGACCCCTGGTTGGGACGCAATTGGCCGGATGGAGTGATCGGTCCCAGCGAAACCTGGGTGGAGACAGATCCAAATAATCCGGACACCGACGGAGATGAACTGACGGACGGCTTTGGAGAGGACAAAGACCTCGACGGGAAGATTGCTGGCGACACCAACGAAGACCGGGTATATGATACTGGGGAGTTGTGGCTGGAAACGGATCCCTTGAATCCGGATACGGATGGGGATGGGCTTCCAGACGGATGGGAGGTCAATAACGGTCTTGATCCGTTGGACAATGGAACAGACAACCTTCGGACCGCTGAGGTCGATGATGGTGAACTTCGTAACGGCTCAACGGGTGATCCCGATGAGGACGGATTTACGAATGCCCAGGAATTGCTGAACCAGACCCGTCCGTTACTGGATGACACCTTACCGCCGCCCCCCGCAAACTCCATCGTGATTGGGCCGGGTGAAGAACGCACCTACGGAAATCTGACACACCAGAATGAATTTACCGACTGGACGCTGGATGACGTGCTGGTCCTGGATGAATATCAGGGGAACGGGACCAACAATCAGGGCGGGGATGTCTACCGTGGCTGGGATGGTCATGATACCTCCCGCGATATGGTGGCCTTCTATTTCCGTGATGGCGGTGGCGACGGTAAACTGTATTTCCGGGTGGATTTTCATGACCTGGTTCCGTTTGCCGAAGAAGGGAACCTCGACCTTTACGTCGTGATTGATACTGGAAACACGGCCGTGGGTGAATCCGCTCTGCCGGATGATGTGGACACGCGGACGAACATGAGATGGGAGGCGGTTGTCGCGGTGTATCAGAGTAACAATGGTGCCGTCTACGTGGATACAGATCCTGCGAACAACACCACGGCCATCGCAGAGGACCTGTCCTCGAATGGCGTGGTAAGGAGAGATCAGAATACAGCAAGGGGGTTCGAATTGGCCTATTTCAATTCTGAGCTGGACTCTGCTGAATTCTCGATCAGCCGGGATGCGCTCCTGGATGCAGGCTGGAATGGAAATGCGGACACCCTGAACTTCCAGGTCTATACCACCCGGGACGGAACGTCGAACAGCCCGGTTGGACTGGGGGATATTGGAGGTCGAAGCGATCTCCGGGATACCATTTACGATGATTGGATTACTTCCGACTACTGGCGGGATCAGGGAAATATCTCCGGGTCCGGGTCGGTGCTCTATTCCTGGTTCAGCCGGAGTGGTGCCAACGACCGCGGCAAACGAGCCAAGGTGGCACTGGTGGCCCACGGCAATCAGGCCATGAAACCCGGCAGCCAGATGCAGGACCTGATCAACAATGATGCCGGTGCCGGATATTATCGGATTCTCGATACGCATGGAGCTTTTGAAACTCCGGTGAACCTGCACATGACCGCCACCCTTGCCTCTGCCATTCAGTGGGCCAAGGCCGATCCGGCGGCCGGCAAACCCTGGCGGGACGGTCCGGCCTTCAATCAACGGCTTTCCGGACTGTTGATAGACGGTCATGCGGTTCTGCTGGGTACCACCTTTTCGGATCACATCCTGCCGTTCACCTCTCCTGCACATACGACAGACAGTGTGGAGCTGGCCGAGGAAATCCTCTCCCAAATCTATGGGACCGCTCCCTCCACCCGGGTGTTCTGGACTCCGGAACGGGTGATGAACGGGGATACCCTGGGCGAGATTGCCGGGATGGGGTATACCCATACGGTCGTGGATCAGATGCGCCATATTTTCAAATGGTATGGGCGGAACACGGCACTGGGTGAAGCCGGGTACCGGATCAATGAGATGAACGGGTTGGGGATGTTTGTGCTGAATGACTTTGCCAGCGGGTTCCGCTTTCAGAATCATGACAGCGGACTGAACTTTCCTCTGCGGGAACTGCTCAGCAGGCGGGCACGCAGCGGTACGCAGGATCAGGTGCTCATTCTCGGGAGTGACTGGTCCGACTTCGGAAATCAGGGACAGGCCGATGCCTACGACCGGAATGTGCGGTGGCTGGTGAATCGGCCCTGGATTGAGGTGACGACGCTGGATGCCATTGCAGCCGGTGAAGTGGATCTGTCACAGCCTCCGGACGGGCAGGGGGACAGTTGGGGAACCGTGAATCATGGTACCGGCCAGTCCAAACCCATGACCGCTCAGGATTTTATCGATCATGCCACCCAGGAGGATTATACGAACTGGTATGACGGACAGCCGGGGAGAGAAGAAGGGCTGAGTACGAAATTTTTTAATATCCGACCCGGTGTGCCCATGCCGGATGACTTCGGCAGGATTCAGTTTGGTGGAATTGTCGAGGATGCCTGGACTCAGGTAAACGGCTTTACGGACAGCAACCGTGGGTTTGCCAAGTTGGGGCGTGCGACGCTTCATTCAGGCCTCTTCATCACGGGATTCCATGAGTCGACAAATAACAACCTGAGCAAGTTCAGTACAGGTGCATATATTTATCCAGACACCGATTACAATGTGCTGGCCGATTTCACGGCCAGGGCACAGTCGGAGGTTCGTCATGCCTCCCTGTATCGGTGGGTGGAGCAGTGGTCTCAATCCCCCCCTGCGACTGCGGTTGCGGTGTCAGCTGATGTTGATTTGGACGGAGAGGTCGAATATCTCCTCTACAACGATCGGGTGTATGCTCAGTTTGAAGCCATTGGAGGACGTCTGACCGCTGCATTTGCCCGGAATCCACAGAATGGAAAGGTGTATCAGCTTATCGGAACCCAGCCGGCGTCTCCAGGGACGGCCACTGAGGAGGAGGGAACCTTGAATGTGAATGCTGGAGAGGTGGGGGCCCATCGCACCTCTGGATTCAAGGATTGGTTTGCCGATGGTACAGGAGGAGGAACCTCGCAGTATGTGAACAGTGTCTATGCGGTCGCGGTGGCCGGGACAGGCACGGGTTGGCGGTTTACCTCTCCTGGGGGACATATTGTAAAAACCATCACGCTGTCTGCAGACTCCACAGTTCTGCAGGGAGCATACACCCTGACTGGAGATGTGAACAAACTCTACGTCCGTATGGGACTTTCCCCGGATCTGTTCAGCCTGTTGACCCACGGCCAGGATCAATTGACGGTTGATGATGAAACGGGATCCGGTCGTTTTGCTGTCATGAATACGGCGGATGAGCCGATCACCGCCGCCGTGACCGTGGACGGGACCACCGCCACCTTGAATACAAATGCCGTGGACGATGATCCCGCTGGCGGTACCACATTTGATACTGTGAATATGAGGAATCAGGCCTTCACCCATCAGGTAGAAGTGGAAAATGTCCTCGGTCAGAATTCGTTCACGGTTTCTCTGAACCTCGAGACCGGTGCGTATGACCGCGATGGGGATAACCTGCCGGGCTGGTGGGAAGTTCAGTACTACGGCGGTGATACCGATGCAGACCCCGCGGCCATGGCGGCCAACGGCGAGAACTCGGTGATGCAAATGTACATTCTCGGATTGGATCCCACAGATTCAAATGCGTTTTTCCGGGTGCTGAATCCGGCGGTGCCTGCACTGGGTGGATTCCAGTTGGATGTTCCCACGGCCGCCGGGAGACTGTATACCATCTGGTACACCGACAATGACCTGGCTAGCCCGGATTGGAAACAGGCCCAGCAGGTGTCGGGAACCGGAGGCGCTCTCCAGTGGGTGGATGATGGCACGCATACCAGTCCGGACCCAGACGACCCTTCCGTCCTCCAACGCTATTACCGTGTGGATGTGGAGTTGGAGTAAGGGCCCCTATTTACTTAGGCGGTCGTGTTCCAATTGCAGATATCTTCACACCAATATCGAGGATGAAGGGGGCTCAAGGGACCATCCGTCCATTACGGAAATGGAGAATCCTTGGGGGCGCACCCTGAGGGTATTCCTTCATTTCTCCATGCATCAAGCCGTCACGGAAGGTGGTTTCAAATCGAAGTGTGCCATCAGGATATTTTCCAAACGCTTTCCCGTGAAAAAGGTAATTTTGTACCTGCATTTCCTGAGCGATTTCACCATTCGGATGGATAAAACGAAACATCCCTTCGCCATCGCCTTTATAAATGAAAACTTTATTATCGGCAACATATTCATCGGGAGGAGGCTGGGCCGGTACAAACGCTTGTTTCATCGGATGGCCAAAATGATAAAAGCGTCCGACTTCTTTTTGATCCTGAAAAAACTGAAGCAGTGACAGTTTAGATGTTTCCACAAAAACGGAACCAGTGTCAGGAGGGGATTGAAGCGGGACCGTGTTCAGCCCATGTGCAAAGACCCGTTGTACCTTTTGATCGGGGTCTTTCGGATCGATTTGGAATCCGAACATGTCATAGTGATAGGTCATGAACTCATGTTTTCCTCCCGTCCGGTACATCCATGATTTGTCTTTTCGCAAACGGGTTGTTTCCTGTGCAGTCTGTATGAAGTTTGGAGGACCATGCTTTTCCAGTATTTCTTTTATGCTGGGGCGATGTTTGCTGGATTCAAAAATAATGTTTGGGCCTATATATTGAGTCGATTGCCATGCTTCGTTACGTGAATAAAGGTTCACGGCCCTGAAGATCAGCTGTTCCGCCAATTCAGGATCAAAAAGGGTTTCATCCAGCAAAATCATTCCTCCACGACTATTCAGATGCCGTACTTGTACCTCTGCCGGACTTGGAACCAGTTTGAGTGCTTTGTTGATGTTCTCACGGGTCCAACGACCTTTCGGAGGTCGGAATGCCATGACCACACTCAGAACCTTATCTGTTGAAGGTCCACGTCCTGTCTTTGTTCGCTTAAACCATATGACGTAAGTTTCCCCCTCTTCAAAATACGTGGATCTCAAGGATTGTTTCAAGCGGATACGTTTTGCGTCCAAACCTTTTTCATGTTGAAAAAGCATTTGCTCAACGAGAAAGGTTTCGAATCCAGGCTGATAAGGGCCTTCTCCAGGAACGATATACCAATTTGAATATTCCGGGGGCGCACTGAAGTACCAAATAAAATCCTTGCCGTCTTGACCTTCTGGAACGGTAAATCGGAATCCATCATACACTCCGGAATTCGTTTCCAGAACAGTTTTGCCCAATTCCATGTTCAGTGATTGAACGTCAGCAACATTCGGGAATTTAACTTCTTCAAAAATATCCAGGTTTTTCTGAATTTCCTGAGTGAGGTTTTGACCATGGACCCTGGAACTCAGGAAACTCAGTCCAATGAAGCCAAGGGTCACCAGTCGTTGAATCGTCATTTGTCGCATATGAGAATCCCAAAAATGTTCACAAATCGGGGTGTTTGCTGGAAATGCAGGTGAACAGATCTGCCTCCCAGACATGAGATTCATCAACTATTCAACATCGGTGCGATTACAAGAGCAACCACACTCATCAGTTTGATTAGGATGTTCAGGGAAGGGCCGGCCGTGTCTTTGAACGGGTCTCCGACGGTATCTCCGATGACGGCGGCCTTATGGGATTCGCTACCTTTTCCCCCGTGATGGCCCCCTTCAATGTGTTTCTTGGCATTGTCCCAGGCGCCACCTGCATTGGACATAAACAGTGCCAGCATGACTCCTGAAACTGTGACTCCGGCCAGGAGTCCTCCCAACATCGCAGGACCGCCAAGGAAGCCGACGACAACAGGGGTGACCACACCCAGCAGGGCGGGAAGGACCATTTCACGGATGGCGGCCCGGGTGGAGATATCCACGCATTTTGCATAATCCGCTTTGCCTGTTCCCTCGAGCAGGCCGGGTATGACCTTAAACTGACGCCGGACCTCTTCAATCATGGCAAAGGCTGCCCGTCCCACTGCGGCCATGGCAAAGGAGCTGAAAAGATAAGGCATCATGGCTCCCATGAAGAGCCCCACCATCACTTTGGGGTTGGTGATCGAAATGATCTCGATACCCACCTGCGCTCGGAAGGCTGCAAACAATGCCAGTGCCGTGAGGGCGGCGGATCCAATCGCAAAGCCTTTCCCAATTGCGGCGGTGGTATTGCCGACGGCATCCAGTTTGTCCGTGCGTTCCCGGACTTCTGGATCCAATCCGGACATTTCGGCAATGCCTCCTGCATTGTCTGCAATGGGGCCGTAGGCATCCACCGCGAGTTGAATACCGGTCGTGACCAGCATGCCCAAGGCCCCAATTGCGATCCCGTAAAGGCCGGCAAAATAATTCGCAAAGATGATTCCTGCGGCAATAAACATAATGGGGGCCGCGGTGGAGGCCATTCCCACTCCAAGGCCGGCAATAATGTTCGTGGCCGCCCCCGTATTGCAGGCTTCTGAAATGCCCAGCACAGGTTTGCGCTGCTCGGAGGTGTAGTATTCGGTGATGACCCCGATCGCGACACCCGCAACCAGTCCTCCCGCTGCGGCACCGAAGAGATTCAGCCATTGATCCGGGACCAGAATACGGCAAAGAGGGGCCGTGAGCAGTAACATGGCGCCACTGGTTCCGAAGGTCCCGATGTTCAGGGCATGCTGGGGATTGCCTCCTTCTTTTGTCCGGACGAAAAATGTTCCGGCAATGGAAAGTAAAATCCCTGTTGCGGCGAGAGCAATGGGAAGAAAGACCTGTTGAAGGGAGTTGTTGTCCGCCCCGATCACCATGGCTGCGAGAATGCATCCGACGTACGACTCAAAGAGGTCTGCCCCCATCCCTGCAACATCCCCGACATTGTCTCCCACGTTATCGGCAATGGTTGCCGGATTTTTCGGGCTGTCCTCCGGAATACCCGCCTCGACTTTACCAACCAGATCGGCACCCACATCGGCGGCTTTGGTGAAAATTCCTCCTCCGACACGGGCGAACAACGCGATGCTGCTGGCCCCCATGGCAAACCCATTCAGAATGGGCAGAACCTGCTCATCGAGAATGGCGATCTCGCCCCCCAGCGTTTGCGTGTAGATCCAGAGGAGGATGGAAATCCCCATCAGCCCGAGACCGACGACACTCATCCCCATGACCGCCCCGCCGGAAAATGCAATCTGCAGGGCTTCGTTGAGTCCCTTGGACGCACCCTGCGCGGTACGGGTATTCGAGGCGGTGGCGACCCGCATGCCGATGTATCCGGCAAGTGCGCTGCAGAGAGCTCCAATGACAAAGGAGAGAGACACCAGTCTCAGGGGGCCTTGATTGCTGATGAGGAGAAGGACGGCGACCACGATCACAAAGATGGCGAGGACCTGGTATTCACATCGAAGAAACGCCATTGCCCCTTCTCGAATCGACTGGCCGATGTCCTGAATTTTCTCTGAACCCGGGTCCTGGCGCAGAATCCATCTGCTTTTCCACGCGGCAAAACTTAATGCCAATACACCACACACCACTGCCAGAAGCGGAATCAATTCTACCATCAGTTGTCTCCAGGGGTTGCTCTCTTTGGGAGAGAGGTTGAACTTCAAAAAAGAATGAAAGGCATTAGGTTGGAAAGCAACCTTAAACAAAATGACGGGGCCGATTTCTGCAGGGGAAGGCCTCCTTCGGCCTCTTCATTCGGGAAAGAGGCCGCCACAATTTTTTCACAGGATCGGTTTGCAACCGCACGGTTTTCCGTCAAGGGTGTGCCGCTCAGGAGATCCCCTATGTCTGAAAGTTCTTTTTACGTCACCACCCCGATTTACTACGTAAACGATAAACCCCACATCGGTCATGCCTACACCACCATGCTTGCCGATGTCCTGGCACGTTCCCACCGGCTGCTGGGAGAGGATACCTGGTTCCTGACCGGTACCGATGAACACGGGCAGAAAGTGCAGGAGGCGGCAAAGAAACGCGGAGTGGAGGCTCAGGCCCATGTGGATGAGATGGTGGTCCGGTTTCAGGACCTGTGGGAGCGCCTGGACATTACCCATGACGACTTCATTCGCACCACGCAACCCCGACATACCCGGGTGGTGCAGGAAATTCTGCAGGACCTGTATGACCGGGGAGAAATTTATCAGGCGGAATATGACGGGTTGTACGATGTGCGGAGTGAGACCTTTATCACCGAAAAAGATCTTCCGGAAGGTTGCTCCGTGGAAAACCTCCCTGAACACGTCAAGACCATCAAAGAAACGAATTACTTCTTCCGGATGGGCAAATATCAGGACTGGCTGATTGAGTATATCGAAGAAAACCCTGCATTCATTCAGCCGGACTTCCGCCGAAATGAGACCCTTGGGTTTTTGCGCAAGGAGCTTTCGGATCTCTGCATCAGCCGTCCCAAGAGTCGGTTGTCATGGGGAATCGAACTCCCGTTTGATCCCGAGTACGTCACCTATGTGTGGTTTGATGCATTGGTGAACTATATCTCCGCAGTGGGATACCGGAAAGATGAGGAGTCGTTTCAACGCCGCTGGCCCTGCCAGGTTCATCTGATTGGGAAAGACATTCTGACCACACATACGGTTTACTGGCCGACCATGCTGAAGGCGATGGGGGTGGAGATGCCGAAAACCATTTTCGCACACGGCTGGTGGCTCAGCGGCCGTGATAAGATGAGTAAGTCCACCGGGAATGTGGTGAATCCGCTGGACTATGCGGACCGCTTTGGGGTCGATGCCCTGCGCTATTTTCTCATGGCTGAAATGAGCCTCGGTCAGGACGCCTCCTTTACCGAGGAAGTGTTCGTGAAACGGTACAACAGTGATTTGGCCAATGACCTGGGGAACCTGTCCAGCCGGGTGCTGAAAATGGTGCACATGCAGTGCGGGGCTGTGATTCCGGCTGGTTCCGGGGAGGCGCTGTCAGAACCGGCGGCTGCGGTGTTGTGGGAGCAGGTTCAGAAAGCCGTGACAGATATGGCGGAGAAAATACAGGTGCTGCGACCAGACCTTGGAGTGGCATCGGTGTTGGCCGCGGTGCGTGAGACCAATAAGTATTTCGGAGCACGTGAACCGTGGAAACAGGCGAAAGAAGAGGATAAACAACCCTTCTTCGATACCCTGTATGTTGCCATGGAAGCACTCCGCGTCTGTGCCGCTCTGCTGTATCCGGTCATGCCCGGGAAAATGGGGGCTCTGCGCAAACAAATCGGTGCTGGGGAAGGGGATCCTAAGGTGGAGGACCTCCAGGTGTTCGGCAAACTGGTTTCCGGAACTTCTTTACCGGAAGTGGAGGGCCTGTTTCCGCGGTATCAGCCGCCAAAGGTGGAAAAGGCCAAACCCTCAACCCAGAAACCGGCTAACGTGGTCACCGTTGAGGAAATCTCCATTGATGAGTTCTTCAAAGCCAAACTGAAAACCGCAACCGTCCTTGAGGCGGAGAAGGTGGAAGGCGCTGATAAGCTGCTGAAACTGCAATTGGAAGTCGGTGAGGAGAAACGACAGATTATTGCCGGGATCGCGAAACACTACACCCCGGAAGACGTGATCGGAAAAATGATCATCATCGTTTCAAATCTTAAACCTGCCACCATACGCGGTGTGGAGAGCCACGGGATGCTGCTCGCGGCCAGTAAAGGCAAGAAGCTCACTCTGGTCACGGTGGATCGGGAGATTCCTTCCGGGGCGAAAGTGGGTTGATCCAGCTGCAAGGCACTTGCGTTTCCTTTAGGAGGATGGTGAAGGACGCCTGAATGAACACCTCTTCCCGCCAACTCCATTCTCAATGCCCCTCTTGTGATGCGGAGATCAGGCAGGAGCACGTGAATGTATCGGAAGGGGTGGCGGTCTGCCCGAGCTGCAGTCAGGTGATGCCGCTCTCGCAGTTGAATTTTACAGGGGTGTCGATCGATGACGTCCTCACGACGACCCCTCCCAGAGGTGAAATCTATATGGATGGGGACGAGATGACGGTTCGATTCTCATTGTGTTCCCCCCTGCAGGCATTGTTCGTGCTTGGAGCCATGCTCTTCTGGAACGGGATTCTCTCCCTGTTTTTGTCCCTTGCCGTGGCGGCGGTTTTTTACAATCTCACGGGTTCCGTACCGGACTGGGTGCCTGACCTCGCAACGGAAGATGGAATCCCCATCATGAACGGGTCGCCCATGGGACCTGGCATTACGATTGGACTTTGCCTGTTTCTCACTCCGTTTGTCGTCATCGGGTTGGGGATGTGTTACATGGTGTTTCTGAAACTGTTCGGGACCACGGTCATTCGGATTGGACAGATGGAATCCTCGGCCTCCACCGGCATAGGATGTATCCGCAGACGCAAATCCTTTTCCAGTCGGGAGGTGACGTCCATTCGGACGATCACCCACTCAACCCGCGATAGCCGAAGTCAGACACATCTGATTGAAGTGCTGTCCGCGAAACCCGTCAAATTTGGGCGGGACTTAACCGTTGACCAGATGGAGTGGCTGGCGGTGTTTTTAAGAGCGGTATTCCTGTTTCGTAAATCGCATACGATGATTCAGAGACCGACGTGGTTGAGCTGAAAAATGACCGTCGGGTCGTTTTCTTGGAAATGGCCGTTTGTATGATGGATGGTTGGAGATGGTGTGTGTGGATGGGCGGCATCAGCATCGGATCGTGAAGAGTGAGCCGTCACCTCTCAGAAGGGTCGTCGGCATCCTGGAAACGTCCGAACTCCCGGAGGCGGGGGAAAAACCCTGCCCATAGCAGAACCACCACCAGAGTGGCGATCCCTCCACTGACCACGGAGATCACGGGGGAGAAGAGTTTCGCCACGAGTCCGGATTCAAACCCTCCCAATTCGTTGCTGGACCCGATGAAGATTGAATTCACCGCAGATACCCGGCCCCGCATGACATCAGGCGTGAGGACATTGACCAAGGTATGCCGCACCACCACGGAAATGTTATCGAATGCTCCCGCGAGAAACAGCAGGGGCCAGCTGACCCAGAAACTTCTGCTGAGTCCGAATGCAATGGTAACGGCACCGAATCCGGCCACCCCCCAGAGCATCGCACGGCCTGCCCGAGTAAACGGGGGGCGATGTGCGATGACCATCCCCATACTCAAGGCACCTGCAGCAGGTGCGGCATGTAACCATCCCAGCATTTGTTCTCGGGTCATTCCCAGTACGGGTGGGAGAATGTCCCGGGCAAAGACGGGCAGTAAATAGACCGCTCCGCCGAAGAGCACCGCAAACAAGTCCAGAGAGACTGTGCCGAGTAGTACCTTTCTGGACCACACGAACTCCAACCCTTCCATGACCTCTTTCCTCCAATGCTGCCGGGTTCTTTTTTCCTGGAGCCTGACATCCATTCTGGTGACCAACGCAATGAAGGTGAGGGAAGTGCCTGCACACATCAGGTAGGTGGCCTGGAGATTCCAACTCAGGATAAATCCCGCAAGTGCTGGACCAATCAACGAAGTGGTTTGAAAGATGTTGGATGACCACTTGACCCCGTTCTCGAGGAGTTCTTTCGGGATCAGCATGGGCATCAGGGATGCTCCGGCAGGGGTGGTCATCCGCATGAAAGAGGAGTCCAAAAACAACAGGGCATACAGGATCCAGAGGGATGCTGACTGGAAGGAGGCATAAGCCATTGCCAGTGACGTGCAGGTGGCGCCACTCAGACAGATCCTGATAATCACCCGACGGTCAAACCGATCGGCAATCACTCCGCCCGGTAAGGTGAACAGGACCATCGGGATCCCTTTGAACAGTGCGACAAGCCCCAAGGAGAAGGGATTGTCGGTCCGGTTGTAAATTTCCCAGCCCAATGCCATGGCCTGGGCCTGAGTGCCCATGAGAAAGATCATCCGTCCCAGGAGAAGATTCCGGAAGGAAGGATACCTCCACGCAGCATACGGATCAGAGGAACGGTTTTTCATTCCGGATCTGCGGAGACACTCTGGAGGAGGGCCATGGGGATCGGGAGGGTATCCTGATACCATCCCCATTCTTTTTTGAGCCTTTCATTCTCGAGGAGTTCAGAGGGAAAGAGGTCTGCCCGTTTTTCCAGCAGGTTCTGTGAAGACGCACAGTTGCCCCCCTTCGTGATTCCGGGAGCCCGTGCATTAAACGCCAGACATCCATACGGTTTATGTTTCCGGGAGATCGAACAGCCCTGGGGGCCAGGTCGGTAAAAAGGGCAGGTATAGGTTTTCCGCAGGCTTCGCCGGCCGTCCCCTACCTCCCGGTCCAGTCTGAACCGTTGCACAGTATCCTGTAAGTTGTTCCGTAACTCGTCTGTCCACCGACCTTCCCGTTCCAAAAACCTTCGTAAATCCCTGGCTTCAACCGGGGAGATTTTCATGGAATTGGCGACAAAGGTGCAGCAAATCCCACTGCAGGCACTGCAGTGGTGTCCGGTACTCGCCCTTGCCGTCATGTCATCAATCAATACCTGACGCCGTTCCGGAGCGCCGGGCAACTGAGGGTCAGGCTTCATGATCCAGATGGGGGGTGTTTCCTGCGAATCAGCAGATACCCGATCCAGGCAAGTCCCATGAGTGCGACCGTGATCCAGAGTGCCGGACCCGGATCCGTACGGGCTGTGTGTCCCATCCAGGCAAAGGCAAGGGCCGGGGGGAGCGAACCCAGGGCTACGGATAAACAAAAGGGCAGGAATCTCATGCCGGCCAGTCCGGCAGTGACACTGATGGCTTCGGGTAAGATGGGGAGCATTCGGCTGAGGACCACCGCCAATCCTCCCCAGGATTCAAACCAATTTCTGAGGGATTCCTGCTGATCATGCGGAGTGAGACGTGATCCCCATTTTTCCCCTCCTAAACGGGCCAGACCGTATCCCGCCACCCCGGCAAGGGTAAGGCCCAACCACCCCCAGGCGGCTCCCTCCGCAATCCCCAGGACCGCCCCCATGGCTCCGATGATCACCGTGGTTGGAATGGGGAGAAGCAGATCAGACAGTAAGAGACCTGCTCCTATGGGTCCGGCGAGATGCCGGTGCTCCTCAAACATCTCGATCGAGGCGTCGGTGGAGAACCAGGTCTCAAAAGAATCCCCAAAAATCGCAAAGGTAATGAGGATCAGCGTACAAAGTCCGATAAAGATCCAGATCAGACGTTTCATGGAGAATCTCCTTGGTTCAGTGGGGCATCCAGCAGACGGGGACCTCCCACCCGGATGGCCATCAACCCGAGCGGAGCCGTGAGGAGAATGGACAGAACCGCCAGCGCCAGAATGGTGTCGCCATGCTCCAGCCCATGAGTGAGGGCCACGCTCCCGAGTGCTGCCTGAACCGTGGCTTTAGGCAGGTAGGCGCAAATGCAGAAAAGCCGTTCCTGATGCGAAAGCTCTGAGCCCGCCGTCGCGATCCATACTCCGGTTGAACGGGCCAGCAGTCCGGCCAGTAACATGGCCGCAGCGGCAGGACCTGCCTGCAGAGCGAGACCGGGGTCCACTTTCATCCCGATGAGGACAAACAAGGTGATTTCTGCAAACACCCAGATTTTCGAGAGCTTGGTGCTCAGCTCGTGTGCAATGGGTTCCGCATATTCCAGCAAAAGAAATCCAACGGCCATGACCCCGAGAAGGGCCGCACTGTGAAGAAAATCTCCTGCCTGTACCAACAGCAATCCGCTCATCAACAGGATCAGGGTTTTCTCTGTGGCCCGGACCTGCTCTCTGTGTCGCCGGAATAGATATACCAGGACCAGTCCGATCACGATTCCGGGAAGTAGTCCCAGTAGAATCGCGAGCGGCAGTTCCCATACCGCCTGTGCCCAGTGTAAATCAGAGGTGATGCTTCCTCGCAGACAAATCGAAAACAGGGTGATCGCAAGGACATCATCAACCGATGCCCCTGCGAGAACCAGGGTCGGAACCTCATGTTTCTTTCCAAAGCCCTGTTCGCTTAACCGGAGCATCGCCGGGACCACAACCGCAGGCGAGACTGCGGACAGCATAAAGGCGGTGAGGGCTGCAGTGATCCAGTCAAATTCCCATAAAACGTGGAGAATCAGGATCAGCGTGCCGGCCTCGAGGAGGCACGGAAGGATGGCCATCGCCAGGGCTGTACGACCGATCCGGTGTAGAACGGACCGCTGTAAGCCCAAGCCGGCTCGAAGCAGGATGACGACAAGAGCAAACGTTTTGAGAAAGGGTTCGAGTTCAATCAGGGCGGTGGGCCAGACCTGATCACCCCCAAGCCCTATCACGAGTCCACAGATCAGCATTCCCAGTACGGAAGGGAGTCCGAGGCGGTGAAAGAGTCTTCCGGAGAACCACCCGCCGAGTAGAATCAGCACCAGTACCAGATTAAGGGTCATGGTGTGGTCTCTTCAGATACGGTTATCGGCGTTTTCTCAGGTGGCCCGAATGGATACAGGCTGAGGGCCAACAGAAACAGGCCCGGGATCACCCAGATTAATGCCCACGCGGCCTGGAGCTCCAACTCTTCATACGGAGAGGCGACCGGAGCCAATTGACGGGAAATCCACAGCATGGCCATCAGGCTGGCAAACGAAGTCAGTTGAAGACGTCTCCGGCGGTCCCATTCCGCGAAACTCCTGAACATCCACAGTCCGGTACCCAGTCTGACCGGCAGCCAGAATACCGGCTCACCCGGCCAGGCGATCACCAGGAGCAGTCCCGCGACCGGAACCCATGTCCGCAGGGTTTGATTGGGGTGTTTCCAGATTGGCGCATTGAGGCCGGCCACGAGTCCCAGGAGAAGGGAGGCCAGCAGCAGTCCGGTGGAGCGGATGCGGTGAGGGGGTTCCAAAAGCAGCCCGTACTGATCGGGCCGCCATACCCATACCTCACGAAGGATTCCTTCCTCCAGCATCTGATCCAGTTCTTTTAATGCCTGATACCTCGTCATGCCTCTGTCCGTACCATACTGCTGCCGGGACAGGGGAACCGGGCTGCCGGTTGTGGTTGCCGCCATAAGAAGCTGATGCGGCCGCCAGCCGTTTTCGGTTGGATGTCGTGAGGTTGCGGAAGGGCGATAGTGATAGGGACCGGTCGGAACCCGGCGGATGAGATCCTGTGCTTCAAAGAGGCGGAGGAGAAACAGCGCTTCCGTCTCATCCATGGCAAACCGGGTTGCCAGTTTTTCAGGCGTGACGGTGATATGGTCCTGGAGCCGCTCAATCCACAACCCTGCATCCGGGTCCATTTCCGCAGGAATGACAGGGTCGAACGTGGTTGAGGGAACAAAAAAACCATGGCGGTCTTTCTGGATAAAATCGTACAGCCGGAGGGCACGAACCATATCTTCGGGTGCCAAAGGGAATTCGGGACCGGTGAATGCGCCCTCCAGAGAGGTTGGCGTCAGGATCCGGGTCAGGTATTCCCATGTCTGCAAGGCCGCATAAGGATCCTGCATGTTCTGTAAGGCTTCAGGCAGCTTCTCCCGCCAGTTTGTGTCCGGTTCAATCACCAGTCGGGGAAGAGGGAGTTTCCGGTGTTCGAATTCAATGCTTTCACCTGTTTCCTTAAAGGACGTTGGAAGCAGCCAGAACCAGGGAAGGATCCAAAGCGGGATCAGGAGAAGAATCAGTTCTGTCTTCAGGATGTTTCGTGCGATCGGGCGGAGAAACGGACGGATGCTGAGACCCACGGGAATCAGGATCAGAGCCAGAATCCACATGTCCTGATGATAGATGAGCGTGGGAAATCGGTCCGGAGGCAGGTTGAGAAAAATGTCCAGGGGGGCCAAACAGAGAGGGATCAGAAACATCCATACGAGAAATATGGCGGTTTTGGGGATATGGCTCAGATAGTTGAGACCGACATGAAACAGCAAATACGCCCAGGGAAGCAGGAGCATTCCAAGTGAGAACGGGTGATTCAGGGGGAAGAGAGCCGCAAATGGAGGTGCGAGAAGCGGGAGTGCCATCGGCACCCGGAGGAAACCCGGAAGCGGGCCGAGAACTTTCAGCAGATTGCATATCGCCAGCAGGATGGCGGATGTGGCTGCCGCCACGAGAAAAAGAGAGGGTTCCACACGGCTCAGCCCACCCGGATACAGCAGGAGGGCGGTGGCTGGAATCAGCCAGGCATGTGTCAGGAACCTGTTGGGTTGTTTTTTTGACAAAGCGAATCGGTTCGGTATGGGATATCCCCTTTTTTAACCAGTGTCCCAAGGAATTGGAAATGTATAGTGCAAGTGATTTACGGAAAGGATTGAAGATCGAAATCGAAGGACAGCCTTATGCTATCACCGATTTTCAGTTTGTGAAACCGGGAAAAGGCCAGGCTCTTTACCGGTGTAAGCTGAAGAACATTCTTACCGGAACCACAATGGACAAAACATACCGCTCCACGGATAAGGTGGGCAAACCCGATCTGATGCAGCGGGATATGACCTATTCGTATCCGGATGGGGAACACTATGTCTTTATGGACGATGACACCTATGAGCAGGTGGTGGTTGACGGGGATGTGGTCGGCGACCTGAAGTACTTCCTGCTGGAGGAGATGCAATGCAAGGTGCTGTTCTTTAATGACACGGCCATTGATGTGGAACTGCCTGTGTTTGTGGAAAAAGAAATTGACCAGACGGAACCCGGTGCCCGGGGGGATACCGCAACCAATGTCACGAAGCCGGCAAAACTGGACAATGGATACGAGATTCAGGTGCCGTTGTTCATTAATGAGGGCGATCTGGTTCGAATCGACACCCGTACCGGTGAATACGCGGACCGGGTAAATAAAAAGTAACACAGCGTGAAGCGTCATCTGCTTGAACTTCGCTCCCGGGTCCTTGCTGCGACCCGGGATTTTTTTCAGAAACGTGATTACACCCAAGTTGAAACCCCGGTGTGGGTTGCAACGCCCGCGATGGAGGAGCACATTGATGCGGTTTCGGCAGGAGAAGGCTGGCTGAGGACCTCACCCGAGCTTCATATGAAGCGACTGATCTGTGAGGGGATGGAACGGATTTACCAGATGGGACCCTGTTTCCGTCGGGGAGAACGGGGTGCACGACATCTGCCGGAGTATACCATGCTGGAATGGTATCATGTCGGAATCGGTTCCGAGGCATTGCTGGAGGAGACCCTGGACCTTCTCACCGCTCTGGCTCCGCTCGGGGAGGGGACCGCCCTTGCGGATTTGGGGGCTGAACCATTGATCATGACGGTACAGGACGCATTCTGGCTGTGGGCAGGATGGGATCCGGTGGACGCATTTGATGCGGACCGGTTTGATTTGGACCTTGTGGAAAAAGTAGAGCCGGTGTTGGCAGAACAACCGGGGCCTGTGGTGCTCAAGGATTTTCCTCTCGAACGGTCTGCACTTGCGGCATGTCGCCCGGGCCCGCCTCCTGTCGCGGACCGTTGGGAACTTTATCTTGGTGGCATGGAATTGGCAAACGCCTACCATGAACTGACAGATCCACACGAACAGCGCCAACGGTTTCTTGCGTGCAGGAATCAGCGCCAACAGCGTGGGCAGGACGTCTATCCTCTGGATGAACCTTTCCTGACCGCTCTTGAAAACGGGATGCCATCATGTTCCGGAATCGCTCTGGGAATGGACCGCCTGTTGATGGTGCTGTCCGGCTGTGAGCAGATCCAGGATGTCGTGGCATTTTCCAAAGGCTGACCGGGGGGTGAAACGTGAAAATTCCCCTTTGGGAATGGGCCGGGAATAGAGGACGCCAAAGTTGTGGAAAATGTGAAATCATTGTTGACAGTAAAGGCATCTGCTACTAAAAACGCCGCCCTTGTTTGCAGGGGAACTCCCACAATTTAAAGGAAACGTCTAAACCATGAAGACCACATTTTTAAAGGATTCTGAAGTCGACCGCAAATGGCATGTGGTGGATGCCGCGGGCAAACCGGTAGGCCGTCTGGCTGCGGAAGTTGCCAGCGTGCTTCGCGGAAAGCACAAACCCTCGTTTGCTCCCCATGTGGACAACGGGGATTTCGTGATCGTGATCAATGCCGAGAAGGTGTACCTCTCGGGGAATAAAGAATCCCAAAAACTCTACCAGAAATACACTGGATACTCCAATGGCCTGACCAAACGCCCGGCATCGTTCATCCGCGAACGGAATCCTGAGCGTCTGGTACAGCAAGCCGTTTGGGGAATGATCCCCCGCACCCGTCAGGGCCGCAAGGTCATCAAGCGGCTGAAAGTATACGCTGGTTCCGAGCATCAACACGCAGCCCAGAAACCAGAAGTTCTGGACGTTTAATCAGGATATCATTTATGGCAGCTACCGATTCTTCTCCCACAATTGCCACGGGTCGCCGGAAAACCTCCGTTGCCCGTGTACGTTTGACCCCCGGCGTTGGCAAAATGTTTGTCAACGGCAAAGAGTTCACCCAGTACTTTGGCGACCCCGTACTGTGTCAGTACATTGAACAGCCTCTTGAATACGTGAATGCAAAGGAATCCTTTGACATTCAGGCCCGTCTGAACGGTGGAGGCAAAGCAGGACAGGCCGGGGCACTTCGCCACGGCATCTCCCGTGCACTTGTGGAAATCGATCCTGAAAATCGCGAAGTTCTGAAGGCAAAAGGGTGCCTGACTCGTGATGACCGGATGAAAGAGCGGAAAAAACCCGGTCAGCCCGGTGCTCGCAAGCGCTTCCAGTTCTCAAAACGTTAATCTGGAACTGCTTCCCCACAAACCCCGTCTTTTGGCGGGGTTTTTTGTTGTTCCTTTCCCGAAACGACCGAACCGCAGAGGGGTGCATGTTGGGGAATGTGACTTCGTGAAGTTCTGCTTTTGAGAAGAGGAGTTCCCTATATTAGTTATTTCTATAATTTTGGTTAATTCATCTTGTCTGAATCTGGGAGGATTCACTAAAATCAGGAAAATAGGTTAGGATACCGTTAAAAGGGTCCTTCACGAATTGGAGACACTGAATGATGAACCGGATGACAGATGTAACAGGATGGGGTTTTCTTTTGAGCATGATGGTTTCCACAGGCCTGTTTGCTCAGGTAGCGTGGGATGGCGGTACGGGGCTTACCCCGGATGCAAACTGGGATACTGCAGAGAACTGGGATGGAGATACTGTCCCTTTATCTGGTGCGGATGTGGAACTGGCAACCGGCTCAACCTCCGGATTAACCATTGACACAAATGGCGACCGGGAAGTTGGAACGCTCACATTGAACGATGCTGCCGGAAATTTAGTAATCTATGGTGCGGGAGATACTCTCACAATCACCACAGGTGTTGAGTACAATGGAGGAAACAATTTCCCCACCCTGGGCAGCAGTGCTGGCACTGCGAACGATTTTACGGTGGCCCTTGGTACAAATGACACCACCTGGAATATCAATTCAGGCAGCCTGTATCTCGAAGGCAATCTTACCGGCTCGGGGATTCTCACCAAATCGGGAGGAAATTTGCGGATGGGCGGAAACAATGCAGCCTACACAGGGGATTTTCACATCCAGTCGGGAAACATCAATATCAGTTTCCGGGCCCCGAACAATACGGCGGCGAATAACACCTTTGGTTCAGGTGATATCGTGTTCACCGGCAGTGGGAATGTCAGTCTCAACCGTAGTTATGACCCCACCATTGCCAATAACGTAGTGAATAATGCAGGTGTGGGGGACCCCACCTTCCGCTATTCCGGAGGCGCTGGTTCAGGGGGCGTCAGCACCTATACCGGAGACTTCAGCACAGGAGGCAGTGTGGACCCCGATACCCGTTGGGCCATGTCTGCCAAAATGGGCTTTCGAAATCTCACTAATGATACCATTGCCGAAGGGCGGTATGTGTTTACAGGAGACTGGTCCGGTTATACTCCAGGAGGAAATGCAGTCATCGCCGTAGGGGAAGGAACCGTGCAGTTGAATGCCCAACAATCTGTTGCACCTTCTGGCGTGGCCTATTCCTTTAATGGAACCTCTACAGATGTCATTGACCCTTCTGAAAACACTCTGGTGGAAGCGACCATTACGACCTTGACGAGTAAGCTCATTTTCGGAGGGGACGTCACAACCGTGGCAAACAATCTGAATTTCGCGAATTCCACTGCGGCACCCGGAGGGTGGGAGGAATCGATGCAGTCCATCGGATCGCGTAAAGCAACGGGTACGGTGGACATTACAGGCGATTTGAACATCGGGAATACAAACGCGGTATCCAATAACCTGTTCTCTCAGGAGTCGGGTTCGACCCTTCGGGTAAGCGGTGTGATTTCCAATTCCGGGAGTAGCAGCAATCTCCTGGAAATTAATGACCGCTACACCTATGCCTTTGGACAAGCAACCGATCCGGTGACGGGCAAACAGTTGGCCTGGCAGACTCCTGATGGAACCGTTGAATTCACGGGGAACAATACCTATGGCGTCAACACGATTGTGAATGCGGGGACGTTTTTGGTGAACAATGTGGCCGGGAGTGCCACAGGCTCTGGCGACCTTACCATTGCCAATGGTGCAACACTGGGCGGGGCGGGTACCATTGGGGACGGCGGCAGTGTGGATGTGACATTGAACGGGTCGATTTCCCCGGGGAATTCACCGGGAACTCTGAACATGGATCTGGGTGCCGGAACCTTCGATCTAAGTGGCGCTGATGATTTGGTATTTGAACTGGGGACCAGCTCTGACCAGGTGCTCCTGATATCAGGAACGTTGGATTTGGGAGCTGGCGTCATTGGATTTTCCGATTTTTCTTTCTTCGATTCCGGTGGCTTCACCACAGGGGTATACACCTTGTTTGCAAACAACGGCAGTCTCACCGGTTCCCTGGATGGAGCCGATCTGACCGGTCAGATTGCCGGTCTTGACAGTACGTTGAGTGTGTCCGGTTCGGATGTGATCGTGACGGTAATCCCAGAACCCTCCACGCTGATTTTTTTCCTGTTGAGTGGCGTTGCCGGTGTGCTGATGGTTCGGCGAAGAGCTTGATCACCTGCTAGCTGACATTCCGCACACCCCGCCATCGGCGGGGTGTTGTGACTACCGCTGGAAGCGGGAAAAACGTTGTCACTCCCGGAATGAAGGGTAGAAGGATGCCATGTCTCAATCAGCCCTAGTCAAGGCGGAGACCCCTCTTACGCCAGAGCAGGAGGATCTGCCGTTCGCTGAGGTCCCCGATGCCTATCATATTACCGCATTCGGGGCACCGTATATCCGCAATCCTGATCCACAGGGAGGCTTCCTGTATGTAACCAGATGGGGGTGGCACCGCCTGGCACATCTACGGCCGGAAAACTGGTTCGAGGGCCGATCATTCGTCAAACAGGGAACCCGACTGCGTGGCAGTACGGGAACGGTGTATCAGTATCCGTCCCGTCCTGAAGGAGCGTCTCCAATGGATTTGCTGATTAAGGTCTCCCGTCTGGCAGAGGAGGTTCCCGGCAAGTTGGCAGGGGATCATCCAGAGTTAAAACCGCTTCAGGACGCCCGGTTCAACAATCCCTTTGCGGAGTTCGGACTGTTGGAGGATCTGCGTTCCTCCACGTTTGGCCCTCCGGATCTCCATATTCGGACCAAACGTCCTCTTGCCATCTACTGTGCGCCGCGTGACCTCCCCGCATGGCAGCTGGGACGAAAAAAGTCAGATTTCACAGCCCACTTTAAACAGATGACGCATGATCAGCAGCAGATGCCGGAAGGGATGCGGATCATTCTGATGGAGAGGCGGCAATACTTTATGATTTTCGCCTGGGTGCCGGGAATGGATGCGCAGGAGGCCTTTGAACGGGGACTGATGGAAGAAGCGGAGCTTCACCACCTCAGTGAGCGGGTCAATCGGGATCTCGCGCGCAAAGGATTTAAGATTCTCGACAATAAACCCAAACATTTTATTCTCCGTGTCGGTCGGGACGGAAAGCTGATCCGACATCATGGTGAGCTCATGTACGTGCAAATTGACTCGGAGCTGCTCCAGCGCACTGCAGAGTATCAGACTCACCTCCATTCCAACGCCGAACATAAACGGAACCCTCTCTACAATGAATACTCCCGTCTATAAACCTACCTGTGACCTGCCGCCCGGGTTCCGTGCCTCCGGTGTACATGCCGGAATCAAAGCGGACCCCGCTCAGTATGATATGGCCCTGCTGGTGTCGGATGTTCCGGATACCTCCGCGGCAGGGATGTTTACCACGAACCGCATCCAGGCGGCACCCGTCAAACTGGACCGTGAGAAGTTGCAATCCGGTTATGCCAGGGCCGTGGTGACCAACAGTGGGAATGCCAACGCCTGTACCGGCCCGCAGGGGATGGCGGATGCGGAAAGGATGTGTGCGCTCACGGCGGAAGGTTTGGATGTGGAGGAAACAGACGTGTTGGTGTGTTCGACCGGAAGCATCGGAAAACCGTTGGTCATGGATCCGATTGAGAATGGAATTCCTCATCTGATCTCTCAGCTCACGGCGGCGGGAGGTTCTGAGGCGGCGAAAGGGATTTTGACCACCGATACCCGGCCGAAGGAATGCAGCACAGAAATTATCGTGGACGGGAAAACGGTGACCCTGAGTGGGTTTTGCAAGGGGGCGGGTATGATCGAACCGAACATGGCCACCATGCTGGCATATGTCTGTACAGATGCGGTGATCGATCCTGAACCGTTGAAGAGGGCTTTACGCGTGGCGGTGGATGCTTCGTTTAACCGGATCAGCATTGATGGGGATACCAGCACCAATGACACGGTACTCATGTTTGCGAATGGACAGGCGGGGCATGCGACTCTGACTTCGGATCACCCGGACTGGCGTCTTTTTCAGACAGCTCTGAACGGATTGGTGTTTGAGTTGGCGATGAAGATTGTATGGGACGGGGAGGGGATGACCAAATTCATCGAGTTACGCGCCGAGGGATGTGAAACAGATGCGGATGCCGACCGCGCAGTCCGGGCGGTTGCGAATTCCTTCCTGGTGAAAACCGGATGGGCGGGGACTTATCCTGCTTGGAGCCGCATTGTGGATGTCCTCGGATATTGTGGCATCAACGTCAACCCCGATGCGATTACCATCCTGTATAATGATCTTCCAGTATTGGAAAACAGTGTCCCATCCGCCCCAAACCCTGATAAACTGGATCCGATTCTTGCATCAAACCGGTATACAATCACCTTTGATGCCGGAACCGGCGGAGATGGGTCTGCCGTTCTGTATACCTGTGACTGCACGGAGGAATATGTTCGGATCAACATGTTTTAAATCCCTCCTTGGGGTGTCCCGTATTACCAATTACTTGATAGTCAATTGATTGTGTGAAATGGTTGTGGATGCACCAACGATACAGGCCTTAAAAAGGTGAGGTTTTCCGGTTGGTTTTTTAGTCCGGAGTCATAGAGAAATCCCCATTATGGCTCGACCTCTACGTATTGAAACCCAAGATGCCTGTTATCTGGTCTCCCTTCAGGGAGCGGATGGAATCGGGCTGTTTATTGAATCACGTGATGCCCGTCACTTTCAGGAGTTGATGGCGCTTTCTGCTGAAAAGCACCGGGTGGTGCTGCATGCCTATGCGCTTGCGCAAAACTCGGCCATGCTGCTGGTACAGACACCCGAGGCCAATCTCGGGATGTATCTTCAGGGTATCCTTACCGCGTTTGCCCGGCACATTCGTCATTTTTATGTGCAAAGCGGCCCGATTATGCAGGGACGGTACCGGGCACAGCTCGTGGAACCCGGAGCCGCTCTCCGTGCCGCTGCGGAATGGGTGCATGGACTTCCAGTCAGAGACCGTGATGGAATGAAGACTCCGAAACAGAAAGAGGCCTTTCTTGCGAAATATTCGTTCTCAAGTTACCTCACGACTCTTGCTGGCGACGAAGAGGCCCTGGCATCTCCGGTCCAGATTCTGCGTGCGTATGGATCCCCGGCATCCAAAAGGGGGACTCGTCATGAACAGGCGGTCTTACGTTCACTGGTGGAGGGGCGTTCGGAAAAACAGGTGCTGGGACCCTCGAACCGCCTGTCCATTGGTTCTGATGCCTTCCGCAAACAAGTGGATCTCCAACACGAAAAGCTTCGTAACGGAAAAAAAGTCAAGGGAGTTAAGACCTACGGTGTGAAGGCCAAGGGGATTGCCCGGAACCGTCTGGTTGCTGCAACCGCGTCCGCATTCCAGGTTGAAAAGACTGAGTTTTTCCGACACCGGCATGACAGCATGCTCCGACCGGCGTTAGCGTTTATGCTCTATCAGTTCAGTAACATGACCCAGCAGGAAATCGCGGATTTCATTGGCGTCGGTTCTGCTGCGGCAGTCAGCTTGCAAATCAAACGCCTGCTGAAACGACGGGGGAGTGATGCGGAGCTGAATAAACGCCTTCAGGGCCTGGAATCTGAATTTTCCTCCTGAATCTCAGATGAATTTACGTAAAGCGATCCCTCCCGAATCCATTTCGCTCTCACTGGCTGCACGTGAGAAGCAGGGAATTATTGAAGAGCTTCTCGGCTTAATGGTCGCCTCCGGCCGGATTCCGGATCGGAAAGCTGCATTCAAAGCAATTCTCGACCGTGAACGCAAAATGTCCACCGGCATGCACCATGGTCTCGCCATCCCGCATGGCAAGACCGACACCGTCGACAGTCTGGTGGCTTCTCTGGGAGTTCTTCCGGAGGGGGTGGATTTTGAGTCCATGGACGGCGAACCCAGCCGGATCTTCATTTTAACCGTCTCCCCGGCAAACCGTGCCGGTCCGCATATTCAGTTTCTCGCAGAAATCAGCCGACTGATGAACCGGTCTGAAATCCGGGAGAGCATGCTGAACGCAGAGAGTGTGGAGCACATTCACCAGATGCTCACCGGGGCGTAAGCCCGAACCGTTGACCGACTCGGATGAACAGGGAGGCTCCCGTCGCTGACTATTCACGCTGATGGGATGTCATCACCGCTTGGATCCGGACGATCGCCTTCGATTTGTAAAAAAATTCCCCATCTGTCTGCTTCTCCTTGAACCATGGATGAGCCTGGAGTAGGGAAAGAGCATGCTCGGATTTCCACCATGTTCAGCCCCACTGGGTTTCCTTCAGAGTTTCACATCCTCCGGTTTTTTCGGGCAGGCGATTGTGATTCTGCTGATGCTGTTTTCGGTGGTGGCCTGGACTGCCATTCTGTATCGATTCCGGATTTTTGCCCGGGTCAATTCTCAAAATAAGCGCTTTACCGCTGCCTTCCGGAAAGAGCGTCATCCTTTTTCCATTTTCCTTCGCCAACAGAGGTTTTCCGACAGTCCGTCCTACCGGATTTATCTTCGCTGTTGTCAGTCGGCAGCCCGAACCCTTGGCATGGAAGAGGCGGACATTGCGGATTTACTGGAAGGGGGCATCTCTCCTCATTTTCTTTCTCCTTCCCAGTTACAGATTATCCGGGAATCTGCAGAACGGGAACTTGCGGATCAGATTCTCCGACTTGAAAAAGATATGGCCTTGTTGGCCACCACAACGACACTGGCTCCTTTTATGGGACTTCTGGGTACGGTATGGGGAGTGATGGAGGCGTTTAACGGAATGGCGGCATCGGCATCACCTACGTCCAGTGCGGTGATCTCCGGGATTTCCTCGGCGTTGCTGACCACGGTCATTGGTCTCATGGTCGCGATTCCAACCGTTTTTTTCTATAACATGCTGAGTGTCCGCCTCCGCAATGAAACCGTGGGCATGGATAATTTTGTCCAGGAACTCATCGGCGAGTTTCACCACGCCTACGTGAGGGAGGGCTGATTCCGTGGGGCGAAAGACTGATTTGCTTCAATCCAATATGATCGGGGAGATCAATTTGACTCCGCTGATGGATCTGACCTTTATTCTGCTGATTACGTTTATCATCACGTTTCCCCTCCTGGAAAGCGGATTGCCCGTTTCACTCCCGAAGCACACGGGAACGCCTCTCGAGGATCCCGATTCCATCTCCATCACCGTGGATGAAGACGGAGTCTGGTATGTGGACGATCTTCGTATGGACCAGGACTCCTTTCAGTCGGAAATGGAGCATTTATCCACTACCCGTCCGGATGCTCTTTACCTGCTTCGGGGGGATGAAGGCCTGCCATACGGCCAACTGATCGAGGTCATGCAGATCATGAAAGAGGTGGGGATTCAAAAAATCAGCCTGGTCACGCAGGCGGGCGGAGCTCCGTCAGGCCGATGAACCGGATGGAGATTTTTTGGCGGGTGCTGCTGATCCATGTGGCATTCGTGATATGCCTTGTTGTGTTTCCCATGATCCGGAGCTGTAACTGGTTTCAGAAAGAGCAGGTGATCATGACGATCGATCTCTCTGCCATGGAGTTTCCTTCTCCACCAGAGGATGTTGAGCAGGAACCGGAGGAGGATCTGGAGAATGACAACGTGATTCCAACCGAAACTCCTGTCCCTACACCCCAGCCGACTGCAGTGCCGACTGCAACACCCACGCCCAGACCGGAAGCGACGGCAACCCCGCAACCCGCACCGACTGCAACCCCGCGTCCAACTGCGACCCCACAACCGCGTCCGACCCCAACACCTTCCTGGGTTCCGAGGACTCCCCAACAGATCAGAGAGGAGATGCTCCGTGAGCAACGACAGACGGCGGACCCAAGACCCACCATGACCGCAGAGCAGCTTCGGCAAATGATGGGGCAGGGGTTTGAGCTGAATCCGACTGGAAACGGAAGCGGATCCCACTCCGGTGGTGGGGGAGGGGTCTCGGTTGCGACGGTGAAGCAGGATCTGAAATCCCGCCTGCATGATGCCTGGAACCAACCCCGGACTGGAGATGCGTTAGGGTTGCAAGTCGAAGTTTCGGTGCGGGTAGACCGGGATGGACGAATTTCCTCCTCAAGAATTCTCAAAGCCTCTGGACATCCCGGTATGGATCAGTCAGTACAGCAGGCATTAAACCGGGTTCAGAGGGTGAGATCCTACCCTCCGGAATATCGTGGATCTGGAGAAACATTCACCTTCACACTTCGTGTCCAATGACAATCGTCCGCTTCCTCTTCCTCTATTTGCTGATTATACATCCACTTGTTTCGACTGCTCAGGCTCAGCTCGATGATGTGATTGAGAAACCAGGTGCCTCCGATATAACTCTGGATTTCAGTGGAATTGACGGCAGAAACCCTCAGGCGGCAACCTTTTTCCGCAGCCTGAAGAGAAATCTGATCCTGCATTCTCTTCTCAGAGAAGTCCCCCCCAGTCAGGCAGGATTTCAAGTCGGCGGCACTGCCGTGTCACAGGGAGCGAAAATTGAGGTGTCGGTTCGGGTTCGGAACCGCAGTCTCAATCGGGATGTGTTTGGGAAAAAGTATCGGGTAAACCCTGATCAAATGGAGATCCTGGCCAGAAAAGTATCCGATGAGGTCGTGAAAAGCCTGACCGGCCTGGAAGGGTTCTCACAGAAACGCATCGCGTTTATTGGCTTGCGTAACGGAGAAAAGGGGAAGGAGATCTATTCTGCCTTTCCGGATGGATCCGGTATGGTTCGCTTAACCCGTGACCAGTCGGTGAAACTGGGTCTGGAATGGACTCCGGATGGCGCTTCACTCATTTACACAAGTTATCACCGTGGGTTCCCTGATATCTACCGTCATACATTGCGGGACGGGAAACGGGTTGCCTTGTCTGCCTCCTCCGGAATTAATGCGGGTGGCGCCGTATCGCCCAATGGGCAGAAAATGGCCATGATTCTGTCTAAAGACGGAAAACCGGAGCTGTACGTGAAAGATCTGAGATCCGGCCGGCTGACGCGTCTCACCCAAACACCGATGTCGGCAAAATCGAGCCCCAGCTGGTCCCCGGATGGACGATCCATCGTGTTCACCTCCAGCCACCAGGGCCAACCGCATCTTTACGTCGTCCGTGACACCGGCGGTGCACCGAGACGTCTGACCCGCGGAGGGGGAGAAAATCTTTCTCCTGACTGGGGGAAAAACGGTCTGATTGTCTTTACCCGCCGTCGTGCCGGGAAGTACCAGATTTCAGTTCTCGACCCGAAAAAGGGGCGGGTTACCTACATCAGCCCTATGGATGCGGATTATGAAGACCCCTCCTGGGCACCGGATGGACTCCATGTGGTTGCCTCAAGGACAATTCGTGGAGCCTCATCCCTCTACTTACTTGACAGTGCCGGGAAAGAAGCCAAAGCATTACTACAGGGTCAGGGCAACTGGTACATGCCCGCCTGGTCCCGATAACTCAATTTTCTTCTCTATTAACCCCTTGCATCTCACATGAAACACTTCCTCCCGCTGTTCCGATTCCTCTTCGTTTCTCTTCTCCTGCTGATCCTCAATGCCTGTGCGGGGAATAATGATGAAGATCCGTTGCAGTCGGATATTGGAATGGGCGGTGGAACACTGGGGAATGATACCGGCACCTTGCCCGGAGGAGAGTTTATTGATATTGACGGGCTTCCTCCCCGGGATCCGATGGGCGTTCCTGTGGAAGGTGCCTATGCTCCAGTTTATTTTGGATATGACAGCTCCTCCGTTGCCCCCAGCGAAATGTCGAAAGTGCAGCAGATCGCGGATGCACTGTCGAGTAACGCCCGCTATACGCTGATCATCCAGGGACACACAGATGAACGCGGAAGCCGTGAATATAACCTTGCACTGGGAGAGAGGCGCGCATTGGCTGTTCGCGAACTCCTTATCTCCTTCGGAGTGGATGGAAGCCGCATCCAGACGCTGAGTTTTGGAGAGGAACAGCCGGCAGTGGCCGGATTCGAGGAATCCGCGTACTCCATGAACCGCCGCGCTGAATTCCAGTTGATGCAATAAGCATTCCCAAGCCCGGTGCCTCTTGGCTCCGGAACGAGAAAAGCCCCGGTCTGATGAACCGGGGCTTTTCTGTTATCAGGGGTGGAACGGATCCCTGGTTGTGACTTCTACACCCCCATTGACTTCATAAAGTCATGGAACAGATACATCGAATCATGAGGGCCGGGTGCGGCCTCCGGATGATACTGCACCGTGAAGAGGGGGAGGCTTTTGTGCCGGAGCCCTTCAGAGGTTTGGTCGTTCAGGTTCAAATGGGTGGTTTCCACTTCGTTGGGATCCAACGTGTCTTTGTCGACACAGAAGCCGTGGTTCTGGGACGTGATTTCCACCGCCCGTGTGGAGAGATTCATCACAGGCTGGTTTCCACCCCGGTGCCCGAACTTCAGCTTGAAGGTTTTCCCGCCCAGGGCCAATGCCGTCAGTTGATGACCAAAACAGATTCCGAAGGTCGGAAGTTGCGCCTGAAACAGCTTCCGGATTTCGGAAACCGTTTTCTGGACACCTTCCGGATCTCCGGGGCCGTTGGAGAGAAACAACCCATCCGGTTTACAGGCGAGAATTTCTTCTGCGGTGCTGTTGTTTGGAAACACATGGACCTCACAGCCGAGATCCTGAAGAATACGAAGTTGATTGTACTTGGTTCCGCAATCAATCGTGGCAACGCGTTTTACTGTCTTCTTCTGAAGCTCGGGCTGCCAGATCATGGGCTCTTTCACACTCACTTCACTGGCGAGGTCGCGCCCAACCAGCCCCTGGCTGGCCTTGGCCTTCTCTACCAGTGAATCCGGATCCATGTCTTCCGTGGACATGATGCATTTCATGGCGCCTTTATCGCGGATATGCAGGGTGATGGCACGCGTATCCACGCCATCCACGCCAAGGATCCCGGATTCCTCAAGGTATTCAGGCAGAGTTTTCACACTCCGGAAGTTACTCCGAATGCGGCTGCATTCTCCAACCACCAAACCGGAGGCATGTGCACGGTAGGACTCCATGTCCTCTTCTGTGATCCCGTAGTTCCCGATCAACGGGTAACAAAGGGTAACGATCTGCCCTTTGTAGGAGGGGTCGGTCAGGATTTCCTGGTACCCGGTCATGGAGGTATTGAACACCAATTCACCTTCCACTTCTCCTGAACCCGCAAAAGCGCGTCCTTCAAATACAGTTCCGTCTTCCAGGGCAATAAGGGCTTTAGGTCGTTTGGTCATAATGGTGTTCTGATACGTCGGTTGCTAATAACGAGCTTTTGCCTGGATGCAATGTCAAACCGGGGTTCAGAGGGGGCCTGCACTCCTCATCTTTCAGGCATCATAGGCCCGGTAGTAGTAGGGCTCGTGATAGATGTGATCCTGGGAAACACCCCGTGAGAGCAGAATATCCTCCGCCTCGTAAATCATTTCATTTCCGCCACAGAGGTACACATGAAGTCCTGATTCCAGGGGAAGATCATGCAGCGCATCGGTGAGCCGACCTTTTGCCCCCCTGAAAGGGGTTCTTGAACAGAAAGGCATGTACCTGATCCCTTCCCATTGATCCTGGAAATAGAGGTCTTCCGGGGTCCTGACACCGTGCATAAGGGTCATCTTTAAGGATCGAAAGGAACGGTAATAGGCTCTGCAAGGCGCAATCCCGGTTCCTGTCGCACAAAAGAGCAGAGGGGCCGTAGGATCCCTCAGTGTAAACCGACCATAGGGTCCCACGACTTCCAAGCGGTCGCGGGGCTGTTTCCCATCCAGATACGGCGTCAGGATTCCGTGGGGAATCAGGCGGTACAGAACATCCAGTGTCTCGTCCCGGGTTCCGGAGGCAATTGTGTAATCCCGCTGATCCAGATCTGATTTCCCCTGGATGCCGATCAGTTGGCCGGGCTGCCATTCCCAGTCGGGGCGTTCCAGGCGCAGGAGGCAGGCATCGACCCCCATCGGGATCCGTTCCAAGATCGTCAGTTCGGTTTGAGACATCCGCGGAACCTAGCGTTCCGCTCGCATGCCTTCAAGGTCACCCCTTATTTTTTTCCCTGCTTGTCTTTCACATTGCCGAACAGGGATTTGGCGAATTTGCTGCGGTTATCTCCCTTGGGGACCGCCTTATCACCGGACTGGATCTTCGTTCGGAGTTTACTCCCACTCGGACGCCGGGAATCGGAAGCGGGGCGGGGAGGGGGGACCCCCCGTCCAAAGCTCCGGCCAGCATGCGCTTTTGCTTTTTTCGCATCGTCACCGGAGGTGGCGAGAGCTTTCAGGACTTTACCCGTCTCGGTCACTGATTCCGGAACCTCTCCCGTGGCGTCATTGGCAAGACCGAGCTGGCCTTTCAAATGCTTGTTTTCCTGAGAGAGCGCTTCGATTTTTTCCTGAAGGGACCGAGTCTTGCCCATGATATTGGCCGCATCCATCATGGTCGATTTTGCCTGGGCGATATCTTTTGCCATGGCTTCCTTCCGGGCTTTCAGCTCTTCGATTTCCTCCATCAGCTCGATCCCCTCCAAATTCATGGTCTGGGATTTCGCGGACATCAGTTGTGCATTCAGTTCCTCATTTGCCTGGCGCAATTCTTCGGCTTCAGATGAATGCCGGGCTGCTTTTTCCGCCTCGGCCAATTCTTCGCGGAGCTGCTCGTTTTTGGCTGCGGTTTCTTTGGTCTGACGCATTAACTCTTCCCGCTCGACCTCCAGTCCTTCCACCCGGGCTTTGAGAGAGGCGGCGGCATCCCCTTCTTTTTCCGTTTCATTCAGTCGTTCCAGCAGGCTGCGGATTTCCACTTCCGCCTTGTCTAACTGATTCTGCAGCCGGTCCCGTTCCAGCATGGCTTTCTGAACTCCGAGTTCATTGGCCTCGGATTTACCGACCTTCTCTTCAAGTTCTGTTCGGAGAGTGGTGACGTCTGCTTCATGTTTCGCCCTTAACTCCTGAAGCTTGGTCTCGACGGATTCGCTTCTGGATTTGGAGTCTTCGAGCCGGCTCCGGGTTTCCTCGACATTGGCCTGGGCCAGTTGAAGCATGTCCTTGAGTTCGCTCACCTCTTTACGGTGTTTCTCCGTAAGTTCCTGCACCTGACTGGACTTGGTCTGTTCGGTTGATTCCAGATCCGTCCTGAGTTTTTCGATCGTCTGTTCCATCCCCTGGATTTTCGTTTTCAGGGCTTCGGCCTCACGGGTGTCTTCCGGTGCGGCAATCAGATCTTCAATTCGTCCACGCAGGTCTTTATTTTCTCTGCGTACCTCCACCAGGGCCTGGGAGGCTTTCTGCATTTGTTCCGCAGTGGTATTCAACTGAAGCAGGCTGTCCTCGGCCTCCTGTTCCGCCCGCGTGAGCTTGTCTTTCAACTGTTGGCCTTCCGCCCTCAGTTTTTCCACCTGATCACGGGAATTCTCTGCTTCCTGTGCCGCGGCCGCCTCCCGCTCTTTGACCTGCTCAAGCTCGGTTTGAACTCCAGAGAGTTGTTCCCGGGATTCCGCCAGAGACTGTTGGGACTGCGCTTTCTGCGATTCAAGAGATTCGATCCGGGTTTCCAGCTCTTTCCGCTGCGTCTCCGTTTCCTCAATGCGGCCTTCCCGATTCCGAACTTCCTGTTCCAGTTCACGAATCTGTGCATTCTGTCCGGTACTTTTTTCCTGCAGCTCACGCAGTTGGCCCTGAAGGTCATCCCGGACTTTTTCCATGGTCTCCAACTGACGTTGGGTGGAATCGAGTTCCTCACTGCGGGCTGCCAACTGACGATCCGTCTCTTCTGAGGATTCTCTCAGGGTGTCATTCACCCCGTTCAGCACCTCCAGACGGTCCATCAGCTCCTGACCCTCCTCCATTAATTTCGCATGAATGACTTCAAACTCTTCGTGATTGGCCCGTTCCTGTTCCAGGCGTTCTTCCAACTGCTGTTTGTCTTCACGGAGGGTGTTCATCCCCTGGAGAGCTTCGTCCAGACGGGCTGCGTGTTGAGTGCTGGCTGTCTCCTGTTCCTGAACTTTCGCCTGGAGTTCGGTCACCTGACCTTCTGCCTGCTCCACTTGTTGTCTCAGCGACTGACTTTGTTCTTTCTCCGCCTGGAGAGAGAAGAGGGCGGTTTCGTTTTCTGATTTCAGCGCATCAATCTGAGCAAGCAACCGCTGCGTTTCTTCATCCGCCCCTTTGACGGCTCCCTGAACCTCGTTGAGCCTTGATTCCAGTGACTGAATCTGGTTTCGGGCCTGCTCAAGTTCCTGGGACCGCTGAGTGGTCTGTTCCTGAAGACTTGAGAGTTCGAGGTCTTTGTTCCTCAAGGATTCCTCAAGCTGACGAACTGTTGATGAAAGGGCCTCTTTGGCTTCCAGGGCCTGACCATGTTCTGTTTCCAGAATCTGAAGTTTTTCCTGACGAGATTCTGAGGAGCTGCTTAAGGTCTGTATACGCTGCTCAGACTGCTCCAGTTTCTCTCTGGCCTCTGTCAGTGCAACCTGCAGGTTCTCCCGCTCCCCCTGAGCCGTCTGCAGTTTCGCTTGAACCGCCTCCGCAGCTTCTTTCTCTTTACTCAGTTCCTCTGCGGAGGAGGTATGGGTTTCGCGAAGTTCCTCCAGCTGATGGGCAAGCTGGGATTTTGACTGCTCCACGCCCTCGAGTTTTGCCGTAAGCTGTTCGAGTTCCTTCTGGAGATCTTCTTTCTGATCCGCATCACGGAGTTTATCCGCCTTGAACTTGGTGAGTTTCGAACTGAGTTCTTTCTCGCGTTTCTGACTCTGTTCGAGGTCGACGACATATCGGTTGATGTCAGAGGAGAGCTCATCATATTTCTGCTGGAGGCCTTCACGTTCTTCCGCAAGCGCATCTCTCTGCGCGGCCAGCTCCTCACGTTCTGCAGACTGTGTACCTGCCGTTTGTTCCAGTTCCTGAGCACGGGCCTGCGCCGCTTGAAGCTGATCCTGAAGCTGTTGCAGAGATTCCGCGTTTTCCTGCTCCAAAAGGGAAACCTTGTCCGTTAAGGTACGGACGTTCTCCTGAAGGCTGGCCTGGGAGGCTTCGAGTTCCTCTGCACGCGCCCGAGACGCTTCTGCGACGGACTTCGCCTCCGCGACACCTTGTTCCTTCTCCAGGAGACTGGAGCGTAACTCGTCTATCTGTTCGTTCAGTTCCCCAATCTGTGTGTCTTTTTCGGAAACCTGATGCCCTTTCGCCTGCAGGCTGTCATTCAATTCCGACAGTTGCAGGGAGGTGGCCGCCAATTCCTGCGTCTTGGCCTCCAGTACTTCCTGGAGGTCTGCCACGCGGGAATTCTGTCCATGGACTTCACTCTTCTGGGTCTCAAGCTGTTCACTCAGTTCCTGGACCTGCGCCTCTTTTTCGGAAAGCGTTTTGGATTGGCTTCGAATGCGATCCTGCAGTTCCGTGACCCGCGAACTCTGTTCACCCGCTTCCGTCTGTTTGGCTTCCAGTTGGTCACTCAGTTCCCGGAGTTTTTCCTCTTTCGCCGAGAGGTCCTCAGACTGATTCTGGAGGGTCTCCTGCAGTTCCGCCACTCTTGAACGTTGTCCATTGGCGGTCTGTTTCTCGGTTTCCAGTTCCCGACGCAGTTCGTCAATTTCCTCTGCACCTGCCGCGACCTGTTCCGTTTGAGCCTCAAGCTGTTGTCTCAGATCGGAGACCTGAGAATGTGTTCCCGCAGCCTCTTCCTCTTTTGCGGCCAAACGGGACTGCAGCCCCTGCAGCTCTTCCTGAGTGGAGGAGAGTTCCTTCCGCGTGGATGCCAGTGACTGCTGAAGCTCTGAAAGTCTGGAGTTACTCCCCGTGGCCTCCTCCTGTTTTGCCAGCAGTTGAGCGTTCAGTTCCTGCAGTTGTTGTTCCTTGGACGAGACATCCCCGCTGGTACTGGCAAGCTGTGTTCTGAGTTCCTCCACCTCGGCTTTTGCCTGCTTGAGCTCAGATATTTCTGACTGAAGGGACTTCGTTTTCGCCTGGAGTTCCTCATGCTCATCTTCAAGAGCCGAGAGCGCTTCCAATTTTGTCGCCAGACTGGTTTTCTCCTGTTCCAGTTCAGCCCGTGCGGACTCTTTCTGGTGAACCTGTGCCCTGAAGGCATCCAATTCGGACTGGAGAGCGGCTTCCCGCTCGGAATTTGAGGCCAGGGACTTCCGTTCGGCTTCCAACTGATCGTTCGTGTCCTGAAGAGATGAACGTGCGGCCTCCAGTTGGGACTGCAGTTCCTTCTGAGAGTCCTCCCGGTTTGCAAGCTGCTCTTTCAGTGCCGTGATTTCCTCACGGGCTTCGGAAAGAACGTTTTCTTTTGTGGCTCCCGCCTCCCGCAGTGTGGTTAACTCCTCCCGGAGAGAGGCGGTTTCCTGCTCCAAAGCTGTCAGAGTGGATGTCACCTCATCCCGCTGCTGACGGAGTTCAGCCAACTGGGATTCCAACTCTGCTTTCGCCTGTTCGCTCTGTTCGCGTGCAGACCGCTGGTCATCCGCCTGGGATTCAAGCGAGGAAATGCGCGCAGACAACTCTTCACTCGCCTTGGCGGCCTGGGCCGAGGTTTCCTGAAGCTCCTCCCGCTCAGCGCGCAGGGTATCCAGTTCCTGAGTGAGGGATTCTTTGGCCGTGACCGCATCACGGTGCTGGGATTTGATCTGAACCAGTTGGTCCTGGAGTTCTTTGATTTCCTCCTCGACGCGGTTCTGGGCAACTTTTCGTTCTTTGAGCTCAACGTCAACCTGCTCCCGGCTGTCCCGGGCCAGTTTGAGCTCCTCTTCAATCTCCTCCAGTTTCGCGGCATCAACCGCCTGTTTGTCTCTGGACGTCTCAAGATCACTTTCCAGCCCTTCTACTTTCTTTTGCAGAGGGCGGAGCCGGGATTCCGCATCCAGCTTTTCTTCCTCCATGTCATTCAGGCTGTTTTTCAGGTCCTCGATCTTGTTGCTCAGGTCCTCGTTTGTGCGGGCCAATGCCTGTAGTTCCTGTTCCTGCTTTTCCGCAAGCTCGAGCCGTTCTTTCAGTTTATCCTTCTCAGAAAGCAGCGCCTTCAGGTCGGTCAGCATCTTTTCTTCGGAACTGACATCCGCAACTGAAGTGTCAGTGGATGTAACCGTACTGCTTTCCGGAATTTTGATCTTCGCGTCACACGCCGGGCAGTGGATTTTCTTGCCGGCTGCGGAAGGCTTTACGCTGAGTTTTCGGTTACAGGAGGGACAACGGAATTTTATTTCAGTGACCATAAGTTCTGCAGGGTTTCTTGAATTTGAGAAATTGGTAGTCGGTTCGAATGAAAAATGTCAGTTTTCAGAAAAGTGCATTACGAATATTACAAGCGTTACGTCCCATTTTTAGGACCTCTTTCGTCTCCGGGCTGTTTTCTTGAAGATGACGTTCTTCATGAGCCTGTGAATAAAGCAGTGGTCATGCCAACCTGATTCACGTTTCTGAGAAAACAACCGTTCCACGATCCGGAACGAAGAAGAGCCCCGGCCGGATGTTTTCGGAATCTAACCAATTTCAAACCACGTGGCCGTTTGACTTTCCGAATCAATCGCAAAGGTTTTTGCCATGAGTTCACAAACACTATCACGCACATTAGGCCTCCCCGGTGCCGTTTTCATGGGGTTGGGATCCATGGTCGGAACTGGAGTATTTGTCAGTATCGGGCTTGGGGCCGGTGTCGCGGGTGTTTCCGTGATACCTGCGATTGCGGTTGCCGCGTTTGTCGCACTTTGCAACGGGCTGTCCAGTGCACAGCTTGCGGCGGCCCATCCTGTCAGCGGAGGGACCTATGAATACGGATACAAATATCTCAAACCCTGGCTCGGATTTACCGCCGGGTGGATGTTTCTCTGCGCAAAATCGGCTTCCGCCGCCACTGCCACATTGGGGTTTTCCGGTTATGTGCTGCATATGCTCGGGGCAGGGGAATCCGTACCGCTCCTGATTCCGGCCATGATGATCCTCGTGCTGATGACAATTCTCGTGCTGTCGGGACTCAAGCGGACACACTGGGTGAATGTGTCCATCGTCTCCGCCACACTCCTTTCCCTGATCTGGTTTGTGTTGCGCGCGGCTCCAGGTGTTGATTCCGCAATGCTGACCGGAACCGGTGATGGTTTCAAACTGCCGGGATTCCTGGAGGGGTGTGCGCTGATGTTTGTTGCGTACACCGGATACGGTCGGATTGCGACCATGGGGGAAGAGATTCAGGATCCGAAGCGGAACATCCCCAAAGCAATTGTTGCTGTGATGATTGTGACCGCCATCCTGTATATGGGGATTGCCGTGGTGTCAGTAGGGGTCGCCGGAGCGGATCAGCTTGGAGAATGGACCCGCTCTGATGCGGCTCCGCTGGAATCGGTTCTCGCGCACCTCGGACATTCCGTCTCAGCAAAGGTGGTCGCGATTGGAGCACTCACGGCCATGATCGGTGTGCTGCTGAATCTGCTGCTTGGATTGTCCAGAGTCTTGCTGGCCATGGGAAGAAGACGCGACATGCCCTCATTTTTTGCGGGAATCCGAAACGGCACCCCGGTGGCGGCGATCATAGGTGTTGCCATTCTGATCGGATTGATCGCCTCACCCGGTCAAGTGAGAGTGTCCTGGTCGTTCAGTGCCTTCACGGTACTGGTTTATTACTCTCTTACCAATCTTTCTGCACTGAATCTCCCTCCGGAAGACCGTCTGTACCCCCGCGTGTTCTCCTGGTGTGGACTGGCGTCCTGTTTGTTTCTCGCATTTCAGGTGGAGCCGGTGATTTGGGTGACAGGACTGGGGGTGCTGGTGGCCGGCCTGCTGTGGCATCTCGTTCGCCAGAGAATGCATCAACGCCTTGAGGCTTGATCGATTCCGACCCCACAGACGAATGTGCCGAATGCCCTTAACCCCTCTATCTCCGTGTCCTCTGTGAGCTCCGTGAGATTTCCTGTTTACGACAGACAGGCACTCCGTTTCAGCGAGTTCAACCGTCTTGAAGAGGTCTGTGAGATCAGATCTAGGTGAAGAGCATGGATCTGACTTCAGCTTGACTTTGGTTTGCCGTGCTATCACCTTCTTTTATACGTTGGTAGCCATGAGGCCTGCTTCCGCCTTACTGCGTACTGGTAGAGAATTCGAATTCGTGCCCAAAGGAGTGAAATGACTTCGTTTACCTACATGTGTTTGATTCTGATTCTGTGCCCCAGCTTGAGTGTTGCCGGCTTCCGGCTGCCAATGGGGGTCTACGAACTCGATGAAATAGAGGAGGCCCTTTCTGAGGCAAACGAAAAGAAAGAGGCTTTGGCATTTGTATTGTCAGAACAGAAAGGGACGTGCCCGCTGTGTGACAACTCGACTCTGGACGCGTTCAAGCGGCTGAAAAAGCACTCCACACTTGTCTTCCTCGAATTGAGGCAAAAAGGCTGGGACAAGGAAGTAAGCCCCGTGGTTCTCAGTGCATTTTCCAACAAATCAATGGGAAACATTATTCCCAAGGTGGTGATCACGTCGCCTGACATGACGGAGGTATGGGGGACGATTACATATGCGGATATGCAGGAGTCCCGCACCTACCGTGATATGGAAAAACAGGTGAAAGCACTGTTGGCGAACCCCAACGCGGAGAAACCGGCTCAGCCTTCGTCGATTTTCTGGACCCTAAATGACAATTCCAATCAGGGGTACCGGGGGGCGTTTGAGAAACTGGAGGGGGATACTCTTTACCTCAAACTTTCGAATGGGAATGTGAGTCCTTTTCCCTTATCTGATTTTGTTCCGGGTGCGGTGTTATACGCAAAAGCGAAGGCAGGGGCCTCAGATCCTTCAGTTTCAACCCCTGTGTCTGCAGCCTCATCCTCTCAGACCGCCTTTGTTCCTTGGACAGGATCCAATGGCAAAGTGATTCAGGCGGCATTCGTCTCCCTGAAAGATGATACCGTGCAATTACGGAGTCCCGTGGGGGCTATCTACACCTTCCCGCTTTCACGTCTAAGTCCGGAAAGTCAGGCCAGAGCCAAAGAAATGGCCGGAGAGTAACCCCGCCGATGCCCGGAGCTATCCTGACCGCATTGAAACGGGCTTCAAGGGGTTGTGTCCGGATTCAGCCTGACCAGTCGGCTTCCGTTGTCTTCCAGGATGAGGTAGAGGGTGCCTGAAGGTGAAGTTTTGACATCCCGTACCCGTCCGGCTCCCTGCAAGACCACTTCGCGTTCCGTGAGTGTGCCTTCTTCTATCCGAATCCGTTCCAGAACCTGAGACCGGAGTCCTCCTACCAGCAGATCGCCTTTCCACTCTGGGTATACCCGGCCATCCGCCACACTCATTCCACAGACCGCAATCGAGGGGGTCCAGTGCCAGACAGGAGGTTCCATTCCGGGTCGTGAAGTATGCTCTGTGATCGGAGTGCCATTATAATTCATTCCGAATGTCACCTTGGGCCAGCCGTAGTTTTTCCCTTTCTGGATCCTGTTCAGTTCGTCACCGCCTCTCGGCCCGTGTTCGGTTGACCAGAGTACTCCTGTATCCGGATGCAGCACCAGTGCCTGAGGATTCCGGTTTCCGTAGGTCCAGATAGAGGGGTAGGGGCTTTTCCCGACAAAGGGATTGTCCTTGGGAATCCGCCCATCCCGATGAATCCGGTGTACTTTCCCATTCGGGACCTTCAGGCTTTGCGCCTGTTGTTGAGCTCCCCGGTCTCCAATGGTGAAAAAAACATATTCATCCTGAAACTCGATCCGGCTGCCGAAGTGGGTTCCGGCTCCCCGGTAATCCTTTGCGTTGGCCCGGAAGAGCACTTGTTCATCTGTCCACCGGTTCTCAACGATTTTCCCCCGAACGAATGACGTCATGGCTCCGTTGGAGTTCCCATGAGAAAACACGAGGTACACCCAGCCATTCTGTTCGTATTCTGGGTCAAGAGCCACATCCAGCATGCCTCCCTGACCTCTACGCCGGATGGCGGGTATGTTTTCAATAGGCGGCTCCAGGCTGCCGTCCGGAGAGATAAATCTCACATTGCCGTCTATTTCGGTGGCGAGATAACGACCATCCGGCATAAAGGTAACCCCCCACATGCGCTTCGGATTCCGGGCCACCAGCTCCATCCGGTACGCAAGGTGTTCGGTCTGATGCACCCCTTGTGCATCCGGCCGGGGGCGTTCTTTGTTCGCAAGGGCTTCGAGTTCATGCAAATAGATGACCAGGGCCCGGATTTCTTTCTCAGAGAGAATCTCTCCAAATCCCTGCATCCCCAAGTCCGGAAGTCCGTTTCGGATCACCTGTGCGCGTTGGTCATCCGTTTTGGCATGCTGCCATTTACCCTGATTGACCTCTCCTCCCAGTCCTCCTTCCCCTTTGGCCCCATGACACACGGCACAGTGTTTCTGGTACAGTCCCTGAATTCGGCCACGTCCGATATTGCTTTGGGCAGAAACGGAGGCGGTCAGAAGGATCAGGTTTACAAGCTGGATGGAGGTTCGGATCTTCATATCAATCGCTCCAGATGATGTGAACGGACGACGTCTGCCAGCTCGCCATCCTGATGGATCAGTTGGAAATCCTCAAATTCAAAACCCGGTGCGACACTGCATCCCACCAGAACATCTGACCCCAATGGTTCTGCCGCCTGCCAGATCCCGGCTGGTACCACGGCACAACACGAGAGGGTGGTTGCATCCAATTCAGTGTGAGTCAGGGTATGGGTCTGTTCATCGAGCATCCAGAGTCTCAGAGGTCCCCCCTGATACAGATTCCAGACTTCCTCCTGTTCCACCCGGTGGAATTTGCTCACCTCATGTTGAGACAGATGGAAGTAAATGTGGGTCAGGGAGGTCCGGGTTCGCCCGTCCTGAAGCTGTACCTTCAGGGGGGAGCGGTACACTTCCTGGAAGCGGCCACCTTCGGGATGTTCGAGTAGAGTGAGTGCGTCCAGATTCATGAGGGGTCCTCTGTTGGAGTGGAGAGATGTATATAAAGAAGGTCCCGGAAGCGTTTTGCGCTTTTGTCCGCAGCGTCTGTCCACGATTTCTGATGATGTTTCCTCCATTGCATCACTCCTTTCCGGTCCTGGTCACTCCACGTCCGGCTCAGGGTCCTGTTCTCCCGAACACTGGCGAGAAAGGCCTCGGGATTCCGGCGGCCGTGCGACCAGTTCATGACCTGATGCAGGTAGAGGAGTGAGCGGTCCAGAAGGACAAACACCAAAGTCGGATCCGAAGCCGGGCCCACACGGAATTCCTCCTGTGACAGTCGTTTTCGTTTGCGGAAGGGGTGGGATTTTGCTCCGAGTTTTGGGGCGCCCAGCCAGCTTCCCACCCCTGCGGCCACAGCAGCTCCTGCACTAAACACCCCGAAGGTAATCCCGCCTGCCGCCACATCCACTCCGGCTCCGATCATGGCTCCTGCTGTCGCTGCCGCACCGGTCATCTGCCAGCGGGTCAGCCCCAGCACTTTCCAGACTTTTTCGGCGAATAAATCCTCCTCCGCAAGCGGGAGCGTTTCGGAACTGGAAGGAAGATCCCGATGCCGAAATCGCTTTCTCCAGTCCGCCCGGGCTCTTTGTTCCAGTTTCCGGAGCCCATTCTGATAGTCCTGGAGCGCCTGCTCACGTTGTGCTGCCTCGGGTTTTGCCGGGTCGAGTTTTAACCGGATGTGGAAGCGGTCCGCCCGGGAGAGGAGGTCTTCGAGAATCCAAATGGACTCCGTGATCCGTTCTGTCCAGTCGGTGATCAAGGCATCCCGTACGTTGCGTAGCGTGGATTCCTCTTCCGGATTCAGGACTGCAAGAGCGGAGAAAAGATCTATTCGTTCCGCAAATGTGGCCCGGTGGGCATTAAACGGCCGGATTAAATTGAATCGCCGTTTCAGTGCCTCTTCCCATTCCGCACGGTAGGGCTCATGGTCCCGCTCTCGTTTCTCATTCAGCAGGGCCATGCGGGGAAGGCCGGTGAGCCGCAGCAGTTCCATCTCCTGTCGGTCTACTTCCCGCAGGGGGCGGGAGGGGTCAATCACATAGAGGATCGCGGTCCCTTTCCGCAACGGCCCCAGCAACTCACAGTCATGATGGAAGGAGGGGTTTTCTGCATGTTCCTGGATAAAGGCATCCAGCATCTCCGTTTCCGGACCTGACCACCCCTGAAACCATTCCAAAGTCGCAGCTGGATTTTGAAATCCCGGCGTGTCGAGAATTTCCAGGGCCGGTTTCCCGTCCAGACGAATGGTCGTTGCCTGAGTGACGGTCGTTTCTCCCGGGGTTCGGCTCACCGGGATCCGGTCATTTTCGGTCAGAGTGGAGACCACAGAGGACTTTCCCTCGTTCGGGTGACCCAGGACCGCAAATTTCAAGGGCGTCATGCCGGATCTCCCGGCCAGATCAATATCCCGAGATGCGGATCTTCCAGTTTGGCAAGCTGCTCCCGCCAGATCTCAACATCTTCGGGGGAAGGGGAGGCCGGAAGCCGGTCGGGAGGAGAGGGTTCTCCCACTAACAGAATGAGGAGGTCGGCATCATTCCCCACCTGTTCCCGCAAACGGTGAAGCTCCAGACGGGTTTGTTCGAGAGGAGGCATCCAGGCTTCGAGAACCACGAGCCTCCCCGACGCATTGCCCGGGTTGGTGGTGAAGTGGATGGATAAGCGTTTGGTCAATTGCTCCTGAAGGCGTTGACGCTCCGGTCCTGGCAAAAGGTGCGGGTCAAGCTGCAGCATCAGCGGGCCGGACGGAGAAAAAGCGGGGAGGGTGTGGGGCAGCGTGGGGGCGGCTTCTGCTTGCACCGTGGGGCTGGACGGAGGGTCAAACTGGAGTGGTTTGCGTGTCACCCGCTGAATCACGCGTCGGCAGGCCGGGGTGGTAAACCCCGGGCTCCGTAACTGGGTGTTCAGTCTCCATTGCCCCGCAAATGCCAGAATCAGTCGGGGGAGCATGCCATAGAACAGAATGCAGAGAAGGAGAAAGGGCCACCAGGATGCCGTGGCATCATGCGGGAGATCGGCGATCCCCTGACTCATACGGATCCGGCTGCTTTCGATCTGTTCCAGAGACGGAATATACTGCCCTCCCCAGGGAGTGGAGAGAGAGGACACGATGCGGTGAACGGACTCCGCTTCCGTATTCAGGGTCGTGGCCCAGCCAAAGGCAAGGTCCCGGGTCAGGACATTCCAGAACAGGCCAAACAGAATGCCGATATTCGTACACAAGGCGGATAACTGCAGGGTGGTAAACACCCTCCATCCCCACAGTGGAAGAGACAAGGACGTGGAGAGTCGCTGGACCGCTTTGGGCACCAGCCATCGGTCGAGACCCGCCACCGGCTTTCTGGAGATGAGATGCCCCAGCCCCGTTCCGAGTAAGAGCAGAAGCTGCCCTCCCACGACCACCCCGAGAAAGAAGCCGATGTTAATCAGCCTGGATCCCTCATAATAGAGAAGGCCTGAGACAAAGGCTCCCCCCAGTACCACTCCGGCAAGGCAGAGCGCGATCCGGAGCAATCCCTCGGAACGGACGGTGACTTCGGCCAAACGTCCTGCTTCCGGATTCTGATTTCTGCACTGTGTCAGCCAGGCCCGCATCGTAGCCGACGCGGTCTGTCCCGGTTGATGGATCTGATCCAGAACCGGCTCCGGGAGCCTCTCATCCCGCTGAAGAAGAAGGTCCAGTTCTGTCACATCCCGGAGTGTCCAGTGTGCAGGCATGGCGTTACCCACCACAGTCAGGGCATCGGCCGGTCAGGGTAATGTCGTGTTCTTTGACGACAAATCCCTCCGGAAGGTTCAGGTCCTCTTTCAGCAGGCATCCCTCCAGATCGAATACCTTGTCGCAATCGAGGCAATGGAAATGGTGGTGATGCTTTTTGTCGGCCAGTTCATAGCGGCTGCATTGCCCCGGCAGATCCACCACCTGCAGAATCTGATCCTCGATCATATAATTGAGGGTGCGGTAGACGGTGGCCATTCCCAGGTTCGGGACGTCATCCCGGGCAAGGGACAGAATCTCATGCGGACTCAACGGACGGGGATTTCTGCGGAAAACCTCTTCGATGGCGATCTGCTGTTTGGTTCGACGTTGACGGGGCATTTCTACGCTATGCCTGTGCGTCCCCGGCTTGTCAATGACGCACCGTTTGAAGGGAAATGCTTCTAGCAATCCTGTGTGGGGCCCTTACAGCATGGGTATGCCAACCCCAGTCGATCTTGATACCCTGGACAACGGACCTGAGCCTTCCTGGGAAGTGCTGGACCGTTTATTGGATCAGGCGGATGATAAGGCCCTTCAAGCGTATCTGGAAGAGCTTCCGTTAGGTGAACTGGCGTTTGCGGTTTCACATTTGAAGGAGGCGGATCAGCTTTCCATGCTCGAACGCCTTCCGCCTGATCTTGCCGCTCAGGTGCTGGATGAGGTTCCTTATATCCAGGTCACGGAATGGCTGGATGATCTGAAACCGCAATCCGCGGCCGCCATTCTCGAGGAGTTGCCGTCTGATGAACAGGCGGACCTGATTGGAGACCTGGAAGAGAAGGATGCGGAAGCCATTCTGGACGAATTCGAACCGGAACAGGCGGAGTCTCTCCGGGAACTGGTCCGCTATGACGATGAAGAGGCCGGAGGACTGATGATTACCGAATTTCTCGCCTATCCCGCCTGGTATACGGTGCAGAATGTGGTGGAGGATCTGCGTGAGAATGCAGAGGAATACAACCGCTATCCCAGTCAGTATCTGTTTGTCGTGGATGACCAGAGACGGTTGTCCGGAGTGATGAGAATGAGGGACCTTCTGTTAAAACCCATGGGCGCGCGGCTTGATTCGTTTATGCAGGATGATCCTCATTATGTGAACCATCATGACGGCATGGACGTTCTGGATGATTTTTTTGACCGGTTTCCGTTGCTGGGGGTTCCGGTGCTGAATCAACAACAGCATCTCCTTGGAATTGTGATCCGCTCGGATTTTATGGAGGCCTGGGGAGAAAAGCAGGACGAGGACTACATGCGCAGCCAAGGGGTGATGGAGGAGGAACTCCGTTCCATGCCGCTGTTGCGTAGAATGCGGGGTCGGCTGCCTTGGCTGACGGCCAATATTTTTCTCAGTATTGTCGCCGCCTCCGTGATTGCCATGAATCAGGACATTCTCGCAGAGTTGATCGCTCTGGCCGTGTTTCTTCCCATTGTCTCCGGAGTCAGCGGAAATGCCGGCTTTCAGGCGGTGGCGGTCAGCATGAGAGAGTTGTCGCTTGGGGTCGTACGACCGGAGGAAGTGGGGCGGGTGGTGCTGAAGGAAATGGGGCTCGGGCTGGCCAATGGGTTGATTCTCGGACTGGTGCTCTCCGGACTGGCCTGGTTCTGGCAGGGCAATCTATGGCTGGGGCTTGTGGTGGGAACTGCGATGGCGGTGAACACCATGTTTTCGGCAGTGCTGGGTGGGTGCATGCCTCTGATGCTCAAGAAAATGAAGCTGGATCCTGCAGTTGCATCCGGCCCGATTCTCACCACACTGACCGACATGGCCGGATTCTTTCTGGTGCTCAGCCTGGCCGCCTTCCTGATGACTCGACTTGCCTCCTAAGGGGGGAGTGCTTCGTAACGAACGATAGGAAGTTCCTGTCGTTACTCATCAACTACTATTATTTTTCCTAAACTATTCTCTTGGCGAAATAATTTTCAACGACCAAACTGACCAATGTTACCGAAGAATTTCATGTATCTCGTTGTTCTAAACGTAAGTTGGAGTCTTTTATGAAAAGTATGTCGTCACGTTTAAAATGTTTGATCGCCCCTGTTTGTTTCATAATTCCTTTATGGGCCCAAGTGGATATGGGAGGAGCGGGAAACACAGGTTCCGGCTCCAGTACGGTGGGTGGATCCACCAACTCGGCCCCGGGAGCGGCTTCGACTGCAGTTGGTTTTCTCAACACCGCATCCGGGTTCACCTCTACTGCGGTTGGTAACACGAATACGGCATCCGGGAATGAGGCTGCCGCCTACGGTACGAGCAACAGTGCGAGCGGTGATGAATCGACCGCTGTGGGGAATAACAACCTCGCTTCGGGAGAGCATTCAACGGCTGTGGGCGAAGCTAATGTGGCATCGGGAACAAATGCGACCGCTGTGGGGGCGAATAATGGTGCCGTGGCGAATAACAGTTCTGCCGTCGGAACCAGTAACTTTGCCACCGCAGAAAACGCATCAGCCATGGGTCAACAGAACACAGCCGGGGGCGCAGCCAGTTCTGCTGTGGGATCCAGCAACCTCACGACGGGTGCCAGTTCAAATGCGGTAGGAGCAAACAATACGGCGAATGGTGCCAGCAGCAATGCGCTGGGAACCTTGAACACGTCGAACGGAGACTTTTCCAATTCCATCGGTACCGGCAACGCATCGGCAGGACTCAATGGACTGGCGGTGGGTACGATCAATTCGGCCTCCGGTTCCGGATCCAGTGCCAGCGGTTCGTTCAATACCGCTTCCGGAGGAAACAGCACCGCAGCGGGTACGCTGAACACGGCCTCCGGAGAGTTTTCTTCCGCAGTTGGTAACAACAATACCGCTACCATGCAAAACTCTCAGGCCTTTGGTGCACAGAACAATGCCACCGGCAATACCGCCACCGCCTTTGGGGTTCTGAACCAGTCGTCCGGTGCAAATGGATTCGCTGCGGGTACCAGCAATACTGCGTCAGGGTCCGGAAGCAGTGCTTCCGGTTCTCTCAATTTCGCTTCCGGGACCAACAGCAGCAGTTTTGGTACGTTGAACATTGCATCCGGTGGCTTGTCCTCTGCCCTGGGTAACAACAACACGGCCACTGCTCAGAATGCGCAGGCTCTTGGTGCGTTGAATAATGCCACCGGTATCAGTTCGGCCAGTGTGGGGGTGGGGAATACTGCGGGAGGAGGAAATGCATCGGCTCTGGGCGTACTCAACACCGCCTCCGCCAATAACAGCACGGCCGTGGGGAGCAGCAATACGGCCAGTAATGCCGAATCAACTGCGATTGGATTTCTGAACAATGCGTCCGGCGAAAACGCCACCGCGACGGGAAACAACAATTCGTCCTCCGGTACCGGTTCATCGACTCATGGCCGATTCAATAATGCATCCGGAATCAGTTCCACTGCAATGGGCCGTTCAAATAGCGCGAGTCAACTGGAGGCCACCGCAGTCGGAGCGAACAACATGTCCACCGGATCCCGGGGAACTACCCTGGGCAACAACAATACGGCTTCCGGAGACCGGGGGACCGCGCTGGGTGCGGGCAATATGGCTTCAGGTACAGAAAGCACCGCATTGGGTGAAGGCAATACCGCTTCAGGAGCTGACTCCTCCGCAGTGGGTAGCGATAACACCGCGTCGAATACCTCCGCTACGGCGTTGGGAGACCAGAACACCGCCTCCGGCCAGTCCTCCACTGCCATGGGACATTTGAATACGGCCTCCAGCCAGTCCTCCACTGCTGTGGGGTACAACAACCTGGCAGTGGGAATGAATAGTTTTGCTGCAGGTTCAGGTTCCATTGCCACGGGTGCGAATTCCGTTGCGGTTGGATCCGGTGCAGATGCACAGAGTGCAGGATCCATTGCCATTGGCCGGAATGCAGTTGCGGTTTCTTCCGTAGCACTGGGTGACGACGCCCAGGCAAATGGAACCAACACCACCGCGATTGGGGACAATACCCGGGCGAATGGCAATAACAGTGTCGCACTGGGTGATGGCTCTGTGGCGGAGGAGGACAACACCGTCAGTGTGGGCGATGTAGGGTCCGAACGCCGGATCACCAATGTTGCAGGTGGCGTCAATGACACCGACGCGGTCAACAAGGGCCAACTCGATTCCGCGGTTGATGCCCTGGAAGATGATATCCAGGAACTGAATGACTACGTGGACGCCGTGAACAATCGTGTGTCCCGTCTCAGCAGCCGCGTGGATGGAATTGATGAACGGGTGACTGCGAATACGGCCGCCATCGCCGCCTTGGATAAACGGGTGACGGGCATTAAAGAAGAAGCTTTTGCCGGAATTGCCGCTGCCGCTGCGATTGAAAACTATGATCAGCCTCTCGAAGCCGGAGAAACCGGCGTGACCGCCGGGGTCGCGGTATATGAAGGTCAGAGTGCCGTCGGGGTCTCGTTGGAGCATGCAATCTCCGGTGAAAAAATGGAAGCACGGGGGGTGTATGTCAGTGGCGGTGTTTCCGTGACCAGTCAGAGCACCGTCCTCAGCCGGGCAGTGGTTGGATTTAAGTTCTGAATCCTGCCATAGGATGCGGAATTTCGTTCGTTCGCACGCCAGAGCCGCATGGATGGTGGTTCTGGGGCTGCTTTCCTTCCCGGTGCTTGGGCAAAGCACACCTCCGCCTCTTCAATCGATCCGGTTTGAGGGTCCGACACCTCCAGGGCACGAGAAGACGCGTAAGGAGCTGATGGTTGAAGTGGGTCAGCCGTTTGACCCTGACCTGGCCCAGCGTTTCTCCGATGCGGTCCTTCACTTATGGCATTTGGATGGCTACCCCCTGGCCAAGGTGAAATGGTCAGCTCGGGCGGTGAAAACCCCTCTGGGACTTGAACTCGTCGTCCACTCCGAGCCGGGACAGAAGGGGGTGTTAAAAAAAATCACCTTTACTGGAAATCAACACATCTCAAGTGAAGACCTGATGGCGGTGCTCAAGGTTGTTCCCCGGGACGGTTTCTGGAACCGGTTGACCGGCAGAAATCTGTTGCGGGTCGAGGACCTGACCACGGATGCCTATGCACTTCTCGCTCTTTATCATTCAAAAGGGATGATGGGTGCGTCCATCCATCCTCCTGAATTGGCATGGGATCCGGTTTTGCAAGCCTACCGCGTGGATTGGACTCTGAAAGAAGGTGATGCCTATCGCTTCGGAGACATTGAGTATTCGGAACCTCCTCCAGACTGGATCCGCCAATTGGCTCTGGAGGTCGGGGTCGTGAAAGGAACCCCCTTCACCCCGGATCGAACCACGTCGTTTAAACAGTCTGTTCAGCAGCGGTTTCACGAATGGGGGTATGCATTTTCTACCGTAGAGATTCTTCCTGACTGGCAGGAAGATACGAGCCGGGTAAATCTGAAAGTGCAGGTGAAACCCGGCTCCTCTGTCACACTGAACACTGTAAGCTTCACCGGAAATACAAAAACCAGTGAAGAGCTGATTTTACGAGAACTGCTCATCAAGGAGGGGGATCCGTTTCACCCTCTGGCGATCCAGTTCTTTCACGAACGCCTGATTTCTTTGGGACTCTTTTCCTCAGTGGATGTGACATATGAACCCTCTGGCCCGGGTCAGTTCGACCTGAATGTGGAGGTGCAGGAAGCTGCAACGGGACGAGTGGAAACCGGGATCAGTTACGGGACAGAAGAGGGGCCTGGTTTTCTGATTCAGGTGTCAGAACAAAATTTCTCTCCGCATCCTCCCTTTCGTGGCGAAGGATGGAACGTGAATGCGGGAGCCTTGCTTGGACCTGATCTCATCCGCTTGAATGCCGGGATGGTCAATCCTCGGCTGGGGAATGGATTCTGGAGTCTGGGTGGAAGTGTGTTTTACGAGGATAATCAGTATCTGAGTGACCTGTATGATCAGCGCAGTGTGGGGGCCGGCCTTACAGCTTCCTATCCTCTTCTTCCTACATTGGATGTATTTACGGGGCCTCAATGGACGTTTTATGAACTGTCTGATGTGGACCCGTCACTGGATGAGGACGTGATCGCTGAGGAGGACGTTCGACTTTCCGGTTGGGAGACTGGTATTGCCTGGGATTGGACGGATCAGCCCTTTCGTCCTTTAAAGGGGATCCGGCTTGAACCCAGATTGTTGTTCGGAACGGAAGTACTCGGCGGGGATACCGAGGTGTTGGAGATCCATACGAAAGGGGCCGTGTATCTGAATCCGTACCATGAGCATGTCCTGATGGTTCGCGGAGGGATTCACAGCATTGAACCCACCGGTTCTACAGAGGTGATCCCCCTTTCACTGAGAAGCTTTTTGGGGGGAGTGGATACGCTGAGAGGATTCGAATACCGAACGGTGTCACCTCTTGATGCCAATGGGAACCCGGTCGGCGGGCTCAGTAGCTGGTGGATGACGGTTGAATACCTGATTCCTGCCTTATCCCGTCTGGATGTGTCTTTGTATGCAGACCTTGGCGATGTCAGTCCGGATGCGTATACCTTTACCGGAGACGGCCCGGTAGGGAACTGGGGAATTGGGGTCCTGATTCGTGCAGAGAATTTTCCCGTGCGGTTTGATTACGCTGTTCCCTTTGAGGCATACGATGGAGACCTGATCAATCAAGCCGGTGAGGGTCTCCTCAGTTTTTCAGCGGGATACCGGTTCTGAATCCCTGAGTGCCTGTGCACCTTCGGAGGGCAGGTCATCCCGTTCTTCCCGAATTTTCTGGCTGAGGGTTTTCAGGAAAACCTGCAGGGCCTCTGCATCAAAATCTTTGTGGTCCAGGACAAAGGCGTAGGTTCCGTCTTTGCGCTTCACCATGGTTCGTCCGGTTTTCCCCCGTTTTAGATGAAGAAGAAAGACTGCCCAGCACACAACCGCAATGATCCAGTAGGCGGTTTCATGTCGGGTACCGTTTTGCTGAAGCGCAACGTAGACGAAAAATGCGGAGAGCAGACCAAACGCCGTATTCAGAACATCCCGGGACATCTCGGTATGACCAAACTCCGGATCCAGATCATGCAGGCGGTACCGCGTTTCACGGCCCCATCGGTACCACGTCCAGGAAACCATCACGGCACGAGGTGTGAACCGAATCGACCAGTCCATCCGGCAGTTCGGGGCCGAGACCAATTCAGGAGGTTCCTCAGGAGAGGGCATCATACACATTAAGGAACATCTGCATCCAGGGTCCGTCTTCGGCGGAGAAGGTTCCGTCGTTGTAGCTCATCTGTACGGAACGGAAGCAGCGTTCGGGGTGGGGCATCATGATGGTGGCTCTGCCGTCCGGAGTGGTGAACCCGGTGACGCCTCCTGGGGAGCCGTTCGGATTTTTCGGATAGGTTTCGGTCGGGATGCCGTTTCCATCGACATAGCGCAGCGAAACCAATCCCTCGGACATGCAGGAGTCGAGGGATCCGGTTTTCGAGAAATCCGCGCGGCCTTCCCCATGTGCAACCGGAATGGGCAGTAGGCTTCCGCTCATTCCGTTCAGGAAGAGGCTGGGGGATTCAAGGACTTCCACGGTCGTGACACGGGCCTCGAATTGTTCAGAGCGGTTGCGCTTGAACTCCGGCCAGTGTGTGGCCCCGGGAATGATCACCTTGAGCTGAGAGACCATCTGACAGCCGTTACACACCCCAAGGGTAAAGGTGTCTTCCCGTTCAAAATAGGTCTGGAACATGTCCTTCAGGCGTTGGTGATAGAGCACGGACTTTGCCCAGCCTGATCCAGCGCCCAGTACATCCCCATAGGAGAAGCCCCCACAGGCGACCAATCCCTGAACGTCTTTCAGATCCACCTGTCCCGTGAGCAGGTCTGTCATATGCACATCCACCGAAGCAAAACCTGCTTTGTCGAATGCAAAGGCCATTTCATTGTGACCATTGATCCCCTGTTCCCGCAAAATTGCGACCCTTGGTCTGGAGGTGGAAGAGTGAACCGTGGACGCAGACCGTTCCGGATTGGACGCTGGTTTTATCAGGATCCCGGGATCCTCTGGGTCATTCAGTCTGTCGTACTCTTCCTTGGCACACGCGGGATTATCCCGCATCGACTGCATGCGGTAGGTCAGCTCAGACCACACCTGATGCAGACTCAGAACCGGTTCGCGATACAGTTCTTCATCGTCCCATTCGATCACCAGATCTCCGCAGTCGGTGGTGTCCCCGATCTCATGAACAACGGTGGTGAGTTCAAACTGGGCGAACAGCATATGCAACGCAGGAAGATGTTCTGCCGCCACTTCGAGCACCGCCCCCAATTCTTCGGAAAAGAGAGCGGGGAACGGATTGCCAAGATCTGAAACGGTGGAAAGATCCACATGGATCCCTTTTCTGCCCGCAAACGCCATTTCTGCCAACGTGGCCAGCAGGCCTCCATCGGAACGGTCATGATAGGAAAGGATCAGACCGTTGGCATTTGCCTCCTGAACGGCTGCGAAGAATCGGCGGAACAGATCGGGATCGTCCAGGTCCGCAGGGGTGGACCCCATCTGGTCCAGAACCTGTGCCAGTGCGCTGCCTCCAAGACGGTTTTTTCCCTGCCCCAGATCAAGCAGTACCAGTTTCGATCCCGTTTTCTTCAGGTCTGGTGTCAGGGTCTTGCGGATATCGGCAACCGGAGTGAATCCGGTCACCATCAGGCTCAGGGGGGAGACTTGCCGGTGATCTCCATCCTCGTCCTTCCAGGAACTCCGCATGGACATCGAATCTTTTCCAACCGGAATGGAAATACCGAGGGCAGGGCAGAGGTCCATTCCGACGGTTTTGACGGTATCGAACAGGTTGGCATCCTCACCCGGTTCCCCCGCCGCGACCATCCAGTTTGCCGACAGTTTGATGGTGCCGATCTGCTTGATGCAGGAAGCGGCCAGGTTCGTCAGGCATTCTCCGATGGCCAGACGTCCCGAGGCGGGGGCATCCAGCACCGCAACCGGTGTCCGCTCCCCAATGGCCATCGCTTCTCCGGTGAGGCTGTCCATGGTGGTGGAGGTGACGGCAACATCTGCAACCGGTGTCTGCCAGGGGCCGACCATCTGATCGCGAGTGACCATTCCCGTGATGGTCCGGTCTGCGATGGTGATCAGGAAGGTTTTGTCCGCCACGGCCGGGAATCGCAGCACGCGGTCAATGGCATCTCTAAGTTCAAGCCCAGCCAAATCCAGTTCGGCATGGTTTTCCGAAAGCCGATTCGCCTCAATTCTCATTTTGGGTGTTTTGCCAAGCAGTACACCCATTTCCAGTTCAATGGGGCGATTCTGGAAGTGGGAATCCTCCAACGTCAGCAAGGCATCGTCCGTGGCCGTTCCGACGACGGCAAAGGGGCATCGTTCCCGTTCGCAGAGGAGGTCGAAGGTCCCGAGGCTCTCCGGAATGATTCCAAGCACATACCGTTCCTGGGATTCATTGCACCAAATCTCCATCGGGCTCATGGACAGGTCTTCATTGTGGACCTTGCGCAGGTTGAAATGCCCTCCGGTTGCTTCGACCAACTCCGGAAGACCGTTTGAAAGTCCGCCGGCACCAATGTCATGTATGGAGAGGATCGGATTCTCATCTCCCAGAGCAATGCAGGCATCGATGACCATTTGACAGCGGCGCTGCATTTCCGGGTTGCCCCGCTGTACGGAATCAAAGTCAAGGTCCTCTGATTGGTCTCCGGCTGCAATCGAGGAGGCCGCCCCTCCACCGAGACCGATCTTCATGGAGGGGCCCCCGAGCTGGATGATCAGGGCCCTGGGGGGAATCTCATGTTTCTCGACATGGTTCCGTTTCAGATTCCCCATCCCACCGGCGGCCATAATCGGCTTGTGGTATCCGCGATGGCGCCCGTTGTGTTCGAGCTCAAACGTACGGAACAGCCCGCAAAGCTGAGGCCGCCCAAACTCGTTGCCGAACGCGGCACCACCAATAGGGCCCTCGATCATAATGTCGAGAGGTGTGGCCATACGCCCGGGATGATGGGCAATATGCCGTTCCCAGGGGAGCCCATACTCCGGGAGACGCAAATGGGAGACCATAAAGGCGGAGAGGCCTGCTTTGGAACGACCTCCGATGCCGGTGGCCCCTTCATCCCGTATCTCTCCGCCAACTCCGGTTGCGGCACCGGGAAAGGGGGAAATGGCAGTAGGATGGTTATGGGTTTCCACTTTGCAGAGAAGGTCCAGCGTCGAGGCTGTTTTCCGGTAAACATGATCGCCAAGCGGATCCGCTTCCCACCAGTCTCCATCCACTCCGTCCAGCACCCCTGAGTTGTCTGCATACGCAACCCGTGTTCCATGAGGATGGCAGTTGTGGGTATTGCGGATCATCCCGAACAGAGACAAGGGACTCTGTTCCTGATCCACAATCCAGTCGGCATTAAAGATCTTATGACGGCAGTGCTCAGAGTTCACCTGTGAAAACATCACCAATTCGGCATCCGTCGGATCACGCTGCATGCGTACATATGCGTCGACGAGGTATTGTATTTCCTCGGGTGAAAGCGCCAGGCCCCAGTCCACATTGGCCCGATGGAAGGCCTCGGCCCCTTCCGAGAGCAATGGGACGGTCCGGAGGGGAGCAGGTTCCGGATGATCGAAGAAATCATTCAAGTCGGTGTACACGCCTTCGGTCATCCGGTCGTGCATGTGCAGGATGGCGAGGCCCAGGTCGTCGGTACCCAGTTCGGAACCGTCTGCCCGGGTGATATGCCAATGAATACCCCGCTCGACACGTTTGATTGGGTCGAGTCCGCAGTTATGAAAAATGTCGGAGGCTTTGGTGGACCAGGGAGAGATGGTGCCTTTTCGTGGAGTGACGAAAAAACCCGGACCGGGAGAAAAAATGCCGGTGGAGGACAGCAGGGCGTGGATACGGGGGAGAGTTTTTTCCAGACTGGAAAGAGAAAGGTCTGTTTCCAGCAGGTAGATCTCGGATGCCTGAAGGGTTAGGCTTTCACCTGCCCCAGCAGGTCCCCGGGAAGGGTCGGAGACGTTCGCAAGGAACTGCTCCAGTCGGTTCCGAAGGTCGGAAAGGCGGAATGAAGAGAACGCGGGCGGGCCTTGGAGGAGTATCGGAGTCATAAGCAGGAGTGGATGATGACAGCCGTTTAGCAACGGGGGCGAAGGTGGACAACAGAAAACGCATGACAAGGGCCTGACGGGGACGACAGGCGTGAGCCTGAATGTTCGTTTCTCTTATCCCCTTTCTGAAGAGAGAACGGGGCCTGTGATTGGAATGTCTGTGAATCCGGTACACCGGAATCCCTGTCGAAACCGGCATTCTCTTGCCCATTCTCCCGTAAGGAGCGGCTCGGGGAGGGCGATAGGTGAGCATGTCTGATATTTTTCCCGTCTACCTGGCCTTTCCGCTTCTTGCGGCGATGATTTATGCTGTGGGATCGTTAGGAGTCCGTGCCGCTGCGGAGCAGGGTGTCAGCCCCTGGAAAGCCACCTGTCTTGCCAATATGCTCGCAGGGCTCATGTTTCTCATCTATCTGAGAGGATTCCCGTATCCGGACCTGCCGAGAGATCCCTGGGGAGTGATTGGGCTCGGGCTGCTGTTTTTTATCGGCAATATTCTTACGGTGCTGTCTCTGACCTATGGTGATGTCTCTATCGCGACTCCTGTCCTTGCCTCCAAGGTTGTGATGGTGGTGGGGCTGGTGGTCGTACTCGGAAAAACCGAGCCTACCGTTTCTCTCTGGGTGGCGGGGTGTTTGATTCTCATCGGCATCCTGTTTCTTCAACGGTCTGCTCCCCCTTCGGCAACACCGCGAAAGGCACTGGTGACGGTCATGTTGTCACTTGCTGCCGCCGCGTGTTTTGCCGTTTGTGATGTTGGATTTCAGATGTTGAGTGAACGTGACGGGTTTCACCGGGTCGGGCCCTATGCGGTCGGGTTTGCCGGATGTCTCAGTGCCCTGCTGTATCCGTTTGTCCGTGGTTCCAGGAATACCACTTCCCAACCCGCGAATCGGTTCCTCTGGCTGGGAGTTGGGCTGTTGTCCTTTCAGTCTATGATCCTGATCTACTCCCTCGGGACCTTTGAAGACGCGGCAGGGATCAATATCGTGTACGGAAGTCGAGGATTGTGGGGCCTTGTGGCCGTGAGTCTGGTGGGGCACTATTTTCAGAACCGGGAACGCCAGGACGCAGGCCGGTTTTTTCGATACCGACTGGCAGGTGCGGTCTGTATTGCAGGTGCGATCGTGACCTCCCTTCAGTGAGACCATTTTTTGATCGCGCTCGCTTGTGCAAATGGCTTCGGGTTGGCATAGGAAGGTTATGCCAATCGTTTTTATCTTTTTTGCCATCCTGATTGTCTGTGTGATCGGATATCTCTCCCATCAGGCGGAAAAGAAACGGCGTGAGGCTTTCAGGGAATTTGCAAACCGGCGGGGATGGTCCTACACGCATGAACGGGATTACAACTTTGATGATGCCTTTCGCTCTCTGCCATTCGTGGGACAGGGCAACCGGCGTTTTCTACAGCATCGGATGCAGGGTGAGCACGAAGGGGGCCGCGTCTGGATAGGGGAGTATCATTACGAGGTCACAACCCGCAATGGAAAGACCTCAACCACGCATCACTATTATTCCACCCTGGTCATGTTGAACCCCCGCTATGTTCTCAAGGATCTCAGCATTCGCCGGGAAGGGTTGTTTGACAAAATGAAGGCGGCCTTCGGATGGGATGATATTGATTTTGCTTCGGCCGAATTCAGCCGCACGTTTCACGTGTCGGCTCCGGATCGCGATTGGGCTTTTGCCGTAATCCAACCCCACACCATGGAGTTGATGTTGCGCTCCCGGAATGTGGAATTCCATATGCGAAATGGCTGGCTGGTTGTGCGCACGAAAGGATCCATGAAACTGGAGGAGCTGACGGACCTGATTCGTACGGGGGAAGCGGTGCTGGAGGGGATCCCGGAATTTGTCAAAGAGGGGGGAAGATGACAGGTCTTTTTGTTCTCCTGCTGATGCTGATCCTGCCGCTGATCTGGTTTGTCGGCACCTATAATGGTCTGGTGCGTATCCAGAATCACTGTCATGAGTCCTGGTCGAATATCGATACCGAGCTCAAGCGCCGTCACAATCTGATTCCCAATCTTGTGCGAACTGTAGAGGGTCTGACCCAGCATGAACGGGGATTGTTGGAGGCCGTGACACGGGCACGCACGTTTGCAGAACAGATTCAGGAGGATGCGCGTGCGCAGTCCGAAAGGGAGAACCGACTTGTGGAAGAAGTCAGCAGACTTCTGGTGAGAGTGGAGGCGTACCCGGTGCTGAAATCGGATCGGAATTTTCTGGAACTTCAGGAGGAATTAATCCGAACGGAAGACCGGATTCAACATGTCCGGAGGATTTTTAATGCCAATGTCCGGGATTATAACAACCGTGTGGAAATGTTTCCCTCCAGTCTGGTGGCCGGGATGTCGGGTTTCGCCGTAAAATCCTATTTCGAGGTGACAAGCCTGGAGGTCCGGACGGCCCCACGGGTTCAGGTGAATTGAGCATGAAGGGATGAGGATTCCAATATCAGAAACGATAAGTTGAGGAGGTGAACATGTCAGAAACGAAACCCTATCGAGACCCTTACCAGGGGTTGCCGAAACCGGTGCTGGACGAGTTGGACCGGCTGGTTCAATCCGCATCCCGTATTAATCTGGGGATGATTCTTTCCATCTTTTTTCCCGCCGGCTTTTTGTTTGTGCTTGGGTTCGGGGTGCTGAGGGTGGTGCAGGCCTCCCGTCTCGTCAAACAGTTCCCTGTACTGGACAAGCCGGTGTCCCGGTTTCCAGGCAAGAAAGCATCCGACTTTCAGGTCATCGCGATGTCGAATGAGAATCTGAAAAAAGTTCTCCAATTCTCGGATGCCCGGAAAGCATTCTGGGTTGCTGCTGTTTTTCCCGTCGTGCTGTATGGGAGCATCATCACCTGGGTGACCATGATTGATTAAACGTCACCGTTTCTATACGCCGAATGGTTTCGCAATCGGAGCGGTTCCGGAGACGTGTTTCGGTGTCGGGTTCGAACTGGACAACAGGGGATCTCCATACCAGAATTCATAGGTGCAAGTTTACCTAAAAGCTGTCTCACTGAGTTTTGGAGGAATGTGTATGAAAATGTTACTGGCTCTTCTCTTTCTGTCCTCCTTTGTTCTCAAAGCCGATGAGACCCGCGTCAATCCAATGGAATGGGTGAAGGAGGGAAACCGGCAAAACGTGGTGATAGGATTTGGGGCTCCACTGGTACTGAGTGTAAGCGGCAAAGTGGAAAAGGCCCACAACGTCCTGGTCAACGAAATTGCAAAAATTGATCCGGATGGAGAGGATGCTGCCGGATTCCGCATGGTGCTCACTGGCCTGTCGGATGTCGGCAAGAATCAGAAAGTCAAAGTGGGCATGATCGGATATCGGAATCTCGCCCCCGGCCTGTTCCATTATTATTACTCGGTTCGGATCAAGGGCGGGTTTATCCTGGTGGTGTACCGGTTTCAGTTGTTTGACGGGGATATCGATTTCCTCAGCATGCGGGTGATTTCGGATCCACTGATATATGAAAAGGTGCTTACTGACGCCACGCTGTTTACGGATTCGATCAGCCTTACCCCCAATTCCTGACTGATAAGAACCGGTTTCGTTTCCTTTTCCCGTGACTCCCGCTTGAGCATCTGAGCAGGAGCTGTCATAGGGAGAGAATGTTGCGGATATCTCCCAGAAAACGGTGGCGGCGGTGAAGAGGAAACTCGCGATCATCTTTCGATACGGTGCCTCTGAGCACGTGGATTTTCTTCCTTCGTTACCCTTGGTGGTGCAACAGCTTTCCGAGCAGGGGTGGGAGGTGCACCATTATGGTTTCAGGGGGAAGGGCAAGGTGCCGGAATCGCTGAAAACGCATGCTCAGATCCACCGCGGGCCGTTCCGTGTACACCGCGGACGTTCTCTGGACAAATGGTGGAAGGCCTTTCTCTGGCTGCTGTACCTGCCGGCATTGGGACGCACACTGCAGAAACAGGGGATTGAATGTGTGTTTGTGGATGAGACACTGCCTGGCAGTGCGGGGCTTTTACGTCGTGGATACAAACGATCGCTTGCATTCACGGTGCATGATTTCTTTACGGAGATTTACCTGGCGGAGGGAAGCCTGTTCGCCTGGCTGGGACGATGGTTGCAGGCAAAGGATGTGAAGGCATGGAATTCGCTGGATCAGATTTTCACCCGGGTCCAGGTGGCGAAAGAGTCATTAGGAAAGCTGGGGATTGAGCCCGATCGGATCCACGTGGTTCCGGATGCCGTGGATGGTACGCAGTTTTCTCCGGGACTCTCTTCGGAGGAACGAAAGCAGGTCCGGGAGCGGTGGGGGATTTGGACAGAGGATCTGGTGATGGTCCATCACGGCATCATGCACCCAAACAAAGGGAATGTGTTGCTGGTGGAAGCGCTGTTCCGTCTGCGTCATCAACTTCCGAACCTGAAACTGCTCCTGATTGGAGACGGTCCTGAAAAGCGTGAAGTGTTGAATACGGCAGGACGTAGAGGGATTTCGGACCGGGTCGTCTGTACCGGGTGGGTGAAAACCCTGGACGACATTGCCACTCTTCTCCGGGCCTCGGATATCGGAGTGGTGATGAGAAGGGGAATGCCCGGGGATGAATACCACGTAACGAGTACGCTGGTTCATAATCTGGCCACCGGTCTTCCTACCATTGCCGTCCGCCTGCCCGGTATTGAGGAGGTTGTGCAGGATGGCGTGCAGGGGGGCCTGTTCGACCCGGAGTGTGGAGTCGAATTTGATCAATGGATCCTCCGACTTGCCAGAGATCCTTCTGTCCGGCATCAGTTTGGGTCTGCAGGACGTGAACTGGCCTTAACCCGATTCTGTCCGGATACCATTGCGTCACACTATGTGAACGCGCTATCGGCCAATTTCTCTGGCCGCTGAGTGCGGCTGCGATCAGGAACGTTTCATCGACAGGACCTGTTTCCCTACGGTTCTTTGCTGCAGAATCTTTTCAAGGGCGGGACCCGTTTCCTCAAGCGAAACCGTGCTCAATCTGAGAACCTTCACCTCTCCTTGTTCCAAGAGTCTGGAAAAGGCCCGGCCTGCTGCGACGAGTTCCGCTCTCGCGGCTTCACCGTTCCGATGACCGGCCCAGAGGCTGAGTTGATGAAAACTCAGACCTCTCATAAATGCATCCCGGTATTCATCCGGTCGAACCGTATCCACCAGTTCCACCATTTGCCCATCATATCTCAGACAATCCGCCACGATTCGGTCCTGATCAGGTCCCACCGTATCCAATCCGATGTCCACCCCTTTCTGATGGGTGATGTCCATGACCCGGGCCACGACACCCTCTGAACGATAGTCGATCACATCCGTCGCCCCAGGCTCCGGACATAGTCATGATTCGCCGCGGAACAGGTCGCCAGGATCTGATCCACACCCAGATAAGCGGCGATCTGGATGGCAAATCCACCGACACCACCCGATCCACCGGCAATGAGAAGAGAACGGTGTTCCGCTGCGCGGAGTTTGTCATGCAGTGCCCTCCATGCGGTCCAGCCTGCACAGGGGGAGGCCGCGGCTGTTTCTGCATCCAGATCCGGATGGGGAATCAGGGTGTCTCCGGCCTGGATCGAGTATTCCGCACATCCACCATGGGGCCGGAACATGTCTCCGTGACACAACACCCGGTCCCCTGGTTTCCACGTGACGGTATGTGGGCCCACGTCCACGACATGACCGGATACATCTAAGCCCGGAACCCATGTTGAGGACATACCGGGAACCATTGCACACCATTCACCGATTTTTGCATCCACAGGATTGAGACCGCAGGCATCGACTTCGATGAGAACCTCCTTCTCACCGGGGCAGGGCACGGGAAGTTCCGTGCAGTGGAAGGTCCGGGATTCCGGATCGAAGGCGAGAGCCTGCATCGTGGATCGTTTACTGTAAGAGAACCTCAATCTGCTTCGGGTCGCTGATGACGATCTGAGGCCGATCCTTGTACTGTTTCACAACACCGCGTATCCGGACGGATACTCCCTCCAATGCCGTTGCGATATCTCCATCGAAGGCTTCGTCCAGATCGTCACGGTATTTTCGGAAACTTACCGCGAGAAACCCTTCGCGTTCTTCGCGGAATGTCAGCATCAGGACATTTCCCCGAACCCAGAAGGCCTCCCGTATCGTGCCGTCCACGATGATATGTTTGCCCATTGATTTTTCAATTTCCACCGTGTTATCCACGTGAAACACGGGAGGCTGGTCCGTATCACTTCCGAGGAGAATCGGAGCAAAAAGACCCAGGAACAATGTGAGGATGATTGCTTTCATGCTACCTTCATAGACCCTCGGTGATGGGAGGTGATTCGGGTAGTATGAAAATTAAGTTATTCGCCCTCGAGGGGGAAAGGATTACGTTTTTGTTCCAATCCAGGCGGACGCAGGTCAGTCTTTCATCACGTCAATTTGCTGTGGATCGGTGATGACGATTTGGGGACGATAGTTGTACTGCTCCACCACACCCTTGATCCGCACAGATTTCCCTTTGAGTGTTTTTGCAATATCTCCATCAAATGCTTCATCCAGAACTTCCCGGTGCTTTTTGAAACTGACCGCAATAAAGCCTTCTTTTTCTTCCCGGAAGGTGAGCATCAGGACATTTCCCCGCACCCAGAACGCTTCACGAATGGTGCCGTCCACATAGATTTCTTTTCCCATCTGCTTTTCGATTTCCAGAGTTTCATCTGCTGGAATGATCGGGGGTTTGGTGGATTCCTCTGCGGGGAGGAGAGGGATGAGACTCAGGAACAGGAACAGGAGGGGCGTTGTTTTCATGAATGATGTTCTAAGCAGGGACACATCAGATTCAATCTGTAACAGACGGGAATCCTTCCTCAACCCGCCAGCCGTAGGTGGTCATGTGTTTCGGGTATGCGGTGTGGGAGTCTAAGCCCGCCGCCTTGAGGAGCTGTTCGACTCGGGCGGATGTCGGGGTGCCCTCCACCAGATGATAGGAGGCGATGCAGGCATAGGTGATCCGGGTCAGTGCGTGTTTGGCGCCTTCCAGCGCCTCGAGTTCCGCACCTTCAATGTCCATTTTCAACACGTCAATTTTTTCCAATCCCCTCTCCTGGAGGAACTGATCGAGGGTGGTGACTTCGATCCGTTTGCTGCCCTGCCTTTCAATCCGGGATGCCAGACCCTGAGCGTCCAGGGAGAGGGTGGTCTCCTCTTTCCACAGTCCTTGCGGAACAATTTCAACATTCTGAATTCCTGATTTCTGCAGATTCCGTTCCAGGACTCTCCGGTTGTTCTCATCCGGTTCAAAGGCCCAGACAAAGCCTTCCGGACCAACCTGCCGGGCTGCAAAAAGGGCATAATCACCCGGAAAGGCCCCTGCGTCCACCACGACGTCACCGGGCTGAAGCTGGCGATACATTTCATAGCCTTTGAGAGGGGAATAGTCCTGAATGGCATCGGGTACAAGGGACGAGAACGCCAGCCAGCGGCGAAGATGATTTTTCCATGCCCATTCCGGAATGCCGATAAAAGCGGAAATCATGGGGTTTGGATGAATCATGCTGCTTCCGTAGTCTTTCGAAGTGACGCTGTCGAGAAGCGGTTGGCTTGTACCGCATCGCATACGATGAATCGGTTTCTCTTTCCCTCTCGTTTCTCTGTTTCGTTCCTCCTTTAGCAACAGAGATTCTAAACATCATATAAAGACAAGATTACAGCATAAAAGATCATATACAATGAATGCTAATTAGGATAGTATATGTCCGTTATGCAAGAGACAGACCTCACAACACTGACGGCAGCCATCATGGCTGGGAAACGAAAAGACGCAAAACGCATTACCCAGGAGGCACTGGATGCGACCTTATCGCCTCAGGCGATCCTGGATGCCCTGAAAGTGGGCATGGATGATGTCGGAAGACGGTTCAAAGCCAATGAAATCTTCGTCCCTGAAGTTCTTGTCGCTGCGCGGGCGATGAAAACGGCGATGGAGTTGCTGGAACCGGTTCTGGTCGCATCCGGAATTCAACCTGAATTTAAGGTCGTGATTGGCACTGTGGAAGGGGATCTTCATGACATTGGAAAAAACCTGGTGTCCATGATGCTGAAAGGGGCAAACTTTGAAGTCATCGATTTAGGAACGAATGTCGGCACTCAGGCCTTCATTGATGCGGTAAAAGAAAGCGGTGCCCAGTTGGTGGGCCTTTCGGCACTTCTCACCACGACCATGCCCGCCATGAAAGAAACGGTGGAGGCGATGCGGGAACAGGGGCTGGATGTCAAAGTGATGGTCGGAGGGGCTCCCATTACCGATGCCTTCGCCACGGAAATCGGTGCGGATGGATTCTCTCCCGATGCGGCCAGTGCCGTGGATCTCGCGCGTGAATTGGTTGGAGCTGCCGCATGACCTCAAAGCAACGCGTCCTCGCATCCGTCTCCCATCAGGAGCCGGACCGGCTTGCAGTGGATTTCGGCGGATGCTTCATCACCGGGGTTCACTGCAGTGTGGTGGAATCACTCCGTGATCATTTCGGACTGGAAAAACGGCCTGTCAAAATCGCTGAGCCCTATCAGATGCTGGGGCTGGTGGAAGACGATCTCAAAGATGTGATGGGGATAGATGTTGAAAGCATTTTTCCCAACCGCACGATCTTCGGGTTCGTGAACGAGAACTGGAAAGAGTACCACACCTGGTGGGGCCAGACCGTGCTGGTGTCCGAACATTTCCAGGTGGAGGACCGGGAGGATGGAACCTACATGTATCCCCAGGGCGACCGTTCCGCCCCTCCCAGTGGTCACATGCCGAAAACGGGTTATTTCTTTGATACCATTGTCCGTCAGGAAGAGTACGACGAAGATGACCTGAAGGTGGAGGAGAACCTCGAGGAATTCGGCCCCATGACCGCCGAAGAGGAAGCGTACTGGCACGCTGAAGCGGAACGGGTCCGCGGTACGGACCGTGCCGTCATCACCCACCTCAATGGAACCTGCCTGGGTGACATTGCCCTGGTTCCGGCCCCATTTCTGAAGTATCCGAAAGGCGTTCGGGGGATTGAAGACTGGTACATGATTCTCGCATCCGATCCGGAATTTGTGATGGAGCTTTTTGACCGGCAGACCGAGATCGCATTGGCGAACATGGAAAAGCTGAACGCCATTGCCGGGGATGTGATTGATATCGTCGTTGTCTGCGGTACCGATTTCGGAACGCAAGAATCCACCTTCTGCTCCGTGGACAATTTGCGGGAGATCTGGATGCCGCGATACCAACGGATTAACAACTGGATTCATGAGAACACTCAGTGGAAAACCTTTAAACACTCCTGTGGGGCGATCGAACCGTTGATTCCGACCTTCATTGAATGCGGGTTCGATATTCTCAACCCGGTTCAGTGCTCTGCCAAAGGGATGGAAGCACCCGGGTTGAAAGAGAAGTATGGTGATCAGATCACCTTCTGGGGAGGTGGGGTGAATACGCAACAAACGCTTCCATTCGGAACACCCGGTGAAGTGAAAGCCGAAGTGCTGGAACGAGCCCGCACCTTCGGCCCCGGAGGTGGCTTTGTCATGAACGCCATTCACAATGTCCAGGCCCTGACCCCGACGGAAAACATCGTGGCGATGCTGGATGCAATCAATGAATACAACACCGCTGGAGTCTGAGATGACAGGAAAAGAACTCTTATTATGTGCCCTGAAAGGGGAAGACGTCGAACGCACTCCCTGGGTCCCGTTTGTCGGGGTTCACGGGGGACGGTTTGTGGATGCGGATGCAAGCGAGTATCTCACATCCACCGATCATATCGTGAACGGCCTCACTGCCGCCGCCAAGGTTTACAATCCCGACGGTCTGCCGGTTGCCTTTGACCTTCAGCTCGAGGCGGAGATTCTCGGCTGTACCCTGGCATGGGCCAAAGAAACCCCTCCCTCAGTGGCCAGCCACCCGCTTGGGGATGACTACGACATGGCCTCCCTGCCTGAGTTCGGCGTGGACAAGGGCCGGTTCCCGCTGGTGCTGGATGCCGTGAAACAGCTTGCGGCCACCATCGGCAATGACATCGCCCTCTACGGCCTGCTGACGGGTCCTCTGACTCTCGCCATCCACCTTCGCGGAGAAGATTTCCTTCTCGATATGTTTGACGAGGAGGATGAGGTGGAAGAACTGCTGACCTTCTGTACCGATATTGCACTGAGCGTCGCCAACGCCTATCTGGAAACGGGCGCGGATGTGATTGCGGTCGTGGATCCGATGATCAGCCAGATCGGTCCGGCTCACTTCTCTGATGTGATCGCGCCTCACCTGAACCGGATCTTTGATGGTGTCCGTGAGGCCGGAGGCATTTCCTCTCTGTTCGTCTGCGGAAACGCCACCCGGAATCTTGAGGCGATGGCGGAAACCACCTGTGACAACATGAGTGTGGATGAAAACGTGGATCTGGTTAAACTCAGCGAAGTGGCCCGGGCTTCCGGCAAGTCCTTTGGCGGAAACCTGAAGCTGACCACCGTACTGCTTTTAGGCGACAACGATGACACCCGTCGGGATGTTGTCCGGGCCTATCAGGAAGCCGGGGAGGGGCCTGGGTTCATTCTCGCTCCAGGATGTGATCTGCCGTACGCGGCAAAAATCGACAACCTTGAGGTGGTCGGCGAACTGGCCCATGACGAATACAAACGTCAGGTGGCGATGTCACTTCCGGAAAAAGTCATGGATGATGATTTTTCCGATATTGAAGTACCCGACTATTCCTCCACCGCTGAAGTGGTCCTGGATGTGGTCACTCTGGATTCGAAGGGGTGTGCACCCTGTGCCTACATTCTTGCGGCGGCTGAAGATGCGGCGGCACGATCCGGTGTGCCCACGGTAGTCCGGGAACACAAAATCACGGGCCGTGACGGTCTTGGCTACATGACCAAACTGGGTGTGACGGCGATTCCAAGTATCTGTATTGATGGAACGGAAAAGTTCGCCTCCATTATTCCGGACCGTAAAGACCTGGTGGGAGAAATTACCGCAGCGGCTGACGCCAAAACCGCAGCGGTGTAAAGACGGGAACCCCTGATGACACAGAGGAACACGGATGTGAATTCGACTCTGAATGGATCCGTGTGAATCTGTGAAATCAGTGGTTCTTTCATGCACTCGATGTAGGAGATCATCATGATGCCGCCCCTTCCTGTCACACTCGTTACCGGATTTCTCGGCAGTGGCAAAACCACCCTGCTTGCACGGTGGGCGGAAACGCGTTCAGATCTGCGCATGCAGTTTCTGGTGAATGAACTTTCTGATACGGATGTGGACGCGCTCCGACTTCAGCAGGACGGAGCCGAGAGTCACGCGGTTGTGGGCGGAAGCATTTTCTGTGAATGCAAGGCCGCTGATTTTCTGAAGATGCTGCGGGAAGATGTTCTGCCATCGAGACTGTCTCTTGACCGGTTGGTTGTGGAAACCAGTGGCATTGCCGACCCGATGGCGGTAGGCACATTGCTGGAAAAAGCGGGTGTGGGTGATCAGGTGAACGTCGATCAAATCCTCACCGTGGTCACACCGGCAAAATTTTTGAAACTGAATGGACGTCTCCCGGTTGTCGGGGCGCAGGTGGAGGCTGCAGATATGGTCGTGGTCAACAAAGCGGATCTTGCGACTGAAGAGGAGATCACATCCTGCCTCCAGGCCGTCGGGAACGTAAATGAGGAGGCAAAGGTACTGGTCACTTCGTTTGGAGACGGTGTGGACCTGGGACCGTCACGTTCAACGGATCTGCCTTCAGCCGCATTGACGAAATGCAATGCGACGTCCTTCTCTTCCGAACAGATCTCGCCCCGCTCATTCGAATCCCGTTCTTTGCTTGAGAAGGCGTTTGACGATATCCCGACGCATGTTCACAGGATCAAAGGGCGTGCCATGGCAGGTGAGACCGTGGTGGAGGTGGATTACACCCCGGATGGTCTGACACTCGACTCTTCGAAAGGAGGGGATACGGGCCTGGTGTTTATCGGTGAGAAACACATGGAAGCGGAGCGGGGGCCTTTCATCGACCGGTTTCGGAAAAAACGTGCCCTGCTTGCCTGTGATGTATTCCAAGAAGAACTTGAGGCGATGGAGGATCTTCCTCCATTTGTTCAGTTGGTCTGGCTGCCGATGGGGTTGCATGATCGTCCTGCAGAACTTCGGTCACGTGCTCAGGAGGAACTGGACAGGCTGGATGCTGACCCGAATGTGGAGGAGATTCTCATGCTCTACGGGTTGTGCGGGGGAGGGATTACTCATATCAAAACCCAGACCACCGACCTCCTCATCCCACGGGCCCATGATTGTATTGCCCTGTTGCTGGGCTCAAATCAACGTCACCAGAACATTCAGAAACAAAACCCGGGCACCTACTTCTATGCCCCGGGCTGGATCCGGGAACGGCGGGTGCCAGGACCGGACCGTGAAGCCTGGTTCCGCAAAGAGTTCGGCAAGAAGTATGAGGATGAGGACCTGATCGAGGACCTGATCGAAGCGGATCAGGAATCATTCGGGCATTACAACACGGCCCTGTTCATTCAAACCGCCGCGGCCAAAGAAGAGGAAGCGTATTGTCAAACCTGTGCAGAACATCTCGGCTGGAGGTTCCAGGTGGAGAAAGCAGATCCGGAATGGCTGCGCTCATTTTTCCACGGACCGTATCCGGAAGAGCTGTTTGTTCGATTGTCTCCGGGCGAAACGCTGGAACTCTCAGCGGATGAACACGTATTCCGCGTGGCGGCATCATGATCCGAACCCCATGTGTGTATAGCGAATCCGGTGTCGAACTCCCGGTGAAACGCCCGCCTTGTGAAGGAGAAACCCTATCAGATTGGTTGGCGGAACAGGGCATTCCCCTGAACACCCGCTGCGGGAAACGCGAGTTGTGCGGGGGATGTCGGGTTGAAATCGGGCCTGCGAGAGAAAGGGCCAGGTCCTGTCAGGTGTATGCCGGGGATGTGGAGGAGGTCTGGATACCCCGAAACTCACGCTTTGACCGGAGTCTCACCGGGGTCAGTTTGTTTGATCTCTCTCCCTCCGTGATTCCGGAAGACATACGTGCCGGCTCCGGAGTCGCCTTGGACATTGGAACCACTACTCTTGCCGCTGCATTGTGGAAGGGGGCACCTCCCTCATGTTTGGCCACAGCATCCCGGTCAAACCCTCAGATTCCTCAGGGAGACAACGTGGTCAGCCGGATCCAGTTTTCCCTTGATCACCCCGGAGGATACAGACTCTTGCATGAGACACTTTGGAAAGAGGGGATCCTGCCTCTGATCCAGAGTGTATGCGACCAGGCAGGGGTTCGTCCTGATGAGCTTGAAGATGTGGTGTTTACAGGCAATCCGGCCATGCTTCACACGGTGGCAGGGGTGCCGTTACAAGGGTTGGCCCTTTATCCCTTCTCCCCGGAGTTTCTGGAACAGCGCGACCTGAAGGGCTCCGAGGTGGGCCTTCCGGATCAGATACACGTCCGGTTACTTGCCGGTCTGGGTCCGTTTGTGGGGTCGGATGTGTCCGCTGGCGCCGTTGCCAGCGGGATGTTGGTGGAGGAGGGGCCCGGGCTGCTGATTGATTTCGGTACCAACGGGGAAATCCTTCTTAAAACGGATTCAGACTACCTCGCCACTGCCACAGCGGCGGGACCGGCCTTTGAAGGTGGACGGTTGACATCCGGTTCGGCTGCGGGACCCGGTGTGATCAGTCGATTTTCCCCCACAGGGAAAACCGACCTGGATGCACATGGGCCCGGAGCACCTTATCATGGGATCTCAGGAGCCGCGTATGTGGATTATATGGCCATCGGGGTGGCACAGGGTTGGCTGGGTGCCTCAGGGCGTTATGTGGAGGGCTCTGCTCCCGATTTCGCAGAGGGACTGCAGGTAACCGAACCGGATATCGCCGAACTGATTCAGGCGAAGGCCGCGATTCAGGGAGGTTGGATGACCCTGCTGGAAGAGGCCGGATTGCATATCGAGGATCTCCGCTGGGTTCGCGTGGCCGGAGGCTTTGGATATCACCTGAATCCGACTCATGCGATGCGGATCGGCATGCTGCCAACTCTCCCTCTCGACCGGTTCCAGATCATCGGGAATGCCTCATTGGGAGGGGCTTCCCTGGGACTCCTGTCACCGGAAACCATGACACAACTGGGCCACCTTCATGCGGAGTCCACCTACATTGAATTGAACCGGACAGACAGTTTCGAGGACCATTACATCGATGCGATGCTGCTGGAACCTGCGGACATGTAACGTAGTTCCAAACCGGATTGGCGTTAACCCTGTTGTCGTCGCTACATTTCAGTATGTTCCTACGGATCGACCTTTTAGGCGCTTTCCCTCGGATTGACTTCATCTGAACTCCCGGTAGGGTCTGCGCATGATGACATTGGACGAGGCCAAACAGGAAATCATTGATGAATTTGCCTTTTTTGAAGACTGGCAGGAAAAGTATGCTCATATCATCGAGCTGGGCCGGGAATTGCCCCCACTCGATGAGGCCTATAAAACGCCTTCCCATCTGGTGAAGGGATGTCAGTCTCAAGTGTGGCTCCATGCGGAACCGGTCGAAGACACGCTTCATTTACATGCCGAAAGTGATGCGTTGATCGTGCAGGGGCTGATCGCGATTGTTCTCAGGGTGTATCAGGACCGCACTCCTGATGAAATCCTCGGTTCGGATCTGGGGTTTCTGGAAGAAATCGGACTGTTGTCCCATCTGAGTATGAACCGCACAAATGGTCTGCACAGTATGGTGAACACCATCCGGGCTCACGCGGCGGCGATGAACTCCTGAGACACCTCTGTCCGGTAACCGCTACGGGTCATGGATCTTCTGCTTGCCTCTGCCTCCCCTAGACGTGCTGACCTTCTCCATCAGGCGGGGGTTTCATTCAGGGTGATCCCGGCTCATGTGGAGGAAGTACGACGAAACGGGGAGGCGGCTCAGGCGTATGTGAGACGACTCGCCCGGGAAAAGGCCGAAGTGGTTTCCAGAACTCATCCTGAGTTCCTCTGCCTTGCGGCAGATACGGTGGTGGTTTTTCAGGAACAGGTTCTGGAAAAACCGGTCGACGCGTCCGAGGCCTCACAAATGCTGCATGCCTTGTCTGGAACTCAGCACCGTGTGATGACCGGGTTCTGCCTGACGGATGGAAAGAGGTCGCACCTGGAGGTGGTCGAGACCACCGTCATATTCCGCTCTCTCACGAACCAGGAGATTTCAGCGTATGTTCAGAGTGGTGCCTCTATGGATAAAGCTGGTGCCTACGGAATACAGGCGGGTGCCGCGCATATGGTGTCACGTATAGAGGGTAGTTACACCAATGTGGTCGGGTTGCCGATGGCAGAAGTCATGCAAGCATTCAGGACATTCATCCCATAACCGGGCTCGCTCTCTAAAACAAAAGACTCAGGGGACCCGGGAGAAAGGTTACGATCAGATCCCCGGCTTTGCGGAGTGTTCCGTTTTTGGGGTCGCGCGCCAAACGAAACCCCAAGGGGGCCAGCATGGCCGAGGTGAAGGCGAGGGGGTAATGGGAGGTAAAGATCCCGGTTATTACGCCGATCCCACTTGAGACCGCAACCAGAAGAGCTCCTGCTTTTGCTCCGAACCGGGGAGTGATTCCCCGGACACCCGCTTTCCGATCCTCCTCCACATCGGGGATGTCACACAGAACCGTATTGGCCACCATAATCATGAAGACGCAGGTGACGGCCCCCCAATACGCATGGTGGAGGTTCGGCGGGGTTGAGAAGGGAAGTGTGCAGGCACCAACAGTCCACGAAATGGAGGTGAGGATGTTTTTCGGGATGAACCGTTTCAGAGGAACGTACGCGGCGGAAATCGCCCCTAAAACCGCACAGATACTGAATCGCCACCAGGAGGTGACCGCGATGGCCCCCCCGAGAACGACGCAGAAGATTACAGCGATCAGGAGCATGCGTCGAAAAAGCTCGGCCTCTCCTTTCCGGTGATCCACCCAACGGTCCAGCCCATAGGCTGCAGCGGTACTCAGTGCCAGTAGCATGACTCCAAAGGGATCAGGATCGCCTCTGCCTACAGCCATGGCGAGGGACACCACTGCGAGTGCTGGCCAGCCCATGGCAAGCACAATGGATCGGAGGTACGAGTTCATGACAGGAATTTGGAATGAGCTTAGGTGGTCAAAAGGTAGACCCAGTTGAGGATCAGGAGCAAAAGGACCAGTCCTCCCAACATGCGTACTTCACCCAGGCGAAGATTCGTGATCCGTATGGAGGGCAGTTTGAAGAGGAGAACACAAAGAGCATAGGCGAACCAGAGAAGACCGAACGCCATCGCAAGGCCAACCAGTGGATTGAGCTGAAAAGCGGTCAGGATCTGTAACTCGAGGACTGCAGAGACTGACCGGGTGCCTCCGCATAACGGGCAGGGCAGGTTGGTGTGTTTGCACAGAAGTCCTTTCTGGGTCGGGAGCTCGAAGACCTTGAGCCACAGAATTCCTGCCACGGCTGCAAGTGAAAGCAGGAGAACCCCAACTTTCTCCACCAAGGCATCGGATCTCCTTACGTATTCGAGTTTCATGAGGAAAGGGAATGCTTACAATCCGGCTGCGGCGAAGCCAATGGTCATAAAGAGGCCGCAGCAAAGAAGAAAAATCACGGCCATCGGCAACAGCACCACAGCGGTCGCTTTTCCTCCACTGATTCCATGTGCATCCATTAATCCGAAGATTTCCAGGACGAGTCCCCATACAGATGCGACAAAGACCCCCAAAAAAGGGATGGCCTGTACCGGGGCGATCGCACCATACGCATAACAGTTCACCCGGAAGGTTGCTTCAAACGGCCGGTTGGCACCACCCAGCATCATGAGAAACAAATGGGAGATCCCCGCGCTGGAAAAGATCGCAATCGGCAACAGGAAAGGAATCAGGAAGACGGTGATCCCTGCTGTGAGAAGCTCTTCCTCGGGATTTCCGAAGAACATCATTCTGAAAGGGGTTTCCACCGCTAAATTCACCACGGCCGCGATCACACTGAGCAGGGTGTAAAACCAAAAGGGTTTGGCAAGACCGCCTTCGAGTCGCATATCCCCAAAAAAGTGGCGAGGGTTGGTGATGAGTCCTTTTACTGTGGTCAGGGCACGTTCAAACACGTTACCGGCTGTAGGTTGTTCCCAGGCGGGTCCATTGCGTAACGGTTCAAAGGCAGGAGGCGGAGTCCCGTCAGGTGAAGGGGCGGTGGAGGTATCCTGCATGTCGGCCAAAACCGTGGAGAGAGGTTTCCATTCCGGCATCCCTTCACACCAGACAAGATCACTCGCTTCGAATTCTCCCGATGCATACCCTCCCTGAAGTTGCTCGAGTGAGAAGATTCCAAGATCAGCTCCGTTTCGATTTACATGATAGTTCATTCGTTTCCGTGGGGTTCCGGGTAGAGATAGGATGCTGGCCTTGGCAGAGCGAAATGCTCAACACTCAAACACGTATAGGCATATGAATGCAAGATCTATGGAGAAGAGAGTGGAGGTGTCAAGGCATACAGCTTTGGCGTCATACTGGTGAGGACATGTAGGCCAGTCGGGTTAGGGGGAGTGGGCGTCGTCCATTCGGTTCCGATAGTTCCTCGGGGAGAGCCCCGTAAACGAGCGGAAGGCCCTGGAAAAATGAAACGGGTTCGCATATCCCAGTTCATCGGAAATCTGCTGAATCGGCCAGTCGGTGCCGTCGAGCCACTCAGAGGCTTTTCGAAGCCGCAGGCGGGTAAAGTACTTTAACGGAGCGACTCCCGTCGTCTTCTTGAAGATGGCACTGAAATGAGAAGGGGACAGTCCAGCTTCGCGTGCACAGTCCTGCAGGGTAACCTGCCGGTCGAGATGCTCCCGCATCCAGCCTATGCAATGCTCAACCCGCTCCTCGAGGTAGCGAGATTTTTTCCCTTCGGTGATTCGGGTGGCCAGTGCGTGTGCGAGCAGCGCCATCGCTTCGGTCGACATCCGGAGCAGCGAAAGATCACGGCCTCCATCATCCTGCAACCGCCACAGATGTTCAAACCTCTCTGCCATTCCAACCGTGTCCGAAACCGACCATACCGTTACCCCGTTGGGATCAACCTGTATCCACGGTCTCCATTCCCCGAGTTGCTCTCCGGTTACATGTAGCCAGTAGAGCCTCCAGGGGCTCTCCGGATCCGCCCCGTATGCGTGAGGGACCTCTGCATCAATCCAGACCATCTGGCCGGAATGAATCTTCAGGAGATGGGACGCGTGCTTCACCCACCCCCGTCCGGCTACACAGAACATGAGAATATGAGTTGGGCTGCCCTTTGCCCGGGTGACGCGGTGTCCGGCGGCTTCGGGGAAGAAGCCTAAATCCGTGACCGTGAGGGAACGGCATACGGGCAGATTCTGGGCGTGCTGTACCAGACGTTCCGGCATCCGGTATAGCCGCTGCCGTGGAAAACCTTCTTTCTGAAACTTCATAAGAAAAGATATGTATATCAGAATGCCGTCTATTCCATCAATCTTTATGGGATGATAGAAGTAGGTTCACAAGGAAGAATCAATATGAGTAACACATCTGTCCGTGTCTGGTCTGAACAGGTTTCCATCCCCACGTGGGAGATTGGACGGCCCAACCCCAACCCCATGTTCCTTGAGAAACGTGTGTATCAGGGAAGCAGCGGCGCGGTGTATCCATATCCGGTCATCGATAAAATTGCCGATGCGCCTTCCAACAAGACATGGACGGCCGTGTTTCTCGAAAACGAAGTCGTGGAATTGATGATCCTTCCGGAACTGGGCGGTCGTCTGCACCGGGCGGTGGATAAAACCAACGGGTACCGGATGATCTATCACAATCAGGTGATCAAACCTGCGTTGGTCGGATTGACCGGACCCTGGATTTCAGGCGGGATCGAGTTCAACTGGCCTCAGCACCATCGCCCTACGACCTACAGTCCGGTTGACTGGACCTGCGAGGAGGGGGAGGACGGATCATGTACGGTGTGGTGTGCCGAGAATGAACGCATGTTCCGGCAGCGGGGAAGGCATGGATTCCGCCTCGAACCCGGCCGCACCTCGTTTGAGGTTGTGGTTCGGCTGTCCAATCCATGTGAACAGCCGGGAACGTTTCTCTGGTGGGCCAATCCCGCCGTACATGTTCATGACGAGTATCAATCCGTCTTTCCTGCAGACGTTCATGCTGTGATGGACCATGGGAAACGGGATGTGTCCACGTTTCCAATCGCGACAGGGGAATATTACAAACAGGATTATTCACCCGGAACCGACATTTCCCGTTACAAACACATTCCGGTTCCCACTTCATACATGGCGTATCACTCTGATTACAATCATGTCGGCTGTTATGATCATGCGGAAGATGCGGGCATGCTGCATGTGGCGAATCATCACCTGGTCCCCGGGAAAAAGCAGTGGACCTGGGGCAATGGGGAGTTTGGTCAGGCCTGGGACCGTCAGCTTACTGAGGAGGACGGCCCATACATCGAACTCATGTGCGGAGCCTTTACCGATAATCAGCCGGATTTTACCTGGCTGGCTCCTGGGGAAGAAAAACGGTTCACGCAGACCTTTCTCTCCTACAAAGAGATTGGGCCTGCTTCCACCGCCAGCCGGGATTGGGTCCTCAGTATGTCGCTGTCCTCCCCGCAGGAAGTCACACTTGGTCTCTATGCCGTTGCCGGGGGACGTGTTCATGTGGAGCTGTGGCACACGCCCACTGAACCATCCATGGGGCATAATGCGAAGAATCTCCGTCTGCCGTCACTGACCCGGCCGATTGATGAACACGCCAGCAGGCAATATGCACATTCGATTTCCCTGACACCCGGTGGTTTCTGGACCGACGTGATCACACTGCCGGAAGAAGTCCGAACTTCGGAATGTACCGTCCGACTCCTTTCCGAGGATCGGAAACGGATTCTCCTGAGATACAGCCCACCTCCTGCAGAAAAACCCGAGGTGCCAGAACCGGCAACGCCGGCACCAAAACCGGAATCCGTTGCCTCCAATGAAGAGTTGTGGCTTCATGGACAGCATGTGGAACAGTATCGGCACGCAACCTTCCGCCCAGAACCATATTACGAGGAGGCGCTGCGGAGAGATCCTGGTGACAGTCGTTGTCATCTTGCCTTGGGCCGACGCTTGGGAATGCGGGGTGACTTTCGAAACGCTGAAGATCATCTGCGGCAGGCGATAACCCGGCTGACCATGCGGAATCCGAATCCGTCGGATGGAGAAGCCTATTATCAGTTAGGGCTCATGCTTCGGTATCAATCCCGCTGGGAGGACGCGGAAGATGCGTTTTATAAAGCCACCTGGTCTGAGGCCTGGAAGAGTCCTGCCTGTTTTGAATTGGCCCGGCTGGCCTGTCGACGGAGAGAGTGGGGAGAGGCATTGGGGCTCATCCAGGAATCCCTTCGACGGAACAGCCTGCATGCCCAGGCACATCATTTACAGATCCGGATTTTAAAAGAGCTTGGAGATGGGGATACCGCGAAGTCCCTGCTCGAGGATGCGTTGAGCGAGGATCCACTCAACTTCCGGGCGGATATTGAAGGGGGGGGACGGGGAACCGATCATCAGAATTTGCTGCTCGGATTGGATCTGTCGCATGCAGGGATGGTCGATCAGGCCGGAGTGCGATTTGATCTGGCGGCTCCATCTGAACAGATGGCCTTGTATTTCAAAGGCTGGGCCTGTCACTGCGCGGGGAATGAAACAGAGGCTTCCGCGGCATTTCAGCAGGCGTCTCTTCAGGTTCTGCCTTTTGCATTTCCCAACTTGCTGGAGTCGGTCCCGGCATTAGAGACCGCGCTGAGTTATCATCCAGAGGATGCGCTGGCTGCTTATGCCTTGGGGAATTTCCTCTACGCCCATCACCGCCCCCATGACGCGATGAGGCAATGGGAGGTGTGTACCCGGGTGAAACCTGAATTTCCCACAGCATGGCGGAACCTGGGCCTGGCCCGCATGAATGTATGTCAGGATCCCGAAGGGGCGTTTGCGGCACTGGAACAGGCATTTTCTGCAGACACATCGGATGCGAGAGTGTTGTATGAATGGGATCAACTCGCGAAAGAAATGGCCTCGGATCCTGCAGACCGCCTGAAGCGGTTGGAAACCTATCCGGAACTGTGTACCTCCCGTGATGACTTATGTGTGGAGGTTCTTACCCTTCTGAATGGAGCCGGAAGATTTCGCGATGCACTGAAGTGGATCGAAGGTCGTGTGTTTCATCCCTGGGAAGGAGGGGAAGGCAAGGTCCCCGCCGCCTATGTCCGTGCACGGATCGGACGGGCCGGCCAGGCAGAAGAGGTGGGGGACTACACCACGGCCAAATCCGAACTGGAGGCTGCGAGTCATTGGCCCGAAAACCTGGGTGAAGGGAAACTGGGGGCCGCGACCGAAAATGAACGCTGGTGGCGGCTTGGACGTGTGCTTCGGAAGATGGGGGATGCAGATGCAGACGCCTGTTTGGAAAAGGCAACCCAGGGAGATTCCACCCCGGCTGGCGCGTTGTATTACAATGACCAACCCCCCGAGAATGTGTATTTTCAGGCCCGGGCCCTGCGCGATCTGGGGCGGGAGGAAGAAGCGGAATCAAGGTTCCTGTCTCTGATTACCTTTGCAGAGGATCATCAGAATGATGAAGTGGAGATCGATTATTTTGCCGTATCCCTTCCGGACTTTCTGGTTTTCGATGTCGATCTTTCTGAACGGAATCTTCGACACTGCTACTTCCTGTTTGTCCTGGGGTATGATGGGGTGGGGGACATTGACCGGCGTGATCAATACCTGGCCCGTTTGCTGGAAAAGGTTCCCGACCACCCGGTGAGGCAACTGATTAATCAGTTGCCTGCTGGATAAGTGCCTCGGCAACTAATCGACCCGAATTCATCGCTCCCTGAAGAGAGGGGTGTTGTTCGGTATCCCCGCAGATCCACACCCCCTGTTCATTCCGGTATCCGGGACCCGGCAGAGATCCCGAACGGTACGCAGGAAGGGCGTTTTGAATCCGGTACGTCCGGAGATGTTTCCAGGAATTCACAGTAGGACCAAACCATCCGGACAGTTCAGAGGTCACCTCCCGAAGAAGCTCCTGATCCTCTGAGGCAGGGTCGTCCTTGATCGAGACGGAGATGCATTCGTGCCCTTCGGGTGCGACACCTGTCGCGACCTGACTGATCACCGCAACCTGATTCACCTGGCCGGAACCGCTCCCATTCAGAATCAACCATGGGCCCGGGAGGGGCGGTGCCTCCGCATCGAAGTACAGGCAGGTGGTTGCGTGCCAGGCTCTCTCCTCCTCTGCGAATCCGAATTGTGAGGGCATACCAGCCGCAAGCACAACATGATCGGCGTTCAGTGTTTCTCCTGATTCCAGTACCACCGTGTTGCCTGCGACTTCTTTTACGCGAGTGTTGAGGTGGATGGTCCCCGGTGTCAGAGCTGACGCAAGCTGTTTGGGGATTTCTCCGATGCCTGCATTCGGCAGGACCGCACGGCCTTGTCCGAACATGGAAAAAATAAACCGGAACATCCTGGCAGTGACGTCGGTTTCATCGGTGAGATATATTCCCCGGAAAAACGGAGCGAGAAAGTGCGCTTGAATCGACGGGGAGAATCCGAGTTGCTGCCAGTATTCAGAAGTGGAGATCTCTTCACCCGAAAGCAGTTCATCGATGGACAGAGAGGCCAGTTTTTTCCTCAGCAGGGCAAGCTTGAGTTTATCCTTCAGAGAACCTGCAGGATGAATCACACTGGACCACACATGACGGGGATGACGAATCGGATCCGCAAACAGCCGTGTGGCTGTACCGTCATAAAGATACGCTCCGGAAGAAAAGGATCCGTGTGGCATTCTGTCCAACTCGAGTTCCTGCTGAACTTCCGGGTATGCCTCCAGCAACACCTGGAACCCCCGGTCCAATTTGAATCCGTCAACGTCATCGGTGCGGACTCGTCCCCCCACGTGATCTGAGGCTTCGAGCAGGGTGACGGTAAAACCCGCTCGCTGTAGGATACGGGCGCAAGTGAGGCCGGATACTCCGGCACCGACAATAAGACAGGAGGGAGAAGTCGTCATGAATCAGATGGCTGAAAGATCTTCAACTTCTCCGACTTTCACAAAAGATCAATGTAGGAAAAAGACGGATTCAGTTCCGGAACAGAAAAAACGCCCCGGGGCATCCCGGGACGTGATCCAGTCTTCAGTCAGTTATAGGATTATTCAGCCGGATCCCTGTCTTTACGTTTAGCCATATGCTTCTTTCGGGCTTCCTGGGCTGCGGCACGTTCCTCTTCTGAAAGAACGCCGTCTCCATCCGTGTCAAAGCGCTTCATCATGGCCTCTTTCCGTTTCTCCTTGTGTTGTTCTCTGGCAGCGGCTTTTTCCTCATCGGAAATCGTGCCATCTCCGTCGGTATCATACTTTTCCAGCATTTTCGCTTTGTGAGCCGCCTTACGGTCTTCAACCAGAGCGGCTTTTTCTTCATCGGAAAGAGTCCCGTCGCCGTCTTTGTCGTATTCTTTCAGGATTTCCGCCTTTTTCGCCTCACGGGCTTCTTTCATGGCGGCGCGTTCTTCTTCAGACAGTTTGCCGTCACCGTCTTTGTCAAACGATGCACGCATTTCCCGGGCCTTTCTCATACGGGCCCGTTCACGTCGGCCAATTTCTCCGTCTCCGTCCCGGTCAAAGCGTTCCGCGCGCTTTTCGCGCCGCTCACCTTTGTCTGGACGCCCGAGTTGATCCTGGCCTTCGGCGAGAAGGGGTTGCATCATGGCAGCCAACAGACTGGCCGCCAAAAGATTCCGAATGTAGGTATGTGCAGTCATGATGTGTTCCTTCAGTAGGGGGTTAATTGAACTACACCCCCTTCAACGGGCACTTCACTCCTTTATTGTGCGGAAGGTGAGTTTTTTTTCACCTGCCCTTTACGGACCGGATGAGTCGAATGTGCGGCCTGACCTCTTCGTGTCTTCTCGCGGTCGCGCTGGCGCTGAATTCGCCGAGTGGACAGGGTTTCTTTGGGGATGCCTTCCCCTGTGAGAAGAGCCTGCACGGTACATTCCGCCATCCAGGGAGCCAGCAGGACCCCTTTGCTGGCAAACCCGTTAAAAATCCAATGGTGCGGCTCCTCAGGATGCGGACCCGCTACCGGGACACGGGCAAGGGCAACCGGTCGGAGACCTGCCTGGTGATCGACAACTTCAAACGGGAGCTGCAGGCAGGATGCCAACGCCTCCTCCAATTCCTGTCTCCCTTTCAAACGGGGTACCGGTGTTGCCGTGTGCCAGTCATACGTGGCTCCAAGGCGGAAGAGACCGTTTCCAATCGGAAGGAGGAATTTATCAAAATTATAGATTGCCGAGGAAGAGAGGCCCGGGATCCGCACCGTCAACACATCCCCGTGTGCAATCCGCCACCCCACGTCTTTCCACCTGGGATCCTGAGAAGCCGCGGCGCCCTGACACCAGATGGTGCATTCATTCGGAATGGGAGGTCCGGCCCACTCTCCCCGCTGCTGTCGCCTTTTTTTCAGTGCATCCAGCATGGCGGGAAGGTTCACCCATCCTCCTCCCTGAACCTCCACCATACCAAATGGTGCCTTGAAGGGGGGAGGAGCGGCTGTCCAGTCCTGGGCCCAGACGGATTTGCGGCATTCCACTTCCTCACGTTGTTTCGCAGTGCGCAGGATGCGGCAGGTGCTGCACTCATGAAAAATGGAGACGCCTAAACTGGATTCCAACATCGGATAAAACCGCTTCAACACCGGATAGGCCTCGTCCAGTCCCCAACTGGGAATGAGCCGCTGACCGGTAAGGGGGGTGAAAAGCCCCGCAGCAACCCGGCTGCTGCTGGGACCTCCGTCATCACTGACTCGAATTCTGAGCCCTTTCTGAGAAGCCGTTTCCGCCAGAATAGCCCCGGCCAACCCGTGGCCCACAACATGGACGGGAGGGGGAGTCATTGGCAACGCACAAGGGTTTTTTCGGCATCCATTGACAATTCCTTAGACAGACGTAAAAGATGCTTTCAATGTCAAACCGCTTTACATTCAAACATTTTGGAGCCGATCTCGCGGGGGGGATTACCACGGCGATTATCTCGCTTCCATTGGCTCTTGCTTTTGGTGTGGCGTCCGGTGCCGGACCCCAGGCAGGGCTTTATGGGGCTGTCATTGTCGGGTTTTTTGCGGCGATTTTCGGAAGCTCCACCCGGTTGATCTCGGAACCCACCGGCCCCATGACCGTCATTATGACGTCGGTGATCATGACGCTGATTGCCGATTCCGGGTCGAGGGAGCAAGGTTTGGCGATGGCGTTTACCGTGGTCATGCTCGCCGGTGTGTTTCAAATCCTGATCGGCACCTTGAAACTGGGGAAGTTTATCACCCTGATGCCCTACGGTGTGATATCGGGTTTTATGTCTGGAATCGGCGTGTTGTTGATCATCATGCAGATTCCTCCATTTATGGGGGTGGAGAATCCCGGTGGCGGTGCGATCGGGGTTCTGCGTGCTTTACCGGGTATTGTCGCCGCTTCAAAACCTGCGGAACTGGGGCTTGGGATTCTGGCGTTTGCGCTTCTCTGGGTGGTCCCACTTTCGTGGCGGAAAAAATGCCCCCCTCAGCTCCTGGCACTTCTCGTGGCCACGGGGATCTCGATGTGGCTCCTGGAACCAGACAGTGTCAACCGGATCGGACTGATTGAAACGCAACTGCCTGAACTGCAGTTCCCAACCTTCACCACTGCTCTTCTGTCCCGCATTCTGCTGGACGGCTTGGTGTTGGGGATTCTCGGAAGTATCGACACCTTGCTCACCGCGATGATTGCGGACAGTTTGACCCGTGAGTATCATGACAGTGACCGTGAGTTGGTCGGTCAGGGAATTGGAAACATTGTTTCCGGGATTTGCGGTGGGCTTCCCGGGGCAGGGGCCACGATGGGCACCGTGGTCAACATTCAGATCGGGGCCAAGAGTATCCTGGCCGGACTCATTCGTGCTTTGCTCCTGCTTGCCATCGTCTTGGGCGCCGCTCCACTTACCAGTCCCATCCCCATGGCGGTGCTTGCTGCCATCGCGCTGAAAGTCGGGATCGACATTCTGGACTGGAGTTTCATGCAACGGGTGCCGAAACTGTCCCGTTCCAGCACCATCATGATGTATGCGGTGCTGTTGTTAACCGTGTTTGTGGACCTGATTGTTGCGGTTGGGGTCGGCGTCTTCATTGCCAACCTCCTGACCATCAAACGTCTTTCAGATCTGCAGTCAGAGGATGTCCGTACCATTGGACTCAACGAGGCCGGGGAAACCCTTCCTCCGGAAGAACAGTCTCTGATGGAGCAGTCACAAGGAAAAGTGCTCCTGTTCCAGTTGAACGGGCCGATGATTTTCGGCGTTGCCAAGGCCATTGCACGTGAACATGCCGCCATGCAGCATGCAAAAGTGCTGGTGCTGGACCTGCATAATGTTCCCTTGCTGGGGGTCACCGTCTGTCTGTCTCTGGAGAATGTAGTGCTGGATGCACAGGCCAATGGGGTGAACGTGCTGGTGGCGGGAGCCAAAGGCCGCACCCGGGAACGGCTGGAGAAATTTGGATTTTTTGAACGGGAAGGTCTGGAAGACTTTCCCGAACGTCGCTCCGCCCTGGAACGGGCGGCTGAGCTTTCAACGATGGAGACACGTTCATGATCGGTAGTTTAACCAAGCCCTGGATGCTGGGAGACACTCAGATGCGGAGGGACCTGCGCCTTCTGTGCTGGATGCTCCGCAATGAACTCGAGAAAGAGGGGCGAACCGAAATCTGGTCGGAGGTGGTCAAACTCCGCCGTTTGGCCGTGCGTCATGAATCCGGTGATTCCACGGCGGATGTGGAGCTTTCGAGTTTCTTTCACGATGTCCCTTTGGAGCATCTGGACGAACTGCTCCGGGTCCTGGGGATCTTTTTCGATTTTGCAAATGTATCTGAGGACCTGCAGCGTGAACGGGTTTTGCGGGAACGCCGGGAATCCGGCCGGCTTACCGACAGCCTGGATGCCCGTCTTCGCAGCCTGCGGCATACCCGTAAAGGCCGGGAACAGCTTGGCGGGGTACTGAAAAATTTAGAGGCCGAGTTTGTTTTCACGGCCCATCCGACGGAGGCAAAACGGCAGACCATTCGGAGGACCCTGGCCCGGATCCGGCAATCGCTTCGCAAGCTTTCTGATGAACCGAACCGCAAAGTCCGAAAGGTGTATATCTCCAATCTCAAAGAGGATGTCCGGGCGCTTTTGCGGACCGACTCCCTGCATCCTCACCGGCCTGAGGTGCTGGAGGAGCTCGGGCGGGCTCTGTATGTAACCGACACCATCTGGAAAGCGGTTCCGCGGCTGGTACGTTCTATCGACCGGATTGAAAAACAGGATCATTCGCCGATTCGCTTCGGCTGCTGGATTGGGGGGGACCGGGATGGTCATCCGCATGTCACGGTGGATGTCACCCGTGAAACGCTTCGACGTCTCCGTCAAAAAGCTGTTTCCTTCCATATCCAGGAGTGTGAGGCGCTGCTGGAAAAACTCACGATGCTGTGTGTGAATCCGGAAGCGGAAGTACCGCTCATGGAAATCGAGACCGGGGCCTCCGGCCCGGAACTCGAGGCGCGGATGGCCAGACGCCATCCAAAAGAACACTATCGGCGGGCACTTGAAACCATTCGGTTCCGGCTGAAACAAACGAACGGCGCCTGGTACCGCCACGGCCAGGAACTCGGGAAAGATCTGGACCGTCTCGAGGCGGCGATGAAAGCCGATGGACTCTCTGGAAGTGTCTTTCAGCGGCTTCAGAATTGGAACCGCCGGAACAAAGTGTTTGGGCTGCAGCTCATGCGTCTGGATCTGCGGGAAAACAGCCGGGGATACCGATCGTTGATCCGTGAACTTCTGCCCATGCTGGGTGAAGATCCGGACCGGGTGGATGCGGACCGTTTTGAAGGGTTATGGGACCAAACCTTTGCGGAGCTGGATGCGGCCAGACTGAAAGAAACTCTGACTGAACGAAGTTGGGACCTGCTTGCGGTTACCCGCCTGATGCAGGATCATGCCGCCGAATGCTCCTCTGAGGGAGTAGGGGTCAACGTGATTTCAATGACCCATTGCGTGGGAGATGTCTATTGGGTGCTGTGGCTGCACCGCCTGATCGCTCACTGGCGGGGAACCGATGAGGTGGTGATGCCCATTGCCCCTCTGTTTGAAACCATTGATGACCTTCATCGGGCTTCAGATATGCTCAGGGAAATACTGCGCCATCCGGTTTACCGCGAGGTACTGGACCGGCAGGGCGGACGGCAGACCGTCATGGTTGGATATTCCGACAGTGCCAAGGACGGCGGATACCTGGCAGCGTGCTGGGCCTTGTATGAAGGTCAGGAAGCCATGCAGAAAGTGGCGAATGAAGAAGGGGTGGGGCTGACCTGTTTCCATGGCCGGGGGGGAGCACTTGGCCGGGGTGGGGGGCCTGCCGCCCGTGCGATTCAGGCACTTCCTCCTGCACAGGGAGATGCGCACATCCGCATGACGGAACAGGGTGAGGTGATTGCCGACCGTTTTGCGGATCCTGAATTGGCCCACCGTCACATGGAACAGATTCTCGGGGGACTGGTGGTCAAAGCTTCCGATACTCCGCGGCTGGATTCTGATTGGAGGGCCTGTATGCGGGATTTTGCCGCCTATGGACGGGAGGCCTACCTGAAGCTCTTTGAGCGGGAAGGATTCCCTGCATATTTCCGCACCGCAACTCCGGTAAGCTGTATTGAGGCCCTCCCCATTGGATCACGCCCCAGCCGCCGCCATGGGGCCCAGTCTCTCGAGGACTTGCGGGCCATTCCTTACACCTTTTCCTGGACCCAAAGCCGGCAACTCATCAACGCTTTTTACGGAGTGGGATCTGCCTGGGAATCCTTAAACCGGAAACAGAGGCTGGTGGCAATTGCACTGTATCGCGAATGGCCGTTTTTCCGGTCCATGATTGATAATGCAGAACTTGCCATGACGAAGTGTGATGAAGTGATTGCCTCGGAATATGCCAAACTCACGCCGGATCCGGAACTGGGGAAGGTCTTTGGCGGGGAAGTCGTCAAAGAAATGGAACGGACCCGAAAAGCCATTCTCAGTATGACAGAACGTCCGTCCCTGATGGCGGCTTCTGCCTGGTTGCGGCGAAGCGTTGAAATCCGGAAGCCCTTTATTGATGTCATGAACCATATCCAGATCGAACTGATCCGGCGTCAGCGTGCCGCCGAAGCAGAGGGTGAAGAGAATCCCGAGCTTCAGCGAAGTCTGCGTCTGTCCGTTCAGGGAATTGCGGCCGGGTTACGAACCACCGGATAATGGGTCTGTTTGGACGCGGTGGACCATGTTGTGTGTACCACCTGTCTTTTGACCGCCATACGCCGGGCCGTAAACGGCTCCAGCCACACGGTATTCTCAGATGACATCTGAAACCTGGATGGTTTCTCCCGGACAGGTCAGAGCATGTTCTGCGGCATATGCGGCGCACATGGTTTCGTACGCACCTGAAACCGGGTCAATCGCACCCCCTCCATTTGCAACAGAATCCAGAAAGGTTCTCAGCAGACCCGTCATGTCATGGTGGGATTTGTCGTGCGGATTGGGATTAAAGATTTCCGTGCGGTCAAACCGGTTTTCTTTGAGGTCAGCATCCAGTTTAAAGAGGTGCAGCTCCTCGGTGCAGATCCGCATGTCGCAGCTTCCCTCGGTGCCGATGAGTGAGATGTTAAACTCATGCCCCGGTGCATGGGGGTAATTGGGATTGTAGGCTTTTTCCCGGTACCAGGTTGCTGCCCGGTCATGCATTACCTGAAAGTTCACCGTCACGCCCTTTTCGGTCATGAGCATCAGGGTGACATTCCCCGGCACATTTTCAGGGTAATAGGGAAGAGGGTTTTTCCGGGGGGCAAAGGCCTGCACGCTGGTAATGGCACCGGCATAATGACGGATCAAATCCAGTTGATGGATCCCGCAGTGGAAAATGATGCCTCCGCCCCGTTCACGATCCAGTTTCCAGATGTTCTCCAGAGGTTCGTGGGGATGCTGAGCCCACCAGTGACCGCGGGAGTCCAGGATGGAGAGCCATTGAACGTCGCCAAAATATCCCTCACCCACCAGTTCCTTCAGGCGGCCGGTCATCGTACCGTGGATATACTCAAATCCAACCTGAACCGTTCCGGTCGATGCGGCCTCGGCTTCGACAATCTGCCTGGATTCGGCCAGGGTGGGGGCCATGGGTTTTTCCAGATACACGTGGCAACCGGCCTCCAGAGATTCAATCGTCGCCTCAAGGTGGTCATGGTTGGCATTCACGACACATACCACCTGGGGAGCAGGATCCGCTTTCAGCAGTTCGGAGGTGGTGGAAAACGCAGCAACGTCAAACCGCTCGGACAATTCACGCTGCCGGGTGGAGGAACGGGTGACGATCCCGGTAATTTCGAGGGAGGGGTTTGGGCGAAAATCACGGAGAAAATGTTCCCCGACTTTTCCGCCTCCAACAATACCAATTCTGAGAGGAGACATCGACATCACACCGATCTAGCACCGCAGCCCGGGAATGTCGAAGTCGAAATTCTGCTCCTGTTCGAATTCGGGTCTCGATCTTTCTCGGGTACAAGCGGATCTCTTCCATTGATTAATCAGACTCGGTGTCTATCATACTCCCATGCCTCTGCGTGTCGCTGTTTATGATGCAAAACCCTATGATCATTCCGCTCTGGAGAATGCTTCTGGCGAACACGACCTGGAATGGGTGTTTCATCCGTTCCGCCTGGAAGCCGCAACAGCACCTGCGGCCGAGGGGGCGCAGGCTGTCTGTCTCTTTGTGAATGACCATGCGGATGCTGCGGCATTGCAGGCTCTCGAAAAGGCAGGCATTCGCCACATTGCCCTGCGGTGTGCCGGCTTCAATAATGTGGATCTGAACGCGGCAAACGAATGTGGCATTCGGGTCACCCGGGTGCCGGCGTACTCACCTCACGCCGTGGCGGAACATACGCTGGCACTGCTGTTGACCTTGAACCGGAGGATCCACCGGGCGTACAACCGTGTGCGTGAGCTCAACTTTTCTCTGAAGGATCTGGTTGGGTTTGATTTGCATGGCAAAACGGCCGGCATCATCGGAACGGGCCGGATCGGGGCGATTACGGCGGAAATCTTCCGGGGATTCGGCATGAAGGTCTTGGCCTATGACCCCATGCCTCAGCAGACATGGGCGATCGAAAAGGGAATTCAGTATGTGGCTCTCGAAGAGGTGATCTCTTCTTCGGATGTACTCTCTCTGCATGTTCCGCTTGTATCCGACACCCATCATCTGATGAATGCGGAGAGCATATCCTGCATGAAGCCCGGAGCCATCCTGCTGAATGTCAGCCGGGGTGGGCTGGTGGATACCACAGCGTTGATCCAGGGATTGAAATCCGGTCACCTCGGCGGAGTGGGACTGGATGTGTATGAAGAGGAGGAGGGCATTTTCTTTGAAGACCTCTCGGGCGGGGTATTGCAGGACGATGAACTTGCCCGGCTGCTGACGTTTCCCAACGTGCTCATCACCTCGCATCAGGCGTTCCTCACCCATGAGGCCTTGCATGAGATTGGCAGAGTGACGGTGGAAAACCTCACTAGACTTTTTAACGGCAAATCCCCCCTCAACGGTACGGAGGTCCTGGCGGAATGAAGAAAAAATGTATGATGGTATGGTTGATGGTGACGGTTCCGCTTTTCGCGGAAGAGTGGGTTTCGCTAACCAGTACAGAAGGGAAAACGATTGAGGCGAAAATTATTGCAGCCACAGACACTGAAGTGGAGATCGAATTAAAGAACGGAAATCGGTTCACCCTTCCGCATACGCGGTTCTCCCTGACGAGTCGTGAAGTGATTCGCAGGGCGAATGATCAACCCCCAGAGCCGGGACTGGGCCGGATGGATGAGCAAAAGCCGCTTGCTCCGAAGGTGGTCCCCCCGTTTTCCTTCCAGAATCTGGCATTTCGGGAGTCTGAATCCCAGCATTTCCGGTACATGACCATCGGCACCTCTGCCCGCGAGGTGAGAGGTATCGCGGAAAAGGTCTTTGTTCTGATGATGCCCCGATTGGCCGGTCTGCGGGAAAAGTTTGAGCAGGGGGAATTCCGGGCACCCGGCGAAGCCTCAAATCCGGCGGATTTTCCACAGGGGGATGGCGTCTTTAAATACACCGTCCATCTGGTCGAGAATCAAAACGATTATCACGAAATGGTGAAACAGTATGCCGATTCGATTGAGTCAGATGCGCTGAGGGAATTCATTCTCGGGACGGCTCCGGCGCTGGGCCAGTTCACGGATTTCAAAAACCGCTTTTCGGTTGCGTATGACGACGGGAAAACAGATATGAACGGATTGGTGGCCCATCAGATTGGGTTCCAATTGGTTTCGATCGAAACGGAATCACCGCATCTTCCACTCTGGCTTCGCATGGGGGCGGGATATTTTGTCGAGTCCAGACTTCATGACCGTTGTACCGTGTTTTACGCCGATTTTACTCCCTATCAGGACGGTCACTATGGTGAGGACGATGGCGGAGGGGGCGTCTTGGATAAACGAGAGATCGTGAGCAATGACAAATCCTGGATCCCTTCGATCAAATCCCTGAGCCGCCGGAAAATGCCGGTGAGCCTCAGCCGTATGCTTGAGGTCACCACGAGGGACCTGACCCCCATGGAATCCGCGTTCTCTCTTTCCCTCTTCTCCTACTGCACATCCGGGGTGGCAGAAATGAAAGCCTTCCGGGAAATTTTGGACCGTGTCTCGAAACAGGAGGCACTGTCCGCCGAGGAGTTTGCACAACTGTACGGTTTTGATTCAGTAGAGGCATTTGATGCAGCCTGGCGGGACTATATTCAGAGCCGGAAGTTTCGCTAACACATGAGCAGGGTCTTCCGAAAATGGAAACTGGGTTGGAAGGTATTGGCACGATACCTTCATTTCAGCATTATCTGGAACATCCTGGGGCTTGTGCTGGTACCTGTCAGTTCCTGGCAATTGCTGGGGGAGGATTCCCCCCTGCTCCTCCGAGTCCTGGTGATTCTGTTTTGCACCCTCTATTTCGTCGCCGTTTTTCCGTTCACGCTGTATTGGTCCGCGAGTTGGACCGGTCGTCTGCAGGGATCCGACGAGAAAGAATTCCGTAAGCTGTATCGTTCCGGCCGATAAACTCATTCGGACTCAGGAAGTTCCCGAACCAGAATTTGTCCGGTTTCCCGACGTCCGAGCAGGAACAGCTCTCCGTCCAGCTTTAAGACAATGCGTCCTTTGAAGTCATTGTGAAGGACACGGACATGACGGCTTTCAATAAAACCCTGGCGATAAAACGGGTCCCGCTTTTCCGGGGCGAGACGGATTGCGATCAGTTGGACTTCGGTGCCGGGTTTTACATCCCGCAACGGGAGAAGGGACCCCGGTTTCCGAACCGGGGCAGGTTTGGGAAGAATCCGGATGGTCAGATCCTGAGTCTGATCAGCCAAAGGAAACCTCCGGAACCGCTTTTTCCGCCTCGTGTTCAATTTCAAACAGTGGCGCTTCCGTGAAATTGAACATGTTCGCCACGATGACCGCAGGGAAGACTTCCCTCTGCGTGTTGTAGTGGGTTACGCTTTCATTGTACTGCTGCCGGGCAAAGGCGACTTTGTTTTCTGTTGCAGTCAGTTCTTCACTGAGTTTGTTCATCTGAGAGTCGGCTTTCAAATCCGGATAGGCCTCTACGACTGCCATCAGCCGCCCCAGTGCACCGGATAATCCCGCTTCTGCTCCCATGAGCTGTTTCATGGCCGCAACGTTGGTCGGATCGGCCGCCGCAGCGCCAATTGCACTTTGGGCCTGATTCCGGGCTGAAACCACGGCATCAAGGGTTTCCCGTTCATGTTTCATGTATCCTTTCGCGGTTTCCACCAGATTGGGGATCAGATCATGACGCCGTTTGAGCTGCACATCAATCTGGGCAAATGCATTTTTAAACCGGTTCCGAAGCTGGACCAGTTTGTTGTAGATCCCGATTCCCCAGAAAATGGGAACCACAACGATCAGCAACAGGACAAGAAGAACAACAAGTAGTGGGTTCATGAGGAGAAGAAGGGTTGATCAGTTACTCCTATTCCTATGATTCCTGCTACCCTGCACAAAGAAAAAAAGAGGGAAAACGGATTCCGGGTCCCTTTCCCGAGATGTCGCAGATATCCGATTGATTCCGGGCCGGTTTCATGTTTAGTTCCCGGCCCATTTTCGATTTGAACCCGAGGACCCCTATGAGTGAATCCCCTGAGAAAATTTTGTATACCTGGACGGATGAAGCCCCGATGTTGGCCACCTGTTCCCTTCTGCCCATTCTTCGCCGTTTCGCAGGTGAGATCGGGTTGGAAGTGGAGTTAAAGGATATTTCCCTCGCGGGGCGGATTCTGGCTCACTTTCCGGATCGGCTGCGCGCCGATCAGCGAATTCCGGACGCGCTGGCTGAACTGGGGGAACTTGCGAAAACTCCGGAAGCGAATATCATCAAACTCCCGAACATCAGTGCGTCGATCCCCCAGTTGAAAGCGGCGATTGTGGAACTGCAGAATCAGGGGTTCAACGTTCCCGATTTCCCGGATGAGCCCTCGAATGAGGAAGAGACATCCGTTCGGGCCACCTATGCCCATGTATTGGGAAGTGCGGTGAATCCCGTGCTTCGGGAAGGGAATTCGGATCGACGGGTGGCAGCCCCTGTGAAGGCCTATGCCCAGGCTCACCCCCATTCCATGGGCGAGTGGGACTCTCATTCCCATACGCATGTGGCACATATGGACGGCGGTGATTTCTTCGGATCCGAACAGTCCTTCGTCATGGAAGAGGAAGGATCTGTCCGGATTGAACTGGAAACCTCTGCAGGCGTCGAGATTCTGAAAGAGTCCGTTCCGCTCCTGGCTGGTGAAGTGTTTGACGGAAGTGTGATGAGTGCCTCCGCACTCCGGTCTTTTCTGGAAACGGAGATCGAAAACGCGAAAGAGGAGGGCGTGCTGTTATCCCTGCACATGAAAGCCACCATGATGAAGGTGTCCGATCCGATCATTTTCGGTCATGCGGTAGAAGTGTTCTTCGAGGACCTGCTGGCGAAACATGCGGACACCCTGATGGAGATTGGGTTCAATCCCAATAATGGAATTGGAGACCTGACCTCCCGGCTGGGTGCGCTGCCAACGGAACTCCGTGAGCAGATTGAATCTGATTTGGATGCCGTGTATGCAAGCCGCCCGCCACTGGCGATGGTCGATTCGGACAAAGGGATCACCAATCTGCACGTTCCCAGTGATGTCATCATCGATGCGTCCATGCCGGCCATGATTCGGGCGGGCGGGAAAATGTGGGGCCCTGATGGTGCGACCGCAGACACCAAAGCCTTGATTCCGGACCGCTCTTATGCCCGGGTCTATGCTGAGACCATCGACTTCTGTAAGCAGAATGGCGCGTTCGATGTCACGACCATGGGCAGTGTGGCGAATGTGGGGCTGATGGCGAAAAAAGCGGAAGAATACGGTTCTCATGACAAAACATTTGAACTTTCCTCTGCCGGAACCCTTCGGGTGGTGGATACCTCCGGAGCGGTGCGCCTTTCTTTTGATGTGGAGGAGGGAGACATCTGGCGGGGATGTCAGACCAAAGATGTGGCGATCCGGGACTGGGTCCGGTTGGGTGTCGAACGTGCCCGGGCCACCGGAGCAATGGCGATTTTCTGGCTGGATGAAACCCGGGCTCACGATGCAAATCTGATTGCAAAAGTACATGAGTACCTGAAGGATCATGAGACCGAAGGGCTGGAAATCGAAATTCTCGCTCCGGCTGCGGCGACCCGTCTGAGTTGCCAGCGCGCCAAAGAGGGACTGGACACCATCTCCGTGACCGGCAATGTGCTTCGTGATTACCTGACGGACCTGTTTCCGATCCTGGAATTGGGCACCAGCGCGAAAATGCTTTCGATTGTCCCACTGTTAGCAGGTGGCGGTCTGTTTGAGACGGGTGCAGGTGGATCTGCCCCGAAGCACATTCAGCAGTTCCAGAATGAAGGTCACCTGCGCTGGGATTCTCTCGGAGAGTTTCTTGCGCTTGCCGTTTCTCTCGAGAGTCTTTCCGCGCGGACAGGGAATACCAAAGCGGCGATTCTCGGAAAGGCCTTGGATGAAGCCACCGGCCGGGTGCTGAATGAAAACCGTTCTCCGCTTCGCAAAGTGGGTCAACTGGACAACCGGGGAAGTCATTTCTATCTTGCGCTGTACTGGGCCCAGGCACTCGCGAATCAGGATGAGGATGCGGAATTGAAATCCCAGTTTGAGGCCCTGGCGGCTGCGCTGGAAGAAAATGAAACCGTGATTCTCGGGGAGATTGATGCGACACAAGGCCAGCCGGTGGATCTGGGTGGATACTATCATCCTGACTTTGAAAAGGCGACGGATGCCATGATGCCCAGTCCGGTCTTCCGGAAACTGCTGGGCATTGGCTGAGCTTTCTGAATCAAGCAGGTGTTGAAAAGAGTGGCCGTGATGGTCACTCTTTTTTTATTTACAACAACGGACCACGCGGACAGCACGGACCCATGCAGATGAAACTATTTGTGAGGGGTAGGGGCTGAACTTTGGCATCATGCTGTTGCATTCGCCTTTCGCTACAACCTGCTGGGTCCGTGCCGTCCGCGTGGTCCGTTGTTGTCATCCCGGAAAACATAATGCGGGACGGACTCGTCGTTTGATCTGCGACAAAAGCTCGTTGCTATTCGTCTGTCTCGAGGGATCTGAAATATCGGAAATACCATCTTGCGAACAGGACGGTGAAAGTCAGACCCACGAGACTGATCAGTATTCCCTTGAGTTGGAGCTCTACTGGCCCCAAATTTTTTCGAGCCTCTGTCTTCGCGATCGAGGTGTGTTCCAATAAATTTACCGGCTCACCCGCCTCTAAAGCTTCAGAGTACGAAAATTCGCCGATCCTGGATGCCAGGTAAAATCCATAATTGAACAACTCGATATAGAGGTATTGGAATTCACATTCCCCCTAGACATTCAACGACTTCTTAACAGAGTCATGACTCGTGACCATTGAGGTCAGATCGCCTCTTTCCAGAGAAACGTGGATGCTTCCTACCAAGTAGGTGAAGATCAGACTGGAAGTGAACCAAACTATCTTTGCTTTCACTGAAATGATTGATTTCTCATATTCAATTTCTCCTGCTCATAAAAACACAAAACCCCGTTCCTGAGAACGGGGCTGTAAACGAGGAAAAGGTGAACCTATTCCTGTTTGCTGCTGCGTCCGCCGACGCCGCGTTTGCTGTCGACCTTTTTGCCTTTGGGGCGGAGGGTTCGGACCGCGCGTCCGGCGGCCCACATTTCGCTTTCGGCCATCTGGGTCAGTTCTTTTTCCAGGATCTGTTTATAATCCTTCCGGCTGCCCATGCGCATGGTGCGGGCGGCCTCTTTGCCGGTTTTGACGGACTTATACAGTTCCTTGAACACGGGGAGGGTGGCTTTCTTGAACTTGGGACGCCAGTCCAGTGCACCGCGCTGAGCGGTCACGGAGCAGTTGGCATACATCCAGTCCATACCGTTTTCGTCCACCAGACGAATCAGGGACTGTGTCAGTTCCTCCACAGTTTCATTGAAGGCCTCGGAGGGGCTGTGGCCATTTTTGCGGAGAACGTCGTACTGCGCTTCCATCACACCGCAGAGAGCGCCCATGAGAATGCCGCGCTCGCCGGTGAGGTCGGAGGTGACTTCTTTCTCAAAGGTGGTGGGGAACAGGAAGCCGGATCCGATGCCGATGCCGAGGGCTTTGCAGCGGTCGTCCGCTTTGCCGGATGCATCCTGGGCCACAGCGAAAGAACTGTTGATACCGGCACCGTTGAGGAAGTTCCGACGGACGTTGAGGCCGGAGCCTTTGGGCGCGACCAGAAGAACGTCGATGTCTTCGGGAGGATCAATCTTGGTGATGTCATTGTAGACCAGTCCGAATCCATGGGAGAACACCAGGGCTTTGCCCGGGGTCATGTGTTTCTTAACGGTTTTCCAAAGCTGCTTCTGGCCTGCATCGGAGACGAGGAACAAAATGATGGTTCCTTTGTCGAGAGCCTCTTCAATCCCGAAGAGATCCTTACCTTTCTTCCAGCCGTCTTTCTTTGCACGGTCATGTGTCCGGGCGCCGATAATGACGTTAAAGCCGTTGTCTTTCAGGTTCAGGGCCTGCGCGGGAGCCTGGACGCCATAGCCGATGACAGCGATGGTTTCGTTCTTCAGGACACGTTTGGCCTTGGTCAGGTTAAATTCTTTGCGGGTGATGACTTCTTCTTCCACGCCGCCGAAATCGATAATTGCCATAAGGATTGCTCCAAGGTTGGTTGTGAGACAAGAGGGTGGTGTATAGGGAGTAGACCCTTGTGGGTCAATACTTTTGGGGGCGAAACCACCTGGAGGTGCCATGTGGGATCCTGACAACCTGCTGGAGGAAACTCCTAATCCGACTCCTCATCGTACTTCTCACCTGTGACGACATACGCTGACGGGAGGATGATTGCGATTGGGAACCTTGGTGAGGCTTCCTTTTGGACTCCTTGGTGGGAACCACAACGGTCTTCAAATCGTCGTTTTCTTTCGTTTCTGGCTTGTGCCATAGGCAAGTCTGGCGGAAGAAAGATGTTCTGTTCAATTCATCCCTTTAACCCTCGGAGACCTATCCATGCGTTTTGACACCACCTGTCTGCACGGCGGCACCCAACCTGATCCCACCACAAATGCACGTGGTGTTCCGGTGTACCGCACAGCTTCATATGTATTCAATGATACGGAACACGCAGCCAACCTGTTCGCACTGAAAGAACTCGGGAACATTTACACCCGGTTGATGAATCCCACCACGGACGTGCTGGAACAGCGTGTTGCCGCATTGGATGGCGGTGCTGCCGGTCTCGCGCTTGCTTCCGGAACCAGTGCCAACTACTACGCGATCATCAACATCTGCCAGGCGGGTGATGAAGTGGTGGCGGCCCGTAACCTGTACGGGGGGACCTACACCATGTTCAATGACATCCTGCCCCAGTTCGGGATCAAGGTTCATCTGGTGGACGGCACGGACCCGAAGGCATTTGATGCAGCCATTACTGAAAAAACCAAATGCGTGTTCTGTGAAACCGTGACCAACCCGGGTCTGGAAGTCTCAGATATCAAAGCGATCGCGGATGTGGCTCACAGTCACGGCCTCCCTCTGATTGTGGACAGTACCTTCACCACACCTTATCTGCAGCGTCCGATTGAACACGGTGCGGATATCGTGATTCATTCCCTGACCAAATGGCTGGGAGGACACAATGCCGGAATTGGAGGCGTAATGGTCGACTCCGGAAACTTCAATTGGCAGAGTGATAAATTCCCCCTCATGACCGAACCGGAAGCCAGTTATCATGGGGTTCGCTGGGCCTATGATCTTCCGGATATGCTGGCACCTGTTGCCTACGCCATCCGGATGCGGGTGATTCCACTGCGAAATCTTGGAGCCTGTATTTCTCCGGATAACGCCTGGATGTTCCTGCAGGGAATCGAAACCCTCCCGTTACGCATGGAACGCCATTGCGAGAATGCCCTCGCGGTTGCCGAACATCTGAAAGATCACCCCAAGGTGGAATGGGTTCGGTACCCGGGCCTGGAAGGGGACAGTGCCAAAGCTCTGGCGGATGAGTACCTCGGCGGCAAAGGCGGTTCCATGGTGGTCTTCGGTGTCAAAGGCGGTGCAGAGGCGGGTAAAACCTTCGTGGAAAGTGCGAAGCTGTTCTCCCATCTTGCCAACGTGGGGGACGCGAAGAGTCTGGCGATTCACCCCGCGAGCACCACCCACTCCCAGCTCACAGCGGAACAGCAGGTGGATGCGGGAATTCCTCCGGAAATGGTCCGCCTGTCCGTTGGCATCGAGAGCATCGAGGATCTGCTCGAAGATCTTGATCAGGCTCTGGCCTAAGCCGGTCTTACCGGGCCCGCCCATGCCACTCGTACATGTGACGCGTGGCGTGGGTGATGGCCTTGACCATATGCTCGTAGGGGGTGTCTGTGATATCCACCACCCCCACGGGCTGATTTTCACCGTCATTCGGTCGTCCGGTCAAATGCTGATCCGCATGTTGATACCAGTGACATCCCACGGCCCAAGGCTGAGCCGCCCATTTTTCCACGAGTTCTTTGTAGAGTTGTTCGCGTTCCTCTGAGGTAAACGCAGGATAAGGCGGGGGAACCTGTCGCTCACATTCGAGGGGAGTATGGTGCTCTCCAATCAGGATCGGTTTCCCGGTGAGTTCGTGCCATTGTGAGAACTCCTCACGACGCGGCCACAAATCGTAAGAATTGACTGTGACCACGTCACAATACCTGCCTGCAGCGGCACAGATGTCCGGATGAACGACCCGGCGGGTGAAACGGCACCCCAGATACATGTGATGCGGATCGAACTCTTTGAGGGTGGCGGAGACGGTCCGGAAATAACGTTCGGAAAACTCTTTACGGTTCTCGTCATCCAGGATGCCCCAGCCCATTTCATTGTCGACGAAATACCCCAGCACCCAGGGATTGTCTTTCCATTTTGCAGCTTCCTCTTTCACATGCTCGCGGAAAGCGGGTTCCCATGCGGAGTCAAAGACATCGGGCAGACTTTTTCCGATGCGCCCCGCTTCTGGACGACGTGTACTGAGGCTTACCGTGAAAGGAAAAGGTTTATCGCCAAATACATCCAGTTCAGACCAGTTCCCTAAGGTGTTGTACCCCCAGGAACGGAATCTGCGAATCACCTGATCTCCCCAATCCGATGCATTTCCATACTTACGCAGCACATTCCATCCGTAGAAGGCCACCGTTTCTTTACCTTTGGGGTCATTGGCCGGGCTGTTCACTTTCGGGTTTCGGGCATCCCCATGAGGTCCTTCCTGTTCAGGGAGGGATTCGAACAACTCTTCGCGTCCTGTGGTGATGGTGGTGTCCATCATGCGCACACCCGTGGTGCCGACGGAAAAGAAAGGAAATCCTTCCGGATCCACCAGCCACCAGGGGCCGTCAGGATCCTGTTCCACTCGGAAAAACCCGGTGGCGGTGTAGGCGGGAAGGTCTTTTCGCCCTCCAAAGTTTCCAGCCTGTTCAGGTCCGAAGAGTGGAGGGGAGAGGGCCTCTTTTTCCCGGTTGTCAATCAGGTCCTGCTCGGAATGAATTTTCCCTTCCCACTCCTGGCTTACGCGCTGGCCGAATCGATCAACCACATACGGAGGCGGTTCACGTTCAATCGTCTGGAGGGACTGAAGATTGAGGGTAACCGGTTCGTTCCCTGCGGTTGGATGCCAAACTTTTTCCTGAACCACCAGCGCACCTTCTGTGGGCCAGGTGTCTCCCCACTGGGCACCAATTCGAAGCGCGGTGGGCTCCCAGTCAGGTTGGATGCCCTGTCCCAGTGGAAGATCCGGTATCGGCAGGGTCAGGGTGGCGGTTTCATTGGGTTCCAGTTCGAATGACTTACGGAATCGGCCCCGGCCGGTTACCAGTGTAAGTTGCAGCATCAGTGAAACGGGGCCGTTCACCACTTCGGCCTGAACCCCGTCAATACACCTCCAGTCCTCCGGAAAGCCCAGTCGGGTGATATCCGCCTCTGCGAACGCTCCATCTTTGAGAAAGGTGAATTCCACTCCTGCGTTCAGGAGTTGAGTGGAGACGCCTTCCAACATGACGACAGGTTTTTCGATCCATTCTCCGCCGCCATCCCGGCGTCCGACAAATCTGGAAACGGTTGGAATCTGCTGCTGTTCTGTGACGACCCAAGTCGCACAATAAGAATTAAGTGACTCTAAATTCGACATGCATACTTTATGCCTTAAATAGGACGAAAACCAAGATCTTGTGTCGATTTTTTTTCGCAGAACGATCCTCACGCTTCATGCTTGAGAGCATCTGGGCACCTTGCTAAGGGCCCCGGCATGGAGAAGAGAACTCTCATCATCGGTGATGTTCATGGGTGTCATAAAGAGCTGAAAAAGCTCTTAAAGAACGTCAATGCCGACCCGTCTTCTGACCGGATCGTCTTTATCGGAGACCTCATCAATAAAGGTCCGAGTTCCCGGGCGGTGTGGGAGATCTTCCGGGAGCTGGATGCCGTGTCGATTATGGGCAACCATGAGTTGAGTATGCTCATGCTGGCAGAAGGGAAGCTTCACAAGCACAGCAAGTATTTCGACAAGTTGCGCAAGGAGTTCGGCTCAGAATTTGATGACTTTGTCGAGGATGTGCACAATTGGCCGTTGTGGCTGGAGGATCATGACCTGATGATGGTGCATGGGGGGCTGGTTCCCGGTCTGCACCCGGACCAAACCGACCCATGGCACCTGGTCTCCATCCGCACCTGGGACGGTAAAGGTCATGATTTAAAAAACGAAAAGAATCCCCCATGGTTTGATTTCTACGAAGGGGATGACCTGGTGGTGTTCGGTCATTGGGCTGCCTTGGGGGGGCTGGATCGGCCTAAGGTCATCGGTCTGGATACGGGCTGTGTCTATGGGGGGGAATTGACCTGTTTGATTTTACCTGAACGAAAAGTTGTCCGGGTCAAGGCCCTTAAGCAATACGCGAAAATCAACTGAACCTGTTGGGAGAGGGAAAGACCAGGAGGGCCCTACGGTTTCTCCGCCCATTCGTGCGACAGTTGTTCGGGGCGTGGTCGGGAATCTGTTGTAAACCTCGTCCCGGATCCCCATTGCAGAAGTGATTTAGCGGCGGGGGATCCAGTCATATTCAATCCCCGTCTGTCTCTCTACCCGAAGCAATACGCCGGTTACCCCTTTTACAAGTCGGCGCCTGGGCGTTTCCGGCAGACTGGCCCGTTCAACCAGTTTCAACATGGACGTATCATGGGCGGCATCCATGCGGGCGGCCTCAAGCAGGGCCTGTGTATCCTGTAAGACCTTTACCGCAGAGTGAAGATCGCGTTCCACGATTTCAAGTTGCGTGGTATGCTTTCGTTTTTCTCTTCTCATTTTCGCAAGCCGCCGGATCCGGGTATCGAGAAGTTTGTGAGTGGCACGCTGTTTCTCCAGCAGCCGCTCCACTTCGGGTTGCATGTCGGACATCTGTTCCCGGGATTCATTCGGATCCGCGCTCTTCTCAGGCTGGCCGAGAACCGTCTGTCTGTTTGTGGGGGTGCGGTCCGTTTCATCTGCATCAGAGGCCTCCCCAGTGTGTTTTTCCCGTAACTCATAAAGAGCCATCTCCGTTCGAAGCATGGTTTGCGTCAACTGTGTTAAGGCTTCTGTCTCCATGTCCATCCGGAGGTTGAGAGCATCCACCTCATCCAGACCCTTCAGTTTAAACCGCTCTTTTTCTAAACCTGACACCCTTTCTTTCTGTTTCTTGATCTCCCGTTTAATCCACACGATAGATGAATCCACCAGGTCGCGATGTTCGTCCTGAAACGTGATCGCTGCAGCCTCTGCAATGGAATTGGCGGAAACCGTGGCAACAAGGGGGTCATCACTTTCTGACATCACTTCCAGCAATGAAGTGCCTTTGATTCTGCGAATGGTGAATCGGCCCATCTCAGGTCGGCCGCTCTGCGTCGGGTCCGGCCGACCGTGTGCATCCCATAGCAGCGCATACCGTTTGGTGGATCGTCTGTGAAAATTTTCATCCCGCAACCGCTCCACCCTTGTGTTGAAGGTCCGGTTTGGATCACCTGCGGCTTCCTTCACCACCGATGGCAGGATCCTCGGCCCCTCCATACTCATTTTAATCAACGCCGTAGCACGGTAAAACGATTCATAAGCCGAAGGCAGCACGGGTTCGTCCAGAATCATGATCGAGGGGACTTCGGCGTCCTGTAGGATCTCTGGCAGTTGAGTCATGGAGAGGACAAAGGACCATCTTTCCGGTCGCCATGGATCCAGATCGTTTTGATCGAGTATGCGGACACTCCAGCCGGGGTGTTGCAGACGGAGCTGAGCCTGCAGTTGATCCGGCCATTCCTCTTCTGCAGGAAGAGGGCTTCCGATCCAGGCAACGGTTCCCGGAGCCGGAGCATGTTGTTGAATCTGTTTTGCAAGCAGATGGATTTCCCGATTCGTCTGCTTCCACGCTGCATGGGGGTGGAGACTGTCTGCCTCTGAATGGGCCCCTATGGCCATGAGGAGACCGGTAAGGATACAGGAATGAAGGAGTCGAAGGGGCTGTCTCATGCGTATGTATGTTCCTCGTATGTTTGAAGACAAGAGAGGGGATATTGGATCAAAATGAGGCTTTGGAGTCCTTTTCAACTGAAACCGGAGCGAGGCCTCCGTTTGGTTCTGATGTCATTTAAGCCGTGTATGTTTTTACATACCCTTTTGTGGTCGGTAGCGTGAGGAGCTCCTGTCCCCAGGAAACCGACACGTCCGTCTCAGTAAAGGTCAGGGTAACAGGGCGGTCCGGCCACCGCTGCTTCATCACGGTGGCAATGGTAATGGCGATTTCGGCCCCATCTCCACGCTGGAAGTTCCATACCTCATCCGGTTGTGCCAGACGGTTCCCATCATAAATCGATTCCTGGGTGAGTGACATAAGGGTGTCTATCGCCCGGGAATCCGATTTTTTTCGCAGGGCATCCACCACCACCGGGTTGCGTTCCAACGCAGCCTTCATGAAAGGTTCCCATTCCGTCCGGTCTAAATCACGGTGTGCGTAGAAGGCCAGGTCCACCACCGGATGGCTGTCCCGCATGCCTTCCAGGGTGTCGATGATCCGTTCCCGACCCCACTCGGCATCCAGCAGAATCGGTTCGGAGGGTGTGAAGGTTTTGTGCTCCGGGAGACGGGGATCAATGTGGCAGAACTCCACGAGCAACTGACCGACATTCCGGGCTTTGGCATTGGTGCAGCTGAAGGCGTCCAACAGCACCGCGAGATCTTTTTTGTCCCTCAGGTCCAGCCCGGGATTCTGAACAAAAAAATCCTCGAAATTGTTCAGCACGATTCTGCCTTCGATCGGCTCACAGTAAAACTCATAGGTGTCGACCTCCTCCAGGAGTTTCGCCCGGGTATCATCATTGACCCGGTAGCTGCTGCCCTGTTCATAGGCGAACACCTTTTCCGCCTCAATGTAACGATGCCCGCCGTGATGGTCCTGCCGAATCTGAAAGCAGCTTTGCAGAAAGGAATTGTGACGTAAGAAATTCGACAGGATCTCCATGTCGATTTTGACCGAGAGGTATCCGCGGAGTTTTTCCATCCCCCGTTGATAGGAATCGGGATCAATGGTTGCCTCCGGATACATGGTGTGGATGTAACCGGTGTTATTGGCAACAATGGTGATCTTCTCATTCCGGATGGCCCGCTGGGCTTTCCAGGTAATCTCCGTTCCGTTGAACCACATGTTTTTGGTGACGATCCGGCGGTTATTGGTGATCAAGCCCTCGCGAAGCATGATGAAATTCTGGGAGTGCAGGGGGGTTGCCAGCAAAAAGATGTCCTCCAGGGGGACGCCTCCCATGACAAACAGGGCTGCGGCATAGAGGGTGGACAGCGACACGCATTCCCCGGCTCCCATCTGATATCCTTCCTTGTGTCGAAAGGCATCCATGGCCTCAATGGTTTCGGTTTTCCAATACGGAATGATGTCATCCGTGTATTTATCGAGACCGAAATGTTTTCGGATATCGAGATCAAAATAATACTTGTCTCCCTCATACCCAAACAGAGCATTGGATTGGCTGAGGATCTCCGGATCAATGAAGGATTCGAATCGCTGGAGTTCCTGGTCTTTGGTCGTCAATCCCCAGGTGTCGAGGTCCAGGTTGAAGTCATAGGCATCCATGATGTACTGCTTGAGCCTCTGGACTTTTCGGTAGGGGGTCTTCTTCTCAATTTTTTTGGCCCAGTCCTGTTCCTTCCATTGCCAGACCCGGGGAGACATGATGTTGGCCAGCACTAGGGCGTAAAGCAGTTCCGGGAAGACAAAAATTTCCATATCCCCCAGTGTGATCGCACTTGAATACTTTTCTAACGTGTATGCCTTGTCTTTGCCTTGATGTCTCATGTTCGTTGCCTGATTATCTTGTCAGCCCGGTAACTTGCGGGATAGGGTAAGGGCGTTATCCTAGCCGAAGTTCGAGGATATTGCAAAGAGATGCCGCATTATGACTGACACTCCAGAATCAGAAAACACACCAAAACCAGAAGACATCGAGTCATTGCTGGGAGGTTTGGATTTTACCCCCAATTGGGCCAAAGGTGAACCCGGGGTGAAGGAACCCGAACGCCGGGATCGATCTTCTGGAGGTGGCCGTACTAATCAGCGCGGACCGCGTGCCCCTCGGGATTCGTCCCGGCGAAATCTTCAGGGGGTCAGAGTGAAACCCCGTCGGGAGGCCTCACCGCGGGGACCCCGTGACGGAGCTGGGCACGGTTCCGATCATCCCCGCAGTGCTCAGGGCTCCGGCCCTCGGGGGCAGGGACGTGGACATGACCGTCCCTATCGCGGACGGGATGACCGCCGGGATTCGCGTCCGCCCCGTGCCCCGCGAGTACCGGTTCATGTGGATTTTATTCCCGAGAAAAAGCGGCTGAGCATGGTCGTGAAGGTCATTCGCCAGTCTCACAAGGTCTTTCCTCTGAAAGTCGTGGCAGAGAAGTTCATGGAAAACCCCGCCTTCATTGCCATGAAATACACGGTCAAAGACAAGGGGCCGGGAAGTGAAGAGTTCCAGTTGTTCGTGTGCCGGGCCAACGGAATGGTGTTTACCGACGAACAGGCCTGCATTCAGTATGTGATCGAGCATGGAATTGATGCGAATTATGAATCAACCTCCAGGGAGGTCGACCCTCCTGCAGGGAATTTTGTCTGCATCGGCCGGCACCGTCCTTCCGGTCGGTTGATCGGACCTCCCAACTGGCACGGATATCAACATCGGTTGGCGGACATCCGTCGGGAAGTGGCCGAGTCCATTCCTTCTGAGCATTTTCAGGCGGATATTGAAATGGTGCACGAAGCCGAGGTCATTGATGCCTGGAAAAAAGATGTCTCCACGCAGACGTTTTACCGCGAAAAGCTGGAGGAACCGGAAAAGAAGGAAACGCCGAAAGAGGAGGTCCCAACACCAGTCGCCGCAACAGAAGCACCAGAGCCTGCGGCTGAGTCCTCGTCGGACGTGTCCGACTCATCCGGGGAGTCCGATCCCCCAACCGAAGAAATTTCTGCTGAAGAATCTACCCCCGAACCAGAACCGGATCCCGCACCCGAACCCGAAGAGGCTTCCGAACCGGTGGAGGACAACCGCCCCTATGATCTCTCCCGGGATCAGGTGGAGGCTGCGTTCCGCGAGAAATACCTCAAGCGGTTGGTGGGACGGACCAAACGGACCATTCTTCCCGGATACCTCTACAACCAGCTTCAGGACCCCAGCTTGAAGTCCCTAACCGATTATCATCTTCGTCGGGAACATCAGCGGCCGAATTCCATCATTTTTGCCCTCCGGCCGGCATTCAAACACATGCGGCTGCATGTGTATCGCTACGACGGGGAATTGGTGGTGAGCGGAATTGCCCAGCATCCGCTTCCCGCAGAACAGAAGGTCGCGCCAGAGATTCAGAATATCGTGGATTATGTGGCGACTCATCCCGGCTGCAATACCCAGGAAGCGCTGAAAGTGGTGTCGAATGCCGTGGAGGAAATCCCTGCCGAAACGGTCTCTCATTTCCGCTGGCTCATTGAGAAAGGTCATCTCCTGGAATTTCATGATGATACCCTGCATCTTCCGCATGAGCCGCCGAAACCGAAGGGTGCCGGAAAAGGAAAGGAGAAAAGAGCAGGGAAAGAAGCCACACAGGATACACCTGCTCCGGCAGAACCGGGCCCGGCAGAGGGAGACGCTGAGGCGTCTGTACCTGCGGAAGCTCCTCCGGCAGTGGAGGAGAAGGCACAAGAACCTCCAACCCCACCGGAGCCGACTAAGGACGTGCCGCCTGCTGGCGAAGTGTGAGCCCTACCCATACTTTTCCGGGCTCTAGTGGGAGAAAATAGATCTCGGAGGGGTCGAGATGCTTCCCCTGTTTCAGTGCATGGGTTCGAATCCGGACGACGGCCTCCACCACAGGGGGGTGACTTCTCTCCGCGATCTGGACATCTGCGATGGTTCCCATGAGGGTCGTCTCCTCCTGAGGGCTGATATCTGTTCCGGGTGGGAGTGCGGTGTCGATGGACGTTTCAAGTCCGCATCCCACACTCACGTTTCCGTCGGCATGCAGAATCACTTTGAGAGGAAATGTCACCTTCAGTTTTTTTGACTTCACGATGTCACCCAACTGGCGGTAGGCCTCATCGATCCGTGGTGTGTTGGGGGCAACCAGGGTGATGCTTTTTTCAAAGCGAAGGACCTGAACGCCTGCTTCAATCTTGGGCAATGCGGGGGAGGGTGCCTGTTCGAAACCGGAAAAAAGATGCAGCGCCGGAGTTTCAGGTTCTGAAGATGTGTCTGGAGAGGGGTCGAGTATCGACAGATCCAGGCCTTTCCCGAGATCGTCGATAGAGGAAGAGCGGCCCACCGTCGACCAGAGTACAGCTGTCATCAGCAGCATCATGTTCGTAGAGAAGATACGTGAGAATAGTCTCATGTGAATACCGGTACGGATTTTCCAGACTGAATCAACTCCTAGATGCCCTCCCATTGAACGATTCTGCACAGGTTCCCGCTGGCATCCTGAGGTGGAATCGGGCATAAGTCTTCTCGCATGAAGTGGAACTGGTCTGAATACGGTAAACGGTTTGAACACCCGAGTGGTATCCTGGAACTGATGGATGACCTGGGAGAAGCCATGGCCAGCGGGCGGGAGTCGCTTTGTATGCTGGGTGGGGGGAATCCGGCACCGATTCCAGAGGTTCAGGCGTGTTTCCGCGAGCAATGGGAACGATTACATCAGGATCCGACGAGGCTGAATGCGGTGTTGGGTGAATACGATACTCCGCAGGGTTCCCCTCGTTTTCTGGATGCCCTGGCCGGTTTCCTGAATGACCGCTATGACTGGGGGATCGGGCCGGAAAATATCGGAATCAGTAATGGCAGTCAGACCGCCTTTTTTTACCTGTTTAATCTTTTTGGAGGAAACGGGAAGCGCATTGTCCTTCCACTGTCCCCCGAATACATTGGATATGCTGATCAGGGCGTGGACCCCGGGTTGTTCCGTTCCGTGCATGGCAAACTTGAAGAGACCGGCCCCCATCGTTTTAAATACCGGATTGATTTTGACCGCCTGACGCTCACCCCGCAGGATGGAGCTCTGGCGGTGTCCCGTCCGACGAATCCCACCGGGAATGTTCTGACAGACGAAGAGGTGAGGGGACTGTCGGCCCTGGCGAAAGAGCATGGAATTCCATTGATCATCGATAATGCCTACGGTGCCCCGTTTCCCGGGATTCTGTTCCGGGAGGTCACGCCTGTCTGGGAGCCACATATTATTCTCTCCATGAGTTTGTCCAAACTCGGACTGCCAGGCACCCGGACCGGAATCGTGATTGCGGATAAGCAGGTCATTCAGATGCTGTCAGCTGTGCACGCGGTGGCGGGATTGGCCAGTGGCAACATCGGGCAGGCACTGGTGGAACCGTTGTTGCGCCGTGGGGACCTGGAACGGCTCTGTCAGAATGTGATTGGTCCTTTTTATCAGCAGCGAAGCGAGAGGGCGGCTGCTTTATGGTGTGACGCTCTGGGTGAACGTGTTCCCTGGATGCGGCATGAATCAGAGGGGTCGATGTTTCATTGGCTTCGGTTTCCCGGCCTCCCCGGGGGATCCAGAGAGTTGTACCGGAAACTGAAAGAACGGGAGGTCCTGGTCATCCCGGGGGATCCGTTTTTCTACGGTCTGGATGAAAAGCCTCCTGATGCATCTGAATGTATCCGGGTACATACGGCCATGAATCCGGCCAATGTGGCCAGAGGAATCCGGACCATTGCCGATGTGGTGGAAGAGATGATGGAGGGGCATGGGTGAAACGCCTGATGGATTGGATCCAGGCAGCTCCAGCGGCCGTCCTTCTTTTCCTGGCCATTGCCGTCTACACGGCCCCGACCCTCTGGAAGTTAGGAGTCTCCGACTCAATGTACCACATGGAACATATGACCCTGCTGCCGTCACAGGAGACCTGGATCCGGCAGCAGAGTGGTGATGCGGATGCCTGGCTGGATCCCAGTATGAGAGGGGTTCCCCGGATTCGCAAACCTCCAATGGTCATTTGGCTCCATATGCTCGCCTGGAGCGGATTGGATGCGGATACAGTGGATCCGGCCGTCACCACCTACCGGGCCCGATTGGTTGCGTGGGGGTTGGGGTTGATGGGAATCCTTTCCACCGCCTGGATCGGGAGGATGATCTATTCACATTGGGTCGGAGCAAGAGCCGCCCTGATTCTGGCAGCCACCTACTCGGTACTGAAACAATCCAGAATGGCCACTTTTGACACCCATCTTCTGGGGTGGGTGACCTTGGCCTTGGCCCTCTCGCTTGCCTTCGCTCGTCGGCGGGTCACCGGTGCCCACATCGCCTGGCTCGTTATGGGATCGATCGCGTCGGCTGCAGCCTTTCTGACCAAAGGAGCGGTTGCCGTGGTCTATCTGATCCCGTTTCTGGTTCTGATTGCCGTCTTCACCTCCAACGAACGGATTCGCACTGTGAATCTGTTTCTTCCGGTGTTCATTGGGGCGGGGGTTTACGGGCTGTGGTTGTGGGACGTACTGGCAACTGTGCCCGGTGCGTCTGACATTCTTTCGGATGAATCCACACAGGGTCGCCTCAACCCGCAGCCGGTCTACTACTATGTGATTCTGCTCGGATTGATTTTCCCCTGGACGCTGCCGTTTCTCGGAGTTTGTTCGCGTATCAGGAGCTGGAACTGGCCTGCAACCGTCCCGTGGCTGTCTCTGGCTGCAGGAATCCTGATTCTGACCATTCCCGATAACCGTCGACAGCGTTATCTGATTCCGTTGATGCCGATGTTTGCTCTTGGGTTGTCTCATCTCTGGTCGTTGCGGTCCGGAAAGTGGATGTTGACCTGGAACCGTCTGCATGTGCTTCTGCTCATCCTTCTCTCCTCCGCCCTTGCGGTCCTGATTCCATTTCAGGCAACGTTGGTGGAGACGGGTGTCCTCAAAGAAATGGAATTTCCCGGAGCGGATCTTCAGACGTCCATTCTCTTAGGGATCCTGCTGATCCCGCTGTGTGGGGGGATGATCTGGTCCGCCTTTCTCAGGAGGACCTGCGCTCTGATCCCGCTCACGGCGTGCTGGATTGCCATCGTGTATACCCTGGGCATGCATTATTATGTGCATTCCTATCACGGAGTGTATGAACACCGTGCGGTGTCGGAGCAGGTCCACGAGGATACGAAAGGAAACCCGGGACAACTGTTTTACATGGTTCGGAGAGGCTTTGGAATTCCAGCTCCGGATGAACGCTTTCTGTATCATAGCGGCCGTTTTTTTCATCCTGTTCCGACGAACACCAAAATGGAATCAGGGGCGTTTGTTCTGATTCCGGCCCAACAGGAGAACGTCTTTCCGACCAACTGGAGCGTGGTCAACCGGTATCAGGCCCGCAGGGCCTATACGCTTCTACAGGTCCCTTAAAAGGAGGATTTGGCACTTTATTTCCGCTCGGAAAGCGTTAGAACCCGGCCCCATGTTCAAGCCGGTATCCAATCAAATTGACTTCCCCCGCACCGAAGAGGAGATGCTTGCCTTTTGGGAGCAGGAGGGAGTGTTCGCGCAAAGTCTGGAGCATCGGAAAGGGAATGAAGAGTTTGTCTTTTATGATGGACCTCCCTTTGCCACGGGTCTCCCTCACTATGGACATTTGCTGGCGGGAACCATTAAAGACATTGTCCCCCGGTATCAGACCATGCGGGGGCATTATGTGGAGCGGCGTTTTGGCTGGGACTGTCATGGTCTGCCGATCGAAGCGTTGGCTCAGGATGCCCTCGGCCTTGCCGGAACCACCGCCATTGTTGAGGCCGGTGTGGATGTGTTTAACGAAAAATGCCGTTCCATGGTGCAGACCTATGTGGATGAATGGCGCAAAACCGTGACCCGGATGGGTCGCTGGGTCGATTTCGACAACGATTACAAAACCATGGACACTCCCTTTATGGAGTCCATCTGGTGGGTGTTTAAACAGCTTTGGGAAAAAGACCGGATCTACAAAGCCCACCGGATCATGCCCTATAGCTGGAAGCTGACCACCCCGCTGTCCAATTTCGAGGCCAACCGGAATTACCAGGATGTTCAGGACCCTGCGATCACCTGTCGGTTCCGGCTGACCGACTCCAAGCGGTTCGGGACCGCCGACGCCTATTTCCTGGCCTGGACCACCACGCCCTGGACCTTGCCCTCCAACCTGGCCCTCTGTGTCGGACCCCAAGTGGACTATGTGGCTGTAAAGGATTTGTCTGACGGCTCTGTCTATGTGTTAGCGGAGGCCCGCCTCCCGGCGTACTACAAGAACGCCGAACAATATGAGGTGCTGGAAACCCTGAAAGGGTCGGATCTGACCGGTATGGGGTATGAACCCCTGTTTGCCTACTTCGCGGATCATGAAAACAGCTTTGTGGTGCTTTCAGACGACTTTGTCACCACCAGTGACGGCACAGGAATCGTGCACATGGCGCCTGCCTATGGTGAGGATGATTATCGGGTCTGCCGGGCGGTGGGGATTGAGCTGATTGATCCTCTGGACGCCGAAGCGGTGTTTACAGACAAGGTGCCGGATTTTGCCGGTCAGTTCTGTAAAGACGCGGATAAAGGAATCATCCGGGCTCTGAAGGATTCAGGAAAGCTGGTTCATCAGTCCACGATCCAGCACAGTTATCCCTTCTGCGAGCGCACTGATACCCCTCTGATCTACCGCGCGATCGAAGCCTGGTATGTCAAAGTCGAGGATCTGCGGGACAAGATGCAGGCCCTCAATGACCAGGTGCACTGGACGCCTGAATATGTGGGAACCAAGCGTTTTGGCAACTGGCTGGCCGATGCGAATGACTGGAACATCAGCCGGAACCGATTCTGGGGGTCCTGTATCCCGGTGTGGGTAAGTGAAGACGGAGAGGACTCCATCTGCATGGGCTCGATTGAGGAACTCGAGGCGTACAGCGGACAGAAGGTCGAGGATCTGCACAAACACATCCTGGACGATGTGGTGTTCGAGAAAGACGGCAAAACTTACCGTCGGACCCCGGAGGTGTTGGACTGCTGGTTTGAATCCGGATCCATGCCCTACGCCCAGCAGCATTTTCCCTTTGAGAACGCGGAAGGGTTTGAACACCGCTTCCCGGCGGATTTCATTGCCGAGGGTCTCGATCAGACCCGTGGGTGGTTCTACACGCTCATGGTGCTGGGAACGATCCTGTTCGAGAAACCGGCTTTTAAACATGTCGTCGTGAACGGTCTTGTTCTGGCGGAAGACGGACAGAAAATGTCCAAACGTCTGAAGAACTATCCGGATCCGACCGAAGTCATCGATAAATACGGTGCGGATGCGGTCAGACTGTACATGATCTACTCACCTGTGGTGCGCGCGGAAAATCTGGCGTTTGCGGAAGAGGGGGTGAAACAGGTCATGCGCGATCTGTTGATCCCCATGTGGAATGCCACCAGTTTCTTCGTCACCTATGCGAACACAGACGGATGGGATCCGGCCGATCCGGCCACCCACGTGGAGAGCGACAATCTGCTGGACCGCTGGGTTCTCAGCCGCCTGGAAAAACTCTCTGCCGATGTGACCACGGCAATGGACAGCTATGATCTGCAGTCCTCTATCCGTCCCTTTGTCCACTTCATCGAAGATCTCACGAACTGGTATATTCGCCGGAGTCGCCGTCGATTCTGGAAGAGCGAAGACGACGTGGATAAAGCACAGGCCTACCGCACGCTCTATGATGTGCTGTTGAACTTGTGTCAGATCGGAGCTCCGTTTGTGCCGTTCATCACCGAGGCGATCTACCGGAACCTCCGGACCGACGCACTGCCGGCTTCGGTGCATCTCTGTGATTTTCCCCAATTCGACGGGGCTCACCGGGATGCGGATCTGGACCGACAGATGGAAGTGGTTCAGACGGTGGTTCAACTGGGGCGAAGCCTTCGCCGGGAATACGATCTGAAAGTCCGGATGCCGCTGAAAGGAATCCATGTTGCCACCCGTGACATGAGCCTGAAGCAGAACATTGATGAGCTGAAACATCTTGTGATGGAAGAGTTGAACGTGAAGGACGTTTGGTTCGGAGAAGAGGAAACCTCCCTTGCCACCTACAGTGCGAAACCGAACTTCAAGGTGCTCGGCCCCAAGCTCGGAGCCAAGATCAAACTCTGCGCCGCAGCCGTGGCCAAGTGTTCCACGGAGGAAATTTCCGAGGTCCTGGCTGGAGGAACCCTTCAGGTGGATCTGGACGGAGACATCATGGAACTGTCTGCCGATGATCTGCTGGTGTCCCGTCATCCGCGGCAAGGACTCGCCGTGGCCAGTGAAGGTCAGATTGTGGTGGCGCTGGAAACAGAACTCACACCCGAACTGGAGCGGGAGGGGCTTGCCCGCGAATTTGTCAGTCGGGTTCAAAACCTGCGCAAAACCGAAGGCCTCGACGTCTCCGATCGTATCCACCTGTCTTTCCTAGGAACGGAAGCGGTCATGGCTGCTGTTTCCGAACATCGGACCTTCATCATGGGGGAAGTCCTCGCACGCAGTCTGGAGACGGAAGGGGATCTGGAAGGCGAACTCCTTGAGCTTAACGGTGAAGACGCCGTGATTGGTCTCAAAAAGGCGTGAGACCCTCCCGCGACGGCCTGGAGTCCCGCAGGGACATGAAAGAGAAACTGGTTGCGGTTGGCAGTTTTCTCTGTCCCGGACTCATTCTCTGTACGCTGGTGCTTTTGCTGGTGCTTCAGTCCACCGTGGACATGGAGGCCGAGATTCCCCCTCCGTTGCGGATCTGGGTCGGGGTGTTCATGGCCCTGCAATTCTTGTCTGTGATGGGGGTTTGGGCCTTGATCATCTATGACCTGCTCCACATCGTGCGGAATCCCCGTTTCACGAATCAGCAGAGGTTAGTATGGATTCTTCTGCTATGGGTGTTGAATATTTTCGTCATCCCGATCTACTGGCTGAAACACCTCAAGAAATGAAGGCGCGAACGATGGGTTGGTGCTGCTTTGGTCTCCTTGTGATCGGGATTGCCATGCTGGTTCCATTCCGGCACAGACTCCTGGGGGTGATCACCCGCCTGAAAGGACGGAAAACCGTGACAGAGGTCGTGCAGACCTTGTCTCCGTCCTATCCGGAGATTGCAGGGAAAAAGAGTTGGGGCCGTCTTCGCATGGTTGCCTACAAACAGGAACAGATGCTCGAGTTGTGGGAACAGGATGAACAGGAAACATGGCATCTCCGAAAATCCTGGCCATTTACGGGCTTCAGTGGGGAACTGGGTCCAAAGCTGAGGGAAGGGGACCGGCAGATCCCGGAAGGAGTGTACTGGGTCCTTTCCTTAAATCCCAACAGCCGCTATCATTTGTCGGTCGAGCTGGATTACCCCAACGCCTTCGATCGGAAATGGGCAGAGCATGAAGGTCGGTTCTCACCCGGCAGTGATATTTTTATTCACGGAAAAGCCGTAACCGTTGGCTGCATTCCAATTGGAGATTCTGCAATCGAAGAGTTATTCCTGATCCTGGCCTTGGCAGGGTTTGAAAATACGGAAGTCGTCTTGGCACCGAATGATTTGCGTCAACATCCTCCGCCCGACCTCAAGGATCCACCGAGATGGCTGGGAGAAAAATATGCAAGGATCACCTCCCGGCTTTTGGAACTGCCGGAGGGGGCTTCGGGTGAGACCCCATAACCCCCTGACGCCATGGTACTTGCAAATGGAGGCAGGGGGCGTGTGGTGACCTAGCTGGCGGATTTTTTGAGAATCGCTTCCCGTTTGACTAGTTGAAGCAGTTTCGTGAGATCGAGTGGTTTCTCTACAAACCCAACCGAACCGAGTTGTACCACACTTGCAAGTACCTGTGGCTCAACCGTACCGCCCATGCAGATGATGGAGGTGTCAGGATATTCGGTATGCAGCTTTCGGAAGGTGAAGTCACGTGCCTGAGTATCCTCCCGAAGGATCAGGTCGAGTAGAACGATATCGATGTCCTGGTCTTTCATCCGGCTGACGGATTCATTCCCGCTTTCGGCAAGAACCACATCAAATCCGGCCTTGTGCAGGAAGGACTGCAGAAGCTGTTTCACTGGTTTATGGTCATCCACAATCAACACGGTGCCTTCAGGATGTTCGGGTGCACCCGGATCCTGCAATTCACGGGCAATCGGGAGGTAGATGGACAGCTTGGTTCCTTCTCCCGGGGTGGAATCCACATTGAGAATTCCGTCCATGTGTCGGACCATTGATTCGACCATTGCGAGGTTGATATCGGGATACTTCCGGTCTTTCCCCTCATAAAAAGAGTCCAGTTCCTGTTCAGGGATCCCGTCGCCATCATCGAGAACATGGATGACCCCATATTCCCCGGCAGGAACCACTTCCGTACTGCTGAGAGGATGATCCAAATAGATGAATTCGGAACGGATGATCACCTTGGAACCTTCTCCCGTCTCCCTCGCGGAAAGCCGCAGGAGTGTTTCAAGGGCCTGTTCAAGGGCGGCGGGGGCAAACACCACGTTATGTTTACTCGGTTCCAAATCCTCGAGAATGGTGACATCCTTCCAATCCTTGTCAGAAGGATGGTCTCCAATCAGCTTGACCAGGCTTTGTTTGATAAAGTCGACCAGGTTCATGGCTTTTACCGGCAGGGATCCCTGCTGTTCCACATGTTCCAGGTCGTGGGTGAGATCAATGATTTCCTGTGCGTCCTGGGCTAGCCCTTTCAAACGGGGATCCGGAAAGACCCGTGGGAGTTCCGTCGAGAGCGTATGAATCCGGGTCGCGAGGTTGCGGAGAGGTGGCATCGATCTCTTGCACATCCCGGCATAGAACTGTGTCTTCTGAGCTCCGAAGAGTTTGCTCATCAGACGTTTTTTGCTCCGCTGGGTTTGTACAGACTCGCTAATGTCCCGGATGAGGCCTGTGTAGATCACCTCTTCATTGAAGGATCCTTTCGAGGCCACATACTCAACCACTTCATCTTTGCGTGAGTTTTTCCGGAAGTAGTGAAGTTCCTGCAGTACACCCGGTTTGAAAGGGTCGAATGGTTCCGCATCCGCCTGCTGATGCACTTCGAGATCCTCCCTGCTTTCCGGAACCAGAAGGTCCCATGCCGAGATTCCATCCGCAGTTGCCGGGTCCAGACCGTAAAAGGTCGCGGCAGCCGCATTCATGGAGAGAAGATTCCCATCCTGATTGAAGGTGATAATTCCGTCATGCAAATCGTGCAGGATGCTTTTCAGACGGTTCATGGTCAAATCCAGGGTATCAATGACCTTGTTATACTGCCTGGCAATTTGCCCGACTTCCGTAAACGGTTCCACCCGGACACGTTTGCTCAAATCCCCGGTGCGGGCATGCATTTCCATGTCCTCCAGCAGGAAGATCGTTTCGGTCCGGGCGTTGTGTTCGCTGATATTCAGACCCATCGTTTCATCCTCATGAGACACTCTCAGCGGGAACACTTTGTTGAGGAGGAAAAAGATGAGGAACGGAATCGCGAATGCCCAGAATCCAATCATGATCACTCCGAGAAACTGGGTTTCGAACAGATCAATCCGGTTGAGGGACTCCTCACCCATGATGTCAGGATCCGCAAAAAATGCCACGGCCAGTGTACCCCAGATTCCAGGGGCTAAGTGAGCGGGGATCGCTCCGACCGCATCGTCAATTTTCAGATATTCAAGTAACCGGACGGTGCCGTACATGATCAGACCGGCGACCAGGCCAATGACGAATGCGGCTCCGGGCCCTGTGAGGTTGCAGTTGGCGGTGACGCCGACAAGACCTGCAATCGCCCCGTTCATGACCAAACCGGGATCTGGGAGTTTCCGGGTAAACGGAATGAAGCCAAGAATGACAACCATGCCTCCCACCGCTCCCAGCAGTGTGTTCATCAGAATCAGCGGTACATTCGAACCGAAGGAAAGGGTAGAACCGCCATTAAACCCGAACCAGCCAAAGACCAGGATGGTGGTCCCGAGCATCGCAAGCGGCATATTGCTGCCGGGGATTTCAACGGGTTTGCCCTCTTGATCGAACCGGCCAATCCGGGGGCCAATGATCATCAGAAGAGCCAGAGATACCCATCCGCCGGTGCTGTGAACGACACTCGATCCGGCAAAATCGAGGAAACCTTTCTGCGCAAGCCACCCGGAAGGGGATCCCAGAGCGTCGGTTGCCCACACCCAGTGTCCCACAAAAGGATATACGACAAGAGAGAAGACCGCGGTGATCATCAGATAGACATAAAACGGAAGTCGTTCTGCAGTGGCACCGGAGATAATGGTGGCTCCTGTTGCGCAAAACATCGCCTGGAAAATAAACACACTGTACTGAAACGGGGCCTCTTCTCCTGTGATGCTCCAGAAGAAGCCGTCACGGAATCCCTGAAATGTCCAGAAGGATTCTCCTCCCCAGCCGACCCAGCCATTTGCACTGGTCCCAAACATCATCCCATAGGCCACGAACCAATAGAGAAACACAGCGAGCCCGAAGTCCACGATGTTTTTAAACGCCACGTTAATGGAATTTTTAGAACGGGTGATTCCACTTTCCAAACAGAGGAATCCTCCCTGCATGAGAAAAACGAATCCAGCGCAAAGTAAAATCCACAGAATATCCAAAAGTGCTTCAGTGCTCATAGTCTTCCTTTTTTTTAGTCGGTCAATTCGTATACTTCATGAAAAACACGGGTAATCCGTTCACGTTTTGCACGCCCACCCCGGGCCTTTGCTTTTGGGCCCATGACCTCTTGGCCCTGTGCATTGAACTGAACCTCAATCTGCAGTTTTTCTGAGAGCACATAGGTCCTTTTCCTCAGGACGCCCTCTTCCCAAACCGATGTCACGGAGTGTTGGGATTCTGTTCCGTTGTAGTAAATTTTCCGGACTTCTGTGAAATGCGTGTTATGGCGTTCACGGTCTTTATCCCGGGTACGCTCAATCCATAATCCGTGAAGAACCTCCTGTCCTCCTGATGGGTAAAACCGGTAAAATTTATACCAAATCAGTTCATCCGGTTTCAGGTCTTCGGATTCTTTGATGCCTACGCGGTTCTCTGGATTTTTCGGGAGAGGAACGGAATTGATCGAAGAAGTTGCCTGGAGGCAGCTAAGAGGGATCCACAGAGCTATAAGGAACGCAAGCTTCATACTATCAAGGGTTTAGGTGGGAATTTGATTATAAAATACCCTTGATTTGATCAGAAGAAAACGATGGCGGAGCTTCCATTTCAGAGCTTGAACCACGGCATACGATTGTGTGGATTCTTTAAATCCTACATTCAATATTGTATATATCCGAACACGTACGGATTCAGAGAAAATCCAGACCCAGTCGTAACTTTAACGGGTTAATCCATGGAAGGACTGTGGGGATCGTTTTCACGTTCCTTTCGAATATGCATGTAAATACGTCCCGCAAATATTTCAAAAATGTATGTTGTTTTTATAAAATATTTAGATTCCAAAGGAATAAAGTGTGAAATCCTTACCGCAAAAGAATGGGCGGTAGACCCTCCCTCCAACAGGGCCCGTCCGGGGAATCAAACCCGTCTCATCAGGTGCCGGATCGGGAGTTTTGCTGCTTTTTCTCGTGTATCTTCAAGAGAAGAATGCAGATCTCATAGAGCACATACAAGGTTCCGGCCATCATGATCTGTGAGATCGGTTCCGGAGGCGTCAGCAACATGGCCAGCACGAGCAGACCCACCACCACATGGCGTCGGATTTTGGAAAGGGTGCCTGCTTCGACCAGCCCGGCATATCCGATCAGCAACAGCACCAATGGAAGTTCAAATGCGAGGCCAAACCCGATGACGAGTTTCAGTACAAATGAGATATAGCTGGTGAGAAACACTTGAGGAATACTCAGTCCCAGGAACTGAGGCAGGGTGCCCAACAGGTTTTCCAGAGCATAGGCTGTGGTTCCATAATATCCCAGGGCTGCACCGCCGAAAAACAGAATCACCACTGCACCGGAAGAACGGCGGATCAGTCTGCGTTCATGGCTGTGCAGACCGGGAAAGACAAACTGGGCGATAAAAAAGACAATAAAAGGTGAGGCCAGAAGAAGTCCTGACCAGAAAATCAGGGACACGGCGACTTTGAACGGGCCCATCACTTCCGGAATGAGAAAAAAGGTGTCGGGGTCTTTTCCCATCTGACGAACCGGCTCAACCAGAAAATCCAAAATCTCACGGACAAAGGGAACGCAGACCGCCATCCCGATCAGCAGGGCCAGGACACTGCGAAGAAGTGCGGTTCTCAATTCCTCGAGGTGATCGAGGAAGCTCATGGTTTCTTCAGACCTCATGACCCGGGTCTTCCTTCTGTTCCTCGGAAGGACGTTCCTCTGTATCCTCGAAGACTTGGCCTATGGAAACCCGCTGATCGCGTGTTTCCTGTTCCCAGTCTTTCCGAGCTGAATAAAACGGCTCCTCCACCTCCTGGATTTCCCGTTGCAGGTCCTGGGAGATTCGGCGGAGTTTTTCCGACCATTTTCCAAAGGTTCGCAGGGTTTTCGGCAGTGATTCCGACCCGAAAAGGAGGAGAATTGCGACCAGAACCACCGCGAGCTCCCAGGGGGACCCGCCAAAGGATTGAAGAAAGGAAAGTAACATGGGTCTTGAATTTACCGGAAAATCACAGAATATGTAGCTCAATTCAACCTGATTTAAAGAATGTTTACGTTGCCCTTCGCTTTTTTGAATAATTTTGGACCTACGGAACTGATCATCGTTCTTGTGGTGCTGGTTCTCCTCTTCGGCCCCAAGAAGCTTCCGGAGTTGAGCCGGGCCATTGGCAAAAGTATCGGTGAATTCAAAAAAGGCCGCCAGGAGCTGGATAAAGAACTCAAAGAGTCCGAATCCGGAGTGAAAGAGGACCGTCCGGACGTGGCAGAACCGAAAAGCTGACGTTCTCACGTATGAAGACCGTTTATCTTCTCCGCCACGCGAAATCCTCATGGAAAGACGCGGGGCTGCAGGATCTGGATCGGCCACTGAAGAAGAAGGGGCATCTTCAGGCAGACGCACTGTCAGATCATTTTTCCTCCTTGCTTCCTCCTCCGGATCTTGTGCTCTGCAGCCCAGCCAAGCGCACCGTCGATACGCTGTCCTACTTCCGAGAAGTCTGGCCGATTCCAGATCAGAATCTGCATATGCCCTCAGATACCTATCTTGGGGAGGCATCCACCTGGCTGTCTCACTTGCAGGGGCTGTCAGATGAAACAGATGTGGTCCTGCTCGTGGGACACAATCCGGGCATCACCGACCTTCTGAATGCACTGAATGCCTCAAAGCCTGAGGATGCCTCGCATCTCCGCACCTGTGAATTTATCCATTTGGATTTTGATGTTGCGTCATGGAAGGATGTGGTGGCGGGCTCGGGCCTGCAGAAACTGCGTATGCGTCCGAAACATCTCTCGGACTGACCTGCGGTGAAGATCCTGCAGACAGCACAGGAGATGCAGAGTTGGTCCAGGGAACAGCAGCGTCAGGCGAAGACCATCGGGCTTGTCCCGACCATGGGATATCTTCATGAAGGACACCTGTCGTTGGTCAGGCTGGCAAACGAACAGACAGATGTGGTGGTGGTCAGCCTGTTTGTCAATCCGACCCAGTTCGGCCCGAATGAGGATCTGGATGCGTATCCACGGGATTTTGAACGGGATCGTCTTGCCTGTGAAGCGGCAGGTGTGGAGGTGCTGTTTGCCCCTCAGAAACGCGATGTGTATGCCGAGGACCATACGGTGTACGTGACAGAGGAGGTCCTGGCATCCGGCCTTTGCGGCAAAAGCCGTCCGATCCATTTTCAGGGGGTACTGACGGTTGTGGCTAAACTCTTTCACCTTGTGCTGCCGGATGTTGCCGTCTTCGGAGAGAAGGATGCGCAACAGATTCGGTTGATTCGCAGAATGGTCCGCGATCTCAATTTTCCCATTCGGATTGTGGGAGGGCCGATTGTCCGGGAAGCGGATGGGGTGGCCATGAGTTCCCGGAATACAAATCTTTCTTCGGAAGCACGAAACCAGGCAACCGTGCTCTCTCGCACTCTTGAGGTGGTGGCAACATGCGTGGAAGAGGAGGGCATCACATCGGTACAGGAACTCCGCTCACGTGCGGATGCAGTTCTGGCAACCGCCTCTCTGGGTGAATTGGACTATTTGGAGTTTGTCAAGGATGAGTCTCTGGCCCCATTTGAGGAGGAGCTGTCTGGAGACGTGCTGGTTGCCATTGCGGTCTATTTTCCGGGTGCTCGACTGATCGACAACCGCGTGATAACGGTGCCCTCATGAGCGGACAGATTCACATTCAGCGCGAAATGGAGGGGAAGGGGGCCTCAAAAATGAAACTTTACGGAGATCTGATTGTTGGGAAGTCCGGATTCTTGGCCCTGCTCAAGCATGAGTTCATTACCGGTTTTTCCTCTATTCCAGGAGCGCTTGGATTATTTCTCCGAAGCAAACTGTTTCCGCTCTTGCTGGGATCCTGCGGGAAAGGTGTGACCTTTGGTTACGGCGTTGTCCTGAGGCATGCGCACAAAATTCATGTGGGAGCCGGGACGGTGATTGATGACGGTGTTCTTCTGGATGCAAAGGGCAATGAAAATGAAGGGATCTTCTTAGGGGAAGGATGCTTTGTCGGACGGAACAGCATCCTGAGCTGCAAGAATGGGGACATCAAACTGGGTGACCGGGTGAACATCGGGTTTAACGCGGAAATTTTCTCGGGGAGTCTGGTCAAACTGGGCGATGACTGCTTATTGGCGGCCTACACCTATGTAGTGGGGGGAGGCCACCGATTTGAAGATGCTGAAACCTCCGTGATTGATCAGGAACATGTTTCCGACGGAATCTCGCTCGAAAAAGGCGTGTGGCTGGGAGCAGGGGTCAAGGTGATGGATGGAGTGACGATCGGTGAGAGGTCGGTCATCGGAGCCGGGGCTGTCGTCACCAAAGATCTTGAAGCCGGCATCGTAGCTGCGGGGATCCCCGCAAAGAAAATACGGGATCGATAAGAGCAGGCCTGAAGGCCTACAACGATTCTCTGGGGGCATTTTGGTGATTCTGCAGAGAGTGGCTGGAGCCGTTTAAGGCCCGGCTCTTCTAACCCGAAGAATCGTCATATTGAGAAGTGCTTAGGTCTGGTATTTCAGAGTTGTCGCCTTGAGGGCCTGGATCCACTCTGCAGTTAAGGCACACGGTTGCCCGCAGCCCGGTACAGTTCATACCATTCCTCGCGGGTGATCCTCACTCCGTCCGCATCGCACATTTCCCGGATACGCGAAGGGGTCATACTGCCTAAAACAGGCTGCATCCCTGCCGGATGCCGAAGAATCCAGGCAATGGCCACGGCGGATGCGGACACATTCTGTTCCGCAGCGATTCGAGTGAGTACCTTTGTCACTTCCAGATAGTCAGGGTCTCCTAGAATCACCCCGCCGAAAAACCCTTTCTGTAGAGGGGACCAGGGCTGAAGGGTGATACGGTGAAGCCGGCAGTAGTCAAGCAGTCCGCCATCCCGATCCACTGCCGGATTGTCGTTCATATTGACGTTCAGGCTGTGATCAATCAGAGGGGTGTGCCCGAGTCCGAACTGCACCTGATTGGCGACCAGCGGCTGACGGACGGTGCTGCGCAGAAATGTCATCTGAGCAGGGTTTTGGTTGCTCACACCAAAATGGCGCACTTTTCCTTGAGACTCTAGCTGATCAAAGGCCGCCGCCACCTCTTCCGGTTCCATCAGCGTATCGGGACGATGCAGAAGCAGCACATCCAGATACTCGGTGTTCAGGCGTTGAAGAATTCCGTCAACAGAGGAGAGGATGTGCTCTTTTGAAAAATCAAACCAGCCTCTGCGAATTCCGCATTTGGACTGAAGAACGAGGTCGGCACGATCCAGCTTCAGATCTTCCATCGCCTGGGCAAACCGGGTCTCTGAACCACCGCCATTGTAAATATCCGCATGGTCAAAAAATGTGATGCCGGATTCCACGGCTGCGGCAACCGCTTCCGTGGATTCACGTTGGCTGGGGCATCCACCCAGGCGCATACACCCGAGGGACAGTCTGGACACTTCCAGCCCGCTGGTGCCGAGGGGCAGGGTCTTCATGATGAGGAATGATCCTGCCGCTGTTTCTGAGGATCAAGCTGTGCGGGGTGTCCGGTGAAAATCCGGCAGATTTTATCGAGTAACGCGGAGGTGGAGACCCCATCCAGCATGGGGGCCAGCCGAACCTCTCCCCCGTTTGCCTCCACGGCGTCACGACCGCTTACATAATGGCTCCAGTCTGTTGCTTTCACCAGAATGTCCGGCAGGACGCAGCCAATCAGGTCTTTCGGTTCGTCTTCTTCAAACACCACCACCGCATCCACACATTCAAGGCCGGCAAGCAAGGTCGCCCGATGAGGCTGTTCTACCAGAGGACGTTTATCACCTTTGATCCGTTTGATCGACGAATCCGAATTCAGGCCGACCATGAGCCGGTCTCCTTGTTGACGTGCCCATTCCAAGTATCCAACATGACCCGCATGCAACAGATCGAAGGTCCCGTTGGTCCAGACAACGGTCTCTCCTTGTGAGCCCCATTCGCCCCGCACGGCGATGGCGTCTGCTTTTGTCAGAAGTTTACTGGCAGTGGTTCTCATACCGATTCTCCAAAAAAATGATCTTCCAGCATCAGGCACAGCGTGTGGTACACCGGTAGATGGTATTCCTGAATCCGGAACGTTTCGCAGGAGGGGACCTGTATGGCATGGCCGCACAGAGGGAGCATGCGTCCTCCGGTCTTTCCTGTGAGACCAATGGTGTGCACACCCCGCGCGTTGGCAACGCGGAGCGCATGCCCCACGTTGACCGCATTTCCGGAAGTGGAAATGCCCAGCAGTACATCGCCGGGGGTTCCCAGGGCCATGACCAGTTGCGCGTAGACCAATTGCGGATCCACATCATTCATAAATGCCGTAGCCAGAGATGTGAAATTCGGCAGGGGAAGTGCAGGCAGTCCCTGTTGAAGCTGATCGGCCAGTTCAGGACCCAGTTTCTTTCGATCTTCTTCACCCAGCGGGCGTTTTGATTGAAATCCTTTCAGCAGTTCTCCGGAAATATGATCTGCATCAGAGGCACTGCCACCGTTTCCGCATATCAGCAGTTTTCCGCCCGATTCGTAACAGGTTTTCAGAATCGAGTAGGCGTCTTCAATCTGGGTCGTACAGACTTCCAGCGACGGATGGTTGGTGAGCAGGGTTTGGATACGGGGGTGCATAAGCTCAGGTATGTGACATGGCTGTACGGATCTTGTCCCGTGCGGTTTCCGCACGGGTCGCCAGGGTACCGTCCGCACCGAAGAGAATCGAGCGGGAGGAATTGATGAGATTGGGAGCCTGACGGGTGTGCATATCCAGGCGGGTGAGGTCGCCTCCCTGTGCGCCAAGTCCCGGGATGAGAAGCGGAAGGTCTTGAACCCGCGAAAGCACTTCGTCCGACACATTGGTCAGGCCCACCACCAGTCCGACCTGACCGGGCAGGTCAGGGCCATTCTGGGCAAAGTCCTGAATCAATTCGAAGACATACCGCTCCCCCACATGTTGCAGTTCGATGTCCGCAGCTCCCGGATTCGAGGTGACGGCAAGAAGATAAATCCCTTTGGCGGGGTCCTGGAGAAAGGGTTCCACACTGTCTTTTCCCATCAGGCCGTTCAGGGTCACCGCGTCTACATTCCATTTTCCGAAATAGGCTTCGGCATAGTACTTCATGGTTTCAGGAATGTCGCTCCGTTTGACATCCAGCACAATCGGGATGTCGGAGGGGACGTCCGCAAGTGCCCGTTCCAGAACTGTGACGCCTTCCGCTCCGTACGCTTCGAAATAGGCGATATTCGGTTTGAAGGCCGCTGCATAAGGGGCCGTTTGCTCAATGACACTCCGCACAAAGGTTTCCAGATCTCCGGTGATTTGATCCGGTCGTGGGTCGATTCCCACACAAAGGTTGGTTTCGGCCTGTGAAATTCGAGCCGCTAATTTTTCAGTATAGGTCATGGTTGTCGTCAGAACGTTTGTATCTTCACATAAGACGAACTCCCATTCTCAGAAAAGAGGGGAACAGACAAGATCCATGTGCGGTACGATTTTCGAGGTTCCCACTTGGCGTTGGGGAGAGCGGAGAGTAATTCAATTTCCATGCCCTTTGGTCATCAGCGACTTACAATGAAACGGGATCTGATTTCCTGGTGGACCCGTCCTGCCTGGGTTCGAAACCCTGGGTCGAAAAACCGTACTCTGTTCGCAGGGCCCTGGGTGGGGGAATTTGGGTGGGAGTTGATGAACTGGCAGGGATGGGTCCGCAAACTGGCCTCCTCCTATGATCGTGTCCTCGTGTGTTCCCGTGCATCGTCAGAAGCCTTATATGCGGATTTCGCAGACGAATTCATCCCGCATCGGTTGAAAGGACAAGCGGATCATGTGCTGATGCGTGAGATGGAACCGCCGGAGGAACAGGCAAGGATTCATTCCCTGGTTCAGCCGGACATGGATCAGTTGGTGCCAAGGGTGTTTGTCCCATCTTCGGCACAGACCTTCCATCAGTTTGGAGAGGTGCTGCCGGAGGAAGAGAGCTGCGAAATTTTAATTCATGCACGGGGAAAAGGGGCCCATGCCCACCGGAATTGGCCGGAGGAGAACTGGAACGCATTCTGTGAACGGCAGCGGGATGCGGGAAGACGGGTGGGGGCGATTGGGCTTTCCGGAGATACCCTGGATCTGCCGGATGTGGCAGATTTCCGGGATGCCCCGTTGCAGGAGACCTTAAACCGGATCCGTTCCGCCAAAATCGTTGTAGGCCCAAGCAGCGGTCCCATGCATCTGGCGTCACTGTGCGGAACCCCTCACCTGGTGTGGACGAATCGGGGCATTTACCGGATGGGAAAAACCAGTCGTGAGAAGTATGAATCCTGGTGGAACCCATTTCACACGCCCGTTCGGGTTATCGAAGCCGATACCTTTCTGCATCCATTGACGACCATCCTGAACGAACTGGAACTTCTCTTGCCGCAGGAGACCTGAGGCCTGTTCGAGTAAAGATAATGATTGATTCCTGTAAGAGATCCGGATTGAGAAACGTCTGCTGGTTATGAAATGCTTGCCTACACTCCTGTTGACGGTTCAGGTCATGCTGATGAATTCGGCACTGCGGGCCGAGTTCATGTTGCCGGTTCCGGTTCCGTTCGAACAGATGGAGGCGGATCTGAAATCGCAGTTGAAGAAAGATCCCAAGAATCCGGATATCCTGTACCGACTCGGCCGGGTCCATTATCTGGCCTTCGATATGGGGGTGGAGGTGGCCTACACATTCCGGCGGGATGAGCCCGGCAACAACCTCCCCGGGCAGCCTCATGTTGGCCACCTGGTGGAAATCACGCGATTTGATTCCCAAAAGGCGGGTGTGGGGGCTGAGATCGAAGTCTCGGGAGGTGTTGATGCGAAGGGGGCCACCTGGAAGGTCAAGGTCATGTCACCGGAAGACCGGGTCAAACATGCCGGGGAAGCCCATTCCTACTTCAAACAGTCTCTTGCCAGAAACCCCAAGAGTGGATTGACCTGGTTGAGTTATGGATGGTTCACCCGAACCTGGGCGCATGCCGAAGACTTGCATGGGGTCCGCGGAGCGCGGGATCTGAAGAACCTGACCAATGAAGAAGCCCTCAAGGCCTTTCAGACCGCCTGGAAACTCGAGCGCACTCATGATCTGGACCGGAGATTTGTCCCCTTGGAGGGGCCAGGGGGGATGGTGTCACATGAAGCGGCCACCTCCTGGCTTTCCCTGGCTTCCCAGACCAAAAACAATGACCGCTCCACCAGACGTGAGATGGAACGGCATCTCAAACGTCTGGACAAACTTCAGATGGGTGCGGTCACCCCTCTTATCTTCCATCTCGGTAAACATCAGAAAGACCCGGTCCCGGTCAATAAGAACGCATCGATTGCCTTTGATATGGCGGGAGATGGAAGTGGCGGTCGATGGACATGGCCGGAAAAAGGGGCCGTCTTTCTGGTCTGGAACCCTTCGGGTGTTCTGAAGAATCTCAATGGGAGTCAACTCTTCGGCGGGTACACCTGGGAGATGTTCTGGGAACATGGATTTGATGCACTTGCCATTCTGGATGTGAACCGGGATGGCGTTTTACGGGGAGGGGAGTTGGCCGCGATATCCGGTTGGCAGGATCTTCCTCCATACGGGCACTGTGAAACCAAAGAGGTGTTTTCGCTGATAAAACTCGGGGTTGTGGCCCTTCATCTTACATCGGAACCGTATGCCGGGGAGGAAGCTCTGGTGTGGAATCCTGCAGGAGTGGAGCTGAAGGACGGAACCCGTATTCCCCTGTGGGACTGGCTGGCCCAGCCCTCTGTTCCTGCCAAGGTCTTGTAAACGGCCCCGTCTTACATCTGTTTCTTTTTTTCCGCCAGAAAGCCAAGCAGAAGAAAACCGCCAGCGGTCACCCCGAGAAATTCCCAGGGACCCAGAGAGGCGAGAAACTGACTCAGGATCCGGCTGGAAAACACCACCGCCATTCCGTATCCGAAGGCGCAGAGGCAGATAAAGAATGTCAGTCTGCACGCAAAAGACCAGGTGCGGATATGACGTCGGAGAAAGCGGTTGATGTCATTTCCATAAATGACCAGAACCGTGGAGGCCATCGCCAATCCGATTTGCGGATGATATTCCTGAAGGTCATGAAGAAGGCTCATGCTGGTCTTGAAACGAAAACAACCCGGAAAGGCAAGCTTCTGACCGAACGGGTTTTGGCGGAAAAAGACCAGACCTCTCTCGTCAGCGTCATGGGAGCATGATATGTGACGGACATGGCGAAACTCCGCAATGTCTTTTCCTGGTCTCATTCTTCCGCACATGCGTTTGAAAGCTGTCGTCGTAAACGATACTGGTCCAAGTATGGAGCCTGGGGAGGCTGGGAACGGAATGCGGACCCTGAAACGAGGACTGCGTACCGGCTGAATAAAATGACCAATCGGTTCCAGCAGTACGGGATCGCGGCGGAGGATTCGATTATGTGGATGCTGAAGCAGGTCCAGGCGGGAACATCTCCGACCCCTCTCGAGGCCTACGATACGGTTGCACGACCGTTATTGCGGAAAACCTGGGATGAATCCAAAGGAAAGGTCTGGGAACGGGTGGCCAAGGCAGGCTGTCTGCATGAACATTACTACCCGGAGTTCTGCAACCTGGATGACCGGGGACTTATGCATGCCATGGCGGATGTGGTCAAAAGCTGCATTGAGAATTTTCATGAACACATCCTGCCCAGACTGGCGCACGTTACTCCTGAGATGGAGATTCCGATCCGGGTGGTGGGAAAGGGGGACCCCGAGCATTTCTTTTTTGAATGGGTGAAGATCTATGCGATTCCGGATTATGTGTACCGGGAGGACGGTCTGCTTCACATTCTTGACTGGAAAGCCGGAGCAATTAAGCCGGAGCATGCGGAGCAGGTTGCGCTGTATGCATTGTGGGCCCAGGTTGAGCATCACATTCCTCCCGAAGAGGTGCGGTTGTCATTGGAGTACCTGAAATTTCCGGAGCGGAAACTCGTCCCGGTGGATGCCGAAGTGCTGGAGCGGGTCAAAGAACGCATCCGTGAATCGGTTCAGGATATGGCACAATATCTGGTGGATGCTGATATCGAACAGAACAGCGCTCTTCCGAAAGAAGAATGGGATTTGTCGTACGATCCGGATGAGTGCCGGTTCTGTGAATTTTTTGAGTTGTGCCGTTCGGAACTGCGCCGGGATATGGGGCCGGGTTTTCCCTAGACGCTTTCATTCCCGTTTCGGCGTAGTTGACTTGGAGTCACCCCGGTGATAGTCAATTCATATGGATTCATTTTCTTCGAACGCCTCACCGATTGAAAATCGTGACCATGACAACCTGGAGGTTGCCATTTCGGAGTCGACGGGCTACGTGAACGTTCACGGCCGGGGGTCCTTCAAGGTCAGTTCCTCGCTGAAAGGGTTTGTGAACCGGCTTCTGGATGGAAATGGTCGCGACCTGGTGGTCAACGTCAGCGATTGTCAGGGGATGGACAGTACCTTTATGGGGGTTCTGGCCGGGATCAGTCAGAGACTGAAAAAGGAAGCACAGGGATCCGTGACTCTGCTCGGGGCTTCTCCGAAAATTGTGAAACTGCTTTCCACATTGGGTCTGAGCCGGATGGTGATCTTTCGTGAAGTGGCTGACGCCCGCACGCCCGAGCTCAGCCCGCTGGAAAAGAAACCGGAAACCCCGCTTGAAGCTGCGGAAACCATGTTGGCGGCACATGAAAAATTGGTTGAGATTGAAGACGAAAACACACTTCGGTTTCAGGATGTACTGGAATACCTTCGGGAAGATATCCGCCGGCAAGGCGGTTAATACAGAGGGGGCATTTTGTTGATGATTCCATTGCTTGGATTCTGGGCACCCCTGCTCACGGGACTTCTTCTGTTCGTGCTCGCGCTGAGTGCGCTGGGTGCATACCTTTCGGTAAAAGTTCTCCGTCGCACCCGGTTGGAGCGCGACACACTTGTGAACGAAAAAGAGGTCATCTTTAATTATGTTCAGACGATTGCGGATACCTTCACAGAATCTGAAACCCTGGACCCCGACCGGATTCTCGACCGTGTGCTCTATCATGCACTGAGGACCACGCGTACCGGAGGCGGCGCCATCTACCTGATTGATGACGACAACATGCTCCATGCCCATGCGGTGTCCGGAGTTTTTCCGCCGATGTACAGCCTGAAAAACAACCTGGGAGGACTTGACCCCAGTGTGCTGAAAAATGAGCAGGTCGAACAGATGACCCGGTCCACGCCGATTGCGGTTGGGGAAGGACTGGTCGGTCAGGCCGCAGATTTCGGGACTCCGATGTTGGTCAGTCACGCAGAACTTGACCCCCGGGTTCCACATTTTGACAGCAGCCTTTTGAATGTCCGCAGCCTGCTGATCGTGCCGATGCGCTTCCGGCATGAAGTGATGGGGGTGATCTGTGTGGTGAACCGGGTGGATGGTGTCCCCCTGACGGAACGCGACCAAAGTCTCCTCCAGGCTCTTGCGGACCAGGCGTCGCTATCCATTTATTATGCCCGGTTCCGGGCCGCACTGGATGAGAAACAGCGGATGGATCAGGATCTGAATCTTGCTCACCGTATTCAGCAACGGCTCCTGCCTGAAGAATTGCCGGATGTGAAGGGACTCACCATCGATGCCTTTAATCTTGCCGCCCAGGAAGTGGGTGGGGATTATTACGATGTGATTCCGATTGATGAGCGCTATACGGGCATTGCGGTGGCGGACGTATCGGGCAAGGGAGTCGGTGGGGCCCTGATGATGTCTATTTGCCGGAGCGTGCTTCGCGCCCATGCCGGACGGAACCCGGATCCGGCCTCGGTGCTTCGGGAAGTCAACCGGACGATGATTGCGGATATCTCGGAAGACATGTTTGTGACCATGATGTACATGGTGTACGACAGTCAGACCCGTGAGCTGGCGATGGCCAGAGCCGGGCATGATCCCACCCTCATCCTTCAGCCGAAAGAGGAGGAGGTGATTCGCCGGGAAAGTGATGGCATGGCCATTGGGTTGGTGGAGTCGGATATCTTTGATGATGCGATTGAAACCACCCGGATCATTCTGGAACCGGGGGCATTGGTGCTCTGCTACACCGATGGCATCACCGAGGCGATGAACGAGCGACAGGAAGAATGGGGAGTCGGACCGCTTGCTCGGATCCTGGTGGCAAACCGTACGCTCTCACCGCATCAGGTGTTGCTGAATGTCCGTGAGCGTGTGCTTCGGTTTGTCGGCGGCATGCCACAATACGATGATATGACCCTGATGGTGTTCAGGGTGGAGGCCTAGCGTCTAGTTGAGATCGATTTCCACTCCTTCTCCCGAGTAAAGCTTCAGCGGGCCGTCCAGTTCGATTTTCACCACGGTCACCCAGGTATCGGCAGCCTCTTCGGGAATGTGAATGGTCAAGGAACCTGGCACATTCATCCAAGGAGCACCACCGATTCGTTTGTAGGCACATGTCGTTCCTGTGCCCAGGATGGAGATGGCGTTCACCTCGTTGTGGATCCCTTTTATGAACGTACTCTCCCCGGGGAGGTGTGAGAGATAAAGGTAGAGGATGTCCCGTTCTTTGTTGAGGCTGGAAGGGCCATACGCATACCCATGCGGAAGACCGCGCACAGTGCCGTAAACCGCTTCCTGATGCTTCTGAATCCAGTCTCCCAGTGATTCGAGAAGGTGCACCTGTTTTTCCGGAACCGTTCCCCGTTCGTCCGGCCCAATATTCAGAAGCATATTGCCTCCCATTCCCAGGCACTCGCAGAACATGGAAATGATTTCATAGGGCGTTTTGTAATCCTGCTCTCGTCCGGTATAACTCCAGGAGTTGTTGGTCGTGACGCAGAATTCCCATGGACCTTCTGGGGGGTAGACCGGGATAAACTGTTCCGGGGTTTCATAATCCCCATATTCTTCCAAGCGGGAATTGATAATCGTATTGGGGCTCAATTCGTGAATGAAATCTCGAAGGGCCTTGCTTTCATAATCATGATGGTCGAGGCCAATCATGACATCGAACCATAGCAAATCGAGGGTCCCATACTGGGTCAGCAATTCGTGTAACTGGTTACGCCGAAACTCTAAAAACCGATTCCATTTTGCGTAATACTCCTGATCAGGTGCAAAATGCTCGTCGAGTTTATGCCACTCATTAATGTAATTGTGTTTTGTTGACCTGAGTTGTTGTAGCTCCGTTTCTGTAAGGCCTGTGATGCATTGAAAGTGTTCGGATTGAGCCCAGTCCGTGTGAGAAAAATACAGACCGGTATGCAGACCTTCTTGCCGAAGAGCCTCTAGAAAAGGGCCGACTAAATCACCCGTATTTCCTTGGTTCGGGATCGAGGGACCCTGTTCGTGTGTCGGCCACAGGGCCACCCCGTCATGGTGTTTCGTCGTCAGAACAGCATATTGTGCACCGGCACGTTTGATGAGACGGGCCCAGGCAGAGGGATCGTAATCCTCTGCTGTGAAGTGCTCCAGTTGAGAGTGATAGTCTTCCATGCTGACCTCACCTCGAATCAGGGGCCAGGATTCGCCTCCACGTTTCTGAACCGCATAGATTCCCCAGTGGATAAAGATTCCAAGCTTTGCGTCGGTAAACCAGGTCTGCATCATAGGGGGTCTCCTGAAGAAATGGGAAGGGGGAACAAAGAGTGAGAGAAAACGGGGATCCCGAACGTCACAGTTAGAGCAGGCATGGGTTGAAAATCAATTCCATTCGGTTATGGAGCTTCATTCGGCCACACTCTGATGAGAATGTGCAAAATCAGCATGTGGGATATTCTTTGTTTTGTGGGAAATGTTGGTTTTTTCCCACAATCGTTTTTTTCCGATTGTCACTGCTTCAGGAATGGTGCATGTAGAGTCGCATGGAGACCATCGACCCCACGACGACTCGTCAGGCGATTGAAGCCCGTGTTCGGGCAAAAGTGTATGAAGCAATGGGACTTCCCGTTCCCAGGAAGGTACACGCGCCGCATCCGCTTTTGGTAAACGTCAGTGCCCGGCACTGTCACCTCACACAGGAAGCTGTGGAGATTCTGTTCGGGGCAGGACATGAGCTGACTCCGAAAAAATGGCTTTATCAGGATGGCTATTATGCTGCGGAAGAGGCGGTCACCCTTGTGGGTCCTCGAAGCCGTGTCATTTCCAATCTCCGTATTTTAGGACCATGCCGGGACGTCAATCAGGTCGAACTGGCCTACACGGATGCGATTGCTCTGGGGATTCGGGATGTGCCCACCCGAATTTCGGGGGACGTAAAGGCAAGTGCTCCCGGATTGATCATGGGGCCGAAAGGACACCTTCAACTTGAGGAGGGCATCATCCGAGCCGCCCCTCACGTGCACATGAGCCCTGCGGACGCCGAGTTTTACGGTGTTGAAGCCGGTGAGATCATGCGGCTGAAGGTCGGAGGTCCGCTGGGCATGACCTTTGAAAATGTTCAGGTTCGGATCGGGGAGGGGATCAAGCTGGAAGTCCATATCGATACCGATGAAGGAAACGCCTGCAACCTGCAGCCGGACACACCCTGCGAATTGTTGAAAATCTAACCACATCGAGTCCGAACCCTAAGGACTGAATCCCAACGAAAAGGAAAACAGACATGAGTGATTCCCTTGGAATTATCGAAACCAAAGGCCTCGTAGGCAGTATTGAAGCCAGTGACGCCATGGTAAAAGCGGCAGGAGTGACCCTGTCAAAGCAACTCCCCATTGGCGGCGGCTACATTAGCATCACCGTCAAAGGAGATGTTGGAAGTGTGAAAGCCGCGGTTGAAGCCGGTGCGGACGCCGCGTCCCGGGTTGGGGAACTCGTGGCCTCTCATGTGATTCCGCGCCCTCACGCAGATCTGATCAAACAATTTGGACTCTAAGAGTTAGGAGAAACGACCCATGGCAAAACAAGCACTTGGAATGATTGAAACCGTTGGCCTGGTGACCCTGATGGAAGCCGCCGACGCCGCCCTGAAAGCCGCAGATGTCACCATGTCCGGCTGGGAAAAAGTTGGAAGCGGAATTGTCACCGGATTCTTCCACGGTGATGTGGCGGCAGTGAAAGCCGCTGTTGAAGCCGGAGCGGAATCCGCTTCCCAGATCGGTGCGGTAAACTCCGTACAGGTGATTCCCCGCCCTCACGACGACCTCGGAGGTCTTGGAACCTGGATTGGGTAATGAGGAAGGCCCCGCACTAAGCTCACAAAGATCTTAAAGAACTTGTGAGTGCGTGCGGACCCGGCTCAATCACAAAACCGGCCGTATCTTATCCTCCGTATAAATGCATCTTTGTGATCTTCGTGCACCTTGTGCGATGTCCCCCCCTTCACGATGAAAATTCTCGTAGCCAATATTGGATCCACTTCCTTTAAATACCGCCTGTTTGAGATGACAGGTGGCGGGGAAGCTGTTCTGGCCGAAGGCGGTCTGGAACGGGTGACCGATCATGGTGCGGCCATTGAAGAGAGCCTGGAAAAACTGGTGCAGGATGGGGCTCTGTCCGCCATTGATGACCTCGATGCGGTGGGTTTCAAAACCGTTCTCGGCAAAGACCTCTCCGGGTGCGTACCTGCGGATGAGCGGGCGTTAACCGCGCTGGATGATTTCAAGGAAATTGCCCCGGCTCACAACCCCCCGTATGCGGCGTCGATTCGCTACTTCCGGGACACCTATCCTTCGGTACAGCGGGTGGCCCTGTTTGAGACGGCATTCTATCAGTGGGTTCCGCAAGCATCCAAAACCTATGCAGTTCCGAAATCCTGGCGTGAGATTGGGATTGAACGTCAGGGATTTCACGGTGCCAGCCATAAATTTGTGGCGGAGCGCACCGCGGAACTGATGGGACGCGAGGATGTGGCGGAGCGGGTCAGGAACCTTTACGTGAAAGGACCCGGTGAATGGGACACCGCGCCTCTCCGGATGGTGTCCTGCCACTTGGGGGGGAGCAGCTCCATCACCGGAATCCACACCGGTGTGGCCATGGGCAACAGCTTCGGACTGAGCCCTCAGGCCGGTCTGCCGCAGAACAACCGGGTAGGGGATCTGGACTCCGCGGCATTGCCCTATGCCATGACCAAGCTGGACCTTCCTCTTGAGGAAGCGGTTCGTCAGATGAACAAAGAAGGCGGCCTCCTGGGCATCTCCGGTGTCAGCAATGACATTCGCGATGTGAAAGCCGCCGCCTCCGAAGGCCATGCAGATGCGCAGTTGGCCCTGGATGTCCTCGTGGACAACATCCGCACCTACCTCGGCTCCTACATGCTGAAGATGGGCGGACTCGAAGCACTGGTCTTCACCGCAGGTATCGGACAGTACAACCCGGATGTCCGCGAAGCGGTCTGTGCCGGTCTCGAAGAGTTCGGCTTGAAACTGGACCCTGAAGCCAATGTCTCCACGAAAGGGGAAGGGGCGATTCATGCCTCCGATTCCAACATTCAAATCTGGGTGGTCCCCACCAATGAAGAACTCGTCATCGCACGTGAAACCCAACGGTTACTGGGATAAATCCGATGACGGCCTTAGAATTTCATCCCATTTACACTGCTCCGTTCGACGTTTTGAACCTCACTCAAGGTCTGATCTCTATCCTCCCTCTGACCTCTACTTTTTGACCTCTTTAACTAAAACTCTAACCTAACCAAGGAAACCTCCCATGGCACAACAAGCATTAGGAATTCTCGAAACCAAAGGTCTGGCCTGTCTCGTCGCAGGAACAGATGCCATGCTCAAAGCAGCAGATGTCACTCTCGTCGGTCCCATGAAAAGTGTGGGCAGCGCCATGGTCTCGGCCATGATTCAGGGCGACGTCGCCGCAGTCAAAGCTTCCATCGAAGTCGGCAGCCAGGTTGCCTCTGAACAGGGTCAGGTGGTCAGCGTACAGGTCATTCCGCGTCCTCATGACGAAGTGGCCGCGATTCTGCCGAAAGCTGCGCCCAAGAAATAATTATGTTTCTGGCTCGAGTCATCGGTCAGGTGGTTTCCAGCAAGAAGGATGAGGCCATGCAGGGGCGCAAGCTCCTCATGCTCCGTCCGATGCTGGTGGACGAATCGGACCCCGCAGCCCTACGTTCCGGATCGAACACGATCGTGGCGGTGGACTCTATTGGCGCCGGGGTGGGGGAACTGGTGATGTTTGTTCAGGGAAGTTCCGCCCGGAAAGTCAAAGGACTCTCTCCCTGTCCCATTGATGCAGCCGTGACGGGCATCGTGGACAGCGTCGATGTTCTCGGCGCGAAAATTTACAATTCGACAGAGAGCTGAGCTCTCATCTGGATAAGGCAACATGCAGAAACAACTTAGTGATGATTTAATCCGCGGCATTGTGGCGGATGTGCTTGGAAACTTAAATTCCGACACGGCAACTCCCTCCAGTACGGCCGCTTCCTGCGGATGCAGAACAACTGCATCTGCCTCCCGCGGAAACCTGGGTGTGTTCTCCGATGCGGATTCCGCTGCGGCAGCTGCACGCGAGGCGTTTGAATCTCTACGCAAGCACGGGATGGAAGGCCGGAAGAAGGTCGTGGATATCGTCAAGCGTATCTGTACCGCCAAAGATGAGGAATGGGGCAAACTCGAATTTGCGGAAACCAAAATCGGCCGTCTGGAACATAAGATTGCGAAACTGCAGGGCATCCAGAATCTCCCCGGTGTGGAATGGCTGCAGCCCTACGGCATGACCGGTGATCATGGAATCACCATGGAGGAGCAGACACCGTTCGGTGTGGTGGGGGCGATTACACCGGTCACACACTCGATCCCCACGCTGGCGTGTAACATCATCAACATCGTGGCCGCTGGAAATACTGTGGTGTTTAATGCCCACCCCGGTGGCGCCAACTGTGCAGCGGATGCAGTTCGGGTTTTTAATACCGAAATTGAACGTGAACTCGGCATTCCGAATATTGTTACCATCATTGATCCTCCCACCCTGGACAGCTTCAACGAGCTCTGCGCCAGTGAGGATGTGAATCTGCTGGTGATCACCGGTGGACCGGGGGTTGTGAAAGCCGCCATGGCGAGTGGCAAACGGGCCATTTGTGCCGGCCCGGGCAACCCTCCGGTGGTGGTGGACGAAACGGCAAGGCTGGACAAAGCCGCCCGTGACATCATTTTCGGTGCCGCATTCGACAACAACCTCCTCTGCATCGGTGAGAAACAGATTTTTGTTCTGGATAAGGTCTATGATTCCTTCCTGGACGAATTCCGACGTGCGGGTGCGGTTCAGTTGACCTCCAGCGAATTGGCTGCTGTTACCGCAGAAGCGTTCGACACCTCCGCGGGTGCCGGTGGTTGCTCCGCTCCGGTGTTGAACCGGGACTTGGTAGGGGCCGATGCCTCCCGTCTGGCCGGGATCGCCGGAAAGAGCGTGCCGGCCGGAACCGAGCTTCTGTTCGCCGAAACGGATGCCGATCATGTCTTTGTGGAAGAGGAACAGATGATGCCGCTGGTGCCGGTCGTGCGGGTTGGATGCATCGAGGAAGCCGTGCGTCTGGCGAAAGAATCCGAACACGGATACAAACACTCCTCTATGATCCACACCTTGAATGTGGAACACATGACCCTCATGGCCAAAGCTCTGGACAGCACCCTGTTTGTGAAAAACGGTTCCTGTCTGGCAGGTCTGGGATCCGGCGGAGAAGGCTACGCCAGCTTCTCCATTGCGACCACTACCGGGGAAGGGATCACCACGCCGACGACGTTTACGCGGAAACGCCGCTGCGTTATGGTGGACAATCTCAACCTGTTCTAGTTACACCCGATGCTTCTCGCCCGAATTGACGGTTCCGCCACTGCCACCATCCGGCACCCCAGTGCCAAAGGATGGAGGCTGGCCATTTGTCAGCCGATTGATGAGGACGGGAATGATGTGAAAACACCGATTATTGCACTCGATGACACCAATGCGGCTTTGCATCAGACGGTAGTCGTCAGCAGTGACGGAGACACCCTTCGTAAATGGGTACATGATCCTCAAAGTCCGCTCCGTTACATGGTGACGCACATCGTGGATGAGGAGGAGTCATGAGAATCGGTCACGTGATTGGACGTGTGACCCTTAATCACGGTGTGGATTCGTATCAGGGTGGTCGGTTCTTTCTGGTGATGCCGGCCACGAAGGAACAACTCCGGCGTGATACCTTGGAACCGCTTCCCAAAGGTGATTCCGTCATCGTTTATGATGACCTGGGGGCCACCATCGGCGACAGAATCGCCTTCAGTGAAGGTGGGGAAGCCAGCCAGGCTTTCAAGGGAGACACTCCGGTGGATGCCTACAACTGTATGATTTTAGATAACCTGCATTACATGCCCCCCGCCAAGGAGATAGCGGTATGAAAACACTGATCACTGCAACCGAGATGGAACAGATCCTGAAGACCAAGGGACTGGACGGTATTCCATCCGGTGTCCAACTTACCCCGATGGCCCGCGATCTGGTCGCGGAAGCAAAGCGGAAAGGCACTATCGCATCGGCTTCAAAAAGTGAGTATCAGGAACCCATCGTTCCAGACTACGAATACAGGTGGATCCCCGGAAGTGATCCCACAAGTCATGAAGACCTCCAGGCCTTTTATCACTCGGAGGCGATTACCACTCTCCGAGAACGGATGGCGGATATGGGGCGGCGGATCTGGAGCAAAGATTATGTGGATGGGAACGGAGGGAACCTGACCATCCGGGTCGGAGACAACCTTGTCCTCTGCACCCCGACTCTGATTTCCAAAGGGTTCATGACCGCAGAGGATATGTGTCTGGTGGATCTCGACGGGAAACAATTGGCCGGAACCCGCAAGCGGACCTCTGAAGTGATGACCCATATCGGGATTATGAAACGTCAGCCCAAAGCGAAAGCCTGCTGTCATGCACACCCGCCCCATGCCACCGCATTTGCGGTAGCATCCGTCGTGCCTCCCACGTGCATGATTCCGGAAGCAGAAGTCTTCCTGGGCCAGATAGGACTGGCACCTTACCAGACACCCGGCAGTCCTGAAAATGCGGATACAGTTGGGGAAATGGGAGTCGATCACCAGGCGGTCCTCATGGAAAACCATGGAGTGATCACCTGGGGAAAAGACATCGAAGACGCCTACTGGAAGATGGAAAATACGGATGCATACTGCAAGACCGTATGGATGGCTTCACAACTCAATGGCGGCAAAATGAAGACCATCACCGGTTCGCAGGCCAAAGAACTGATCGAAATCCGGAAAGCCCTTGGCATGGAGGACTACCGCGAGGACTGGAAAGAATGTGAACTCTGCGACAATTCAGAATGGAGGCCTGGGGTCGTCTGCGAAGTTCCGGACCACTCCACATCCGCTCCCAATAGCAGCCAGCCGGAATATAATGATGAAGCGGAAGAGCTTGTCCGCCAGATCACAAACGAAATTATGAAAGCACTTTAGAAGAGGTCAGAGTGTAGAGGTCAGAGGTGAGGTCGAGATAGGGAAAACGAATATGAGTTCCGTCAAATTCAGAGATGTTGAGAATTTACAGGTGTATAACCGCCTGTGTGACCTCCATCTTGAAATTTGGGAGGATACGAAACACTGGCCTCGGACGGAGCGTTTTGAACTGACGTCCCAGGTGTTACGGTCTTCAAATAGTTCTCCCGCCCAGCTGGCTGAGAAGAATGACGATCGCCATATCAGAAATAGAGTGGAAGGTGTCAATCGTGCCCGTGGGGAGTCCTCTGAAACTATCCATCATTTACGGATTGCAACTCGAAAATTTTACCTCGAGCAAGAACGATTTCAAAATTATAAGGAACGCTACCAAGAGTGCATTCGTATGCTGAATGGTCTTGAGAAAAATCTGGAATCCTCCTTGCCAGATTCAGACCGGAAATGGGTCAGGGAATCGAATGGCCACTATGTAACCAATCACCCGGGCGGTTACCCGGAAGCCCCTGAACACTAGTTTATTTCTGTGGATCTTTCCCTGACCTCTCTCCTCTGAACTCTGACCTCTCCCTCTTTTCTAAACTCTAACCTCTGAATTCTGAAGAATATGAAAGTAACAATAATTGGCGGCGGTGGCCGCGTCGGGTCCAATGCTGCATTTGCACTGCAATGTGCAGGTATTGTGAAAGAAATCCAAATCCTGGACTACAACCAGGATCTGGCGGAAGGTGAGGCGCTTGACCTGCTTCACGGTGCGGCAACTCTGGGTGGTCAGCGGATTTATGCCGGTGATTATGACCGGGCGGCTGACAGCGATGTCTTTGTCATCACTGCGGGATCCCGGCGGAAACCGGATGAATCCCGTCTGGATCTGATCAACCGAAACGTTGAGGTGTTCAAAGGGATTCTCGACAGCATGCACCGCGGGGGCTACAAGCCGACCTCTCATGTTTTTGTCGTTTCCAATCCGGTGGATATCCTCACCGAATTGGCGGCACGCACTCTGAATCTCCCTTGGCAGCAGGTTTACGGTCTGGGCACCATGCTCGATACCGCCCGGTTCCGTTCTTTGATTGCCGAGGAACTGAAACTGGATGCGTCTCAGGTGAAAGCCCTGATCCTGGGGGAACACGGGGACAGCATGATCCCGGTATGGTCTTCAGCCACCGTTGGTGGACTGCCTCTGTCCGGCCTCAAACAGGTCACTCCCGCTCTTCAGAATACACTGTTTACCCGAACCAAAGGGAGTGGAGCGGAGGTGATCCGCAAGAAAGGCGGTGCGGGCTGGGCCGTTGGTGCGACCATTGCCGAAACCATTCATGCCGTCGCCCTCGACAACCAGGCCCTTCTGCCGGTGAGTTCACAGCAGCACGGTTGCTACGGACTGCGGGATATCAGTATCAGTGTCCCCACGGTTCTGGGTCGGGCAGGGGTGATCGATCACGTGGAAATGGATTTATGGCCCAAGGAAGTTCAAGGCCTCCAGGCCTCCGGTCGTGCGTTGCGTGAGACCCTGAATAAAGTCATCTAATCACTTTGTGAGAAGAGCCGCAGAAAAACCTTCAATTGTTGAAGGTTTTTCTCGTTTAAGGAGCTGGGATCACCATCTCGACTTGATGTTCCTCTAATGTTCCCTGCGCATTCCGGATCACGACCTGCAGGGGAATGCGGTCTCCGGGACTTCCAAGAAGTGATGCCGCAGCCTGGGCATCGGTCAAGGCGGAGGGGGTGTGTCCGTGAATGGTGAGCACGGCGTCATCCACTTGCAGACCGACTTGTTCCGCAGCACTTCCGGCTACAATTCCGGAAACGGACCAGTACCCATCGGGTTGGCGCTGTAATTCAAGGCCTGCGGAGATAAATCGCGGAACCGGTGGTGGAAGCGTAAACTCCAGCAGGGATGGAGACCCGGAGGATACAGTGGCTGACAATGTTTCAGACGGACGGACTTCATTCCCGTTTTTTGCCACGACGTTGAATGAGAGGGTTCCGGTCACGACTTCCAGCGCAAGCCGGCCATTGATCACTTCGAGATCGGTGCCGTAAATCGGGCTTTGGAGAAAAACCTGATCCGCAGGTACCCGACCATCCTGTTCGCGAACCTGAATCACCAGGATCTCGGTTTCGGATTCCGGGACAGTTTCAGGAGGGAAGGACGTCTGCGTAATCGAGCCCGTCGGAGAACCAGAGGGATCAGAAGTAGCTGTGGGAGTGGCGACCGGTACGGAACGGAGAAGGTGTGCCATCCTCGGAACGGGTGTCGGTTCCGGTTCGGGTTGTGTTTCGGTTTTTTGGGTCCAGAACCGGGCTGCAATCGCAATGCCAACCCCTAACAGCAGGAGAAACAAGGGGGCCTCGATGTAGGTTCGTTTTTTCAAGGGGTTCCAGAACTCGGGGGTGGAATGGTGCCCGTGGTTTCATCTGCATAAGCATAGAGTCTATATCCATCTGCATCAGGGATTCGGCCCTCTAGCAGCGGGATCTTGCTCCACTGATCTTCAGGAGGAAGAGTCTGTACCATCAAACGATAGCTGGGGGCATCCCGTCTTGGTTGCCGCGGGTCATACAGGATGCGGAGGGGAATATAGCTTTTTTCCACCAGTTCCTCCATCCTGACGGGAAGACGTCCAAAGTCTTTCTCGAAGGTCTTGAGATGACGGACCAGGATCACCATCTGTTTTTTACTCTGCTCCAGTTCAGGATCTTGTGCCTCTGTTTGTTTTGCCGGATAGGCAATCAGCAGAAGCATCGGAACCATCACAACCCAGAACACGATGGAAAAACCACCTGTCAGACTTCCCCCCATTGCATACCCATACCGTTTGCCGGACGGTTTGGTCTGGAGGAGCAAACAACCCACCACGAGTCCGGATGTGGCAAAGATCAGTGCAGGGATCGCGACGGATAATGCGGGTGCCCAGGCATGGGTCTGTTCCATGACAAAAATCCCAAGCGGGAAAAGCGCCAGGGAAATGAGCGCGAGAATCAGAGAAAGTGGGGCAGGGGAACGATTCATATCCGAATGGATTCTATACTAGATCAGGCGTGAGGAACTGCAAACCCATAGTGGGATCTTGAGGGCCCGGACAGAGATCAGGGCTCTGGAACGTCAAAGGGGAGGCTGGTGTCGATTTTCTGCAAGGTGGATCTTAAATGCCCTTCCCGGGTCAACGTCTCAAGTTCATCTCCGGGTTGGAGACCCTCAAACGATTCGATGACCGTGCCGTCGGCATTTCGGGTGATGCTGAATCCCCGTCGCAGGACCGCGTATGGATTCAACGCATTCAATTGTTTGTGACTTTCCCTCAGGGATTGACGGTGTGTCTGCATACGCAGATCCATCACGCGTTGAAGCCGCATTCCCGCCTCATCCAGTCTTCGTTGCGTTTCATGCAAGCGGTTTTCCAGGGACCGTTGCAGGGAGGCATGGGCGCGAAACAGTTCCTGTCTGGGTTCGCTCACTCTCCGTAGCAGCGACTTCTGAAGCCGGTCCTCCATTCGCTGCACTTCGAACCGTGAGCGTTTCACCAGATGGGCGGGTTCATGAAACAACCGATGCGCTTTGAGTCTGGACAACCGCTCCCGGTAGCGGAGTCTGAGCTGTTCCAGTGAACCGGAAAGCCGCTGACGCATCCGCTGTACCCGCAGCTCAAAGTCCTGCTTTCTTCCAATCACCAACTCCGCGGCGGCCGAGGGAGTCGGGGCTCTTAGGTCGGCGGTAAAATCACTGATGGTGAAATCGGTTTCATGCCCAACCGCAGAGATCACAGGGGTCCGGCATTCCGAAACCGCTCTGGCAACCACCTCTTCATTAAAGGCCCATAGATCTTCCAGACTTCCCCCTCCGCGGCCGACAATCATGACGTCCACGAGTTGTTCCTGATCAAAGTAACTGATGGCCCGGGCAATGCTGCCTGCGGCAGCGTCACCCTGAACCGGAACCGGGGCAATGAGGAGGTGCCGATCCGGATAACGCCGGTGAAGGACATTCAGAATATCGCGGACTGCCGCGCCGGTTGGGGAAGTGACGATTCCGATGCGGACAGGTAGCAACGGCAGAGCGCGTTTGCGGTCGGCTTCAAATAATCCCTCCGCCTGAAGTTTCGCTTTCAGTTCATCAAACCGTTTCCTCAAATCTCCCAATCCGGCATCCTCGGCCGCCTCCACCAGGATCTGAAACTGACTCCCTTTTTCGTAGGCCGTGACGCGTCCCTTGACCCTGATTTTCATTCCGTTTTTCGGAATCAGATCACTGCCGGAGCGCCGCCCTTTGAACCATGCCGCCTGAATCTGACTGTGTTCATCTTTCAGCGTGAAGTAGATATGGCCGGATGTCGGGGTGGAGACATTCGAGCATTCCCCCTCAACCCAAACGGTTCCGATCTGCTTCTCCAGAATACTCCGGACGCGGGAGGTCACCTCCCGTACGCTGAGCACCTGTTTGGAGGAGGGGGGCATGGGACTAGGGGAGTTGTATCCGCACGGTTTCACATGCGGTGGCGATTCCCTGCCGGGTGGCGCTCACGCGAAAGCCCTCGAGGGACACGTTTTCGGAGGCGGGTTCAAAACGGGCAGGTAATCCGGTGAGAAACCGTTTCATCACGGCATCCCGTTCACACCCAATGATCGAATCCTTCGATCCGGTCATGCCGGCATCCGTCAGATAGGCGGTATGGTTCTCAAGGATCCTGGCATCTGAGGTCTGCACATGGGTGTGGGTTCCGGCAACCGCCGTGACCCGTCCGGCGAGGTGCCAGCCCATGGCGACTTTCTCAGAGGTCGCCTCGGCGTGCATATCAACAAAGATGGGCTGGTTCCGGGGGGCAAGCTTCAAAATCTGATCCGCCTTCCGGAACGGACAATCGTAAGGATTCATAAACACTCTGCCGATAAGATTCACGACGGTGAGGGGGCCTGCCTGCGTGTCCACTGTCACCCATCCTTTTCCCGGACAGTCTTTGGTGAAGTTCGCCGGGCGAATGATACGGGATTCCTCATTCAGGTAAGGCATGATCTGCTGTTGATCATAGGTATGATCTCCCAGCGTAATGACATCGGCCCCCGCCTCCAGAAACGCAGCGGCCATTTTCGGGTTGATTCCCTTCCCGTTGGCTGCGTTTTCGCCATTGACGATGATGACGTCCACTTCGCCCCGTTTTTTCATCGGGATGGCCAGTTCCATGAAGGCCTTGCGTCCCGCAGAGCCCATGATATCTCCTACAAACAGAATTTCCATGTCACACCGATACGCCGAAGTCGGTCAGGATGCAAACGTGGAGATCTGTGGATTTCTCCGTTTATGCATAGAATGGCTGGAGCCGTTTACGGCCCGGCTCTATGAGAGTCTGCGTGCCGGGCCTGAAACGGCTCCAGCCACACCTGACTCATGTCAGGTCATTCTGGAAGAACTCAATGATCTCGCCCGTAGGAGATACAACAAAGGAAATCCGGGCCGGGAACTCTCCCTGATGGGAGGGGATGGTGATCTCTTTTGGGGCCATCCGTTCTGTAGCACCTGCCGCCAGTGCCGCGGCATGGGCTTCATCTGTGTTAGGCGTCCGTAACGCAAAATGAATCATTCTTCCCTCAGAAGGGGCCTCCGGGTCACCGCCTTCAAAAATCTCCAGATAGTCATTCCCACCACCGGGTGAGAGCATGGCCCCGCGTTGAGGGGCCTCTTTCCAGCTCCGGGCAATGGTCATTCCCAATGTCTGATAAAATTCGATGCAGGTATCGAAATCGGTGACTTTGATGGCGGTGTGATGAAATCCCTGGATCATCCTGAACTCCTGTTGGAAGGTGCGGTTGGGGTGTTAGTGAAATTGAAAGCGGGCGATTGAAGCATCGTTGTCTCCTTTTACGGTTGTCTGGCTCCAGGGGACAGAGGCATTTGCAAACCCTGCTCCGCCATTCCGGCCTCCCACCCAAACGCCTTGATTGGTCACGACGACAGCGTTCGCTCCGGATTTACCATGTTCCGAGCCTTTGATCTGTGTGGCATATACAAGTTTCAGGTCAGGCGTCAGAACGGTCAGGGAGGCATTCCCTCCGCCGGTTTGCCCCTGAGGCCATGTTTTCCATGCATTCGGAGTGGTGAAGGCCTGTGCGCCGCTTCCCCCGGCAAAGTAGATATGGCCCTGGCTGTCGACCGCGAGTTCTGCAGCACGGTTCCCTGCCAGCCGGGGGTAGGGGGGCGCGACGGGGATCCCATTGTCACCATACCCCGTGTTCCGGCTGTTATGCCAATACCAGCCATCTTTGATCCTGCCCGTCTCAGCATCCACCCGTCCAATCCAACTGATGAAAAGGTTGCCGGTGTCTCCATAGAGTTTCCCTTTGAACCGGTAGACATTGGAACCGTGCTGGCCGACAAGTACGTACAGGTCCCCGTTCACCGGATTATAGACGATGTCTTTGTCTTTCTGGTCCGGGGTATGAACTCCGTCACCTTCCTGATACAGGTTGGAGGACCAAAGGAGATCTCCCTCCTCACTCCAGCGTGCGACAATGGTATCAAATGCGGGAAAGGATTTGTTCCCTTTGACTTTGAAGTCATATTGGAGGGTTCCGGAAGCCACAATGTCGTCATTGGGCATCAGTTCCAGATTGATGTTCTGCCGCATGCCGTAAATTTTGAACCAGGTGGGGCCCCAGCCGCCGGGTCCGTCATAGTCGTATCCGTCCGGACTGGCGCTATCCAGTTCATAAAACGCACCGACCTGTCCCTCTTCTAAAAACTGTCCCCCTCGAACATCGAAGTCGATGGCCCAGTCCCGTCCGTTCGGCTGTTGCGGAAAGGTGGACGGCGATCCATCCGCATTTTTACGGATGATGTATGCCGACTGCGCCCTTCCGATGGTTCCTCCGGTGTAGAGAACACGCCCTTGCTTATCGACAATGATGCTGTTCGCGACAGCCATGTTCGGTCCGCCCTCCCGCATCCATTCTACTCGTGAGCCGTCTGCGGACAGTTTGACCGCCACGGCAGTACGGCTTTTAAACTCTCCCGCCGAGGTTCCGACGGCCGAGGTGAACCGGTCTCTGATTTTCCCGCCGAGGGCAATGGTTCCGTCCGGGCCCAGGGCAATGGAGGCGGGAAAGAGAAGATCCGCTCCAAATACACTGATCCAGTTCATGGAGGATCCGTCTGCCGACAATTCCGCGACAAAGGCATACTCTTCCCCTGACCTTGAATCGATCAGCCGATGTGTCTGTCCGGCACCTGTAACCGCCTGGGGATCCGAGAGGATGCCGGTCATCACAATCCGCCCGTCTCCCCGGGCGGTCATGGCAATGATTTCCTCCCGGGACGTGCCGGATCCACCGAACTGAAAGGTCTGCACTTTGGCCGTCTGCTCCAAGGACCACCCCCGGGCATCCGCAATGGCCTGCGGGCCTTCTGCGGAATCCGGACGGATGTGCACATTTCCTCCTCCACCCGTGGCGACGGAGGTAAGACTTCCAGTGACATCACCGATCCCGGAGGTGACCGCCGCAATGGCATCCTGACCTCCGCCCTGGGTGAAGTACCAATAGGCGCCGCCTCCCAGTGCGGCGAGAAGAATCAGCACGGCCATGATGGTGCCGGTACGGTTTTTCTCGCGGCGGGGTACCGCGGGTGGGGGACCGGCGGAACCTTTCCGTTTCGTCGCTTCGGAGGCGGAGTTCTTCCTGTGTTGCCCTGCCGGAGACCGTGAGATGGTGGAGGAGGACTTGCGTCTCACCCCGCTGGAGCTGGAGGCCGGAGGCGTACGTGAGGGAGGCGGGGTGGCATCCGGAACCACCATTTGTGCGTCACAGACAGGACAGGTGATGATCTCTCCGGCCGAGGAGATTTCTGTTTCCAGAGTCTGATTGCATGAAGGACAGGCGAATTTGATCGTGGCAACAGTCGACTTCTTTTCGTTCATAACAAAACCGTATAAGAGGTAACCAAACCTCCGATGCAAAATCAAAGACAAAAGTGCGGGGAGAAGAACAGATTTTCCAGGGTGGGTCTGATTCGAGCGATTTGCTTTATTGCATATCGGAAAATCGGCCCGTAGGGTGATGGATATGAAGGGATCCCGGAAACGCGTCAGTCGAATTTTAGCTTTGGGGCATGAGGCCCCTGACCAGATCAAGCGCATCAGCCGCGGAGAGCATTACACCTGCCTGGACGGATCAGAAGAAGAACATGAACACCTTCGTTCCTTCTGTCATGAGCTGATGACGTGGCTGGAGTCGATGAATCTTTCCCTGGATGATCTCTCTCCGGAGGAACTCCGCGAATTTCTGCTCCATCATACCGAAGAGGTGCTTGATCCATGAGGATCCTGGTGCTCTCACCCCGTCTGCCCCATTCCAGGGCTCAGAGCGGGATGCAGATTGTCTATCAGCGCCTCAGCCGTTTGATCGATCGGGGGCATGATGTCGGACTGGCCTGTTTTCTGGACCGTGAACAGGACCTGCCTTACCTGGAGACCCTGGAAACGGGACTGATGGAAATGGAAGTGCTGCAGGATCCGTTCCTGAATCGGCATCTTCCCAAATCGGTTCTCAGTGGCCGCTACAGTACGCCTTCTTCCTTTTTCCGTTATCACAGTACCCGGATGAAGCGGATGATCGGAGAGATGATTCTTCGTTCGGGATATGATGTGGTACTGGCCGAATTCACGGCCATGGGACAATCATTTTACCGCAACCCCTTTCTGCCTGCGGTGCGGCGGATCATCTCCTGTCATGATTCACCCACACTGGGATCACGCAGACAGATTGATCTGATGAATGCGAGTTTGAATTGGGGGAAGCAATGGCTGGAGTACCGCCATATGCGTCACATGGAATTCCAGTTGTACCGTGCGGCAGACAGGGTGCTGACCTTTACGAATGAAGAACGGCTCGATCTGCTTGAAGAGGAGCAGACCCTCGGCATCAGTGCCATTCACCCCGGCATGCAGTATGAGAATTTTACCGTGGGAACGGATCTGCCAAAAGAGCATTGCATCACCATCACGGGTCGTTTCAGCAGTGAACAGGCTCACCTAGGGGTCGTGTGGTTTTTACGCAATGTGTGGCCGTTGCTCCGCAGGCGGGATCCCGATGTGAAGCTTTATCTGGTTGGGAGGGATCCCACGTCGGCCATGAAGCATGCTGCAGGCCGGGACGCCCGGATTATTGTCACCGGTGAAGTACAGGATCTGCGGCCTTTCCTGGAAAAATCGAAAGTGTATGTCTGCCCGGTGCGCTCCGGATCCGGTATCCGCGGGAAAATACTCGAAGCCATGTCCATGGAACTGCCGGTGGTGACGACCTCGGTCGCGGCGGAAGGCATTCCGGTGGATCAGGGGAGCAATGCCTTTATTGCCGATGCACCCGATATCATGTCGGACATCATTCAGATGCTGCTGCATGATCCGGAGAAAGCCAGAACCATGGGGAAACGGGCACGGAATGCGGTGGAGACACATTTTGGCTGGGGGAAAAGTATCGATATGCTGGAAAAAGTACTGCGTGACAGCACGGCAAAACGCAGTTTCCACCAGGCGGCGTAAGGACGAAGCGGATGACGGACATTGTAAAAAATCTAGAGGGTGTGAACGCCCGCATTCAGGAGGCCTGTACGGCTGCGGGACGTGCCCGGGAGGAGGTGGAATTGGTGGCCGTCAGTAAGCGGAAGCCAAAAGAGGCCATTCAGGAGGCCCTGGAGGCCGGTCACCTGCTGATGGGGGAGAACCGGGTACAGGAAGTGATGCAGAAACAACCTGACCTCCCGTCCGTGCTGAGATGGCATCTCATTGGACACCTCCAGTCCAATAAGGTGAAGCATGCTCTTCACTGCCGGTTTGAGCTGATCCACAGCGTGGATTCGGTCAAGCTTCTCCAGGCGATTGACCGGCAGGCCGGGGAGGAGGGCTGGATGCAGTCCATTCTCCTGCAGGTGAATGTGGCCGGGGATGGCGCGAAATTCGGCTTCAAACCGGAAGAGGTCCCCGCTGCATTGGACGTGTGCAACCTCTGCCGGAATCTGGATGTGCAGGGATTGATGACCCTTCCTCCTCTGACTCAGGATCCTCATGATGTGGCTCCGTACTTTGCACAGCTCCGGGAATTGAGAGATCAGTGTTCCGAAGAAAGCGGGTTTGAGTTACCTCATCTGTCAATGGGCATGTCACGCGACCTGGAAGTCGCCGTACAGGAGGGCTCGACCCTGGTCCGGGTGGGCACCGATATTTTCGGCGCAAGGATTTGATCCGGTTTCCGTTCGAGGGTAGGGGAGCATGATGAAAACACGCATGGCATTTGTAGGCGGAGGGAACATGGCGGAGGCCTTGATCAAGGGGCTTCTCGGTTCCGAAACTGTATCTCCTGAGCGGATCACGGTGTCGGATGTCAACCAGGAGCGGTTGGCGTTTCTCCACCGGCAGTACAGGGTCATCACCACCCCTTCCAATCAGAAGGCGGTTGAACAGGCGGATGTGGTCTGGCTTTGTGTGAAACCTCAGCAAATGCCTGAACTGCTTGCGGACCTGCAACCGGCCTCCCCAACGGCATTGTTTGTCAGTATTGCGGCGGGTGTCACCACATCGAGCATCGAAACGGCTTTAGGGGGCAGCGCCCGGGTGGTCCGGGTAATGCCGAATACCCCGGCGCTTGTGGGGCAGGGCGCAGCCGGACTTGCCGCGGGTTCGGCGGCCACGCCAGAGGATGTACACAACGTCAAAACCTGGATGACCTGTGTCGGGGTGGCGCATGAGGTTCAGGAGGAGGAGCTGCATGCCGTCACAGCCCTCAGCGGCAGTGGTCCTGCCTATGTGTTTTTGCTGATGGAGGAAATGCTGAACGCTGCGGACGTGATGGGACTTTCGGCGGAAATCTCCAAGGATTTGGTGGTGCAGACGGTCATGGGCGCGGGAAAACTCTTCGCGGAATCGGAATTGACCGCCTCCGAACTCCGTGAGCGGGTGACCTCAAAAGGCGGTACGACCTTTGCCGCTCTGGAAACCTTCCGCAGGGAGGGGATGCCGGAAGCGATTGTCAAAGGAGTAGAGGCGGCCGCCGCCCGATCCCGGGAACTTTCAGCATCCTGAGAGATTCTGGGGAATTTCTGAAATATCCCCCGGTTTTGCTTGCGTTTTGAGGGATAACGCCCTATGGAATCGCGCTCTTTGGCGAAACATCCTGTTTCGTCGCGGTGTTCGGTGTCGGACTCCGTTCTGTATCAACTCTAACCGAAAGCATTCTACATGACAGATGCGATTGAATCTCAAGTCGCGGACGAGATGTCCGGACTGACCGGTGCCCAACTGGAGGCACTGTACGAAAACTCCCTGAAAGATTTCAATGAGGGGTCCATCATTGAAGGGAAAATTGTCCTGATCCGGGACAGTGATATTATGGTGGACGTGGGCTACAAATCCGAGGGTGTGATTCCCCGGAGTGAATTCAAAAAAGATGTTGAACTCGTCCTGGGTGAAACGATCGAAGTTCTGCTTGAGCGTCTTGAAGACGACAAAGGTATGGTGGTGCTGAGTAAGCAGCGCGCCGAATTGCAGAAAAACTGGGATCGGATCCTGACGGATTACAATGAGGGTGATATCATCGAAGGCATGGTCGAAGGCCGCGTGAAAGGCGGTATGCTGGTGGACGTCGGTGTGGAAGCCTTCCTCCCCGGTTCTCAGATCGACCTCAGCCCTGTGAAGAACCCCGACGATTTTATTGGCGAAGTGGTTCAAGTGAAGATCATCAAGATCAACACCGAACGCCGCAACATTGTGGTGTCCCGCCGCGAACTGCTGGAAGAACAGCGTCGCGAACAGAAGCAGCAGCTTCTGCAGGAAATCCAGATCGGTCAGCTCCGCAAGGGCAAGGTCAAGAACATCACCGATTTCGGTGCCTTTATCGACCTCAACGGCATGGACGGTCTGCTGCATATCACCGATATGAGCTGGGGCCGCATCAACCATCCTTCCGAAATGGTCAAGATTGGCGACGAACTCGAAGTGACCATTCTGGACGTGGATTACGAAAAGGAACGGGTGTCTCTGGGCCTCAAACAGCAGTCCGACAACCCTTGGACCGAAATCGAATCCAAGTATCCGGTTGGACACCGTGTCCATGGCAAGGTGGTCAACCTCATGCCCTACGGTGCATTCATCGAACTGGAGCCGGGCGTCGAAGGTCTGGTGCACGTGTCCGAACTGTCCTGGACCAAACGCATTGCCCGTGCTTCTGATGTGCTGAACATCGGGGACGAAGTGGATGCGATCGTGCTGTCCGTGAACAAAGATGACAAGAAGATCTCTCTGGGCGTTCGTCAGATCGAGGAAAACCCCTGGGAAAGCTTCGCGAACAACCATCCGATCGGTTCTCACGTTTCCGGTACAGTGCGGAACTTCACCAACTACGGTGCCTTCCTGGAACTGGACGAAGGTGTTGACGGCATGATTCACGTGTCTGACATGTCCTGGACCCGTAAGATCAACCATCCTTCCGAAATGCTCGAGAAAGGACAGGAAGTCGAAGCCGTGGTCCTGGAAGTCGATCCCTCCAACCAGCGGATCTCTCTGGGCCTCAAGCAGGCGCAGCCCGACCCCTGGAGCAGCATTGCCTCCAAATACGCGATCGGTCAGTTGGTCGATGGCAAAGTCTCCAAACTCGCCCAGTTTGGCGCGTTTGTAGAGCTGGAAGCCGGAATCGAAGGCCTGGTGCATATCAGCCAGATCTCCGATGACCGCGTGGAGAAGGTCAAAGATGTCCTCAAGGTGGGTGACGAGGTGAAAGCCCGTATCGTCAAGCTGGACGAAGTGGATCGTCGCATCGGCCTGAGTATCAAGGCGGCAGAAGTGTCCGACGAAGACTTCACCCTCGACGACAGCATGCTGGAAGGCCTGCGTCCCGGTGAGGATCTGGTCGACCTCGGAAGTGCATTCGATGACGCCTTCGGCGGAATCGAAGGACTCGAAGAGTGGCACCCCGGCGATAAATAATCGCAGAAGGTGATCTCATGAAAAGCCCCGCCCCGTGCGGGGCTTTTTTTGTGGGAAGATCCTGTAAAGTGTTATAATCACTTTCCAAGAAAACGTAACCTGGGTCCTCAAACAGGATGAACAGTAGGGGGGTGAAGTCAAAATGCGATTTTTCAGAAAAGACCTATTGACAAATAAATCGGATAAGGTTTATACGATTAAGGCATGAAACGGAATGGACCCTTCTTCGTGTTCCTCCTGTTGATGGCAGTCCGGGATCCCGGTATCGCGCAGCAGGTTTACGGCCCTTTGTCTGAAATTCGTTCCGGCAAAGAGCTGATTGCGGAGTTCCTCGCCTACCGGGAACAGGTATGGCACCTTCACCCGCCTCTTTCCGGGTCACAGAAGATCTCGGAAACGGAGCGGATCCCGAGTCAAAGCTGGTTTGAGCAGATCTGGAGCAAATGGCTGAACTCTCCCGGCTGGTTCTCCTCCTTTCAGGGCAGCACCGCCCGGCTTTCTCCCCGGATTCAGGAGATTCTCTGGGACGAACAGGATATCCGACCCGTCCGGGTGTGGGAGGATCCCGGGAAAGGGGAGATCTATCTTGGCCGGATCGGGGAGAACGGAGATACGGAGATCTTCGCCCGTTGGCCGGCTCCAGACTGGCAACCCCGGAAGGGGGAAGCCCCTGAAGAGTTCTATAATCGGGAGGTGGGCACCCGACGGGTGTCCTGGACCTTTGCCTCTCCCCACACTCCGGTTGCCCCGCTGCAGAGCGGGCCCGCTTTTGAGGGATTCGCCCTGATGATGATGCAGACCTCTGCGTTTTCGGTGACCTGGACGGATGTGCAGGACCCCCAGGCCATGGGGCTGCAGGTGGACCTCTCCGCGACCTCGGAAGCGGGGCCTTTTGCCGTCTGGGTAAATACCGTCGGCATCACCACCGGTCCGGGAAACGGTTGGGACGATCTCTCCGGCGACTGGAGACCCATCGCCTGGACCCGGGACCGGCCCACCGAGACCGAATGGGCCGGAAGTGTGGATGGATCGGGAGAGGGTCAACTGTACCTCCGCGCCAGCCTCGGAATCATCGACTCGGATCTCGACGGCCTCGATGACGGGTTCGAATACTGGTACTTTGGAGACCTGACTCAAACTGCTACGGATGATTTTGATAACGACGGACATTCTAACCTGGAAGAGTTTAACGAAAACACCAATCCGACCATCGCTGATTCTGATGCAGACGGACGTAAGGACGGAGATGAAATTCAAATGGGAACTGATCCCCAATGGCAGGATCATCCGGATGTGGAATTGAATGTGGAGGTGAGACGATGAAGGGTATGAGGGTCATATGGAGTCTGATTTGTGTGGGAATTGCCCCATGCCTGCTGGCGCAAGATTTGACGCCGGAATTGATCCTGAGAGTGCTGCAGGAAAGGCAAATGCTGCTCGTTCAGCGAAACTACATTCAGAGAGCCCAAATCCTACAGGCACGTAAATACTTGAATACAGGCGATTTTATTTTCATTCAGGATGTGGCCCTACAAGACATCCAAGACACGATTGAGAATGCGAACATCCCACTGATCGAACCTTTTGATTGGGGGAATGGGCTTGCAGCCTTTCCCGCAGATGGAGACCTGACAGCGGATAGTTCGATCACCTTCGAAGAGCAACTGGCCGTTTTGAACATGGCCTCAAAGGAGTTTGACCAACTCAAACTTCAATTCCTCAATGTCGATGCGGTGAAGCAATCAGACCGGGATGATCCGGATCTCATCTTCTCAAGCAGCCTGGCCGGTGATCCTTCGGTTGGAGATTATGATGAACCGATCGCGTTGTTTTCATTGCTTTATGAGACTCCAGACATTCCGGCAAACCCCAGCCGCGACACGTTTTTCACTCCTGATAGTCTGCCGAGCGTAGGATATTTTACTCCCGAAAATTATGCTCAGAAACTCTTACTGTTCATGGAGCGGCTACGACATCTGAACTATGTGGAATGGCCTGAGGTTCGGTTCCATAACTACCAGGAACAGGATAGTGATTGGAATTTAGGATGGGAATCCCAGAGGGAGTTTCCTGATTACGCGACCTGGCCGCTGAACAACAATCTCTTCCTGGACGGTGGATATCTCAAACTAACAGTCAAGTTTGACGTGCGGGCTGATTTGAGTGCCCCAAGTGTTCCGGAAGACCCACAGGACCCTTTCATGAATCCTCCTTCCACTGATGGGGAAAAATTAGAATGGGCCGCAGAACATTTTCTTCATTACCTCAAGTACGATCAAGATGGGATTCAAGTCACAATCGAATCCGATCCCGATGGGTTCCTCGCGGGCTTCCTCTTTGATCCGGCATGGTTATCTCTCCCCTTGGAATGGACCTGTGATCAAATGGGACCTTACGGATGTGATTATTTCAACATAACAAAAGAATTTACCTCCTTTGGGAGACAACTCCTGATCGACGGAGGCTCTTATGGGGACACCTCAACTCCAGGTGCGTTGATTGAATTCTACGTTGGAAGCCCTTCGACCACGTTCCCCACCACTACGGATACTGACAGCTATTCAATGGGATATGTTCAGGCCTTTGTGACCGGCGAAAACTGGATCAGCACGGGAGGTGTTTCCGGTGAATTTTTTGTCTTAGAGGAACGCAACGACCCTTGGCGCTTATTTGCGGATCTTCCTCCTCTCGATGAAGGAAAACGAGAATTCAAAGGATCCTATACTCATGGAGATGTCCTCCCGGATCCCTTCGTTTTTGGACCAGCTTGGGAATCCACAGGAACCTCCACAACACGAAGCTTGGGGGATGTCCCGCCACGTATCGACACAGGTCAGAACCTGGTCTTCCTGCGAAGGTCTACTGACAGTGCGGAGTTGCAATTAGGGTCAACCCCGTTGAGGGCATCCGCTCAGGCTGTTTCCATTTTTGTACCCTCGTTCACCCATACCATTCCGGACAGCTTTTTCGAAGATTGGAATTTGAAATCCATTGGAGGTGGGACTGAGATTGTCCGGCTGGGTGACGAATGGATTTACACGCTAGCACTGGGAGGGGGGCTCAATACTCGGGGAAATCAGGGACGTATTGACTGGCGCTTTCACGCAGGATTGGTGCAACCGGTTTTTGAAGGGATACGTTCTGAATACGAGTTTGATGCTGCACTCATCGGGACAGATACAGAAGGGAATGATATTGAGCAATTAACGGTAACCGGCTGGCAGTATGAAACCGTCATCACGACCAACTGGGCCCTGGAACAATGCGAAGTCATTCAGACCGCTCTTGATGGCGTCAGCCCTGACAGAACCTGGATGTTCCAGTATAGTCAGCCAACGCAACAGGGAAGTACCCGTGATCAGGTCAACATTACCTACACCATGGGGGCTATTTCACGAAGTTTGTTTATTCAGGAATGGCCCAACCACAAATCCGTCTGGGTAGAGGATTCAACTCAAAATCGCCTGCTGGAACGAACCTACAGCTATACTGGAGAAACAGAGCCTTTCCAAGTAGAGCAATTTCAAAATGGAGTGAAAACTCAGAAAGCGAAATACGCCATTTCCTATATTCCTCGGTGGGGAAGCCGTGCATCTATCCGAAGATACGTTCTACAGGATATAGAAGATCCTGCCATGGCCCCGGACCGGACGCTGGATCGGACGATCACCGGTGACCTGGTCACGACGGAAACCTGGGATGGCCCAGGCTCCTATACGCAGACCCGAACCATCACCGGCAGGATAGAAAGCTTGAGCCGAGGCCCTTATGAGAGCACCTGGACCCTAACGGACAACAACTGGAGTCGAACAGATGAGTTCAATGGAGATCCTCTTGTCACCACACAAACTGTTTATTCGAACCTCCTTGAATTCGCCACGACGACGACCACGGGGACAAAAATCTATGATTCCATGGGGGTGGAACTCCTTGACCCCGTCAATGCAGCACCTGAGGAATTTCCTTACAGTCTGAAAACCATTGATCATGTAAATGGCCTTCGTACCACCAACCACGTTTCCAGGGTGGGGACAGGAGTGAAGGCGATACAGGCATATGGCTCATTGGACGGAACATATGAAACCCGCTCAGAACGAACGGTAAACGAATTCGGGTATACCGAAGAGCAGCAGATCACGGAATTGTTGAACACTCAGCAGCGTACCGTGCTGAACCGGAGTGTTACCGCCATGTCCTGGCATGGCCCCACCACTACGACCAACCACGTCACGACAGTCAATACCACCATTCAGCGGAACGATGCAGGAGAGCTTCATACCTACGAAGATGAATTCTCCCATGCCGAGGTGTTGCTTCGGGATGAAGCCGGGAGGATGACCACTGTCAAAAATCTGCATACGGCACTTGAAACGACACGTAATCCCAATGGGAACAGTTTTTCGGTCAGTGCAACTGCGAATAACAAGACCTTAACCTCTACCCGTTCCTGGAATGGCTTTGGCGATCCTACAGATTCCGGATTTACCGGCCTTCAGCCTCAAACTGGGACGACGGCCTGGAACGGTACGGAATGGAGCGGAACCTCAGACAATACGCGTACTCATGCAGGTACAACGTCCTCGTTTCATGAAGAGACCCTGAAATCCATCATCCGGTCGAAAACGGGCCCCGGACAGGAAACCACTGTAGAGCATGAAATCTTAAACGGCATCCCTTGCCTACGCATCGATGTCGCGATTCTTCAGATAGGTTTGGCTACGAGTGGGAAACAACTCGTTTCTCGGACATATGTTGATGGTCTTGGGCGTGTGCACCGTGAGCAACGGCCGGACCCATCACAGACGACACTGGTATGGCAATCCACGGATTATGTATATGATTCCAAAGGCCGTTTAATTCAAATCGACCAGCCCGTGACTCCGGATATTTTGATCGAATATGATCCCTATTCACGTCCCTATCGAGAAGCATTGAATCTAAACGCTGATCAAGAGATTACTCCCGGTGTCGATACGGTTCTCGAGACCCAATATGAAATCCTGAATAATGCATGGGTGGTCACGGAAGAAGTGTACCTCAATGCAACGACGAAAAAGGTACTCAGCCGGACAGAGGCAGATGCCCTGACACGAAGTTACTCCCAAAAAACAGGAACCCGCACCACCGATGAATTCCAGTTCAAAACCATCGCCAGTGGACATCAGCAACTTTTATTCAATCATCGCGTGGTCGTCGACTCAACCCCTACGGAGACCATCCTGCAGGATACGTCGAACGATGAGACGTTCCCGATTTCGAAGCGCAAAACGACGGTCGATATTTTGGGGATTCCGCAAGAAGTCCTGGAGCAAACCGGCCCTCTCATCCGGACCACGACCTTTGATGAAGCGTTTGCGGAGCCAGAGCTCACCGACAATGCAGGCATCACGTCAAGCTATGATCATGCCTATCAACCTGATGGTTCGTCTACCCATACCACGGATTATGGAGATCCTGATGGGCCCGTTGTCTCCATAAATCCCACGACGGAGACCTTCAATGTAGGCGGGAAAGGAGGGATGCCTCACAATGGAGGACTCACCTGGAATGCCGCGGGAGGTTGGAAGAAGACGCTTCAAGTAGGAGGTGGAAACGTTCGGGAAGAGTGGATCAATCCAGCAGGGTTGCTGTATTCCAAGATCCATGCAAACGGGGACTTTGTTGACCTGGGGTATGACGGGGCAGGACGTTTGCTCTCGGAAACGACGGATGTGGGCACCCAAAGCTGGGCGTATACCTCACATGGAGAAGTAGGGCGTTGGAAGGTGGATGGCGTTACCAAGTATGAGGTGCTTCAGGATGATATGTTGGGGCGCGTGACGAAAGCAACGGATGCTTCTGGAACCTATTCGGTGGTGTATGACAACGATAAATGGACACAAGACACCAAAGAATGGACGTCGGGAATATTGGACGGGTTCAAGTTGGATGAGGATGCGGATACACGAGGGCGTTTTCATCAGTTTTATGTAACGAAGAATGGAGCGCCTCTTTACTCTGCTACGCACACGTACCGGGGAGATAGCTCGCAGCTTGAGCAAATCATTGTCACCCTGCCGGGTAATGAGACCGTCACGATTGGGTATCAAGGACAGGGGGGGATGGCCGATATTCTTACCTATACCCATGGGGCAGAAGTCACAAATTATATTCGCGGGCGTGGGCCTCAAGGACGAGTAAACTCGATTACAGCACCAACCTTTACCGAAAGTTGGGAGCTGGATGACATGGGTCGCAAGCATAAGGTGACGACCAATACGGAAGAAACTACGTATGAATACCATTCCATCAATGGGTCCCTGGCGTCTGCGACCACGGGAGGGAATGTTCGTACCTGGAACTTTAATAACAGTGGGGAACAGGTTCAGGAAGGGATCTTTGCGCGGCTTGCAGATCCGGCAGGAAGTGGTGCTCTAAAAAGCAAAGATAACAAACGGGAACTACGTCTGGTTGGAAGCTATCATCCGGATTCGACGGTAGAGGTGTTGTTAGGGACCAATGTGGTGCATAATGCAACTCCTCCAACGTTAAATTTCACGTTCGATCAGAACAATGTGCCGGCATTGGTAAACTCCAACGCCACCGTTGCGATTTCCTGGAGTGTGGTCGGGGAAAGACTGGGTGCAAGCTACGAGGGAGGGAAAGCGGTGTCTAAAGTGTCTGGCACCTATGTGTTTGCGCCTCAGAATGAGCAACTTGTGTATGATGACGCGATGCGCCTCCAGTTGGATGGTCGGATGGGACTAAGCTGGGATGCTGCCGACCAATTGCTGAGCCTTCAGGAGCTTGCAGGCCCGTTTTCGATTGAAAACGTGTATGACGGTTCAAGACGGAGGGTTGAGAAACGAGTATTTCTCGATGGCACTTTATTCAGAACCCACCGGTTCGTGTATCAAGACTGGCTTCCGGTTGTTGAGGAAGTGTTGGATTCCCAGGGAAATCCATTTTATACGAACAGTTATGTGTGGGGGGCTGGTCCGGATGGTGTTCGAAACCCCGCGATTGGAGCGACAGGCCAACTGGCCTTGATCATCCACAAGCCAAAGTTTGGGGGGATCGAGGTTAGTGCACCCATCTACAACCACCGCCTTGATATTGTGGGGCTGGTAGATGTGAAAACCGGCAATGAGGTTGCGAGTTTCAGGTATACCGAGTTTGGCGAGAGCGTAAGTGTCACGGGTAACCGAGCCTGGTACTGCCCCTTCCGATTTGCGGGAGCATATCAGGATGAAACGCAGACGTATTACTTCGGATACAGACACTATGATCCCCGGACTAAGCAATGGTTAAGTCGTGATCCCATCGGGGAAGCGGGAGGACTGAACCTGTTTGCGTATTGCAACAATGATCCGATTAACAACATCGACGTCCTCGGGCTGGCAATTTGGGATTCGCCTGCATGGACGTTTAGAACTCGCGCCTGGTTCCATCGCAAGTTCGGTAACCATGACCGCGCCGATGAAATCATGCGTGACCTTGCCTGGCAGTACGCAAGGCAAAATGCGGGAGGAACAAAAGATCCGCTGATGGCAATGATGCCAGCCCATGCAACCATGATCCGCAGCAGGTCACCTCATCCTGATGTGTTTAGAATGCATCACACCATGCGTACGGTGGAAAGGGGTTCGATAGGACTTGGAGGAACCGCATTTACGGCAACTGCTTATGGTATTGGAGGCGCGGCGGTAGCGGGTCCAACCATAAAAGCCGGAGCGGTAGCAGCGAAAACAGAGGGTGTGTATTGGATAAGCTCTATGGGCTATGCGGTGAAAGAGGCCTTTTCCAGAAACTGGCAAGCCGCAGGAGCTCAGTTGCATGGCTTGTCGGGCAGGTTCGGCGAGTTCGGTAGATGGATTGGGCAGGAGGTTATTGAAGAATACAGCGGCTGGGGTGGTGGTGCTGCCTTTGGATCTGCTGCGTCAAAAGCTGGATACATTGAAATCCCGAACTTACGATCTGTTCAGCGGAGTTTTCCTCTCACATCACATACAGGAGGTGCAGGATATGATATGGCATTGGGTTTGGCACGACATGGAGAAACAGGATCTCCGTTCTTGTTAAAGAATTTTTCCAAGTATGTTGAGGCAAAAAATTATGGAGATATTTATGGGGGATGGTGGCCTGGTTCGATGGAAAAACTACAAGGTAATATTACGAAGGCCATGGGGAAAGCGGATAATCTTCATTTCAATTTGGATCAGTTTGATATGGACACATTCAGAGGATTTTTGAAGAATCCTATTTTTTCTGAAAAGAACATAACTAACTGGGAACTGTATCAAATTTTGACTGAGCCCACTCTGCTTAAGAAGGCAACCTTCTATGGGGAAGGTGGGAAAGTTGTTCCTGCACCAGGCTTATGAATACTGAGCTAGCAATATTTTTAACTGGATCTAAAGTCCGTCTTTGGGGCTTTACTCCTTCCCATGACCGTTTGACGTTTAAAATTGAACGGGAAAATGAGGTTCGATTTTTGGTGTGTGTCTTTTGTGATATAATTAAAGTACCAACTTTTAAGATTTTCACGAAACCTTCGTTTGCGCAGGATGGGGATTTTATCCTTCTTCGAGATGAAGGTTTTGAAATCCGATGTGTAGAAATCGGTCTTTTTGATGAAGATCCAACTTAAGATCTTTGTATAAGGCATTGCTGTTGGTGTCTGACCTGCAAGGATTTTGCCTCATACAAGCGGCTTGCTACCTTAAACCCATGAGCAATAAGATTCGATTTCCGGTGATGATGTTGCTGGCCTTGATGGGGTGGTTTCTTCCATTACTGGCCTCATTGCCGGACTCAAACAAAGTGGTCAGCACCCGGCTGCAGGAACCCGGAGGCCCGGTGTATGAAGGGGGCAAAGCGGTGGCCAAAGTAGCGGGAGAACAGCTGTTCGCTCCGGCCCGGGAAAGCATTACTTACGACATCAGCACCCGCCGGGCGTCGGACGCATTCCTGAACTATGACTGGGACGGTGCCGACCAGCCCCTTCGCCTGGAGCAGCGCCATGGGCCCACAAGCACCGAGCATGTGTACGACGGTTCCCAGCGCCGGGTAGCCAAAAAGGTGTACGAAAATGGGAGCCTTATTCGAACACACCGTTATCTATACCAGGGATGGCTGCCCATCGTGGAGGAGGTCACAGACCGATGGGGCAACCCCGAATACCGTAACAGCTACGTATGGGGCCCAGGCCCCAATGGAGTTAGGACCCCCGGCATCGGCGCCACCGGCCAGCTCGCACTGATCATTCACCAGCCCAAATACGGGGAACCTGAACTCAGCGCCCCCGTCTACAACCACCGCCTGGATGTGGTGGGATTGGTGGATGTGGAGACCGGAAATGTTGTAGCAGAGTATGACTACACGCCCTTCGGTAAAACCCGGAGAGCTACCGGGGCCAGAGTGGATCACTGTCCCTTCCGCTTTGCCGGTGCGTATCTGGATGAGGAGACCAGGACCTATTACTTCGGATACAGACACTACGATCCAAGAACCAAGCAATGGTTAACCCGTGATCCCATTGGAGAAGCAGGAGGGTTAAACCTGTTCGCGTATGCGAATAATGACCCCATTAACGGGATCGATGTTCTCGGGTTGGATGTGGCTTCCTCTCAAAGAATGCCTGGGAGTGTGAATTCGAGAGTGTTCTGGCATACGGAAGGGGATGTAAATCTCAAAATCCCAATCGGTACTAGGCTTGGTCGAGTCGTCCCTGCAGGTCGGGCATCTTCAAAGGTGCTAACATCTGACTGGGTGTTGCTGGACGAAGAATATGGAGGTGGGGTCGTTTACTTCAAGGCACTCGAGGATGCTATAGTGGCCTCGCCAAATACGGGAGGAGTAGAGTCAGGTCTTCGGTATAAATGGATGAACCGAAACATTGACATGCAGAGGCCAATTAGCCCGTACTCGGAAAGGTCAACAGCGAGTGTGTTCTGGGGAGAATACGGGTATCAAGCTGCTTGGGCCTTGCAGAGTGCGTTCTATCACATGGACTATATTGATCGGGCTATTCTAGAATTTACAGGATGGCATCCCGAAGAGTTAATGGTGAATGCCAGCATGACAACCGGACACTGGGTGATGGGTATTGATGATTTGTTTGCTAGCGGGTGGTTTGTAAGGAGGAAAAGTTTTTCACTGTTAAATGACCTCCTGACGGGGGTAAGAAAGTGGACTCGCGTCATTCCAGATGCTCGAACAAGGAGAGCTCTTGGAAGCTGGAAGGATTTCCAAAAGGCTACAACTGGACAATTCAAGAGTCTTGCAGAGGCAGAAACGGCTTGGAAGGTTTATCAGGAGTCTAGCCAAGCAAAAAAAACACTTGTTATTGGTAGGTTGCCGGACACTGAAGCAGCAGAACTTTTAGGCTTCCAGCGATTAAACTTGCCAAGTGGTTGGTCTGCAAAAGTAAATGATGCTTGGATTCAAGGTGGAATAGATTCAGGACTTCCATTCAAACTGGTTAGCCCTGTAAATAGATCTATGCTAATTAATCCTCCTGGCTCCCTTTTTCCAGATACGATTTTCCGAAGGGAACTGAATCAATTAAAGGAGGCTGGATATAGGATTAAGGACGGTTGGGCAATTCCCCCTGGGAGTAGATGAAATAATGAATGCTTTTTCTATAATTGACGAATTGCGAAAATTTATTCGGAGAGGATACGGTGACGGATTACCCAGCAAGGTCGATCATTTATTTTCCCAGCTAGGCGGTTACTATATCAAATGTTCTCCAGAAGATCGTGAGAGGCTTAGGCAAGCTGTCGACGATGATACCCGGCTGTTGTTAGTAGGATTCAGTGATCGATTTGCCACTATTGCTGCACGTACGGGAGATAAAGCATGTTTGTTCTTAGCTCTGGTCGCACATTCAATAGAAGACTTCCGTTATGACGCTCGCGAAAATATTTTTCGGTTAGTTTTGATTGAGCATGTTGCAAATCGGCTTGGTGTTGAAATGGATGAACTGATGAAGGTCGTAATTGATTTGTCATCTGATCATTGCGCTAATTATTTGAGGGAGTATTTAGCTCGTCCTTCCGAGATGAATACACTCGAAACAATGGGGATTACGGAAATTGAGACTGAAGTTGGTGTGGGTTATCAGTATGGGTAGAAGGGTGAGTTTGAAGCGTATTCAGGTAAGGTGCTTCAGAGCCTTGACGGCTCAACGTGGATTGCTAGCCTAAAAATGTGAGTGGAAAAATTCGATTGCTGGTGACCCTTTTGATCACCCATGCGGGCTGGTTTTTCCCCGTATTGGCTTCCCTCTCAGGGTTGGATCAGGGGGTGAACCAGATCACCGCCCCCGGACTGGCGCAGAGCTGGACCTGGGATGCCATGGGCCGTGTGCATGAGCTCACCACCAACGGCACCACCACCACCTATGGCTATGATGCCGTCAATGGATCACTCGCTTCCGCCATCACCGGTGCTGATACTCGAACCTGGAACTTTGATAACAAGGGAGAGCCGGAACAGGAGGCTCTTAATGCGGCCGTTTTGGAAATGAAGGCGGATCCGGCGGGAAGCGGGGCGCTTACCAGAAAGGAGAATAAGCGGGAACTGCAGGTGGTGGGAAGCTTTCACACCAACGCGGTGGTCAAAGTCCTCATAGGTACCAATGAGGTCCACACCGCGAACCCACCCGATTTAGACTTCACCTTCAATCAGAGCAACGTACCCGCCCTGGTCAATACCAACGCCACGGTGGTGCTCTTCTGGAACGTGGTGGGCACCCGTCCGGGAGCCTACGAAGGAGGGCAGGCGGTGGCCAAAGTTGCGGGGACCTATGTATTCGCCCCGCAGCAGGAAACGCTGGTCTATGACGACGCGATGCGACTGGAGCAGAACGCCCTCTTTGACCTCGGCTGGGATGCGGCGGATCAGCTCAAAACCCTGCAGGAGCGAGTCGGCCCGTACTCCATCGAAAACGAATACGATGGAGCCGGCCGCCGGGTGGAAAAACGGGTGTTCTTCGACGGGGCCCCGCTCCGGACGCACCGGTTCGTGTACCAGGGCTGGCTGCCCATTGTGGAAGAGGTGCTGGACGCGCAGGGCAATCCCTCTTACACCAACTCCTACATCTGGGGAGCCGGGCCGGACGGAGTCCGCAACCCCGGTATCGGGGCCACCGGCCAACTGGCACTGATTCTTCACCAGCCGAAGTATGGCGGTCCCCAGCTCAGCGCCCCGGTCTACAACCACCGACTGGATGTGGTGGGGCTGGTGGATGTGGAAACAGGCGATGAGGTGGCGGGATACCGCTACAGCGAGTTCGGGGAGAGCCTGTCCGTCCGGGGCGCACGGGCCCACCACTGTCCGTTCCGCTTTGCCGGGGCCTATCTGGATGAAACCGAAACCTACTACTTCGGATACAGACACTATGATCCCCGGACTAAGCAATGGTTAAGTCGTGATCCCATCGGGGAAGCGGGAGGACTGAACCTTTTTGCGTATGCGAATAATGATCCGATTAATGGAATCGATGTCCTCGGGTTGTTCGATGGTGCGGATCAGGAACTTGTGACGCTCATTGGACTCATCGACAGCGTCAAACCCTATTTTGTTGGTTACTTGAATTCCAGGAAGCCCAGAGAATCTCAGTATGACTGGCAGCCTGCGTTCGTAGGGGCTCAACTTCGTTACCCGCATTGGCGGGTGAACATGTTTGAAAAATGGGATTCGATCACGAACGAAACCTCGCTCAAACAGGAGCTGGGAAAACGTTTATTCGATCTAAAAACGGATACCATTCACCAGGAACTCTATGAGCTGTATCACGGCAATGATTTTAAATACAATCTGTCGTTTATTGCTTGGGAGTTTGTGGGGCCAGCCACTGTAAATTATGTAGAAGCACGTAGTAAGGAAACCTTTTCGTTTCAATTTGATGAAAGTGGCAGTTTTCAAATTGGAGGCACGCGTGAACTGACTTCTGATGAAGTCGTTTCAAAAAGCTTTGATGCCGCATCTGGTTATGGCTCTGCCTACTTACATCTTTCAGCAATAACGGGGCTCTCTCGAGCAGGTGTATCTCAATTAAGCTCGACCTTTGGCCCGACTGTTCAGAATGCATACTTGAGATTTGGAGGCTCGGCCTCAAAGAGTACACCTGCAAGCTTCTTCGGCAATACACGGTTAGAAGTTCAGGCACTCCAACGGCAAGGGTTGAGCCGTAGCGAAGCCTTTCGGCAAATTAGGAGCTTCAACGCTGGGAATGCTGACGGTTATCTTTTTCACTTCACGACTCAGAAAGGTGCTAGAGGAATATTGGGTGAAGGAGTGATCAACCCATCAAGTACGGGCGTTTGGGGGCCAGGCGTCTATTCTGGAACAACACCAAGACCAGGTCCGTTCTTAAAAAACACTCCTTACGCGGGATGGGGACTCGGTGGAAAAGGCGCAAATATTCGAATCCCGTTCAGGACGACGCAACCAAGTGTTACGCCTTGGTTACCACCAAGAACACGAGTGTTTAGAGACCCTGTATCATTGTGATGAGGTAGCTGATGAAATACTTCTTAGGTAATACCTTTTTTCTTGTCCTTATTGCTGGCGCCTTGATTTGGCCGCTATGGGCGAAGACTTCGCTGCATTGGGGGGCTAAAACAGGGCTCACCGTCGTATCATTGTTTTTAGCTGCATTTTTCGTTGAACGAGTTGCTTCGAGGTGGGTGAACAGATTAGTAAAATTAGTTTTTCCAGATAAATGACACGGGATTAGGGTTAGAGTACAATTTCATTGATACTTTTGGTTGCTTTGAATCTCTCCCTGAATCCCGCAGGCCCTGCGCCAGGCCGGTCGTCCCTCCCTCAACCTGTCACAGAGGCCTGCTTTGCCCCCTCCGGCCCCGGCCTACCCGCAAGGTGATCTCCCCCCCGGACCCCCATCACCTTCCCGGCAGTCCC